>NZ_JADDXR010000002.1:0-1234471 GCF_015330125.1 Zobellia nedashkovskayae | reverse complement strand
TTATCTTTTAATAGGTTCTCTATTGCGCTCATTTTATGTTTTCTATTTTGACTTTCTATTTTTTAGCGTTTATCTACTGCTTATTTATTAGCAGAATCTTAAGTTAATAACTTCATTTTCAGCGTTATCATCAATAATTTTCTTGCAAAAAAGTAAATTTAATTTTTGTATAATCGAATCTAATAGTTTGGTTTCGCCCATTTAATGTTAAATTTAAGAAGAAGGCATTACTACAATTTCTTACAGCCTTTCTTTATTTCAATTCCCACCCTTTACGGTACTTCCCTTTAACCCATTCGTTGGCAAGGTCCCAGTTGGTAACATTCATATTGGCGCCATCCCAAAGAATTTTTCTTCTTCCAGGGTATTCAAAAGGATCCCAGTCCCCTATTTTTTTACCGTCTTTCAGTTTTTTGTACTGAAACGCTTTAATGGCCAAGTTGCCCATTAATACAGCTTCTGTTAATGGCCCTGATTTTTTAAAGTCTGATGAGGTCTCAGTACCGTTTAAGCAACCTTCTACAAAATTTCTCTGGTGTCCATCTACATCACCATCAATTCTACCTAAATAAGGCGCAGGCGCTTTAAACATATCCATGTTTTGGCTTGGTAGCAATCTTGCATTTCGTGAGTAGGTATCTGTAACTAAAATACCTTTGGTTCCATAAAATACAGAACCGCCTCCACCATCACCAATAGTTTCGCCATCTGCCAATTCATCCGGTAAATCAGGCATAAGTCCACCGTCATACCAGTTTAGTGCAATATCACCATGTTGCTCTGTATTGAATTTTAAACGTACGATAGAAGATGCAGGGCATGATTCACTGTAATCAGCTTCCACAAAATCGCCCACCCAATTGGTAGTACAACTAGCTTCAGCTTCTGTAGGATATCCTAAATTAAGTACGCTAAAAGGAGTTTCCATAATATGGCATCCCATGTCACCAAGGGCTCCAGTTCCAAAATCCCAGAAACCTCTCCATTTAAAAGGAAGATAGGCCTCATTGTAATCCCGTTGTGCAGCAACACCTAACCATAGGTCCCAATCAAGACCTTTGGGAATAGGTTGTTTCTCCGTAGGCGCTGGAACACCTTGTGGCCAGACCGGACGGTTCGTCCAGCAATCTACTTTATATACTTTTCCGATAATACCGGAATCTATCCATTCTTTTGCCTCACGGCTACCATCACTAGAAGCGCCTTGGTTCCCCATTTGAGTTACAATGCCATGCTCTTTGGCAACTTGGGTCATCATACGTGCTTCGTTGATATTATGCGTCAACGGCTTTTCAACATAGGCATGTTTTTTTTCACGCATAAAAGGCAGTGCAATAGAAGCATGCATATGATCTGGTGTTGCCACCATAATCGCATCTATTTCGCTGAGGTGCTTATCATAGACCTTTCTATAATCCTTGTATCTTTTTGCCTTCGGATATTTTTTATAAGTGTCGGCCGCTCTTCTGTCATCAACATCACAGAGTGTTACAAATTTTACTTTGCCGGTTCCGTCTAGCCCCTGCATAACTCCCGATCCACGACCGCCAATACCAAAAGCGCCTACATAAAGGGTATCGCTAGGTGCAACATGGTTCTTACCCATAACAAAACTTGGTACGATGGAAAATACGGCGGAGGCCGCTGCAGTATTCTTGATAAATTTTCTTCTTTGCATCTTCAAAAATTGGATTTAGGTTCTGAACTTGAAGGTACAAAAAAAAGTGAGGTCGCGGAGGTGATTTTTAATAGGTTAAGGTGTGAACCCTGTGTTTGACACTAGTGGGTCCCATTCTTTGTAAAACTGTTTGAGGAAATCTTCCATATATTGGTGGCGTTCTTCGGCCAACTTTGTGCCAGTTTTGGTATTCAATTTATCCTTTAGTAAAAGCAGTTTTTCATAAAAGTGATTAAGCGTAGGAGCGCTGGATTTTTTATATTCCGCTTTGCTCATTTTTAAATTTGGCGCAATCTCAGGGTTATAGAGCTCTCTATTTTTAAACCCTCCGTAATTAAAGGCTCTGGCAATACCTATGGCGCCTAAAGCATCTAGCCGGTCTGCATCTTGAACGACTTCTAATTCTAAAGAAGAAAACTTCTCCTCAGTTTTTTCAAGGGAATTTTTAAAGGAGATATTTTCAATAATCTTAATGACGTGGTTAATTGTCTCTTCGTTCACCTTTAAATCGTCCAAAAAATTTTGTGCGAGTTTGGGTCCAACGGTCTCATCGCCATTATTGAATTTTGCATCTGCTATATCATGTAATAGCGCACCAAGACTAACTACTAATATATCTACTTTTTCTTCTTTGGCGATAAGCAGTGTATTTTTAAAAACGCGTTCTATATGAAACCAATCGTGTCCTCCTTCGGCTCCTTTTAAAGTTTCTTTTACAAAAGCAATGGTCTGCTCTACTATTTCGGTGTCTGTCATTATGTTGATTTGAAAGAGGTGATACCTGAGTTAACCTTTTGTTCGGTCTCAGCTAAAACAGAATCAAAATTGGAGTTAACTTCAATAGGCTCGTGTACTTGAAAGGTAATATGGTTACCAATGCCATTTGGGAATTTCCCGTATTTGAGCATTTTCCATGAGTTATTGATACTTATGGGAACTACCAAGGCGGAAGGTGCATTTTTCATAAGAAGCTTAAGTCCTGTGGCCTTGAACGGTTTTGGATGGCCGGTGCGGCTTCGGGTTCCTTCAGGGAATATTACTGCACTTCTTTTATGCTTTTCTATATACCGCCCAAGTTTTGCAATTTCGGATAGGGCCTGTCTGCTATCGTTTCTGTCAATAAGAACAGAACCTCCGTGACGTAGGTTATACGAAACGCTGGGTATGCCTTTACCAAGTTCTTTTTTACTAACAAATTTTGGCTGGTGTTTACGCATGAACCAAACAATAGGGGGTATGTCATGCATGCTCTGGTGATTGGGTACGATGATTAATGGCCTATCTGTTGGAATGTCATACGGGTTATTAAACTCATAGGTAGTTCCCAATATATGCGTGCACCGCATAAGGGAAAGATTAAGGAGGGCTACGCTCATCCTATGGGCATCATACCCAAAAATATTAAAACAAACCCATTGAATAGGGTGATATATCAATAGACATAATCCAAAGAAAATTATGTAAATGAAAGTAAGTGGGTATGCCAATAGTTTTTGCATGGTACAAAAATAAAAAACCGCTTCAGAGGGAAGCGGTTTTTTGTATTCTTTTATACTCTCTTATAAAGAGAAGTGTTTAAACACTTCTAGCAGAACTCCTCGTAAGCACCAACAAGGTTTTCAGCAATCAATTCTGCCGGTCTACCTTCAATGTGGTGACGCTCAATCATATGAACCAATTCGCCATCTTTAAAAAGAGCCATACTTGGCGATGATGGAGGAAAAGGAATCATTAGGTTTCTTGCTGTATTTACGGCCTCAATGTCAACACCGGCAAAAACCGTAACGATATGGTCAGGTTTTTTAGCGTTGTGTAAACTTAATTTTGCCGCAGGTCTAGCGTTTGCCGCTGCACAACCACAAACAGAGTTTACTACAACTAAGGTAGTACCTTCTTTTTTGATTGCATTTTCGACTGCTTCTGATGTATGTAATTCTTCAAACCCAGCTGATGCCAAGTCTTGTCTCATAGGTTTTACCAATTCTGCGGGATACATATTTTTATATTTTATGATAGTTATCAAAGATACTTAATTTGTCGCGTTTAGTTGATAGACTTAACTTTTCGTTAGCGAAAAGTCTAAAATTGCTGCTGTAGATGGCTGTATTTACCAACAATTGTTTTTTAGTTGTCTCTCTGTTTTTTTAGAAGCTTAGTTCTTGTCGCTTTTAATATCTTTGCCCAAATTTAGAAAAGGCATGATTAAATGGTTCGCGGCCATCGCAGGGTATTATTTTTTTAGGTTTCCAGGAGCAATTTTGGGATACCTTATCGGTAGCTTTATTGATGGTCTTAAGATTAGTGGTGGGGGTGGAGCACAGTCTGTTTTTGGTGATATGACGCGTCAGAAAGTAACGCCGGCAGATTTTGAGCTGAATTTACTGTCTTTATGTTCTATAGTAATTAAGGCAGATGGTACGGTAAGCCAACGTGAAATGGATTATGTGCGGCAATATTTTGTTAGCACTTATGGTAAGGACAAGGCTAATGCCATATTCAGGACATTTAATGAAATCAATAAAAAGCATGAGATTTCTGCCCAGCGTATCTGTACGTTTTTAAATCAGCGTACTAGGTATGAAGTTCGTTTACAGTTGCTTCACTTTTTATTTGGTATAGCTCAGGCAGATGGTTCTGTAAGTACTCCGGAGATTCAAAAAATCCGTGAGATTGCAGGTTATTTGCGGGTGAGTCTTAGAGACTTTGAAAGTATTATGGCCATGTTCATCAAATCTGTGAACAATGCGTACAAAATTTTGGAGATAGAAAAATCGGCGAGTAATGACGAGGTAAAAAAAGCCTACCGTACTATGGCCAAGAAATATCACCCAGACCGTGTGAACACAGAAAACGAGGCTATTAAGAAGGGTGCCGAGGAAAAATTTAAGGAAGTGCAAAAGGCGTACGAAGAAATTCAGTCTGAAAGAGGTTTGTGAAAGTATTTTGGTTCTTTCATCGCCTTAATGAAGTTTGAAAATGCAAGAATTCTTTTTCTATATACAGATGGGTTTGGAGCATGTGCTGGATTTCAGTGCATATGACCATATTCTTTTTTTAGCGGCATTGGCCATTCCCTTTTCTTTTAAGACTTGGAAAAAAGTAGTTGTATTAGCTACTGTGTTTACAATTGCACACTGCTTATCACTTGCCTTGAGTGCCTATGGTGCAGTAACGGTAGATGTTAGCCTTATTGAATTTTTGATTCCCGTAACTATAATGATGACGGCTATCTTTAATTTTGTATACATGCGTAAAACGGCAACTACTCAAAATATGCAGGGTCATGTGCTGGCCACACTAGTTTTTGGTCTCATTCACGGTTTCGGTTTTAGCAATTACTTTAGAATGCTAATGGCCGAAGAGGATAATAAATTAGTTCCTCTTCTTGGTTTTGCTACAGGTATTGAAATTTCGCAAGTCGCCATAGTTTTGTCCGTTTTATCGGTGAGTTGGGCTCTAATTGCAGCTACGAAAGTAAAGAAAGCGCTGTTCGTCGTAATTACGTCAATTTTAATTATACTTCTAACAATACCAATGCTTATTCATACGTTTCCGCTTTAGTAACTAATTTATTTTCACTTAAAATTAACCCCTAATTATTGTTGGGCTTTTTTAAAGCAGGTATCTTAGTTGTATTGCAGGTAAGATAATTAGCACATATGTCTATTGTTGTATCTTCGCATTACATGAAAAAGTCAAAACAAGAAAAATACGATAAGGCCTATCTGCGCATGGCAGATGAGTGGGGTAAGCTATCCTATTGCCAACGTAAACAGGTTGGTGCCATCATTGTAAAAGATAGAATGATTATATCTGATGGGTACAATGGTACACCAACAGGTTTTGAAAATATTTGCGAAGACGATGAGGGGTATACCAAATGGTATGTTTTGCATGCAGAAGCAAATGCAATAAGTAAAGTAGCCTCTTCAACCCAGTCATGTGAGGGAGCAACACTTTATATTACGCTTTCTCCATGTAGGGAATGCAGTAAATTAATACATCAGTCAGGTATAAAACGAGTAGTATATAAAAGAGCTTACAAGGACGATTCTGGATTACAGTTTCTAGAACGTGCCGATATAGAATTAGTGCATTTACCGGAAATTGAATCTACGGTAGACGAGTAAAAATAATTATGAAAAAACAACAAAACTACATATGGCCTACTGTAATAGCTGCAGCACTTGCGCTAGGTATTTTTGTTGGAGGGAAACTGCATTTTGCAGACTCCCCTGAAAAACTCTTTACTACCAACTCTAAAAAAGACAAACTCAATAGACTCATAGATTATATAGATTATGAGTATGTAGATGATATTGATACGGATAGCATTGTAGATGTAACCGTTAATCAGATTCTTGAGAAATTAGACCCACATTCCGTTTATATTCCTAAAAACGAAATGGACCGGGTTTCGGAAAACATGAAGGGTGATTTTGTAGGGATTGGTATTAACTTTTACCCGTATAAAGACACTATTTCAGTAATTAGAACAGTTCCTAATGGCCCTAGCTATTTAAAAGGAATAAAAGCAGGAGACCGTATTCTGATGGCCAATAAAGACACTTTATATGGCAAAGACCTAGCTAGTCAAGATATTGTTGGCAAGCTGAAAGGAGAAAAAGGTAGTGCTGTAAAATTGAAAGTCTTTAGAAAATCAGAAAATAAAACATTCACGGTCAGTGTAAAAAGAGATATTGTACCTATTAAAAGCGTAGAGGCATACTATATGTTAACGGATGATATGGCCTATATTAAGGTGAATCGTTTTGCAGAATCTACATACAAGGAATTCAAATCGGCATTATCAGAATTGACCAAGCAAGGTGCCACGAAGTTAACTTTAGACTTAAGAGATAATCCCGGAGGTTATTTAGGTGTTGCCGAGCAAATGGCAGATGAGTTCCTTAAAGATGGTAAACTTATTTTGTTTACCAAAAACAAAAAAGGAAACATCAATAAAATATATGCTACCTCAAAAGGGAAGTTTGAGGATAAACCTATTTATGTATTAATCAATGAAAGGTCTGCATCTGCAAGTGAAATAATAGCAGGTGCTTTACAAGATAATGACATTGGTACTATAGTTGGTCGTCGTTCATTTGGTAAGGGTTTAGTGCAACGCGAGATGGAATTAGGAGATGGTTCTGCAATACGGCTTACAGTTTCTAGGTATTATACACCTACAGGTAGAAGTATTCAGAAGTCATATGAAAACGGAAATGAAGATTACTACAAAACGTTCACGGATAGATATCATAGTGGGGAATTAGTTACTGTAGATAGTATAAAAGTGGCCGATTCCTTGAAATTCACAACACCTAAAGGTAAAGTAGTTTACGGTGGAGGCGGAATTATCCCAGATGTGTTTGTTCCAATAGGTTCAAACGAGGAAGAAGCTGTGGAAAGCATGGATAGTTTTGGATGGCTTTCCTACTTTATTTTTGAACATTTAGATGATGATAGAAAACGTTACAATTCGTACACAAAGAAAGAGTTCATTACAGATTTTAAAGTAGACGATATTCTTTTTGAAAAATTTGTGGAATATTCGGTTCAAAGAAATCTAAGAATGAATTTCTATGAATATGAGAATAGTATTAAGCTTTATCTAAAAGCTGCACTGTCAGAACAGTTGTTTGGAGCCAATGTACATGCCCAAATAAAAAGCGCCGAAGATAAAATGTTACAGGAGGTGCTAAAGTTAGACAACCCAGTTTTGGAGCAAGAAGAAGCTGAAGCTATAGAAAGCAACAACTAACTACGTTGCTCTACTTTTTTCTGTATTTTTTTACTTGTTCTAAAAATTAAAATGAGCATTATAGCACAAAGTGAAGCTACAATACCAATTAAGGCAATAGTGCTATCTCCATTAAAAGGGTTCTCAAAATCAATCATCGTTACATTATAAGCTATAAGTGCAATGGCTGCTATGACTATGATAATAGTTAGTGTCTTATTCATTTTAATGTTTTTTACAGGTTTGAAAAATGGAGTATATAGCCTGTTGATTCTACTAGAATAACTCGTTAGCGTTCGCTGCGAATAGTTTTACTGCAATGGCCAATAGAATAACCCCAAAAACCTTTCTTATAACGTTAAGTCCATTTTTACCTAGTACTTTCTCTATCCTTCTTGAGGATTTTAGAACTAGATATACAAAAATAGTGTTTAAGGTGATGGCAACAATAATATTTTCTACGCGAAATTCAGCTCTTAATGAAAGTAACGCTGTTAGTGTACCTGCACCCGCAATTAATGGGAAGGCAATAGGAACTATAGAGGCACTTTCTGGCTCATCCTCTTTATAAAGAGTAATCCCCAATATCATCTCTAAAGCAAGAAAAAAGAGAATGAAAGACCCTGCAACAGCAAAGGAATATACATCTATACCAATTAGCTTTAGTATTTTTTGACCAACAAAAAGAAAGGCAATCATAATAACCAATGAAACAAAAGAAGCCTTTTCGGACTCTATATGCCCTACTTTTTTCCGTAAGCCTATAATTATTGGAATACTTCCTAAAATATCAATAACCGCAAAGAGTACCATAGTAGCGGTCGCAATCTCCCGTAAATCGAATTGTATGTCCATACCTTAAAATTTTTCGCAAAATTACATTTAATTAAACCGATAGAAAGCATAGATATGTAATTAATTTACGGGTAAAAATCCTCTTTAAAAAGTATCTTTGCGGTTCTAAACCCGCAGTATGTTTCAATTAGGTAATACCATAGTATCAGAAGAAATTATCGAAAAGGATTTTGTCTGCAATATTACGGCTTGCAAAGGCCAATGCTGTATAGATGGAAATGCTGGAGCACCATTAGAAGAAGAGGAAACTGAGATTATTGTAGATATCTATAGTAAAGTAAAACCTTTCTTGAGAAAAGAAGGTATTGATGCTATTGAGGAGCAAGGAGCTTTCGTTAAGGGAGATGATGGGGAATGGGAAACCCCATTAGTAAACAATAGTGAGTGTGCTTATGTTATTTTTTCTGACAATGGAACTGCAAAATGCGGTATTGAAGAGGCCTATAACCAAGGTGCCGTAAAGTGGAAGAAACCTGTTTCATGCCACCTCTACCCTGTTCGTATACGAGAGTATACAGAACTTACTGCTGTTAACTACCATAAATGGAGCATTTGTGATCCTGCCTGTGCTTTGGGGGATGAACTTAAAGTGCCAATATATAAGTTTGTAAAGGAAGCACTGATACGGAAGTTTGGTGAAGCTTGGTACAAAGAATTAGAACAAGTAGCCATAGAGCATACTAAACAGTAGGGATGTGAAGTATTACCTTGGTTCCCAAAGGTTCTTGATTTTCATCATATAAATCCACAATTTCCACATCAAAAGTATTTTGAAGGTCTTTGGAAAAGTTGGCAAGTCTTTCTTTTGTAATATCAATACCTACAGACTTCCGTTTTAAGACTTTGTTTCTTTTTATTTTATCGGCCATAACCCTTCCGACACCATTATCTGATATGGCAATGTGGATAAAATCTTGTTTGTCTTTTGAAATATGAAGGTCAATGATTTTCTCACCTTTTTTTGGAGAGAGTCCATGCCAGATAGCATTCTCAAGGAATGGTTGTAAAATTAATGAAGGAATTTTTACGGTGTGAGTATCTATATTTTTATCCACACGAATTTTAAAATCTATCTCGTTCGAAAAACGGATGTTTTCTATATTCATATAGAGATCTACAGTCTCTAACTCTTCGGCCAAGGGAATTTCTCGCATCGATGAGGATTCTAGAATCTTCCGCACCAATTTTGAGAATTTGTTTAGATAGTGAACAGCATTCTTCTGTTCGTTATTTATGATATATAACTTTATGGAATTGAGTGAGTTGAATAAAAAATGAGGATTCATTTGGCTACGTAGCATGCTTTGTTCCAAAGTCAATACCTTTTTTTCATTTTTAAGCTGATATTGTCTATAGAGGATGTAAAAAATACCCGCTAACAATGCTAGGGCAATACTGCCAATGAGAAGCGTTGTGTAACTATTACGGAGTTTCGTTTGAACCGCCTCCTTCTCTTTGGCCAAAATCTGAATTTCGCTATTTTTCTTCTCAGAATCATACCTATAGGTAATATCGTTTACGTAGCGAACGGTATTTTCATTTACGATTTCTTTTTCAAGTTCTGTTGCTTTTATATTGTATTCAAGTGCTTTTTTATAATCACCAGTTTCCTGGTATAGGTCTGTCAATAAGTTACTTGCCCGAGCGGCTTCGTTTCTAATATTAAATTTTTCAGCCACACGGAGTCCTTCTAAAATATTCTTTTTGGCATCTGCATAGTCTCCATTTACCATCTTTCCCCAGCCGAGATTGATATATATAGGAGATACAAGAAAGCCGTCACCTATTCTTTTAGCAGTAGGCAGTGTTGGTAACAAAAGTTTCTCGGCCTCGTTTATACGGCCTTTCTTTAGGTACACGCTTGCTATGTTTGTTTTGCAAATAACCAGGCCTGTATCGTCATTAATTTGCTCATTATAGGCTAACGACGTTCGGTAATTTTCTAATGCCTCGTCTAATTCACCTAAGGATTCTTGGCATTTTCCTATATTTCCATAATTAATTGCCATGCCCAAGGTATTGCCAAGTTCGGTTTCCAAAACCAAGGACCGTTTAAAATAATCTATAGCCTGATTATATTGGTTAAGCCTACTATATAGGTTACCAATGGAATTTAGAGATACGTTAATACTTTTTTGTAGATTCTTGGACCGATTCTCCTTTTTAACGGTCTCAGCAAGCTCTATTGCCTGTTGGTTATAATCCATTGCTTTTCGTATGGAAGATATTCTACGGTAAACGACGCCTAGATCATTTAAGCTAGCCACTTTAAACTCAATATGGTTGGTTTTACTGGCAATTTGCAAGGCTTTTTTATGCAATTCAACCGCTTGTACGTACTGAGATTTATTTCGGTAAGCCCTGCCTAGTTCGTTATAAGAATAAATTTGACCTGAAGTGTATTCTTTGTTTAGCGAAGCCGCAGAGAAATAACGCATAAGAAGGGTGTCCGTCTTATATTTTCGCATCACTGAGTGGATATCTAAATAGTTGGTTGGAGCTAAAGTTATAAGGCTGTCAACCGTTTTTTTAAAAGATGCGGGTATGGTTTGGGCATTAACTTTAGCTGGATAAAAAAAGCTAAATAAAAGTATAAACAATTTGCCCAAAAGGATTAGGTGTCTGAAGATGTAGGACTTTTTATTTTTGAGATTCGGACTCATTAATTAGGTTAGAGCATATCCAAAAAATCTGATTTTTTCTGTCTGGAAACGGGAATCTTATGATTGGATTCCAAGATAACATATCCATCGGTTTTCAAAAACTCTTTTATTTTAGTAAGGTTGATAATATATGAATTGTGAATTCTAAAAAAAGAATCTGCTGGTAAGAGCTCATTTACCTCTTTGAGTTTTTTGGTAAGTACAATCTTGTGGCCATCGGCTAAAAAAATGGTACTATAATTTCCATCAGACTCGGCATATAAAATTTCATCGCTATCTAGAAAAACTAACTTCCCATCTGTATTAAAAGTTATTTTTTTGTGCTTTGCGTTGGAGTTGAAATTTAATAATAACCTTTCCAATCGCTCTGCCGTAAAATTTTTGGCATTATGTTTCCTGATTTTTACGATAGTTTCTCTAAGGTCATCCGTATCAATAGGTTTTAGAAGATAATCTATAGCCTCGTTCTTTAAGGCTTTTATAGCATATTGATTATAAGCGGTTGTGATTACTACAGGAAAATTTTTATTTGTCAATTTTTGAATAAACTGAAAACCATCCATCGTTGGCATTTCAATATCCAGAAAAAGGCAATCTGGCGTATTTTTTTCTAGATAGGTCAATGCCTCAAAGGGGTCGGTAAAGGAAGCCTCCACTTTTATTTCATCGCTAAAATTGGTCAATTCCCAAGAAAGGCTTTGCAAGGCTTTGATTTCATCATCAACGATTACGGCTTCTATCATAGAACAATACTTTAAGGTAAAGTAAACAAAATTAATGGTATGGCATGTTTTATGATTATAAAGATGTATCGATGGATATAATTAAAGTGTGTTTGGTATAAAAATTGGTAAAAACGGTTCTGAAGGCTTTACATCAGACTTTCTAAAAAGATATTTGCGTTGAAATAAGCATTTTTAACCCATGTGAAGCCTTGTAAAACAAGGTAGTTGCCATTTATACAGAAAAGTAGACCATTTATACATAACCACGATAATCACGGGATGTTCAATATTACATTAGCCTCATGAATGTATGATGGTTATTAATGTTTCCCCAGGATTTTTATAACGGATTCTAATAAGGTAAAACTAAATAACAATAGCAATGAAAAAATGTCTGTTCATGTTCGCATTACTTGTAGTTACTCTAGTAGCGGCAGCTTTGACCGATACAAGTGAGATTAAAGAATTGAATAATGATTTAGTTGTTGGGGAGCAGGTTGCAGAAAATAGGTAATTAAGCTAACAAGAGTCAATTAAGAAATATAAAAACTAGTAGCTATGTATAGTTTACTATTTCAATTTTTCAGTAACGCAACCAAAGCTGGGTTTTGGTTGGTGTTCTCGGTTTTCTCTTTTTCGAATTCTGGAGTAGACCATAAGTTGTCACCTTCTTTTCTTTTGGAGGACACTTATGTATCAAACAATTTGGGAATAGCAGATAGTATAACTAATATTTTAGAACGCTCTTTAGTTTTTGAATCACGTACGATGGTATCTAGTAGCGGTATCTCATTTACAAGTATTGAGTTAAAACCAGATTTTGACGTTACGGAAAATAAGCAACTTTTTGGCATGGTAATTTCTAAACCTACAAAAGATTTAAATACGGTAATAGGTAGACATGAAGTTGCGGAGAGTTCAAATAGTCTATTGAGCGAGTTTAATGGCGTATTCGGTTTTATTAATATCACCAATCTTGATGAGAAACCCTATTTTACATATAAAGGCTCTGTAAATATTAAAGAAATCAATCAACAATGGATAAGGGGGCGTATAGATTTGTCTTTTAAAAATACAGAAGGCAGAATGGCATACGTTAGTAGAAAGTTTGAAGCTCAAAGAAAAGAAAGTTTAACCTTACAATAGAGGAACTGTTTAATCGTTACTTTAGTGTAGACTTGTGATGTTTATAACGATCTACGAATGATCACGTTAGAATCAATATTTATAGTGGTCTATGGTAGTCCGTGTTAAGAAAATGCTTATTTTTACAACCCCCCAAATTGGTAATCACCAATATTGAATATAGTACAAGTTTAGATACATATAAAAATACCAAACCAACAATAAGAAAAAACTACATATGGGGAACTATCTTACAATTTTATGAAACTGCCAATCCAAAAAGGTACGGTTCTAGGTAACATGTTATGAAATAGAACGTGTTTAGTCCGCCTAATGACACCATTTTGGGTCATCTATTCAACTTGTTGAAGAGATGATTGCCGATTATAGGTTTCGGGGGAACTACCTGAATCAGCACCCTTTCTGGTACCAATCGATTTTGATACATTAGAAGGACCGTACGGTTTGGTGGTATCATACAGTATTAAAGTTTGTCTAAGCCAGAAAATTATTTTTCTGGCTTTTTTTATGCGCTATGGTTTAGGAAATTTTACCACTCCTAAAATTTTAATCTTTAGAAAAATCAACCAGCATGTTAACCTTTTTTAGTTTGGGACATTAATTATTGTAGAAAGTGTTGAATCAGGGATTTTCCCGTAGAGAACACTACAAAATATAATTGATTAACAAATTAAAATTAGAATCATGAAAAATTTCAAGAGACAAATTCTTTTAGCTGTTTGCGGTGTGGCTGTTATGTTAACCTACAGCTGTAGTAAAGACAATCCATTAAATCCTGCAGGTAACTGCTTTGGAGGAAATTGGGCAGAAGGGTATACAGATGAATTAACTGCATGGACAGCGGCCATACAGGAATATAGTGATAATCCAACAGTAGAAAGCTGTACGAACTATAAGAGTGCAGCCAAGAATTACTTAGATGCCCTAGATGATATTTATGATTGTATACCTACTGCTAGTAGAGCAGAAATTGACCAAGAGATAAAAGAAGCCAAAGCAGATATTGATCAAGAAGATTGTAACAATTTATAGAAACCGTAAAATTTTCAAAGATGAAAAATATAGGCAAGTATATTGTTCTTGTAGCAGTGTTGATGGTTTTTGAGTCTTGCGTGGGCGAGGTCAAAGAAAAATTATCAAAAGCTACGGAAGGGGTATCAAACGTCAGCGCTTTTGTAAAAGAAGCTAGAAAGGTAGAGGGTAGGATAGAAAAACTTAAAGATGCTACTCCGCTAACCAATGAGCAACTAAAAGACTGGTTACCTCCTAATTTAGGAGATTTAGAAAGAACCGGATTCAAAGTAGGACAAGCGGGCATGTATCAAGTAAATTCTGTAGAAGGAACGTTTAAAATGCTCGATAGTAAAAAGAAGCTGACCATAATGATAATTGATGGCGCTGGGCCAACTGGCAGTATGATGGCCAGTGGTTATGGACTGTTGGGTAATTTTGAAATGGAGACTGAAGATGAATACCAACATCAGCAAACCGTTGAGGTAAATGATATAAGGGCTCAACAGACTTATAAGAAGAAAAGCAATGATACGCAGTTAATTTTTGCTTTTGCAGAGCGTTTTCTAGTGACCGTAAATGCAAATGATATGCTTCCCGATGAAACCTGGGATATGGTGGATAACCTTGAGTTAGAGCAATTGACCGATATGGCCGAATAAAAATCGAATTTTAACCAGTTAAAACAAAATACTAATGGAAAATACAGATACAAACTTAGATGCAGCTCAAACCACTGCTGCAACAAGTGAAAATGACAAGACAATGGCAATACTATCTTATATAACCATTATTGGTTTGGTGGTAGCTTTTGTAATGAATAACGATAAAAAACAAGAATTTGCCAGTTACCATATTCGGCAGTCAGTAGGGCTTTGTCTTACAGGATTGTCATTGGGAATTATTGGTATGGTACCAATTTTAGGATGGATAATAAATATACTCGGCATTTTTGTATTGCTATATATGTGGGTAATGTCACTTATGAATGCACTAAATGGCAAAGAAAGGCCGGCACCTATTTTAGGAAAGAAGTATGAAATTTGGTTTGCCGGAATCCAAGAATAACAAGCTTTAGCTATAGGCTTTCCGTTGGATAAGAAGATGGATGCCAGTTTAATAATTAACAAACGAAATGAAAACACTTGTTCTAATGCTACTCTTTGTTTCAATCTGCCAAAATAGTTTTTGTCAAGAAAAAGTATTGAGTATTGTAAATCAAACCCTCAGTAAAGAAGTGCTTTTAAAAGAACACCGAAGAATAAAGTTAGTTACTAAGCTGGGTGAAAAATACGAAGGTAAATTCAGGATTCTAAATTACAATACCATCAAGGTAAATGGTGTTATTATTGGCTTAAACGAAATTAGTATCATAAGAAAAAACCCTTTAGCGCTTACTATTTTGATTAAAGCTAATTTTTTCCACATGGGTACAGTTGGTCTATTTTTCTCAGCCCTGTTATCTGGCTTTTCGGAAAATGTTTCATTTGTTTTGGTGGGAGTGGGTATTCTTGCAAGCGATATATATGGTGGGATAAAATCCCCCAATATCAAGAAGGGGTATAAGGTTTCGGATAACTGGACATTCGCAATTACGAGTGGTAAAAAGGGAGTGAAAGAGCCCAATATAAAATAGCTGTAAGGCATACATTATATTTTCCTTTTTAAACAGATTATACATAAGTAGCTTCCAGTTGTACAATTTTAATTTATTAAAATAACGCTTACTGGTATATTGTCATTGATTTTAATGAAGCAATGTATCAACTGGTGTATATCTTCCCAAATCAGTTTCCCCCTATTCGCCGCAAGGTCTTGTCTTTAATATAAAGAATAAACAGATGGAACTGATTAATTCACACATACTTCGTTTTAGCTTTCTAATATCATATACAGATAAGTATGCTGTATTTCTGATTAAGAACAATTACTATAAAAGGCTTTATTGAATCCGATAAACTTTTAGTATCCCATTTGTGGATAACAATACTAAAACCCAAAACCCACAGCTATGAAAATTACATTTCTTTTACTTGCAGCCTTACTGGTCAATACTTCACGCATATTTTCTGAATCGCTTTTTTCACTCGTAAATTTTATTCATCCGCTATTCTTACTGGGTATTGAGGTGGTGTTACTTTTTCTTTTTGCAAACCATAAATTCTCGTCGGACTTCTCGAAAACTAAAAAAGGGAGATAATTATTCTGCACCCGAGTTAACCTCAGGCTCAGAATAACATTAATAGTAAAACAAACGAAAATGAAAGAAAAACTACTCCTCTTTTTTCTAATCCTAAACACCACATTTTCTTTCGCTCAGTCAATAGAGCGCAGTGTTATTAGCAATGTGGGTGGTGTAATGAGCAATACGGATATATCCGTGAGTTTTACTGTTGGCGAACCTGTAGTAGGCCTGATAGCGGATGCTAATTCTGTAGACCAAGGTTTTTGGGCAGGAAAGGGCATATTAATAATACCATTGAGCCCGGGTGAAGAACCTTCGGATATTTTAGTTTACCCAAACCCGGTTGTGGAAGAAGTTACCGTTTTTACAAGTGAAAATAAGGTGGTGGGAATAGAGCTATTTGCTGTAAATGGGCAACGGGTGTTCAGTCAGAAAATAGAAGAGAATAAACTGGAATACAAAATAGATATGGCCTATATGGCCAAAGGTGTATATGTTTTAAAGGTCTTTTTGGAAGGCAAATCCGAAACTAACGTGTATAAACTTATTAAAGAATAGAACCATGAAGAAAAACTACGTTTTAATATTTACCGTAATAACCATTATGTTTTTAGGAACATTTATGGTTCAGGCGCAACAGAAAAATTTCATCAATTACCAAGGTGTTGCCCGTAATTCTGAAAATGAATTAATGGAGCAAGAAACCCTGAATATTGGTATAGCACTAAAATTTGGCAGTGCAGATGCAACTGATCAATACAAGGAAAGCCATTCGGTAACTACAGATGCCAATGGTGTTTTTAACTTACAGATAGGAAGTGGAGTTAGTAATGGAGGCAGTTACGCTAATCTACCGTGGGGAGATGCTGTCTTTGTTACGGTTTCATTTAATGGCGCTGAGGTAGGCACTACAGAACTTATGGCGGTGCCTTTTGCAATAGCATCAGGTGATAATGTTTGGAAAGCAAATGGCAATGACATCGAAAATAAAAATGTTGGGGAAGTAAAAATAAAAAGCGATTTGAGAATTTTAGGTGGGTTCAATCTTAACTCTGGTAATCAAGTTAATGAAATATCTGATGATGGTGCGTTGGTAGAGAACAGTAACGGTATTTTACCTACGCAAAGAGCTGTTAAAACGTATGTAGACAACCGTTTGTTTAGTGGTGGCGGAGATGCTCAAATAGCATCTGAAGTACCTTATGACAATACAGATTCCGGACTTACAGCCGATAATGTTCAAGATGCTTTGGATGAGTTTGTTAGTACAAGTGGTGGTGGAAGTGATGCGGACGCCGACCCAACGAATGAATTACAAGATATAAGTCTTTTGGGAACAGATTTGAGTATTACAGATGGATCCACAATAGATTTATCCGCAATTATCCCGCCAGGAGGCACGGATGACCAGAATGCATCGGAGGTTCCTTTTGATAATACGGGTACAGGTCTTGCCGCAGGAGACACTCAGGCTGCTATTGAAGAATTAGCTTCTGGTGGGTTAGTAGATACTGATGATCAGAATTTATCCCTTTCGGGAACATTACTTGAAATTACTGATGGTACTGGAGTTGATTTATCCGCAATTATTCCACCGGGAGGCACGGATGATCAGAATGCTTCCGAGGTTCCTTTTGACAATACAGGTACAGGTCTTGCCGCAGCTGATACTCAGGCAGCAATTGAAGAATTGGCCTCGGGCGGATTGGTGGATACGGATGATCAAGGTCTGATTATGACTGGTGATGTATTGAGTATTGAAGATGGCACAGGATCGGTAGATTTAAATGATTATGTTGATGTTACAGGTGAAAGCGGATTACTTTTAGGTGATGGCTCTGTTATTGGCGGCTTGGTGGGTAGTGTAGATGGACAGGTCGTCAAGTGGGATGCCGGAACCGGAGAATGGGTTGCCGGTGTTGACGAAACCGGTGGAGGAGGGGGAGGCTCGGTGTGGAGCGTAAGTGGTAACAGAGTATATTATGAGTCAGGAGAAGTGGGTATAGGTATAAGTACCCCAAATAATGTGTTTCACGTGCATTCTGCAGGGGCTTCAGGAACCTTGTATACCCTTGATGGCTATGGTGATAGTGCCGTAGATGGTTTGAGGGTTGGTATATCTGAAGGTTTAGGCACTGCCGTAGGCTCAATTTCAATGAATGAAAATGGTCCTTTGTTTTTAGGGACGAACAGGGAAAATAGAATAGCTATTCGGGAAGATGGAAAAGTCGGAATAGGAGTGGCCCTGCCTGACACCCCTTTACATCTAAAAACTAAATTTCAGGGACATAGCTTAAAGCTAGAGACCGAAAATAATGACAACTGGATGTCTTATTACACCTCTGAAGGCTATGTGGGGTATTCGGGTGTGTATTCAGGGGATATGGATATGGATTTTGGTACCGGTGCATTGAATACTACAGGTAAGGTGCACTTGGTGACGGGGTCAACGCCTAAACTCACGGTAATTGCAAACGGGAATGTCGGCATCGGAAATACAAACCCAGAAGGGGCATTACATATTCTAAATAATTCATCGTTAACCAAACCCTTACTTAAACTAGAAGAAGAAGGCAATGATTTTGCCCGGTTGGAATTAACCAATAATGCGTCTGGGGGTGCTTTTTGGCACGTAGCAGGTTTACCGTCATCAACGGCGGCCAGTGCTAAACTTAACTTTTATTTTCGAAATGCTAGTGGTGGTGGTGATCGGATGACAATTACAGGAAATGGACAGGTAGGTATCAATACCAGTAATCCTTCTGCTCGTTTAACAATAAACCAGGCTGGTCAAGAGGTAGGTACCGGTCTTAGTTTTAGGGATGGTACAGCTAACAAAGATTGGCATATTACCCATGGTTTTGCCCTAATGTTTCATTATGGCGATGAATTACGAGGCTTTATTAACGCTAATACCGGAGCGTATACTTCTGCTTCAGATAAACGCTTAAAGTCTGAGATAAGAGAACTTCCAGATGTTTTAGAGCGGGTATCCTTGCTTAAGCCATCTAGTTATATTTTTAAAGCAGACAAATCACGGACAAGAGCAATTGGCTTTGTAGCTCAGGAGGTGCAACCATTATTTCCTGAACTGGTTAGTGAGAGCGGGGATGATGATATACTAGGAGTTAATTATGCGGGTTTTAGTGTAGTGGCTATAAGAGCTATACAAAAGCAACAAGAAATTATTTCAGAGCAATCAAGAATGATATCAAAACTAGAAGAAAGGTTACAAAGGTTAGAAGCTGTAATTACAAAATAGCCCGCTTAGATGGTGTTTTTATTTTTAAACCAAAAAGTATGTTTTTAATATACTTTTTGGTTTATTTTTTGTGTTCATCTTTCAGGTAAAATTTAGGCTAATTGTCGATTCGTGCTAAGGTCATGTATATTCAATGCCAGCCCACATTTCAACAATCTCTGTTAAAAACTTTGTACTGGAAATGATTGAACAATATGAAATTCCAGCGCTTTTTTGCGACCTTTGTTTCCGTCGCAAAGGAAGAATTTTCTTCTCAACACTCAAACCCTTTAATATGTCCGTAGCCTTAGAGCCTATTCTAGAAGAAAACAACGATCGCTTTGTAATCTTTCCTATTAAGCATGACGATTTATGGGAATGGTACAAAAAATGTGAAGCGTGTTTTTGGACAGCGGAGGAAATAGACCTTAGTGAGGATTTAAACGACTGGAACAATAAGTTAAGTGATGACGAGCGTTATTTTGTTAAACATATATTAGCTTTTTTTGCAGCTTCGGATGGTATCGTAAACGAGAATTTAGCCGAGAATTTTGTTAGCGAGGTACAGTATGCCGAGGCTAAGTTTTTCTACGGGTTTCAGATTATGATGGAAAACATTCACTCTGAAACGTATTCGCTTTTAATCGACACTTATGTGAAAGATGAGAAAGAGAAGAATACACTTTTTAAAGCCATTGAAAATTTTCCTGCTATTAAGAAAAAAGCGGATTGGGCCTTGAACTGGATTGACTCTCCAAGCTTTGCCGAGCGATTAATTGCTTTTGCGGCTGTTGAAGGTATTTTCTTTTCTGGTGCATTCTGTTCTATCTTCTGGTTAAAGAAAAGAGGGCTTTTGCCTGGGTTAACTTTTTCTAATGAGTTAATCTCAAGAGATGAAGGTATGCATTGCGATTATGCAGTTCACTTACATAACAAACACTTAATAAATAAAGTTCCAAAAGAGCGTATTACTGCAATTCTAGTGGATGCTTTAAATATAGAAAGAGAATTTATTACTGAGTCTCTTCCCGCAAGTCTTATTGGGATGAATGCTAAATTAATGACACAGTATTTAGAATTTGTAACGGACAGGCTTCTTGTGGAGCTTGAGTGCGATAGAGTATACAACGCTACCAATCCGTTCGATTTTATGGATATGATTTCTCTTCAAGGAAAAACCAATTTCTTTGAAAAACGCGTTTCTGAATACCAAAAAGCCGGGATTCTGAATAAGGATAACGATGAAAACGCGCAAAAAATAAGTTTCGACGCAGATTTTTAAGTATACTATAGAGAATCCTTTCTTGAAAGGGTTCTTGTCCCCTATTTTAAAATTGTTAAAATTTTAACAATTTACCTTAAACAAACCAAACGTTTAACCCCACTAAAAAAGTATTCACATGTTTGTAGTTAAAAGAGACGGCAGAAAAGAAGTGGTCATGTTCGATAAGATCACAGCCCGAGTAAGAAAATTGTGTTATGGTCTTAACGGTTTAGTAGATCCCTTAAAGGTTGCTATGCGTGTTATAGAGGGGCTTTATGATGGTGTAACAACATCTGAACTAGATAATTTGGCTGCAGAAATTGCGGCCACAATGACTACAACACATCCAGATTATGCTAAGTTAGCAGCCCGTATCTCGGTTTCAAACCTACATAAAAATACAAAGAAGTCGTTTTCTGAGACTATGAAAGACCTTTATCTGTATGTAAACCCACGTACAAATAAAAAGGCACCTTTATTATCTGATGAGGTTTTTAAAGTAATTTCTGAAAATGCGGAAAGACTAGATTCAACCATTATCTATAATAGAGATTTTGGATATGACTATTTTGGCTTTAAAACTTTAGAACGGTCTTATTTACTAAAACTTAACGGTAAGATTGCTGAGCGTCCGCAACACATGCTTATGCGAGTTTCTGTAGGGATTCATCTAAATGATTTAGACTCGGCTATTGAGACATATGAGCTGATGTCCAAAAAATATTTTACACATGCTACACCTACACTTTTTAACTCTGGTACGCCAAAACCACAAATGTCTTCTTGCTTCTTATTAGCAATGAAAGATGATAGTATAGACGGTATTTATGATACGTTAAAGCAAACTGCAAAAATTTCACAGTCTGCGGGCGGTATTGGCTTGTCCATTCACAACATACGTGCTACAGGGTCTTATATAGCCGGTACAAACGGAACATCTAATGGTATTGTGCCAATGCTTCAGGTGTTTAATGATACCGCACGTTATGTAGATCAAGGTGGCGGGAAACGTAAAGGTAGCTTTGCTATTTATATGGAACCATGGCATGCAGATATCTATGCGTTCTTAGATTTAAAAAAGAACCACGGTAAAGAAGAAATGCGTGCACGTGATCTTTTCTATGCCATGTGGATTTCTGATTTGTTCATGAGAAGAGTAGAGGCTAATGAAGATTGGACGTTGATGTGTCCTAACGAATGCCCAGGGTTGTTTACACGACATAGTGAAGAATTTGAAGAACTTTACATCAAATACGAAACCGAAGGAAAAGGAAGAAAAACCGTAAAGGCCCGTGAGCTTTGGGAAAAAATATTAGAGTCTCAAATAGAGACCGGTACGCCTTACATGTTGTACAAAGATGCCGCTAACCGTAAGAGTAACCAGAAAAATTTAGGCACCATTCGTTCATCCAACTTATGTACCGAAATTATGGAATATACCTCTCCAGATGAGGTAGCGGTATGTAACTTGGCATCTATTGCATTGCCAATGTTCATTAAGAACAAAAGCTTTGATCACAAAGAATTGTTTAAAGTAACAAAAAGGGTAACTAGAAATTTAAACCGTGTAATAGATAGAAATTATTATCCTGTAATAGAAGCTAAAAATTCTAACATGCGCCACAGACCAATTGGTCTTGGGGTACAAGGGCTTGCAGATGTGTTTATCTTATTAAGATTGCCTTTTACTAGTGAAGGAGCTAAAAAATTAAATCAAGAGATTTTTGAAACACTTTATTTTGCAGCTGTAACCGCTTCTATGGAAATGGCCAAAGAAGAAGGGGCGTATTCTACTTTTGACGGGTCACCCATATCTGAAGGAGATTTTCAGTTTAATCTTTGGGGTATTAAAGATGAAGAATTATCAGGAAGATGGGATTGGGCCAAACTTCGTAAGGAAGTTAAGAAAAATGGTGTTCGCAACTCACTTTTAGTAGCGCCAATGCCAACGGCTTCTACTTCCCAAATTTTGGGCAACAATGAATGTTTTGAGCCGTATACCTCCAACATATACACCAGAAGAGTGCTTTCTGGCGAGTTTATTGTAGTGAACAAGCACCTTTTGGAAGACTTAGTAGATTTAGGTCTTTGGAATGAGAATATGAAGCAAGATCTAATGAGAGCCAATGGTTCTATTCAGCATATAGAAACTATTCCTCAAGACATTCGTGATTTGTACAAAACGGTTTGGGAGCTCAGCATGAAAGATATTATTGACATGAGCCGTCAAAGAGGGTATTTCATTGACCAAAGTCAGTCTTTGAATTTGTTCATGGAAAATGCAAACTACTCCAAGCTAACATCAATGCACTTTTACGCATGGAAAAGCGGCCTAAAGACGGGCATGTATTATCTACGTACCAAAGCGGCTGTAGATGCTATTAAATTTACATTAGACAATAGCAAGAAAAATGCCGCACCAGTTAGTGTAGCTGCGGAAGCCGAAGCAGCAGCAACTACACCACCGCTAGAAGCAGCAGTAGCAATGGAAGTAAATACAACTTCAACAACGCCACAGGTTGAATCGGACATTCAACCCATGACCCCGGAAGAAATGAAAGAAATGATTGCTAGGGCCAAAGAAGGCGAAGCAGACGATGATTGCTTGATGTGTGGCTCTTAATTAGAAAGATTTGAATATAAAGTAAAAATCCTGACTCTAGAGTCAGGATTTTTTTTATGCCTTTAATTCAATGAATTTCAATTGGATGTAGTATTGGAATTTCGTGTAAAAATAAAACTAAATAGATTTAAGGAAGAACCGGTAGAAGTGAAAAACGTTTACACAATGGCGTATAGTCAAACATTACCCAAGAGGATAGTACTAAATTCTAAAGAGAAATTGTTATTTCTCTAAATATGGTCTTGCTACTGCTGAGAAAATATACGCAGCAATATATACGATTAATATGATGATGTACTTATCCATTGTGCCCCAATAAATGATTGTATATAATATACGTAGTAATAGGGCTGTATAGATTACGTGAAAATGTAGAAAAAGATAAATTTTGAGAGAACTTTAAGAAAAATGTTCTCTATTAAAGGGTTTCATCCCTTTTCTGACGAAACTGCAATAGTTTTGGCTTAGCAAAAGATATGCAATGTATTATTCTTTATTCGTAGTCACGGTTGAATTTCAACTATTCCAATTGGCTTTTTAAACCTTTTCGCTTGAAATAGTTAAACGCTAGTTTTGAGATTAGCATTAGTGCCGTGTAACTGATAAGTAGGTATATATATGAGTTCATATAATAACAACGGCTCTGTTAGATGCAATCTTATTCCTGTAGTATGTAGAACGTCGAAAAAGGTCAAAAAACTCGTTATAATGCATTATTCGCATCACGGCTTCGATGAAACGCATCACTTTGCCCTTGAAATACACATGTATGTAAAAAAATCAGCCTCTACTTTCAATTGAATGTAGAGGCTGATTAAGCATAAATGTTCACTATTATAGAAAAGAATCTTCTTGTATGTACGCATCTATTACGGCTTGCTCACCAGCTTTGCCATCTTTAGAATTGCCGTGTTCCATACCAAGTACGCCATTATATCCTTTTTCATGTATCCATTTAAATACGTTTTTGTAATTTATTTCTCCCGTAGTAGGCTCTTTTCTTCCAGGGTTATCTCCAATTTGGATATAGGCTATTTCATCCCAAGTAAGCTCCATGTTATGAATTAAATGTCCTTCTGTTTTTTGCATATGGTAGATGTCAAACAATATCTTGCATGAAGGACTGTCAACACCTTTGCAGATCATATAGGTTTGGTCTGAATTCTGTAGATAAAGGTCAGGAGAATCTGAAAGGGGTTCCAATACCATGGTCAGGCCATGTGGCTCCAATATTTCGGCACCTCTTTTTAAGGCTTCAATGACATTACCGTCTTGTACGCCTATGGGTAGTTTTCTTTCAAAGCCACCAGGTACAACGGTCATCCATTTAGCATTCACACGTTTTGCTGTTTCCACAGCTCTTCTACATCCATCTAAAAAAATATCAATGTACTCTTGTTTTCCAGCAGCCAGTGTATTTTTCATATTACCGCCTTTGTCTACAACAAAAACACCCATGGTCATACCTCTTTTTGCAAGAGTTTCTCCCATTTTGGTCTGCAGGGCAACATCGCGCTTCATCATGCCATTATCTTCAAATGCAGTAAAACCTTGGTCTGCCATAAAGTTAATTTGGTCAATGGGGTCATCGCCGGCCAATTCTTTGAACATACCCAAATGCGGAGCATAGTTAAGATTGAATTTATGTGATTTTAATGGGTTGCCGGTTAAATTGGAATAGGCAAAATTGCCCCCCAAAGAAATAGCACCACCTGTCAATGCTGTTTTTTGAATAAAATTTCTTCTTTTCATTTTGTGTATAGGGTTGAGAGTGTAATAAAAAAATAAAAAAGAGCCGCAAGTAAATAGTAATTTACCAACGGCTCTTTTTCTAAATACTATTGTTGTTATGTTAGAGTGACCAAGCTTTTCCGCCAGTCAATTCTTGTGTGTCTGCACAAGCAATATATTCACCAGGAATAGGCAGGTAGGCTAAAACTTTTTCGCCAACATATTCAGAGGTTTTGTAACCCCAAATTGTCATTCCTCTTAAGTTGTTTGCAAAAGCAAAACGAGCAATACCATCATCAAGAAGGGCTTCTTTTCCTTCGGCTATCGCCTCATTATATTGTTTGACAGCTAAATTATTTGTCACCTGGTCTTCTTTCGTCACCTTTAGAGCAGCAGCAAGAACAGGTTCCAATTCTTCAGGAGTTAAATCAGCAGCTTTCTCTTTGCCAACATCTTTCAACGCTTTTTCAATAAACCGATCCATAGACATTTTAAAGAAATCTTGTTGTTCCTTTTCCATTACCTGATCAGCAAAGCGATCAATGAAAATGTTTACTTGCGTTTCAGAAGCAGAAGGGGTATCTGTTTTTGGAAGAATAATATCTACCAATTTTGTCAATACCGCTCCTTGGTCCTTAGTAAAAAACTCAGGAGTCCATTCTAGTACGGTCTCATTTTTACAACTTTGAACAATACTTAGCAAAGTTGGGGTGGCAACGGTGTAACCCAACGCCATACCCATATTCTTGAGTGCTTTTCTTCTATCCATTATATGTTTCCTTTTTTAAGTTGTTTTACAGCATGATCTGCAGCCCTTGCTGTAAATGCCATATAGGTTAATGATGGGTTTACACAACTTGCAGAAGTCATAAATGAACCATCGGTTACGTAAACGTTAGGAACATCATGTACTTGGTTGTTGCCATTTAATACAGATGTTTTTCTGTCTCTACCCATACGGGCAGTACCCATTTCGTGTATGCCCAGACCTAAGCCAGTTTCGCGATCGTGACCTTTAACATCTTTCACACCAGCTTTTTCAAGCATGTCTATGGCAGATTGCATCATGTCCTTACGCATATTTAATTCGTTTTCTTTGAAGCCAGCATCAAATGTAATGGTAGGTAATCCCCAATCATCTAATTTTTCATAGTCAAGGGTCATTCGGTTGTCTTCGTAAGGAAGTACCTCACCAAATCCACCAATACCAATAGTCCATCCGCCTGGTTTTAAAACGGCATCTTTTAATTCTTTTCCGTAAGATAGTTCGGCAACTAAATCTTCCCAGTCTCCTCTACTTGCACCACCTTGGTAACCAAAGCCACGCTTGTAGTCTTTTCTTTCGGTATCACCGCCAATATTCCTAAATCTTGGAATGTAAACACCATTAGGTCTTCTACCTTTATAGTATTTATCATCAAAACCATCAAATTTACCAGAAGCACCTACACCTAAATGGTGATCCATAATGTTACGACCCAATTGGTCAGAAGCATTACCCATACCATTAGGAAATTCGTCGGATTTTGATTGCATTAATATAGAAGTAGAAGCTATGGATGAAGCACAAAGGAAAATAACCTTTGCTTTAAACTCATGAGCTTCTTTAGTAACTCTATCTATAACCTTAACACCGGTAGCTAATTTTGTTTCTGGGTCATAAATAACTTCATGAACAATAGAATCTGGGCGTAATGTCATGTTTCCGGTAGCTTCTGCTGCAGGCAACGTAGAAGAAAGGCTACTGAAATATCCTCCAAAAGGACACCCTCTAATACATCTGTTTCTGTATTGACATTTTGTACGACCGTCAAAGTTTTTAGTGCCGGTAATATGGGCAACTCTACCAACAGTTACAGCACGGCCATCAAACTCTTCACCTACCTTGGCTTTAAAGTGTTCTTCAACACAGTTTAAATCCATTTGTGGTAAAAAGTTACTATCCGGTAATTGTGGAAGGTCTAACGCTTCGCCACTAACACCAATAAAGTCCTCAACTTTTGCATACCAAGGTTCAATATCTTTATAACGTACCGGCCAATCTACGGCGATACCGTCTTTTTTATTTGCTCCAAAATCAATGTCGCTCCAGCGGTAACTCTGACGCCCCCACTGTAATGAACGCCCACCTACATGGTAGCCTCGCATCCAATCGAAACGTTGAATTTCATTATAGGGGTGTTTTAGATCGTTCACGAACCACATCTTACTGGCAGCATTGGTCGTATAACCCGTTCGGTTTTGTTTTTCCTGTTTTGCGATGTCCTCTTTTGTTGGCTTTCCTGCATTAGGGAAGTCCCAAGGGTCCATGTTCGCAGTTTCATAATCTTCGATGTGCGTCACCATACGTCCGCGCTCCAGTACCAAGGTTTTTAGTCCGGCTTCACACAGCTCTTTTGCTGCCCAGCCTCCACTTATACCTGTTCCTACCACAATCGCATCGTAAGACTCCTGCTCTTCGTTGTAATAAAATTTGCTCATGTACAAAATTGTTTAGTCCCTAAATTTATTAAATATTAAATTAATTTTCTACATTTAATCGCTATACATCTTGTTAAGGTGGCATATTTAAGAGTAATCTACCTCCAAATCCTTAAATTTCAATAAACTAATCACGAATAATGAAAAGAAGAAACTTTATAAGAAACAGTTCTCAAGCCGGTTTAGCATTTTCAATCTTAGGATTCGCTGCATGTAAGGAGACAAAAAAGGGAGAAAAAGTAATTGATGCTACTTCAGAAGGAGCAGAAACGGTCATAGAACCTTTCTTTAAATTGTCTCTAGCTCAATGGTCTATCCATAGAATGATTAGAGAAGATGGTGTTGATCCTTTCACATTTGCAGAGAAAGCAAAGAATTGGGGCTTTTCAGGTTTAGAATATGTAAGTCAATTGTACAATCCTGAATTAGAAGATGCTGGATATTCTGAAGAAGCAATGGCAGCTTTTGTAGAGAAATCTAATGCCGAGGCTAAAAAGCACGGTATGGAAAATGTTTTGATCATGATCGATGGTCAGGGAAATCTTGCTGTGAGTGATGAAAAAGAGAGAAATGAGACTGTAGAAAAACACAAGAAATGGGTTGATGCAGCAGCAGCAATGGGATGTCACTCCATTCGTGTCAACTTGAGTGGGAGCAATGATCCCGAAGAATGGAAAAAGAATTCCATAGATGGTCTTACAAAACTGTGCGCTTATGCAAAAGGAAAAAACATTAATATTCTTGTAGAAAACCACGGTGGACTATCTTCTAACGGAGCTCTTCATGCCGAAGTCATGAAAGCAGTAGCACTGGACAATTGTGGAACGCTACCCGATTTTGGAAATTTCTGTATTACCCGTAAAAAGGATAGTCGTGAGTGTGAGGTTATGTACGACAAATATAAAGGTGTAAAAGAATTGATGCCTTATGCTAAAGCAGTAAGTGCTAAAACACACGATTTTGATGCTGAGGGTAACGAAACTGAAATTGATTATGTAAAAATGCTTCAGATGGTAAAAGACCATGGATATACAGGTTTTGTTGGAGTGGAATATGAAGGCAATAAAATTGGAGAGGAAGATGGAATCATTGCCACCAGAGAATTGTTGCTAAAAGCATCAAAAGAAATTAGCTAAACCTTATTAATATCTGTTGCCGTGAAAGTATTATTCAATCAGCTGTTCGACTATAATTTCTATTGCAACAAAAAAATTATTGAGGCTAGTGCACTCAATGTTATGCCGGAGAAAAGTGTTGCGCTATTTTCTGAAATGTTGAATATTCACCATATTTATAATGAGCATATTTCCAAACGAAAACCTCAATATAAACTAGGCCAATTACATGAGGTAAGCACTTGGGGTGATATTCACTATGAAAATCAACGTAATTCATTTGATATTACCTCTGAAGCCGAAGATTTTGATAAGCGAATAGATTATGAAAACAATGAGGACAAATTGTTAATTCATACCATGCAGGACATGCTTTTTCATATTATAAACGAGTCCACTCACTATAGAGCCCTAATTGATGTCGATTTTGCGGCAAATGGTTTGGAATCACTTCGAACAAATTACATTACGTACAAACATTAGCACGCTTATCAATGACCATAAAGATCAAAGCACAGCTTTCAATAATGATGTTTTTGGAATTCTTTATCTGGGGCGGTTGGTTCGTTACCTTGGGTATATATCTCCCTAATACGCTAGGTTCTACGGGAAGTGAAATAGCTTTAGCGTATTCAACACAATCATGGGGCGCTATTTTAGCGCCCTTTATTATTGGTCTTATTGCCGACAGGTATTTTAACGCAGAACGTATTTTAGGTGTGCTACACTTAATAGGCGCTGCGTTAATGTATGCCATGTACCAAGCAACAGATTTCTCGGGATTTTTCCCATTTCTGTTGGCTTATATGATTATGTATATGTCTACTTTGGCTTTGGTTAATTCGGTTTCTTTCAATCAAATGAAAGACCCGGCCAAAGAATTCTCTCTTGTGCGTGTTTTTGGTACTATTGGATGGATAACCGCAGGATTGCTTATTAGCTATTTTAATTGGGATTCTCAAGATGGTATTATGGAAGGTTTTTTACGAAACACCTTTTTAATGGCCTCAATATCATCTGCCATATTGGGTGTGTTTAGTTTCACCTTACCTAAAACCCCGCCTACAGCAGACAGGTCGCAGAAAATAAAGTTGGCAGATATTCTAGGACTAGATGCATTGGCACTTTTAAAAGACCGTAATTTCTTTATTTTCTTTTTGGCTTCGGTTCTTATTTGTATTCCCTTGGCTTTCTATTACCAACATGCTGGTCAGTTTTTAGGGGAAATTGGAGTTGAAAACCCGGCAGGTAAGATGACTATTGGTCAGATTTCAGAAATCCTTTTTCTTTTACTCTTACCGTTCTTTTTTAAACGTTTCGGTTTTAAAATGACTATTGTAGCGGCAATGTTGGCTTGGGGGTTGAGATACTTAATGTTCGCTTATGGAAATACAGGAGAACTGGTCTTTATGTTGTTGACGGGAATTGCTTTGCATGGTGTGTGTTATGACTTTTTCTTTGTTTCCGGCCAGATTTATACGGATAGTAAAGCAGGTGCAAAATATAAAAGTGCGGCTCAAGGTCTGATTACTTTGGCTACTTACGGGATAGGTATGCTCATTGGTTTTTGGGTAGCTGGTGCTATTACCGATGCTTATTTAATTGATGGCGGACAACATGACTGGAGCATAATTTGGTTGTATCCTTCCGCTTTTGCATTTTTAGTGCTAGTACTGTTCGTTATTTTGTTCAAAAATGAAAAAATAGCCTATAAATCATAGTTATTTTATTAAATTCAAACTCTTAAAAAATAAGGAACACAAAAGTCCCAATATGGGTTTTTTACAAATTAAAAAGTTTACAAAATGCCAAAGAAAATCAGACTCGGAATTTTAGGTGGAGGTGGTGACTCTCTAATAGGTGTACTACATCGTGTAGCATCTCATATAAATGATAACTATCAAATTGTTGGGGCGGTTTTCAACCCAGATTTTGAGCAGAATATGGCTTTTGCCAAAGAAATAGATGTGCCTACAAATCGTATCTACAAGGATTTTGATACGTTGATTGAAGAAGAAATGAAATTGCCGGAAGATGAACGTATTCAAGTATGTTCTATTCTTACACCTAACTTTCTTCACTTTCCAATGGCTTTAAAATTGTTGGAAAACGGTTTTAACGTTATTTGCGAAAAACCAATGACTACCACCTTGGAAGAAGCTAAAAAACTACAAGCGGCTCATGAAAAGGCAGGTACTGTTTTTGCCTTAACGCATACGTATACCGGCTACCCTATGGTTCGCCAAATGCGCGAAATGATTAAGAACGGAGAGCTAGGAAGGATTCATAAAGTAGATGCTGTGTATTACCAAGGTTGGATCAATGAAATTATTCATGATCAAGAAAAGCGTTCTTCAGTTTGGCGTTTGGATCCTAAAAAGGCTGGTATCAGTTCTTGTATTGGAGATATCGGGGTGCATGCCTTTAATATGGTAGAATACACCACAGGTTTAAAAATTAAGTCTATTTTGAGCGACTTCAACTATTTGTATGAAGATAACCAGATGGATGTTGATGGAACGGTTCTTATTAGAATGAGTGATCATGTAAAAGGTATCATCCGAAGTAGTCAAGTTGCTACAGGTGAAGAAAACGGACTTGCCATAGCTATTTACGGCGAAAAAGGGGCTTTCAAATGGGAGCAGGAGAATCCTAACTATCTGTATGTAATGAGTGATACAAAACCAACTCAGATATACAAACCAGGTCATGCGTATAACAGTGAACTATCTTTAGGAGGAACAAAACTTCCTCCAGGGCACCCTGAAGGTATTTTTGATTCTATGGCTAATATCTACCTTGGTGTGGCGAAAGCCATAAGAGGAGAGCAATATGACAGTGGTGAGTATCCAACCATGACCGATGGTGTTCGTGGTATGAATTTCATTGAGGCTACAGTAGAGTCCAATAAAAACGGAAATACTTGGGTAGAATTGGAAGATTAAATCGTCTAAATTTCTACATCACATAAAAACACCCCGAAAGTATTTAGCTTTCGGGGTGTTTTGTTTCTGATCACATTAGCTGATATATACCCTTATTTTACCGGTAGTATCATAAAACTAAAAGATAAATTATCTGGTTTAATTTGATATTCTTCGTGTGGTAATAGTCCCCAGCTGTTATCGCCTCCAACACCCATTTGACTATAATCAATGTTGATGTTGATAAGGTCTCTTTGAGGAATATCATAGGTATGGCGCTGTTGTTTTTCCATGCCCTCATCAAAATCTGAATTGTATTGGTTATGGGCGCTAAAACCAAACAGTTTTGATGAAGAAATTTGAATTCCTTTACCGTTTTTATTTAAAAATGATAACGTACGGATATCGGTTCTGTTCCCATTCTCTTGTGGACGTATGTACTCAAAGTATAGGTCCTTTACTTTTGCATTATAGGTGCCCACCATTGCCGAAGTTTTTCGGTCTTGGTAATTCTCATGTGGACCTCTACCGTACCAGCTCACATTATCGTATGCCGAGTTTATGATAAAGTTATTTCCAAAACGAGGAACAATGGGCAGGCTATTCTTAATGTTAGAAAGGTCTGTACTTACTAAAATATCTCCCTTGTTATTAATAGCATAGGTTACTGTTGCTTCTCCTTGTACAGAAGGTAAATTATACGTGGCCGTAAGCTTTAAATCGTTTTTAATTTTAAACGGATTCTTACTAAGTTTTACAGCGTCAATGACTTTTTTGCCGTCATTGGAGTTCAGTTTTAAACTCGTCAGGTTTTGAGTTTCGGTAGCCTCTTTCCAGACGTTTAAACGTTTAGGCATATTGTACCCATAATCATTATCGGTAGGTGCGCGCCAGAAGTTTACGTTCGGTCCTTTTTTAATTAGGTTGCCTTGGCCGTAGTCTAATGTTGTCAAGCTACCATCAGTGCTATTAAAACCGATTTCAAATCCTTCTCCTTTAATTTTTACGGTGCCATCTACATTAGTAACCGAAAGTCCACTGGTTTCCATTTCAAAAACGCTGGGGGTAAAATCGGTCAGCTTAAATTGCTCATAGGCTAATAAGTAATCTTCAGGTATAAGAGCGTCAGCGCTTTTAGTGGTTGTATAAACATTCAAGAAGTATTCAGCTTTTTCGTCGGTCAATTCCGGTAGGGCAATCTGAAACTCTTTAGACTCATACGGAGCTACTGCTACATCAGGAATGGTTCCAGCATGTATCTCAATACCGTCTTTGAACAATTTCCAATTGAAATTATATTCTGAAAGGTTGGTGAAATCATATTTGTTGGTAATCGTTATTTTACCTGATTTAGGGTCATTCGATTTAAACTTTACATATTGATATACCTTTTTTACCTCATATAAAGCGGGGTGAGCCGAACGGTCAGGATTCACCAATCCGTTTAAGCAAAAATTATTGTCATTTTGTAGGTCCGAAGCACCAAAATCTCCTCCAAAGGCATAGAATTCAACACCGTCTTCATTTTTTGTTTTTAGGCCTTGATCAACCCAATCCCAAATAAAACCACCTTGCAACACGTCGTATTTTTCAATAACATCCCAATAATCCTGAAGATTACCAACGCTATTCCCCATGGCATGGGCATACTCACATTGAATAAGAGGTCTTTTAGGGTCGTTTTCGGCATATTTAATAGTCTGTTCTATAGTTGCGTACATTGGCGCTTGAATGTCCGTATTCGCATATTGGGTGGCTCCTTCGTATTGAACAGGGCGAGTAGCATCATGTTTTTTAAGCCATTCATAAGTAGCAAAGAAATTTTCTCCATTACCCGCTTCGTTACCCAAAGACCAAGTAACAATAGAAGTGTAGTTTTTGTCGCGTTCGTACATTCTTTTGGTACGGTCTAAATGCATGGCTTTCCATTCTGGTCTGTAGGCTGGGTGTATTTTCTTAGCTTCCTCATCGTTATCAAGACCTTGGTTGGTAGTTCCCATACCATGGATTTCAATATTGACTTCATCAACTATGTAAAAACCATATTTGTCTGCCATGCGATAGAAAAACTCATTTTTAGGATAATGACTGCAACGTATAGCATTTAAGTTGTTGCGCTTCATTACCTCCATATCTTTTAGTGTTACCTCTTTGCTAATAACATGACCCGTGGTTTCATCATGATCGTGTAGGTTGGCACCTTTAATAAGAACAGGTTGACCGTTGACCAAGAACTGGTTGTTTTTGATTTCAATTTTTCTAAAGCCTATTTTAGAACTTACGGCCTCGGTTACAACTCCTTTTTTGTTTTTAAGAACGAAAAGTAAAGTGTAAAGGTTAGGTTTTTCGGCATTCCAAGTTTTTATGCTTTTTAGGGATTTTTCAAAAGTTACTATAGCTGAATCTCCATTGAAAATGACTTCTTTTTCTTCGGAATAGAGTTCTTTGTCACCGTCTAAGAGTTGCACGGTTGCTTTAAATCCTTTTGCTTTTTTGGCTGTGTTTTCCAGTTCCAGGCTAACGTTAAGAAGACCATCAGAATAATTGTTTTCTAGGTCGGCAATAGCACGGTAGTCTTTAATGGTGGTTGCCTTCGTGGCATATAGGTAGACATCACGGTCAATACCGCTTAGACGCCAGAAATCTTGATCTTCCATATAACTTGCATCGGACCAACGAAGCACCTGTACGGCAAGTGAATTTTTTCCTGCTTGAATATATTTGGTAATATCAAATTCAGCAGGTGTTTTACTGCCCTCGCTGTAGCCTACTTTTTGACCGTTTACCCAAACATACATTGCTCCGCTAACACCTCCAAAATGTAAATAGATCGTATTGCCATCCCAGTCATCGGAAACCTCAAAATCGCGCTTATAACTTCCTACGGGGTTTTTGTCATGAGGAATGAAGGGAGGGTTCTTTGGAAATGGATATACTACATTAGTATAGATAGGAGTGCCGTGTCCTTCAAGTTCCCAATTGGAAGGTACTGGAATGGCATTCCAGGAGGACGAATCAAAATCAGGATTCTGAAAATCTACAGGTCTAGCCATGACATTTTCAGCATAGTTAAAAAGCCAATCTCCGTTTAATGATTGGTAAAAGGGAGAATTTTCCCAACTGTCATTTTTTAATGCGTTCTGGGCGGTTTCATATCGATAAAAAGAAGCTGTAGACGCTTCACGATTAATTTGAAATATTTCGGGATTTTCCCATTCAGGATTTTCCCATTTTGGAGCTTGACCTTGAGCAGATAAGAATAAAAAGAAACCGAACAAAGAAAAAATTATGCTAAATGCTGGTATTTTGGGCGTTGAGATGCGCATAGTTGAATTTGTTTACATTGATGCTGTACAAGGTAAAAAAACTTTATAATAAAGTAGCTCTTAGTATCACAATATAGCATAAGTGCTATTTACGGCGTATTCCCAATGAAGAATTAGGCTCGTTACAGATGTAATGGAGCTTTTCTGATGATATTTTGAGTGATTTCTTTTGGAATAGATTACCGAGCAAAAACTTTTTCAAATTCTTGGCAGACAATAATCATGCTTTCGTTAGGCTTGCGATTAAAAGCGGCTAATTCTTTGGTGTAGTAGTCCCAATGTACCTTTTTCCAATAAGCTAAGCTTTTATCGCCTTCACCTTCTAATTCGGCATAAGCTGCATCAATACTAAAATAAGGTTTCAGTTTTACGGCCGTGGTTCTAACAATGCACTGTGCTTCACCTTCCCAATTGGTTACAATCATGAAGTCGCCAATTTTAGGTAATGGTTGGTTAAGGTTCTGAAGGCCTAGCAAACAAGGAGATGTTGCTCGTTTGATGCCTTTTTTGACTAATGCCGCACATTCGTTGGCATCCAATTCATTATTGCAAAAATGAACTACTTTGGGTGTATCTACAAAAGCATGTTCTAAGTGCTTATCTAGGTAGTCTCCCCATAAATTTCGGGCTGAAGCGTTTTCCATATAGTTATTGCGGTTAGCGTATTTTTCACGGTTAACGTGAGAAATATATTTCAGCAAGATACAAACGACCGAACAATTTTAGTGAAATTTTAGAATATCAGGTTGATTTATCGGTCGTTATACATCATTTATGAAAATTTGCCCGCTTTTATTTGTTCTGCGGCATGGTTTGCTGCCCTAGCTGTAAATGCCATATAAGTAAGCGAGGGGTTAACGCAACTTGAAGATGACATAAAAGCGCCATCAGTCACATACACGTTCGGTACGGTATGAATCTGGTTATTTTTGTTGATGATAGAGGTTTTAGCGCTATGGCCCATACGTGCACCACCCATTTCGTGAATACCTAAGCCTGGTCCGCTAGATTCTTCATAAGGTTCTACATCTTTGAAACCAGCAGCTTTGAACATGTCTACGATTTCCTGTTTGATGTCTTTGCGCATATTATATTCGTTTTCTTTAAACTCCACGTCAAAATCCAATTGAGGTAAACCCCATTTATCTTTTTTAGTTTGGCTAAGTGTTACGCGGTTATCATCATAGGGTAAAAATTCACCAAAACCTGTAACTCCAATTTGCCAGTGGCCGGGTTTAAGAATAGACTCTTTAAGGTCTTTACCATAACTCATTTCGGCAATGTCTGCAGACCAATCTTCGCGACTTGCACTCCCCTGATAGCCAAAGCCTCTTAAATAGCCTTCGCGTTTGGTTTTTTGATCAAGGTTTACGAATCTCGGAATATAAAATCCGTTGGCTCTTCTTCCTTTATAATATTTATCTAAATGTCCATCTACTTTGCCAAATGCACCAAGTTTGTAGTGGTGGTCCATAATGCCACGCCCAAGCGCATCAGAATCATTGCCCAGTCCGTTTGGAAAGCGCTCGCTTTTTGATTGTAAAAGAATGCCCACGGATGCCATTGCAGAGGCACATAGGAAAATAACCTTTGCTTTAAATTCTATTTTTTCATTTGTCTCGGCATCAATAATTTTAACACCGGTAGCTTGTTTTGTAGTATCGTCATACATCACTTCGTAAACAATAGAATGTGGACGTAGCGTCATATTTCCGGTACGTTCCGCAGCAGGTAAAGTAGAGGAGTTACTACTAAAATATCCCCCGAAAGGGCAACCTCTCCAACAACGATTTCTGTTTTGACACGTACCTCTACCTTCAAAATCGGCTTCAGGGTCAGTTATGTGTGCTGTACGACCTATAGTAATCAAACGACCATCTTCAAATTTCTCGGCAACTGAAGCTTTAAAATCTTCTTCAACACAATTTAAGTCCATTTTAGGTTGAAATATTCCGTCTGGTAATTGCGACAATCCTAGAGCTTCTCCGCTTACCCCAATATATTTTTCTACTTTGTCGTACCAAGGTGCAATATCTTTGTAACGTACGGGCCAGTCTACACCAATACCCTCTTTCCTGTTGGCATCAAAATCAAGATCGCTCCATCGATAGCTCTGTCTTCCCCAGGTTAAAGATCTACCACCTACTTGGTAACCTCTAATCCAGTCAAAACGTTTGGTTTCAACATACGGGTGATCTAAATCATTAACGAAAAAATGCTTAGAGTCTTCGGTTGGTGCCCAGCCTACCCTGGCTTGCACATGGTATTTAGCTTTATCTTCCTTAGAGAGTTCTCCTTTTAAAGGATAGTCCCAAGGGTCATCGTGCATAGTGGTGTAATCTTCAATATGCTTAACCATAGGACCTCTTTCCAGTACTAACGTTTTTAATCCCTTCTCACATAATTCTTTAGCCGCCCAGCCACCACTAATTCCAGTTCCGATGACTATAGCGTCGAATGTTTCTTCTTTATTCACGGTAGTATTTTTTGTTTTAAACCTGTTGTAATGCCTATATTTATATTTTCCCTAAAGAAAAGGGTATCAAAAACACTTAAGAGAAATAAATATAGGGTTTTTCTATAAAAGGTTATCAAAAAGAATCTCCCCTTTACTAAACACAAAAAATGGAAGTATGAAGACAATTAAAGGTCCCGGTGTATTTTTAGCGCAATTTGTAGACGGTAAGGCACCGTTCAATACATTGGATGGCATGTGTAAATGGGCTGCAGATTTAGGTTATAAAGGTATTCAAATCCCTACTTGGGAAAGTTTTTTAATAGATTTGGATAAAGCAGCCGAGAGCCAGGATTATTGTGACGAGCTTAAAGGGAAAATAAATTCCTATGGTCTTGAAATTACTGAACTTTCAACGCACCTTCAAGGACAGTTGGTTGCTGTTAACCCGGCTTACGACCTTATGTTTGACAGTTTTGCTCCCGATGCAGTAAAAAACAACCCAAAAGCACGTACCGAGTGGGCCGTAGAAACGGTAAAAAAAGCGGCTACTGCAAGTAGAAGATTAGGACTTAATGCTCATGCTACTTTCTCTGGTGCACTGCTTTGGCATACTTGGCACCCATGGCCGCAAAGACCTGCTGGTTTAGTAGAAATGGGTTTTGAGGAGCTAGCAAAAAGATGGATGCCAATCTTGAATCATTTTGATGAACAAGGGGTTGATGTTTGTTACGAAATTCACCCAGGAGAAGATTTGCACGATGGAGATACTTTTGAGCGTTTTCTTGCCGCTACAGGAAACCATAAACGAGTAAATATCCTATATGACCCAAGTCACTTTGTTTTACAACAGTTAGATTATATAGAGTACATAGATCACTATCATGAGTTTATAAAATCCTTTCACGTAAAGGATTCAGAATTCAACCCTACAGGTAAAAAAGGGGCCTTTGGTGGTTATAACGATTGGGGAGACAGAGCTGGTAGATACCGTTCTTTAGGCGATGGTCAAATAGATTTTAAAACCATTTTTTCTAAACTTACGCAGTACGGTTGTGATGTTTGGGCTGTTATGGAGTGGGAATGCTGTATTAAAAGCCCTGAGCAAGGTGCTCGAGAAGGAGCGATTTTTATTCAAGACCATATTATTGAAGCAACGGAGAAAACTTTTGATGATTTTGCTGGTTCAGCAGTTGACAAAGAAATGCTTAAAAAGATATTGGGTATCTCTTAAAAAGGAGAGAACAATAGAAGTAAATAATACAGAACGATTCTCTTGTTTTACAGGCTAGAGAATCGTTTTTTTTTAAATATCTAAATCTCAAGAATTATGAAGAATATAGTACTTATTGTTTTTATGGCAGTAGTAGCCTTTGGTTGTAAAGAAAAAGCAGAAAAAACTCAAAAAGAAATGGAATCTGAACGCGTAGCGGAAGCGGAAGCCGAAAAACCACCTACAGAGTGGACGGTTCTTTTTGATGGCTCTTCATTTGACGGATGGAAAGAATATAATAAAGAAGGTGTTTCCGAGAATTGGAAATTAGAAGACGGTGCCATGGTTTTTTATCCTCCAACGGAAAAAGAAGAAGGTGAGGCATTTAATCTAGTAACCAAAAAAAATTACACAGATTTTATTTTGTCTTTGGAATGGAAAATTTCAGAAGGTGGTAATAGTGGTGTGTTCTGGGGTGTAAATGAAACTCCTGAACTATCTGAGGCCTACCAGACTGGTCCGGAAGTACAGGTGTTAGATAATGAGAAACATCCTGACGCCAAAAATGGTACAACTCACCAAGCAGGCTCGTTGTATGATATGATAGCACCTTCTGCAGATGTTACCAAACCTGTAGGCGAATGGAATAATATGGTAATTACCATAAATCATAAAGAGCAAAAAGGAAGTATCTCTTTAAACGGAACTGATGTTGTTGACTTCCCGGTTGGTAATGAAATGTGGAATGTTATGGTGTCCAAATCAAAATTTGCAGATTGGGACCATTTCGGAAAATTCACTACCGGAAAAATAGGTTTACAAGACCATGGTAATATGGTTTCTTTTAAAGATATAAAAATTAAGGAGCTTTAGTGGGTAGAGTTTAGTTTAAGCTAAAATCGTTTCCTGCATAAAACTGAAGCACTTTAACTTTAAAGATGTAATCGTATTTAGATTGGGCCACGCTAGATTGAGAACTGATAAAATTATTTTTTGAGGTTTCAAAATCAAAGTTATTAACTGTCCCTGTTTTAAATCGTTTTTCAGTAAAGTCTAGGGAAATTTCTCTAGACTTTAATGTTTTTAATGAAGCTTCATATGCTTTTCTAGCATTGAGGACATCAAGATATGCCGTCTCAATGTTTTGTCTGAGATTAAATTTCTCGTTGGCTAAATCCAGTTCTGCATTTTCTATATTTAGTTTTGCTATTTCTACATTGGTTTTATTACTAAATCCGGTGAAAATGGGAATACTTAATGATGCAGTTATTGCATGGCCTAAGTTATCTTCTAACTGTTTGCTAAAGTTGTCATGTTGCGCTCCTTTTATGTAAGAATAAGTAGCTCCATAGCCGTAACCTAGGGTTAGACTTGGTAAATAGTTAGCTAAAACAATCTTTAAATTCTTGGAAATACTTTCTATGCCTAACTCTGCCGCTTCAATTTCAGGTCTACTTTTTTCCGCTTCTTGATAAACAGTAGCTGGTGTTCTCACCTCTAGTTTATTAAGTAATTTATCTGCTAAAAGCTCTGCTACGTCAAAAGGCTCTTCAACAGGAAGCTGTAATTGTTGCTTTAACAATAATAATGATGATAGGAGTGTATTTTCCTGTTGCACTAAGGTTTGTTCATCTCTTGCTACTGTAGCCTCTACATCGTACACATTGGCTTCAGAGGTAACACCAGATTTTAACTGCTGCTTGCTAATGTCCAATTGTCTTTTTGACAGTTCTAATTGATTTTTCGCAACATTCAGTAACTCTTTATTGAGTAGTACCTGTAAGTAGGTATTTGCAATATTAAGAGCGACGTCATTAGACAAGATTTCAATATTTTTAGAGGCAATTTCGCCATCTATAAGAGACTTTTTATAATTGTTCAAGTTTTTAAACCCGTTAAAAACCGTCCAATTTGCATCAAGGAAATTTAAGGTAGTAGAGAAATTATCTCCTCTGGTACTAACGCTTCCAAAATAGTTGTTCTGCTGGCTGGCACCGGAAGATAGAGTTGGCATTAGAGAACCTTTATTTGCTTTAATAGATTGTATTTGGATATCAGCATTAACCCGCAACTGATTAATGGAAATATTATTTTCTAGTGCGTAAGAAATACACTCTTCTAAACTCCATTTTTTTTGGGCGCTTGTTATGCCAGTAAAAAGAATGAATAGTATGAATAGAATTTTTTTCATTAGGTTTAGTTGGAAATTGTAAAAAAAAAGTGAAGGTCGAGGTATCGACCTTCACTTTTAAGTTATTTGTAGGTTATATTTAATTAATATGCCCACATATACATGAACTAATGTTTTTTAGAGTCGTAGGGAGATTTTTGCCTCCTCCATTTACTTCTCTTAAGGAATTTTGATTTAATTCTAAAAGTGTGTTCTTGTCGAATTTCAATTTTCCTTTTTCAAAAGTGTTTTTCTTAAATTTCATAATGCTTGAGATATTATGTGGTTATTAATTATTTGATGTGATGAAAGTATAGTGAGTGATAGTTATTTCAAAATAAGAATTACGGATATTTATAAAAATAGGTTATGTTTTACTATCTTAAACCTCCCAAATCAAAGGCGGCTATGGTAATTCACATTATAAAAATTTAAATTTTGCAAGGACAGGCATTTAAGAAGGTGATAACAGTGTTTTTCGGTTTTTTTCTAATGAATTTTTCTTTTAGCCAAGAAATCTCGGAAGACTTAAAAAAGAAAATTGATTTTATTTATGAGCTTTCTAGTATTAATTTAAATCAAGCTTTGGTTGAATCCTATAAGCTTGAAGGTAAATTTGAACATTATGATTCATTCAATCAAGTTAGTATTTATCTTCTAATAATTGATTTACAGATAATGAACTCAGAATATAATAAAGCTATTAAGTACTGTGAGAAAGCTCTTGAAATATCTGAAAAAAACAATTTTGACCGCTACAGTCTTAATATTTATTATTACATGTCTATAGCGTATGACAATTTAAATCAAATTGAAAATGCATTAGCCATATATAATAACTTATCTACAGAGATGGATAAAACAGATTTGTCCTATATCTATAACTTGATGCAAATAGATTTTGGTTTGTTGAATAAAAAATTTGGAAATAATAAAAAAGCACTTTCTATTTTTGACGCACTTTTACGAGATAGTAATGAAATTTTTAACGGTGATGTAGAGCATCACGAGATACTATTACTGAATTTGGCTGATTTATATAATAAATTGGAAAATTCTGACTCATCTCAAGTATATTTAGAAAAATTCGAAAAATTGCATCTAGAAAACCCAGAAACGGCAAACTACTATTCTCTTAAGGTTAAAGGCGATATAGCTTTTGATAATCAAGAGTATAATGCTGCAATAGATTATTATAGTGAGTGCTTGGCTATCTTAAAAGAGTCTTACGATTATAATGATTTAGAGGTAATACTGAAAAAGAGTCAATCTTTCTTCTATTTAAATAATCTGGATAGTACTATATATTATAGAAACCATCTTATAAACGAAGAAAATTTTTCTAACCGACTTTCTGCGAAAGATTTAATGGATTTTTATGAACTAAATTCGGAAATTTTTAAAAGTCAAAATAAGACGGAAGAAGGAGATTTCTATTATAAAAAGTATTTATCAGCTAAGGAAGATTTTAATAAGCTTAAATTTAAAACTCAAGAAGGGCTAAATGAAATTAAAACTAAGGAAATTATTGCTGAAGGGAAACAGACCGAGAAAAAATATAAAAGTTATATAGCTTTTATATCTTCAATTTTAGGGTTTCTATTAGCTGCAGGTCTCATGCTGTATGTTTTTAATTATACAAAAAACAAAAAGAAATTTGCTCAATTAATGGCTACGGTTCAGAAGTACGAAGAAAGAAAGAGTATTGAACCGGTAAATAAAACAGTTTCTATTGTAGAAGAACTGCCACGAAATATAGAAAAAGAGCTCGTCAAAAAAGAAGAGGCTAAAAAACAGCCGGTTGAAATTGTAGAAGAAAAGGAAGCCGAAAAAATAGAGCAACAATCTAGTTCTACTACCAGTACAATTGTGGATGACAGTACATCTCCTATAAAAGATGAAAAAATCCAAGAGCTATTAGATAAGTTAGATAAGCTCAAAGATAGTGGCTATTTCTTGCGTCAAGATAGTTCTCTCTACAATACAGCTAAAAAACTTAAAACCAATACCTCATATCTTTCTAGTGTAATAAATAATACTATGGATACGAATTTTAATAGATTCGTTAATGATATCCGAATGGACTATATCATCTTAGAATTAAAGAATAGTAAACGTATGCGTTCATATTCCGTAAAAGGTATTGCAGAAGAAATTGGGTATAAAAGTGCAGATTCTTTTAGCAAATATTTTAAAGAAAGTACGGGTTTAACTCCATCTGCATATGTTAGAAACCTTAATAAAGAGTTCAAAGTATAGCATAAATACTTAAAAAGGTACTTCTACTTCATTTCAGTTTTATTTACAAATAAAAACCTTTTAAACAATTGAAATTCAATTTTTTAAAAGGTTTTTTTAATTTACTTCATTTATAAAAACAAGGTGGAACCGTTTGGTTTTCACCCTTTTTCCTTCTTTTCTTTGTGAAAGAATGCAGCTAACAAATTGCATTTAACTCAAGTTGCTATTTTTAGTTGTGCGCTCACACAAGAGCTTGCTTGAGAGAAAAGAAAGGGGAACAAAGGAGAAATACCTCCCCTTTCTTTTAATTGAAAGATATCATTAGTAGTAGTGATAAAAATTTTGCCTACTGAAGCTTAATTATAAAGTATTCTAACAAAGGGCCATCAACAAAAGGAGTAGGTGTCTGCATGAAACTTTCAGAACCGACCAATAAACCGGCCTATTCCTTTTGTTTTTAATCAAGATGTAATCAATTAAACCCTATATAATGAAAAACAAAAATGTAAACCCAAAAGAACTTCAATTTGAAAAAAAATCTCTGGTAGAGCTGGATTCTCTTGAGAAGGTGAATGTTGAGGGAGGAGATATTTCTAATGCTTTGGGAGCTATCTCTGATAGATTAAAAGAAATTGAGAAATATAGATATACTCAGAAGTAGGCTCAGAGAAGTAAATAACCAGGTTGATAATTAAAATAAATATAATGAAAGACAAAAATGTAAAAAAGAACAACCTGATTTTTAAGAAAAAGTAGTTGACAGAACTTCAAAAACAAGAGGATCTCTTGCTAAACGGAGGGCAGGCCCGTCAAGATACCCAGTATCATGATTATGACAAGTTTTTGAAAATAAAATTACCTAAGTAAAAATAGAAATCACAAAAAGTTTTAATATAAATCCTAAATATAAAAACATGAAAAATGTTTCAGAATTAACATTGCAAGAGTCAGTAGCACTTAACGGGGGAGTTTGGATTGGTCTTCACGGGCATGGTTGTGTTCCCATTCCTAAAGTGCCAAAAATGCCAGTAATACTTCAGGTTCAAGAACTTGGTGTAAGATAAGTGTATCTGAAAAGATGGTAATAAGTAATAACAGATAACCTTAAAATCATAATTATGCAGCAATTAACCAAACAGATTTCTTTGATCGAGCGTATAGATCAATTGGTAAGATTACATGCTACCGGTACACCGGAAGAATTGGCGGCTAGATTAAATATATCTAGAGCCAAGTTATATAGGGTCATAGATGTAATGAAAGCATTAGAAGCTCCTATAGTGTATGATATAAGCAGGCAAAGCTTTATGTATGAAGATGAAGTACGTTTTAAATGTGGTTTTTATGTAAAATCGCTGCGTGAAAATGAAGCCATTAGTATTAATGGTGGTACAATTGTTATGTCTTCTACCATTGCCTTTTTATTTTACCACCACAGAATTAGTTGTTGAGCGCATAGCAACTTTTTAAGTCTGAAAAGCCCAAGAGAAATCTTGGGCTTTTTTTTATGTAAAATTTTACTGGTCTCAGAAAATGAGACACTACGGCAATAGGTTTGAAACATGAAAGCGATAAGCTGCTTATAGCGTGTGATTATAAAGTTCTTATGGTTTAGAAAAAAATTAAGAGAGTCTCAAAAAATGAGACAAACGGGTTCTAAGTTTGAATCAAGAAAGGAGATAGGGCAGATATAAACATCTTAATTAATTCTTTTTAAAAATAAATATAGAGTCTCAAAAAATGAGACAAGCTGAAATTAGGTTTACAACAGAATTAAAAATAAAAGATTATGAAAACATCAAACTTATTCAAGGTAATTGCTTTACAGAAAACAGAACTAATCTCAATTGAAGGCGGAAGCGTAGACCCTGACGCATTACGGGAATATATAGAACACAGGTATCCAGAAGAGGCGGGTTTTGGCTTCAACTAGTAACATTAATAGTACTACTGTTTAACAAATAATAAAAAATTAGAAAGATGAAAAATTCAAAAAAGACGGAAAATTTAAAAGTTAAAGTATTGGCTCTTGAGATGTTAAGAAAAACTGAAGGTGGTATAACTAGAATTGATATCGGTATTGGGCAAACCTTAGGTATGATTGGAACAGGGCAGGACCCAATTAAATTCTAGAGATATGAAAAATCAAGAAAAAAAGAACATAACCAAGGCTAATGTAAAAGAATTGGCACTGGAGAAGTTGAGAAGTACTGAGGGAGGAAGGAATATTATTGATGAAATAAAGGAAATTATTTTTTTAGGAGGATTTTTTTAGGAACCCACCTTCGCTCTAGTAGTCTTGCGATAATAAGCGTATTTAAATAATCATTAAAACAAAGTTGTATGAAAAATTTAAGAGAATTTGAAATAAGCGAATTGTCTCTAGATGAGATGAAAAGCATAGAAGGAGGTTCCATAAATTTTGACCCAATACATATTTACATACCAAGAGAGCCCGTAATTATAAGGAGGAACCCTCTTAGGTTTAACAAATTGATTTTGTGGTCCTAATCTAAAAACTAATAACATGAAATTAGATAATTTAAAAAACGAAGAACTTATGCAAATTACTGCAGGCTTAGCATGTCCTAAAAGGTATTTAGATGAGGCTTATGTTAGAATTGTATTGGGTTCTTTAAGTAAATAAAAATAATAAAAATGAAAAACATAGAGAAATTTAGAGTTGAAGAAATTTCAACTTTTGAGACACAAGACTGTAATGGCGGAAGATTATTTGCCTATGGCTCATTAATGGATACTATTTGCACTGTAGTGGCAAAGGAAAGTTATAAAGCATTTAATGATTTTCTGGACAAATAGAAAATTGTGATTTTGATTATCTGAGGTATTAATTAAAAACTAAGAATATGATAGACTTAAAAGAATTAAACAATGAAGAAGCAGTAAAAATTGAAGGAGGGGGTTTTATCGAAGCTGTTGAAAATGCCTGGAGTCGATTTAAAGATTATGTCAATAGCATGGGGGGCAGGAATTAAATATTAAAGATGATATGGAACATTTGGTAGAATTAAGTAAAGAAGAAGCTAGTCAAAATTAAGACGGTAGTATTCTAATTATCATAAGAAATGGCATTGCTGTTTATAGTTTTATAAGAGAATTCCTTACTGGACTTCCTCAAATTTAAAAAATAAAAGTTATGAAAAATTTAAAGGTACAAGAGCTAAACTATCAAGAAAAGAAACAAACAGAAGGCGGTTTTTTTCCTGAAGGGTCATTCTTAGATAATTATTTTATGGCAAATTCAAGTAGTTACAGAGATTTTAAAGCTTTCTTATCATAGAAAAAAGATAAATATTCAAGATTGTATTTAGATATAAAATAGAAAGCCAAAACATAACGAGAAGTAAATACTTCCTAAATAAAGGGGGTGATTCTAGATAAATCTAGTACGTATAAAGGACTGCTGAAGCCTAAAATTTCAGAATAATCAATTATAGACCTTAAAAAACTAAAATTATGAAATTACAAAATTTGAAAGTAAAAGAACTATCAAAACAGGAAGAGAAAGAACTAGATGGAGGTTGGATTATGATACCAATTGCGCTATGGTTGGCATTATCTAGATATGATCATGACAATGGACATTAGTAGAATATTAATTTGAATCATTATCACCTATTTTAAAAACTAAAATTATGAAATTACAAAATTTGAAAGTAAAAGAACTATCCAAACAGGAAGAGAAAGAACTAGATGGAGGTTGGATTATGATACCAATTGCGCTATGGTTGGCTTTATCGAAATATGATCATGATAATGGTCATGAATAAAAAGTGGATGATAGAATTAATCACAGTAGTAGTTTTTTTGTATTTAGCAATAACTGGCTATACACATGAATTTCATTAGAACAAATAATCAATAAAAAATAAGAATTATGAAAGTTACAAATTTTAATAACATAGAAGAATTGACAATTGATGAGCAGTTAGAAATCGGTGGTGGAGAGTGGTGGTGTCCATATTGCTGGGTAGATGCTGTAAGGGACTATTTTAGCGAGTAATAGTCATTAACAAAGGTTTCATTAGAACAAATAATCAATAAAAAATAAGAATTATGAAAGTTACAAATTTTAATAACATAGAAGAATTGACAATTGATGAGCAGTTAGAAATCGGTGGTGGAGAATGGTGGTGTCCATATTGCTGGGTAGATGCTGTAAGGGACTATTTTAGCGAGTAATAGTCATTAATAAAGGTTTCATTAGAACAAATAATCAATAAAAAATAGGAATTATGAAAGTTACAAATTTTAATAACATAGAAGAATTGACAATTGATGAGCAGTTAGAAATCGGTGGTGGAGAATGGTGGTGTCCATATTGCTGGGTAGATGCTGTAAGGGACTATTTTAGCGAGTAATAGTCATTAATAAAGGTTTCATTAGAACAAATAATCAATAAAAAATAGGAATTATGAAAGTTACAAATTTTAATAACATAGAAGAATTGACAATTGATGAGCAGTTAGAAATCGGTGGTGGAGAATGGTGGTGTCCATATTGCTGGGTAGATGCTGTAAGGGACTATTTTAGCGAGTAATAATTTAGCAAAAGGTAGTCTCCGTTATATTTGAATCAAATTAATGGTAGGAGTACTAAGATTTAATTATTACTGTTCTTAAAATCATAGCCGTTCATAAATTGTGAACGGCTTTTTTTATATAGTGTGGATAGGTGCATAAACCCCGTTTTTATAAAAACGGGGTTCTTCAGTTTGGTTTATAGTGGTTTGATAATGTTACTTTACAAAAGTTAAAGAGCTATAATTATTCATTTATATAACCATACTATATGATCCTTATTAAAAAGAATATCGTCACACAGAGCCAAAAAGTTCAACTTGATGTTTATATGGAAAAAAACTTTTCCATAACTGTAGTTAACAATAAAAAAAAAGTACTTTTTCTTACAGACAGTGCTATATCTCTGATAGTAAATGAAAATCAGAAAAAGTTGTTGCCAGTCCCTAGTCCCGAGAAACATCTAGGCAAATTAAAAGAAGTATTGGGTGAAGTTTGGTTAGATGAAGCATTTTCGTTGCCAACCCAGTTTAGAAATCGTTCGTACCACATTACTAATAATTTTATACTATCTGCGGCTAAATTAACTGGTGAGGTTTCTATATGTTCAGACGATAGGCTTTTAGCTACTGTAAATGAAGTTCAAAATAGCTCAGAATTAAAAAACCAACTTTTTGATCTTTCACTTGCCTCAAATGAAATTCTATCACATTTAAAAACAGAAATAGAAATTAACGGTCAAAAGATAATTTCTGAAATGGAGGTGACATCTATTGAAGAGGTTATTATGCCAGAGGCGTATTATCAATTTCTAAATTATACGTTTACCTCAGAAGCGGCATAATTCAATACTAAATTTTAAACCAACTCAACTATGCGTATAACTTACGTAAGCACCTTAGCGTTTTTGGTAGCGGTTTTTATCGCAAGCTTTTTTATACATGTAAATGTTACAACCCAAAGTAGGTCGGTCGTGAGAAGCGCTGGCGAAAATACCCAATTGGTATCTGTAGTAAGTGGTAGAATAACTTTTATAGATCTTGAGAATAATCAAGTGGTAAAAAGAGGTGATACCTTACTATTGGTAGAAAGCGATAACCTTAATCTTCAAAATCGTTTAAAGGAAGAGCTACTTGAAAATTATTTGTCTCAGCTGTCTGATTTACAAAAACTGGCAACAGGGCAGGTAAAGAACTTCAGCCAATTGGAAACTGGTATCTACCAAAAACAGTTCATCAGTTTTCAAGAACAATTACGAGAGCTACGTTTAAAAGTGGGCCAAGCTGAAACCGTATATCTCCGTTACAAAGAACTTTTTGAAACCGGGGTTATCGCAGCAGTAGAATTCGATAATTATAATAGTAGTTGGGTAAACGCTAAAGCTTCTCTAAACAGTTTTAGAAATCAACAAATCAGTTCATGGCAAGCCGAAAACAGAAGCCTTGAGGACCTTATAACAAACACAACTTCTGAAAAACAACAAATTTTAGAGGAAAAGGAAAAGTACGCCATTATCGCACCAATAAATGGTACGGTTATGAATTACGGTGGTCTTCGGGAACAGAGTTTCTTGTCAGCAGGGCAACAAATAACAGAAATATCTCCAGATGATAATTTGGTAATAGAGTCTTATGTTTTGCCAAAAGATATTGGCTTTATTAAAGAAGGCCAAGATGTAAAATTACAGATGGATGCCTATAACTATAACCAATGGGGTTTAGCTACAGGAAAGGTTATTCAGATTGATCGGAACATTACCATTAGCGATCAAATGTCATATTTCAGGGTTTTGAGCAGTATAGATCAAAGCTATCTTGAGTTAAAGAACGGTTATAAAGGAGAGATCAAAAAAGGAATGACCCTTACTGCCAGATTTAAACTTACTGAAAGAACCATATTTCAATTATTGTATGATGGTGTAGACGATTGGATGAACCCTAAGCGAAATTAATAACCTACCAAGACTAAAGAATGAGCATAAAAGTAAAACAGCATGATATTAGAGATTGCGGTGCAGCTTGTCTGGCATCAATATCTTCATACTATAATTTAAAGATTCCTATTGCGCGTGTGCGCCAAATGGCACATACGGATAAAAGAGGAACAAATGTTCTGGGTCTTATTAAAGGTGCCGAGGCTCTAGGCTTTGATGCTAAAGGTGTACGAGGGGCACTAGATGCCTTACCAAATATACCGCTGCCAGCTATTGCACATATAATTGTAAATCAAAATTTGCATCATTTTGTGGTAATCTATAAGGTGACCGACAAATATGTACAAGTGATGGATCCAGGCGTAGGAAAAATGGAAAAATATACGCTAGATGATTGGGAAAAAACATGGACAGGCGTTTTGGTACTCATGCAGCCTAATACTAATTTTGAGGCTAGAGATGAGAAAACCAGTATGTTATCTCGTTTTTGGACTTTGGTTAACCCTCATAAATCTATTCTTTTTGAGGCGTTGTTCGGAGCTATTATTTATACCATATTAGGGCTATCTACATCCATTTACATTGAAAAGATTACGGATTATGTGTTGGTTGACGGCAATACCAATTTGTTAAACCTTATGAGTATTATTATGATACTTTTATTGGTTTTCCAAATATTCATAGGGAGTGTACAGAAGATTTTTGTTCTTCGTACGGGTCAGAAAATAGATTCTCAGCTTATTCTGGGCTATTACAAACATCTTTTAAAGCTACCTCAACGCTTTTTTGATACGATGAAAGTTGGTGAAATAACCTCTAGGATTGGTGATGCCGTAAAGATTAGAGCTTTTGTAAACGATGCGTCAATAACCTTGTTCGTTAACATCTTTATTGTGATTTTCTCTTTTGCATTGATGTACTCTTATTACTGGAAACTGGCTTTGATTATCACTTTAATTATACCACTTTATCTGGGGATATACTTTTTGATGAATCATCTCAACAAAAAGATTGAGCGTAAACTAATGGAAAACGCTGCAGATTTAGAATCACAGTTGGTAGAATCGCTTAATGCCGTAAAAACCATCAAGCAATTTGGAGTAGAAGATTTTGCAAACTTTAAGACGGAGACTAGGTTTACCAAGCTGTTGAAGTCTATATATTCATCTGGATTGAATTCTATTTTTAGTGGAAATTCTACTGAGTTTTTATCGCGATTATTCACTATCGTTTTATTATGGTCAGGATCTTATTTTGTTATAGAACAAGAAATTACGCCAGGAGAACTTCTCTCTTTTTATGCCTTGATAGGTTATTTTACGGGGCCTTTCACTTCTATAGTAGATATGAACAAGACCATACAGAATGCTATGATTGCTTCTGATCGTCTTTTTGAAATCATGGACCTAGAAAGGGAAGCGGTGGAGAATAAAATGGATATTACTGCAGATGATATAGGAGATATTGCATTACGTAATATAGATTTTAGTTATGGTACACGTGTAGATGTATTTGAAGACTTTAGCATGACTTTTAAAAAAGGAAAGGTATCAGCAATTGTAGGTGAGAGTGGTTCAGGTAAAACAACTTTAATTTCTTTGCTTCAAAATCTATACCCTATTAAAGGAGGAAAAATAACTATGGGGGAATATGATATAGCTCAAATTACGCCTAAAAGTTTACGCGATCTTGTAGCAGTAGTGCCTCAGAAAGTAGATCTTTTCTCCGGTAATGTAATAGATAATATTGCACTTGGTGATTATGAGCCGGACATCAAAAAAGTAATTAGCATAAGCCAGAAATTGGGCATAACAGAATTCATTCAAACCTTACCTAATGGTTTTGAAACGCATTTAGGTGAAAACGGGGCAATGTTATCAGGTGGCCAACGGCAACGTATTGCAATTGCCAGAGCACTTTATAAGGAACCGGAAGTTTTAGTATTAGATGAAGCAACAGCGTCTCTTGATACGATTTCAGAACAAATGGTACAAGGAACTCTTAGAGCACTTAAAAATCAAGGGAAAACACTAATTATTATTGCGCATAGGTTGAGTACTGTAGCCTTCGCAGATGAGATATTTGTTCTCGAAAAAGGAAAATTAATAGAGCAAGGCTCACATAATGAGTTGCTTAAAAATAAAGATGGGAAATATGCCGATCTATGGAACAAGCAAACTTTAGTAATTGAATAATATAAAATGAGTTAAATAACCTTAAAAACCCAGAATCATGAAAAATGAAACCGAATTTGACAACGCGTACTTATTGCCAGGAGAGGAAAGCAACCCAATATGGGACGATCTTCATGAATTTTTTCAAGACCACGATGATGAATTCTTAGAGCTGTAGTTTAAAACCTTCTAATTGTTAATTCTAAAAATAGAATCATGAAAAAATTTGATTGTCCTAGTTCACCTCCAATGCCAAATAGTAAATTGTTAGGGGTGTTCAACGAAGAAACCAACCGAATGGAAATTTTGCCAGAGCCTGTTCCAATAGACGAAGACATACGTAAGGAATTAGAAAGATTTGGAGATAAGAAGATGAAGACCGTTAGGTTAACCAACACATGTGCAACAAAGGCATGTGGCCAATGGGATGGTCATAAGTGTACGTTAATAGGTGGTATTCTTGAAAAAATTGAGGAGAAGAAAAGAGAAAAAGGATTGCAAGATTGCAGTATTAGGCTTACTTGTAGATGGTATGCACAAGAAAAAGAAGAAGCTTGTAAGGTGTGTACTTTGGTACAGTATGATCAGGCTAGTTAGCTGAAGCAACGCATAGTCGCGAATACCTATGCGTTGTTTTTATTTCTTTCTGTAACTTTTTCTTTTATAGTATTGGTAAAGAAAATCATAGACAATAGCTTCTTGTTCACGTTGCTTGGTTATAAACAGACGATTGCACAACATATGAATGTGGCTTCCCACGATTTGATGATTTAGCACCTTATTGGTTTTAATATATTCAATAATGCTTGGAAGCACTTTTTCATTTTGTGCCGACCGTTCTTTGACCAATTCAGCTAATGGGTAGAACGGGTGGTTTTTGTTAGAAAGCTCTAGTATTTCGCAAATATCTTTTTCATTTTCCTTATAAACGGCGTTGACTTTTTTGTTTACAAATTTGTCTTTCTTGAATTCACTACCAAAGCCATCTTTTAGGCTTTTCATAATAGCTAATTTTTGAGCTTCATTAATTTGAAAATCGTCAAGATAATTGTCTATTGATAAAAGAGAGAAAATCCAACGTATTTTTTCTCCTTCATCACCTTCTATCATATTCAAAAAGGCTAATGTACAATCGCTGTCATTCTGAAATACAGTTTCCGTCTCTGACATTATTTCAAGGCCGTAGCGCTCGTATTCTGGATGATAAGATTCTGTTTGAACTTTCCAAACTGTCTTAGAATCTGTGAAAAGCTTCATTTTTTCTTGTACTAACGTTAAAACTTTATAAATTTCTTTATTTTTTGGGATTTTGAACCGAAGTCTTAAATGGTGGCCTTCTGTATCATTATAGCGTATAAAGAACCATTTTTCGCAAACCTTATCTTTTTTTAATTTTTCTATTAACGGAATTATAGCATCTTTTAAAACCTGCTCTGCCACAGATGGACCACAGTAGAATTTAAAGTAAAGCCAATCAGGTTTTGGAGGAAATTCTTTTGTGAGGGTAAAGTTTGAAGTAGCTGCGGGAGAGCTTGAGATTTCATCTTTACTGCCAAATGCAATGAATTCATTTGCATAGCCTTTTGTAGCAGATGTATCGGTCATTAAATATTCTTGTAGAATTACCCTCCTTTTGTTTTTAATTAAAGAGAGAAATACAGAACAACTTAGTTTTATTTTAAAATTAATAACGACCTCGTTGTCTCCTTCAACAAAAACAACTAGGTTGGGTAGTTTTTTATTTCTGACAAAATTTCTCACATCATCTTCTGAAGGTCGTTTGTTGGATAGTAGAGCATCTATATCTTCCTTGCTTATATTCCACTGTGCTTTTGATAGAATACAGTTTTTATACTCTAACCTTGGCAAAAAAGGAAATGTCGCCGCCATTTCTCCCCAATCGAAAGCAAAACCTGAGCTGTATTGATTTTGTATGTCGCAAAGGAAATTATATATGGGTAACGCCATAAAAGAATAATTGTGGGCATTCCCTAATCTTGGAATCACCTCTTTCCTATGCTTTTTAGAGTATAGTATAACCTTGTCGTGTTTTACTGTTATATACAAATCAGTTAAATAGATTTGGTTTTCTTCAGGTAGTGAGGATTTTGCCAGATATGGAATTTCATACTCGCGTTGAAACTTTCGATGAAGAATGTTTCCTGTTCTGGCCTCGGGTAAGTGAATGATTTCTGCAATTAATTTATTGGGATGATTTCTTTGTTCAAGTTCACAAATTTCTTTTGAGATACCTAAAATGTCATCATGTAAATAACCAAAACGGCCAATTAGATTGTTAGCAGACGGACCTGAAACTGATTTTAGCTCAATTTTTTCTTGTTCAGCATCTCTAAAAAGACTGAAAAGAACTGAAAAACTATCAGGATATACCTGACTATCCTTTTCAAAAGAATTAAGTTCTTTTGGTTTTATTTCAATGGAGGTTAAGTTGTTTTGATAAGTGTAAAGAATTTTTTTTAGTAGAAAATCTTCACGTTCTCCATGATTTATGACTTTGTTTTTTGCAGTATTTTTTGTTAAATGAATTGTGTTTAATAGCGGAGTTTTTGCTCCTGAAATATTCATGTAATTTATACCTGCATCTGGGTCTAATGTGCCAGAAAGAGGCATCATTTCGTGGCCGTAACGGCGTATATATTCGGATTTAAAGTTTTTTAATTTTGCATTTTCATGATGGCTACTTAGCTTATTTAGAGCATGTATGCCATTTTGAAGTGTTTTTAATGTATTGTTGTTTAAAGTGTTGCCTGATAAAGGTTTGTAAGTGTCAATTTGAAATAATCTGTTCAGCTCAAGAGTATCTACACCTACTAGTTTTTTTATTTTTTGGAATAACTCTAAGTAATTTGGGATAGTTGTTGATGGCTTCTGAAGATTTTTTAACCCTTGTTTTAAAAATGTAAGATTACTTCTAACAGATTTACCTTTTGGAAAATTAAAACGAGGTTCTCCAAAAATTTCAATTAAAGAATCTAGATAATCGTTACCGGTAAGAGTCACATCTAGCTCACTAACCAAAAATTGCGCATCTATGATGCTTAAAACAAAATCTTCGGCTTCTTGAAATGAGATAGAGTCATCGGTTAATTGTTCGCACAATTCATTAACCGTTATTCCATTTTTGGCAGCTATTAATATTTTAGCTAAATACTCGTTAAAAGCTACTTCTGCTAATCTGTGAAACCTTTTATTATTGGCATAATAGAATTCAACATATCTAAAATTATCTAATATTTGGTACAAGGAGTTGTTAGGGTAGTAGCGTAACTTGTTCCTTATGTCTGCTTCAGAATTGATTTGGTCATTTAACAATCCCAAAAAAAGCATATCATATCTAATATTTTTCTCAAGGGTAGTTTTGTTCAACTCCAAATTTGTATGATCGGAAACATCAACAAGACCAACTGAGGCAAATAACCCAAAAGGCGTGCATCTATTGCTGAATCTTGAGTAATATTTATAAAGAGTTAGCAATTGTTTCTCCGTAAGCTCGTCAATAAGTAAGCTTTGGAAACTTGGAGAAGCAATGAAAAGTGCTTCCTGTATTTTTGGGTCTACTAATTTTTTTCGGATTTTAACTTCAGTGATTTGATTTTCAGTAGGTTCTAATGGTGTTCGGAGTAAAACTTTTTTAAGAAATGAAATATTTTGCATATGTGTATTCAATATGAGGGCTGTTAAAGTAATTTATATGTGTTTAAAACGCAACAGAATTTTTAACACTTTTGCATTATTGGAAAGAGTTTGAAAGGGTAAAAGAGAAATTGGAATACAACATGAAGTCGATGAAGTATTAAGAAGTTTCAAATTTAACTACCTTTGCCAAAATTCATAGCAATTTATGATTCAGTCCATGACCGGTTTCGGCAAGTACGTTATACAGCTTCCGACAAAAAAGATTACCGTAGAGCTCAAATCCCTAAACAGTAAAAGTCTAGATTTAAACGCACGTATGCCTTCTGCATATCGTGAAAAAGAATTGGAACTCCGTAAGACTATCGCTAGTTCTTTAATGCGTGGTAAGGTAGATTTTGGTCTATATTTAGAACTGACTAGTGGTGAAACTTCTACAGAGGTAAACGAGTTGGCGGTAAAGAACTACATGAAGCAATTAAAGAATATTGCTGATGGCGATGATATAAAGCTGCTAGATATGGCTCTTAGAATGCCCGATTCCTTAAAAACGGCACGTGAAGATATTGATGAGACGGAATATGAGTCTATAAAGCTGGCGCTTACAGAAGCTTTGAAAGAGATCAATACGTTTCGTTCAGAAGAAGGTGAAGTACTTGAAAGAGACTTTATTGAACGCATTCAGAATTTACAAAGTTTGTTGGAACAGGTAAAAATAATGGATCCCGATCGTCAGTCAGACGTTCGCGAACGATTGAATAAAGCCGTTAGCGACCTTCAGGCAGATATTGATGCCAATCGTTTTGAACAAGAACTTATCTACTACCTAGAGAAGTATGATATTACTGAAGAAAAAGTTCGTTTGGCTAACCACCTTGATTATTTTACTAGTACGTTAGAATCGGATGATTCTAATGGTAAAAAACTGGCTTTTATCGCTCAGGAAATTGGCCGTGAGATCAATACAATTGGGTCTAAAGCTAATTATGCGCCAATGCAACAATTGGTAGTGCAGATGAAAGATGAACTCGAAAAAATAAAAGAGCAAATGCTTAACGTGCTCTAACGTATTCAACCAAACTAAACGAACTCATGAAAGGCGGCAAACTAATAATATTTTCGGCACCCTCTGGAAGTGGTAAGACAACTATAGTACGTCACCTTCTCAAGCAAAAGGAATTAAACCTAGCATTCTCCGTATCTGCTACTTCAAGACCTAGAAGGGCTAAAGAAAAACAAGGAGAGCATTATTATTTCATGTCTATTTCCGCATTCAAAAATCACATTAAACAAGATGATTTTCTGGAATGGGAAGAGGTATATCGTGATAATTTTTATGGGACTTTGAAAACTGAAATAGAGCGACTTTGGTCGGAAGGTAAAAACGTGATCTTTGATATTGATGTAGCCGGTGGTTTGCGTATAAAAAGAAAGTTTCCGGATAAGACCTTGGCTGTTTTCGTAAAGCCTCCAAGTGTTGATGAGTTGAAAATACGACTTAAGAAACGTAGTACCGAAAGTGAAGATAAAATCAATATGCGTATTGCAAAAGCTTCAGTAGAACTAGCAACAGCACCTCAGTTTGATAAGGTGATAAAGAATTACGATCTTGATACGGCTTTGAATGAAGCCCATGATTTAGTAGCTGAATTTGTTGGTGCTAAAAGGGAAGAATAGTTCTTTGGGAAAATCAAATTTGTTTTAACGCATGAAAAAAGTAGGTCTCTATTTTGGCACGTTCAACCCAATACATATAGGGCATTTGGTTATCGCGAACCATATGGTAGAATTCTCTAATTTAGATGAGGTTTGGTTTGTGGTCACGCCTCAAAGTCCATTTAAAACAAAAAAGACCTTACTGGCCGACAATCATAGATATCAAATGGTGTACGAGGCTACAAAAGACTACCCCAAACTTAAACCCAGTAAAATAGAATTTGGATTACCGCAGCCAAATTATACCGTAAATACATTGGTTCATTTGCGAGAAAAGTATGGTAAAGGACATGATTTTGCACTAATAATGGGCGAGGACAACCTTAAGGGATTCCATAAATGGAAGAACTATGAGGTTATTTTAAGCGATTACAATCTCTATGTATATCCAAGGATTTCAGTAGGTGAAATTGAACACCAATTTAAGGGTCATGCAAAGATTCATAAGGTAGATGCGCCCATAATGGAAATCTCTTCCACTTTCATACGTAAAAACCATAAGGAAGGTAAAAATGTTAGACCGTTACTTCCTGATGCGGTTTGGCAGTATATGGATGAGATGAATTTTTACAGATAGACTATCGTTTCAGTAATTTTTTACCAGTCTCGTGGTAAATCTTTTTCAAGGTCTCGTCACCTAAATCCAGTCCATTAAGAGGCAAATGGTATGAGAAATAATCCCAAGCATAAAAATGTTCATCAGAACTTTCAAGAATCCTGAATGTAGTTTGGTACATGTCAGCCGCCATACCCATATCTGTTCCATATACCAACCGGTCTTTGTATTTAGTAAAGAAAGCCTTGGTACTTCTAGGGACCGGCGCAACCTCTGCGTAACGAGCAGATATATCCGCATATAAATTAGGGTGCTCATCCAATAGTTTGCCTAAAATGGTTAGGTCATAGCTGGTATTCGCTAAGTGGCACGCTATAAAGGTGGTTTCCTTATTATTTCTGACTGCGTTTGATAAGGTGGAGAGCAATTCTTCATGGGTAAGAACACCTTCTTCTGATGTGTTTACTTTCCAAGTATAGGCATTCATAAGTCCATCGTTCTTTTCATCCATTGGCAAGTACATCCAATAAGGGTCAGCAACATGAACGCTTATAGGCATACCTAGTTCGCCACACTTTTCTAGAAGTGGTTGTAAACGAGGGTCGTCTAAATGAAGGCCAGGCGCTATGGATGGTTTTGAATAGAAAAGCCCAAGACCCTTATCGCCTAGCTCGCCAACACCTCTTGCTCCTTTGGCAAAACACCTTTCCAACTCTTTTACAGCTTTTTTCGTCCATCCTTTTTCATTGTATCCTGTATAGTCAAAACCGCACCAAACTTCAATTTGATCACCATATTTAGAGTACATATCATAAATGCTGTCAAAACGAGACCCAGTGGAGTAGGTTAGGATGATAGATTTCTCAATGTTATGGCTTTTCATTGTGTCAATCCATTCGTCTAGTTCTTTTTCTGATTTAGCATCAGGATGTGAGTGGAAATCTATAACAGGATATTTTGCTCTTGTAATCTTTGTTTCAGGAGTATTGTAAATGCTTTGAGGTCTAAAATCTTTAAGGAGAAGGTTCTCCTGCGCAGACAAGGTATTAGTAAGAAAAAGGATTAGAATGAATGACGCCAATATTTTCATTGTAGGAAGGATATAGTTGATAGAGTTTGATGTTAAAAAGGTACTGAAAAGCTTCGGTTCTTCATAGGAGGATATGGACCGATTAAAAAAAAATGGGGGAAATTTGGTATTCTAAGTAGGAATAATTTTAAGTCTAGATTGGGAAGTAAGCGCTGCAGGAAACAATAAAAAAAGGAACGAAAAGGACGATTAATATTACTCTTCTAAATTTTTCACAACCCAATCATAAGCTTCATCCAGTTCATGGAATACAGCAATTGGTTTTTTTATAAACATTCTTTCTAAAGTAGCTATCATACGGCGATACTTGTTTTCTGAAACTATAGCCATTCCCATTAGATTAGGGAACATATCTACTATTTCTTTATATCCCATGGGATCCATTGAATATGAATTTTTCCTGTGCGAGACATAAATAAACGGAGTGGTTTTTCCGTATTGGCGTTTCAAAAGCCGAATAGGGCCAAGAGAATCTACCTGACTTACATCCGCACCTTCTGCAAACTCTCCAACCAAGAAGTTCGAATAGAACCAGAATTTGGCGAATCCGAAATCGTGTTCGGCCAATAGTTCGTGCTTGATTAATGTGGACGTTTTCATAATGTATCTTAGACGTTAAGATACAATTTTAACTAATTAAAATTGGCAGAATGCTAGAAAAGAAACAAAAGTGATATTTAGATATGAATTTATATTAGCTTAAATAAGGTTATTTCTCTGGGTCAAAAAGGGTTACTTTATATTGAAATTGCTGTGGCTCGGAATTGATAAGTACATTGTCTATAGTAATACTGTATGTGGTGTCTTCTGTTATGGAATTACCGTTTACCTCAGGTTGCCATACAATAGTGTTATCTCCGTAGATAGCTGTAAGTTCTTCTGTTTGCAGAGAAACGGAATTTCCGTTCTCAGTTTTCATTGAAATTGTTGTTTCTGAGAAATCTGCGTTTGCGATGGAAAAAGACCATCTGGAATAGGCCAGTCTTGCGGGTAGGTACCCTTCTGGTGGCCAAGCAACAAATTCAGGAGCATCTGCTGGAGCGCTTCCAGGATTTCCTAGAACCCAGACTGCATTATACTGACTGGTATTTCCTATGCCAATTTCTTGTAGTCTTGGCCATAACAACCATCTTCTATGCCCTACGGGGTAGTTTTCATTACCCTGATCACGCATGTATGAATCTATAGCGGCTGAATTTTTTGTTGATGTTAATAGCGAATTAGCTGCGGCTTCTTTTCCGTCGCTTGTAAAGCAGCTCCATGTTTCGGGAGGAAAATGGTTCAATGTGCCATTTGCATGCATCATTAGTGCCGCTTGTTGCGATTTAGCACTCTTAGTGGCATCTTCTTCAATGGTATTGTTTAAACCTACCGCCTTTCGGAAATACTGCAATCGCATTAAGATTTTATTTCTAATAGGCTCTGGGGCAGCACCAGGTTCACAAGTCTGCTCATTACCGGACCAAGCGACATCAGTATTTGTATTGCTAGAAGCTAAATAGTAGTCTTCGTATAATTTTTTGGCAACGTCTCTTGCACCAAGATTTAGAGTGGTAGTCAGCTCTTCCTCTTCTTCCTGAATAGAGGAACTACTCTCCTTACTGCATGATAGAAATAAGGCAAAACAGCACACTGCAGGCGCTACGTAGTTTATAAATCGCATTAGATAAAGATTTGGGTATCTTTTTACTAACGTCTAAATTTTTGGAAAGGTATTTTTTTTCGATGAAGTGAAGACAGTACTAAAATAGGGTTATTACAAAATACAGCAAACACCAAAAATTATACTTTGGTATTTGCATGTTGGTCGTAAGTCTCAAGCAAGTTCATTGTAGCCACAAGAAGATCTTTAGTTTCCAATAGTAAGCTAAAGTATAAAGCAGTGTTTTTAGGACTGGATTCATCATTCCGCGTACGTTCTACCTGTTTGTGAATTTTCAAATCAACTTTTTTAAACAACGCTTGTTTGTTAATAATGAGCTCTGTAAGTTTTAAGAAATCTTTTGTTTCAAATATAGTTTCGATTTCTTTAAAAAGATCATCCAGATATCCATCAGTCTCTTTAAGGTCTTTAATTTGGTTGAACCTTAATTTTTTATGGTTGTTATGTACGTGCTTATATCCTGCTTTAGCAATATATTCTAGGGATTGAGTCATATCCTGTAAATAGCTCAAGATAGAGATGTAGAAATTACTGGTGCTTACGCTAGATTCATCAAGGTTTTTAATAAAGTAAAAAATATTATCTCGGAGGTCCTCTACCTCTTTATCAAATTTTCTTATCCCTTTTTTACTTCTCTTAAGTGTCTCTATGTCATGTTTGGCCAAACCATCTATACTTTGTGTATAAATTTTATTCGCTCTTTTTATAGCGAGAGAAATATTAGTGGCACTTTCATCAATAACTCCTATGATAGAGTTGCTTTCGGCTCTTTCTAGCTTCTCCTCTAATTTGGTCTCTTTCATCTTTTTGGTGTGAGAAAGATAGTTTTTTCCAATTAAAAGGAAGGCGATAATCAGTAATGCACCAATAGCCCAAATACCCCCTAAGTGGATAATGTAAGCTATAATAGCTGCTGCGGTAAAGGCACTGATTGCGGTAAAGAACCATCCGCCAATAACATTAAGAACACCTGCTACACGGTAAACCGCACTTTCTGCACCCCAAGCTCTATCGGCCAAAGAAGTTCCCATGGCAACCATAAAGGTCACATAAGTAGTGGAAAGCGGTAATTTCATTGAAGTAGCCAAAGAAATTAGAACACTGGCAACCATAAGGTTTACGGATGCGCGAACCAAATCAAATGCAGGGAGATCTTGAACCCTACTTTTTGGTACATACACATAAGGTTTCTCAAAACGAGTATCCATTTTTTTCAATATGGAATCAGGAATAAGACCGGATATGTTTTCAGAAGCTGTGATAGTAAATTTTACGATTTGCCTAGATAAAAAGTTAGGTTGAAAACGTTCATCACCTTCATCTTGTCTAGATAAATCTACACTAGTTTTAACGACATTCTTTGCTTTTGAAGAGAACCAAAGGGTAATAACCATTATTATTCCCGATAACAATAACAGATACGAAGGTGTCTGTACGGCTGACGCAAGCCCTTCCATAGTATATTGATCTGCTGCAATGCCAGAATTGCTCCAAGAAGTATAAGATTCCATAGCGGCCAATGGAACACCTATAAAATTTACGAGGTCATTACCGGCAAAAGCCATAGCAAGGGCAAACGTACCCACTACAATTATTAATGTATAAATATTGATTTTTGTTAATGTGGATATCAACCAAGATAATAAGGTCCAAACTACGAAGTTGCACAAAATGAACAAGAATTGTTTGTTGGCTATTATTTCTAGAACCTCAGGACTAAAGACAGAAGCGCTTTTAAGTCCTTTAACAAGGATAAAGTAAATGATAGAAGTTAGCGCAAATCCTCCAAAAATAGCGCCTACCCATTTTGGTTTTTCTTCAAATTTAAAAGAAATCAGTAAACGGGAAACGAATTGTACTAACGCCCCTACACTAAAAGCGATAACTACCGATAGTAGGATTCCTAAAATAATTTCTGTGGCCTTATCCGTATTGATATAGGTCCATAGATCTGACATGCCGCCATCAATACCTACAATTTTAACCAAAGAAATGGCCACTGCTGCACCTAAAAGCTCAAAAACTATAGAGACAGTTGTAGAAGTTGGCATTCCTAACGTATTGAAGAAGTCTAATAAAAGGATGTCCGTAATCATAACCGCCATGAAAATGATCATGATTTCTGAAAAAACGAAATGCTCGGGATTAAAAATACCCTTTCTGGCAACCTCCATCATGCCACTTGAAGATATGGCACCAAAAGCTATACCAACGCTGGCAACAATCATTACCGTTTTAAAGGAAACGGCTTTTGAACCAATTGCAGAGTTTAAAAAATTCACAGCATCATTACTTACGCCAACGACTAAGTCAGTTATAGCAAGCACGGCCAGTGCAATAATCATAAAAAGGTAAAGGTTCTCGCCCATCAAAAATAAAATGTGCACAAAAATGATGTTATAATTTATTATTTACGTTAAAATAAGGTTATGAAGTAACAGTTGGTATCTGTTTGAATACTCCGGATTATTTTAAAGTACTATGTAATGGTCGTATTGCTCTCAAAGTTATATGTATTAAGAGTTTTATTAATATTTTGAGGGTAATTTAGGTTATTCATAGCATTTAAAAGAATGTATAATTAGCTTTTTTTAGAATAAGTGTTGCAGTTCAAGCAATATTTTGAGGATTACAACGTTTTCAATGTAAATTTAATGTTAACTAATGATGTTTTTAACGTAAATTTTTTTATCTTTGAAACAGTAAACAGGTATAGAACTATTTTAAAATCAACGACATGAAAAATTCAATCATACTTTTCGCCTTAGCATTAACAATGACAGTAGGGTATGCTCAAAAAGAAAAGGAAGTAAAATTAAATAAAGAAACCAATTTAGTAGAAGCTACTTATTTCCATGATAATGGAGAGGTTAGTCAAAAGGGAACTTTTGATTTAGCAGGAAAATTACATGGCCAGTGGATTAGCTTTGATGAAGTGGGAGAAAAAGTTTCTAAAGGAAATTACAATAAAGGTGTTAGAACCGGAAAGTGGCTTTTTTATAGCGATGGTGTTGTTAAGGAAGTAGAGTTCGATAACAATGTTATTGCAAATGTTATTAATAAGGAAAAGAAATCAGCAGTGGTTTCTAAGGACTAACAATTTTATTGAATAAAAAAAGGGAGTTTTCACACTGTGGGAACTCCCTTTTTTTTTTATGACTATTTTGGAAACGACTATTTTTCTAAACTAGTAAGTGCGGTTTCTGAATTTTGTATTGTGTTTTCATCTGCAAAAGACATATCTGATAAGCTTAGCGTCTGGGCTTGTAATCCCTGGGTAATTTCTAAAGTATTAGAAGCTAAAATCTCTACAGGAACCTCGTAAGATTCATAACCTAAAAAGGTAATCTTAAGTATATAGCTTCCAGGTTCAACATTAGAGATTTCAAAGTTGCCACGAAAATTGGTCTGGGTCTTAAATTTTGTATCCTTAATTTCTACATCTGCAAACAATAAAGGCTCATTGTTCATCTCCATATCAAAAATGGTACCTCTAATAGCTCCTCCTTCTTCTTGAGCAAAAAGATTTATGGTACATATAAAGGCAAGAAAGAATAACGTCTTTTTCATTGGTTCTTATTTTCTTGGCAAAGAAAACGTTAGTGTGTTAAATTAGCGTTATCTGAAGTTTAAGTATTGATTTTCTTAAGGTTAAATAACGGTGCGTTCTTTTGGTTTGAAAAGTATATTGAAATCGAAAAAATGTAACTTGCAGGACATAAAAAACTATTATGAACTGGGAAAATTTATTGTCTCTTAAACGTCAAGGTGATACGCACAAAAGACTACGAAAGGAGCAAGATGAAACAAGGTTAGGTTTTGAAGTAGATTATGATCGTATCATTTTTTCTAGTGCGTTTAGAAGTTTACAAGATAAGACCCAAGTTATACCCTTGTCAAAAACAGATTTTGTTCATACCCGTTTGACACATAGTTTAGAGGTTTCGGTTGTTGGAAGAAGCTTAGGACGTATTGCAGGAAAGAAAATTTTGGAAAAACATCCTTTTTTAAGTGAGATATATGGGTACAAGTTCAATGATTTTGGTGCTATTGTCGCCGCAGCCGCATTAGCTCATGATATTGGAAACCCACCTTTTGGTCATAGCGGTGAAAAGGCAATAGGTGAATACTTTATCACCGGAAACGGAAAAAAATATCAATCCATTCTATCTGGAAAGGAGTTTCAGGATATTGTAGATTTTGAAGGTAACGCCAATGGTTTTAGGTTATTATCCCAATCACGAGAAGGCGTGACAGGTGGTTTGCGATTAAGCTACGCTACTTTAGGCGCATTTATGAAGTACCCAAAAGAGTCCTTGCCTAAGAAAGCCACAAAACACATAGCTGATAAGAAATTTGGATTCTTTCAACCTGATAAAGAAGCTTTCCAAAATGTGGCAGCAGATTTGGGCCTTTTACAGACCAGAGATGGAGAAGACATCTCTTTTGCAAGACACCCGCTAACATTTTTGGTAGAGGCTGCAGATGATATTTGTTACACTATAATAGATTTTGAAGATGGTATTAACCTTGGGCTCATCTCTGAAGATTATGCTTTGGAGTACCTTATTAAATTAGTTAAAAATAGCATAAATACCAAAAAGTATAATTCTTTAAAATTTAAAGAAGATAGGCTTAGTTATTTACGGGCACTTGCTATAAATACTTTGATAAGCGATGCAATTTCTGTGTTCATTGAAAACGAAGATAAAATACTGAATGGTACTTTTCAAACCAGTTTGCTGGATCAAAGTGCTTTTAAAGCCCAGATTGAAGATATAATTTCTTTAAGTGTAGAAAAGATATACCGTTCTCAAGAAGTTATTGAAAAAGAGATTGCGGGCTATAAAATAATTTCTGATATATTGGATGTGTATACCAATGCCCTTATTCGCAAGAAAGAAGATAAAGCTTCTAATTATGATGCTTTAATGCTCAAAACGCTTCCTGAGTTCTATAGAGATACAGATAATTCTGTCTATCATATTTTATTGAATATCTGCTGCTATGTTGCAAGCCTTTCAGATAGTGCCGCAGTACATATTCATAATAAAATTATGGGTAAGCAGCTTTAAAAGATATAAGAGACGCCAACTCCAAGTAATTGTTTGAATTGTATACGGGTTTTGCCTGGGTTTAATACGCTGCCATTGGCATTTAGTTCTTCGTCAAAACGAATGTCATCATCATATATAATATGAGTGCCTATGGTGGTTAAAACATACTTGTTGACTTTTAAGTCAAAATTAAGTTCCCAATCTATATCTATATTCCCAAACTTTCTGAGGTAATCCGTATAAAGGCTTAAACGATTTTTTAAAATCATATTTTTCATTATTTCTTTCTCGTACTGATTCGTAACTAAGAAACCAAATTCTAGAAAAATCTTTTCCCCTTCTTTAACAACGTTACCATCATCATCATAAATTGCCCTTTCCACACCAAAAGAACCTTTATTGGCTAAGTCCTCATCTAAAACAAATGTTGCCTTTTGAGTGATAGGCGAAATGTAAAGATTAAATTTTTGATTTTTAGTAATGTAGGATGTTCCTGCTCCTAAAAATGAATAGCCCGGTGCCATAAAACGAGAAATTGGTGTTGATCTATCAGGGTATGAATAACCATTGGAAAATTGCGTGTTGAAGTTGGCTTTTGCTGAATAATACCAATTACTAATGGTGTCTCGTTGAAGACCAAAGGTGGAACTAAAGCGGATGGCATCATCTGTTTTCCTTAATTTCTGCTCGTCCTGTACGTTAAGGCCGTAGCGCATCTCCATATAATTATCCCACTGTATATAACGAAATTTGTAATTTCTTTCAAAACGGGCATTTCCCAAGGCAGATATGGAGTTGTTACCACCCGCGTTCCAGTTTACGAATGCCACCTCACTAAAATTGGCGCCAAGTTTGTTGACCGTTGTCCAAAAAGATGGAATCTTAAATCTATTAGGTTTCTCGTCTAGAGCATTAGTGCGATTAAATGAAATAACAGGATTCATTAAATCTACACTACGCGGAACAAATTTTATTTTGTCTTGTGTTTTTCTTATCACTACGGTGTCTACTACAGTTGTGTCTATTACCACGTAATCAACAAATTCTTTTTTTACAGGAGGTATAGAGTCTTGGGCCTGCCCAGAAACTTGGTGAAGACAAATGCAGAAGAGAAAAATAAATAGGTAAAAGGTAGTAGGGGAGTTATTCATTAAGTAGCATTTTTATTTGTTTTGTTATACTTAGTTGGTCAATTTTGGCTTGTTCGTGTAATTGTTCTACAGTGCCATGTTCTAAGAAAATGTCATCAATACCAAGAATATGAATCTTTTGGGTGTACCCAAGTTCATTTGCTAATTCCAGGATTGCAGACCCAAAACCACCTATTTTACTGCCATTTTCAATGGTTATTATGTGTTTGTATTCCTTAAATATATTAATAAGTAGCTTTTTATCCAACGGTTTTATAAACCGCATATCGTAATGACCAATTTTCTCCTTTTCTGCAATTTCTTCTATAACAGTAGAAACGGTATTTCCGATATGACCAATAGTTAATATAGCAACTTCAGAGCCTTTTTTTAATTCTCTAGCTCTTCCAATTTTTATTTTTTCAAAAGGAGTCTGCCACTTTTTTTGAATGCCCCTACCTCTTGGGTACCTAATGGCTATAGGATGATTCAATCCCAACTGAGCAGTATACATCATATGGCGAAGTTCGGTTTCGTTCATAGGAGCAAAAACATACATGTTGGGTATACACCTCAAATAGGCAATATCATAAACACCATGATGGGTTGCGCCATCTTGGCCAACAATACCAGCTCTATCTAAACAAAAAATAACGGGTAAGTTCTGGATAGCCACATCATGTATAACTTGGTCATATGCACGCTGCAGAAAAGTAGAGTAAATAGTGCAGAATGGTACTAGACCTTCTGTAGCCATACCTGCGGCTAAGGTTACGGCATGCTGTTCCGCAATACCAACATCAAAAGCCCTATGCGGTATTTGCTCCATCATATATTTTAGAGAGCTTCCGGTAGGCATAGCTGGTGTTATACCAACAATATTTTTGTTTTTTTGAGCCAATTCTACCAACGTATGTCCAAACACATCTTGGTATTTTTGAGGTTCGTTCGCGACAATTGGTTTCTTTTGAAGTTCACCCGTTAGCTTGTCAAATTTACCAGGTGCATGGTATGTCACTTGGTTTTCTTCGGCTTTTTTCAAGCCTTTCCCCTTGGTGGTAATAACATGCAGTAATTTTGGTCCGGCTACCAACTTCAAATGGTCTAGCTCACTTACAAGTGTATTAAGGTCATGTCCATCTAAAGGACCTGTATAATGAAAGTTGAGACACTCAAATATGTTCTCGTCTTTTGCAATACCTTTTTTTACGTTAGTCAGGTATTTTTTTAAAGCTCCTACACTTGGGTCTATTCCAATGGCATTGTCGTTTAGGATGACCAATACGTTAGAATTTGTAGAGCCAAGATGGTTCAGCGCTTCAAAGGCCATACCGCTAGCTATAGAGGCGTCGCCAATTATAGCAATGTGTTGTCTGTTGTTTTTATCGTTTAATTGGGCGGCCATAGCCATACCCAAAATAGCCGAAATAGAAGTGGAACTATGTCCGGTACCAAAAGCGTCGTAAATGCTTTCGCTTCGTTTTGGGAATCCACTTATACCCCCTAATTGGCGATTGGTATCAAAAATTTCTTTTCTACCCGTTAGTATTTTATGCCCGTAAGCTTGATGGCCAACATCCCAAATAAGTTTGTCATCCGGAGTGTTAAATACGTAATGCAAGGCAATGGTAAGTTCAACAACTCCTAGGCTAGCACCTAAATGCCCCTCTTTGGTAGCAACAATATCAATTATAAACTCCCTTAATTCTTTCGCAAGTTGCGGAAGTTGTTCCTTTGGAAGCTTGCGTAAATCTTCGGGATAAGTAATATGGCTTAAAAGTGATTCCAAATTAGAGGTGTAAGTTGCAAAAATACGTGTTTAGCAGTGCTGAGACAATTTTTTTTAGCTCAGCCTTGGGTTTGAGGGAAGCTAATTATAGTGGGTTTTTAGGTTGCGGATTCTTAATGATCACAAGTTATGTGGATCTTTCGAAAAGTATGGCATAAATTTGTGTTAAACCCTTGTTATGATACAGCCTTTTGATGACACCTATTACATGAAAAAAGCACTTCAAGAAGCAGAAGCTGCTTATGAAAAGCAAGAGGTGCCGATTGGGGCTATTATAGTTATACAAGACCGGATTATTGCTCGTGCACATAACCTTACGGAACAATTGAATGATGTTACGGCCCACGCAGAGATGCAAGCTATTACAGCTGCAGCTAATTTTTTAGGGGGTAAATATTTACAGAACTGTACCCTTTATGTAACCCTAGAGCCTTGCCAGATGTGTGCTGGCGCACTGTATTGGAGTCAGATATCGAAAATAGTATATGCCGCAAAAGACCCACAAAGAGGTTGCGGGGTTATGGGAACGAAATTACATCCAAAAACGGAAATAGTAGGTGGTCTTTTAGAAACCGAAGCAAGTGATTTATTAAAGCGATTTTTTGCTGAAAGAAGAAACAAGAACTAAAAACCCTAACAGAACACGGGTAATAGTTAGTTTAGTGCAGATAAAACATTATTGATTATTAGTCTTTTTAGGTTCTTCTCCCCTCATTTTTCTAACGTTTTCATCAGTTAGCATATAGTCTTTCATTTTCTTTCCTTTACTATAGGTGAAAAGAAATAAAGGCATCGCAACAAGAAACAGTCCCAACGTGCCCGAGCCTATGAATTTGTGACTTAGGGGTAGATTTTCTTCCTGAATATTAAAGCCGTAGATAATTGAGGCAAAACAGACTAGGGTTATAAAGGATACAAGATATTTCATAGTTCTTGTAAAATTACAAAACCTTTTACATCTTATCTTGTAAAATTTATAAGTTCTCTTCGGTAAGCGGTCAAGAGTTTAGACTTCGAAACAAAACCTATATACTTACCTTTTTTAATAACCGGAAGGTTCCAAGCGCCACTATTCTGAAATTTATCCATCACTTTTTGCATACTATCCTTTCCGTGGAAAATGTGTTCAGGAGCATTGTGCATAAAGGTCTCTACTTTGGTGGTTTCATAAAGTGAGGTATCAAACATAAATTCTCTAATATCATCTAATAAAACAATACCTACCAAAGATTGGTTTTTATCAACTACAGGAAAAATATTCCTAGCTGATTTTGCAACGGACTTGTGTAGCATGTCTCCCAATGTCATATCAGGATTTACAGTTTTAAAATCTTTTTCAATAACATCATCTAGCTTCATAAGAGTTAATACCGATTGGTCTTTATTGTGTGTCAGTAAATCTCCGCTTTGGGCTAGCTCTCTTGTGTATATGGTGTAATCAATTGCATTTTTAGTTATGAGATAAGATATGGATGAGGTAATCATTAAGGGCACGAATAGTTCGTAGCCGCCTGTAATTTCCGCAATTAAAAATATTGCAGTTAAGGGGGCATGAAGCACACCGGCAATAAGACCCGCCATTCCTATTAATGTGAAGTTACTTTCTGAAACGGAAAAACCTAAACCGGAATGGTTAATAATTTTGGCCATTACATTACCAAGGGCACTACCCATTACCATAGTTGGTATAAATATTCCACCAGCACCACCAGCAGCCAACGTAGTGGTCATAGCAACGGCTTTAAATATGGTAATCCCAAATAAAAGGGCAATAACCACCCAAATGTTTTCTATATATTTATCAAAGGGTGTTTTACCCAGTGCTTTAATATGGTCTCCGTGTAATAGGTCGTTGATAAAGCTAAAGCCCTCCCCGTATAATGGTGGAATAAAGTAGAGCATGATACCTATGGCCAAACCACCTACGAGAAGTTTATACTTAGGTGATTTTAATTTAGCAAATAGTTTCTGTATACGAAAGTACATCCTCGTAAAATAGATAGAAGCAAAAGCTGTTCCTATTCCTAATAAGATATAAAAGAAGGTATCCTTTACTTCAAAATTCTGTGTAAGGGTAAAATTGAAAAGTACCTCATTGCCTAGAAAAAAATAAGAGGTTAGTACTCCTGAAATGGAAGCCAACAATAACGGAAGCATGGAAAGCATGGTAAAGTCCAAACTAAAAACTTCTACGGCAAAAATGATTGCGGCTATGGGCGATTGAAAGATAGAAGCGATTGCTCCAGCAGAAGCACAGGCAATTAAAAGCGATCGGGTTTTGGCGTTAATATGAAAAAAGCGACCAATATTTGAGCTTATAGCGGCTCCCGATGCAACAGCGGGGCCTAAAAGACCGGTGGACCCTCCAAAGCCAATAGTTAAAGGTGCTGCAATTAATTGAGTATAAATATGATTTGGCTTAATTACGCCTTTCTTTTTTGAAAGCGAAAAAAGTATAGAAGAAACCGCATGTTGTAATGGTTCCTTATGGATGTACTTTACATAAAGGTAAACTAGGGTTAGACCTATAATCGGTAAAATAAAATAAAGTCCGTTGTTCGAGATAAAAATCCCTTTCTTCAAAGAGACCTCAATGAAGTATACAATATTCTTTAGGGTAACTGATGCTAGACCCGCCAAAAGCCCCACTAATACGCTCATAATCTGCGTAAAAGTCTTGTTGGAGATATTTTTATATCGCCATTTTAAAAATTTGGTAGATAGTCTTTGTAGTTTGGTGGGCATTAGACAGGTTTGCTACCTAAAAGTATGAAAAAATCCCACTTCAAAGCGGGATTTGTTTTCTATGCTTTGATATCTAGCTTTAAATTTAGTTCACGAAGCTGTTCTTGGTCAATAGCTGCAGGAGCATCAATCATAACATCACGTCCGCTATTGTTCTTTGGAAAGGCGATGAAATCCCTAATAGTTTCTTGTCCACCTAGGATAGATACCAATCGGTCTAAACCAAATGCAATACCTCCATGTGGTGGAGCTCCGTATTGAAAAGCATCCATTAAAAAACCAAATTGCGCTTCTGCTTCTTCCGGAGTGAAACCTAAGTGTTTGAACATTGTGCTTTGTACATCTCTATCGTGAATACGAATAGAACCGCCACCTATTTCATTGCCGTTTAAGACTAAATCATATGCATTGGCACGTACTGCGCCTGGATCAGTTTCCAGTAATTCTAACTGACCAGGTTTTGGTGAAGTAAATGGGTGGTGCATGGCATGATAGTTTCCGGTCTCTTCATCAAGTTCCAATAATGGAAAATCAATAACCCATAACGGAGCAAATTCCTCAGGATTTCTTAAACCTAGTCTTTCGGCAAGTTCCATCCTTAGGGCGCTTAGTTGAGCCCTGGTTTTGTTTGCATCCCCAGAAAGAACGCAAATAAGGTCTCCTGGTTTTGCTTGTGTAGCTTCGGCCCATTTGGCCAAATCTTCTTGGGCGTAAAATTTATCTACGGTAGATTTAAAGCTTCCGTCTTCATTATATTTTGCGTAAACTATTCCCATGGCGCCCACTTGTGGTCTTTTTACCCAATTCACTAAGGCATCCAATTCTTTACGTGTATAGCTTGCTGCACCGGGTACGGCAATACCAACTACCAGTTCTGCAGAGTTAAATACACCAAACTCTTTATGTTGAGCTACGGCGTTCAATTCGCCAAACTCCATCCCAAAACGAATGTCTGGTTTATCATTACCATAGATTCGCATAGCATCATCATAGGTAATTCTTGGAAAGGCAGATATTTCAAACCCTTTAATTTCTTTTAGCAAATGCTTGGTAAGACCTTCAAAAGCATCAAGAATATCTTCTTGTTCAACAAAAGCCATTTCACAGTCAATTTGCGTAAACTCTGGTTGTCTATCTGCTCTAAGGTCTTCATCGCGAAAGCACTTCACAATCTGAAAATACTTATCCATGCCACCAACCATAAGCAATTGCTTAAAAGTTTGAGGCGATTGAGGCAAGGCGTAGAATTGACCTTCGTTCATACGGCTAGGTACTACAAAATCACGAGCTCCTTCTGGAGTTGATTTTATCAAATAAGGTGTTTCAACCTCTATAAAATCTTGCTCGCTGAGGTACTTTCGTACTTCCATGGAAACCTTGCTTCTAAAAATAAGATTGTTTTTAACAGGATTTCTTCGGATATCTAAATAACGATATTTCATCCGTAGGTCTTCACCGCCATCGGTTTCATTTTCTATGGTGAAAGGAGGTGTTTTTGATTCGTTTAGAATAGTAACCTCGTCTACCAAGACCTCTATATTTCCAGTGGATAGTTTAGGGTTTTTAGAAGATCTTTCGATCACCTCACCCGTTACTTGCACTACGAATTCACGTCCCAAAGACCTTGCTTGTTCTAATAATTTTGAAGACGTACGGTCTTCATCAAAAACCAACTGCGTTATACCATAACGATCACGAAGGTCTACCCAGACCACAAAACCTTTGTCTCGGGTTTTTTGTACCCATCCGGATAGGGTTACCTTAGTTTCAATATGCGATTCTCGTAATTCTCCGCAAGTATGGCTTCTGTACATTATTAAATAGGTTTAAAGAACAAATGTAAGAAGATATGATGGTATCGTCTAAAAAATTATGCCAATCGTTTTAGTTGGTCATATCTTAATTAATTGCCCTTGTAAACACCAAAATTTAACAGATAGTTTAGTTTTATGGCAATTCTTGATTAACTTGGTAATAAAATGATGAATTTAAAACATAGAAAATGAAGAAAGCTTTACTTAAAAAGTTATATCTCCTTGCACTTTTAACACTGCCAATTACGGTATTTGCTCAAGGAACGATTACGGGGAATATTATGGACCAAAATGGAGAGCCACTTCCTGGTGTTAATGTCGTTTCTAAGGGAACAACGAATGGAGCCACTAGCGATTTTGATGGAAATTACAATATTGAAATTAATAGTTTTCCTGGGCTTTTAGTTTTCTCTTCTATTGGATTCAATACAAAAGAGGTTAACGTTACTGAAGCAGGAGAGGTAAATGTAACTTTACAAGAAGGAGTTGCTCTTGATGAAGTTATATTAGTGGGCAACAGATCTAAGCCTAGAACAATTTTAGACTCTCCCGTTCCAATTGATAATATTGGTGTTTCTGAATTGCGTAATACTGGGCAGCCCACCATTGATAAAATGTTGACCTATAAAGTGCCTTCGTTTAATTCAACTACACAAACCGTATCTGATGCTACGGCTCATTTTGATCCAGCAGATTTGAGAGGCTTGGGACCAAGTAGAACGTTGGTTTTAGTAAATGGAAAAAGGAAGAACCAAAGTGCTTTGGTTTATATCAATGATACACCAGGTAAAGGTGAGGTGGGAGTAGACCTTAAAAGTATACCGGCTGCTGCAATATCTAGAATTGAGGTTTTAAGAGATGGGGCTTCTGCTCAATATGGTTCTGATGCAATTGCGGGTGTTATTAATATGGTTTTGAATAAGAATGTTGAGTATACTACTGTAAATGTTACATCTGGTATTACAACTGAAGGAGATGGCTTTAAGCTTGGTGCAGATGTTAATACTTCTATTAATCTTGGTGATAATGGAGGGTATCTTAATTTAACAGTAGGTTATTATGAGCAAGAAGAAACCAATAGAGCTGGTACACCAGGAGATGATGTACTTTTTGGTGTTTCTGCTGACGACCCTACCTGGTCTTCTTGGTTATCATCTAATCCAGATTTGGGTATGACTGTAGGTCAGCCTAAATTAAATAAAGCGGACATTTTCATTAACGCTGGGGTTCCATTTAAGAATGGGAAAGGTGAGTTTTATACATTTGGAGGATTCACGTATAGAAAAGGAAAGAGCTTTGCTTTGTACAGACCGCCATATTGGGTATCTGACCCTTCTAATTTACTTCACGAAGCGGGTACAGAATACCAAGGCTTTCAACCAACTTTTGAAACAGACGTCAGGGATAATAACGCTACTGTTGGGGTAAAAGGAGAAGTCTTAGGTTTTGATGTTGATTTGAGTGGTACATATGGTAGAAACGCTATTGATTACGAAGTTAATAATAGCCTGAACGTTGATTTAGGGGCGAATAGCCCAACTTCATTTGATGTAGGTGCGTATTCGTTTAGCAATACACTTGCTAATTTAGATTTTTCTCGTATTCTAGGTCAGGTGAGTATTGCTTTTGGTGCAGAGATAAAAGAGGAACGTTTTACAGCAGAAGCGGGTGAACCCGCCTCATATTTTGGAGGTGGAGCACAATCTTTTCCTGGGTTACAACCTGCTAATGCCGTTATTGCCAAAAGAAGCAATTTTGGTGTTTATGGAGATTTGGAGTGGGAGCCAACAGAACAATTTTTGATTGGCGGAGCTATTAGATATGAAGATTTTAGTGATTTTGGAGATAATGTTTCTTGGAAGGTGAACGGAAGATATTCTTTGGGAGAAAAAGGAGCTTTGAGAGCTTCATATAGTACAGGTTTTAGAGCACCATCTTTACATCAGATTTACTTAAGTAATATTCAAACATTAGTATCAGGGGGAACCATATCTAATCAAGGTACGTTTAACAATGTTGACCCCGTTATTAGAGAAGGTTTGGGCGTGCCACAATTAACAGCAGAAACATCAAAGAATATTTCTGCGGGTATAACATTTGAACCGATTAATAATTTTACTGCCTCCCTGGATTTCTATAATGTTAAAGTAGATGACCGAGTACTTTTTACTGGAGAAATCGGTAATGATGGAGATGATACTACCACCAATCCGATTGAACAGATTCTTAATGATAATAGTATTACCAGTCTTAAATTCTTTGTTAATGCTGTTAATACAAATACTACTGGGATAGATGTAGTTTTGAATTATCGAAATATGAAAATAGGCAGTGGTATATTTTCTGCTACTTTGGCCGCCAACTTTAATGAAACAAAAATAGAAGGGCAAATTGATACGCCACCTTTATTGGCTGCAAATGATTATATAATTTTCAATAGAAAAGAACAATCAAGAATAACATCGGCGAGGCCAAAGAGTAAAGTTTTACTTGGTCTTGATTATAATATTGGAAAAATGAATTTGGCACTTAATAATACTTATTTTGGAGAGGTAAGCTGGATGCATAGTAGTAACGGACTTAATGGTGTTGATTTGGGGAATGGACCTCTGCCAACAGAGGATGAGGCTTTTGACCAAACTTTTGCAGGTAAAGTAATAACCGATTTAATTATTGGTTATAATTTTACTGATAAGATTTCAGGTTCGATTTCGGCAAATAATCTTTTCAATGTCTATCCGGATGAAATAGATACTAAAGGCGATTTTGTCACTGACTTAGGGGGTAGATTTAAATACCCATGGGAAGTGAATCAATTTGGTTTCAATGGAACGGTGATTAATGCTGGTTTGACTTTCAAATTTTAGTTCAGTACAGAATATAGAAAATTAAAAACCCGCCAATTGGCGGGTTTTTTTATAAAGTAAAGCTTAGTTTTTAAACTGATGCTTCTAAACTTTTTTCTGTAGTTCCGGGTCGTTCCTTTTTTCTTCCCCAAACAGCAATCTTTATTCTGTAGGTAATGTTGAATAATACCGGTACAATAATCAAAGTTAAAAAGGTTGCTACAATCAATCCAAAAATAACCGTCCATGCTAATGGTCCCCAGAAAACAACATTGTCACCTCCCATATAGATTTTTGGGTCAAATTCAGAGAACAATGAGAAGAAATCAATATTAAGACCAATTGCCAACGGAATAAGCCCTAAAACAGTGGTTATTGCCGTAAGAATTACAGGGCGTAATCTAGCTCTACCACCGGTAGTGATAATTTCGGTTACTTCTTCCAATGAAATAAGGTCTTTGTCATTAAGGCCCAATTCTACTTTCTTTCGGTCAATAAGTATTTGGGTATAATCTAATAGTACCACTCCATTATTCACCACAATACCAGCAAGTGAAATAATACCCATCATGGTCATCATAATTACAAAAGACCATCCGGTAATCATCAATCCACCAAAAACACCAATGAAGCTTAAAAAGATAGCAATCATAATAATAAGTGGCTTGGAGATACCTCCAAATTGGAAAATCAATATCAACATAATTAAACCAAGTCCAGAGAAAAATGCACCAACTAAGAATTGCATTTGCTTATTCTGCTCTTCGATTTGTCCGGTAAAGTCAATTTTTACATCGGTAGGAAGCTGCTTAAAATTCTCCATTTCTTTCTGAATCTCTGCTACAATAGCACCTGCGTCACTAAAACCAGGTTTTAGTTGAGAGTATATGGTAACCACCCTTGCTTTGTCCTTATGCTTTATGGCGCTAAAACCAGAAGAGTTTTTTTGTTTGGCTACCGCCGAAACAGGAATCTCTTTTATCTGACCATTTGCTGGGTCTCTAAAAATAATATTCTGATTGAAAAGAGCATTTTTATTATATCTAATATCTTCATTAAAACGCACATTTATGTCATAATCATCACCATCAAGCTTGTAAACACCTGCTTTTTCACCAAACAATGAACGTCTTAATTGAAGTCCCACTTGACCTACAGAAACACCAAGTTCACCAGCTTTCTCTCTGTCAACCACAACCTGCATTGATGGTTTGCTCTTGTTTACATCAATTTTCAACTCTTCAATACCAGCAATGTTCTTGGTGTTGATGAAGTTTCGAACGTCCTCGGCAGCACTGATCAATTCTGTATAATCTTTTCCTTCTAACTCAATGTTGATTGGGTATCCCGCCGGTGGTCCGTTAGAATCTTTTTCTACCGAAATAGCTACCCCAGGATAAATACCGGTAAGTGCCTCTTGTATTTCGCCACGAAGTATCTCCGTATCACGACCATCTCTATACTTATACTCGCGCATAGATACGGTTACTTTTCCACGATGCGGCATTTCTGCTGCAGAACCACCGTCTGTTTGTGGGTTTCCTGCTCCTTCGCCTACCTGAGATACTGCAGATTCAACTAAATAGTTAAAATCGCCATCGGTGTATTTATCTTGATTAACAACGGCAAAAACCCTTTCTTCAATTTCCTTAGTAAGCTTATTGGTTTTTTCAATAGCCGTACCCTGAGGGTATTCTATGTAGGCATATATCTCATTTGGTTTGTTATCAGGAAAGAATTCTACTTTTGTCCGCCCACTTCCTAAAGATGCTCCAAATGCCATAAATACGGCAATCAAAAGAAGGAAAGTAATTCCAAAATACCAATAGACATTCTTGCCTCTTAGAGAATGAGCAATCCGTCTTTCATACCAATTTTCAAAACTTACCATAGCCCCATTTTGAAAGCTGATAGCCCATTTTTTCAAGGCGTACTTATATACCCAGAACATAACTGCAGTTAAGATCATAACCGATCCTAAACCGCTCATCGTTCCACCAAAAATCAATATAAAAATCCCGGATCCACATAATATGGCACTAATACGGATTAAAGATTTTACGGTAAGTTCTTTTTCACCAATTTCCATGAACTGTGAAACCAACATAGAGTTCATGAATATTGCCACGAAAAGTGATGAACCAAGTACTACGGATAAGGTTATTGGGAAATAAATCATGAATTGTCCAAAAATACCTGGCCATAGGCCCAATGGTACAAATGCTGCCACTGTAGTCAAAGTTGATATAATAATAGGAAAGGCAATCTCACCAATACCTTTTTTAGCGGCTTCGGTACGAGACATCCCTTCGCTCATCAACCGGTACACATTCTCAACAACAACAATACCGTTGTCTACCATCATACCCAGACCCATAATCATCCCGAACAAAATCATGGTGTTTAATGTGTAGCCCAAATTATTCAATATCATAAAGGACATGAACATAGACATAGGTATGGCAAAGCCAACAAAAAGGGCATTTCTAAATCCTAGAAAGAACATAAGAACTGTAACCACCAAGATGATACCAAAGATAATGTTGTTTACAAGGTCATCTACTTGGTTAAGGGTTCTGCCGGAAGAATCATTGGCAATAGTGATGTTTAAATCTGCAGGGAAATAGTTTTCTTGTTCCTTTTTTACAATCTCCCTAACCTTGGTGGTTGCTTCGATCATATTCTTTCCAGAACGTTTTTTGATATCAAGCATCACAACGCTTGTACCAAATTCACGCGCAAAAGTGGTTTTTTCCTCTTCTGAGAAAGTAACCTCGGCAATATCTTTTAGATAGACTGCTCCATTTTCGGATTTTACTACAAAATCTTTTAATTCCTTAGGGTCCTTTACTTCACCTAGAATACGAATGGTACGCCGTTGACCACCAGAAAGAATATTACCTGCGGACATGGTAGAATTGCCATTTCCTATAGCACTTATTACATCTTGAAAACTGACCTTTGAAGCCATCATTTTATAGACGTCTACAGCAATTTCTACCTCTTTTTCCTGTGCACCACGAATGTTTACTTCCTTAACTTCCGGAAGGTCTTCAATTTCATCTTGCATGTATTCTGCAAACTCTTTCAACTTCTCTACAGGATAATCTCCGGTAAAATTCACGTTCATAATCGGGAACGACTCAGAAAGGTTCAGGTCAAAAACGTTGGGTTCAACCTTTGCATTATTAAAAGTAGGCCAGTCTTCACTAGCCTTTTCGCTGTCTACCTCATCTTTTACCTTTTGTTTAGCTTGTTCTACGGTTAGTTCCTCATCAAATTCAACTGTAATAATTGAATAATCTTCTTGCGAAGTTGAGGTTACTTCTACCACATTGCTCACATTCTTTAAACGATCTTCTAGCGGGTCTGTAAGTAGACGTTCTACATCTTCCGCAGTGTTACCTGGATATATGGTGCTAATGTATATTTTAGTCTCAACAATCTCTGGGAAATCCTCCCTAGGCATGGCAAAGTAAGACGATAGCCCAAGCCATAAAAATATAGCGATCATTACATAGATTACCGAGGGATTGTCTATAGCCCAAGATGATAGGCCAAACTCTTTACTAGCGTTTTTTTGCTGTTTACTGCTCATTGGTCTGGTCGTTTAGAATTTTTACCTTCTGGCCATCTTTAACGCTTCTTGCGCCTTCTTCAATAATATAATCACCATCGTTAATACCAGATAGAACTTCAATAAAAATTCCTTGCGTTTTACCTGTTTTAATGATGCTTTTCTTTAATACCGCTTCATTTTTTTCTCCATCTAGTTCCGCTATGAATACGTATTGGTCACCTTCTGCATTTTCTGAGATAATGCTCTGTGGAATAACAATTGCCTCATTGCTTGTGTAGTCGTTAATGTTAACCTTTGCCGTTAGGTTGGGCTTAATATTTCCTTTCTTATTAGGAACGGGAATTTCTACAGTAAAGGCTCTGTTGCTAGGGTTGATAAAGTTGCCAGTCTGTCTTACTTTAGTAATGACGGTGTCTCCAAGTACAGGAAAATATACTTTAGCTTCTTTACCTACTGTAATGCCACCTAAATAAGTTTCAGGAACATCTACTTCAATATACATGTCTGAAAGGTTTACGATACGAAAAACTTCAGAGCCTGGTCCTGGAGAAACTACAGTACCTTGGTCCTTAATCACATTATCAATAATACCAGCAAATGGTGCTCTAATAGTTGATTTTCCTAATTGACTTTGTGCTTGCTTAATAGAAGCTTCAGCGGCTTCGTAATTAGTTTTAGCTGACAAATATTCTATTTCTGAACCTATTTTTTGTTCCCACAAACGTTTTCTGCGCTCAAAAGTAGTTTTACTCAGTTCTGCCTGTGTTTTTAACTGAGATAATTGACTGCTACGGCCGCCGTCATCTATAGATGCCAATAGCTGACCAGCACTTACTTTTTGGCCTTCTTTTACGTAAACACGTTGTAAAGTACCGGACATTTCCGGGTAAACAAGAACGTTCTGTTTGGTCATAACGTTTCCTTGAAGTTCTAAGAAGTGATCAAACTTGGCTTCTTTGGCAGTTACCGTAGTAACTAGCGGAAGTTTTTCATCATTGTTCTTGGTGGCAATAACAGAATCTAGCTGATGAAGCTCTGCTTCTATAGCTTTTTGTCTTTCTGAAAGCTCGGTCTTTTTGGCTCGAATACTTTCTAAATCACCTTGTGCAATGATATCGCTAACAGAGGCTTCCTTCCCGCCGCAAGCGGAAAAAAGTAAGGCGGCAGTTGCTAAGTATAGTATTTTTTTCATCGTAAAAAGTTTGTTGTGTTATTTATCTTAATTACTTAAGATTAGAATTGGGTTCGTTTATAATGACCTCTAAATCGGTCTTTTTATTAATGACTTCTACCATTGATTGAAGATATCCTTGTTGGGCATCATAAAGTTGTGTTTGTGCCTGGCGTAGATCAAAACTACTGGCAATACCTTCTTTATACTTAATTTGGTTTTTGTTTTCTATGCGCTCCGCCAAACCAAGGTTCTGCTTAGCTGTCTCATACTCTTCAATGGAAAGAATATAATCGCTTTTCGCTTTTGCCAGTTGAAGACGTATTTGCTCTTCTGCTTCGGATAGCTGTGTTTTTGCTTTTTCCATTGCAATCTTAGCCCGTGCTGTACTGGCAGAACGTTTTCCGGAACTGAATAGTGGTATGTCAAGACTAACACCTAATATAGATGAGTCAAACCATTCTTGGTCACCTTTAAAGAAACTAAAGTCATTAGAATAAGCAGAGGAACCGTAGTTAATGAAAGTACTCAAAGTGGGTAGCGCTTTACTTCTTGCCAATTTCCACTCGTAGTAACGTTGCTCCGTTAGATTCATGGCCAATCTATAGTCCACATTGTTGGCCAAATTAAAATCGGTTTCCATTAGGGTGAAGTCAATTTGAGTTGTGACAAGGTTGTCTAAATCTTCCTCTAATTTGGTAGGTGCATCAATGGCAATACCCATAACAAGGTTTAGCATTTGACGCGTTATAGTTTCTAGTCGAATCGTATTTTTCAACTGGCTTTCAACAGATGATAAAGTAATTTGTAACTGTTCAACACTTTCTTCATCACCAAGTCCATTTTCATACAGCTTGTTTGTTTCAAAAAGATTTTTATCCAAGACGGCTTTATTCTTTTCTAGAATTGCTACACTTTCTTGTGCTAACAATACATTGCCATATGCCTCTACAACAGATTTTCTGACCTCTTGATCCGTTTTTTCTTCATTATTGGCACTATAACTTAAAAATGTCTTGGTAGCCTGTACACCTACGATATAAGAACCGTCAAAAATCTTTTGAGTTAACGTTGCAGTTGCAGTTGCAGATTGAGATTGGCTAAAGATTACATCTGCATATGTTCCTGGCTCACCTCCAAAAAATTCTGCGGGTATTACTGTAACAGGCTGCTTTAATTGGTTCTGATAACTCACAGAACCACTAATTTGTGGAAGCCCATCTGCAATGGTTTCCCATTTCTGTTTTCGGGCATCTATAACGTCGCGATTAGCGTTAATTGCGCTATAGTTATTTTCTAAAGCAAAAGCTATAGCCTCGTCTAGTGTAAAACTGTATGTTTTTTCCGGTGGATTTTGAGAAATTCCGAGCACGTTTATTAGCAGTGCTAGCAAAGTCAAATATATAGTCCTCATTTATTCATGGTTTGAGTTGATAATTTCATTTAATACTTTTCTTCCCTTTGGAGTGACAATACCCCGTATATGATATTCTAAATAATTATCCATTAAAGTGCGTACAGGAAACTGTTCCTCAGGAAATAGACGATAATCCTTAATGCTTGTTACACCAGAAAAGTAAATTCTGGACACGAATTCTATATTTAAATTTGCTCTATAGATTTCTTTTTCTACACCTCTTTTTATGTTAGCCACTACACATTCCTGCATTACCTTAAATTGCTGGTCTCTTAATGTATTGTGAATTTTTGGATAGTATTTCTGCAATTGGTACTGTGGTGACGATTTTTCATCTTTTAAATGAATCATCACAAATTTCTTTATGTCATAAAGTTCTTCAATGGGGTCTTTATGCAGTGCACAGATTTGGTTTATGCCTTGAGATATTTCACAAAAAAGATTGCCGGTGCATTCTTGAACCAGAGCAGTTTTGTTAGCGTAGTGAGTATAAATGGTCTTTTTAGAAATACCCATTTCATTGGCAAGATCATCCATAGTAACGCTCTTGAATCCTAAATTCAAGAACATGTCGGTTGCTTTGGCTAAAATTTTTTCTTTCATAGAAGCGGCAAAGATAAGTTCGGAAACTTTAAAAACATAAAAAGTTTCCAAAGTTTTACAATTATTTAACTTTTCATTAAGAAGGCTATGATTGAGTTTTAAATGCTTTTTATAAGGTTATTTTCTTACTAAATCCTCTAAAGGCCTGTTCTTTGTTTAAATGGTCTTATTTTTGAAAAAATTTTCTTGAATGCATTCCATAGAATTTTACCGTTCAGAGTTTATTTCATTTTTAGAACAACAGGCAACTAAAAAGGAGCCTAAGAATCTTTACGACCCTATAAACTATATTTTAGGGTTAGGAGGTAAACGACTACGACCAGTTCTTACGCTACTATCTGCCGAAATATTTGAAACCGATTATAAAATGGCGTTAGATGCTGCCTTAGCGGTAGAGACTTTTCATAATTTTTCATTAGTTCATGATGACATTATGGATGATGCTCCTTTACGTAGGGGGAAAACAACAGTTCATGAAAAGTGGGATATCAATACAGGTATCCTTTCAGGAGATGCTATGCTAATTACCGCCTATCAGTTATTTGAAAACTATGATGGGGAAACGTTCAAAAACTTGGCGAAACTTTTTAGTAAAACCGCTTTGGAAGTTTGTGAAGGTCAGCAATACGACATCGATTTTGAAGAAAGAGATGATGTTACTTTGCCGGAGTACCTTAAGATGATAGAGTATAAAACGGCTGTACTCGTAGCCGCAGCTTTGCAAATGGGAGCGATAATCGCCAAAGCATCAGAAAAAGAACAAAGTGATATCTATAATTTCGGGTTGAATTTAGGTTTAGCTTTTCAGTTGCAAGATGATTATTTAGATGCTTTTGGTGATCCAGAAACTTTTGGAAAACAAGTTGGCGGGGATATTATTGAGAACAAAAAAACGTATTTGTACATAAATGCCATAAAATTGGGCTCATCTGAACAGAAAAAGGAATTATTGGATATGTATTCTATTCAGCCGAAAGACCCATCTGCAAAAATAGAAACGATAAAAGAAATTTTTGTAAAAAGTGGTTCTGCAGAACACACCCAAAAAGCTATAGAAGACTATACCCAACGTGCTTTTAAACTTCTTGAAACTCTAGATATTTCAGCAGATAAAAAGGAACTCTTGCAAGAGTTTGGAGAAGGGCTTATGCGTAGAAGGGTTTAATTAAGTCTTCTATTTAATTACTGATTTTCTGCGATAGATTAAAAGAACTGATAAGCAGATGCCAGTTGCTACAATACCAATCAACCAATAGGATTGTTTTTTTTCTACTGGAATTTCAGTTATAGTTATTTGTTGATTGACTTTTTGGTCAAGTAAAACTTGCTTTTCCCCGCCTACCCAAGTAACTATTACCGAATCCACTTTTGTGGTGCTGGAGAGCCCAAAATGGGCTATGAGTGAGTTTTGAGACAGGTGGCTGGATCCTCCACCGTCAATTTCACGTATCATACGTTGGCCATTGGCCACTATTTCAACTCTAGACCCAATACCGTTTTTTTCGGCATTCACTCCCTTTAATACTACTTTCAGCCAGTTTCCAGTTGCAAAATCATTTCTGTACAATTTAGTTCTTGACGGAGTTGGGTATTCTAAAGTTGGTTTTTGATTTACAACTAATAAATCTAGATCGCCATCATTTTCTATATCAAAAACTACAGAGCCTCGGCCTATACCATAGTCGTTTAAACCTTTTGACCTTCCTTTTTCGGTAAAAGCAGCATTTTCATTCTCAAAATAAAAGTTGCCCATGGGTGTGCAATTAGGGTTCAAATCTCCATTTGAAACAAAAAGGTCTAAATCTCCGTCATGGTCAAAATCTGCGAAGTTTGCTCCCCAGCTTATGGCTAGATTATAGGTTCCCAATTCCTTGGCCTTATCTATAAAAGGCTTTCCTTCACCTTGGTTTTGCATTAAAAGGTTGAATTTTATGTTCGTGACGTAATAATCCAATAGTCCATCACCATTAAAATCTCCAACAGAGGAACCCATAGCGTTCTCCTTTAGATCCATACCCTTTTCTTCGCTAACATCTAGGAATGATTTCTCAGGATATAAGTTCTTATATAGAAAATTAGGAACAGCCTTATAACCAAAATCTTGATTGACCAGTAAATCTTGGTTACCATCGTTATCATAATCTGTAAAAACTCCACCAAAACCAAAACCCTTATGGCCTAGGTTATAATCTTCGTAAACGTTTTCAAATGTTTTTCCATTCTTGTTCAGTAGTAGGTAGCTTTTTGATGTCTGGTTTGCACTTACTATGGTAGCGTCTTTTAAAACTCCAAGTTCGCCCTTAAACTCTTGGAAATAATTACCAACAAAAAGGTCAGGATATCCGTCAGCATTTATATCTCCAAAACTTGGGCCTGTACTGAAGGAGTTTAATTCACTTAGTTGATATTCTGATGTGGCATTTCTAAAAGTTGAGTTGCCGTTATTAAGGAAAAGCAAATTTTCCGCCCTAGGAATAATATTCGTACTGTCAGTTGTATTGATTGTTGTGATGAAAAGATCGCGAAATCCATCACGGTTTATATCTGCACTAACCGCGCCTTGAGTAACATAGTTTTTACTAGCCTCTAAACCTGAATTCTCATAAATATTTTTAAATGTACCATCTCCGTTGTTGAAGTATAGTACGTCTGGTTTTGTGCCGCTGGTTATAAATACATCTTCAAAACCGTCATTATTAAAATCAAAAACAGTGGCGCCTCCACCAAATGTTCCTTCATAAACTTGAAATTGATGATTAATTCCAGCTGCTTCAGTAATGTCCGTAAAAGCTGTTTGACCTAAACAAGAAATGAAGGTTATAAAATTAAGAAGTAAGAAAGAATAAAACTTTTTTCTCATGGGTCTGTTTTTGTCCAGTCTAATTCAATGATATTTTTGGCTATTTTAATTCCTTCTTCCAAGCCTACGCTATTATCCTGAGGCGTATGAATGCCTCCATAGAATCTTGAGTCTGCTGTTTCTTCTGCGGCTTCCCAAAATGAATTGAATACTCTTGGAACAAAATCAGTGTCCCGAACATCATCACGCTCTCTGCCCTCATGGGCTTTATCTATAAAATGAAATTGTTTCCCAAAAGAATCTTCTAGAACAGTGGCAGCCGCAGCAGCTTGGATAGCATGACCTGAGGGAAATGCAGGAAAAGGCGGGTCTGGCCAAAAGGATTCCCATTCTTCATCTATATGTTTTGGAATAAACGTATTGGCTCGTTCTGAAAAAAAGTGAAATTTCCATTCCCAACACTTAATAAAAGAATCTGCAACGGCAATACTTGTTTTTGCATAGACCTCTGCACATTTAATGAAAGATGGTTTTTTTTGTTCGATAGCCAAGGAGGCTATATAAAAGGAGTGTCCAGGAGGTGTAAAAGTTACATCAGGATCATCTCCCCACCATATAGCTGCTTCTTTTTCTAATTTAGTAAGTGCTAAATCTTTCTCGTAGACCTGCAAAAATTCTTGGTAGTAAGGAGAATTTGATAAGGTGTCATAAGGTATAAAATGAGGTAGTGGTAAGGAACGGTTTTTTTTGTCAAAAGTTCTATTCTCGCCCCAATGTGGGTGTAATGGATGGTGACTAAAAGATTGCGCGAATAAAGGAGGTTTCCATGATCCCGGACGGTTTGGATGAATCATTTTCTTGTCAAAATTTTCTAGATAACCTCTATGGCCTCCATCCGTTTTTGACCATTCAAAAATAGCAGATGCAACGGCTTTCCCGTAAGCCGCCGATCGCTCAGCAGTTTCTTTGTTGTCCAATAGATTCGAATACTGCTTATGGATAGCATTTTCTAATGAATCTATACGTACTTTATTCTCGTTAGAAGTCTGTACATAAATGCTCCTTAAAATATCTGCCTGTGCTGCATTAAATGAAAGTACCCAATCATAAGTTAGCGATGGGTCTGGCTTAGGAAGGTTTGTAAGCCCATCTAACTGACCTTCTAGAGATATGTTTGAAGCATAGCCATTAACGATAGATTCGTACATTGTTAATCCAATATACGCGAAACCACGAGAGGCAAAAGTTGGGGAGTTTGATGGTGTGTATTGTGTTATGAAAAGTGACATATCTGCCCATTCAATTGCCACATCCTGTTCTGATAGTTGCTTTTCACTAGAAGTTGAACAACCAAGGTTAAAGAGTATTACTACTATTGATAGGCCATAAGAAATGGCTAAAATTACTTTCTTCATAGTTTTTATTCCAAATGCTATTTAGCAAGTTCGTAGGTCTGTATCTCGCTGCCATAGATTCCTAAATATAATTGGTTGTTATCCCAAATAGCGCTTTGTACAGGGCCCTTAACCTTTAGGCCAGATTCAATTTGTGTTCGGTAATTAAAATTACCTTTTCCATTTCCATAGAAAAGAGCACCATAATTTGCATCAAATTTTCCCAAACGTAATTTGTAATGGTTATGATTTCCAAAAAGTAGAAGGTCTTGGTTTCCATCAATATTAAAATCGCTTACAACTATAGAATGTGTTGGTGCATATTGAGCTTCCAAAGGTAGTTTTGCTATGTCATAAGTACCTTTTGTATTAGATAGTAATAAGGATGTTTCCATTTCATTTGCTGTAAGCTTTTGAGCATCTTTTAAATCATAATCAGAAAAAATAGTATTTATGTTTGCGTCTGCATAGCTTTTATAACTATTAAATTTATTTCTTTTACCGGGTAATTGACCCAAAAGTTCATCTCGGGTAAGATAGGGATAATTGGAACCCTGAATATAGAAAGTAAACAGAGGGTCTATAGAGCCGTTTTTATCAAAATCTTTAAAATATAGTTCAGCAGGTTCCTTCGAAGAAACTGAAAATTGGGTGTTAGTTCCTATGTTGCCTACAATAATATCTGGTTTTCCGTCAGAATTGAAATCATCTATTTTTATGGTGTTCCACCAGCCTTTTAATGGTTGGCTAATTAAAGAACTAGTTTTATTTACCAACTTACCATTTACATTTACGAAAATTGAGATAGGCATCCATTTGCCCACAATTATAAGATCCTTTTTGCCATCATTATTTACATCGAACCACTCTGTATCCGTAACCATTCCAAGATGTTCTGCTTCGGGAGCCAAGAACTTTATTTCGTTCTTAAAGATTCCGTTACCATCGTTAATTAGAAGGTAGTTGTCTGCTGTTTCCGGGTATTTCCCGGGTATTATACTTCCTCCTCCAAAAATATCAGGAAAACCATCTCCATTTACGTCTTCTACCGCTATAGAGCCCGTAGTTGAAAAGATTTTAGGAAGAGCATTCCTTTTTCTAGTAAAATCTCCTTTGCCATTACCAAGATAAAGCCGGTCTTCTAATAAGGCATCATGTTGTTGGTAATCGTGATAGCCTCCACTGGCTATATAAATATCAGGATGGTTATCTCCATTGGCATCAAAAATCATTACATCTGTATCATGACTTTTTTTATCGGTTTCAAAGTCCGGAACAGATTGACGAATAAAACGGTTATTTTTGTGTTGAAGGTACAGGGCTGTACTTTGATTTTTACCTCCCCCGATAATAAAATCTTTTAAACCATCATGATTAATATCTTCATTAATCATGCACGGTCCAGTATGGGAAAGTTGAGAGATTAGTAGTGATTGTCTTTTAAAATCATTAATTGAAGAGCCTTGGTGCAGGTAATCTATTACCTGACTCTTTTTTTTGAAAACAACCTTTTGGGATAGGGTTTTTTCATTTATCAGTTCTGCATTTTTTTCATTGGCTATTATTGTTTGGTTAGCTACGGCATTGAATATAGTTTGGCTTTTCCCTGTATTCCAAAGTATTTTTAGAGAATCAATTTCATTTGTCTTACCAAGTCCAAAATGTAAAACAGAGGAAACGGTAGATAAATACCCTCTAGTGGGCATTTGCTCTATATTTTGCTGATTGCCATCTGTATAGATAGTTATTTTAGAGCCAATTCCTTGAGTATTATGGCCTTCCCCTTTAAGTTGAATATTAAGATAATTAGATTCGGTTTTGTTTGCTTCATTTCTATAGACAAATGCAGGTTTATTAATATTATTGACAATTAAATCTAAGTCCCCATCATTATCTAAATCTGCATAGGCGGCACCATTACTGTTAGAAGGTTGCCCCATGCCATTACTTTCCGTTTCGTTGCTAAAAGTCTTTCCTTGTTGATTTGAAAAATAGTAGTTCGTTAAATTAGAAGATGGCATTTGCTGAATTATTTCTAATACATCTTCTCGCTTTAATCGTCCTTTAGATTTTACATAATCTTCCATGTAATTTATAAAGTCCAGATTAGTGTAATCCTTAAAGTAACCATTGGTTACATATAAATCTTTGTATCCATCATTATCATAGTCCGCAAATAGTGCCGCCCAGCTCCAATCTGTGTTAGATATACCAGCCAGTTGCCCTATTTCGCTATATGTACCATTACCATTATTTAATTGCAACATATTACGCATGTATTGGTAATGAAACCCACTGCGAATGTTCAAATCAAATTTTTCATAGTTATCCGGTGCTAAGAGTAGCTTTTGTCTGTTGTTACTCTCTGGGAGCATATCTAAAGTAAAAATATCAGACCAACCGTCATTATTTATATCAGCAATGTCGTTACCCATTGAAAAATGACTGGTATGCCCAATCTGTTCTTTTATTGAGTTGGTAAATGTTCCGTCTTTATTGTTAATATATAAATAGTCTGGTATAGTGTAGTCGTTAGATACGTAAAAGTCTGACCACCCGTCATTATTGAGGTCACTGATGCCTATACCTAATCCATAGGTAAGCGCTGACCCACTAATTCCAGCTATAGTAGTGATATCTGAAAATGTACCATTGTTCTGTTCGTATAGTCTGACCCCTTGTAAAAGGTCGTCTTTTTTTAATAACTCTTTAGAACTTCGTTCATTTAATACAGGAAGAGATTTTGGATTATGATTGAGCAATAACATATCCAAATCATTATCATGGTCGTAATCAAAAAAGAAACCTTGATTACTAAAGGCTTCACTATCAAGACCGTATTTTTTAGCTTGCTCTTCGAATATAGGTGTACCGTTTTGGTCATTACCTTGGTTAATGAAGAGTTGATTACTACGTTTTTGTGGCGGTAGAGCACCAGAATAACAAAGGTAAAGGTCTAATTTTCCGTCGCCGTTAACATCGGCGGCAGAAACACCAGTTTTCCATGGTCCCGGTCTGCCACCTACTTTTGCCGTTTTGGTAGCATCAAGAAATGTCATTTCACCTTGGTTGATGTAGAACTTGTTTTCTCCCATATTGGAAGTAAAGTAAATATCAATTTGATTATCACCATTAAAATCTCCCGTAGCAACACCTCCACCGTTATAAAGATATTCATATACCAACACATTGGCATTTAAACCTTCATTAAGTTCATTTTGAAAATGAATATTTGTCTCCTCTGGAGCCAATAGAGTAAATAGTTCACTACTGTTTTTTTCTAGATTGGCTTCGGGTGTCTTCGTTTCGTTTTTACAGCTAAGAGCCAAAAAAACAATCAATAAATATTTCCATTCAAAGTATGAGGTAAGAGATGTGGTCATAGTATAAAAGTAAAAATCTATCCGCTAAGTAACGGATAGATTTTCAACAAAAATTATTAAGTGGGATTAATACCCAGGGTTTTGAGTCAATAAATCATTACGATTAATTTCATCTCTACTTATAGGCATAAAATACATCTTATCATCCCAAGTTCTGGTCTCATTGTCCGTATTGTCTACCACATTATATGTGTAATCATAAACAGCTGGGTCATATTTGTACGGGGCATGAGCCGTTGCACCAGGCTTTAAGGTTGCCTCGACTTTCATGGTTTTAATCACACGTCCTAAGGTTTCTCCAGCAATCATCCAGCGTCTTGCGTCGTGATAACGATGTTCTTCGTATGCAAGTTCTACTCTACGCTCGTTTCTATATGCTTCTACTAGTTCGTCACCTGAAGCTGTTATCTCGGGCATTCCTACTCTGTAGCGTATTTTATTTAGCCAAGCTCTAGCTTCACCTTCGTCACCAAGGGCAATTGAAGCTTCTACATAATTTAGGACTATTTCCGTATAACGAATAAAAGGCCATGGAATTACCTGTGCGCTTGATTGGTTGTCAACGATTGCAGGATCGGCATCAATAAATTTACGAACGTAATACCCGGTTCTACTACCGTTCCAGTTTTCAATTGCCGAACTACGGGTATCTACCCCTGCAATTTTTTCACCTTTTCCATCGTCATAAGATCCGGTTTGTATCTGATTATTAGGATCTATTGCGATTACATCATCAGGTCGTGGCTTCCAGTCAGCACCATCATAAAGTATTGTTGCTTTTAGTCTAGGGTCACGGTTAGCATATGGGTCAGCAGCATGAGCAGGGTTTTCCCAGTCAAAATCAGACCCATCCATCATTTGGTAATCGTCTACCAACTGTTGAATAGGAGTGTTTCCGGCCCAGTTGTGATATCCATTAGGCCCATTGTTAATACCTTGGTGTATGCCTCCTAGAGGCCAGTTGCTTTCTTGTGTAAATAATGGTGAGTGTGTACGTTCAAAAAGAAGTTCAACATTAGCTGCGGCATCTCCGATTGCACTACCACCACCCATTGAAACAGACAAGTAATTTTGAAAACCTTCTTCTGCAGATACGGGTGCAGAAAGGTTTAATTTGTACCCTGAGGTCATATCCAAAATTTCCTTGGATGCAGTTCTAGCTGCTGTCCATCTTGCATCACGATCACCGGATGGGTAGGCCACTAAATCTAAGTTAGAGTAACTACTAATAACTGAAGATTTAGAAGTGGCTGTGGGACCATCACGTAAATCACTGGCGGCATAAAGCAAAACTCTAGATTTTAAACCCATTGCGCTAAGTTTGGAAGCTCGTCCGCGAGTTTGGTCTTTACCGTCAAGAAGTGTTATGGCCATTTCTATATCATTAAGTACAAAATCTACGTTTTCAGCATAAGTACCTCGAGCAATAGAATAATCTTCATTAAGATCATAAGGCTTGTCAATAAGTGGTGCGCTACCATAATAACGCATTAGTTGATGGTAGTAATATGCTCTTAAAAAATAAGATTCACCCATTAAGCGATCTTTAAGATCTGCATTATCAAAAGTTGATTCTGGTAATTGCTGTAGAGCGATATTAGCTTTTCTAACTGCCGAGAAGAGTTCGTTCCACTGTGGAATTATGTTAACGTTTCCGGTAGTTGCAGCAGATAGCGTCCCCTCATTTATAACGTTTATACCTCGTCCAGAGTGAGTAAACATAGCTTCATCTGTAAGAGAGGCTAGACTTTCTTCCTCAAACCCACCATAGCCCAATGATGCATATACATTGAATACGAATGCTTCAGAAAGCGCTCCGTCAGACCATGTGGCATCAGCCGAGATTTTGTCTAAGGGTTGGGTATCTAGAAAATCCTCTTTACAGGAAATTGGTAGCATAGCAACCACCAATAGTCCTAAAATTAATAATCTTTCTTTTTTCATGACTTTTTATTAAAATGTTAAACTAAACCCTGTGTTAAATACGGATTGCTGAGGATAAAACTGTCCATTCGTTACCGTTGACTCAGGGTCATAAATATCTTGTTTAGCCCACGTAACTAAATTCAACCCGCTTACGTAAACTCTAAATTTTGAAAGACCGAAGGGTTCAACCAATTTACTTGGAAAATCATATGCCAGTTGAACATTTTTCAACCTTAAATAATCTTTATCATACAAGTTATATGTATTGTTGCCATAAGCGCCTCCAGAATAGTAGGTGTCACCTCTACTTGCTAATCTTGGGTGTTCGCTGCTTGGGTTGTCAATACTCCATCTGTTATCATAACTGTACTTCAAGTAGTTTCCGATATCACCGGATTCCGTCTGAATAGGAAGTTTTGCTCCAGTGGCACCTTGAAAAAGAACGGAAAGGTCCCAGTTCTTATATGAAGCATTAAGGGTAACACCGTAGTTGAAATTAGGAAATAAACTCTCGTCCAATCTTACTTGGTCTAAATCATTAATGGCACCATCTCCGTTAACATCTTTAAACTTCATATCACCTGGTTCCAAATCACCTTTCACGGCACTATAATCTAGTGTATTACTAGAAATATCAGATAAATCTTTGAATACCCCATCAGACTCATAGACTAAGAATGAACCAATAGGCTTGCCTTCCATTTTTTGGTAGTCAGGAATTCCTGGAACTTCATCCAAAAAGTCTACAGTGTTTTTGGCGTAGCCTCCATTGAATCCTATTTCATACTTGAAGCCATCTTCGTTCCCGCCGTAATAGTTAAATGAAAATTCAAAACCTTCGTTACTTACTTTTCCTGCATTTACAGGAGGTAGAAGGGTTGATATACCTGATGAGCCTGGTGTAGACCCAGTTTCTTGAATTAAAATTTGATCTCTCTTGTTTAGGAAATATTCTAATGTGAAGCTTAGACTTCCGTCAATAATAATTCCGTCAAGACCTACATTCAGGTTATTTGCTTTCTCCCAAGTAAAGCTAGAATTGGGTAAAACTGTTTCTTGTAAGGTAGTTACAACATTTCCATCTATTGGATACTCTCCAAACCCGTATGTATTCAAAAAGGCATATTCTTGTAATTCATCATTAAAGAAAACTTGGTCATTACCCATCTGTCCATAAGAAGCTCTCAGTTTTAGGAAATCAATTGCTTTTACATTAAACCAATCTTCTTTGGAAATGTTCCATCCTGCAAGTACACCTGGGAAAAATCCAAAACGGTCTGCGCCTGGAAAGATATAAGAACCATCATATCTCCAAATGATTTCAGCCAAATACTTTTCTTTGTAATCATATTGAAATCTACCATAGTACCCTAGTCTGGTTCTATTGAAACCACTACCATTGGTATTTTGTTGGTCAGATCCACCGGCAAACAACTGATCGACTGCAGGAGAGAGGTAATTTCTTCTAAATGCAGAGAAGAACTCTCCTTGGAAAGATTCTCTTGTTACGCCGGCCAATAACCCCAGTGCGTGATCATCTCCAAAAGTTGTATCATAAGTAATAAGCCCCGTTAAATTTACATTAAGATTATTGGCTGAAAATTGAGTTAATCTTGGGTCTGTGAAGTTTGATTTAATAGCTCCTGTTAAAACTGGATTTCCCGTAGCAACGTAATTGTCTCTATCTAGAGAATAGAGGGTCCAAGGAGTTTCCCATAGTTTCTGACGTTGTTGGCTTTGGTCTACACCTGTTAGCAAAGTCATCTTCAGACCTTTTACCCATGGATTAGTTATGTCTACCGACGCAGTTAATTGAAGGTAATCTGTTGGGCGTTTATCGTAACCTGTTGCATTTGTTGTAACAACTACAGGCTGCTGTCCATTTTCAATATCCGGACCTGGAAGTCCATTTGGCCATACGGCAGTTTCATTTGGTCTACCACGCATAAGCATTCGGAAAATAGCACCCGCTCCTTGAGTTGGAAAAGTCCTGTCTTCTTTACGATAAGAAAAACCAAGTTTTGTTTTTATGTACTCATTTACTTCAATATCCGTATTGATACGAAAATTGTACTGCTGATACCTATTCGCTGAATTTTTATAGATAGCATCTTGATCAGTGTAACCTATAGAAGTATAAAACCTAGCGGCTTCACTACCGCCGCTAACCGAAAGATTATGGCGACTTTGCTCAGCATAATTCTTGAAAGTAGAATCAAACCAATCGGTGTCCGGATAAAGCCAAGGGTCAAGACCTTCTCTATGGCCTCTAACGGTTTCAGGGCTAAATGCAGCATTAACCGTTTCATCGGTACCCGGAATCGTATAGTTGCCTTGAGACTGCATATTGGCCCAAGCAGCATCCCATTGATCAACAGGAATGTTACTATTAAAAATTGATAATTCGTTCATAATTGTCAAATACTCAGAAGCATTTGCCATGTTAGGAACGCTCGTAGGTCTTGCTAAACCAAAATCTGCCTTATAGGTTACTGTTGTTTTACCCGCTTTACCTTGTTTCGTAGTAACTATTAATGCACCATTCGCAGCTCTTGCACCATATATGGCTGCAGAAGCATCTTTAAGTACCGAAATGTTTGCAATATCATCTGGGTTTAATCTACCCACACCACCATCTCTGTCAGGAATACCATCAATAACTATTAAAGGTTGATTGTTACCTAAAGTGTTTTGGCCTCGAATGTTAATACTAGACTCATCATTACCAGGCTCACCACTAGTCTGTATAATAACTACACCTGGTAGACGACCCGCCAAGGAGTTAGATACACTTATTGCAGGAGAGCTCTCTAATATTGCTCCTTGTACTGCTGTTACAGCACCCGTTACCGTTGCCTTTTTTTGCGTGCCGTAACCAACGACTACAACTTCATCTAGATTAGCAACATCTTCTTCCATTGCTACATTAAGGGTTTTTTGACCATTTACTGGAGTAATAAGTGGCTTAAAGCCGATGTAAGAAAATCTTAGGCTAGTATTGCCATTTTTTAAAGAGATAGTAAAATTTCCATCAAAATCAGCGACAACGCCCGTTGATGGGTCTTCAGTGTCAAGGACAGAAACACCAGGAAGTGGAAGTCCATCCGATGCGGAGGTAATTGTACCGGAAACAGAAATTTCTTGTGCGTAAATAGACGGAAGTGAAATTCCTCCAAGAAATAAAAATAGTGTTAAGAAACGGCAAAGTTTGAGCAAGCCGCCCTTCCTCCTAAAAAAGGGTTCGTAATTCATAAATTATTGTTTAGTGAGTTAAATTGAGTTAAAAATAGTTAATTATAATTAAAATTATAATTTTTTGTTAAATAAATAATATTGAAGTATATTAATTATGAATTTGAAAATAAGGTGAGGCGAATCTTATTGCTTAAATTCTTCTTAACAATGCCTTTACAAAGGGTTTTGTAGGACAAGCAGATATAAATTTGAAATCTTCCAAGAGGGTAGTGTCCTCATCTAGAAATTTAAATATTAATTGTGGCGGGCAGCTTTTAAAGAGCGATTCAAATATTTTATGTCCCTGGTCATTGTGCTTGGCTAGTACATCTAGAAATAATAAATCGTAGAACCCATACCTATTCTTAAAACTCAACTTGTTTAGAGGTTTTCCTGTCTTAATGAATTCAATTAACACCGGAACTTTCTTGGCAGTACTCATAAAGGTATAACCTGTACTGGGTTTTGCCCATCCGCCAGCAGTACCTATATAACGTATGTTTTTTGTATGGTGTTCTCTGAAATTATAAGCGGTCATCGGTATGCTGCCCCGTTCCGTTTCGGTGATTTCGTAAGTGCCACAGTCCAAATTATTTTCTAAATAACGGACCAAAGCTTCTTCATATTCTTCTTTTTGTAAACGATTTTCGGAAAATAGGGTGTATTCCACTAAAGCTTCGTTTTTAGAAAATGGAAGGATATACATAAAACGGATATTTCCTTTCTGTGGAATGGAAAAATCCATATAAGTGGCTTGATCAGGATTAAAAATAGGTTTTTCCGTTTTTATGGTCCACCCTAAAAAATGCTGTTGTAGTACAGGATATTTTTTTTGATGGGTTGCCATTTTGTAATCAAAACTACTTGTAAAGACTTTTGACGCGGAATAACTGGAATAGTCTGTGGTAATAATTACTATAGAACCTTCATCTATTACGCTTGTGACCTGTTCTTGCCTAAAAGAAATATTTGGTTTGTCTTTTAGTCTATCAAAATAAGCCCTGTAGAAATCAGCTCCATAGACCATTTTGTATTGGTACGGGGCAATCGCATAGTCTTGTGAGAATTCTGTGCTTCCAAAGTAAATGTTGTTCCATGTTTTAGAAACGATAGATTTAAACTCTCCTTCGCCTTTTTCCCAAAAACACCAAGTTCTATCGTTAGCTATTTTAGCATCCTTATCTAACAACAAAATAGACTTGTTTAAGAAAAAGTCATCTTTGACCATGGCACTAGCGAGCATTAGACCAGCTGCGCCCGCGCCTATAATGATGTAGTCAAAATTTGTTTCTTTTTCCAAGACTTATTTTAGAGTAGTTACTTTCTCAAAAATAGCGATTCTATTCAAGCTCATTCAATTTTTAATTAATGCGATAGCGTAAACCAAAGAAACCACGAATACCTTGGTTGGGTCCATATACATAAGATGGGTCAAAAGTTAACGCGTTTGGGTTGTTTGCTGTAGCTACAGCGGAAATACCAGAAGCAGATTCAGGTATATTTTGTGCACCAACATACTTATTGCCACTTTGGTCCTCAAAGGTTACATTGTTATCAAACGGGTCGTTCGCACGGGCAATGATAAAAGGGTTTCCACGGTTAGGCGTCCAATCCAAAAGGTTTTTTATACCTCCATAGAACTCAAAATTTTCAAGTCCTTTATAGGTGAATTGTATATTTTGAATACTCCATGTAGGCGAATACTCGCTACGGGGGTCTAAATCGCCCAGAAGTGGTAAGCGCATGGGTCCATAAAGGTTTCCGGAATAGTCTACTGATAAATTAAGTCTTTTAAATTCGTAAGAGGCACTCCATGTTCCAGAATAACTCTCGGTGAGTATTTGCCGTTGGGTGATGCCATCCTCCGTTTGACTCACATCTTGATATGTAGCACCTACCAAAAGTTTTAATCCGCTTGGAAATGAAAAGTCAACATTGGCACTTGCTCCTTTTGAAACCGATTTGCCATTTAGGTTGTCATAGATAATTTTATTTGGGTCCGTATCGTAATCCGGCAAGATGGCATTACTAAAATGAGTGTAAAAAAGAGAAGCATCTATACTAACAAAAGTACCATTGTCCGCATATATCTTTTTTAGGTAATTTAAATTGATGTTTAACGATTTCTCTGGGTTAAGCTCTTCTGTAACCACAACTTCTCGGGCACCAGTTAGGGCGGCGTGTTCTTCAGTAAACAGATTAACAACCCTAAAACCTGTACCGGCATTAAGTCGTAAAATATCGTTATCTGTTATCTTGTACCTGTATGCCATTCTTGGAGTGTAAATACTGCCGTGTCTTTTATCATAATCGTAGCGCATGCCCAGTAAAAGGGAGTGTTGCTCTGTAAATGATATTTCATCTTGTACGAACAAGCTGGGTATAACCACTTCATCCGCAGCTACGGTTGCGGTAGTATTATCATCGTAATAATTATACCTCAAAGCAGTTCCCACCAGAATATCATGTTTGTCTAGAGTTTTATCCCATGTGAATTGCCCAAATCCAATACGTTGATCGGCCAAATAGGGTACGTTTCCATAAACTGAGTTTTGGCTATGGTCATTATAGGAAAATGAAAAAAGCACTTTTTCTTTAATAGGTAACTGGTACTTTCCTAAAACTTCCCATCTACGGGTATATATACTTTCTCCGTAAATCTCATCTCCTCCTCTAAATTCTGGTGTCCATTGCATCTCTCCGCCCCAACGGTCTTCGTAGAAAAAGCGGCCCGCAAGGGAGAAAATCCGATTTTCGTTACGTTCAAAGTTCCATTTCTGAAAAATCGAAATACGGTCTTGTAAGGTTAGGTCTGTGAAATTATCACCGTTGTTATCAATAGGGTTTGAGTAATTAAAATAGTTAATGCCCAATAACACATCTGTTTTTTTGCCAATACTGGCTTTTGTGCCTACATCAAGATTTACTTCTCCCCAACCGGTTACGAAGGTATCCGCAAAAAAAGTAGGTGCGTCAGAGGTGTTTTTTGTAATTATGTTTATGAGTCCGCCAACAGCTTCGCTACCATAAAGACTAGAGGCTGGTCCTTTTACAATTTCTATCTGTTCAATTAAAGAATTTGGTATTCCGGAAAGGCCATATACTGTACCTAACCCACTAACAATGGGCATTCCATCAATAAGTACTAGTGTATAAGGGCCTTCAAGTCCATTAATATGAATATCACCGGTATTACAGACATTACAGTTAATTTGTGGTCGTACACCATTTACATTTTGTAATGCTTCAAAAATACTAGCAGTTGGATTTTTCTTAAGAAATGTGGGGCTGTAAACTTCTACGGGAACAGGACTTTCAGATCTGCTAACTGCTTTTAGTGTTCCGGTGACAACCATTTCTTCTAATTGCTCAGAAGCAGGGTTTATCTTAATATCGAGCGTTTTATTTTCATTTGATTCCAAAGTGATTTTTGTAGAGAAATCTTGATATCCTATGACTGAAACTTTTAGTTTATATGTTCCGGCGGGTATATCCTTCAAATTATACGTGCCATCTTCTGAGGATGAAGTCCCAAGTTTAGTGCCTTTTAAATAAATATTTGCAAACGGAACCGTTCCTTGGTCATCTGTAATAATTCCAGTAATGCTACTATTTTGAGCATTTACTAAACCTGTTAGTAGAATACATAATAAATATAGATTCGATTTTAATTTGATTTTCATCAGTATAAACAAATATTTAGACAAAGCTAAATATTTGTTTTTAGATATAAAAATGTATTTTTGTATGATTGAAATTTTATGACACTATCAGAAGAAGATTATATAAAAGCTATTTATCACCTAGGAAAGGGAGAGAACAATATTGTTTCAACCAATGAGGTTGCGGAGCAAATGAAGACAAAACCTTCTTCCGTAACAGATATGATGAAGAAACTTTCGGAGAAGGGCGTTGCTAACTACAGAAAATATAAAGGGGTCTGTCTCACGGAACATGGTCTAAAAGTGGCCTTGACTCTTGTTAGAAAGCATAGATTGTGGGAAGTTTTTTTAGTTGAAAAATTAAACTTTGCTTGGGACGAGGTACATGAGGTTGCCGAGCAATTGGAGCACATTAAGAGTGAAAAATTAACGGATAGCTTAGATAAGCTTCTTGGTTTTCCGCAAGTAGATCCCCATGGGGATCCTATTCCGTCAAAAAATGGGGAATTTAAAAAGGCTGTAAAAAAGCTTTTGAACGAAGTACCGGTAGGTACAAGTGGCACCTGTGTTGGTGTCAAAGATTCGTCCGCTCCATTTCTTAAATTTCTGGATAAAAATAGAATTGCTTTAGGGGACACGATTTTAGTATTGGAAAAGGAAGAGTTTGATGGATCGTTGCATATTCAGGTGAAGGGGAAGGATATTCGTATCTCTGATCAAATTGCGGCAAATTTATATCTTAAAATAACGGAATAATATGCAAGAGGTAATTGATTATTTTGAATCTATAGACCCGGTTTTAGCAGCATTTTACGCTACGCTATTTACTTGGGGTTTAACTGCTGCAGGCGCAGCTTTGGTATTTTTATTTAAAGGTATGAACCGCGCACTTTTAGATGGTATGCTGGGTTTTACTGGGGGTGTTATGGTAGCGGCCAGTTTTTGGAGTCTTTTGGCCCCAGGGATAGAAATGAGCCCTGGTGATGGATTCGTGAAAGTGATTCCCGCCGCTGTTGGATTTCTTCTAGGTTCGCTCTTTATATTTGGGTTGGATAAGATACTCCCGCATTTGCATATTAATTTTAAAGAAACTGAAAAGGAAGGTATTAAAACGCCGTGGCATCGAACCACATTATTGACCTTGGCTATAACACTTCATAATATTCCCGAAGGTCTGGCTGTAGGTGTACTTTTTGGAGGTGTTGCCGCAGGTTTTGAAGGAGCCAGCATAGGTGGTGCCGTAGCTTTGGCTTTGGGTATTGGTTTACAAAATTTTCCAGAGGGTTTTGCTGTTGCAATGCCGTTAAGAAGACAGGGGCTCAGTAGAACAAAAAGCTTTATGTATGGACAAGCTTCTGCTCTGGTTGAACCTATTGCGGCAGTTTTAGGTGCTTGGGCCGTTATGACTTTTCAACCAATTTTACCTTACGCTTTATCTTTTGCTGCAGGAGCCATGATTTTTGTTGTTGTAGAAGAAGTAATACCGGAAACTCAACAAGACAAGTATACTGATATTGCTACTATGGGCTTTATTGGCGGCTTTATTGTAATGATGACGCTAGATGTTGGTTTGGGATAGGTTCAAGATGAATCTGGTTTCAAAAGTAGCTGTTCATTGTACCGTTCGGTTTGGTTAATTATGTTAAATGTAAGAATAAGTTTACGTTTATTTTTTTAACTTTATCAGACACAAGATAAACAGAAGAATTCCGTTTTATTTAAGGATTAGCGTTTTTTCGATAAATCTAGTCCGTGAAAACTTACATTTATGATAGCCCCCAAAAACCATGAACGTGAAGCAGAACGACTAGCACTCTTAGAATCATATGCTATTCTGGATACAGAGTTAGAGGAAGATTATGAGAATTTGGTCTTACTGGCTTCTGAGATATGTGGTACACCAATTTCTGTTATAACACTATTAGATAAGGATAGACAATGGTTTAAAGCACACCATGGTCTTGATACCAGCGAGACAGAAAGAAAATATTCTTTTTGTGGGCATACCATTCATGAAACAAATAATTTATTTGTAGTTGAAGATGCCAGAGTTGATGAACGGTTTCATGATAACCCCATAGTAGTAGGTGATCCCAATGTAGTTTTTTATGCAGGTGTAACTCTTAATGGAGCTAACGGTTTGCCTTTGGGAACACTATGCGTCATTGACCATGAGCCTAAAAAACTTTCTGAAAGTCAACTTAGCGCTTTAAAGATACTTTCTGATCAAGTAATGAACTTGTTGGATCTTAGAAAGAAAAAAATGGAGTTGGAAAAGGCAAATGAAGATCTTAAACTTGCCAATCGCGAACTAGATAATTTTGCTGCTGTTGCTGCCCATGATTTAAAATCGCCGTTAAATAATATTATTACATTGTCTAATTGCTTGCAAGATTTTTATGCACCCAAAATCGATGATGAAGGAAAGCAAATTATTGAATTTATTAAGAGTTCTTCAGAAACTTTGAAAAAGCTTATTACCGGCTTACTTAATTATAGTAAATCTGGTCAGTTTAACATAGACGATAAAACTACCATACTTCTGACTGATTTACAAAGGACCATTAATGAACTGTTTGGTGGCCAGAAGGAGTGCACCATTAAGGTAAAAAGTAATTTAGAGTCTATTTATGCGAACAAGGTGGCGGTTGAACAAATCTTAATTAACTTAATCGCCAACGCCATTAAATATAACGATAAGCCTAACATTGAAATAGAATTAGAGATAAGAGAGCAGGATGCTTTTTATGAGTTTTTAGTAAAAGATAACGGACCAGGTATTCATAAAGATGATCAAGAGAAAATCTTCAAGATATTTGAGGTGATCTCTGAACAAGATCGTTATGGAGAAAAAGGAACAGGAATTGGTCTGGCTACAGTAAAAAAGGTAGTTGAAGGTTTAGGTGGAAATATTAGCGTTCTCTCCCAACTTGGTGAAGGTGCTACATTTACCTTCACCATTAAGAGTCCTATAGTACTAACACCTACTATGGTGTAATTCCCACTTTTTGCTAATACAGTTTGTTGTCTTAGTCTTATCTATTGATTTCTTCAATAAGATTTGCAACCAAAGCAGTCCACCCAGTTTGGTGTGAAGCACCTACACCGCGGCCGTTATTCCCATCAAAATATTCGTAGAACAGAATTAAGTCTTTAAAATGCTCATCGGTATATTTCTCTTTATCTAACTCATTTACAGGACGGTTTCCATTTTCATCTTTTTTGAAAATACCAATCAGTCTTTTACTTATTTCAAATCCTATTTCTTTTAGGTTCAGTTGGTTATCGCTTCCGGATGGATAAGCGAATTTTAAATCATCACCATAATAGTTATGATATTCTTTTAGGGAACTTATAAAAAGATAGTTCATTGGCATCCAAATAGGTCCACGCCAGTTGGAGTTTCCACCAAATAGGTCAGTTGACGATTCTGCAGGTTCATAGTTTATACCATATATAGAACCGTTTATTTCTATTTGATATTTGGTTTCATGTGCTTTTGATAATGATCGAATACCGTAATCGGCCAAAAATTCTGATTCGTCTAATATGCTATGTATTAATATATCTAATCGTTTTCTAGGAACCAAAGACAACAATACGTCTTTGTTAGGATCATACTCTTCTACAACTTGATATTTCTGTTTTTCTACTCGGTATGTACGGTACCAGTCCATACTAGCTTTAAAGCGTGGTAATTTTGCCAAACATTCTTTTCTAATATTCAAAACAGCAGCCATAGATAACAGGCCGGAAATCGATCGGACTTTAATTGGTATTTTTTTGCCGTCAGGAAGGATTAAGGTATCGTAGAAAAACCCTTCTTTTTCATCCCAGGAGCTCATGGATTCTTCGGTAATTTTATTTAAGGCCTCAGCTATAAATACAAAGTGCCCAAAATATTTAAGGGCCATATCTTCAAAGGTATCGTCGTGCAGTGAAATTTCAAGGGCAATTTCAAGCATATTTAAACAGTAAAGTGCCATCCAAGAGGTGCCATCTACTTGTTCTAGAACACCACCACCAGGTATGTCGTTACTACGATCAAATACTCCAATATTATCCAAGCCAAGAAATCCGCCTTCAAAGACGTTGTTGTTTAAGCTATCTTCTCTGTTCACCCACCAAGTGAAGTTCAAGGCCAGTTTATTGAACATACGTTTTAAGAAACTTAGGTCTCCTTTACCTGTTTTACGCAGTTCCATCTGGTAAATCTGAATGGCAGCCCATGCCTGGACAGGAGGGTTTACGTCACTAAAATTCCATTCATAGGCAGGAATTTGACCATTTGCGGCCATGTACCATTCTTTGGTGAAGAGCAGAAGTTGTTTTTTTGCAAACTCGTGGTCAAGCATAGAGAAGGTAACGCAATGAAAAGCAGAATCCCAAGCTGCAAACCAAGGATATTCCCATGCATCGGGCATAGAGAGAATATCATGGTTTCTAAAGGTCTGCCATGTGCTGTTACGGCCATGTTTTCGTTCATGCGGCGGGTTAGTGCCAGGGTCTCCTTTAATCCATTGTTCTACTTCGTAGTTGTAGTATTGTTTGGTCCAGAGTAGGCCTGCAAAAGCTTGTTTCTGTATTTCTCTTTCTTCTTCTGACGAGTTTTCAGTTATGGATTCTAAGAAAGAGCGTGATTCTTTAATTCTTTCTTCAAAAACAGCCTCAAAAGTATCATCAATAGGGGAGTCAATATCTTGGTTAGAGAGCCTTAATTTAATAACCTTAGTTTCACCAGGAGCTAAGTTCAATTCGTACATAGGAGCACACTTGGTACCCTCCTTATTTTTTTCAGCTAAAGAAAAATCATTTTCTATAACGGCGTCATGGAATAAATCTTTTTTAAACGGATGCTCATTGGTTCCGTTAAAAACCCGTTCCGCATTGGTTTCGTTTTCAGTAAATAGTACTCTAGAAGGCTCGTCAAAATACAGGTTATATTTGCCAACATAACTATGGTCTACAGTAACATGTGGTGCTTTTTTACTGCCTTTTTTCTTAATTATGGGCTTCTCCTCCATTCCGGTGAAACTCCAAAAATTTCGAATCCATATGGTAGGTAAAACAACCGCCATTGCTTCTTTTGGGCCGCGGTTACTGACAGAGATTTTTACTAAAATATCCTCTCCTTCGGCTTTTGCGTATTCCGTATGAACATCAAAATACTCGTTGTTGTCAAAAATGCCAGTATCTAGCAGTTCAAACTCCGTATCGTGTTTTCCTCTATTGCGGTTTTCTTCTACCAATTGATTATAAGGAAACTCATTTTGAGGATATTTATAAAGGTGTTTCATATAGGAATGCGAAGGCGTATTCTCTAAATAGTAATAGAGTTCTTTTACGTCTTCGCCATGATTTCCTTGCGGGCCGGTTAATCCAAATAAACGTTCCTTTAAAATAGGATCTTTGCCGTTCCAAAGAGCCACAGAAAAACAGATATTGCAATAGCGATCGGAAATACCTGCAATACCATCTTCTCCCCAACGGTAGGTTCTACTTCTGGCATGGTCATGTGGTAGGTAGTTCCATGCATCTCCGTTAGCACTGTAATCTTCCCGTACCGTTCCCCATTGTCGTTCGCTTAGGTATGGTCCCCACTTAAGCCAATCTTTTTCTTTACTATAATGGTCTTTTAGTCTTTTGTCTTCTTTGGTATTCTTGGTCATAAAATTGAAATATGAATGGGGGTTAATAGCTCAAGGACTTTTTTATGGGGACTGTCCGTAAACTGATACCTAAATTAGGTATATAATGAGGTCTTAGCAAGTTATAAATGATGTTGTCAATAAAATTTTAACCACCATCGGAAATTTTCGCCACTTTTGTGCGTTCATAGAGTAATTGGTACTGGTGTAGAATGCTTACCAATATTCAAAATGAAAAATTACTATTGATATGCAGAAAAAGGGTCATGTATTATGGAATGTTTTGGGCGTAATAACGGTAATTATTTGTTTGTTCGCCTTTGTTCTTCATTTTAAAAATTGGACAAAAACAGATGCTTCTGGTTTTAGAGTTTTATCTGGTTTTTATTTACAGGAAATTCCCTTTTCAGCTTTGGATAGTGTAGAGTTAATTCCGAAAATTCCCGGTATGGTACGTCTTAATGGTTTTTCTGCAATGGAAAAGGAAAAAGGAATTTTCAGGGAGTTTAAAGATTCACTTACGGAAAATAAAGTATATGTTTACGTTGATAATTTAGAGAATCAAAAAATAAAAATTGTTCATCACGATTCACTAAAACTTTTCATCAATCTTAAAGATTCTACAGAGACTCAACAGTTGTTCGATTTACTTTCGAGCAAATTAGTGATAGAGCCAAACTAAGGAAATAGGTTTTATATTCTACAAGTATTTTCTTCACTCCGTTATATTAATTTCATTTTAAATAATTTTCAGTTCTTTGTTAATCAGGGGAATGTGTTGTATTTTGTTGAGATAATCATAAAACAAACAATCATGGAAACAGATGAAATTGCCTCTAAATTGGTAGCATGGTGTAATGCCGGAGATTTTGAAAAACCTTATCAGGAATTGTATAGCGATAAAATTGTGAGCATTGAAAATGACGGTAAGGCCGAAGGTGCTTATGTTGAAGGTTTTGAAGGTATAAAGAAAAAAGGAGAATGGTGGCAGGAGAATTTTGAGGTTCATAGTAGTAAGGCCTCAGACCCTGTTGTAGCAGATAATTGGTTTTCTGTAAAGTTTACCATGGATACGACTCATAAACCATCTGGGCAACGTTCAAAAACTTCTGAGATAGCTGTATATGAAGTGCAAGACGGCAAAATTGTAAAAGAGCAGTTTTTCTACAATGAAAAAGGATAAGATTTTTTAGAATTTTATATAAGAAGAGCCAATCGATAGTCGATTGGCTCTTTGTTTTGGAATCGGCAACGCCTATCTTCGCTTCAAAATTTATTTATGGTTCTTTTGGCTCAAATAGTTGGTGCATTATATGGTCTTTTAGCGGTAATATTCGGTGCTTTTGGAGCCCATGCTTTAAAGAAGTTGCTTTCTGAAGAGCAGCTTAAGAGTTTTGAAACTGGTGTTAAATACCAGATGTACCACGCTATTATATTGCTGCTTATAGGTTTTAATTTTAATATGGATGTGGCCTTTCAGCAGTATATGGTCTATTGTTTTGCTATTGGTACGTTCTTGTTCTCTTTCAGTATCTATGCTTTGGTTATTAGCTCTGCAAAAGGAAAAAAATTACGATTTCTAGGACCTATAACACCACTTGGCGGGTTACTCTTAGTATGTGGTTGGGGACTATTGCTATACAGCTTTGTCCGTAACCTCGTTTAGTTTTCTGATTGTGTTACTGAAGTAAACTCCTTTATGGCTTGGTTGGGTTCTATAATGTCATGTCCCTTCCAGAAATTGGGGTCGTAATCTGGCATATAAGTGGGAAGAACCCCTGTTTTTTCCTTAAATGCTTCAAATTGACCTGAATTGATAGGGTCTTCATCAAAAACAATAAGCTCATATTGATTAATATTTCCAAAAGCAGCATCTACTTTTAAAGCTAGTTCGTTTTGCTTACGTCTTCCTTTAACATGTTTGTTCTTTTCAATAATAGTCAATGGCCTTTTAAAGCCTCCGCGAATACCTTTAATTATATTATAGTATCGTAGATGGTATTTTTGATCCGCACCTTTATCAAAAAGAATGCTTCCCTTTGCTAAATATTCATTCACGGAAACACCTAACAGTTTAAAATCACGAAGGGATTCCGTATTCTCAAAATCCATTCGTATTAAAGCAAAATCATCGGAGTTTATGTACAGCATTCCCCCATATTCAGGAGAGCCATCTGGTACAAAGCGGATGACATACACAGCTTGGTCACCCAAATAGGTGTGGTTTTCCAGAGTTAGTTCATAGCGTCCCGGTTTAAATATAACATTGTAATCGGTGTCATCAAAAATGGGTAGGTTCTCAAAAAGGTTGCCCAGTGTTTTTCGTTTGTATTCTAGAAAAAATTCGCGCCTTTCTTCTTTCTTTTTCTTCTCTTGCTCAAGGTGTTCATTTAATGCTGCGGCATCTGTAGAATCTACCTCTTCCTTAAAGATATCACTCATGTCCTCGGCGTCTACCTTAGTGCCGAAAAGGCCTGACTTTACCTTAAAGTAGGAGTCAGTTTTAATATTTTCTTTGGCAATTTTATTGAATTTTTCTTCTAAGATTTCTACATCAAGTTCCTTGCTTTTGTCATACAGTTCAGAGGCTTTTATGAGGTCTAACTTTTGCTCATCCGCATCGTCGGCACCATAGAGGTCGCCTAACATTTCAGTATAATAAATATTGTTTTTAGGAATGGTCTGAATTACACTGTCCAAGAAATTCTTATTAAAAGCATCAATCGTAGATTTCTTGATTTCGTAATCGGTCTTTATAATATTGCTTTGGTAGGTTTCCCTTAAAAAAAGTCGTTTTTTAGAAAACTCGGTAATGTAGTTTTTTTCCAGGTTTTCTTCAACAAGCTCAACAATTTCTTCTGGAGTATAATTTTTGTTAGAAACAATAACCTCTTGAAGCGCTATGGCTTTTGGTCTCAGGGTGATAAGGCTATCAGTAAACTCTGCAATAGGTCTTCCTATAGATTCGTACCCAATACAAGAAATGAAAAGTGAATCAGTAGCCTCTATTGCGTCCGATAAAAGAAATTTAAATTTACCTTCTTCGTTTGTAATCATACCCCTGTTATTCAGCTGCACGGTGGCGTAGGGCACAGGTTTTTTTGAAACGGAGTCTACAATGATAGAACTTAAGCTTTGGGCATGTTGTGTTGTGGTGAAAAGAAGGAAGAAAACGGACAGATAAGCGAAGGATTTTGGCATATTCATGGCTAATGGCTTTTCAAAAAAAGCGATAGCAATTGAAGTAAGCACGATTTTTTTGATTTATTTAATACCGATTTATCCTTTTATTAACGAATTAACCTACAAAAGGAGGAAGACAGGAGTGCTGAATTTAAATATGTTTTAGTTTGAAGACAAACTTTACAAGCAAGTTGATTCTAAAATTAGTGACAACCACAACCATCTTGTCCGCAAGCTTTGGTGTTCTCTTTCTTGTGGGCGAACATTGTTTTTGGCAAAAAGAATTTCTTCACTAAATAGCCAACTGAGATTGCTAAAACTATATAAACCAATATGGGTTGAAGTATGCTCATTTTATTTTAGTATTTGATATGCTACCAAGGCAACAATATACGCAAAAGCGCTCATAAAAACTAGTTGTGCGGCAGGCCATTTCCAAGTATTTGTTTCTCGTTTTACTACTGCCAATGTACTCATACATTGCATGGCAAACGCATAAAAGAGTAAAAGAGAGACTCCAGATGCCAGATTAAACAGTGGCTTTTTTGTCTTAGGGTTTATTTCTGCGGCCATTCTATTTTGAATGGTTTGCTCTTCATCGTTACCAACGCTATATATTGTGGCTAATGTGCCCACGAATACCTCACGTGCCGCAAATGATGTAAGAACTGCAATACCAATTTTCCAATCGTAACCCAATGGGTGTACAATAGGCTCTATGGCCTTACCCATGTAGCCCATATAGGAATTTTCTAACTTATAACTGGAGATTTCTTGATGCAGGGCTTTTTGCTCAAGATAGGTTTGTTTTTGTGCTAAAGAATCAGATAGGGCAGAGGCATCCATACGGTATGCATTGGTGCTGATACTATCTTTTAAAGCCAATTCATAAGCGCCTAATGCACTTACGATACTGGTTTGGTTAAAGTCTGAAAATCCCTCGTTTTGAACGCGGTTAGCAACAATTTCATCGGCATTCTTAAAATCGTCTGCATAACCATTGGAGCCCAAAAACCATAGTACTACGGAAATGGCCAAGATAATTTTTCCTGCTCCCAAAACAAAACTTTTGGTCTTTTCCCATACCGTGTAAGCAACATTCTTAGGTAAGGGTAATTTGTAATTTGGCATTTCGACGACAAAGAAAGACCTGCCTTTAATTTTTAATATTTTGTTCAGTATCAAAGCTGAAAATATTGCGGCGCCAAAACCAAGTAAATACAACAACATTAAGGTAAGCGCTTTATAACCCAGCCCAAGAAAACTACCTTCCGGTATTACAAGGGCTATAATAATAATGTAAATAGGCAACCGTGCCGAACAAGTTGTAAAAGGTGTAACAAGAATGGTTATTAACCTTTCTTTCCAATTTTCAATGGTTCGGGTGGCCATTACGGCAGGTATGGCACATGCTGTTCCAGATATTAAGGGCACAACACTTTTACCGCTTAGACCAAAAGGACGCATTAGGCGGTCCATTAAGAAGACCACACGGCTCATATAGCCGGTTTCCTCTAAAAGAGATATAAACAAGAACAAGAAAGCAATCTGCGGAATAAACATGGCAATACCGCCAATACCTGTTAAGATTCCTTCTGCAATTAAATCCGTGAACACACCTGGCGGAAGTGTATCCTTTACCCATGAACTTGCAGAAGCAAAAAACGTTTCTATTAAATCTTGGGGGTATCCGCTCCACTCATAAATTCCCTGAAATATGGTAAGGAGAATAATCATGAAAATTACATATCCAAAAACCTTGTGTGTAAGAACCTTATCTAATGAAGCCCTAAAACCTTTGGCAATGGCCAAATCTACTTTGTATGTGCCTTTAAGGATACCATTAATAAATTGGTATCTAAGAATGGTTTCTTTCTGTTGTAGTCGTTTTAATTCTGATTTAGATTTGGTAGCAAAAGACGATGCATCTTTAAAAAGTTTTTTCTCAATGGGCATAAAATTGACGTCTTGCGTAATAACAAGCCACAACTTATACAGGTCTTCATTAGGAAAAGCTTCTTTTAATTTTTTAAAATACCCGGGATCTATTACCGTAATATCTACATTTTGTACTGTAGATAGATTTTTATAATCGGAAATTAGCTCTTTAAGTTTGTCAATACCAACACCTTTTCGGGTACTGACCAACGCAATCTTGGTATTTAGCTTTTTCTCTAAAAGTGGAATATCTACCGTTATACCCTTGCGCGACATACGATCTGCCATATTAATAACAAGAATGGCAGGTATTTTAAGGTCTTTTATCTGTGTGAATAAAAGAAGATTTCGTTTCAAGTTTTCTACATCAGAAACAACAATAGCCACATCTGGGTGATTCTTGTCGTTTTTGTTCAGTAGCAACTCCACGGCAACACTCTCATCCAAAGAGGTTGTATTTAAACTATAAGTGCCCGGTAAGTCTAGTATGTGTGCTTTTATTCCCCTAGGTAATTTGCAGATACCCTCTTTTTTTTCAACAGTAATACCTGGATAATTACCTACTTTCTGATTAAGTCCGGTCAGTTGATTAAAAACGGAAGTTTTACCGGTATTGGGGTTTCCTATAAGTGCAACATTAATTTGTTTACTCATAAAACCGGGGTGTCTTCTATAATTTCCAGCTCAATGAGCTTTGCTGTTTCACGTCTTATAGCAATATGTGAACCATTTACGTTTATATAAATAGGGTCTTTAAAAGGGGCAACCTGAACCAATTCTATCTCATTACCGGGCAAACAACCTAATTCTAGCAATTTAATAGGCAGGGAGCCATCAGAGAATTCTTTTATAATTCCCTTTTGTCCTTTCTTTAGTTGTGCGACCGTAATTCCCAATGTTTATTTAGATTGATTACAAGTAAGGGCAAAAGTAGCATAAATTATCCTAAAAGAGACGGGTTGAATCCCAAAAAATCCTAAAAAAGGTGAAGTTTTCAGGTTGATTAAAATTGACTTGAAGAATTAAGAGAGATATAGATTTAATTTAGAAAGATGCATTAGAGAATTAGAGTACAAACTTGCTGGTTTATTACTCTTTATTTGAGGTCATTAGAATTTTTAAATCCCCCATTAATTTCTCTATCTCTTCTTCATTGGTGCCGTCGTAAAACCCACGGATGCGCTTTTTCTTATCCACTAAAATGAAGTTTTCGGTATGAATCATGTCAAAAGGACCGCCATCACCATCATCTTTTACGGCTAGGTATGATTTTCTGGCCAGTTCGTATATCTGTTTTTTATCACCTGTAACCAAGTTCCATTTGGAATCATCAACACCTTTTTCAATGGCATATTTCTTTAATTGCGCCACAGAATCAATTTCTGGAGTGACGGAATGTGACAAAAGCATCACATCATCAAAATCCTTAATGCGTTCCTGAATACTAACCATATTCTTGGTCATAATTGGACAAATGGTAGGGCAGGTAGTGAAAAAGAAATCAGCTATATAAATTTTATTGGCATAGTTATCCTGCGTTATGGTTTCCCCATTTTGATTGGTCAAAGAAAAATCTGCAATGGTATGATATTTTCTTTTGTATTGAACAGTACTATCCACAAGTTCAGGGTTGACCATGGTAGGTTGGTAAACCGTTAATATTTCAGGCGGTTGTAGAGCATTATAAAACAGGTACATGATTACGGCAGAGAGCCCTAAGAGTACAAGACCAAAAAATTTATATTTTGCGAAAAAAGAGCGCATAATCTTTTTGGTAAAGATACGTTAGTCAATACAAGCATTCAACCGTTAATGCCTTATAGTGCTGCTAAATGTTTCTTAAAATCAAATGGCTGTTATCAGTTCTTTTTTTTAAGCGACTGTAAAAGTGTACTTTTGTCGGCTGAATTCAAGATGAGTTCATTAATTATAGAAAACATAGATGAGTCCCTTTATTATTAAGACTATACAATTTCTTTTAAGCCTTTCGTTGTTGATCGTACTTCACGAAATGGGTCATTTTATTCCTGCTAAATTATTTAAAACTCGTGTAGAGAAGTTCTACTTGTTCTTTGATGTTAAGTTCTCCCTTTTTAAAAAGAAAATAGGTGAAACCGTTTATGGTATTGGCTGGCTTCCGTTAGGTGGTTATGTAAAAATATCCGGTATGATTGACGAGAGCATGGATACCGAGGCAATGAGCGAAGAGCCTAAGGAATGGGAATTTAGAAGCAAGCCGGCTTGGCAGCGACTTATTATTATGTTGGGTGGGGTAACCGTAAACTTCATTCTTGCGTTGGTTATTTATATTGGTATGGCTTATGCTTATGGCGATACGTTTATACCCGCAGACGGTTTAAAAGATGGCGTATATGTTACTGAAAAGACCATTGGTGATGAAATTGGTATTCAAACAGGAGATAAAATTCTTGCGGTTGACGGTGAGAAAATCAAAGATTTCAATACTATCTTCATGGATATTATTAACGGAAACAACATTACAATAGACCGTAATGGGGAAACTATAGAAAAGGAAATTCCTGTTGATTTTATAAACACTTTGCTTGATGATAAAGACCGTATCCGGTTTTTAAGTTTTCGTTTTCCATTTCTAATCGGGGAAGTTTCACCAGAATCTTTAAACGTTGATGCTGGCCTTGAATCTAAGGACGAAATAGTGGAGATTGCCGGTACGAAAGTCACCTATTTTGATGAGGTTAAACCTATTTTAGAGCAGCATAAAGGAGAGAAAATTAACCTTACCGTTATTCGTGATAATAGTGTTCGTAAAGTTATTCCAGTAGTGATCAATGATTCTGCGCAAATTGGAGTACGTCCGGTTATGCCATCTATGGATGAAATGGAGAAAAGAGGTCTTTTAAGTATTCAGAATGAGAAATATACTTTTGCTGAATCTATTCCTGCAGGAATAAATAAAGGTGTAACTACATTTACTGGCTATTTAAAGCAATTAAAAAAGATTTTTAATCCAGACACAGGCGCTTATAAGGGTGTTGGTGGTTTTGCGGCCATTGGCGGACTTTTTCCTGAGGTTTGGAACTGGCAGGTATTCTGGGGCACTACCGCCTTCTTGTCTATTATGCTGGGTGTTTTGAACTTACTGCCTATACCGGCGTTAGATGGTGGTCATGTAATGTTCTTGTTATACGAGATGGTTTCAGGTCGTAAGCCAAGTGATAAGTTTTTAGAATATGCACAGGTTGTTGGCTTCTTTTTATTGCTTGCATTAATACTGTTTGCAAACGGAAATGACCTTTATAGATACCTAATGGAAAAATAGATTGTAAAATTTATTTGGGACATTAAAAAAAACTATTATATTTGCACCCGCTTAGGTAATCTAGGCGGACATATTTTCCTCCTTAGCTCAGCTGGTTAGAGCATCTGACTGTTAATCAGAGGGTCCTAGGTTCGAGTCCTAGAGGGGGAGCAACAAAAAGCTAGTCGAAAGACTGGCTTTTTTTGTTTTACCACTTTCCTTTTTTGATCTGTCTGTATTTCGCAAATAAACCTTGGCTCTTTTTTGATAACATCAGAAACAGAGGTGCTAAATTTATATATTGCTAATAGTCATGTTTTTAGGTGACATTATTGACTCTTCACCAATCATAATCACACGTAATTCACTACTTTGTGAGGACCAACCTATTTGATAAATGATTCCAGCGTGTCTCCCGATTGCTTTATTACAAGAAGCAACATCCATACAATCTTTTGTATTGGATGTGGGACCGCTTTTATTAGGGACAATAGCCTTTCCTTCTATTTTGTTTTTCTTTTGGTATTTTGGGGTAGAGCTATCCGAACAAAGGATAAAAGCAAAGTTATGGTTGGTTGAAAATATAGGGCTGGTACAGCGATATAGAACGTTGGGAGGCCATCTTGAAGGTCTTGGAAAAAAGACTACTATCTGTAAAAACTGTAAATGTGATAAGATGCAGCTTTGGAATTATCAGCAACATAAATTGTTGGTGGTACGCTGCAGGTCCTGTAAAATGAGTTACACCTTAACAAAAGAGCATAATGAATATATTCAGTTGATTCTTTCTGAAATGGATGGTACGGTTACCCTTGTTAATACCCTTATTAGATTTAGATATCAGGAGCTAGGTAAACTTTTGGGGAATAAGCTAGCCATTGACCCTTCTAAAATGGATGCGAATGTTAATCCATTAGAGGTTTTACATTTTACAGCAAAAAAACCAACTAAGGCTGAAGAAAGAGCGACTATAACTTCTTATGAGAAAAATAAACACAGACATTATAAGCGTAACGTAAGTGTTGAATTTGGATAAAAAAAGGACGGAAGTACAATTTGTACCTCCGTTCTTTTTTTAATATAAGATATTCTTTTAATGTATCTAGGGTATATTTATGTACCCATATCATTAGAAATGATACGTAAATACAAATGGTTCTTAACTAGGAGGGTAACAAAGTAAAAGTTTGGAACTCACGGTAGATTTAAAAGTTATATTTTCAATTGCCGCGGAAATAAAAATTTCGTCGCCTTGTGCATACATATATTCTTCACCATTACAAATCATAGTGCCCTCTCCAGAATAGACTACAACCACATAGAAGCTTCCGTTTGAGGTAATGGTGTGTTCACCATCTAAATAGAGTTCACTAAGGCCAAAACAATCCGTATGGGTCTTATTAAAGATTGTATTTAGGGTATGCCCTTCCGAAGAATCATGGGTTTTAGGTTTTATCTTCCATTTGTCCATTGCTTCCTTTAACGTATAATCGTCATAATGAAAACAATCTAGCATGGTTTTCTCTCCCACACCCTGGTGAATAAGTTCTGGAGAAATTTCCAGTCCTGCAGGTGTGATTTTCTCAACACGCATGGTATAATCAGTAGGTTCTTGCACTTCCATTAAAAAGCATCCGCTTCCAATAGCATGGGGCACCCCACCATAAATCATGAATGCATCGCCTGGTTTTACTTCAATCTTATGAAGACTGTTCAACATGCCTTCTATATCTTGGTTCGTGAAGTGTTCTTCCCATTCTTTACGGGTAACCCCTTTTTTGAACCCCATGTAGACCACACTTTTTTCGCCGTCTATTTCTCGGGTGTTAAGCACATACCAAGATTCTGTTTTTCCAAATGAAGAATTTAAAATATCTTTTGCATACGTTTTGTCAGGATGTACTTGGATGGTCAAACGTTCCTGTGAATCGAGCATTTTTATCAATACACCCGTTGATCCGAATTTATCGGCCACTTTTTTTCCTAAGAACAGCTCTTTGTCTGTGTCAATTAAGCTCTTAAGTGTGACTAGTCCATCTGCGGTATGCACTTTGGTAAGACCTTCATCATCAGGTCTGTTTTTACCTCTGGCAGTTACGGTAGACATAATCCATTCTTCAGGAAAACTATTATCTACTTCAGGAGTATCTTTTTTCCATTTATCTATTAATGCTCCTCCAGAGTAGGTGCGCCATACTCGGTTTGAAATTTGCTTTAAAGGAATTTGGGCGTATTTCTGTAAATCGTTATCCATGTTTTTAGTTTAGGAGTTCAATAACACCTTTAATACCAGTAACTGAGGTGAAAATTGCAAAAATTAATATGAGGGTTAAAATAACATTCGATTTCATATCGGCCTTATAAGTGCCCATTAAATCTTTTCTGTTTACCAAGTAAAAAATACCTAGAACAGTAAGAGGTAAAATAATAGCATTCAACGCTTGACTGATAATCATAACAAAGACCGGTTGAGCGTCAAAAATGGGTACAACCAAACCTAATAGCGAAATTAGAAATACGATAAGCCTGTATTTAGGCAAGCTCATATCACGTTCAGATTCGTTGTAATCGCAGATGAGCCAGGGTAGCATTAAAATATTAGGAAACTGTGAGGATACACCTGCAGAAACTATACCTACCGCAAAAATTGAAGTGGCAAAACTACCGGCCAAAGGCTCTAATAGTTCAATCATTTGAGAAGCTCTTGAGAGCTGTATGCCTTCTACGAACAAAGTACCTGCAGCAGCAGCCATAATTGAACCACTTATTAGAAACATTAGAGTTACGGAAAACAATGCATCGTTTCTTTGTTTTTTTAAATCATCAATAGTCCAGCCCGCTTCTTTAACTAAGGTAGTTCTGATAATAAACAGACCTGAAAATACAGTTGTGCCTATAAGAGAAGCAATAATCAAAAGTGGGCCTTTTTCACCACTTATTGTTTCTGGCACTGTTGGTATTAAACCTTTAATGATATCCATAGGAGGTGGCATCATAATAAAGAAATTAATTAAAAAGCTGGCGGACATTATAGCTACTATAACAGCCAATGCCCTTTCAAAAAATTGGGTCTTACCGTTCCAAAATATAAAATATACCATGGAAATAAAGAGAAGAGCAAAATAAATGGGAGATATACCACCATCTACTATGGTTTTAGACCACTCAAAACAGATATCTGCAACAATACCCATAACCCCCATAACACTACCGCAAACGCCTACTGTTAGTGCAATGATAAAAAATATACCCACTGCAGGGTGTATGTGTTTCTTGAAAGCTTGTAACGCTGTTTCACCTGTTACGAGCGTATAGCGTCCGTAAAGGTTAATCATGAAATAGGTGGTAAGACAAGAGGCTAGAATAGTCCATAGTAAAGACATACCATAGTCCGCTCCTGCTTTGGCCATTGAGGTAACACTGCCCGTGCCTATGTTTAGTCCAAGTAAGAAGATGCCCGGCAAAAATAGAGCGATGTAAGCGGAGAATTTAGTACGCCAATTTTGCTTTTTAAGATCCATACTCAGTAGTTTTTATACTATTCTTCAAGTTGATAAGTTCAGTTTTTTATTCGTGATTGATAGCTGAAAGGTAAGAATAGATATATTTCTAGACTTTGGAACAGCTATAAAAAAAGAATTTACTAATCTGTAATAGATTAGTAAATTCTAATAGCTAACTCAAAACAATTTATATTAAATAAGACAACTGAAAGGTTGTCTATAATCAACTTATATTTTATTGGTAAACCAGATTGGTTAACCAAATATATCATTATTTCATTAATAATCAAGGGAATTAGAGATATTTGACTAATGTTTTTGTTAGAATCATAAAACATATTATAATAATTGCCGATTTTGGAATTTGAACTTTAAGTAAAATCCGGCCTGCATTAAGTTTATGCGACTTAAGTAGGTCTCTTTTGAGCCGTTACGGAATTTTATAGATTGTAGAAAAATTTAAAGAAAAACCAGTTTTAAATAGGCTGTGATGTTGAGGCTTCAACCTTTAGGAGAAGTTATTTTTCCCAACGAATGAACTAATCAATCCTAAATTGATATTGCATAACGAACATCCATTTGCGACCATCTTTTAGTATGCCTTCTGCGGAGTTACTATAAACAGGTCTGTTTTGAGCGTTTATTGATAATTTAGATAAATGGCCGTTAAAATACCAGTTCATACCAAAATCATATTGAAGTATACGAGATGGAATGGCATCAAAATCTGAGTATTGAGCAGATATGTATGGCTGTAACCTGCCTTTATTGTCTTCTTTACCCATAGATGGGAAAAGATATCCCAATTGGCCCCATAATGCTTCTCCTGTACCTAATACAGGGTAGCTATTTCCTTTGGCACTATAAGTTTCTTCTGTAGATAATAAACCATTTACAGGGTTATTGGCTCCTATTTGCCTTATATAGCCTGGACCAAAGTCATAGTTGAAGTAGCCCAAATATGCCATAATTACCATTTCAGGATTAAATTTTAGGGGTAGGTCTAGGTAAACATCAGCGGCAAAAAGTTTTAAATCATGAAATTGATTCTCGTTGCTCCTCAAAGACCATAAGGCATTGGGTTGAAGTGTATAGCCTATACCTAGATTAAGTACTCTTTTTTTTCCAAGGTAAGAGCCGCTAAGAAATGGGGAGGCATTACTTTCGGCATCTAAAAATTCATATTTTATATAGCTAGAGTATTGTACATTGGGTTTATTACTGGTAAAACTTGCTAAACCTTCTACCGGTTCAGCGGCTGTGGTTGTACTCTGAATGGCTAAGGGCTTTGCCAAAACTAGACGATAATCTAGCTTGCCTACTTTTCCTTTCGCATAGACGCTTAGTTTACGGGTAAGGTCATCTGTACCATTTAAGGTGGGCAGAGCAATAAAACTTATGTCATATGCAATCATTTTGGAAGAACTTGGCGATGTATATCTAGACAATCCGTTCCATGCAGACTTCCCTCCACCCACAGCAATATAGTTAGATAATTTATGCTCCACATAAGCATCTAATAGGTCTACCGAAGTTCCTCGAGAAGATAGATAATTGAGGTTGTTAACGCCTAATTGAAAGAAGAATGTTGTCTCTGGCCAAGGGCTTGTACTTACCCCAAGTCTAAAACGTCTTATGGAAAGATCTGTAGTTGTAGATGCAGGTCTGTCATTTATGGTGCTTCCAGGGTTGTTTTGCGTATTACGTGCCCAAATTTGGGCATAGGCACTTATTTTAAGCCATTGCTCTTTTTCATTATCTAAATAAAAAAGAAGCTTATTGTTGCTTGGTTTGGACTGCGCCTGAAGAGTAGAAAGACAAGGACCATGTACCAAAAAGTAGAGTAGTATTCCGTATGTTCGCCAGTATTTCATTCAATTCGTATAATATATTGTAGCACAGCAGACCATTTTCTAGAATCCACTTCAAGACCTTGATCGGTAGAATTGTAAATAGGTCTATTCTGTAAGCTGAGGGAAAATTTAGAAAGGTGATCTTTTAGAAACCAATTAATACCTAGGTCATAATAGGTCATGGGTTCGTCCAGACGGTCAAAATCTGAATACTGTACAGCGGCATAGGGTTGTAATTTTCCATAGTATCTAGTGCGCCCCATACTTGGAAAAAGGTATCCCATTTGCATATATATTGAGTTACCACTGCCAACTGATGGAAAAGCGTTTCCGGCGCCGTTAAAGGAGGCTTGGCTATTATCTAAGGTTAGCGTGGTATTATTGGTGGCCGTATTACGTATGTAATTAGGTCCAAAATCGTAATTGAAATAGCCTAAGTAAGCCGTAATGGCTGTTTTTTTAAAAGTATCTATCGGTAAATCTAGAAATGCATCTACAGACCAGAGTACCATGTCATGAAATACTTCGGTGTCGTTTTTTGTAGTAGACAACGCGTCATTCTGGTATTCGCCACCTATACCAATAGAAAGTATTTTCTTTTCACCCAAGTAAGTTCCATTGCTAAAGGGAATACGGTTTGCTTCGGCATCCCAAAATTCCCATTTTAGATAGGTGGAGTAGATGCCTCCCTTCGTTTTATCATTAAACTTTGCGATATCTTCTTCAAGCTCTTCCTCTGTATCACTGCTATTGCTGGGCAAAAACGGTTTGGAAGCTACTATACGGTAATCTAGTTTCCCCAACTTTCCCTTAGCGTAGACACTTAGTTTACGAATAAGGTCATCTGCCTCGCCATCTGTTGGAAGCGCCAGTAAGAGTAAGTCATTGGTGAGTAATTTAGAAGTATTGGGTGCCGAATAGCGAGAAAGCCCTGTCCATGCCGTTTTTCCAGCACCGATGTATAAGGATTTGGCTACTTCAAACTCTGCGTATGCATCTAATAAATCTAGTGATGTGCCACGAGGTGACTGGTAGTTGAGGTTATTTATTCCAAACTGTGAGTAGACCCAAAGTCTATCGCTAACCTGCGCTTGAAATCCCAATCTAAAACGTCTAACGGAAACATCATAGGTGTAGTGTTCTGGTACGTCTGAAATGGTGCTGCCTGGATTGTTATCGTTCATTCTCATCCAAAGTTGGGTGTACATGTGCACCGCTAACCAATGAGTCTTTTCTTCATTTAAAAAGAATTTTAATTTTTTAGTCCTAAGTGCCGTACTATCGCTTGTCTGTGCAAAAACCTGACCGGCACTAAAAAGAATAAAAATGAACACAGTAATTTTTTTTACTAAAGCTTTGTTCATTATATGGGGATTACGTCAATTATAAGATAAATCTTATTTAATTAGATTTCGTTTTATGAACCTTATCATCTTTTTGATTCAGATTTCATGCCTTTGAACTTCGCAAAAGAATAGAAATTTTCTGTGATTGATTTCTCTCCTCTTAAAGATAATAGCTTGGTAACATAAATTTAAACATATGTAAAGTTCTGTAATTAAGGTGTTTTTGTAATCTTATAGAAGGTTGTTAATTATGGTGCAATTTATATCAAACCTATTTTTAACTATATGACATCTGTCATATTATAGGCACGAATCAGGACTTAACTTTGGCAATGAATAATTAAAATACTAGCAAGATGAAAAAAAATCCTACAATTCTAATCCCGTTTAATTTTTCAAAAACCGCTAAAAAAGCATTGGACTATGCTGTACACTTTGTAGGCCAAGATAAAGACCTTAAGATTATTCTAGGGTATGTTTCTGAGTCTCACGATATAGATATACTTAAAGAGGCTTTTAAAGCTGTAGAAGAGGAATATGCCAAGATTCTTAAAAATAAAATTGAATGGATTGCCATTAAAGGCGAGTTAACCCAATCATTGGTTAAAATTCAGGAAGATGAGCAAGTAGACCTTATTATAATGGGTACGTTTGGTGCATTTGATAATGAAGATTCCTCGCCAACCAATACTTCAAAATTGGTTTTGGAGATTGACTGTCCGGTTTTAGTTGTTCCTTTTGTTACTAATAAAACTGAGATTAAGAATATTGGTTTGGTACTGGGGAAAGAAGAAATAGAAGACAAGAGTGTTCTTGATACCTTGCTTAAGGTGGCAAGAAGATTTAATGCAAAGGTATATGTAATCACTATTGAAAACAGTGAGGGAATATATGGTTATTCTTCAACAGAGGAAAAGAACGAAAATTCATTAGAGTATTATCTTGAAGATTTCTACTCAGAACACGTATTTATAGAAAATCCTGATGTGGTAAAAGGGGTTCTTGAGTATGCGTCTAGTAAAGAATTGGATATGATCGCAATTCTTCCTAATAACCATGCAAAAAAGAGTGAACCTTCAAAAGGAGCACTTACGGAAATGTTCACATTACATTCGCAAATCCCAGTATTAGCTATTGATTAGCACCTATAAATAAAGACTTCATGACTATATTGTTTGTGATTTTGGCAGTAACCATCGCTTTATTTGTTTGGGGGCGTTTTCCTCCGGATGTGGTGGCTTTAATGTCTATGTTGGCACTATACCTAGTTGGTGTTCTTAATATGGAAGAAAGCCTGAGCGGTTTCAGTAACCCAACGGTAATAATGATTGCGGCGCTATTTATTATTGGAGAGGGTCTTGCAAGAACGGGGTGGACTGCCCTTGCTGGTAAAAAGTTTGTGGAATGGGCCGGTAAAAGTAAATCTAAACTATTGATTTTGGTTACTTTGGGTTCTGGGGTTCTTTCTGGTTTTGTTAGTAATACTGGTACGGTAGCAGCATTGCTTCCGGTTACGGTTTCAGCCGCTTGGAAGGCAGGAACTTTACCATCAAAATTACTTATGCCCGTGGCGTTTGGATCTAACACGGGTGGTCTTTTGACCTTGACGGGAACGCCGCCAAATATTATAGTAAGTAATGTATTGACTGAAAATGGAATTCCTTCATTCTCGTTTTTTGAGTTTGCCTTGGTAGGTCTTCCTTTATTATTAATAGTGATACTCTATTTTAAGTTTATAGGATACCGTCTTTTACCAAATCATGAAACAGAAGATAAGCCTGTAAATATAGATTCAGAAGTTCATAAATGGATTAAGAACTATAGTATTGGTGATAATATGTATCGCTTACGTATTCGTTCTATGTCAGAATTGATCGGTACAGAAATTGGCAGTTGGGATTTTGAGAAAAAATACAACGTTTCCGTTATGCGCTTACGCCGTAGACACCCAAGTGTTTTAAAAGGTACACCGCCTTATGTTGAGTTTCCGGAACCGAATACACAGATGCGTTACCATGATATTATAACAGTTAAGGGTGCGGCCAAAGATGTAGATAGGATAATTTTAGAGTTTAAACTAGGGCTTATTCCTAAAGAATTTAAATCATCTGAAGTAAAAAGAGAGCTGATTAACCAAGAAGTTGGTATGGTAGAAATGATTGTTACTCCCACCTCTTTTTTTGTTGGTAAAACCTTGCCAATGGGTAAATATTTGAACAAATGGAGCATACAATTATTAGGAGCTTCACGAGACGGTAAACCAATTGGAGATAAGAATGTAACCATTAAAGCGGGTGATGCATTTGTAATTAGAGGGTCTTGGGAAAATATTGAAGCATTGAACAATGTGTATGAAAACTTGGTAGTTTCTGGTAGTCCGGAAGCAATGGCCAAAGACGTAGATGTCCTAACGCCAAGATCCTATATCGCATTGGGGACTTTAATATTAATGATCTTATTACTGGTCTTAAAGCTAATGCCAAGTGCTATTGCTGCTTTAATATGTGCAGGAATAATTATGATTACAGGCTGTGTTCCTATATCAAAGGCGTATAAAGGTATCAGTTGGACGAGCGTGGTTATGATCGCTGCCATGATACCTATGGGTATTGCCTTACAAAAGACCGGGGCTGCCGAAATGATATCTAATGGACTGGTGAGTTATTTAGGGGATATTCATCCAGTAGTGCTTTTGGGAGGGATATTTTTGGTAACCACTGCTTTTAGCCAGACGATTAATAATTCCGCTACCGCAGTTTTGATGGCGCCTATTGCACTCATGGCGGCACTTTCTTTAGGAGTTTCTCCTAAACCTTTTATGATTACTGTAGCTATTAGCGCTTCTACAGCTTTTTTAACTCCTGTGGGAACCACCACAAATGCCATGGTTATGGGAGCAGGAGGATATCAATTTATAGATTATGTAAAAGTGGGTGGGCCACTTTTACTGTTGCTTTTTGCAGCAACAATGCTTTTGGTGCCAGTAATATGGCCCTTTTAATATGAACCACTAAAAAACAGAATTATGGAAACATTATCACGAATGCCCAAGAACGCAAACCTTGAAAAGTACGGGCTGAAAAATGTAAAAGCTAACTGGAACCTAGACGGAGAAACTCTTCAGAAAATAACTGTTGAGAAAGGTATGGGTACAGAAACAGAAAACGGTACGTTATGTGTAAATACAGGAAAATTTACCGGTCGGTCTCCAAAAGATCGTTTTATTGTAAAAGATGACTATACCGCAGACAAAGTGTGGTGGGGTAGAATAAACAAACCTATAGATTCTGCAAATTTCAATAAGCTCTATGATGAAGTTGCTGATTATTTGTCAGACACAGAAGTATATGTGCGTGATGCTTATGTAGGCGCTGCACCAGAGTATAGAATGAATGTCCGTACGATTACGGAATACCCATGGTCAAATTATTTTGTCAAAAATATGTTCATTCAATTGAACGATAATGAAATTGAAAATTTTGAAGAAGAATGGGTAGTTCTTTGTGCCCCTGGTTTTGTGGCAAAAGACCCTGAAGCTTCGGGAATAAGAGCTGGAAATTTCTCCATTTTGGATTTCACAAGAAAAGTAGCCTTGGTTGCTGGGTCTGCTTATACCGGAGAAATGAAAAAAGGTATTTTTTCTGCGTTAAATCTTATTCTTCCAATTGAGAAAAATGTATTGCCAATGCATTGTTCTGCTAATTATGGACAGGATGGTGACACGGCTATCTTTTTTGGACTTTCAGGAACCGGAAAAACTACCTTGTCTGCAGATCCTAACCGTAAACTTATAGGAGATGATGAACATGGTTGGACAGCAGATAACATCGTATTCAATTTTGAAGGAGGGTGTTATGCTAAGGTGATTGATCTTACTGAAGAAAAAGAGCCAGATATTTTCCGTGCTATCCGTCCAGGTGCTTTGTTGGAAAACATAGTTTTTAAAGAAGGAACGAAAGAGGTTGATTATTCAGATAGTTCTATCACGCAAAATACAAGGGTTAGTTATCCTATCGACCATATTGATAACATACAAGTACCTTCCTACGGAGATAATCCAAAGAATATTTTCTTTTTAACCTGTGATGCTTTTGGGGTATTGCCACCGGTATCAAAACTTACACCTGGGCAAGCTGCATACCACTTTATATCTGGGTACACTGCTAAAGTTGCAGGTACAGAGGCTGGTATTAATGAGCCTGTTCCTTCTTTCTCCGCATGTTTTGGAGAGCCATTTATGCCATTGCACCCAACTAAGTATGCAGAAATGCTAAGTAAAAAAATGACTGAGGCCGGTGTTAATGTATGGTTGTTGAACACAGGTTGGAGTGGAGGTCCTTACGGCGTAGGATCAAGAATAAAACTGAAGTATACACGAGCCATGATTTCTTCAATTTTGGAAGGCGAGTTAGAAAAGGTAGATTTTGAACAACATCCTATTTTTGGTTTACATATGCCTAAATACTGTCATAATGTACCTACAGAACTTTTGGATCCAATGAACACTTGGCTTCAAAAAGGGGCATATATCAGTAAGGCTATACAATTAGCACATTCGTTCCATTTAAACTTTGATAAATTCATTAACCAAGCTTCGGATGAAGTTATAAACGGTGGCCCGTTAATTGACGCTCACCAGATAATGGATAATGATATCTAGGATTTATTTTTAAACGAAATCGTGTTACATTTTTAAAGAATGAATTGGTCTTGACTTTTGTGTTTACATAAAAAAGTCAAGACCTTTTCAATAGGTTCATTTAAAGAAGTGTATCAATTAAATTGAATTTTATAGTTATGGAAACAACTCTTGATAACAACGTAAAGAATAAACTTGGTACTTGGAACCATCCTTATAAAGTAGCCAAGGAGTTCGACAAAAGAACAGCCTATTTTAGCATGGAGTTTGCCGTACACCAAGGTCTAAAAACCTATTCTGGCGGTTTAGGCTTCCTTGCAGGTTCACATATGAGATCTGCTTACGATTTAAAGCAAAATCTGATTGGTGTGGGTATTTTGTGGAAATATGGTTATTATGACCAAAATAGAAATAAAGATCAAACTCTGCGGGTAGATTTTGTTGAAAAGAACTATAGTTTTTTAGAAGATTCTGGTCTTGAGGTAGAAGTTAGGGTAAATAACAATTACCAGGTTAAAGTTCGCGCTCTTGTGCTTAAACCTGAAGTGTTTGGTTCTGCTCCTATTTATTTCTTAACTACCGATGTTGAAGGCAATGATTTTCTTTCTCGCAGCATTACCAATAATTTATACGATTCAAACCAAGAAACTCGTGTGGCTCAAAGTATAGTTCTTGGTATTGGGGGAGCGAAAATTATTGAAGCATTGGGTGGTGCTGATGTTTATCACCTTAACGAAGGTCATGCCTTGCCCGCTTTCTACTATTTGCAAAACCAAGGCAGCAAAGCCCAAATGGCTTTTACGACCCACACTCCTGAAAGAGCTGGTAATGTGGAGAACAATGCGTATTATTTAAATAATTTAGGCTTTTTTGGAGAACGCTTTTCTGATGAACAAGTACGTCAGAAAATGACAAACGGTGATAATGTTAACCATACAGTTGCGGCATTAAGGTTTGCAAAAAAAGCAAATGCCGTATCAAAATTACATGCTGTAGTTGCAGCTAACATGTGGAAGGATTTTTCAGGAACAGCCAAAATTATACCTATTACCAATGCTCAAAACTTACTTTTTTGGCAGGATGATGAGGTGAAAAAAGCATGGAAAAAGAAAGATGCTAAGGCTTTTGGTAAGAGAAAAAAGGAATTGAAGAATAGTCTTTTTGAAGAGGTTCTTCAGCAAACTGGCAAAATTTTTGATCCTGAAGTTTTAACCATAGTTTGGGCAAGACGATTTGCGGAGTATAAAAGAGCGGATTTATTATTGCGTGACCTTAACCGATTTGAAGAGCTATTAAGCGATAACAAACGCCCCGTTCAGATTATATGGGCAGGAAAGCCTTATCCTACTGATGGTTATGCCATTGATGTTTTCAATAGATTGGTGAATTACACAAAATATAGACCAAATCTAGCCGTATTGACCGGTTATGAAATTGAACTTTCTAAAAAGTTGAAAGAAGGATCAGATGTTTGGTTGAGTACGCCAAGAATCACTAGGGAAGCTTCTGGTACAAGTGGAATGAGCGCAGCATTTAATGGGTCGGTTAACCTCTCTACAGATGATGGTTGGATTCCAGAATTTGCTCAAGATGAAAAAAACTGTTTTGTGCTACCAGCAATAGATTTCAATTTACCCACGCAACAGCAAGATTATATAGATAGTAATAATTTATATGATATTTTGATAGAAAAGATTTTGCCTACTTTCTATGATAAGCCAAGCGAATGGAATAAAATTGTTTTCAAAGCTATTGATGATATTGTTCCCGAATTTACGAGTGAGCGTATGGCTAAGCAATATTACAAAGAACTATATTTACAAGAAAAATGATAGTAATTTGAATGCAATAAAAAGGGGAAGCTAATTGCTTCCCCTTTTTTATATGTATTACATGGTAAAAGGTTGGCCGGTACTTTGTAAGACACTAAACCAGAATTCACCCTCCATATTAATTTTTTTTCGCTTATTAACAACCTTCAAAATGGGTAGATAAACAAATTTATTATTTAGCCTACCCACAACAAATTTGGTTTTTCCGGCCATGGCTCCGTGTACGGCATGATAGGCTAATCTATTGCAGAAAAGACTGTCGTTGGCATTGGCGGGAGCACTACGTATAATGTAACTCGGATCAATATACTTAATAGTGCACTTCATGTTTTCGGCATCAAAATATGCGTTAATACGATGCTTCAACAGTAAACCAATGTCTTGGTGGATAATATTACCGGATGCGTCTGTATAGGTCTTACTATCTTCTCCAAACAAATGCTGACCAGCTCCTTCTGCAACTACGATTACGGCATGCCGTTTTTGATTAAGCCTTTCCTTGAGAGCTTCTAAAAACCCGTTTTCACCTTCAAGCTGAAAGTCCATTTCAGGAACGAACACAAAATTAACTACAGGCATAGCAATTGCAGTTGAAGCTGCGATGAAACCGCTATCCCTACCCATTAATTTTACAATAGATATACCGTTGAATGCTCCCGTGGCCTCATTATGTGCATCTCTAATAATAGGACTGGCAACATCAAATGAGGTTTCAAAGCCAAACGATTTGTCAATAAGATCAATATCATTGTCAATCGTCTTAGGAATGCCTATAATTGAAATGTTAAGTCCTCTTTTTTCTATCTCATCACCAATGGCATTTGCTCCTTTAAGAGTACCGTCTCCACCAATGGTGAATAATAGGTCAATTTTATTTTTCACAAGAGAATCTACCATTTTTTCAACAGATTGAGCTCCTCTAGAAGAACCGAGTATGGTACCTCCAAATTCATGTATGTCTTTTACCTTGTCCGGGACAAGTTCTATAAACTCATGTCCGTTTTCAGGAATAAGACCTTCATATCCATATTGTACACCAAGAATCCGTTTTACGCCGTAGAAATAATGTAACGCCATGACAAGGCCCCGTATAACATTGTTTATTCCAGGGCAAAGTCCGCCGCAGCTAACAATTGCAGCGGTAGTATTTTTAGAGTCAAAAAAGAGTTTTTCTCTGGGTCCAGCCTTTTCCAAACATGCAGGTCTAGTCTTGTTATCAATACAGGTATTAAAACTCTCTACAGAAACGTCTGCTAAAATTCTATCATGTTCCTCTACAAAATTGAATATTTTATCTCCTGTGGTCTTACTAAGGTTTATGGGAGATGGAAAAGTATTTGCTCCTAGTGAGGAAATATTAAAATTAGTTTCAGAGCTCATAGTCTTGATGGGTTTTATGTACACGTAACTTGCTTTAAAATTACGCAGTATATCTTACGCGGACGATAAAAATAATTTTTTTATATAAACTGGAAAAATATGTCGGAATAAGTGCTTTTAACTCAGTTTCTTCAAAAGTAATTGACGATTTATAAAATCTGGTTTTAAAAATTGTCAAGGTGGCTCCGGCTTGGTAATGTAGAAAGATGTAAAAGATGGTGTTTTGTGACCTGAGTTTGTAACTCAATTATATTTTTATGTTGTTAGTTATGATTTTGAAGGTTTTAAATAGGTGATATAAAACCAATTTTAAAAGTTGCCTTTTTTCGGTATGTGTAAGTGATATGAGGATTAGATTTAGTGAGATAAATTAATAAAGAAAAGAACTCGAAAGAAATACAGAATTTTCATACTACGTGTTGATAATTTTGTACGGTTTGAGTGTAATTAACTGATTAATAGTAGGTAGTGGATAAAAATAGACTATCTTGTCTGAGCCTCAATTATACTATTCCTATTCTGCACTAAAACATTTTTGGAGAAGAGAATTTTGTAGTGTTTAAATGAATTCGTCTAAACATCTAGTAAAATTTTACTTAATAAAATGCCGATTGACTAATATTTAAGTCAATTGTCGTGGTAGAGGTTATAATCGTCAAATGTTAATTAATTCATTCATATATTTGGTAGCTGCTTTATGCGCTGAAAAATATTAACAACTATTTTATCTTTAAAAAATTAGTTCACCCCCATGAATTCAAAAAATAGGTTCATACTTATAAATTTACTAGCGTTTGAGTTTGTTCTCCTGAATGTAGTATTGACAATTTGTTTCATGTTCAATCTACCGGATTTCACTTTTAGTGATACGGCCATTCTTTTTAATATGGTTCGTTTAATGATTATTTACAATATTACTTGGTTAGTAATTATTATGTATATCCGTAATAGTGAATTTTATTTTGATCCCAATTTCGGGTATTTTAAGAGTATTGTTACTTCCCTATTCTTCTTTGTTGGTTTCGTAATTAGCGTAGTCATTTTGTTGAAAATTAGATATTTTTCTAGGTCAACCTTTATAATTCCAATCTTTATATTTTCCTATCTTAACCTTGTTAGTCATAAGTACTTGTTGAGATATTTAAAGAAAAGAGCTTCGCATCTTTTTTCCGATACCTTGCTTATAGGTTCTGGTTATGATGATAGCAATATTAAAAGCTTTACCAATGCAATGACCCAATATGGTTATAATATAATGGGCTACTTGGAGAATAAAGAGGAAAAACCTAAGAACGTTATGAATTTCAATATTTTTGGAGGTATTGATGATTTATCGGAAGCCTTGGGTAATAATCGTATAGACGATATTTTTATTGCCATGGCAGGTATGAAGCACGCTAAAATCATGGAGACTATTAAAATAGCCGATAGTTTTGGGGTACGTGTAAAGTTGATTCCTAAAAACCCACTTCTTAAATCAAAAAATTACAAAGCGGTTACCATGGGTGATCTTGCTGTTTTTAAGCTTAGAGAATCACCACTCGATCATTTTAGGTCAACTATATTGAAGCGATTGTTTGATTTTTGTTTTGCTTTTTTTGTATTACTTCTTCTTTCGCCATTGTTTCTAATTATTGCTATTCTCATCAAAATAGATTCTAAAGGACCGATTTTTTATACGCCAAGTAGAAAAGGTGAGGCAAGTAAAACATTTAAATGTTTTAAATTTAGAACTATGTCGGTATCGCAAGATCCCAAGAGTGGCATGCAATCAACAATAGTTAATGACCCTAGGATAACTCGTGTAGGTAAGTTCTTAAGAAAGGGAGATTTGGATGAATTACCGCAGTTCTATAATGTTCTGAGAGGAGAAATGAGCGTTATTGGTCCAAGGCCACATAGGATAAATTTACAAAACGATTTTAGAAAAAGTGTTAACCATTATATGGTTCGAAGCTATATTAAACCGGGTATTACCGGTTGGGCGCAAGTAAACGGATGGCGTGGTCCAACTGTTACTGATGAACAGAAAAACCAAAGAGTAAATCACGATTTGTGGTATATAGAAAATTGGAGCCCATGGTTAGATTTAAAAATAATTTTCTTAACTATTTTTGGAAGCCATCACAAGAAAGCATTTTAGAAATATCCTCTAGAGGCTTGATCAATATTTTGATTCTAAACGTATGTTCTATTCAAGCTTGAAACAATCAAAAAAAATAGACCAAAGTAAAATTTAAAACATGACAATTAAACCAGGCATGAAAAAACGGGCAATCAATTTTTTTAAAAGTATATATGGGGTGTTATCTATACAACGCATCATTATAGTATTGGTTACTCTAACGTTGACATCTTGTTATACTTCCAAAGGGGTTAATTACCTTCAAAGTGAAAGTCATGAAATGACTTTACGTTTGCGACCTACTGAATACGGTGTGCAACCAAATGATGTATTAAGTATTAAAGTTCAGAGTAGAGATCCTGATCAAGTAGCATATTTTAACAACTCAACAGCTGCGGACATAAATTTGCAAGCTAATCCTGCTTCTTTATTTTTGACCGGTTATACTGTTGATAAAGAAGGTTCTATAAATTTAGCAATTGTAGGTGCGGTTAAAGTGCAGGACAAGACTGTAGAGGAGATTAGAGATTTGGTGCAAGCCGAAATAGATAAATATTTATTGAATGCGGTTGTCTCTGTGAAAATAACCAGCTTTAAGGTCTCTGTTTTGGGCGATGTAAGCAACCCAGGAACTAACTATATCTATAATACACAAGCCACTATTTTTGAGGCGTTAAGTGCAGCAGGAGACCTAAATATATCAGGTAAACGGAAAAATGTAAAATTGATTCGTCAACATGGTGATAAATCTATTGTAGTCGATTTAGATCTTACTAGCCCTGACATTATAAGCTCACCATATTATTTTTTACACCCGAATGACGTATTGTATGTTGAAACATCTAAAGAAAATCTTTTTCAAAAGAATTTGGGTGTTTTCAGTCTAGTTTTATCGGCAATATCTACGACTATATTGGTGTTGAGTTTCAATTCCAACTAAATATAAAATTTAAGTATTTTCTTAAGTGTAAGGCTTTGGTCTCACAACAGCTTAAGCATAAAATATATGTTCAAGCTTTGAGAAAATAATAATGATAACGAAATGAAAGAGAATAAGAATAATCAAGTTAACCCTCAGGAGGAGATTAACTTAAAATTATTTTTTCGGAAGATATATAAGAATAAAATGTTCTTTATAGCAAGTATTGGTCTCTTCATACTTTTAGCTTTAATCTATATAGCCACCGCTACCCGGATATACGAAGTGTCAACCTCGGTACTTATTGATACTAAAGGAACAAACCGTGTCTTGGGAGAGAGTAAATACGTAGACGGAGGAGTGAGCTTAATAGAGATGGAAAAAAACCTTTACAACGAAATAGGTATTTTAAAGTCGTTCAGTCTAATAAGACAGACTATAGAAGATTTGAATTTTGATGTATCCTACCATACTTCTACTTTGTTTTCATCAAATGAAAGTTACGGTTATTTTCCTTTTGAAGTAGCTTTAGATCGTGCTAAACCTCAGTTGTATGGAGTACCTTTTGAGGTTAAATTACTACAGGGAGATAGTTATAAATTAACGATTAACGGTGATGAATTTGGTGTTTCCAACCCATTAAATGGCTCAGTTAGAGATGTAGAAAGAAGCTTTAACTTTTCTCAGGAGTTTAAGCTCGGAGATAAGGTTGAACATGAGTATTTTACATTTACGCTAAATAAACCACAGTATAATGTAAGCAGAGAAGATTTTGACGGAAAAAACCTAAGCTTTGAGGTTAGTAACGTAGAGAGTGTAGCTAAAGGTTATATGGGCAAGCTTGAAGCTAATAATATAGACATTCAAGCTAGTATTTTTAAAATAGTATCCTCCGGGCCTATCGTGGCCAAGGAAGTTGATTTTCTTAAAAAGTTAACTCAAAACTATGTGCAAAACGAACTTTCTTCTAGAAATGAGATAGCGGCAGGTAAAGAAGCGTTTATTAGAAATCAATTAAATGTAATATCTGATTCTTTAACAAGGTTTGAAGTAGAGTTAGAAGCCTTTAAAATTGATAAAAAAGCAATGAATTTAGGTGCTACAGCTTCAAATGCGCTCGATCAGACTAACAATTTACAGGTGGAGGCGGCTAAGATTAAGATGAGCATCAACTATTATAATTCTATCATACGAAGCGTAAGGAATAACAGAAATAGTGATGATTTTATAATGCCCTCAGGCATTGGTGTTGAAGATGCTTCTATCAATCAGAATATTCAGGAGCTGAAAAATCTCTATGCAGAACGTTCTAAAAAGAAGTTTTTCGTAACAAGTAATAATCAAGAAATGACCATTTTAAATGGTCAGATTAAAGAGTCTACTGAGATATTGTTAAGCAACCTAAAAAGTGCTGTGAGGTCATCACAAGCAGCTTTGGGCGGTATTACTTCACAATTAGAAGGTATAGATGAAGAAATTAGTTCCTTGCCAACTAGGGAAATACAATTACTGAATATACAACGCCAAAATACGCTCTATGAAAACCTCTATAAATACTTAAGCCAAGAGTTGGCAAAAACAGGTATAGCCAGGGCTGAAAGCACTTCTGATACTCGAATTTTAGATGAAGCAAGAATGGATGGTAGTGGTCCAGTCTCTCCTCAAAAATCTTTATTGTTAGGACTTGCCGTAGTGTTAGGAACATTAATACCACTTGGGTGGTTGATTTTCTTCTCACCAGATGATACCATAGAGAATGTACACCAAGTTATGGCGAATAGTGATATGCCAATTATTGCTAGCATAATACACTATGATGGTGACGATGATGCGAAAGAAAGGGCATCTAGTATACCTTTTGTGGGTGAAAAACTTGGGAAAATAATTAAGAAGATAAAAGGTAGTGGCAAATTATTTGATATTGGAGATGAAAAATTTAAGACCTCTGATACTGATGCTGAGGTTTCACTTTGGAAGCTTAAAGAATCTTTTCGAGACCTTTCTACAAACTTAAAACTTGTGAACTCTACAGGTACGGGAGTTATTGGTATAACCTCTATTCTGCCGGAAGAAGGTAAAACGTATAACGCCATTAACTTGGGTATAACACTAGCTGAGGCTGGTAAAAAGACTATTATCGTAGATGCGGATTTAAGAAACCCTAGTCTGGTTAAAGGTATCCGTAAAATAAAGGGGAAAGGCTTGTCTAATTATTTGAAAGGCGAAATCAACTCTTTGAACGAGGTTGTTCATTCACACGAAAAAGTAAAAAATTTAAAATTTATTCCGACAGAGATAGTAGATGGAAATGTGCAAGAATTGCTGTCAGGCAATAAAATGAATACTCTAATTGAAAAGCTTAAAGAAGAGTATGATTATGTTATACTAGACACCCCGGCGGTTGGCTTAGTTTCAGATTTTTTACTGCTTTTAGATGTTATGGATATTAATTTGTTCGTGGTTAGAAGAAATGTTTCTAAAATTGAATTTCTTGAAGATTTGGATAATTTAATTCCAAGAGATAAAAAGAAGAAAAGCTATATCATTTTTAACGATGCCCTTAAGGAAGACCATAAGTATGGTTATGAGGCAAAGTACGGTTTGAACAAAGAAAAGCAATTGGTTGATAAGTCCTTTTCGGTATAATTGAGTTGTATTGTTTCCTAAAAAAATGTGTTATAGGTATTAAGGTTTAATTGATTATGAAAAACTTGCCGAAGTTTTTATTTTTTCTAATTCTACTCCTATATCCACTTTTTAGCTATATGGTTTATAAAACGACGGGTATGGAACCTAATTATGTATTAGGTATGATATGCTTTGTATACTTGGCATATGTAGTATATACCTTGTACAAAACTAACCAAAGCTTGAAGATCCCAAACTATATACTGTTTTTTGGTATTTTCACCCTGTACGCGTTGCTTTGTAATATGTTCGTTTCAGAGGAACTTAAGGAAGGTGGAATTGTAAAATTCATCTATTCAGACCCTCTTATCCAGACCTTTGTAGCCTTTTTAATAGTAGAAAATATTTCTTTTCCTTCTAAGTGGATGGACTGGGCTTTAAAAGTTTTTGGTTTTACTCTTATTATAGCTGCCATAGCTTCTGTCGTTCAAACTTTCAAACCTTTCTTTTTGCTAAAAACAGATGGCCTAATTCAGGGCTTGTCTTATGCAAGAATGCAAGAATACTATATTAACAATCCACAAGAAGTTACGGGTGATGTTAATAGGTTTATGGATGGCTATAGGCATTCTATTTTCTCATACATTAGCGAGGTTTCTGTTGGAGTTGATACTATGGCGATATTTAGCATATTGATTGCAATTAACTCTAAAAAATGGATAAGAACAGTTTTGATTTTTGTTTCGGCGGCAACGGTTGGGTTTTTGTCTAGCGCACGTTGGATAATGTTAAATTTTCTAGTGGTCTCCAGTCAGAAAGTATGGGTAGGTAAGAATAAATTGGTAAAAGCTCTTCAATATGGATTGTATGGACTTGTTCTTCTTACTCTAATAGTAGTGGCCCTAAGTTTTTCTGGAATAAATTTAGAGAAATTTGTTGAAGAAAGACTTTTGTCAGATAGTGCGGGTACCCGTTTGTTGGCCTTTGAAGTATTTTTTAAAGTATTCCCTCATAATCCTATTTTAGGGACGATGGGTGTTGATACAGAGGAGGTTACTAGATTATTAGGAGGACGTAGCTCTCAGATTCATGTGGGTTATTTAAAGTTGTTCTATTACTATGGTTTAGTGGGCGGACTCATTTATTTGACTTTTTTAGGTCTGCTTTTGAAACGTATGTGGAGAATAGGATTGAAATCAGGGTATTGGGGCGGTTTTTTCGCTTTTTTCGCTTTTGCTGTAGCTAATCTTACTTTAGTAATATTTGATTTATTTCATTACGGGTTAATGTTCGCTATTGTTTTTACAAATTATTACAGTACTCATAAAGACCAAGCACTTTCTTTTTCTACGGAAAGTAATTTAGCAGGTTCAAAGATAAATTATGAATAGAATTATAGTCCAGACAATATATTGATGTATAAAATCCTAAAGAACTTCCTAGATAATATAGGACAACGTCTGAATAAAGGTCAAAAAAGATCTGTAAAAGCTAAAAAAAATATATTGGCGTCCTTTTTAATTAAGGGTACTAGTATTTTAATTGGTTTTTATATGGTCCCTTTGACCATAGGATATGTTGATAAAGAACAATACGGGGTATGGCTTACGCTTTCGTCTGTAGTTGGTTGGTTCAGTTTTTTTGATATTGGTTTAGGTAGTGGTCTTAGAAATAAATTAGCTCTAGCCTTGGCTAATGATGAGATGGAAAAGGCCAAATCCTACGTCAGCTCTACCTATGCGATTTTAGGAATGATAATTTCTGCTATCCTGGTCGTTTTCTTTGTGATTCAGCCTTATTTAGATTGGCAATCCATTTTAAATACTACAGAGGTTAGTGGTCCAGAACTACGTCTTGTAGCGATTGCTACTTTCGCTTTTTTCTGTATCAATTTTATATTGAAATTAATTTACTCTATTTTTTTAGCATATCAGCGACCCGCATATCAAGGTCTATATAACTTGTTAAGTAATATACTCGCTTTGATAATTGTATTTACACTTACTAAGACAACAGAGGGCTCTCTTTATTATCTATCGTTAGCTCTTGGGGTGTCGCCGATGGTAATTTTATTGTTAGTCAGCATTTATATGTTCTATGGTGGTTATAGGTCTATAGCTCCATCCTTTAGTTATGTAAGGAGAGAGCAATTTGGTGAGCTATGGGGTATAGGAGGAAAGTTTTTTATAGTACAAGTATCATCTATTATAATTTTTTCTACTGATAATGTGATAATCACGCAGCTATTAGGTCCGTCCGAAGTGCCTGCATATGCCATAGCATATAAGTATTTTGGATTGATTACGGCAGTATTCGCTATAGTTTCATCTCCTTTTTGGTCCGCATACACAGAGGCATATGCAAAAAAGGATATGCAATGGATTTTGGCTACGAATAAAAAACTTATTAAAGTTTGGATGGCGTTATTCGCCTTTAGTATAGTTATGTTATTGGGGTCTACTTACTTTTACCATTTTTGGGTGCCTGGAATTGAAGTTCCATTTTTACTTTCGGTAATAATGTGCGTCTATGTAAACGTTCTCGCTTGGGGTAATATATTCGTGGTATTTATTAATGGGGTAGGTAAAATTAAGTTGCAGTTAGTTGTCGGTATTATTAGTATGTTAGTTAATGTTCCTTTGTCCTATTTCTTTGCAAAAACTTTAGGTTTGGACTCGGCTGGCGTTATTTTAGCAAGTATTATTTCAGTAGCTTATGGGCCAATTTTGGCACCAATACAGTTTAAGAAAATTTTGAATGGTACAGCTACTGGCATATGGAATAAGTAGTGGATTAAATCATAAATAAAAAGCTTACAAAATAATTGAATTATGCGCGTACTCTGGTTTTCAAATAGACCTCCTTTAGGAGCATCTAACTCTAAAAATAGAGTTGGAGGTAGTTGGATTGAGTCATTGGAGCAAGAAATAATGGATAACTCAGATATTGAGTTGGGTATAGTTTTTAGCGAGCTTGAAAAAGAGGCTAAGGAAATTATATCAGAGACTTCACGTACCAAGTATTTCATGGTGCCAAGATATCCGTTTGGTAAGTTTGATCGTTGGTATAGTCGTTTTTTTGCTACGCCCCCTTCAGAGAATTCATTAAAACATTATTTGAAGGTCGTTAATGATTTTAAACCAGATGTTATTCTTTTTTTTGGAACAGAGTCAGACTTTCCTTTAATAATTCCAGAACTAAAAGTTCCGTCTATTATTTGGTTTCAAGGTAATCTTACGGTATATGAAATGATGTATGAGAATGGACTTAAGGTGAAAAAGACTTTAGCTCTAGAATCTTTAAAGCATATGTTATCTGGTGATACCATGTATCATAATTTTTTGAAATTTAAACATCTTGTGACAAGAGAAAAACGTATTTTTTCTTTTGCAGAAAACTTTATAGGACGAACGACTTGGGATAGTAGATTGGTGAAAACAATGGCCCCTCAGGCTAAATATTTTCATTGTGATGAGGCTATGCGCCCTCCTTTTTTGACAAACCAATGGAAGCAATGGAGCGATAGAGATAAGTTTGTAATTACCACAACAATACGGGGTAATTTGTATAAAGGCTTAGAAAATGTTTTTAGAACAAGTGAAATTCTAAGTAATAAAATAGGAAAACGTTTAGAATGGCGGATAATTGGAATAGCAGAAGGTACTGTTTATACCAAAGCCGCTAGAAAGGAGGCTAATTTTCCCTTATCTCGTCCTGAAGTAAAGTTATTAGGAAACAAGACAGGGCCTGAAATGATAGAGGAATTACTTAATTCAGATATTTACGTTCACCCATCGCATATTGAGAACAGTCCTAATGGTGTTCAGGAAGCTATGTTGCTGGGTATGCCAGTAATTGCCACTAATGTTGGAGGAACTCCAAGTATGTTAGTTGATGGAGAAGAAGGACTTTTAGTACAGAATAAAGATCCTTATGCAATGGCCGGTGCTATTTTGGAATTTTCTGAATCCCCAGATAAGGCAAAACGTATGGGCGATAATGCTAGAAAATTAGGTCTGGTGAGAAACAGTAGTAAGAAGATATGTGACGATTTATTGAAAATATTCGATGAGTTAACTCAAACAAAGAAATAGTTCATCGCTATTGGTTGTATATAAAAAGACACTGAAAATTACATTGAGAATTGTCTTGAAAAAAAGTTGAAATTGGAAAAACAAACACAAAATACTACGGCACATATTGTATTTATGGGAGAAATAAGGTTTCCTTACGGATTAGCCGCAGTCCAAAGACTTACTTTAATGGCAAAAGCCTTTATACATGAAGGCTGTAGGGTTACGGTTATTTGTAGAAAGGGATCGTGGAACCAAGACGAGCATAAAGATTTTGATTATAAAGGCAATTTTGAAGGAATTGATTACATCTATACATCAAAAGATGTACATAGGCCAAATAGTTTTTTGGGCCGCAATGTTCAAAAAATAAAAGGTATTATTGGTGAAATTAAATATTTAAGAGAACTAAAGAAACATGATAGGATAGATTTAGCTATTGTTCCTAATAGAGAAGTAAAGCATGCTCTTCGTTACCTTTTGTTTTCATATTTCTATAAAATACCTACTGCGACCAATTTTGTAGAAATGGCTTCTTCAATGGAGCATAGAACAGGGTTTTTACAGCGCATTAATGATCGTTTGATAGATAATTGGGTTCTAAAACAATATAATGGGGCTCTACCTATAAGTGACCGATTAATGAACCACTATCATAAAGAATCACCGTCCAAGCCTACGTTGAAACTACCTATTTTATGTGATTTTGAAAAATTTAATATTCCTAAAGGTAATCAAGAAGAACCATATTTTCTATACTGCGGTAGTATTCGTTACAAGGAAGTGTTCAATTTTATTATAGAGTCTTATAAAAGCTTGAATGTAGACGAACATACCAAGTTATACATGATTGTAAGTGGTGGCAGTAAAAAAGAAACTGCGCAACTTGAAGATGAGATAAACAAGTCGTTTACTACCCAGCCAATAAAATTGTATACCAACATCCCTTATGAAAAGCTTGTGTATTTGTATACGAATGCAATAGCCCTTCTTATTCCATTAAGGCCTACAATTCAAGATACTTCTAGATTTCCTCATAAAATAGGGGAATATCTGGCTTCAGGAAATCCTGTGATAACAACAGCAGTTGGTGAGATAATGAATTATTTTGAGGACGGGAAGACTGCGTTAGTCGCAGATAATTATGATGTGGCCTCTTTTGCTCAAAAGATGAGGTATGTTATAGATAATCCAGAAAAGTCTGTAGAAATAGGGTTAAACGGAAAAGAACTTGGATTAAGAGAATTTGACTATCGCGCACACGGCAAACGAATGCTAGATTTTCTAAACACACTATAGTATTTATAAAGTCTTTTGAAGGGTCTTGTGCGTATATGAAGAAGACTGAAATAACTGTTCTTAATACTGAAAAAGCTTAAAAAGTAAACTTATGAAGTTATTCTTAGTTGGTGATTTTCCTGAAGATAATAAGGCCTATGGTGGTGTTCAAGGTGTTTTGGTGAATATGGCCAATGAACTAATAAAACGTTCGGATATAGAACTTGTTTTAGTATCTACATCTTCTGATAGCGGGTTCTCAAAATTTGAAAATACGTGTTCCGTCTACAGATTGAGTTTTAGGTCGTCTTTTTTGAAAGCTAGAAAAGAATTCAACGATATTGTTACAAAAGAAGAACCAGATATTATTCATCTTCAAGGAGTAGTGCCCGGGGTACTTTTATATAGATCTAGTTATAGAAACTTTTTTGTAGTGACTCAACATGCCATTCTTAGTGAAGAGCGCTTGTTACAGGTAACTAGTAAAAGAAAAATCTTATTCAAGATAAAAGAGAAGGTAGAAGACTACTATCTGAACAAGATAAAAAATATCATTTTTATATCGGAATACAATAAGGGTATATATTTTAAAAAGAACGGTGATAGCGACGACGTTAATTCAGAGCTCATTGTTAACCCAGTTAATGAAATATTTTATCAAAACACTGCGGTTTTAGAGAGCCAGGTTCCAAATGAAATGTATTTTGTTGGAGAGATAAAGAAACGTAAAGGCCTTCATATTCTAATACAAGCTTTGCACTTATTGGATAAGAAAGGGATAGACAGTAAACTTCATGTTATTGGTGGGTATAAAGAAATGGAGTATAAAAAGGAGATTGACGATTTAATAAGCTCACTCAATATTTCAGAAAAAGTGATATTCGGTGGCTGGAAAAATCAATCTGAAGTTTTGTCCTATGCTCAAAATATTCCAGTCTTTGTGTTGCCATCTTTTCAGGAGACATTGCCTTTAAGTATAGCTGAAGCCATGACTCAAGGAAAAATTGTTGTAGCCACAGATATATGTGGTATCCCTGAAATGATAAAAAATCATGAATCCGGGTATCTTTTTCCAAAAGGAGATTCTGAAAAACTGGCAGAAGTTCTAGCGCATATTTTTCAAAATCCTGACAAACAAAAAGTTGTATCAGATAATGCTAAACTGGCCAGTAAGAGGTTCCAGCCAGAGACTGTTATAGAAAGAACGATCAATTTTTACGAACGTATTTTATCAAAATAAAAGAATATTTCTGGCCATTAGGTAACTAACAGAAAAAATAAACCCTAAATAACCAGCTATTTTAAATATGAAAATATTAATACTTATTGAGAGCCTTACTTCAGGCGGAAGGGAAAGAAGACTGATTGAGCTGTTGAAGGGTAGCAAAGAATACAAAGATATAGAGCTAGGTTTGGTGGTTTTTTCAAATAGAATTCACTATAAAGAAGTTTATGAGTTAGGTGTGCCCATTACTATATTAGAAAGAGTGCCTAAAAAAAATCCAATGGTCTTTTATAGGCTCTATAAACTTTGTAAAAGCTGGAAACCGGATTTACTTCATAGTTGGGGGTCAATGTCTACTATTTTAGGGATACCATCTTCAAAATTGCTGGGTATACCTCTTATAAATGGAAGTATAGTTGATGCACCGGAAAATCTTAATTTATTCAATAAGGATTATTTTAGGACAAAGTTGGCTTCGCCTTTTTCAAAAGTTATTGTTGGCAATTCTTTAGCGGGTTTGAAAGCCTATAATATCCCAAGTAAAAAAGGTCTTTGTATATACAATGGTTTCGATTTAAATCGAATCTCAAAATTGAATAGTGAAGCTAACATTAGGCAGGAATTCAACATAATGACTCCTAAAATAGTAGGTATGGTTGGTAACTTTTCTGAAAGAAAGGATTTTAAGACCTACATTAAAGCTGCAATGATCGTATTGGACCAAAGAGAAGATGTTACTTTTTTGGCTATTGGCGGAGGTCCAGATTTAGAGGAGTGCAGAAAAATGGTACCGGAAAAGCATGTGGAGAGGTTTGTTTTTACAGGTTTGCAGACAGATGTAGAATCTATTGTTGCCACATTTAGCCTAGGAGTTCTGTCAACCAATATGCAGGTTCATGGCGAGGGTATATCCAACGCTATATTAGAATATATGGCACTAGGAAAAGCTACGGTTGCCACTACAGGAGGAGGGACCAATGAAGCTGTTGAAGATGGTAAAACAGGGTTTTTGGTAGCGCCAGCGTCGCCCGAAGCAATGGCTGATAAAATATCACAGATTCTAGATGATGAACAATTATGTCAGGCAATGGGGGTAGCAGCAAGAAATAGAATGGAAAATATGTTCGGACTCAAGAAAATGACTAGTTCATATGTTCAATTGTATAAAAAAAACGTATAAGTAATCATGTTTTTTAAGGTGTAAAATCTTTAGCAATGAGTTGGTTATATCTATATAGGGCTTAAGAAAAAGCGAGTTTTATGGATTATAAAATATAAAGTACAACGAAAATGAAAAACAAACCGCAAATTGCATTTTTTGGTATCAAGTATTTCCCTTCAAGGGGAGGGACAAGTAGAGTAGCGGAGAACCTGATTATTAATTTGGCAAACGATTTTGAGATTACGGTTTATTGTTATAAAAACAAAGATGCTAAAAATCATATACCAGGAGTAAAGGTTATAGAATTTCCTGAAATTAAATTTGGGAGTCTAGGTGTCTTCCTTTACTACGGTCTTTGTTATATGCATATCAGACTTTTTGGTACATATGACATAGTACATGCTCATAAAATAGATAGTTTCTTTTTTCTTGATGGTCTTTCAAAAAAGTCCAAAGTAATTGCCACGGCCCATGAAGCACCTTATAAGCGTGATAAATGGGGTCGTGTGGCCAAGAAATTCTTTAAATTGTGCGAAAGACGTTTTCTAAATTTCAAAGGAACTAAAACCGCTATTTCTAAGCCTCTTTGTGAGTTTTATAAAGAAACGGAGAACATAGACGTTCTTTTTGTTCCTAACGGAATTAATCTTTCTGAAAACCGATCGGTAGCTCTTGGTGAAAAATTCTGGCCAGCTCAACTGCCAAAATCCACACCTTTTGTATTGTTTGCGGCACGGAGGATTATGGGTACTAAAGGTTTGCATACTATGCTCAAAGCCTATAAAAAAATAGATTATAAAGGCCATATTTTTGTTGCGGGTGAGTTGGACAATTATCCTGCATACATTAAAGAAATTAAAGAATTAAGTAAGGGGCTTAACGTTCATTTTCTTGGTTTTGTTAATCCGCTACCGGCGTTATTGGCCTTGGTAGATTCATGCGAATACTTTGTGTTTCCATCAGAAACAGAAGGCATGTCTATAATGTTATTAGAAGTAGCAAGCACTGGTAAACCTATTTTGGCAAGTGATATTCCTGAAAACACCCAAGTTTTTAATGAAGATGATGTACTCTTTTTTGAAAATAAAAATGTTGATGACCTTGCTGAAAAAATAAAGTGGTTGGAGAGTAACACCAAAGAATTTGAATTACTTGGGCAACATGCAGAGACCAAAGTAGCTAATAGATATACTTGGGATCGAATAGCCTTAGAGTATAAGGACCTTTATGAGAGTCTTTTATAATGCACTCTGATTTACGGTACATTATTTGATTGTAAACAGAGTAATTCTTTTAACAACCAATGAAACTCATAACAATACTTCTTATTATAGGAACACTCTCAATATCAAGTGATATAAGTAGTGTGGTTTGTTGGTTTCAGGATTCCATAGAGCTTAGCAAACAGGCTTTTTTACAAGAAAAAAGTTATAATATGAATCTTGATCGTTATAATTCAAAAGGAGATTCAATCTGTAAAACAAAAGGAGGGGAAGCGCATGATACAGGTTTAAAAGTTTGGTGCTGGGGAGATGTTAATATTCCGTCCTACAAAGGAGAAAAGTCCGTTAGTTTTAGTGATAACCAACTTAAGGTAGATTCTGAATGTTCTGAGCAACAGGTAACAATAGAAAAAGGAAAGATTAAATTTACTATTAATCCTGTAGTTCCTCCTTCTGGTGATTGGTGTGATAATGAATTTAATATGCGAGCAGAGATCAGTACCTCGCCGTGGTTGGTAAATCACCCTAAAGGAACTGAAGAATGGTTTGGTTGGAGTTATACATTGAGTGATGATTACATAATTGATGAGGATAATCCTTGGCTTTTTTTTCAAGTACATGAAGGCACTAGAGGAAAAACACCCCTAATTGCTTTATGGTTTATGAATAAGGGTGGACAAGGCAGTGGCAATGCGGGTGAAATACATGTTGTAAACTCATCCAGTAATTATGGTAATCACTTTTATCCTTCTAAAATTATTCCGAAAGCAGGCCAAACATTAAATATAGTAGTACATGTTGTTTGGGGTGACGCATATAACGGCCTTTTACAGGTTTGGATTGATGGGGAAATCGTTCACGACCGTCAAGCTAGGACCATTCGTTTTTCAAATCCTGTTGGGGGTAATGCAAAATGGGGTATCTATAAATGGCCATGGCGCAGTATTGAGGGAGTAACAAAATCGCAAAAACAAGGCATTACTGACTTACAGACATTCATGGGGCCTTTAAGAATTATTACCAGAAAACCAGAAGATAAAGATTATCTTAACAACTCATATATGCTGGTTTCCCCATAGTTTTTTACTCCTCGATCCACATTATTTTTAATTGAACACTTTATCGATAAAAATAGATGATATTTTTTCGATGAGCGACATCTCTGCAAAGTACTAAACGCATTCATGCCTCCGTTAGGTTTATACCCAAATCCAATAGTTAAGATTGCTTTAGCCACTTCTTAACTATAGTTAAACCTACTTGTTATGAAAGTGTTGAAAATAACTCTATCTATTCTCGTGTTGAATTGTTTTTTTTCCTGTGGTAAAGATGAATCTATTGTACAGAAAGATGAGTTATATGGAAAAAATGAAGTAATTGAGCCTGAAGGTTCCGATTCAGTAGAAGAAGTGATAGACTCTGAAGAAAATGAGGTTTTAACAGATGACATTCCTGTTCAGGAAGAAGGTCCTATTAGTCAAAAAGATGAAGTTATTTGTGAAACTAAAGGAGCGATGGGAGATGAGACTGGTCTAAAGGTCTGGTGTTGGGGTGATGTGGTAATTCCTGATTATTCTTCAAAAGTAGGTGTTCCCTTTAGTAATGGGCAATTGAAAATCAACTCTGAATGTTACGAAAAACAAGTTACAAAAGAAGATAGCCGACTTAAGTTTAGTATAAACCCTACTTATCCAGAAGTTGGTAATTGGTGTTCTAATGCATATAATATGCGTGCAGAAATAAGTACAGAGCCATGGAAGGTTAATCATCCTGCAGGAACTGAAGAGTGGTTTGGATGGAGTTATAGTTTTGGAGATAATTATATTATAGATAAAGAAAATCCTTGGGCATTTTTTCAAGTACATGAGGGTACAGCTGGAAAAACACCTCTTATAGCCATGTGGTCTGTAAATGAAGGAGGTGCAGGTTCTGGGAACGCAGGTGAAGTTCTCGTGGTAAATAATTGTGACGATAGTAAAAGTACTTATTATTCTACAGGAATAATACCTAAGGCATCCCAGACCCTAGACATAGTAATCCATGTAATTTGGGGAGATGATAATAACGGTCTGCTTCAAGTTTGGATAGATGGGGTCAATGTAGTAGATGCACAAGAACGTACAGTACGAGCATCTCATCCTGTGGGTGGAAATGCGAAGTGGGGCATTTATAAATGGCCATGGAGAAGTGGTGATGATGTTCAAAAGTCAAGGGATCTTGGAATAACCAATTTGGAAACTTATATGGGTGCATTACGAATTATTACAAGAAAACCTAGTGATTCAGATTATAAGAAAGATTCTTTTTCGTTAGTTGTACCAAGATAGTTTGTTTCATGATTTGCGGGTTTATTATGATTTCCTGAAGATTACTAATTCACTTTTTAATTATTTCCCATTATTAATGGTTGATAACTGTGATAGCGGGTCAAAAGAAAGTAGCTTGTTATTGTTAAGTGAGAAAATAGCGTTAATTTTGACGGCCTGAACGCATTATTATTGAGGTTCAGGTTTTGGATATTTTTTTATTCGAATTGTAAATATATAATAACAGTTACAGCCAAACCACAAGGAAGTGTTATTCAATTCCATAGAATTTCTTATTTTTTTACCGATAGTTTTTTTTCTCTATTGGTCTGTTTTCAATAAGAGTTTAAAGTCTCAAAATTTATTTGTACTAATAAGTTCCTATATTTTTTATGGTTGGTGGGATTATCGCTTTTTATTCTTAATTTTTCTTTCTACTGTGGTAGATTATTTTATAGGTAAAAGCATTCCTCTCCAGACTCAAGAAAGTAGGAAACGGTTTCTTTTGTGGGGAAGCATGCTGTTCAATCTAGGTGTACTTGGGTTTTTTAAGTACTATAACTTTTTTATAGAATCTTGGGTTGAACTGATTAGCTCTCTAGGGTATGAAATGCAAAGCACTTGGACTTTGAATATTATATTACCAGTTGGAATATCATTTTACACGTTTCAAACAATGTCCTATACTATTGATGTGTATCGCGGTAACCTTAAGCCTACCAAAGATTTTGTTTCCTTTGCTTCTTTTGTGTCGTTTTTCCCACAATTGGTAGCTGGGCCCATTGAGAGGGCTACTAACTTATTGCCTCAAATATTAAACCGAAGGGTGTTTAAGTCCGAAATTGCCGCTCAAGGGTTGCGGTTGATAGTTTGGGGTATGTTTAAAAAAGTGGTGATTGCAGATTCATTAGCCCCTGTTGTAGATAATATTTTCTCGGGTTTTGATACCTACGGAGGTGGTACGCTTATATTAGGGTCAATTTACTTCGCTTTTCAGATTTATTGTGATTTTAGTGGGTATTCGGATATAGCCATAGGTATATCAAAGCTGTTTGGGTTTGAGCTTATGTCAAATTTTAAATTCCCCTACTTCTCAAGAAATATAGGTGAATTCTGGCGTCGTTGGCATATCTCTCTTTCAACTTGGTTCAGAGACTATTTGTATATACCCTTGGGCGGATCAAAAGGAGGACGATGGATGTCACTTAGAAACATTTTTGTAATATTTATCGTTAGCGGTTTTTGGCATGGAGCTAATTGGACTTTTGTAATATGGGGGTTGATTCATGCTATGCTTTATATCCCATCTTTTGTTTTAAATACCAATAGAAAATACTTAACAGCCGTTGTTGCAGAAAATTCCATATTCCCTTCTTTGAAAGAGGCTTTTCAGATGGGTGTTAATTTTTGTTTCGTAACAATAGGGTGGGTATTCTTTAGAAGTGAGAGCACAGAAAAGGCAATTACAATTATTGGAAAGTTTTTTACTGAGTTTTCATATCATACACCATATAAAGATTATTTATATTATTACATAGTGCCATTTGTCATTCTTGAATGGTTATTCAGAAGGGATGAGCGTCTAACAAATGTCAATAAATTACTATGGTTAGTGCTTACGGTAATATTTTTAATCTTTATAACAGCAAAATTCGGTAATCAACAATCATTTATATACTTCCAGTTTTGAAAAATTTCTTGATACATTTTTTAAAGTATTATGGAGTTCCCATGGTTTTTGTGGTGTTCTTTTTTCGTGTGCCCGTTTCTTTGTACTTAAATAAGGCTAAAGGAGTGTATGATCTTGTATCTAATGTGGCTACAGGAGAGATATCTACAAATACAATCCTTCTAGGAGATTCTGTGTGTAAACAGTTTTATAAGAAAGTAAAGAATGATGAGTATTATTGCCTTTGCGAGAATCAAAGTTATGAATTACCTGGTAACTATTTGTTGTTGAAATCTTTGGTTGATGGCGATTCTAACTTTGAAAAGCTGATTTTAATGATTAATCCTTTAACATTAACTTCATCTTTAAATCAGGATTATACTTATAATTATTTTATAAAACCATTTAGAAATCAATTGGAAGGTCTTGAGCAGAGCGAATTGGATTATATAAATACTACGTTCCCGAAAGAGGAAGTTTTGAAATATAAGTTTTCAAATTTTAAAATGCCAAATGCTTCAAACACATCAGAGATAAGCCAGTTGGATTCTTTGAACATTTCAGATATTAATATGAAATATTTAAAGAAAATTGATTCTTTATGTAATGAGCGTGGAATTGTTTTTAAAATGGTGAGTCCTCCTTTACCTTTAAATAATAAAGAGGTAGTTGAGAGGTTTTCTAAAAGGCCAGAAGCATATTTAAAGGACTATTTCCTGTCTGTTGTTTATTATGACTCTATAGATAGTAAGGATGGTATCCATCATAAAGATGCAGATAAGTATATACTTGAAAATAGCCCACAACTGGATGCTTTACTACGATTTTGAGATAAACAACTATTCTTAATCGGCGTAGGGAATTACATTTTTAATATCAATTTCTTTGATAATTTTGGCTGGAGACCCGCCTAATAAAACATTATTTTCAATGCAAGATTTACTTACGGATGAATTGGCAGCTATAGCTATATTGTTGCCTAGAGTTATATCTCCGTATATTTTGGCTCCCGGGCCAATATAAACATTGTCCCCAATTTGAGGTGCTTTAATACTGCCGCCAGATGCCCCTATATTTGTACAGGCCTGTATTCTACAATTCTTACCTACTTTAGCTGCATTGTGAACTACTATGGTGCCATAGTGAAGAATTGCTAGACCAGGTCCAAAAACATTTGGTGCTATGGAGAAACCTAATTTTACTGATATTTTTTTAAATCTAAGACGTAAATAAGCATAATATAGCTTACCTAAAATATCCCTTCTACAATTTTTGTAATACTCAAGTTTTCTAAGTTTTTTTTGAAATTGCCATACATAGCGAGGAGCAATAAATTCTTTAAGAGGAGTTTTCCAATTACTCTTTATGTCCAAAGCCTCTTGGTCTAACCTTAGATAGTCTAGATAGTCTTTTTTTGATTGTATCATTAAGGTGTTATTGTGTACCTATTAAATAACCATGCCCATTTTGATTGACAGGTCAGCAAGTTAATATTTTTATCTACTATTTTGAATCGAATTAGGCTGCTTTTTCAGGAGCCGAATATTTGTGCAGAATTTTATTGGTTAACTAAATAAATTTAAATGAAAATTTCTGTCCAGAGTTAAATTGTTTTTTGAGGGGTGTTATTGTACTACCACAATTAATTATTATATCAGTTTTACACTAAAAAGTGTATTTCATCGTTTTTTTTGAATACTTCGTCGACCAAATTGTAAATTGGCAACGTATATAGCCCGAGTTGTATAGTAAATTTTTAACCCTGCCCCAATAGGATTATTTATGAATATCACCCCCAAACGGACTTTGTCCTATTTTTTGTGTTTTATAGGAATTACTTTTTTATTAAACCTTGCATGTAGTAAAGATGCAGATACTCTAAGAGATGTAGTAATTAACGAGGAAAATAGTCCCGTTATTAAACAGGAAGAACCTACTAATAATCCTGATATTCCTCAAATTGAGGATTCGGTTGTTGTGGAAACAGAGATTAGGACTGCTATTCTTTATCCCATACATGATGCGTACATCCAAAATGGAAAAGGATATGACGAATCAATCATTCGGTTAGAAGAGGAAGAGCGCACAAGTTATTTGATGTTCGATTTTAGTCCTTTGGACTCTATTGGAGGCTCAATTAGTACCGCAACTTTAATGTTCGTTATTAATACCTACGACGGAAGTGGAGAAGTTGATGTCTACAAAGGCGAATCTAGTGATTGGTTAGAAACAGAGCTCAGTGAAAAATCTGCTCCAGAAGTTGGTGAATTAATAGGAGTCACGAAACAAGATTATATAATTGATACAGAGGTTTCCATTGACTTAGAGGTTGAAGCACTGGATTTAGAGCCTTTTACCTTTATTTTAGATCATAAAGATGGTGATCATTTTGCTTTTGCTTCAAAAGAGAACAAGACACAAGAAGGAAGTAGTTTGATAGTTGTATATGAGGTAGCTGTTGGTGCTGACGATATTGATTTATATATAGTAGAGCCAGAGGAAGTAATTAGCGATACTGATATCCCAATCGAGGAAGAGGAAGGAACAAATGAGGTAATAAGAGATGATGGAGATGGTTCAGAAGAAGAAACCCCATCCAACGAAGAAGAGGAGGTTACAGATAGTGTTGAGGAAGATGCTCCTGCAAGTGAAGAGGTTGCAGAGGAGAATGAGAATACTGATACTGAAGAAGAGGTAGTTGCGGAAGAGCAAGAAACTGATTCCGAAGAAGGAGTCCCCTCTAACGAGGAAGAAGTAGTGGTAGAAGTGGAGAGTCCAGATAGTGTAGAGGAAGAGCCTGAAGAAGTTACTCCAACAACTGAGGAGGCAGAACCTAAAACAGAGGAAGAAACTCCTGTAAACGAGGTGCCAGAAGATAATACGGATACAAACATTGATCCGCTTCCTAGTTCTCCATTTCCAACAAATGAATCTCCTGTGGCAGTTGCCAACGGTTCCCCGATCAATGGTGAAGCTCCTTTAAAGGTTTCTTTTAATGCTATAGATTCATCTGATGACAAGGCTATTGTTTCATATGTCTGGAATTTTAAAGATGGTCAAACGGCTAGTACGGTAGATACTGAGCATACCTTTGTTGAGGCCGGCAATTACGAAGTTACCTTATTGGTAAAAGACGAAGAAGGGATATCAGCTTTAGATGTTATAATTATAAAAGTAACCGGTCCGGAAAATACCGCACCGGTAGCCAAGATAAGTTCGAATAAAATTTCAGGAACGGTTCCGTTGGAGGTTGCCTTTACGGGCAGCGGATCAACTGACGATACTGGCATTACTGGATATTCATGGGATTTCAAGGACGGAAACGGTTCGGACCAGTCGGATGCATCGCATACGTTTGAAACCGCTGGCATTTATGAAGTGGAGCTAACGGTTACGGATGCGGAAGGTCTGACGAACACGGAAACGGTTTCCATCACTGTAGAATCAAAAGAAAATACCGCACCGGTTGCAAAAGCGAGTGCGGACAAGACATCAGGAACACTTCCATTGGCGGTTGCTTTTACGGGCAGCGGATCAACGGATGACACGGGCATTACGGGATATTCATGGGATTTCAAGGACGGAAACGGTTCGGACCAGTCGGATGCTTCCCATACCTTTGAAACCGCTGGCACTTATGCTGTTGAGCTAACGGTCACGGATGCGGAAGGTCTGACGAACACGGAAACGGTTTCCATCACTGTGGAATCAAAAGAAAATACCGCACCGGTTGCAAAAGTGAGTGCGGACAAGACATCAGGAACAGTTGCGTTGGAGGTTGCCTTTACGGGCAGCGGATCAACTGACGATACTGGGATTACGGGATATTCATGGGATTTCAAGGACGGAAACGGTTCGGACCAGTCGAATGCATCGCATACGTTTGAAACCGCTGGCATTTATGCTGTTGAGCTAACGGTCACGGATGCCGAAGGTCTGACGAACACGGAAACGGTTTCCGTTATAGTAGAAGAGCAGGAGTCCGGTCCAGAGGAAGATAATACGGATACAAATATTGATCCGCTTCCTAGTTCTCCATTTCCAACAAATGAATCTCCTGTGGCAGTTGCCAACGGTTCCCCGATCAATGGTGAAGCTCCTTTAAAGGTTTCTTTTAATGCTATAGATTCATCTGATGACAAGGCTATTGTTTCATATGTCTGGAATTTTAAAGATGGTCAAACGGCTAGTACGGTAGATACTGAGCATACCTTTGTTGAGGCCGGCAATTACGAAGTTACCTTATTGGTAAAAGACGAAGAAGGGATATCAGCTTTAGATGTTATAATTATAAAAGTAACCGGTCCGGAAAATACCGCACCGGTAGCCAAGATAAGTTCGAATAAAATTTCAGGAACGGTTCCGTTGGAGGTTGCCTTTACGGGCAGCGGATCAACTGACGATACTGGCATTACTGGATATTCATGGGATTTCAAGGACGGAAACGGTTCGGACCAGTCGGATGCATCGCATACGTTTGAAACCGCTGGCATTTATGAAGTGGAGCTAACGGTTACGGATGCGGAAGGTCTGACGAACACGGAAACGGTTTCCATCACTGTAGAATCAAAAGAAAATACCGCACCGGTTGCAAAAGCGAGTGCGGACAAGACATCAGGAACACTTCCATTGGCGGTTGCTTTTACGGGCAGCGGATCAACGGATGACACGGGCATTACGGGATATTCATGGGATTTCAAGGACGGAAACGGTTCGGACCAGTCGGATGCTTCCCATACCTTTGAAACCGCTGGCACTTATGCTGTTGAGCTAACGGTCACGGATGCGGAAGGTCTGACGAACACGGAAACGGTTTCCATCACTGTGGAATCAAAAGAAAATACGGCACCGGTAGCCAAGATAAGTTCGAATAAAACTTCAGGAACAGTTGCGTTGGAGGTTGCCTTTACGGGCAGCGGATCAACTGACGATACTGGGATTACGGGATATTCATGGGACTTCAAGGACGGAAACGGTTCGGACCAGTCGGATGCATCGCATACGTTTGAAACCGCTGGCATTTACAGGTTGCCTTTACGGGCAGCGGATCAACTGACGATACTGGGGTTACGGGATATTCATGGAACTTCAAGGACGGAAACGGTTCGGACCAGTCGGATGCATCGCATACGTTTGAAACCGCTGGCATTTATGAAGTGGAGCTAACGGTTACGGATGCTGAAGGTCTTACTAGTACTTCATCTTTAAGTATTAATGTAATTGAAGCTGTAGAGGTAGGCCCTCTTGATTGTAGCACTGGTGGTAAAACAGCCGGGGAATCAGGAAATAAAGTCTGGTGTTGGGGAGATATTGCATTTCCTACATGGTCAGGAAGCTCGGGAGTTTCGTTTAGCGATAAACAGTTATATATTGATTCTCAATGTGACGAGCAGCAGGTAACTAAATCAGGGGATAGACTTAAATTTAGTGTAAACCCTAATAGTCCTAATGTTGCAAATTGGTGTAGTGAAGATTATAATATTAGAGCAGAAGTAAGAACGGAACCATGGAATGTTCGCCATCCAAAAGGAACCGAGGAATGGTTTGGGTGGAGTTATTCATTTGGCAATAACTATGTTATTGATGAAAATAATGAATGGCTATTTTTTCAAGTTCATCCGGGAATATCAGGAAAGTCTCCTCATACGGAGCTAATGGTTAATAGAGAAGGTCAATATGGTGGTAAGGCAGGTGAAATATACATAGTGAATCACGTTAATTATCCTGATTATATTGCTACTGGTATTATTCCTAAAGCAGGTGAAACTATAGATGTTGTTGTCCATGCTATTTGGGGCGATAGCTCCAATGGTCTATTGGAAGTCTGGATAAATGGGCAAAAGTTTTATAATAAACAAACCAAGACTATTTATGATTCACACCCTTGGGGAGGAAATGCCAAATGGGGTATTTATAAATGGCCATGGAGAGATGGTGATAAAGTGCAAAAGTCTGTGGAACAAGGGGCTTCCCAACTTGAAACATATCTTGGAACGGTACGGATGATAACCCGTAAGCCTGGAGATACAGATTATGGAAAAGACTCTTATTCTATGGTTGCTCCCAATTAATAAGATATAAACCCAGAAAATAAAAAAGGATTATACGGGTTATTTATAAACGTCAATTTTTTTCACTTACAATAGATATCTTAATCACTTTAAGAAAATGATAGGCAATGAACAACGTCATTGTAGGGACCATAACTATAAAGTTCCTACCCCTACCATCTAATAATATAATGCCACAGGCATAGATTAGTGTAAATAGCATCAGAGCTTTTATGGCAAAAGGCGCGTGTTTTCTATTTATTATGAAAGGGTAAAGGCATAAAATCCAAAAGAATAAAACGAACATGTTAGGAATGGTATATCCATAGGTGTTCATATTTTGATTTCTATATGAGAATGGATAATGGAATACTAATCTTCCAACGTTTGCAACAGTGTTCTTTATGTATTTAATTGGGTGAGATTTCATATTAGCAATAGCCATTGACTTCAAAGCGCTATCTCTTTGAATATTAGTCAGCGGTTCTAACTTTATAAAGGCATCTCTGTGGTTTAAGGATAGTTTTTCGAGATTATCATATGCGCCATCAGGTTCATAGCTTTTGCTATTTCCATATAGAACGTCATCAAATGAAAACCAATTTCCGAGTTCTTCTTCATAAGGGCTTGCGCGATGGTATAAAATTTCTCCTCCAGCGGTACCTATATATAATAACTTGCCAGTTATGGAATATGCATATAGTAGGTATGGAGATATAAGTGCAAAACCACATACAAGGATTAAAAAGCATTTTTTTAATTGAGCCCTGTTACTTTTTGAAACTATTGCAAATGCTAATATTAGCAGTAAGCTTAGCAAAACTACATGGAGGAAGATAACCTTTACCAGTATAAGTAGTGCCAGAAATAGTGATGGTAAGGCAAGGCTTTTAAGGGTGAATTTCTCACTTTGAAATATTTTTACCACGTAATACAATAATCCGCATGTAGCAAAAAATGCCAAGGTTTCCGAATAAAGGTAGGGTAACCATCTTATTACAGGAGGGTAAAGACCCAATAGGTAAATAAAATAAATGTTGTTTTTACTATTAGAAAAAATTTCGATAGTTTTTTTAAAGTAAACTATTGAAAATAAAAGAAGTAACGCATTAACTAGTTTTGGGTATAAGAGATTTGTTCCCAAGGCAATAAAAGGTGCAATGATTGTAGGGTAGGCCGGGCCGTTACCAAAACTTGGATTTTCAGTTTCCTCAAAAAAGCCATTGGAAATGTTTACCGCATAGTGATAGTACCTACTCTCGTCTCCTATTAATTTGTTGGAAGAAAACAGTACTACTACAAGAGTATATAAAATGAATAAAGGTAAAAGAGGTAAAAAATCTTTCTTAAATATTTTTTTGACCATCGACCGTTCTTATGATTTTTTGGTTTCTTTGAGTATGGCTGAATTTAGATGAAACAGTTCATCAAAATATCTTTTCTTCTGCAAAGATATGAAGCCAAGACCCAATAATTGAATAGATATAATCATAGTGGTACCACCAACAATAAACGAATATGGCCTTTGTCTGAAAACTTCGGACACTGCGTAAGAAAAACGATCTTCAAAACCATGTGCTAATTCTGCTGTCATAGGATATACACCATAGGTATTAATGAAAATCCATATAATAATATAAAGGGAGAGAACAAAAGTAATCGACCCCAATACCCAAAAGAACATATACGGTCTAAAAATAAAGCTATTGGCAAGACCATTAAATATCCCCATTACAATGCGGAGACTTGATGTACGCGTTTTACCAAGCTTTTGTTGTTCGGACCAGTCTAAATGTGCTGGTATTTCAATAACTCTGGCTCTTAATATGTATGCTTTTAGTATGATTTCGGTATTGATGTCAAAGGTGCTTGATTTGGTGTTTAATGACCGTATAAAATCACCATTGTAAGCCCTGACCATTCCAGTAAAAGTATAAATTTTTAAACGTGATGCTACTCGCATCATGTAGTTTACAGTCTTACTTAATAGTAACCTTAAACGCGGCACTGCTGTGTTCTTGCCTCCTTTCATATAGGGAGAAGCAATAACCACATCGGCTTCTGTAGTCATTATCTCTGATAAAAGTTTTCCTATATGGTCTGGTGAATAGCTTAGGTCAATATCTAAAACAATAACATATTTACCCTTACTATGTTTAAAGCCTGTTCTTAGGGCTGTGCCTAGATTTCTGTTCACTATATGATGATAGGCGCGTAAATTGTCCTTTGACTTTGCAAGTGAATTGGCAATTGTCATGGTGTTATCCGTACTTCCGTCATTTATGATTAAGACTTCCCAGTTATATGAATTATCTAACGTATTCAAATAATCATACAGAAGTGATACATTTTTTTCGAGTATCGCTTCTTCATTATATGCAGGTAAAATAATAGAAACAAGGGGCTTTTTTAAATCAATCTTGTCGGATATGGTTGGCATATTGGTATTTTGTTTTGGTATAAGAGCTTGAATGTGAGAATCTAAGCTATTTGTAAAGGGTACAAGTAAATTATTCAAAATTATGAAAAATAACGAGGTATACATATAGATACCGACAAAGAGATAAATCAATACGATAAATTTCTGCCATTCTTCATTAAAGGAGAAGAAACTTTATCTTTTCACTTTTTAGTTTGGCACTTGCACTGTTTTTAAGCTCTTCTTGTCTATTATGGCATCTACGTGCCCGTTCATGTCGGTTAAGGTGAAATGTTTACCCAGTTTCTTCATTACTTTTTTAAATATGAACACTTTTCTTTCGCTCGAAACATTCATTCCTGGGAAAAATGCCAAACTTGTTATTTGGTCTCCCCCGATCAAATCCAACGGATGTAATAAAAAGCTAGGCTCTGTCTTCGTTATTTTACATAAGAAAATCGCAATATTTAAATACAACATCATCAAATTGGATGAGATGTTACTAATATAAATAAGGTAGCTAAGGTGAAAGGGTATTCTAAATACAGGCATAGTTGTTACTGGCAACTCCAACAATTGCTGATTCTTATTGGTCTTCCAAAAGTAGGGCTTCAATTTTTTGAATCCATCGGAAAATTTACCAAAAATTTCTTTTCTGTCTTCTTTTTCCTCTTTAGTTAGATTAGATGTACTGAAATAGTATAATCTAGCTAATGGACCTATTACTGTTGGTAGTGTAGAGGCATCATATTTATAGCCTTTTTCCGCTAAAACCTCCAATAGGGTCCCACTCCAGCTGAAACCAGGCCCTCTAAATCCACTAGGGGCTTTTCCGGTAACCTCATAAATAATATCATGTGCAGAATCAATTTCGGTTTTCATCTCCTCCTTCGTATAAAGATGAAGCCATGTTTCATGCTTAAAGGAATGGTTGGCAATATCATGCCCTGCATCTGCAATTTGCCTTAGATATTGATGATTTTTCGCGAATGCGGCATCTTGGCCCACAATAAAAAATGTAATTTTCAAGTCCAGCTCTTCTAGTACTTGAAGTACATGCGGTACAAAAATGTCTAGATAAGAAGGGTATTTTTCCCATCCTTCTTCACCGTGTATCTTCATATAAGACCACTGGTTGTCCATATCTAGTGAAAGACTCAAATAAGGCTTGCTCATACGTTCGGTTAGATGTTGTATGTGTTATTGTAAATTGGATTCTGTCTTAAATTGGGTAACAAATTTCTCTACATGATTTACAACCGTATTGTTGTTTAGGGTGTCATTTACAAATTGAGAAGTATTTAGTATATAGAAATCCTTATGTTTGGTTTTTACATCAGGAATGGTTTCTGAATAGTTCAAAACTTGAAGTGGCTGTACTTTAAGAGCCTTGTGTAAATGAGCAGAAACAATGTCATTTGTATCAAAATCAGGATATAGTTTTGATACGCCTTCTAAAAATAGCGATTTTAACTCTTCATCTGATTTTTTCCAATAAGGGTCGTTTGCGCTTACATATTTTGGGAAATATGTCAAATGTTCACCACTGGTCTGATCCAGGTCAACTAATGAACTCATTCCTATAACTCCTGTAAACGGAATTTCTTTATCCGCAATATTAAGTACATAATAAGGTGTTAAAGAATTCTTAGTTATCAAAACTAAACAAATAACGCCAAGATATTCTACTGGAGCGTCAGGCTTAGATGATTCAAATAAATCAGGATTCGCAACCTTAGAGAGTATGTTAAGAGGCGAGGTAAAGATAACCTTGTCAAAATGTTCTTCCTTGTCATCGCAAGTAACCGTAACTCCTCCTTGAGGATTAGCTTTTACATTCTGAACCACACTATTAAGGGAAATCTCTGACCCTTTCTCATGTAGATTATTTTGTAAGGTGTCAAAAAAGGTCTTGTAACCTCCTTCTATATAGCCCATATGCTCTTTTTGAGCAGCTGAACTGCGGGCTTGAAAGAGTCTTTTAATATAGCTCCAAATGAATACCGCAGAAACTTTTTTATGGTTTTCGCCTAGTTTGGCCAATAGTAAAGGTGACCAAAATTTTTCGTAGGTAGCTCTGCCGCCCATTTTAATTAGCCAATCTTCAACTGTAATTTTTTCTAATTTCTTCCAATCCTTAATTTTGGAACCATAGAAAATAGTAAATGCTAGCATGGCCTTATCCCACAAGTTTAAAGCAGGAAAAAGTAAAAACTCTTTTGAGCTACTAATGGAGTAGAATTTTTTCTGAACGTAATACCCCGTATAAGAGCGTCGCCAGCACAATTTATCGCCAAGGCCTAAATCATCAATAAGGTCTATTAAGAAATTATCGGTAGGTAGGATGACGTGATAGAATCGATCCCAAATAAAAGGACCGTAATCTTCATGTGTTGACAAGCCGCCCATTTGAGCAGCGCTTTCAAAAACTTTGACGGTGGCATTGGTTTTTGCAATTTCATGAGCTAATGTCAAGCCCATGAAACCGCCTCCCACGATGCCTATTTTCATAATACCTCTGCTTTTGTTGAAGTAATATTTTTTTGCCATTCAAAAGTTATTCGAAGGCCTTCTTTTAATGAAGTCTTGGCCTTAATACCAAGTATTCGCTCTGCTTTTGTATTGTCAGGTACGCGTCTCATGACGTCTTGATATTTTCTCCCAGCAGATATTTCGTTGTACGGAATCAGTTTTACTTCTGAAGTTGTTGGTTCGCCAGAGATTTCTTTAAGTAAAGTAGCAAGCTCAAGAATGGTAATTTCTTCATTTGCTCCAATATTAAAAACCTCTCCGTTGGCTTCTGGCTTTGTAGTTGCGGCGTAGATGCCCTCTATAGTGTCATTTACGAAAGTAAAGGTTCTAGTTTGCTGTCCATCACCATGAATTGGGATTTCTTTGTTATTCAATATACAATCTATAAAAACAGATTGCGGGCCTCCCCACCATGAAAGATTTTGGTTTGGTCCATAAGAGCCAAAGAATCTTAGGATAACAACAGGAAAATCATAATCTTCCATATAAGCCAAGGCTAAATGCTCATCAAAAAGTTTTGAAACGGCATAAGCCCAACGCGGCACTTTTGAATCTCCTATAAGACAGTTTCCATCTTCCTTAAAAGGAATATCAGGACTCATGCCATATACATCAGATGTTGATGCAAGAACAAATTTACATTTAAGTTTTCGGGCAAGTTCAAGCATATTTTCGCTTCCCTTGGAGTTGATTTTTAATGTATCAACAGCGTTGCCGTATCTTGGTATTTTAAAAGCTGCTAGATGAACTATAACGTCAAAGTCATCATCTAGTCTGTCTATTAAGGTAGTGTCTAGAACATCACCTTCTATAAACTCAAAGTTTTTATGGTCAAGGCTATCTTGAATATTTTGAAGAGAACCCATAGATAGATTATCTATCCCGACAACGCAGTGTCCTTCGTTCAACGTTTTAACTAAAAAATTGGAGCCTAAAAAGCCTGCAACTCCGGTAATTAGAATTTTTTTACTTTCAGTAATCATATGGTTAGGTTTTAATAAAATGTATGCTTTGGTATGGGGCACAAGATACTCCATTAGAACAATCCTTTAAAATGTGTTGACTGTGTTTCATAGATAAAAAGGGGACTCATGTCGAAAATTTGGAGTAGGACAGTGTTTCGTTAACTGTTTTGCGAAAAAACCAAGAAATTAGTATTCATTTTACGATGCTACAAGGATGACACATGAAATCATTGTAAACTCAATTTTTAATAGCCGAAAATTATGCTCCTTTAGGCTACTGGGTGATTCAAATGAACGTCAATTAGTGATTTTTTCATAGGATAAAATTGAAAATGTTACACATACACTTACAACCGGATTCTTTCCGTATTTTTGATGAAACCGTTAACTTAAGTTTAAATTATGATGGACAGAACATATAAGGATATACAGCAAATTACCCTTGCTGTGGATTGTATCATCTTTGGGTTTAATGATAATAGGTTAGAAGTGCTGTTGGTCCAAAGGGGCTTTGCACCTGAAAAAGATAGATGGTCTCTTATGGGTGGTTTTGTTGGTAACCATGAAGATCTTGACGATGCGGCAAATAGAGTTTTAAAAGACCTATCAGGTCTAGAAGATGTTTATATGGAGCAGGTCCGTACTTTTGGTAAGGCCAAACGTGATCCTTATGAACGTGTAGTGTCTACAACTTACAGCGCATTGATTCTTAAAGACAAGTATAATAAGGATCTTATTGAGGAATATAGGGCCAAATGGTATCCTATAGATGAACTTCCTAATTTAATTTTTGATCATAAGGATATGGTTGAGTCTGCCATAAGAAGGCTTCAGAGAAGAGTACGTACTTTTCCTATAGTCTTTAACCTTCTTCCTGATAAGTTTACCTTACCCCAACTACAAAAGCTATATGAAGGTATTTTTCAGGAGGAAATGGATAAGCGTAATTTCCGAAAGAAACTTGCTACGATGGATTTTTTAATCAAATTGGATGAAAAAGACATGTCTGAATCTAAAAAAGGCGCCTTTTTATACCGTTTTAACGAGAAAAAATATAATAAAACAAAAAACTTTACAATTTAAGCATTAAGTGTTTTTGAAACACTTGTAAAAAGTTCTATATTAGTTTCTTTTACAAAAGGATTCTGTTAAAACGCTACCTTAAATTTAAAGTTTTTACATATGAGGTCACAAACCGCCTATAGTCTGGGCTTGGATTTTGGTTCGGATTCCGTCCGAGCTGTTTTGGTCAACACAAAAACAGGTCAAGAGCTTTCCACGGCGGTACATTATTATGTACGTTGGAAAGAAGGCAAATACTGTGTTCCTTCCGAAAATAGTTTTCGCCAACATCCTTTAGACTACATAGAAGGTATAGAATCTACGGTAAAGTCCGTTGTTGCTGAAGTAGGTCCTAAGGTTGCGGCACAAATTGTTAGCATAGGTGTAGATACTACGGGAAGTACACCCGTTGCGGTAGATGCTAATGGAACTCCATTGGCACTTTTGGATGCATTCAAAGAGAACCCGAACGCAATGTTCGTGCTTTGGAAAGACCATACCGGTATCCAGGAAGCCAATGAAATTAATGCATTATGCGCTACATGGGATATCGATTATTCACAATATGAAGGCGGAATTTATTCTTCAGAGTGGTTTTGGAGCAAAATACTTCATGTTTCTAGAGTAGATAACAAGGTGTATGGAGCTGCCTATTCTTGGGTAGAGCATTGTGATTGGATTCCGTTTTTATTAACTGGGGGCAACGATGTTCGTGAAATGAAACGTAGCAGATGTGCAGCAGGGCATAAAGCGCTTTGGCATGAAAGTTATAATGGATTGCCTTCTAATGATTTTCTTGTAGCATTAGATCCGCTTTTGGACGGACTAAGAGAACGTCTTTTTGATAAGACCTATACTTCAGACATCTCAGCGGGTACTTTAAGTCCGGAATGGGCTGAGCGATTGGGTCTTTCTGCGGAAACTATTGTTTCAGTGGGGGCTTTTGATGCCCATATGGGCGCCGTAGGCGCTAAGATTGAGCCATACTATCTAACAAAAATAATGGGGACATCTACTTGTGATGTTCTGGTAGCTCCTATGGAAGGGGAAGAAAAATTGGTAAAAGGTATATGCGGACAAGTAGATGGTTCCGTCATTCCTAATATGTTAGGGTTGGAAGCTGGTCAGTCTGCTTTTGGGGATATTTATGCTTGGTACAGCAGGGTTTTGGCGTGGCCAATTCAAGAACTTATATCTAAGTCTTCTTTAATTGATGAAGATACCAAGGAAAAATTAATTGCAGAGGCACTTAAAAACCTGATTCCCGAACTTAGTAATGCCGCAAGCAAAGAGCCTATTGGTGCTTCGGGAGAGTTGGCGCTAGATTGGATGAATGGAAGAAGAACACCAGATGCCAATCAGAATTTGAAAGGAGTAATTGCAGGTATAAATTTAGGGAGTACATCGCCTAAAATATTTAGAGCTTTAGTGGAAGCTTCCTGTTTTGGGGCAAAAAAGATAGTAGATAGGTTCCTATCCGAAGGTATACCAATTAAAGGGGTTATAGCTTTGGGGGGAGTGGCCAAGAAATCACCATTTATAATGCAAATGATGGCCAATGTACTTAATATGCCTATTAAAGTAGTGGAGTCAGAACAGGCCTGTGCATTAGGTGCGGCAGTTTTTGGTGCTGTAGCTGCGGAGGTCTACACCAATGTTCCCGAAGCTATGGAGAAGATGGGTAGCCCTTTTGAGATTATTTATCAACCGAATGAAACAGATGCAATAGCCTATGAAAAAGTATATGAAAACTACAGTAGGCTAGGCGATACGATGGAGAAACATATCATGAACGAAACCAGAAGAAATGGGTAAGTATACATCATTAAAAGAAGAGGCCTTTGAGGCAAACATGCAGCTTCCGGAACTAGGTCTGGTATTGTTTACATTTGGAAACGCAAGTGCTGTAGATAGAGATAAAGGGGTTTTCGCTATTAAACCAAGTGGCGTACCTTATAATACATTAAAGGTTGAGGATATTGTCATTTGCGATTTTGATGCAAAGATTGTAGAAGGTAAAATGAGACCCTCATCTGACACAAAAACACATGCTGTTCTTTATAAAGAATGGGATAAAATAGGCGGAGTGGTTCACACACATTCAACTTACGGTACTGCATGGGCACAAGCAATAAAAGATATTCCTATCTTCGGAACGACTCATGCCGATCATTTGATTGCTGATATTCCATGTGCTCCTCCTATGAAAGACGAGTATATAGAAGGAGATTACGAGCATATGACGGGCTATCAAATAATTGATTGTTTAAAAGAAAGAGGGTTAGATTATAACGAAATAGGTATGATACTGGTTGGTAGCCATGCTCCTTTTACTTGGGGTGCAACCGCCGCCAAAGCAGTATATAATAGTGCTGTATGTGAAGAAGTAGCTAAAATGGCACATCTAACCTTGCAGATAAATCCTAACGCAGCTACGTTAAAAGAGGCTTTAAAAAAGAAGCATTTTGAGCGCAAGCACGGTAAAGATGCCTATTACGGACAAGGGTGTTAAGTTTTAATTGAAATATATTTTATGGGAATAGCAACGTTCATCGGGTTTACATTACTAGTAGCAATCATAGCATATTTATCAACTAGAAAAACGGATGAAACCTCTTCGGACGGTTATTTTTTAGGTGGTCGTAGCCTTACCGGACCAGTAATAGCAGGATCGTTGCTTTTAACAAATCTGTCAACAGAGCAAATTGTAGGTATGAACGGTATTGCCTATAGCGAGGGTATTCTCATTATGGCTTACGAGGTATTGGCTGCTATAGCTATGGTCTTTACTGCATTGGTGTTATTACCTAGATATTTAAAAGGAGGTATTGCTACCATTCCTCAATTTTTGGAAAAACGATACGGAAAATCCACAAAAACCTTAGTGTCCCTTTTGTTCTTAGGAGGGTATGCCATTTCTATGTTGCCTACTGTGCTGTATTCTGGTGCTTTGGCAATAAATACCATGTTTGATTTACCCGAAGCAATGGGCATGGGCGAAGAAAGCGCTTTATGGGTTACTGTTTGGGGTATTGGTGTAATCGGAAGTATCTATGCTATTTTCGGTGGATTGAAGGCAGTTGCGGTATCGGATTCTATTAATGCTGTAGGTTTAATCATTGGTGGTTCGCTTATACCTATATTCGGGTTGCTATACGTGGGCGATGGAAGTCTTACTGCTGGTATGGATGTCCTGACAACCAATTTTCCTGAAAAGTTCGATGTTTTGGGTGGCCCTGATTCCTCAGTGCCTTTTTGGACACTTTTTACAGGTATGATTATTGTAAATTTCTATTATTGGGGAACGAACCAAGCTATCATTCAAAGGGCTCTTGGTGCCAAGAATTTACGTGAAGGTCAAATAGGGTTGAGCCTTGCCGCATTCGTGAAAATATTAGGACCATTTATTGTGGTATTACCAGGTATTATTGCCTATCAGATTTTTAATGGTGAATTGACCAATGCGGATCAAGCGTATCCTATGGTGGTGAAGAAGGTTTTGCCGACTGCCTTTATAGGATTTTTTGCGGCAGTCCTTTTTGGTGCTATTTTAAGTTCTTTCAATAGTGCACTTAACAGTTCCGTTACCCTTTTTGGACTCGACTTTTACAAAGAATACATTAATAAAGAAGCTTCTGAGAAACAAATCGTAAAGGCAGGTAAAATATTCGGTATTTTCCTTGCTATAATTTCTATGATTATAGCACCGCTATTATTCGGGGTGGAAGGTGGTATATTCAATTATCTACAAGAATTAAATGGGTCGTATAGTGTGCCTATTTTAGCTATAATCTTAGTAGGTTACTTAACTAAAAAAGTACCAGGTATAGCTGCCAACATTGGTATAGTCTTCGCAGTGGTTACCTATTTAGTAACTCTTTATATTGTTAAGCCAGACATCAGCTTTCTGCATGTTATGGGCATCTTGTTTGTTTTGGTGGTAGTACTAATGTTCATTATTGGGAAATTCTGGCCTAGAGAAACGGAATATGTTGAAGTATATACTGAACAAGTGGATATTACGCCATGGAAATTTGCCAAACCTGTTGGTTTTGTAATATGCTCCATTGTATTGGGTATGTACGTGTATTTTTCCTAATGATAAATTTATTTTGATAAATGATGATTGATTTAAATAAGAATGAAATTTGGTTCGCAACGGGCAGCCAACATCTATACGGGCCAGAAACTTTAGCGCAGGTAGCGGAGCATTCTGCTGAGATAGCCCAGTATTATGATGGCAACAAGATAATTCCGGTAAGGGTTATTTTTAAACCCGTGGTTAAAACTGCTGGTGAAATAAGTATTTTATGTAAAGAGGCCAACAATACGGATGCCTGCGTAGGTTTAATTTTATGGATGCATACCTTCTCTCCGGCTAAAATGTGGATTGCTGGTCTGCAAGCACTTCAGAAACCATTTTTGCACCTACATACACAGTATAACCGCGATATTCCGTGGAATGCGATTGATATGGATTTCATGAACCTGAACCAGTCGGCGCATGGTGGACGGGAATTTGGTTTTTTAGCGTCAAGAATGCGATTGAACCGAAAAGTGATAGTTGGTCATTGGAAAAATGAATCCGTTTTACAGAAAGTGGGTAATTGGTGCCGTGTGGCATGTGCTGTTGCTGATTCAAAAGATATGAAAGTGGCTCGTTTTGGTGATAATATGCGCCAAGTAGCGGTCACAGAAGGTAACAAGGTTTCTGCTCAATTAAAATTCGGTTACGAAGTAAACGGATATGGAGTAGGTGACCTAGTTAAATATATAGATGGAGTTTCCGATGATCAAATAAATACGTTAATTCAAGAATATGAGGATTCGTATACTATGGCAGCTAAAATTAAGTCCGACGGAAGTATGCGCAATTCTTTAAGGGATGCAGCCAAAATAGAATTGGGTATGCGTGCTTTTCTTGAGGAGGGTGGTTATACCGCTTTTACCGATACTTTTGAAGATTTACACGGAATGAAACAATTGCCGGGTATCGCTACACAAAGACTAATGGCCAGTGGTTATGGTTTTGGTGGAGAAGGTGATTGGAAGACCGCCGCACTAGTTCGCACCATGAAAGTTATGGGTGCAGGTCTTGAAGGCGGAAACAGTTTTATGGAAGATTACACCTATCATTTTGATCCTGAAAATACTACAGTTTTAGGTTCGCATATGTTGGAAATTTGCCCGTCAATTGCCAAAGGAAATGTTTCTTGCGAAATCCATCCTTTGGGAATCGGTGGAAAAGAAGACCCTGTGCGTTTAGTGTTTAATGCGAGTGCCGGTAAGGCTTTGAATGCATCGGTTGTAGATATGGGTAATCGGTTTAGAATGTTGGTCAATAAAGTAGAGGCTTTAGAAATCGAAAATGATATGCCAAACCTTCCTGTAGCTAGAGTGTTGTGGGATGCCAAACCAGACCTCCAAACTGCTGCTGCAGCATGGATTTATGGCGGAGGAGCACATCACACTTGTTATAGTCAGAATATTTCCGCAGAATCACTAGAGGATTTTGCCGAAATCATGGATATAGAATTTTTGTTGATTGATGAAAAAACAGACCTCTATCGCTTTAAACAAGAATTACGTTGGAACGATGCTGCTTATGGTATTAAAGGAATTTAAATAAATTATTTTTCTAGTTTAATGTTTCATTAGAATACATCAGTTTACATACAATTTAAAAATATACAGATACCTTATTCTAAATCCATGCTTTTCTGAAACTAGTTTCATATTTGAAATAATATGTACTTTTGTTGTTGTTTATTTTCTGTTTTCGAAGATGTTAAGGGAAGTAAGAAATTCTTATCTTGTAGTTTCAAGAAAGAATTCAGACCATATGAAAAACCTAATTTTAATTACCTCAATTTTTGTTTTTACTTCATTTAATGGATTTGCCCAAAATGAAACCGAGTATGATCCGGAAGCCAGGCTTGTAGAACTTGGTATAGAGCTTTCTGAACCATCTGCCGCCATCGGTAATTATGTAAATGCCGTACGCACAGGAAACCTTATTTTTCTTGCGGGTAAAGGTCCAACGAAACCTAACGGTGAAAACATAACTGGAAAGCTAGGAGCTGACCTTACTATTGAAGAGGGATATGAAGCTGCTAGAATTACAGCAATTAATCAAATCTCGGTTTTAAAATTGGAATTGGGAGACCTTAAAAAAGTAAAGCGCATTGTTAAAGTTCGCGGTATGGTAAATGCCGTTTCTGATTTTACAGATCAACCCAAGGTAGTTAATGGGTATTCAGATTTAATGGTAGAAGTTTTTGGTGAGAGAGGTAAACATGCACGTGCCGCAGTGGGTATGGGATCTTTACCCGGTAATATTGCTGTTGAGGTAGAAATGATTGTTGAGGTAGAAGATTAGATATGGACCATTGGTTATTGTCAAATTCTATTTTCCGAAAAACGATTCTTTGTTTTTTTATTCTCTTAACCTTTAATAGTTGTAAGCCGGATAAAGCCGAACCAGAATTCCTTTTACGCACCGCTCTTTTGGTGAATGAAGAACACACTTGGTATAAGGCCTTTGTCTATTTTTCGCAAATTCTTGAAGAACGCTCCAAAGGAAGAATTAAGGTAGAAGTATATCCGTCCGAGCAGTTAGCTAAAGAAATTGAGGCCATTAGACTTATTCAAGCCGATGTTATTGATATGACCACTACAGGTTCTACGCTTACCAATTGGTTTGAAGTAGCCACTTTCTGTGAACTTCCTTTTTTGATGCAGGATTCAACTGATATGAATAGGTACATTAATGGACCTATAGGTAAGTTGATGGAAGAAGAAATGATTAATAAGTCAGGCTTACGTTCGTTAGGTCACTTTGAGCGAGGTCCAAGACATTTAACATCAAATAGACCCATAAGACACCCTGATGATTTGGACGGACTTATTGTTAGAGTGCCAAACGTACCATCATTCGTAACCCTTTGGAAAGCTCTTGGGGCAAAACCTACGCCCATGGCCTTTTCGGAGGTTTTTACTTCTTTGCAACAAGGTACTATAGAGGCACAAGAGAATCCGTTTGCATTAATTAATAATGCCGGTTTTGCTGAGGTGCAAAAGTACTTAAACCTAACTGGTCACGTCATAAGTTGGGTTTATCCCGTTATTGGCGAAAAGCAATTTCAAAGACTCCCGCCTGATTTACAGAAAATTTTTTTACTAGCGGCAAATGATATGCAAGCCTATGAACACCATCTTTTTTTAGAGAATGAAAAGGAGGTTCAAAATCAACTGAAAGCAAAAGGAATGGAGTTTATTGAGGTGGATAAAGATGCTTTCCAACAAAGGTGTGAAGAAGCCATTTACAATAGTCTTTCCCCCGAAATGAAAAAAATATACGATCAACTTAAAGTAGAAAAGGATGCTTCATAAAACTATTGGGCGCATTTTAAAGGTTGGGGTGTTATTAAGTACTTGGGGACTCATATTTACCGTGTTATTGCAGATTTTCTGCAGGTTTACGCCATTAGATACCCCAACGTGGACAGAGGAAGCTTCGCGTCTATTCTTTATTTATGCCATGTCTTTTGGTGCTGGCCTAGCTATGAAAAATGAGTATTATGTTCATTTAGATATGTTCTTTAGTAGTTTTCCTGTAAAAATGCAGCGCTTATTGGTTAAAGTTATTCCCATAATCTCATTGTTTTTATTTGCTGTCATGGCAATCTATTCCATACAATTTATGTTATTGGGTATTTCGGAAAAATCACCCAGTATGGGTTTTAATATGGGAATTGCCTTTTTTAGTATGTTCATTATGTCTGCTTCCGTCAGTTATTACCTCTGGAAAAAAATCCAAAGAAATTATAAAAATTCTAAATCATGATTTGGGTTCTTGTTCTAGTATTTGTGGTATGTCTCGTTTTACGTTTTCCTATAGCTTTTGCACTTGGACTCTCATGCTTGAGTTACATTTTGGTAAAAGGTATTCCGTTGATTATCATTCCAATGAAAATGTATTCGGGTATTGATGTATTCGTTTTACTAAGTGTTCCTGGTTTTATTATGGCAGGAAATCTCATGAACCAAGGTGGTCTGACGGAGAAAATAATCACATTCTGTAATCATTTGTTGGGGCACATTAGAGGCGGACTTTCATTGGTTAATATTGGAGCATCTATGTTGTTCGCAGGTATTTCAGGTACAGCTATTTCCGATACGGCAAGTATGGGGTCTATTATGATTCCTGCAATGAAAAAGGAAGGTTACGACACTGGTTTTTCATGCGCTGTTACGGCGGCTTCTTCAACTATTGGTCCTATTGTTCCTCCCAGTGTACCTATGATTATCGCCGCGACATTAAGTGGACTTTCGGTAGGTAAATTGTTTCTTGCAGGTGCTTTGCCAGGCTTACTTTTAGGTATTGGGCTATTGATTACTGCCTATGTAATATCTAGAAAGCGAAATTATCCCAAACATGCTAGAAGTACGCTAAAGCAGGTAACCCTTGGCTTTGTTGATACATTTTGGTCGCTTTTAATGACCTTTATCATTCTGTACGGTATTATTGGAGGACTTTTTACACCTACAGAAGCATCTATAATTGCTGTAGTCTATGCTTTGATCATTGGTAAGTTCGTTTATAAAAAATTGAATTTCAAGAACATTCAGGTCGTCTTTCTGGATAGTATGAAAACCTCTGCTTCCCTTATGGTTTTGGTAGGTTTTGCCAACCTGTTTGGTTATATACTGATTACAGAACAGATTCCGCAAAGTATTTCCAGTGAAATTCTAGGTTTTACAGACAACAAGTATGTAGTATTACTATTGATTAATCTCTTGTTGATTATAGTGGGTACTTTCATGGAGACGGTTGCAGCTCTTTTAATTCTGTTTCCAATTTTATTGAAAGTGGCTTTAGCTGTAGATGTTGATCCTGTTCACTTTGCCGTAATAGCTGTATTGAATTTAATTATAGGATTGACCACGCCACCTGTGGGAGTATGTCTTTTTGTAGCATCTAGCATTGGTAAAATATCTATTGGGGAAGTAAGTAAGGCAGGTCTGCCCTTTTTGCTGGTAAGTTTTGTGGTGTTAATTCTAGTTACTTTGTTTCCTTGGTTTTCTTTAGCACTTCCTAATATGTTTATTGATTAGTGGCCTTACAATTTGGGACAAAAATAAGGTGAAATTAGTTACTCGGTTTTTTCTGCAAATACAAAAAAACTTTACTTTTGCCCCTTAGTTAAATGGCCTCGTAGTTCAATGGATAGAATAGAAGTTTCCTAAACTTTAGATGCAAGTTCGATTCTTGCCGAGGTCACTTTTTAGTGTTCAAAGAAGTGCAGAACAATTCATAATAGTGCCATATATTTTTAGTTGTCAGAATTCCACATGGTAGTGTGGTAATTTCTGAAACCTTATGTTATACCCAGCATCTATACCTATTTTCATATGAACTCTTCTATTATTTCTTTAAAAATACTTTTGCTTCCTCATTATATTGGGTGGCCATTAAAAATTGCTTCCCATTTCTATCGCTTCCTTTAATTAGGTGGTTAGATTGCCCTGGGACGTAAAAACCAGATTCTTTACTTCTTACCACCATAAAATCATTATCAGACCGCTTAATTAATAGGCCAGTTAATGCATCTTGATTTCCGTAAAGTGTTTCTGAAGTCACATCATTACCCACAATTAGAATATCCAAATTACTATCGCCGTCAAAATCATCTATTAATATATCTTGAACCGGAGCTACTTGGCATTGACTGGGAAGCGACGACAATCTAAATTTTCCTTTGCCTAAATTCTCTGCATAACTACTCTCAAAAATAGTTGCTTGTAATGTTTCTTCTGCTAAGTCCTCAATTTTAAGTAGCTCTTGAAAATTTGCATTCGTAAAAGATTCATAGGTTGTATATTCATTTTTTAGAACAGTCAATTGTTTCATGATATCGTCTCTAGTATGTACCGGTAATAAGATGTCTCCTTTTTCGGTATTAAAATATTTTGCCAAAACAGGATCAAAACTTCCATTTTTATCAAAGTCGTTCTTATATAGATAAATTGGTTGGGCTTGTGTTGGTTTCATAAAACCATTTATACCCTGATTTCCGATTATAAAATCTATATCGCCATCTTTATCAATGTCAGCGGCAACTATCTTGTTCCACCACCCAGAGGTATTTATTTGCTGGTCATTTTCATTTAACCAGGTAATAGCCATTGGTTGTAAGCTACCCTTGTGATTTTTAAAAATAATAATTTCCATAAACTCACCAACCACAATCAAATCTTTCCAAGAATCATTATCTACATCTTCCCATACAGCGCTAGTTACCATACCTAAGTTTGAAAAGAGTGATTCGAATTTCTTGCTGCAACTACCTTTGTCATTAATTAAAAGGGAGCTTTCCGGTAACAATGGATATGCTTTTGGCGTTAACCGTGCCCCCACAAAAACATCTACGTCACCATCTTTGTCAAAATCTTCTGCGGCAATCACACTTGTACTTTGGCCTCCTTTAGGCGCTATATTTTCACTTTTAGCAAAGACGCCTTCACCATCGTTTAAATATATTCGATCTTGATAATACTTGGATTCTTTTTCAAATCTATTACCACCACTCGCTACATAGAGGTCTAAATCACCATCCATATCAATGTCGAAAAACACAGCCTCAACATCATCGAATTCCGGTTCTAAAAATTGAGATGGCATATACACACCTTCCTCATTTTGAAACCAAATACTACCTGGTTTTCCTCTATAACCTCCAATGAATAATTCATCACCAGCTACCCCGTCAACGTTGGCGGCAACAATACAAGAACTTTTTGGCGTATGTTGTTTTACCAATAAATGTTGAAAAGTATATTCGTTTAAAAGAGTATCGTCTTGTTTGTGATTTACCATTGTTGTATCTGATGTGAACAACAATTTTTTCTCTTTAGGGTATGCAGCTATATCAGATGCTTCGGTCTGAATCAATGTCAAAACCTGATTGGCAGCTACATTATGTTTTATCGTAGTTTTACCGTTAGGCCACTTTACTTTTAAAGAGTCTATTATAGTGTCTTTTAATCCGAAATGTACAATGGGCTCCATTGAAGATAAATACCCTCTGATAACAGATTGATATTGATTTTGTTCGATGCTCTTATTATATAATGAGATTTTAGCCCCAATTGCCTTTGAGTTTTGCAAGCCCCCGTTAAGTCGAATTCTAAGATAATTTGCTTCGTTAGTTTTTGATGTTGTATTCTCTAAAACAAAGGCCTTCTCATTAATATTATTGACTACCAAATCTAAATCTCCATCATTATCTAAATCTGCATATGCTGAACCATTGGAGAAAGATGCTTTCTCACTTATCCAGGTTTTAGACACATCATTAAAGTGCTCATCAGCAACTTGCTCATAAATAAAATTGGGAAGATGAATACCTGGTAATTTAGATACTGACTCCTTTACCCTTTTACTTCTTGCTTCTTGTGTGCCAAATATGCCGTTATCATTTGAGTAGTTGATAAAATCTAAATCTGTAATATCTTTTACATAGCCGTTGGTAATGTAAATATCTTTATCCCCATCATTATCAAAATCTACCATTAACGGAGCCCAGCTCCAATCGGTACTTGAAATGCCTTTTTGAAAACCAACTTCGCTATACTTTAATGGCTTTTTTCCTATGAATCCGTTGCCCAATTGAAGCGTGTTGTGCATGAATTGATTTGTATACGCGTTAGTTTGCGACAGAAGATATTTATCATAATTCATACTCCCTAACATCAACTTCTGCCTTTTGTACTGATTTGGCAACATATCAACCACCAAAATATCTGGTGCAGCATCGTTATTGATATCTGCAATATCTACACCCATTGCATTATACGTTTCATGGGACAGATAATCTTTACTAGATTCTATAAAAGTTGGATGATCAGTCGTAATAGTTGCATTATTAATATACAGTAGATCATCTGTAATGAAATCATTGGACACATAAATATCGGGCAAGTTGTCTCCATTAAAATCATGTATGCCTACACCTAGACCAAAGCCTTTGCCCTTAATATTTAAACTGTCTGACACATTTCTAAACACCGGGTGCCCTACACCTTCAATAGTCTCGTTCTTTAGTAGATAATCTGCCAAATGACCGAGCAAGTATTTTTTGGGCATTGGTGTATTTTTATCATGGGTAGTATTACCGTTATGAACTATGTAGACATCTAAATCACCATCTTGATCATAGTCGAAAAATACTGCTTGCTGTGCATAGTTCGTATCATCTAGACCATACGCCCTTGCCTCTTCTTTAAAAAACGGACTACCTTCTTGGTCTAAACCTTGATTTACGAATAATAAATTCGGACAATCATTATTGCAATTTGCCCCACCTACGTTTAGGTAAATATCGTCCCAACCATCAGAATTTATGTCTACGATTGAAACACCTGTAACCCAAGAATCAGTAAAAAACTTAGCTTTTTCGGATATATCCGAAAAAGCTAAGTTTCCATTATTTAAATAGATTTTTGAAGAAACTTGGTTTCCTGTAAAAACAACGTCTTGTAATCCGTCATTATTAAAATCACCTATACCAACACCACCTCCGTTATAGCAATATTGAAAATCGATAATGTTTATCGAATCATTTTCGATAATGGTGTTTTGAAAGTGTATTTGGGAATGTTCAGCAGTTATTGAAACGAAACGTGACGGTTTTTTCTCATATTTGGATGAACATCCGAAAAGAAGTAGTACTCCAAAAATCGGGTATATGGCTTGTCTAAACATATTTGTCTTTTAAAAATAGTCTATTTTTAATAAAAGCCAAGCAGACTACGCTACTTGGCTTTTGAACTCAACAAACTACTCATAAAACTTTTTAATATCCTTGATTTTGGACTAAATTGGGATTTGACTGTAATTCACTCTGTGGAATGAAAACCAATTCATGCTTGCCAGATTGGAAAGCGCCACCTGCAATAGACTTTGGATGTGGACCTTCATGCGCTGAATTAGCACCTAAATAGGTTTCTGCTAGATTCCACCGTACCAAATCAAAGAAGCGGTGGCCCTCTCCTGTGAGTTCCATTACACGTTCATCTATGATTGCCTGACGCATGTTTTCTTGATTCAACCCAGTAACAGCAGTTATTTGGGCCCTAGTTCTAACTTCGTTTAAAAAAGGTTCAGCTTCGGTCGGTCTATTTTGTTCATTAATAGCCTCTGCTAACATTAGCAAGACGTCTGAATAACGTATGATTCTCCAGTTTGCACCGTAATCGTCACCTAAGAAACCGGTGGCTCCAACAGGTAGTTCTAGGCCGGAATATTTACGGGTAAATATCGGCTCCAAGCCAGTATTCTGTGGTTGGTCCAATAACGAATTTACTGTCTCAATATCAGTTGCAAGACCTTCTGAAAAAGGTATGTCTACATTAACAACACTGTTTGGATAATCATATGCCAAGGTTGCATTTCTTCTTATTTCATCATTGTTTGTTTCAAATACATTTTTTACCCACGGGTTGATTACATGGCCATTATCTGGTGTCTGACTTGGCGGAGCATACTCAATAACAAAATTACCTTGGGTTCCTGCTCTTGGTATGTCTTGACCCCAAACAAAATTACCATTACCAATTGGATGGTATTGCAATTCAAAAACAGATTCACTATTATTCTCGTTTGTTTGTGTAAAATTTTCTTGATATTGCTCAGAAGGCAACAGATTGTATGGGCCGTTATTCACAACTTCTTTGAAAGCAGCTTCAGCCAGGGCATACTCGTCAGTATTAAGCAAACCACTTCTGTACAGATGGCTTTTACCCTTTAACGCAGTCGCAGACCAACTGGTAGGCCGACCCAAATCTTCTGAAGACCAACTATCTGGCAACATAGACTCTGCTAGTTGCAAATCTTCAATAATTAAATCCCACACGGCCTGCTGTGATGCCTGAGTTGGAAATAACTCATCATCGTTCTTAGGGTCCGGGGTTTTATCCACTAAAGGAACATTCCCATATATATTTACCATGTAGAAATATACGAAGGCTCTAAAAAAATGAGCTTGTCCTAATATTTCATTACGATCACTTGTATTAGGAACATTTTCTTCATTAACGTTCTCAAGAATTGAATTTGCTCTAAATATTGATTTATAAGCTTCTTCCCAAGGCTCTTGTGCCCAACGGGCTACACCAGGACTTCCCTGAAAAGTAGAAAGCGAAGTGTTTCCTCCAGAAGGAATAGGATTTATAGCATCTGTTCTTAACAATGCACCAACATGTACAATACGCCCCCAGAAAAATGTTCCGGTGATTGGGTGGTACATTCCGTTGACAGCTAATTTCGCATCTTCTGCGTTTCTCCAAAATCCTTGCGTTGCAATTTCATTTGGATTCGTTTGATCAAGAATTTCATCACTACATCCGAAAGGAATGAGTAATGCGATCACCGCAATGATCTTAAATTGTTTTATAGTTATCATAGTCTTTATTTTTATTTTTTTAAAATCCTACTTCCAGTCCAAAAATAATTCCAGTAGGTCTTGGATATGCTCTAATATCAATACCACGACCAGTTACTGAATTAACAGTAGGCCTGAATCCGAAAAAACCATCGTTTTCATTAGAACGAGCTCCATTCGTAGAGGCAACATCAGGATCATACCCTGAGTAATTGGTAACCACAAACAAATTTTGACCCGTAACGGATAAACGGAAACGTTTTATCCATTCTGTTTTAATATATTCTGAGAAATCGTAGCCTACAGTAAGATTTTGCAAGCGAATAAAAGAACCATCTTCAACAGCATACGATGAAGGAAGCCCATTCTGACCTGGGTCTGTTGATGTTGGCCTAGGTAGACTACCTGTTGTATTTTGAGGACTCCATCTATCTAAAACGTCTGTAAACTTATTACCATCCGCACTTAATGTGTTAAAGACACGCGCTTGGTTATAAATTTCGTTTCCTTGAACACCATTAATAAAAATACTGAAATCAAAGTTTTTATACTCACCATTAAGATTGATACCGTAAGTGAAATCAGGAACGGGACTACCCAAAATAGTTTGGTCTTCATTATTGATTTGCCCATCACCGTTGATATCCTTTTTAATGAAATCCCCAGGCGAAAGAGCAGAGATGTTAGGGTCATTGCTTCTGTTAGGGTCACTATCTATTTGAGCTTGATCGTCATAAACTCCATCAACTACAAAACCATAAAAGGATCCTGGGTCTTCACCCGCTCTAAATATATTCACGCTTTGAATTCCCTCGTTTACTGAAGGACCAAAAAATTCACTTGGAACTTGGGTTAAAGTACTCTTTTGAGTAGCGAGATTAATTCCAATATCAAATTTAAAATCTCCTTCGGTCTTTTTATAATTTAACAAGAATTCTATACCGCTATTCTCTAAACCACCTGCATTTTGTGTTAGAGGTACATTGGTACCGTTTGAACTAGGGATAGGTACAGCTACCAATAGGTTTTCAATATCCTTTTTATAATATTCAGCAGAGAAGGTTAAAGCATTATTGAATAAACCAAGATCAATCCCGAAATTCACGGTAGAAGACGTTTCCCATTGCAGTCCGTCATTGGCAAACGACGTTTGTGCAAAACCAGGTGCTATAGAATTTCCAAATGAAGCGGAAGAGGTGGTGCCCACAACGGACTGGTAAAGGTAATTGCCGACATTTTGAGCACCTAACTCACCGTAACCCCCACGTAATTTTGCTTCTGAAATAATACCGTCTTGAGGAAAAAATTCTTCGTCACTAATTCTCCAACCTAAAGAAAAGGAAGGAAAAACATCAGAACGGAAGCCCTCTGCAAACTTGGAAGATTTATCGCGTCTAATCGTTCCAGTAAATAAGTACTTACCCGCAAACGAATAATTGAGACGACCAAATGTGGAAATTAATCCGTCAACTTCCTTAAAACCGGCGCTTCCAATAATGTTATCAACTCCTGCAGCACCAGTTGTACGTATGTCATTGGATGGAAGATTGCCAACGTAGTTTGCCAGCAAGTCATATCGTGTTCTTAATTGTCCGTAACCAACAACAACGTCTACTTTATGATTGCCAAATTCCTTGTTATAATTTAGGGTAGGTTCAATCTGAGTTTTTAAGAACTCGGAACGAACATGGGTCAAGTCATTTTGTGGATTATCATTAAAACGTGCATCTGTAGGGCTCATAAAATATGTAGGCCTGAATGTTTCCCGAAAACTGTTTGTGTAATCTAAACCTAGATTTAGTTTCGCAGTTAATCCATCGACTATTTCATAAGCAACACTTACATTTCCTAATAAGTTTCTTCTGGTCTCAAGATTGTCATCTAATGTTGCTAGAGCATAATTATTTATGCCGCCGAAACCTGAGGTTTCTCTTACCGGTGCCTCAAACCCACCTTCATTCTCAGGAGCATTAAAACGTAAAATAGGTGATGTGGCAGCTTCAAACCCAAAATATTCATTCTCCTGAATTTTACTTTGAGTTAAACCAATGGATTCCGTAATGGTAAATTTCCCTATGTTAAAATCACTATTTACCCGCGCATTGATTCTTTCAAAGCCTGATCCAACAAGAATACCATCTTGGTTATAATAATTAGTAGAAAAAAAGAATCTAGACTTTTCGTTGCCTCCTGCTACAGAAACGCCGTAATCTTGAATTGGCCCGGTACCTAAAGACTTATCTTGCCAATCAGTGTAGGTAAGACTTCCGTTCTCAGAAAAATTAGCAGGATCAATTTGGAAACCGCTCGCGTCGTTTGTCTCAAAGTCCCTTCGATAATCCAAAAATTGTTCGCTGTTCAAGAAATCTAGTTTTTTTGATGCAACTTCAAACCCTCCTCTTATGTTTAGATTGACTGAAATTTCGTCCCGAATTCCTTTTTTTGTTGTAATCAATACTACACCATTAGAGGCTCGAGACCCGTAAATTGCTGCAGAAGATGCATCTTTAAGTACTTGAATCGACTCAATATCGTTTGGATTCACGAAATCCATATTTTCTGCAAAGGTTCCGTCTATTACATATAATGGAGAAGAATTGGTTAGAGAACCAATTCCACGCACGAACACGTTTGCGGAACCACCAGGCTGACCGCCAAATGTTTCAACTTGTACACCTGCCAGTTTACCTTGCAGGGCAGCCGTAGGATTGCCTGTAACCACCTGGGCAATATCTTCTGCCTTTATAGAAGCAATAGCACCGGTAACCTCTCTTCGGCTTTGAGTACCATAGCCCACGACTACCACTTCATCTAGTAGTGCGGAATCTTCACTAAGCTCTACATCAATAGTAGAACGATTTGAAACGGTAATTTCTTGAGTTGAAAACCCAATGTAACTAAATACTAATACGGCATCAGCGCTTAAATCGGAAATGGTATAATTTCCGTCAAAATCCGAAGTTACCCCGTTTGTGGTTCCCTTTACCACAATGTTAACTCCGGGTAATGGTCCTTGCATATCAGATACCGTCCCAGATACCTGTGTGGTTTGCGCAAAAGCAATACTACCAAGTAGTGCAAAAGCAAAACCCATAATTTGTTTGAGTAATTTTCCCATAATAAAAATAATTTTAATTAAGAGTTTTTGTTAGTTTATATAATATGCTATGATAGGCTATGCTACTATACAAATATAGAACAAATTGCCTAAAACCAAAATTTATCTTAATAAAAATGATATTATCTTAATATATAAGGTTAAAAATACAAACATGATAATTTTTGAAAATGGATTATAGCTATTAACTACAGGCAAGTTTTTTTTGTGTTAAAAGGGGGCTATATTGAGTGCTGCTGTAATAGTTTACTTCAAATCATGAGACGAAAGAGGATATTGACGGTCTAGAGAAGTACGAAAAAAGACTTGAACAATTGGGGTATGAAGCAAAAGATAAAATAGGATTTGGAAATGCTCCTCATGAAATTGCCAGAATAGTTAAGGATGAAGAAATAGATTTTCTGGTTATGGGCGTTCATGGCCATAAAGGAATCAAGGATGTAATCTTTGGGACTACTTTAGATGCTGTTAGACACAAAACAAAAGTGCCTATTTTGATAGTGAATTCTTAAAATGGATAAAGTTGGATTTATACTAACGTGGAAATCCTTCAAAGCTTCTCTCTAGATTTCATAGACATCGAACTTTTTAACCAATTCGTTTATCCTTTTTTTATTTTCTTCTAGTTTAGCTTTAAGTTTCTCGATCTGTTCTTTCTGTTCTTTCGTAAGGGGGTTCATGGCATCATTATTATGCTTGTCCGTTTATAACGGAGCATGAAGGCTTACATTGTGTACTTTTTAATCAATTATGAAATTTTTATCACAAAAACTGTTGATAACTTAATATTAGCATGTATTGTTCAACCACAATAATTTTAATCCTTTCTCTTTGTCCAAATCTCGTACATAGGTTCTCCTTTACTGTTTTTTCCGGTATGATGCCAATCGTTTTCTTTTAGGTCGTAATTGAACTTTAAAGTAGCTCCAACTCGTGAATCATCTTTAGAGAAAAATTCAATATTTTCCGTGTATTTTCCATCTTCTGATGTAAATGAACCGCCTCCGGTTCCAGAGAATTTCATTGTTTCGGTTTGGTAGGCAATCCATTGGAAACGACCATCTTTTAATATTTTCAGCGTTTTTCTAGGATTTTCTTCTCCTCTTCGTTCTTGGTCTTCATCTGGGCCACGGGTGGCAAAAAGCCATTTACCATCTAAGTCTTGGGTAAGTAAAGGAGCTGGTTTAAATGATTTTTTAGTTTTCATATCAAGGATAAGCTCATCTTCCTTTTCCTCAAAGGGGATACTAAGTATTCTCAGTTGGTCATTTTCATAATTAGAATTGAATTCTAAAAGAACGACTAGTCGGTTTTCTTCAATTTTTACAAAACCTCCACGGGTCATAATAAACCGAGCTGGATTTTTTTCATAAATGGTATGAGTTAGGTAATCATCAATTATATGAAGCTCATGAACGACACTTTTTTCATCAACGCTCTCTTCAGAAAAGTAGGTTTCTGATGGTAGTTGGGCTTGCATTAAATTTGTTACGATCAAAAAGAGGCATATGACCATGCTTTTTGAGGAGAATGTGATGCTGTTTTTCATTTTTTATTTGCATTTTAATACCTTAAAAATAAGGTAATTACAGAATATTTTGTATTATTATTTCTAGTGAGAAAACTTTTTTTTGCGTTTTGTCGTAATTTCTCTGAAAACGCTTGTTTTTACATTTTTTTTGTTTTCATTTGTCCTGTCTTTAGCAATATAAAACTAAAGGCATTAAGAGCTTTTAGCTGAACAACATGCAATGTGTTTCTATGTTCGGGCTATGGGAGATTAGGAAGTCAAATCTCATAGCAACCCATCAGATGGGCCGCCGAATTTTAAAGCTAACTTCCGATTTTTCTACATCTATTGTGCAAAGCCAGCACATATACTTTTTCATTCCTACTACTCAGGAACAAATTCTTATATGATACCATCGGTAACAATTTCATAACTTATAGAGCACACATTAGTTAAAAAATATCCCGATTTTCATTCACAAGAATTCACGATGAACAATAAATATATCGATTTAATCGATCAAACTTACTTTTTCCCTCAAGAAGAGTTTACTCTTGAGAACGAGCATTTAAAATTTCACAACATACCGCTTCAAGAGTTGGTAGAGAAATATGGTAGCCCGTTAAAATTCACCTATTTGCCTAAAATATCCGAGAATATTGCTAGGGCAAAGAATTGGTTTGCAAACTCTATCATAAAGAATGAGTATAAGGGCAAGTACCACTATTGCTATTGTACTAAAAGTTCTCATTTTCAGCATATTTTACATGAAACGCTTAAGAACGATATTCATATTGAAACTTCTTCTGCTTTTGATATTAATATAGTAGAGCAACTGAAAAAAGACGGCAAATTAAAAGACGATGCTTACGTTATTTGTAACGGCTTTAAACGCGACCAATATATTGAGAATATTGCAAGGCTTATTAATAACGGTCATCGCAATTGCATTCCAATAATTGATAACTACGAAGAAATAGACCTATTGTCTGATGTTATCGAAGACACTTATAAGATTGGTATTCGTATAGCTTCAGAAGAAGAGCCAAAATTTGAATTCTATACCTCTCGTTTGGGTATTGGGTACAAGAATATTGTACCTTTTTACGAAAACCAGATTAAGGATAATGATAAGGTAGAGCTTAAGATGCTTCATTTCTTCATCAATACCGGTATTCGTGATAACGCTTATTACTGGAACGAACTTGTAAAATGTCTAAAGGTATACACTCGTTTAAAGAAGATGTGCCCCTCTTTGGATAGCTTAAATATTGGCGGAGGTTTTCCTATCAAAAACTCTTTGGCTTTTGAATACGATTATCAGTATATGATTGATGAGATTTTAAATCAAATCAATATTACGTGTCAAGAGGCAGATGTACCTGTGCCAAATATTTTTACTGAATTCGGAAGCTTCACAGTTGGTGAGAGTGGTGGGGCCATTTATGAAATCCTTTACCAAAAACAACAGAACGACCGTGAAAAATGGAATATGATAGATTCATCTTTCATTACCACGTTACCAGACACTTGGGCTATTAACAAGCGTTTTATTATGTTGCCTATAAACCGTTGGAACGATGAGTACGAGCGTGTTTTATTAGGAGGGCTAACTTGCGATAGTGATGATTATTACAATAGCGAGCAGAACATGAACGCCATTTATTTACCCAAATATAAACGGGATAAACCTTTGTATATAGGCTTTTTTAATACAGGAGCTTACCAAGAGACCATAGGTGGTTTTGGCGGTTTGCAGCACTGTTTGATCCCACAACCCAAACATATCTTAATAGATAAAGATGCCAATGGCAATCTTACTTATGAGGTTTTTAGTCAGCAACAAAAGGCAGAAGACTTACTAAGCATTTTGGGTTACGAAAAGAAAAAACCAGCCAATGACGGCAGCGATAATATTGTCGCAAATACAATTACATCAAACATATCAAATTCACTTAATTAAGATGAGCACAACAAAGAATTATGCGGGTATCCCCGATAAATTCGCACAGTTAGAAACGGCAAAGGTCATTTTAATACCTGTGCCTTACGATGGAACAAGTACTTGGGGTAAAGGAGCCGATAAAGGTCCTCAGGCATTTCTAGAAGCTTCGGAGAATATGGAGCTTTATGATATAGAGACCAATACCGAGGTTTATGAGCAAGGCATTCACTTAGCCGAAGCCATAACCGAAAATAGTTCGCCAGAAGCGGTAGTAAATGCCGTTCATAAAAGAACCAAAAAGTATATTAAGCGTAACAAATTTGTTACCTTGTTTGGTGGTGAGCATTCCATTTCTATTGGTACCATTCGTGCCTTTAATGAGTGTTTTGATAATTTGACAGTTTTGCAGATTGATGCCCATGCAGATTTGCGTGAGTCGTATGAAGGTACTAAGTACAATCATGCCTGTGCAGTTCATGAAGCTAGCCAGACTACGAATCTTATTCAAGTAGGTATCCGTTCTATGGATGCTATTGAGCGGACGTTTATGGATGAGGAGAAAACATTTTTCGCACATGACATGGCCCAAGATGAATACTGGATGGATAAAGTAATTGAAGCAATGACAGACAATGTGTTGATCACATTTGATCTTGATGCTTTTGACCCATCTATTATGCCTTCTACAGGTACTCCTGAACCAGGCGGCCTTTTCTGGTATGAGACCTTAGAGTTTTTAAAACAGGTATTTGAGGAAAAGAACGTAGTTGGTTTTGATATTGTAGAGCTTTGTCCAAATCCATCAGAAAAATCTTCTGATTTCTTGGCGGCAAAATTGTATTATAAAATGCTTAGCTATAAATTTATGGGTGAGGCAGCAGATGACGATTACGATAACACTTACGATGTAGATAGCAAATCTGCTAACAACGGTTCAAAATTTGAAGATGATGAAGACTAAAGGAGCAATTTCAGAATTTATAGAAAAGTACTACTTGCACTTTAATGCAGCTGCTTTGGTGGATGCCGCAAAAGGCTACGAAGCACAATTGAACAAAGGTTCTAAAATGCTTGTTTCGTTAGCTGGTGCCATGAGTACGGCTGAATTAGGTAAGATTTTTGCCGAAATGATTCGCCAGGATAAGGTGCAAATTATATCATGTACTGGTGCCAACCTTGAGGAAGATATCATGAACTTGGTAGCACATTCACATTACAAACGTGTACCTAACTACCGTGATTTAACTCCTAAGGATGAGTGGGCTTTACTTGAAAAGGGACTTAACCGTGTGACGGATACTTGTATTCCTGAGGAGGAAGCTTTTAGAAGGTTGCAAGAGCATATAGTTAAAATATGGAAAGATGCCGAGGCAAAAGGCGAGCGTTATTTGCCGCATGAGTATATGTACAAGATGTTGCTTTCCGGTGTTCTTGAAGAGCATTATGAGATTGATTTAAAAGACTCTTGGATGTACGCTGCCGCGGAAAAAAACCTTCCTATTGTTTGCCCAGGTTGGGAAGACAGTACTATGGGTAATATTTTTGCTTCATACGTGTTAAAAGGTGAGTTGAAAGCTAGTACCGTTAAATCTGGTATTGAGTATATGACCTTTTTAGCAGATTGGTACACAGATAATTCTGAGAACGGAATTGGTTTCTTTCAAATTGGTGGTGGTATAGCAGGAGATTTTCCTATCTGTGTAGTGCCAATGCTTTACCAAGATATGGAAAGAACCGATACACCTTTCTGGAGCTATTTCTGCCAGATCAGTGATTCAACTACAAGTTATGGTTCGTACTCAGGTGCGGTACCAAACGAAAAAATTACTTGGGGTAAACTAGATATTGATACTCCTAAGTTTATTATTGAAAGCGATGCAACTATTGTTGCACCATTAATATTTGCATATCTTCTTGACTTATGAGCAATAAACGAGACACCTCAAATTTAAAGCGCGTCATAGTAGACTTTAAAAAATTAACGCCAGAAGTATTAAAACTTTTGGTAGCAGCTTACCCAGATGGGTATGATGATAGAAATATCATTTCTTTCAGAAACGCCAGTGGCGAACGTATTGAAGCAGTTGAAGTATTGACCGAAGACACCAAATATTTGGTAAAGATCAGTGCAAAGCTTGAGTATACCATGGAGAATTATGATGAAGACGATTATGAAGATTTTGAAGATGATGATCCAGAAGCAGTGGGCGAGCCAGACCCAGAAGATATGGCTCAAGATGACGATGAATAATATTGTTATCAGGTTTGTAATGAACCTTTCTGTGCTTGGTATTCAGGCTAAGAAATCCCTTGTTCTATTCCAAGGTTTTGTTGATAGAGATACTAATTATTTAAGGTCCATTCAATGAAAATAGAAGAAATAGAAAATATAGAATTAAAGTTTTTAGACCTTGATGATTATCAAGAGCTTAAAAGCGCCATGATTTCTGCATATACTAATATGCCCGGATCGTATTGGAAAGAGGAGCATATAAAATCGCTAATCGATAAATTTCCAGAGGGTCAGGTAGTTATTAAGATCAATGGACAGTTAGCCGGTGTGGCCCTGTCCATTATCGTAGACTATGATAGTTTTGATGATGAGCATACCTATGAGCAGATTACAGGTAACTATTCTTTTTCCACGCATAATGATGAAGGAGATGTGCTTTATGGTGTTGAGGTTTTTATAAAGCCTCAGTTCCGTGGTCTTAGATTAGGAAGGCGTTTGTACGATTACCGAAAGGAATTGTGTGAAAAGCTAAACCTTAAGAGTATTGCTTTTGGAGGTAGAATGCCCAATTTCCATAAATATATGGATGAGCTTACTCCAAAAGAGTATATAGCCAAAGTGCGTAGAAAAGAGATTGCCGATCCTGTATTAAACTTTCAGATTAGCAACGATTTTCACCCTGCCAAGGTTATGAAGGGTTATTTGGAAGGTGATAAAGCTTCTAGTGACTTTGCTATCTTAATGGAATGGGATAATATTTACTACCAAAAACCATCTAAAAAAGCTTCGGCTAAAAAGACGGTTATACGTTTAGGACTTATACAATGGCAGATGCGTCCGTATAAGGATTTGGAAGAATTGTTGCAACAGGCTGAGTATTTTATTGATGCCGTATCTGGTTATCGGTCAGATTTTGCATTGTTTCCGGAGTTTTTTAATGCACCTTTAATGGCAAAGGACAATCATTTGTCTACGCCAGATGCTATTCGTGAGTTAGCTAAACATACGGATGCTATTGTACAGAAATTTTCGGAATTTTCTATTTCGTACAACATCAATATCATTACCGGGAGTATGCCCGAAATGATTGATGGACGTCTATACAACGTTGGTTATTTGTGTAGAAGAGATGGTAGTATGGAACGTTATGAAAAGCTGCATGTAACACCAGACGAAGCTAAAGTTTGGGGTATGCAAGGCGGGAATCAATTAAAGGCTTTTGATACGGATTGTGGTAAAATCGGAATTTTAATATGTTACGATTCGGAATTTCCAGAGTTAAGCCGTTTATTGGCAGATGAAGGAATGGACATATTATTCGTTCCTTTCTTGACCGATACGCAAAACGGGTACTCAAGAGTACGACATTGCGCTCAGGCAAGAGCAATTGAAAATGAATGCTATGTGGCTATCGCAGGTAGTGTAGGCAACTTGCCAAATGTTCAGAACATGGACATACAGTTTGCTCAATCCATGGTATTTACACCTTGCGATTTTTCATTTCCAACAAATGGTATAAAGGCAGAAGCCACACCAAATACGGAGATGATTTTAATTGCTGATGTAGATATCGATTTATTGCGAGAACTCAATCAATTTGGGGCAGTACGCAATTTAAAAGATAGAAGAAAAGATATATTTGAACTTAGAAAAAAAGTATAGTTTGACAGACTTAAAGATTATAGGTAGTGAAGAATGGTGTGTGTTTGAGAACCTGGGTATTCCAGCCATAAAGGCAAGGGTAGATTCAGGAGCTAAAACATCCTCTATACAAGCAACCAATATTAAAATTATTATGAAGGGCACCCAAGAATGGGTAAAGTTTGAGGTGAGCCCTTTACAAGAGAATAGGAGTATAGCTATACCTTGCCAAGCTAGATTAGTAGACCGTAGAATGGTAAAAAGTTCTTCTGGTATTTCTGAAGAACGTTTGGTGGTACGTACGCCTGTTAGTATAGGAGAAGATACTTTTGAAGTAGAACTTACCTTGGCAAACCGCGATACTATGGAGTTTCGTATGCTGTTAGGTAGAGAGGCTATTAATGAACGGTATATTGTAAACCCGGCATTAAACTATCAAATTCAAGATTTTGATGATGAGGCTGTAAACAAAATGTATGCTCCTTATTTTAAGGAAAAGTCGGGTCTTAAAATAGCATTACTTGCTAGTAACCCTAACCTATATAGTAATAAACGTATTATAGAAGCGGCTGAAGCTCGCGGACACGAAATTGTTTTTCTTAACGTAGAACATGCATATATGAAGTTAGATGCCCACTCACCTGAAATACGGTACAGAGGGGGAAATATTCTAAATGCTTTTGATGCAGTTATTCCTAGAATTAAACCATCGGTTACGTTCTATGGTTGTGCTTTGATCAGACAGTTTGATAATCTTGGGGTGTATTGCCAAAATACCGCTGAAGCTATTACACAGTCTAGAGACAAACTTTTTGCATCGCAGTTGTTCTCTAAGAATGACATACATATACCAATTACAGGTTTTGCAAAATCTCCAATGGATACCAAAGACCTTATTAAAATGGTAAACGGTGCTCCACTTATTATTAAATTGTTGGAAAGCACCCAAGGTAAAGGAGTGGTGCTAGCAGAAACGAATAAGGCTGCGGAGAGTGTAATTAATGCGTTCAAAAGTGTGAATACTAACATTTTGGTGCAAGAGTTCATTAAAGAAGCCAATGGGCAGGATATTCGCTGTTTCGTAGTAAACGGAAAAGTGGTGGCATCAATGCAACGTCAGGCAGAAAAGGGTGAGTTTAGGGCTAACATTCACCAAGGTGGTAAGGCTTCTATAATTAAGATTACCTCGGAAGAGCGTAAACTGGCACAGAAAGCTGCAAAGGTCCTTAACCTTGCAGTAGCTGGTGTAGATATTATTCGTTCAAACAAAGGACCGTTATTGTTAGAGGTAAACTCTTCACCGGGTCTTGAGGGAATTGAAAATGCTACAGGTAAAGATATAGCTAACGAAATGATTGTGGCTATTGAGAAAAAGTTGAGATTTAGTATCTAATCCTATTATATAGGTACAAAGGTTAATCCAATAGTAAAGTATAATGCGATTGTCGCTACTGATAAGTAGATGGCAATCGCATTTTGCATTCCAGAGAAGATATTTTTTATAAATATTAGGCCAGTTTTATCAATTCAATGAAGATTGTCTTCTTACAGGATAAAAACATGCGATTTTCAAAAAAAGTGTCTTTCATCTGCTATTAGTTGTGCCTTACCGATACTCAGGTTTTAGTGCCATCGCCTAACGCATTTCTTTCCCCGTTTAAGTGTAAAATCATCGGTAGAGTACATCATTTATCCGATGTAAAATCGATTATTTTAGGTTTTATCTTATTGACTTACAGTTTTTTACACTTTAACGAGTAAAACTTACCGTTTAATAGAATTTCCTCAGGCACCCTACAATGTACCGTTCATAAATAGAGGAAACGAATTACAAAAAACAGATTTCAACTATGGTACGATTCAACATTTTAATTCTTATTGCACTTGCAACTTTAATGACTTCGTGTTCAACTTCTACTACTGAAGAAGATGATTTGTACAAGGCTGTTGCAACTACAAATGAAGAAGTAACGATTTCTGCTATAGAACAAGACGTTATAGATGTTGTAAATGATTATAGAGTTTCAGTTGGTCTTAATGCAGTAGAGTTTAGTGGTGTTGCTTACGGTTATGCAAATTCTCATAACGAGTATATGATTTCTGAAGGTATTATCAGCCATGATAATTTTGATAAAAGAGCTTCTAAATTATCTGAGGAAGCAAATGCCGATTTCGTTTCTGAAAACTTAGGTATGGATTATACAAATGCTGATGATATTCTTGAAGCTTGGAAAAATAGCCCAACGCACAAGAAAGTAATGGAAGGTAACTTTAAATATACAGCGGTTAGTGTTACTGCAGATGAGAACGGTGTTCTTTACTTTACTCAATTATTTTTCCAATAAGATAATAGTACTGAATTAGTTCTTAGTTAATTACAAAATTCTGACCTCCTATTTCGTATGAAGTAGGAGGTTATTTTTTTTATAGTCTCTATATGCTACTGCATCTATATAGAATTAATAGCAGGAATGCGAGTGTAAATCTAAATCATATGCTATTGTAATATTTTAATCGATTAAATGTAGTCTAAAACTGTATTTTGTTTTGAATATTACCGTTCATCGAAAAAAATGACATTTTACCGAAGGTATATAATAGCATAGACAATAAATAGTAGGCGAACCCTGTTTTTTATAGGACTTAACCTACAATTGTTTGCCTATGATACGTAAAACTACTCTAAAGCAAAATTTTATATGTTTATTAATGTTTTTTTGCGCTCTTACACACGCGCAAGACAAAGTATATGCTGATGCCGTTTCAAGCGAAGATCAAGTAGACCTATCCAACAATGCCATTGATTCCGATTTAACGACCAATGCAACCATCCGGGCTAACTCGGGTTTAGCTTTAGGTCTTGGTGCTTATGATGGTCATTTGGAACTTACTTATCCAACGACTTTACCTGCAAACACCACTAGTTATATTAAAGTTGATTCTGAAGAGGATATACTTTCAAGTTTATTGGGCGGCAGCTTAGGCGGTTTACTTTCTGATATTACTGGTGTTGTGCTAATTGGTAATCAGGAATTTTCTGTAGAAACTCTTAATAATACCAATGTAGTACAGCAGGCCAACTCTAGTGCTGCAAATGCTTTTTCATCTGATGAGGCACGAGTTATTATGGATAAAAACGGAGATTACTTTCTTGCCTTAACTCCATCTAGTCCGTATGACAGAGTACGCTTAACGAATAGCATGGGGTCATTAATAGGATTAGGTCAAGAACGTGACTTAGATGTCTATGGAGTTTTTTATGGAGATGGAGATACACCTTGCGGTGCACCTGATTATACTTCTTATAGTGGTAATGGTATTTCAATAGACTTACTGGATCTAGGTGGAGCCGGGGTAACAAACCCAGATTTGGCCATAGATGGAGATAGAAGTACCTTTTCTAAGTTAGGTCTTGGAATTATAGATGTTGCAGCAGATGTTGAGCAGACTATCTATTTTAATAGTGCAGATGATACAAATGATAATTATTACGTAGAGATTGGAATAGACCCGTCTTTATTGCAATTAGATATTACTAATTCAATAGAAGTAATAGGTCAAAATGGAGCAGATGCACCGGTGTTTTCGGAGAATTTATCTAATTTATTAGATTCAGACTTATTAGGTATATTACAAAGTGGCGAAACAGTCATTATAGATTTTGACCCCGCAACTCCCGTTGATAGAGTAACGGTGCAGTTATCATCTTTAGTAGGTGTTGGTATTGATCAACATATTAGAATTTTTGATGTTTATAGGGCACCTGCAACACCAGAAATCACTTCTACGGCAGATGATTTAAATATCTGTGCTGGTTCAAGTACTACTATTACAGCAGAAGTTCAAAACGCCAACAACGTTGAGCTAAGATGGTATGATGCCGCGGAAAACGGGAATTTATTAGCAACTACAAATTCAGGTGATGCTTTTGCTACGCCAATTTTAAATTCGGATACTACCTATTATGTAGCTTCTGCTGAAATAGGATGCGCTCAGGAATCACCACGAACTGAAGTTGAAGTGAATGTAGAACCTATACCAACTGCCGCAGATATTACTGTTTTAGGTAATGAGAATGCTATTTGTTCATCAAACAATGTAGTGCTTGTTCCGTCAAGTTCTATTGATGGTACTTTTTCATGGTATTTAGATGCAAATAAGACCACTGAAATTACAGACGGCATGGTGTCTGGCAATGTCACTTATGAAATAGATGACAATGGTGTAATGACCATAACCGGACTTACCGAAGCAGGTGGACCTTACAATTATTATGTATCTGTAAAAGATGATTTAGCAGGTTGCGAGAACGCTTCGGGAGATTTACAATCTGTTGAAGTAAATGTGTTAGACGTTGCAAAAACAATATCTATTGATTCAAACCCTATGATTAGTCTAGATGGTTTGCTAGATATTTTTAACGGTACCAATACGGTAGATGTAACCGGAACTGTTTCTGGTGATGTTATTCCAGGAGAGCCTATATCTTTAGCCGTAAACGGAAAACTATATGATGGTGTAGTAGCGGCAGATGCCTCTTTTAGCGTAGAGGTAGATGCTTTAGATTTAGTTTCCGATTTAGATAATACACTCGAAGCTTTTCTACAAGGTGTCCTTTGTACCGTGTCTGATGAGATTTTAGTAGACCTTCCTGATTTGTTAATAGATGATGTACAACCGGTATTTTGCGCTTCTGATTTTGCTACGGTAGCAGATTTACAAGTAGGTCTAGAAGATATAATTTTATTTGATGCCCTAACAGATGGGTTGCAATTAACAGCTGAGACACCTTTGGTGGACGGCCAAGTTTATTTTGCAGGAATTTTAGATATACCTACATCTATATTGGCAAGAGTGCAGATAGAAGTTAGTGTTGTTGATGTTCCAACACCAACTACAAATTCTACAGACCAAACTTTTTGCGATAGCGATACGCCAATGGTGGCAGATATTCAGACGGATCAAACCAATGTTGTCTTCTACGATAGCGCTTCAGGAGGAGATGCAATTGATCCTTCCTCAGCAATAGAAAATGGACGTAGCTATTATGTGGCAGCTGTTGAAAATGGTTGCGAAAGTAGTGAGCGCTTAATGATAACCACTACTTTGTTTAATGATGGTTCTTCTCCTATTGCCTTAATGGGAGAATCTGTAAAAGTTTGTCAAAACCGCTCGTACACCTACGTTACCAATAGTGGTAAACAAGATTACTCTTGGACCGTAGTAGGTGGTACAATTACAGAAGGCGGTACTTCTACAGATGATTTTGTGACCATAACATGGACGGAGTTAACCAATACAGATCTTAATGTTTCTTACGTAGATGATTCAACCTGTAGCCCAAATAAGATGATGTTTCTTGCTGTTGAGGTAACTACTTGTGGAATGGTTCTGGGCGAAGAATTCTGTCTAAAGGTATTCAATGAATTTTCTCCTAATAATGACGGTTTCAATGATTTCTTTACTGTTCAATGTATTGAAGATTATTCAAATACTGTAGAAATATATAACCGTAATGGCAACCTCGTTTATAAAACCGCAGACTACCGCAATACTTGGGATGGTACGGCAAATGTAAAAAGCGTTTTAAACAACGGAGACCATTTGCCATCAGGAACGTACTATTATTTTATTCAAATACCGGAATTAGAAAGAAACCTAGTTGGCTGGTTACAACTGGCCAGATAACACATTGTGCTTTAAACTATTCATACCAAACCTTTATCAATTATGAAATTACTTTGCACTACTATAAAGATAGTTATGCTCAGCTATCTTGCCTTTAATATGAATACAGCTTATGGGCAACAACCTCCACAGTATACACAATACATGTATAATACAGCGGTATTGAATTCAGGTTATTCGGCTAGAGGTATTCTGGAAGCTACTGTTTTACATCGTTCACAATGGGTGGGTATAGATGGTGCTCCAGAGACGCAATCTTTATCCGTACAGGGAAGATTGAGAGAGAGAGTTGGTCTAGGACTTACCATTGTTAACGATAATATTGGAGCTGCAAATGACCTAGATGTAAATGGTACTTTTTCGTATGAGATACCAACTGGGTATTTTACAAAACTCTCTTTGGGAATTAATGCGGGAATAGATGTTCTAAAAGTGGACTGGTCCAAAGGAACTTACCAAGATGGGCAAGATCCAATATTTGCTGAAAACTTGAATAAAATCCGACCAGTTTTTGGCGCCGGAGCATACTTTCATAGCAGCAATTGGTACGTTGGGGTCTCTACCCATAATTTCTTGAATTCCCAAATTTACAGTGATGATCAAGAAATGGTAACCAATAGAAAAAGTCAGTATTATTTAATGGCAGGTTATGTTATGGACCTTTCTGATAATTTAAAATTCAAACCGGCTGTTTTAACCAAACATGTGGCAGGAGCTCCAATAACTGTAGACGTATCGGGAAATTTCTTGATAAAGGAAACTTTGGTATTGGGCTTGGCATACCGTTATAATGATGCCGTTAGTGCTTTGGCAGGTCTTCATATTGCTAAAAGCTTCTTTTTAGGGTACTCTTATGATTACTCTATAACGGGCTTGGAAAGTTACAATGACGGTTCACACGAAATCATTCTCAAATACAATCTATTTGATGCTAAGAAAAGAGCATTGTCACCTAGATTCTTCTAAAAACCTACAATCATGAAAAAACTAGTACTATATATATTTATGGGTACATGCCTTATGGTTACTGCTCAGAGTAAGGAAGAAAAAGCAAATGCCTATTTTGAAGATTTTAAATTTGACAAAGCAATTGATTTATATAGCGATCTAGCGGCAGAGAAAAAAAGACCTTCTCTAGATGTTATTCAGCATTTGGCGGATAGCTATTTTAATATGAACAGGTATCAAGAAGCAGTTAAGTGGTATGAGAAATTATATAGCATTAAGGGCAAGGAAGTTGGCGAAGGCAACATTATTAAATTAGTACAAAGCCTTAAAGCAAGTATGCAGAATGAAAAGGCGGATGAATTGTTAAGAGATTTTTATACAGATGAAGATAGGTTGAACATGATGTTGTCTCAAAAAAAGCATTTGGATAGCATGCTAAGTCAAAAAGAGAAATATACCACAAAGAATCTGCCTTTTAATAGTAGAAAATCAGATTTTGGACCTATGTTTTTTAACGATGGATTAATCTTCGCTTCGGCTAGAGATACTGTCAAGTCTAACGGAGAATTGTATCCATGGAACAAACAGCCTTATTTAGACCTCTATATTACTAAGCCAAATAATTCAAACTACATTCCGGAAAAATATTTAGAAAATTTGGAATCTTCTTATCATGATGCAACTTTGACGTTCTCTTGGGACGGACAAACGGTATACTTTACGCGCAATTACCTTAAGAAGAAAAACAAGTTGAGTGCCAATGATGATGGCTTGTCTAACATGCAAATCTTAAGGGGAACGATACATAATAATGAACTTATTAATATAACCTCGTTGAGTTTTAACAGTAAAGAGTATTCTTGTGGACATCCGGCACTAAGTCCCGACGGGAAACATTTGTATTTTACGTCTAACATGCCAGGAGGATTCGGAGAAAGCGATATTTATGTGGTTGACTTGAATAATGATGGAGATGTACTGTCAGACCCTATGAACTTGGGTTCTACAATAAACACACGTGGTAGAGAAATGTTTCCTTTTGTGAATAATGAGGTGTTGTATTTTTCATCAGATAGTCATTACGGACTTGGAGGATTGGATATTTTTGGTTCAATAATTTCTTCTAAGACCGAGTATTCTTTACCACTTAACATGGGCAAGCCTTTGAATAGTAATATGGATGACTTTTCATTCATACGAGAAAATAAAAAGGGTAACGGATATTTTGCTTCTAACCGTTCTGGAGGTAAAGGCGATGATGATATTTATCGCTTTGAAAAAGTGAAAGCAACAGATTGTTTAGAGTATTCAGGATACGTATTGAACAAGCTAACAGGCGAACCTATTGTAGATGCCAATGTAGAACTCAAAAATTCAGTAGATGAATTAGTTTCTATTTATAGAACGGATGATTCCGGTTATTATGAGATAATACTTCCGTGTAATAAAAAAAATACATTGGTCTTTTCAAGAGCGGGATTTTCTAAAGAAACCGTAATTATTGAAACAGGAGAAAATCCTGAAGCACCTTCCAAGGATAACAAAGTGTATTTAACTCCTTTTGATAGTTTGGTAGAAAAAGATGGTGATATGGAAAAAATTAAGGTGAATCCCATCTATTTTGAGTACGATAAATCCGATATCACTACAAGGGCAGAAATAGAACTGGAAAAGGTGCTTTTTGCGATGGAAACATTCCCTGAAATTAAGATTAAAATTGAATCACATACAGATGCCAGAGGTTCTGATTCGTATAATTTGGAGCTATCGGATAGTAGGGCAAAGTCTACTAGACGCTACTTACTTTCAAAAGGTATTGATGCGGATAGAATTGAAAGTGCCCACGGTTATGGGGAGTACCAACTAAAGAATGAATGTGCCAATGGCGTAAAATGTAGTGACCAAAAGCATTTGGAAAACAGACGGTCTAATTTCATTATCGTTTCCAAACAAGTTGATGAGGTTCGCAACGCAAAAAAATAACAGTACTAAACATTTCAAAAATGCTAGATACAGAACTAGCATTTTTGGGATGTGACTTTAAAAACTTTTTTAGCCTGTAGACGGGTTGTACTTTGGGTTAAATGGTTTTTAATTTATTACGATAGAATGTTGGGTCTTTGACTTAGGGAGCCAAATTTCCCAACATCTCTTTCGTGGTTTTTTTGAGGTCATATTCTGCTTTCCAACCCCAATCACGTCTTGCTTCTTGATCATTAATGCTACTAGGCCAAGAATCAGCTATTGCCTGACGAAAATCTGGTTCATAAGACATTTTAAAATCGGGAATATGGTTTTGAATGCTTTTCGCTATTTGAGAAGGCGTAAAGTTCATTGCCGATAGATTATAAGAAGAGCGAACTTTTACGTTTTCGGAATCGGTTTCCATTAGCTGTAAAGTGGCTTTAATGGCATCGTCCATAAACATCATAGGTAATTCGGTATCCTCTTTTAAAAAGCATGTATATGCTTTTTTTGATAATGCTTTGTGGTAGATTTCTACCGCATAATCTGTAGTTCCACCACCAGGCATGGTTTTCCAACTAATTAACCCAGGATAACGAATACTCCGTACATCAACTCCAAACTTGTGAAAGTAATAATCGCACCAGCGTTCTCCTGATTGCTTACTTATGCCGTAGACGGTACTTGGTTCCATTATGGTGCTCTGCAAAGTGTTTTCTTTTGGTGTGTTAGGTCCAAAAACGGCAATACTGGAAGGCCAGAATATTTTGTCTATTTTTCTCTCTTTGGCTAGGTTAAGGACGTTGAAGAGCGAATTCATATTCAAATTCCAAGCACGCATAGGAAATTTTTCTGCTGTAGCGCTCAACATAGCTGCCATTAGGTAGATTTCGGTAATTTCATAATAGGCTACAATCTCTTCAAGAGAATCATAATCCGTGGCATCTAAAATCTCAAATGGGCCGGAATCCATCAAATTTTCATTACCCTCACGAATATCACTGGCAATTACACTTTCATTGCCGTAAGTGTCGCGTAGCGCCATAGTTAGCTCAGTACCTATTTGGCCACAAGCACCTATAATTAGAATAGATTTTTCCATTAATATCTCGTTAAATGAATTGAGGAATAAAGATAGCGCTTCTTAAAATTTGTACATTCGCTTTATGAAAAGAATCTTTTTCTTTAGTTTGATGCTCGTATTGGCACTAGCCTGTAAAGAACAGAAACAAGAATTGGTCGTAGAGGATGCGAGTGCCCAAGAATTAAGGAGTGAAAAATGGGCAAAGAAGCTTCCAATAAAACCAAAAGCACAAGCTATTCTAGACAATTGGATAGAATTTGCATCTTTTGAAACTAGTTTTGATGCGCTTCATACGGTTGCCAATAGGGAAGATTTACGCCTGGTCATAGAAGAAATGATTACCAAGCAAAACCAATTGGAAGAATCAACCTACCCCAAAGAATTCAATATTCCACAGGTAAAAAGTCGTCAAAAAGTATTTAAAACTTATATGCTTAAGGTAAAGGGCGATTTATTTTATAGAATAGACCCGCATGAATCTGTTGTTCAAATGATGGAAGCATATAATGCTTTCCGGAACCAGTTCAACGTTGTAGTGAATAACACTTTAGATACGGATTTGATTTTAGACTTCTAAGAATAAAAGCGACCTACACCAGAATGGGTAAGCCGCTTTCTATATGTATTAGGTAAGATAGGTTTATTTAAAATTGGCTTTCACCATATACAAGGAACTGGCATCTATGTCTGTGCTCCCTGGTAATATTTTTTGTTCTATAACACCGTCTCCATCATTATCTGACACAGCAAAATCATCATCGTTTATAAAACCAAGCGTATTGTTGTCCATAATCCATATGCCTTCTAGCTTATCGTGAGGGTAACCTAATTCGGCTACCAAGTCAATCACTAATTCTTTATGAACGGGAACAATATTAGCCGCAGTTAATTCTTCTGGAGTGGCTTGTTCTATGGTTTTATCACCAATCATTAATCCAAACTCTTCCTCTGGGTTGATACCACTAATATCCGTAGCTCCACTTAGGTTAATTTTATAAATGTGTTTTTGAGCAGCTTCCTCGCCGGCGAATTTACCATCGCGTTCTACTACTAAAAACTCTGTATTGGAAATGGCAGTAATTTCTGAGTTGGAAAGATTGGCTTCTTCCTGAACGTAAACGAATTGTTTTGTGTATCCTGTTTCCAAATTAAAGGTAACAATACGTGTGATGTTAGATTGAATTTTCTCTGGGTTGTACAGGGTAGATTGCATAATGCCTACCAAGGTCTTTTCGTCTGGTGTGATGGCAAGACCTTCCATTCCCCTATTTGCTCTTCTTTTGGCAAAGACAGCTGGCAATTTACGGTCTCCCGTTCCTTCATTGACTCCAGTAGGAGATATCCGTTCTAATTGAACACCGTTAGCTGAGTAATGAACTATATGAGGTCCGTACTCATCAGAAACCCAAAAAGTACCATCCTTAAGTGCTACAATCCCCTCAGAATCTAAACCGAAGTCGTCAAAAGCAATTTTATTTCCTGAAGCATCATAAGGTATTTCTCCGGTGGCTCCTTTTCCTTCAGGGTTAGGTATGCCCGTAATTAATTTACCAGAAGGGTCTTTTAAAAGAATTGACTGTAGAAGTGTAATTTCTCCTGATGCTGTTACCGCAAAATGTCCGATACGTGGTGTGTAATCTGCAACCGGAAATTTTTTCCCTTCTAAGAAGTTAGTATTCGGTCCGCGATCAGTAATGGCATAAAACTCATCTTCATTGTTAGGGTGAGCCGTAGCGCCAGAGCCAAAACCACCATTTCTGATTTCGACGTTGCTATTTATGGTAGATAATACGGAATGGGGTAAGGGATACTGAATATTATTCTTAAGGATTGTTGTTGGAGAAACGGAAATTGGTTCTGGTGTGTCGCCTATAAAATCATCAATGTAGTCACAAGAATTTAAGAGGCAAAGGCCTACACAGAGCAGCATTAGTTTTTTCATCGTAAGTATTGGATTAAAGGTTATTAAAGATGGGCTTAAAGTTCCAATATTTATAAAGGGTCATTGTTAAACTAAAATGAACAGATGGTTATAAAAAAAACCGCGCAAAGCTTGGTGGCTATGCGCGGTAAAAATGTCTTTCAGAAAATAAATTTATTGCTTCTTTTCAGGCTCTGCAACCGCTGGCGGATTCTTTCTAGATTCAAGAGCTTGTTTACTTAAACTAGCCAAGTTAAAATTAGGGTCTATAGCAAGAGCCTCATCTATTTTTGCTATTGCAGCATCTATATCACCACTATTGTTATCATAAATAGTAAGTGCCTTTAAATGAAGAAATGCAGCTTTTAGAGGAACCTCGTAAGGTTGTTGTCTCTCATAGAAAGCATATTTCATATCATCTTTTGCATTTGCCATTCCATAATCAATATTGGTAACAGCCTCAGAATTTGCTCCCGTTTGAATCTTTAGATCAGCAAGTTCATATGCCAAATAAGGGTTAGGAGTTCTTTTGAAAAGTTCTTCAAATTGCTCTAATGCTCGCTTGGGTTGGCCCAAAGCTTTTAATGAAATAGCTTTTACCTGAACGGCCATATCAGAATCTGTTGCTTTCTTTTCAATACCAATGGTATTCAATGCCTGCATATGCTGATTATTGTTCGCATAGACGAATGCCAAGGTGTCTTTTCGCTGATCAGAAGGGTCAATTACATTAAGATGGGTAAGCGCACTAATTACGCCGTTTACATCTCCTTGAACTCTCATTTCTTGATAAAAGGCCTCATAATGCTTTTGCAAGTCGCTTTTAGATTGTGCTGTGGCGGAAAAACTTATGCTCAAAAGCAGTACGATAATTAATTTTTTCATGTGTTGCTATTTTACGATTCTATCGTTTTGGTTGCGGTTTGCAAAATTAGCAATATTATCTGTATGTAACTGTGAATAAAAGCATAATGAAAAAAGGATGCCCTAAGGCATCCTTTTTATGTCGGTCTGGTTGTTTGTACTAAGCAACAAGTGAATTCTCGTTGTTTTTATACGATTTTAAAAGCATAGCATAAAGCGCTAAGCTTTTAGGGTCTTGATCAATACATGATACTAAAAAATCATATAAATTTTTAAACCACAGGTTGGTATGTAATGTGGGAATAGAAAGATTTACCGTTTTAGGGTCATAATCTTTATCATCCATAATAATGTCCATCTCAACCCTGCGTCTATGATAATCCATAGACACGTTTGCCGCATTGTAATGATTTTTCAAAATCGATACATGCAACTTTTTCATTTTTGGGGGAACTTTTTGCTTGGTACAGCTTGAAGCAATCAGATTCTTTATTTCTATCAGAATCCGGCTTCTTAAACCTGAATCTTCCATGGCAAATAGTTTTAATTTATATACCAAAGTTACCTTTTTATCGATGAAATGCACAGTTCATTAACAATTATAGAATTAGTTTGTTGTGAAATGGTAGATAGCTGTGGTGAAAATTAACTACAACGTTGTAGTAAACTTAAACTCTTTAACGTTTGTAAGGTTGTAGGAACGTATAAGTTTGCCTTTTTTATCTATATCGTTAGCATATTCGGGTAATTGAAGCTTATTCTTAATTGCCTGTAAGCTGTAATAGTCTTTTTTATCTGGGTGATAGGGAAATACGGCATTAAACAAATCTTGTCCCCAATTTTCCTTTACCGATTTATAGATGATTCGTATACAATCGTTTAAATGAATTAAGTTGATAGGCGCATTCCCATTCTTTAAGTTTTTTCTTTTGGAGAGCATTGTAACCGGATTTCTATTAGGGCCGATCAAACCTCCAAATCGTATAACGGTGGTTTCAAGTTCCGGTTCGTTTTGAAACAACTCTTCACATTCCAAAAGCTGTCTTCCGGATTCGGTTGAAGGTTGGGGTTTGGTATCTTCGGTTACCTCTCCATCAATATCACCATATACAGATGTACTGCTTACGAAGACTATTTTACGAACTGTAGCGGATTTTATGGCCTTTAGTACCAGTTGCATTTTTTTAACGTAGTTTTCTTTGTTCTCGCCTCTTAATTTTGGGGGGACGTTTAATATTAAAACATCGGTACGGCTTAAAAAAGAATTGATATCTCCTTTTATTTCCGTTTCCGAAAGTGAGATGAGAAAAGGATGAATACCTTCTGCGGCTAATAGGGAGATTTTATTTTCTGATGTTGTCGTGCCATTCACACTATATCCTTTTTTTATAAACTTTTGGGCCAAAGGAAGGCCAAGCCAACCGCAGCCCATAATGGCTATGTTCTTATTCAAATTTTATGGTTTTAGTGGTTATAATAGCATCATTAAGCACAAATGGCATAGGAATGCTGGTTTTTGGTCGTTCGGGTACTGTAAAAAGGGGGTGGCTTAAAAGGTTATTGGAAGCTTCATTAAAGGTGAGCTCAAGAACACTATCTTTTGGTATGGTCATTTCAAGCTCGGTATAAGCATTGTCCCTTATGTAATGGGTAACCAACTTACTGGTTCTTCTATCCTTTAAGTAATAGGGAGAAAGCTCAATCTGATTGATTTTTACTTTTTCCAGATGTATACTTTCAGTAAAGATATCCAAACGGTTTACTGCGCGTTGTGGTGTAATGCAAAGTTCTATGGTTCTGCTGTCTCCAATAATCGTATCTCTTAGGGTTTCAATTTTAGGGCCTTCAAGTTCTTTTAATGGGGCATCTGCAGACCGATTAAATAGCGTGTTGTATTTGCTGCTAATGGTGTTTTTATTCAGTTTCTGTTCAGTTTTGTTATCCGTTTCTAAAAAGGCTTTGTTCCAATCAATTAATACGTGGTCGTAACTAGCCCATTGTGCTGTGTTTTTATCTGTGTCAAGAAGATATACCAGACTGCTTGGTTTACCATTTTCAGTATCAAAACCTGAATGCATATGAGCGTATATTACAGTAACTACAAAAGCGAGTAGCCCAAAATAGGCCCACTTTTTTTTACGCTTGTACATCCCGAAAATAGGAAGAAGCAGAAAGAAAATTAAGGTAACTAATGCAGTACAGCCAACCATCATTTTAAGACCTAATCCTACAGGGAGACCTTTAACTAAAGGTGTATACAGCCATATAGTCGGTAATGTTAGAAATACCATAAGCAGTACACTGGGCACTTTTTGATTCAAAATCACATACCATGAGGCAAGTAATGCGAATACAGGGATGACAAAGAAATTAGCGCCCGGTAAATATTGAGCAACTGCTCCACAAAGGATCAGCCATAAAACTAATGGAGCCACAACTAAATCTGTCGTGGGTGTTTTTCTGAATTTATGATATATACCAAAGCAAATGGCTAAAGAAAGGCATACGAATGCAAAAATATAAGCGTAGCCGTTATAAGTGAAACCATGCAGAATATCATTGTAAGTTGGGTAAATCCGTTTTAAAACGGGCCAACTGAAATGCCCAATAAGGCCATTAATACCTAAGGACAAGAACAGTGGAACAAAACCAATAATAACTCCTTTACTTGTTAAGGTCTTTTTTCTGAACCCGTAGACTAGAATACAAACGAAAAATAGAAAGGCTAGTGCTAACATAGGCCAAATCCAATCAAACGGATAGGAAATAACACCAAATAGAGGTATGTTAAAATAAACGTAGTCGTTTAGGCTTGCTAATTGGTTTAGCTCAATAGTACTAAAATGCTCCAGTAAAGGTGCCAGGTAACTGCCTTGGTGTGCTAAGGTCTTTTTGTCTAGACGCGCATAGGTGTCTTGAGCGGTGTGGTAATCAAAATGGTCATCTATAAATGCAAAATTAAACCCTTGAATATCCCTACCTTCCCTAAAAACAGTCAAGTCAGTATCGTTTGGAAGCATTTTATAAATACTGTAGTACAAGGAATTGGCCATTGGGTATTTTGGATTGGCCTTAATAAATTCACGTATCAGATGTTGGTTACCTCTGTTTGTTTCTATGAAAGTATAACTTGGTCCACCGCTACCCCTGGCCTCAAAATTAAGGACCAAACCTATATCTTTTGCCCATTTATGTTCGTTTACAAAGAGGTCTGCGCCGTTCAGACTCAACTCTTCCCCATCTGTAAATAAGATGATAATATCATTTCTAGGCTGCTTTCTTTCGGATAGATAGGCTCTTACGCTCTCTAAAACGGTAGCAACACCACTACCCGCATCACTAGCGCCAAAAGAAGAGTGTGGGTGGCTATCATAATGAGAGAGAAGCAGTAATGCCTTACCTGTTCCACTACCTTCTATTTTGGCAATTATATTCTCCGGTTTACTCATGTTTCCCCAATCCCCAATGGTATAACCCGTCTGTAGTGAAGTTTGGAGTCCCATTTTTTCAAGCTCAGAAACAATGTACTCCTGTACTTTCTTATGGGCAGGAAAACCAATGGCATGGGGCTCTAAAGAAAGTTCTTTAACGTGTTTTAACGCACGATCTGTGGAAAATGAACTTGCCGGCGCCGAAAAGTCTTCTTCATAAACTGGCATAGAAGTATGAAACCCCCAATATATAGCAGCCAATAAAAGGAGGAAGGAAATGGTGGAGGAAAATCTTTTCATTGGATAAAGTTCTCAAATTAAAACATAGAATTCTAATGGAAAATCTATTTTATTAGAGCGAGTTAAAAATGAATATTTATATTTTTTTATTAAAATAGTAAGAATACAATTAGTAATACGTCGAATAAGTAAATATTCCATTAAAAAATTCACTATCTTTAGTAATTAACCTAACCTGCCGCTAGGCAATAAAAACGAAATTATATGGGAATAAAAAGTTTTCAAGGCCCACGGGCAAAAGTAGACGTGAAGAAAGAATACAACGCACCCATATTGGTATCTGATTACATGACCAAAAAACTGATAACTTTTAAGCCAGACCAGTCTATCCTGGAAGTTATGGAGCAGTTTACCAAGTATAACATTTCGGGTGGACCTGTCATGGACGACAACGGTTTCTTAGTAGGTATTATCTCTGAGGCCGATTGTATGAAGCAGATTTCCGAAAGCAGGTACTTTAACCAACCTATTCTTGATAAAAGTGTAGAGAAATTTATGACGAAAGAAGTTGAGACCATTCCCCATGATATATCAATTTTTGACGCTGCAGGTATTTTTGATAAACACAATAGAAGAAGGCTTCCGGTAATGCAAGATGGTATTTTGGTTGGCCAGATAAGTCGAAAAGATATTGTAGTTGCTGCTCTTAAGTTAACCGGCCATAGTTGGTAGTGTCTCGTTAACCCCAAACGCATTACTTAAAAAATAAACACGAAATGCTTTCCTCATAAGGGAAGCATTTTTTTATGGGTGTAACTCAATTTATTCTCGTTTAACAATCATATAAAAATCATTGTCTAGCGGTAGATAGCCTAAGTCATACACAAAGAAATATACAGACCCTTTTTTTGTCGTGTAGAGACTGGTTATGAAATCAAAATCAAAGCCTTTGTCTAGAAGTTTCGCTTTGGTCGTAGTGGTTTTGCCATCCTTTAAGTTGAAGCTATCTAGAATACGGTAATTCTTTCGCATACGGTTGTTCGTATTACGAATTAGGTTGTTACTATCCTTATTGGCGCTGTTATGATATGCATTACGGCAGTAATCAGAACAGAATTTCTTGTCTGCTCTTCCCTTAATCTCAGTACCACAATCCAAACACTTTTTTTTCAATCTGCTACTTTTTAAAGTTGAAGGCTACCTCTTCGGTAGAACCATCTTCATTATCAATTTGTGCATAGATATTGATTTCATTGTCGCTTACTTTTTCAAAAGTAAATCCATCAAAATATACTCGGTCACCATCTACTTTTACCAATTTAAACGAATGCACTTCATCTTTTTCTTCCCACCCTTTTAAATCGTCATTAAAATGTTTAAGCTCATATACCAAGGTTTTATTTATCTCGCGAATATGTCCTAATTCATAAAAAGATACTTCACCATCAACCACTAGTTTAAAAGAGAACATCATAGAACCACCTAGCGGTGGTGTCCAAATTTCTTCCGTAATTCCGCCAAAAGCTTCACCAGTCCAATACCCTTGCATCCAATAAATATCGTTCAAACTAGCGTTGGGTGATAGGGTGCCTTTTGGAAGGGTAGTGGTGTTTTGAGCCTGAATGCCCAAGGAAACAAAAAAGAAGACAAATAGAAATCGGTTCATAGACTACAAGTATATAAGTCAGTAAGATACTGATTTATCCGTTTGTAAACGTATTTACTCGATAATCGAGATTAAATGCTCCGAGGCTTGCCTCGAAATTAAAGTGTATTCTTTTTAGTGCCTCGTGGGCTTGCCCAGAGGTAGTTTACCGATTTAGGGTTCTATGGATAGGTTGTATTTCTTCAGAAGACCTATTAGACCATCTTTTGAAAAGCGAGCCTTTTTAAGATTGCTGGTTTCTGGGTCTATTACAAAGTTAGTAGCAGTTCTAAAATCTGCTTTTTCAAGGTTCGTACGATTAAAAATAGCACTTTGCAGGTCACAAGAATCAAAATTGGCATTTTTTAGAGTTGCCTCTGTAAAATCCGTTTCAATCATTTTACAAGAAATGAATAGTTGCTTTAACAGCGTTAGCCCATAAAAAGAAGTGTAATTTAAATTGCAATCGTTAAAACTAAAGTCTATCAAAAACGTATTACAATCTTCAAATTTAAGTCCCATCAGTTTACAATGAGAAAAACTAACTTCTTTAAAGGCGGTATGACGAATGTTAGCATTGCTCAGGTTACAATCTATAAACTCACACTCCATGAAATTCTGGTTGTCCAAATAAGCATCAGCAAAATTGCAACCTTCAAAAACGCAGTTCTCATACTCTCCCTTAGCCAGTTTACTGCCAGTAAAATCTTTGGATGTGTAGGTTTGGTCAGTAATGAAAGGCTTGTCCATAGACAATATAAAGTAATTAGTAATTGTGTGCAATTTCCTGAAAGGAAATTTAATATCCCAAATTAATCCGCACGTTCAACCTCGCTCTCCAATTTTAATACCTCGCTACCATCATCCTGTTTGATGTAAAGTGCCTTATCATCTTTTGAACCGTTGCGTGTGACTTCATTGCCTTCAATTTTCCGGGTAACCGATTTTTCATAGGTATTTTCTACTTTTCCTTTGGCGCTGCCAGAACCCCATTTCCATTGTACTTCTGTTCCTTTTCTAATCATAGCATTTATTTAAAAAATTAATACCACCAATTAAATGAAAAGTTGATATATCCGTTAGGGCAAAAAAAAGAAATAATAGCGCAATAAAGATGATATAGGGATATAACCAAATTTACGGCCACGAATCTGGACATATATAGTTGCTTTCGGGTTTTTAGACGAATAAGAACCTAAAACTTAATCAATGAATATCCTTCAGACTGATATACTGTTAATACCGTCATAGCAGATAAGGCAATTTTAATTTCGGGCATAATCTCAGACTTTGAAATACCGGAATAAGATGCAGATTGTCCACATAAAAACATGTCCACTCCATGTTCGGATAATGTCTTAATCAAATTGGTGTTGGGATTTTTAGTTCCGTATTTCTTCAAGTAAGCTTCATCCGTTAGAGCATCTTTTGTTGAGTCTCCATGCAAAACAAACCCAAGTGAAATGTTCGATTCCTTTATGCCACTTTTTACGTGCATATTCAGATACCTATGAAGGCTGGAAATCAAAGAGTTTGAAGCCAAAGAATCCTTTGGCATATAATCAATGTCAAAAATAGCTTTTAAGACAGATGTGGAATCCGGGACAAAATCAGCATTTTTAAGATTATACGTTGGCCCTATATCGTCAAAGACTGGTCCATATTCTGGCTTTGAACTTTGTCCTAAACAGGTGTTATAAAAAATACTCAAGAAGAGCATGGATAAAATAGTAGGTTTCATGTTTGTTATAATTAGGATTAAAGAAAGCATCTGTATATAATCTTAATAGGTGAAAATATAAAAACGGTTGAATTAAGATTGAAGTTCAAAGCGGTTCTTGCATTAATTTTTTGAGTTCCTCCATAAACTGTCCCACATGATAACCATCTACTAATGCGTGGTGCACGTGAACGGAAACAGGCATAAATAATTTGCCATTATCGGAGGTCATTTTTCCAAAAGCTATTTTTGGGCAACTATCGGGATGGGCGTAATGTCTAGCGTGTGAAATTGAAGTGAAATCTATCCAAGGAATAGCGGAACAGTGTATCACGTTCTCTCCGGATTCATCAGGCATAAGTCGGTTTGAGTTTCTTACTTTTTCTATTGCAGGAAGGGCTAAGGAAAGAAAATCCTCAAAATTTTCACGATACTTTAAATGTGAAAACCCAAAAGTGCCATTTTCTCTATTTATAGTTGGTGAGGCATCTATGGTTTCGTATTCATACAATTTACCATCAATAATTCTGTATCGGAACTGAACCGTTCTGTTTACGGCAACCAAAGTTTTATGTAAATAAGAGAGAAAAAAAGAATGGCCATTTTCTTTTGCACTATGGTAGGTTTCAGTACAATCTACTTTGGCGGTTATTCCGTAAAACGGTTCATCAAATTTTGAAAAGAATTCAAAATGGTCTTTTCTATACCAAGTCTCAACATTAATCTCTTTACGCATAGTACGTTTTTGGGGAGTAGATATATTTCGTTTTGGAAAAATAATCAATGTAGAGGAATCCACGTAAAGAGATGTTATTTTTTTTAGATAGGGTTAGGCTTTTGAAGCTGGGGTATTTGCCAAATCAATGTAATTCAATTGTAATTGTAGATAAGAAAGAACAATTGTTTTATCAATTGCTATGTTCGGTTTTTGCGCTGGGTCATTAAAATGTAATTTGAACACCTCGCCATATGCATACCTTTTTTTAATCCTAGCCGGGCCATTTTATGTACACTCATATTTAAATGTGACAGCTGTCATAAGATACTTAACTACCAAAATTGTTTTTGAACCCAAGCTTAACATATAACAAAATTACGGGTTCTAAGATTGTGTAGTTCTCAATATATGTCTAGTGTTATTAAAAATTTCGCTTTTTCATAGAAATTTTTAAGCCTTTTTTTGCGATTTTATTGAAATAATCATTTTTATTAGTTCATGACCATAGCTATTATTTTAGACACTTAGCTAGGCGTAGCAGTAGTAGAACCCAGGGCTAAGGAGTTATTAGAGCTTTTGCGTTATTGTTGTAGCTGTCAAAAGCTTTTTGAAAACATGATAAATGTCATTTAAATCCTATTGTAAGTATCTTATTTTTAAGGTATTAAATCGATAAATTATGGAACTCAAAAAAAACCCACAAGCAGATTTGAACCGAAATAGTGGCCTGTATTTTGTAATTGGCCTAACCCTTGTTCTCTTAGTTGTTTGGAGAGCCTTGGAATATAAAACGTATGATACTCAGAGTGAATATGTTCAAGTTATGAATGTACAAGATGAGCTAGATGAAGATATACCCATTACAAAAGCCCTTAATACGCCTCCACCACCTCCACCGCCATTAGCACCGGAGATTATAGAGATTGTAGAAGATGCTTCTGAAGTTGAAGAGACAATTATAGAAAGCAGCGAGATTAACCAAAATACTGTTATTGAAGAAGAAGTTGCTGTAAACGATGTTGAAGTTGCAGAAGAAGAGGAAGAAATTTCTGTGCCATTTGCTGTTATTGAAAATGTACCTGTATTTCCTGGTTGTGAAAGCATGAAAACAAATGCAGAAAAGAAAGCTTGTTTTCAAACAAAGATTCAGGAGCACGTAAAGAAAGAGTTTAAGTATCCGGCAACTGCATTAGAACTAAATATACAGGGTAAGGTCTTCGTTTATTTTGTAATTGATCAAAAAGGTTACATAACCGGTATTAAAACAAGAGGACCGGACGCTAATTTAGAGAAAGAAGCTTCTCGTATTGTAGCTGCATTGCCTAAAATGAAACCAGGTAGACAACGTGGTAATAATGTTAAAGTGCCTTACAGTATTCCCATTAATTTTAAAATGGGAGGATAGGTCTCATAGAAACTAAAAAGTCCGCTATTTTATAAATAGCGGACTTTTTTATGGGTTATTGTTACGAAAAAAAAGCTGTATTATGGATTTGTTGACCACAACGCGGCACTCTTAAGCATTGCCCTTCTTGATAATTTTAGACCTGCAACGATTAATTCCGCAAAATCTTCGGGTTGTAATACGCTATCTGCAGAACCCTTTTCTGCAATACCTGCTTCAATAGACATATCTGATTCTATTGTGCTTGGGGTCAATGTAACAACCCTAATATTATTTTTACGTACTTCCTTCATCAAGGATTCGGACATGCCAATAACTGCAAATTTTGATGCTGAATATGCCGATGTAGTTGCATTTCCATTTAATCCTGCTGTAGAAGACACATTAATAATATCGCCTTCATTCTTAGCAATTAAAAACGGTAAAACTTCCTTGGTCACATGATACATTCCCATAAGGTTGGTTTGTATAATTTGAGACCATTGTTCAACCGGCATGTCATTAAATGAACCAAAGCCTCCAATGCCGGCATTATTAACCAAAATATCTACGCCGCCTAAAGTGTCTATGACATTTTTAATACTTGTTTTAACGTTCTCATAATTACCGACATCAAATACCGAATAGATTGCCTTAACGCCAAAAGATTCTAATTCGGCAACAGTTTTTTTTAATGCTTCTTCATTTCTGCCTGTAATGGCAATATCAATACCTTCTTTAGCAAATGCTAGCGCAGTAGCCTTTCCTAGTCCTCTACCGCCTCCGGTTATGATGGCTTTTTTATTCTTAAGATTGTTCATGAAATTCGTTTATATTATTCAATAGTTGTCCAATAATCCATTACCAAAACATCTTCTATAATTGGCCCAATTTTGCTTACTAAGTCTAAATGTGCCTTATGAAACAGGTATATTTCTCTACCATGTTCGTTGGAAAAAGTTAAGGTGAAAGTATGTGTAAATCCTTTGGTGGCACCTTCCTCACTGTCATTGATTCCCCATTCTAAACTTTGAATTTCAGAAATTTCATTTTTTAGGTTTTCAAAAGCCATTTCCGCTTCGTTTGCCTGTTCTTTGGTGGCATCTGCTTTATATTTTAGGTTTACTATATGCCTAAGTACTTGACCTTCTCTATTTATTTTTGGCGAAATATTATAGCTAACCACCTTATTCATATCAAACTGATTGGAACCCGCAATAAGAAAATCTTGATTATCAATCCTATGAGACCGTAAACCGTAGTAGATAGAAAAACCGGTTTCTAAATAGTTTATGGGACTCAAAATTCCTTCTTCGTTTAACTTTACCAATTGTATGCTGGCATCATCTCTAGTACCAACCGCAAGAACGGCTTCTGTAGCATTTGTAGAAACTACTTCAATCCGTGTTTGCCCTGATAATTTAGTATTTTCATCATCTTTTAAAACAAAGTGAGAAACTAAAGCACCCTTTTTATTCACTTTAAAAACACTAACACCATCACCATGATAGGTGAAGTCTTTTCGTTTGATAAAGTTGGTAGTGGCATCGTAATATTTATGATGACGATGACCAACAACAACATACTTATTGTTGCCCAACGTTACGCCCGTTACAGGATAGGCACCGGTTAAATAGCGGTCCGTGGTATTATCACTTATGTTATTTATGTTTTTAAAAGTTCCATTCTCGTAAACCCTAAAACTACTTACACCATTGTCTTGGAAGCCTCCGGTGTACAAAAAGGTCTTTCCTTTTATTTGGTGAATGAACATCCCAATAATACCATCTGTATGAATGTTCTCGTCATCTTTCATAGACTGAACATGGGTTAGTTTGCCATCATCCTCAATTTTAAAACAACTTAATCCCGGTGTATTTTCTAAGCCACCAACAAAGAGAAAAGAAGATTGTTTCATATGAACCACTTGCAAGGTAATAGCCGTTCCAAGGTGGGTTTCTTCTGTATCTTCAACCAAAGAAACACGTTTAAGAGAACCGGAGTCCAAAATTTTAAAGGTTTCAATAACATTACCGTGCTTGTTGGCTACAAATAGGAAATCTGTGCCATTAATATTATCCGCAACCATACCTCTAGCAGGACCTTTTTTCTTATAAAGTTCGTGGTTGCTTATAGGGTTTAACTGCCCTTCTTTATTTAAACTATAAACGTCAATATTACCGGCGCCGCCAGCAAATACGTAGTGAGTACCTTCTTTTTCATAGCTGGTAACAGAAACCGTATTTTTCCCGGATATATTTTTAAAGTCTTTTCGGTAAAGCGTTAGTTCATTGGAAACTTGAGCAGAACCTATTTGTGATAACAATGCCATTCCTATTAGAAAGTAACCTTTTAAGCTATTCATAATCTTTGTTTTTTTTAAAATCTAATGTGTTACTCTATTATGGATTCTGCTCCTGCAATGGCAATAGCACGATCTTGTTCTATAGTGCCACCACTAACACCAATGGCACCTATAATTTTACCATTCTTATTTTTAATGGGAACTCCTCCAGGGAATGTTATTAAACCATCATTGGAATGTTCAATATTATAAATTATGCCTCCCGGTTGGGTTAATTCTCCCAATTCCCCCGTATCCATATTAAAATACCGTGCTGTTTTTGCTTTCTTAATAGCTACATCAATACTCCCCAAATAGGATTCATCCATGCGAATAAAGGCCTTTAGATTAGCGCCGGCATCTACCACTGCAATATTGACCACCACTTCTGAAGCTTCGGCATTTTTCTTAGCTGCTAAAAGTGTTTTAAAAGCTTCATCGTGAGTAATGTCATTGGTAATCTGTGCATAAACGGTAACAGATGAACCCATTAGGGTAATTGCAATGACCAAAAATTTTATTTGCGTAAGTAAGAACATCATTCTCTTTTATAATTTTATGTTGCAAAAATTATAAACTGAGCTTAGAAAAGAGTTGAACAAGTTCAACTTAATTCAAATTTTATTGAATTTAGGATTGCTTTTTAATCTTACTTAAAAATTCATGTGTAATTCCAAGATAGCTAGAAGTTTGCCTATCCGTTAGTTTAGAGGCAATATCAGGGTAGTTTTTTATAAAATGGGAGTATCGCTCTTTTGCGGTTAAACTGTGGTTTCTAACGAGCCTACGTTGCCAAGCAACAATAGATTTTTGAAACATAATCCTAAACAGTTTTTCTGTTTTTGGGATGGATTTATAAAGTGCAGCCTTATCTTTTTCAGAAATAATAAGCACTGTGCTGTCTTCTAAAGCTTTTATGTTTAAGGCCGATGGTTCATGGTTCATGAAACTATCTATATCCATCAGCCACCAGTTTCTAGCAGCAATGTATATAGTATTTTCATTTCCTTTTGCATCTATTGTAAAGATCCTAAAACAACCTTCTAGTACAAACCCCTCTAATTTACAGACTTTACCTTGCTCCAAAAGAAACTCCTTTTTTGAAATAGATTTAGGTTGAAAGTAGGAACAGAACTCCTCTTGTTCTGATTTAGAAAGAAGGCCGTTTTCGTCTATGTTCGCTATTAACAAGTGATTTATCATTAGAAATATTCTACTTTGGATATGTAATAAAGTGAGGTGATGTAGGCTTTATATTTTGAGACTAAATTAATAAAACGAAACTATTTCTTAGCATTCTTATACTGCTTCTTGAACTATCCTGACTAGGAACCATGTAATGTTGTAATTTCTTCAATAGCTCAATTATTAACTCTTTTGAACAGCTTTATTATGCAGATAGAACAGAGGACTTTTGACTAATTTCCGTTATAATAATTACACTATATTTTAAATCCCAATTATTTTTTTAAAGAACGCTATTACATCAGCCGATAAAAGTTCGGGCTCTTCAAAAGCAGCAAAATGGCCACCTTTAGGCATCTCTGTCCAATGAACAATATTAAACCCTTTTTCAATATATTTTCTTGGGGGCACGGGTATTTCCTTTGGGAAATTTGCAAAACCCACGGGAAGATGCACAAAATCGTTTTCCTTAAACACCAATGGCTTTAAGCTTGTTTCATGATATATCCGAATGGAAGAATGAATGGTCTGCGTAAACCAATAGAGGCTTACGTTGGCAAGCAATTCATCTTTTGTAAAACTATTTTCAATATTCCCATTGTTATCGCTCCAAGCATTGAATTTTTCAATTATCCACGCGCAAAGTCCAATAGGAGAATCGTTCAGGCCATAAGCCAAGGACAAAGGTTTTGTGCTTTGAATTAGGGCATACGCAGCTTCCTTTTCGTTCCAGTTTTTTAAATACGCTTTGTACTGTTGGGTTTCATTAATAATATCTTCGGTCAAATCGGGTTGATAGGAATCCGATATATAATTTAAATGTAACCCGATAATATTCTTGGGGTGTTGTTGAGCTAATCTTATGCTAATGCCAGCACCCAAATCTCCGCCTTGAAGCCCATATTTTTGATAATCAAGGCTAATCATAAGTTTGTGCCATAAGTCCGCTACACAACTATAATCAACACCACCTTTTATGCTTTTTTCTGAAAAACCGAATCCAATAATAGAAGGGATGACCAAATCAAAGGAAATGTATTTAGACTTGCCATAATTCCGTCTTTCACATAGGACTCAATTTGCTCGTTTTCCAAAAGATTTTTAATCATTCCGGCTTCCCATTGTGTACCTTAAAAGACTGGTACGGACTTTATGTTATTGTTTGAATCCATAATTAAATTAGTTTCCAACTGTTTTTCGTTTACTACTAATTAAATCAAATTATACATATCGCCAATATTTGTAGGAAAACAAGTAAGAATTACACGTATAAAGCATCTTCCCAAACCTTTAAAAGGTTAAGCAATTTCTTTTAGTAATCAAGCGAAGTTTTTCTAGGTCTAAGCAGTCCTAGCTTTATGGAAGGTTACCTATTACTGTTAAAGCCTATCCAGATTAAAAGGAGTGGTTGGTACTTGTCCGCTTACATTTTCTTCTAAAAGCGTTTTGAGTTTAGCCTTTATTTGCTGGTAATTGGGGTCACTTTCTAAATTGTTAAACTCTTTTGGGTCTTTTATTTGATCATACAATTCCTCGCCTTCTTTGCCTTCGTTCCAATCTGTGTAGCGCCATTTGTTGGTACGTACACTTCTACCCATAACAGGGTTTCCATTGCCTGGTCTAAGAACTTGCGTGTAGGCGTGGCCTTCCCAATTCAGGAGGGGGTCATTTAATAAGGGCATTAGATTCTTTCCGGGCTGTTCATTTGGAGGGTTTATATTGCACAACTTGGCTACTGTTGGGTAGATATCAATAAATTCTACAACTTGATCAGACTTGATGCCATTACCTGCTGCACCAGGCGCATAGATAAGTAAGGGCGCTTTAGATGATTCTTCAAACAGGCAGCGCTTTTGCCAGATACCTTTGTGTTCTCCTAAATGATAACCGTGATCACTCCATAGGACAATAATAGTATTGTCCATCAACTGGTTGTCTTCCAATGCATCCAATAATAATCCTACTTGGGCATCTATAAAAGAAACTGTGGCATAATAGGCCTGTTTAGCCTCCAAACAGATAGATTCTGGTAAGCCGTAGTGCGCTAGTTTACAATTATGGGCAAGAGCGGCATAGGGGATGTCAGCTCTGTCATCTTCAGGCGCGTATGGGATACTTATGGAATCTATAGGATAGAGGTCAAAATACTTTTTAGGTGCGATATAAGGAGTGTGGGGCCTGAAAAAACCGACACCAAGAAAAAACGGATTCTCTTTATGTTTTTCAATTTGTTTAATGGCTTCCGTAGTAACCATACCATCTGTCTGCTCGCTATCTTCACCTTCGGCTCTCAGCCAACTCAAGGCGGCACTTATCTTACGGTGAGGCTCTGCATTTGTAATAAGATGTTCCTCGTCTTTATCCCGTCCTTTAGGATTAAAAACTTCGTGCCAAGAAGCAGGGTCATCATGACCATTTGTACCAATGGCCGCTGGAACATTGTAATGATATAACTTTCCTACTCTTCCAACCCAATACCCTTGGTCTTTAAAAAGTTGGGGGAGGGTAGTAACATTGGGAATTTCATCTCTAAAGTGCGCATCAAGATCATAAACCTTTATTGCATCTGGTCTTAAACCGGTCATGACCGAAGCTCTGGAAGGGTTGCAAAGTGGAATCTGGCAATATGCTTTATTAAATTGAACTCCCATCTTGGCTAGCCGGTCAAAGTTTGGTGTCTTGGCTAAAGGATCACCATAAGAAGCTAAACTAGTGGTGAGGTCGTCTACTGCAATAAATAGTACGTTGGGTTTTGTGTCATTCTTTTCCTGACTGGATAAAAAGAGAGGAACAAAAACAAGTAGGGTAAGTAATCTAATATTTAGTTTGAAAAATGACATCTTTTAAGAGTTAGTTTTATGACAGCAAGTATAAGAGTATTTTATACACTTAATATAGCAAATATAACCTAATTAAAAAACTGAGAAGATTTGCGTATGAAAACTAGCGCTTAAAAAAGATACTAAATTTTGGCGACTTTTAGAAAACGCGCAAACTTTTGGTAGCAAAGGACTTGGACTATTTTTACAAGCTATGTTATGTGTTGGTGACTTTCTCTATTTTAGTGAGATACTACTTTTAACCCAACAGTTGAGCAGATTAATGTAGAGATAAAAAGCAATCTTAAAAATGTTGCGGGTTCTTTAAACACGACTATTCCATCTAAAACGGTTCCTACGGCACCAATTCCTGTTTAAACAGCATAAGCGGTTCCTATAGGTAATGCTTGCGTTGCCTTAATTAAAAGAATCATACTAATACTACAGGTGATAAGAAACCCCAAATACCATAAATACATCTCATTTCCGGTGGTTTCTTTTGCTTTGCCCAAACAAAATGCAAATGCTACTTCAAATAAACCTGCAATAACCAAAAAAATCCAATTCATAACTTTTTTTTTGCAAAGTTGAGAAATGAGATCAAAGGAAAATTTTACAAATGATAAAGAATACGAACCTATTTTACTTCTGCTCTTATTCTGCTTAAACTTACTTGAGTTATGCCCAAATAAGAGGCGATGTGGCCTAATTGAACACGTTTATTTAAGTCCGCGTTATTGGTTAGAAGCTCTATATAGCGTTCTTTAGCTGTCCGGAATTCCCGAAAAATAAGTCGTTCTTCTGTTTTAATAAGTTCTTGCTCGGCAAACTTTCGTCCCCAATTTGCTATAGCTATGTCTTTCTCAAAAAGTTGCTGTAAGTTTTGGGTTTTCAGTTCGTATAAATCACAGTTTTCTAATAGCTCAATATCTTCGTATCCTTTCTCATTTGCAACATAACTTTTCATGGAGATAACGGTATCTCCTTCTTTTCCGAAGAAAAATGTTATTTCATTATCGGCAGAATTAGCATAGGCACGAACAATTCCTTTTTTGATAAAATAAATGCTTGTTTCAATTTTGTCAGCTCTCAGTAGAATGTGCCCTTTAGGATAGCTTATTTCCGAAATGTACTTTTTTACTACTGATTTTGAAGACTCAGGCAAAGGGTATATGTTATTAAGAATCTGGTCTATTTCCATTTAGCGCATTGTTGTTTTAGCATAGTAAATAAAAGTTTAGCTAAGCGTATAGAAGAGGTGATGGGTATTTTTAGTTCTATTTTTTCTAGTCCAAAGCTTAATCAATAAGATTTCGCTTAGCGACATTATAAATATATACAGACCTTTGGGTTTTGTCCTAAAGTCAGCATTACATTTAGGCAATGTTATCTGCTGGCTTTTTCTACATTCCGGTTGCGATTTCTAATTGTCCATATAACATTGAGAAGAAATACTACGATGGAAATAATATTCAACATCACAATTAGTCGCAAGTCCATACATAGTATGTCCTCGGTTAGAAATACTAAACTGAGTAAAACTAAATGAAGAATGGAAAGGAACTTATTTGTCCAATATTTTAGAATTGCAATTATTCCATAACCAACTACAGAAATTAAATAAGTCCAGCCTTTTATAAAGAAAATCCAGTTTGAAATGTCCCATTGCCAATTAACAGTTTTGTTAATTCCCATTTGTTCATTTCCACCAAAATATGTTGAAACCATTAAAAGGAAAATGGCTAATAAGAACATCTTTTTCTGGACTAATTTGTCAAATGTCATATTTTGAATTGAGTAATTTCAGCTTGCAGATAACGATTTGGCTATGAGCAGCACGGGAGCAAACTAGCGTTTGCTTTCCGCCACGCACATAGCGAAATCTTTTTGTTTTGTTTTTTCTTTTCCTTGTTTAAAGCAAAATCCCAAAGATTTTGCAGACTTCATAAAAATACACAAGCCTTTCGATTAAGCCCGAAGCCTAAATTGTTTATAGGTTGTGTTGTGTGTAGCCTTTATTTTACAGGCTCTCTATCCAAATCGCTATATGGATAGAACCCTTTTTCTTTTAATATTTTAAATAATTCATCACTCCCATTTTGTCTTGCATAGTCCATCTCACTTCTGAAAATTTCCATACAAAGTAATAGGTGGTGCTCTCGATTACCTATTTTGAATTTTTTGCCATCAGGTTCGTATAAATCGAAAACTAAACAAGTATTTTCTTCATTCTCTCCATTGGGTATTTCAATAGTTTCTTTTGGATTCAGCGAGGCCTGGGGCGAATACTGTCCAATTGCGGTTAAAAATCCACAGGCTTTTCTTTCGATTAGATTAAATGGAGTTTGTTCATTTTTATTTTCATTGAAATCATGTTTCGTAAACGCAACTAATTCATATGTGCCTAACCGATTTTTTTTGGTCCATTTCCGTCTGGGTCTAATAACTCCATTGTTGCAAATCCAGTTCCTTTGATATGATTTGGATAGTAGTACATATCGACGGCTCCTCCCACCGCAAAAGGTATTATAGCGTGACCTACAAGATTTTGCATTTTTCCAAGAACATTTTCAAGTCCTTTAGATTTTAATTCATAATCTCTTTCGTGTTCTTCTTCTGTAAAATCTTTTTCAATTGGCGTTTCACTTTTGCCAAATAATCTCTTAAAAAAACTCATATTATAATTTTAGTTCGATTTTTTCAGTTGTTCGTTAATATACACAGACCTTTCGTTTAAACCCGAAGCACTTATTGTTTATAGGTTGTGTTAGCAACTGCCTTTTTTTAGTTCCATTTTATCTTTAAAGCCTTTTGCTTTCTCGTTATTTAAGAATTCAAGCTCTGCTGTTACTATGGAAATGTTTTTAATTCTCTCATAGGTTTTTAACTTCTCAATTTCTTCAAGATTTAGCGTCCATTTCGTAATGTTTTCAGTAATTTTTTTAGTGTGACCATTTTTAAAAATTATTTCCTTTACAGAGGGATTGTTGAAATGACTTTTGTTTAAGTAGTTTATCGGGTATAGATGTTTTATAAATCCATCAAGGATAGCGACTGAGTGAAATGTCCATACCCCATCATGTTCATGACTTCTTACAGAAGTTGAGAATAATCCTCTCTGTATTTTTCTTTCTGTAATAGAGTCATAATCTTCTGGAAGTTTGGTTATGTAACCATATTCAAATTCATAACTTTCAATTAATTTCTCCGCAATATTTTCTATAGAGTTCTGTGATGTAAATTCAAACCCAATGTTGATACAAATATCAACTTTGGAATTATTAGGTTTTTCTGTATAGTTAAGCATCGGGTTGCTTATTGTAAAATTGGTGTTGGAGTTGGCTGAACCAAAATAGACAGAACTGTAAACTATTTCTTTCTGTTTTTTCAAAGCTTTTTTAAACCCGTTTAAGGTCCTTCTAGAATTTCGGTAGTTTAAGTCAAAAAAAGTCGCATTTAATTTACTGCTAAAACTTATGTCCTCTATAGATGAAATTATACAACCTTCCATGTCAAATTGTTTCGCCGATATTTTGTCGGTTATTTTGAATAGCTTTATTATCCAATTCTCTTGTCTATTTTTTCTGAAGAAGTTCATTTTTCAGCTGTTCGTTAAAAAACACAGATTTTTCGGTTTTGCCCTAATGTCCGTATTACGTTTAGGTTGTGTTAGCAACTGGCTTTTCTACAATTGATTTTGATAACCGATTTCTTCCAAATCTGATTTTAATTTCTCGAAATCTTCTAATTGGGGATTTATTTCTTTTACTATCTCTTTTGTAATTATAAAACCATTATAAATTTTCTCTACAAGTTCTAGCCTCAACTCGTTTTCCTCAAATTCTTCTTCATAATATTCCTCAGCCCAATTCTTGTAAGTTTTAGGGTGTCCATCAAGTAGTTGTAGTAAATCTGACGAACCGTCTTTATATTCATTGTTTGGTAATTCAATATTACCTGTTAACCATTCCGTGTCACTTTTATTTTGCCAAATGCAAAACGTTGTCCCAATACTTTTTATTGGTTCTCCAAATACAAACTCTTTAAATGTTTCTGGTAGTTTTTCGATTAAACCTTTTGACAATTCTTGGATTAATTCTGTTTTCTGTTCCTTTTTTGAACCGAACAACTTTTCAATAAATGTCTTTTTTTCTTTAATTGGAATATTTTTCCAGCCATTCATTTCACTCTCGTGTGCAAATCCATTGATGCAGGTACCATCATTGCTGAATACAATTAACATTTGGTCTCCCTGTCCGTCTCGCATTTCACAACATTCTTCTGTTTCACTCCAATCTTTTTGATACGAATAATATCTGTATTCCCAATCAGGACTGATTATAGCTTCCAATGCAGAAATCGATTTGCATATCTTTTGTAGCGCATTTGGGTTTGGTAGAAGATTTAAGTTTTCAGTCGAAATTTGGTTCATTGGTAGGATTTATATTTAGCGGACTTTATAAATATACACAAACCTTTCGTTTAAGCCCGAAGCCCGTATTGTTTATAGGTTTTGTTGTAAACAGTATTATTTTTCCGCTTTTACAAATTCCAAAATATTATCAATCCTAGGACTTGTTGCGTGAACTTTATAGCCTTTCGAGTCCGTACTTATTATTTCTACGTTTATGGCTTGTCCAATCATATGACTGGCATCTTCGGGATAATTTAGGATTTTAGTATAAGTCATTACATATTCACAATCAGATTTCCATTCAATCGATGAATAGGCCTCTACTTTAGTTATAGGGTTTATTTCAACTTGTGTTGAGTCCGTCCTTATTATCAATTCCGGTCTGTTTTCTAAGACATAATTAAAGTTTCCTGTTTTATAATCCAGACACTCTTTTTCTTGTGCTTTGCAGTTAAAGCAAGTAATAATTAAGATTAAATAAATACAGTTTTTCATATTGTTTACAACGGCGAGGCTAAGCGTAGTGCGGTGGCAAGGAAACTTTTCGTTTCCGTCTGCGTACGAAGCTAAAGCTTATTGTTTAGTTTTATTTTTTTGTCCAAAGCTAAATCCATAAGATTTAGCGACCTTATAAATATACACAGACCTTTCGGTTTTGCCCTAAAGTCCGCATTACGTTTAGGCATTGTTGTGGTGCGTTTTTTTGCGTTCTGCTTTTCAGTCAATTTTTGTCCATTCTCCTTTCCGAAAATACATGTTGCTGAATTTGGGGGAATCAAACACCATAAAAAACCCCCAACTCTCTCGGTAAATAGTCGGATTCGTATTTAATATATGATGACTGGGTTCTTTCATTTTTATTACAAGTCTTGCAGATTTATAAGGAGCAAGAGTTGATATTTTTCCTTTATAAGTCTCAATTATTTCAGGTCCATCTGTAACATAGAAATAGATTGAATCATTTTCTCTAATTTCAAACCTGAAATTGTTGTATTGCCAATCCGCTTGTTTTCCAGCAAAGTAATTTCGGTCAATTGTATATTCTCCGTAAAAGTCCTTTTTTTCGAGTACTTTCTTAGAATTAAAGAAGTGTAGAGCATACATAACAAAGTAAAGAGTAAAGATTCCGCCCCACAAATATAAAATTGCTTTTCCGTTAGCTTTCTTCTTGGTTATCGCCCAAATTATAAGGAGTATTACGGTAATAATTATAAGAATAAAGAGAACAATCAAAAGTAAAATTCCACCCATTTATTCTTTATTTTTTAAAATGCACCACAACGCTTGAGCTAAGCGTAGTGCGGAGGCAAGGAAACTTTTCGTTTCCGTCTTTGCACGAAGCTAAAGCTTATTGTTTAGTTTTATTTTTTCTTGTTCAAAGCTAAATCCATAAGATTTAGCGACTTTATAAATATACACAGGCCTTTAGATTAAGCCCTAAAGTCCGCATTACGTTTAGGTTTTGTTAGCTGCTGGCTTTTTCTCCGCATATTTTTTTCACGTCCGTAATTAGTCCGTCAATATTAAAATCCGGCTTATTCCGTTTTACCTTTTCTTTTACCAATACAAGTTTTGCAACAATCTTTTCGTTTAGGAAATTCCGTTGTTCATTTTCATTCAATCGAAAGAAGTTTTCGTTATCAAGAATTGTTGGTATTCCTATCGACTTTTCTTTTTTCCTGTAGCTGCCGATTTCTTTTAAATTCCCGCGTAGATAGGGAATAGGATTCACGTAAAATTCAAATAGAATTAGAACAATATCAGTTCCGTATTCTTGCCATTTTAAAGATGAAAATTGATTTTTAAGTCCATTTTCTCCCCAAAGACATTCTTTAACCAATTCCTTATTTGTTTCTCCAAATCCGAAACTAGCATAAACTCCGATTATATTGTTTTCCGTTTTTTCGATTGTTTATTATTTTTGAGCTTGCAGCTAACGTCTCGGCTATGATTAGTACGTGAATTAAAAAGCAATTAATTTTCGATTAAGCACTTAGCCAAAACTTTTTGTTTGTTTTTATTTTTTCATTTTAAAAGCCAAATCCAAAAGATTTGGCGGGCATTCTAAATTTACCCAAGCTTTGGGTTAAGCACCAAAACCCGTATTAATTATAGGCATTGTTAGCAGCTGGTTTTTATTTTTTTAGAGTATAATTGAACTTTGAATTTTGAATCTTTTCTTTGGTTTTATCAAAATTCAATGAGTCATTTAGTTTTTTATAGATTAGATTTTCTTGAATACTAACATTGATATTGTTGTAAGTTAAATCTTTGCACTTAGAATATGTTTTCAATGCAGATTCTAAATTCCCCATAAGATATTCCTTTGTTCCCTTTTTTGAACAGAGACTCATAAGATTTTGTGATATCACTTGTTTTTTGATTTACTTCTATTTTTCCATTTACATTTTTTAAATCAGGAAATACGATGTAATGAAATAAAACTTCCTTAAGAACTTTTACTTTTTTCCCATTTACTATTGGGGAAATCCACATTCCATTAGTTTTTGAAATTGCTTTTTTCAAATTTTTGTCATATGATTTATTGATGTGATGATGAATTTTAATATCGCTGACTTTTCCATCTGTATTTATCACAAATGTAGAGTAAGATAAATGCTCTTTCCCATTTGAACGTTCTTCTACAAATGGTTGAATAAAACTCTTCACATCAGCAAAGTCTTTATTCCTAAATTTTGGATAAACTTTTTGATTTTCAATATGTAAATAGTCTTTTCCTTCCTTAATAATATCCTTTTCGTTAAGAGCTAATCCATCCAAATACACTTGCTCTCTAGTAAAAAACATCCTTGTCGAACTAGGACTAATTTTATTATTATTTAGCTCAATTAAAACAAGTTCTCTAGCATCTATTTTTTCAATCTTAAACTTGTTGAATAATAAATCTATAATATCATTCTTAATGGTGTATTTAATTTCATTGCCCTTTTCGTTGTATACTGAGGAAATATACATTTGACCATTATTTTCAAAAGTATACTTGATAAATTTTTCATCTCTTTTTTCAATAAATGGGTCGCTTTTTTTATCAAATGCCTCCATTTCTGTTTTAATCCAAGAGCCAAGAATAATTCCACTATTTTGACTAAACAGAGATGTAGAAAGTGTAAATAAAAATATTGAGTAAATTATTCTAATATTCATTTTTTTCAACTTGCTGCTAACAATTGTATAAACGTACATAGGTACGTTTATTTCTATTTTACCCGTAATTTAAACAAATCCTCCAAAACATACTTATATACAGTCTTTTAAAGTACTACTGGGGTTTTTATTCATTTTCAAACGTTTACAAACGAAAACAATTGTTTTGTAACCGAATACAATTTGGTGGCCGTTCTAAGTTTGTACCGTTGAATCATAGTGGTTCAATTTTAAAAACTATTTCACATAAACATCAATACTATGAACGCCTTAAAAAACAAAGTACAGTTGATTGGTAATTTGGGTCAAGACCCAGAAATTGTAAACATGGATAATGGCAACAAACTCGCCAAATTTTCCATAGCTACTACAGAGAGTTATAAAAACGCACAAGGAGAGCGTGTAGATGATACCCAATGGCACAATGTGGTAGCTTGGGGAAAGACCGCAGAAATCGTAGAAAATTATTTAACCAAAGGAAAGCAGGTAGCCGTAGAGGGCAAACTTACCCACCGCTCGTACGAAACCAAAGAAGGTGAAAAACGATACATTACGGAGGTACGTTGTAACGAACTTTTAATGTTGGGTAAATAGAATATGCCGTTCTTTGCAAACGAAGCCTTAACGGAGTGGTACCATACGCTACTTTCGGTCCGCTTCGTTTGCTAAAACGGCTCTTTTGAGCAAGAATCTCTATACGTATTACATGACGCTTACAACAGAACAAGAACTTCTCCCTCTTTTAAAAACAAATTTTGGTTACGATTCGTTTCGGGCCAACCAATGGAATGTCATTAGCGATGTACTTGCTAAAAAAGATGTGCTGGCCATTATGCCTACGGGTGGTGGAAAATCGCTTTGCTTTCAACTTCCGGCCTTGGCTATGGAAGGTACGGCTATTGTAATTTCTCCGCTTATTGCTTTAATGAAAGATCAGGTAGATGCTTTGACTGGGAACGGTATTTCTGCAGCTTATTTTAATAGTTCATTGGAAGCTTCAAAAAAGGAAGAAGTAGAGACCAAATTGTTTAAGGGTGAGCTGAAGTTATTGTACGTAGCACCGGAGAGTTTAGCGCTATTGCAACATATTATTTCGGAAATAACCATTAGCCTTTTTGCCATAGATGAGGCACATTGTATCTCTTCTTGGGGTCACGATTTTCGCCCTGCTTATACCCAACTTGGGAGTCTAAAACAACGTTTTTCAGAGGTGCCTATAATTGCATTGACCGCTACGGCGGATAAAACAACGCAGGACGATATTTTAGACCAGTTACGAATTCCACAGGCGCTGCGCCATCTGGCATCTTTTAATCGGCCTAATATTTCGTTGGAAGTACGTCCGGCACAGGATAGGATTACCCAGATTTTGGAGTTTCTAGCAGAGCGACCCAACGAAAGCGGAATCATCTATTGCCTAAGCCGAAAAAGTACCCAGACCATTGCGGATAAGCTTGTGGCTTCCGGTTTTAATGCGAAAGCCTACAGCGCGGGTCTTCCTGCGGATGAACGTAGCAAGGTGCAAGAAGATTTTATTACAGACCGCGTGCCCATAATTGTAGCGACCATTGCTTTTGGAATGGGAATAGATAAGAGCAACGTACGTTGGGTCATCCATTATAACTTGCCTAAAAATATAGAGGGCTATTATCAAGAAATAGGTCGTGGAGGCCGGGATAGCCTGCCTGCACAAGCTTTGCTATTTTATAGTTTTGCCGATGTAGCACAATTGCGAAGGTTCATTAATACCAGCGAAAATGCAGATGTGGAGTATGCCAAGTTAGAGCGCATGCAGCAATTTGCCGAAGCTTTAAGTTGCCGCAGGATTGCCTTGCTCAATTATTTTGGGGAGCACATGACCCAGAATTGTGGTAATTGCGATATCTGTAACCGTCCGCCCAAATATTTTGATGCTACTGTACTCACACAAAAAATCTGCTCAGGGGTTGCTCGTTTAAAGGAACGGGAGGCCATGGGAATGTTGCTAGATGTGCTTCGCGGGGCGCAAAATGCCCAAGTGATGGAAAAAGGGTATCAGCATATAAAAACGTACGGCGCCGTAAAAGAGGTGTCTTGGCAAGATTTACAGCAATATATAATTCAGTTGTTGAACCAAGGTGTGCTTTCCATCAATTTCAGGGAAGCCGGTCGGCTGTCGCTTACGCCATTGGCAAAACAGGTGCTGTATGAGAAGAAGCAGATACAACTTGCTATTTTAGAGAAGAAAGAGAAAGGTAAAGCCAAGAAAACTAGCCAGTCCAAAACAGCAGCCACCGGGTTGTTCGAAAAACTACGGGTATTGCGACAACAAATTGCAGCTGAACAAAATGTACCCGCATATGTGGTTTTCAGTGATGCCAGTTTAAAGGATATGGAAGAAAAACGCCCCAAAAACGAAACGGAATTCCTAGAAATTTCTGGGGTAGGACAAGCGAAGCTTGAAAAGTATGCCGAAGCATTTCTTAAGGAGATAAACGCGCCAAAACCAAAAAAGAAACCAAAGAAAAATCCGAGTCACCAACTTTCGTTTCAACTGTTGCAAGAGGGGTTTTCGGTTCAGGATATTGCCATGCAACGGGGCATACAGGAAGGTAGTGTTTACAACCACCTCCAAAAAGCGCATGCTGAAGGTGCCGATGTAGATTTGAATACATTTATTTCCAAGGATGAAGTGGCAAGCATCAAAAAAGCCCATTCCGAACTTGAAAATCCCGAGGGACTAAAAGTATTCTTTGAACATTTTGAAGAGAAGATGCCCTATTGGAAAATTCAAATGGGGCTGTATTTGATAGGGAAGTAAAATGCGGGGCTTCGGCTGCGCTCAGCCGCGCATTTTACGCTCACGCTCAAAAAGCAAATTTCATGGGACCCTATTACATCTGCATACTGGAATGCTCCGATAAAAGTTTTTATACGGGTTTTACAAATGATGTTGACCGTAGGCTAGTTGAGGGTCAAACTGGGTTTTATGAGAATGCATACACTAGCACAAGACGTCCGATGAAGTTACTGTACCATTTACAATTTCCAAAAGCACATGAAGCTCTTAAGTTCGAAAGGCAATTGAAAGGCTGGTCACGGGCTAAAAAGATAGCATTGATGAACGGGAAATTTAATACCCTTCAAATCCTTTCTGAATGCAGAAACTATACACATTCAAAGTATAAGCCAGATGGGTGTCCCTAAGCCCTCGACTGTGCTCGGGGTGACATTCCGTAAAAGCTATGTTTTTGGCTTTGTGTACTGTAACTGACGTTAGTTTTGCGTGTTGTGCTTGTCTGAGCGCAATCTGAAACAATCATTTATTACGTGAATAGCACCATATGGCTGAGCGCAGACGAAGCCAGGTGCTACTACCGCTTATCAATCACGCTAATAGGCTTCCTTCCCAATTTAGACATCCTCAACTTCTGAATCTCTTCATTAGGACAAAGTTCAATGTTGGGAGAAACTCTCAGTTTAGAACGAAAATGGTCTTTTATGGCCTGCATCAATTTATGGTCCGCCGAAGATGAAGCGATTTTTATTAGAATCTCATCCGTACCAATTTCGTTATGATAAATCTCGAATACATAACCTTCCACTTCCTCAAAATCGTTCAAAAGGTTATCCATGGCAGGAGGGTAGAGCGTGGTGCCTTTGTATTTGATCATTTGCTTTTTTCGTCCAACCACAGGTCCTAAGCGAATGGTGTTTCTACCACATGCACAAGGCGAAGTATGGGCAACCACAATATCCCCTGTTTTAAAACGAAGCAACGGCATAGCTTCAACCCCCAGCGTGGTAATCGTAAGTTCACCTTCTTGACCATCGGCAACAGGTTGATTATCCTCATCCAAAATTTCCGCAATAATAAGCTCGGGATGATGGTGTCCTCCTTGCTGTTCTGAACATTCGGCAAAAGCCGTACTCATTTCAGTAGAAGCATAGGTGGAATACAACTCAATATCCCATTTTTCTTTTATTTTTTGAGCAAGAACGTTCAGTGAAAAATCTTGGTTCCGCAAAGATTCACCAATACAAATAGCACCTTTTACTCCAGAAGCATTAATGTCTATACCATGCGTTTCTGCATACTGAATTAGTTTTAATAAAAAGGACGGAACAACAATCAGGTAGGTGGGTTTGAACTTGGTAATCGTATCCCATTGCAATTCAGGAATACCGGCACCCACACGAATAATTCCCGCTCCCAGTTTTCTAACACCCATAAAATAGGCAAGACCGGCCATAAAACGGCGATCCATGGTAGTGGTCATTTGTATAATATCATCTTTGTCAACACCAGAGCAAGCCAAGGAAATAGCTTCGTTATGCGCCAATCTGTCCAAGTCTTTATCCGTCTGGCCAAGAATTACAGGCTCTCCAAGGGTTCCTGAGGTAGTTACAAAATCTATGATTTTCGACTTTGGTACACATAGAAAAGCGTCATTGTTGTTCTGTAACTGCTCTTTGGTTGTTACGGGTATTCTAACCAAGTCTTCAAGAGAATTAATATCCGAAGGAAGTATTTTATACTGCCTAAAAAGACGCCTGTAGTAGGGCGAGTTAGTAGTCACGTATGCAATAACCTCTTTTAGCTTCTCTCCTTGAAAGGCCTTTATTTCTGGTATGGATGCTTTTTCTATTTCTGGAATCATTATTTGAGCTTCCTTTTAGATTTTTTAATATACTTGTTGATGGCCTCTGTATCTGGTACTGTGGTTACTTCTTTAGTCTTGGCGGTTTCAAAAGATTTTAGGGCTTCCTCAAACAATCCGTTTTCGTAGTAATACTGTCCCACAAGAAAATGGACTTCCCAAAAATCGGGATTTACCGCTATAAATTCTGTTAAGATAGACGGTTCAATTTTTTCTTCGGCAACAAGCGCAGCTGTAACTTGACTATTTAATTCTCTATAACGTTCATAATGACGATAGGCCAAAGTACTTAGAAAAGGGTCTGCAGCTATGTTCTTATTTGCCGATGATATAGGTCTTGCCTGTTGGTTTTGATTAGCATTCTTAAAAACCTCATTTAGGTCGTAAGCCACAAATTCGCCCAATTGATACGGATTACTTGACACCCAAACCATAAGGTCTTCTGGTTGAAAAACGATGCCGTGGTGTGCCAACATTTGGTTCAACGCCTTTTCATTTCCGTAACCAATACGTTGGTCTTCAAGTCCGTTTTTGTTTCTTAGAATGTCTATGGCGATCTCTGGGGTTACTTTTGGCTCTTCGTTCAGAAGTTCTTCCATACGTTCGTAACGATATTCAGAGTGGCTCTCTAAAATATGTTTTTGGTTCTTTTTATCATTGGCATAGGCCGCACTCTGAAAGTGATTGGAACAAACAAGTTGGTTCCCATTCTCCACTTCATAAACCCCAAAATTATGTGGAGAAACCTCAATAACGGCAGCTTTTTTATCCTTGGCACTTCCCACGAAAATAGATTCTGAAACAAAGACTTCCCGTTTTTTGGCAATGGCAATTGCCTCTTCTATAGTTGAGGCGTATTGCAAAATTTCCCGTGTGACTAATGATATAGGTGTTTTGGCCACCAGTGGAAATTTAGATTTTCCCGCATTAATCGTTACGGTTAAACCTTGGTCGTTCATTCCAGAAACCACCCCGATCATACCACCCCAGGTAACCGACATAAATTTATGGCCCTCATCTGGAGCTACAAAAGCAATAATTTTATTCTTAGCAAAATCATCACCTGCATAGAAATCAAAATTACGGGCAATGAGAAGTTTGCCGTCTTCAGTATGGTCGCCCCAAGCGGCAAACGATGAACAGCCCACCAAAGCTAAATCTTGTAGCGCATGACCAATATCGTGGGCTCCATGAAAATACATGACACGTGGGTAAGGAGCTGCAATGCGGTCATAATCTTTTGAGGCATAATGAGAAATACCATAAATCTCTGCTTTGTATTGCTCATCAACATTTTTGTACATTTTCCGGTTGAACCAAGCTAAGAATTTGCGAAGTAGTTTTTGTTTTCCTTTTTTAGGAACCAACTCATCTATCTTTTCAATAAAAACCCGTTCTTGTTCTTGAAAAAGTTCTTGCGTTAGACTTCCCGTCTTGAGACCCAGTTCATATGGGTTTCCTGAAACATAAAGTTCGTAAAGACCCTGTTGATTTTTGGTCAAAAAGTTATTTTCTAGTACATATGTGGAATCCGTAAGTTGTTGCCGTTTGGCCACATCAACTTCATACTGACTAATATTCGGCAGGTCTTTCAATGATTTTGAAACGCCACATGACCCTAAAAGAAAGGCCAAGCCTATAAGAACGAATATGTTTAGGAAGAATTTTTTCGGCATTACATCAATCGGCTATACAACAAACAATAGTGGCAAAAGTACGATGCTCTAGCTATCTTTTTTAGCTTTTAGATTCTTTTCAGTGCGTTTTATTGCCCATCGGTCTTTATAATCCAACCATTTTTGACCACGATATTTTCGAGTAATATTGTCAATATTTCTCATAATGACTACGTTGTACAGCATATTGGCAAAACGGCCAGGGTGCCTTGGTAATGCCCGTAACGTCATAGAAAATCCGCCGTTTAGATATCGGATGGAGTGCCAATAGCCACTAGGCATATAAAGTGCATCACCATGTCTCATTTCCGCACGTATTTCTTGCGCATATTGCAGTGCCGGATATTTTTCAAAATCCGGATTATCCATATCTATATCTTCAATATTATGAATAGCAAAAGGAACTCTGTACAGGTATTGAGTCTGCTCTGGCGAGAAGAGATTTACGACCTTATCACCATCAAAATGAAAATGCATGCTATCTGGCAAATCAATATCATAATGCATGAATACTTTAGATGTTCCTCCTCCAAAGAAAAGTGCGGGTAGTTTTTTAAAGAATTTTAATCCAATATCCGGGTACTCAAAATCTTTGAGGAGTTCCGGCATTTCTTTCAAAATATTATAAAAGAAAATCCGTAGATCCGTAGGTTCGGTTTTTAGAATTTCTATGTATTCGCTCAGCTTCATTTCCTTCTTCGGGGCGTATACACTTTCCTTGTCTTTGGCAGGTTCATTATTATACAAAGGCACAATTTGGTCTCCTGCTCGTTCTTGAATATAATCTAGCTTCCACTTTTCGAAGGCTGGCCAATCTTTAGTCAAACCGGTAATCAGAACTGGTTTTTGCGGTTTGTAATAGTTTTTTATAAAGTCCGCCTTTGAGATGTTTTCTACTCGTTCTACTGGAGTTGTTTTAAACTGTCCCATTATGCATCTATTTTTTCGTTGGTATTCGTACTCCCTTTAATAATTTTATCTAACAAATATTCACTGCCCAAAATTTCGGAACAGGTAACCACGCTACTAATGGTCACTCCTAAAATTCCGTGCATATTAATACTTTGGCCTGTAAAAAACAGGTTTTTTATTTTGGTTCGGGGCGAAATAAAAGTCTTTAGCGGTATGTTGTAATCTTTGGCGTAACCGTACATGGAACCTTCATTGCAGCCAATATAATCTCTGTAAGATAATGGGGTAGAGGTATGAACAGATTGTATGCTTTCGCGGATATGCGGAAATTTCTCTTCAAGAACCTTTAAAAATGCTTCTATTTTGGCTTCTTTGAACTCTTCGTAGGTTTCCCCGCGACTATTCTTGTGAGATACGGTGTTGAAGGTGCCAGACCAAGGTTTTAGCTCTTCATAGCGCATATAGGTAATAGCGGTAAGCTGATCAGCCCATTCTCCTTGGTTCTTACGTGTACCCATAGAAACCATATAGGCTTCTGGCCATGATTTTTGGGTGTAATTATGCGAGTTCCAAACCGATTTATGGTCTTTAAAATGATAGTAGTTGTGGTTTAGATATTTGAACGTCTCTGGCTTTAGTACAATATGGATACTAAAAGCCGAAACAGTGCTATCTATACTTTTTATGCGATTGGCATATGATTTTCTAAAATGCGCTTCTCCTACCATTTGGAGGGTGATTTTAGGTTCTATGTTTGAAATGAAAAGGTCTCCTTTTATAACATTACCCTTTTTTGTTACGACCGATGCTATTTGCTTGTCTTCAACATTAAATTGGGTTACCTCACTATGTTTATAGGCTTCTCCACCACTTTCCTTTAGTCTTTTAATGAGTAGTTTGGTAATCTGGCTACCACCATCTGCACATCTGTACGAGCTTTGAATGTATGAATTTACAGAGAGCGCATGCACGTAAAATGGAGTTTTATCTGCTTCGCCCGCGTATAAAAGGTTGGAACCGGCAAGTACGGCCCGTAGTTTTTCGTTTTGGGTTACGGAGTCAATATATGCTTTGGCAGGCAAGGAAAAAAGCTCAGTATCTTCATGATATGGCTTGCCGTGTTTTAGATTATAAAGCGGAAATTGATTGCAAATATCCTGTAGTTTTTTACAGTATTGATGAATGGCTTCTTTCTCTTCCGGAAATTTTTCTACTAGTTGGCGTTCAAAATTTGGATAACCTTGTGCATGTGGGTATTCTTTTTCATCGCCATCAAAAGTGATGAGGTCAAAACCATCTTCATTCAATCTGGTAAGGTGAAGTCCGTCTAAAATATCCAGATACTCAAAGTAACGATAAAGATTTTGGCCTTTTTCCAATCCGCCTAAATAATGAACACCTGTATCAAAAATAGTACGTTCACGAACAAAGGTCTGTAAGTTGCCGCCGTACTGATTATTTTTTTCCAATACGCAGACACTCTTACCTTCGCGCGCCATGATAATAGCAGAAACGAGACCGCCCATGCCACTACCCACAACCACTACGTCATAATGCTCTTTCATTAACTGCGTATCTTATTTAGTAGCCTAAAGTTATCATTTTGTTCGCTAGTAATGAAACCTAATGCTTTTAGCGTAGCTAAATCTATATGCCGTGCTTCTTTCAGTAAGATAATAGTTTCAAACTCATTGACCATAAACTTGGTGAGTTGTGCGATTTCTATTTTCATATCGATTATTAGTACATCGGCAACCGTTGCAAGGGCTTTTTCTAAACTATCGGTAACTTCAATTTTACTATAATGCTTGGTAAGAAAATTGTTTTTGAGTAAAACCGAAGCTTCCTTATCTGCGAGACTTAAGGTTATTTTTCTATCAAAAGAATCTAAGGCAAGTAGCAAATCTAATTGCCCAAAATCTTCGGATAAATGAACAATTTTATTCTTTTTCCCTATTTGTTGCAGTAGGGAATAGTACGTTTTTCTATTGGTCTCCAAATCTAGCTTAACCGCTTTGTAAATGGCATCACCTTTATATCTATAGTTCTCCAGAAGTGCTTTATCCCAATAATTCTCATCTTCAATCTCATCTCTAAGTCTTCTAAACTCACTCCTAAAATAGGCTCCTAGCTGTTTGGCACGCTCACTATAATTTTTGCCATATTGCGTATCGTGTGCATCAATTCTTGGTAAAAGTTCTATTGTAATTTTACCATCACGAATTATAAAACTTCCTTTAGGTAAGACTTCTGAATTACCGTGAATGAGGACGGGAAGAATATCCAATTCAAACTGTTGTGCCAAATAGAAAGCGCCCTTGTGAAAACGTTTTATTTTGTTGGTTGATGAACGCGTACCTTCCGGGAAAGCAATAATACTGAACCCTTGTGCAACTTTTTCTTTTAAAAAGGCTTCTCCGTTTTCAATACCGCCAGATACGGGGTATGCACCGGCCAACTTTGCTGCACTTCCAAAAACAGGAGAGTTATAAACCCAATCGTTTACCATGAAGATAATCTTTGGGTGCAACATACCAATAGCTAGAATATCCAAAAAACTAGTGTGATTGGCGATAATCATTACGGGTTTTTCAAAAGTCTCGTTATATGTATTTCTAATTTCTTTGGATACAAAAGGATTAGTGTATAAAACAGAACCCATCAACTTTGAAACCGATTTATGGAAACCTAAGTTCTCATTCTTCCGGCTCTTTGGCGATAATTTTAATTTAACTACGCCATAAATGGAATGTAAAAAGCCTCCCATGCCAAAATAACCGAAGGATAACACGGAGTGTATAAAATAACGCATAGAAATCGGTCGCTTATCTGCACTTCCAATAAAGAGCTTGAACAATAAGGGCTGAAGGGTGAAAGCCACGAATGCTGCAGATAGAATACCTATTAGCGACACCGTAGAAATCGTATATAGAACAGGGTGTTTTGCAAAAATCAACACACCTACACCGGCAATAGTAGTAATGACCGATAGTAATATAGAGGTTTTATGGGTGTGGAGTACCTTTTCTCCAGTTCGGTATTCCGTAAGTAATCCGTTGGTGATGAAAATACTATAGTCAACACCAAGACCAAAAATAAAACTACAGATAATAATATTGAAAATATTGAATTCAATATGGAAAAGGCCCATAATACCCACGGTCAAAAACCAAGTGAGAAAAATGGGAATACTCGTTATTACAGTCAATGAAAGGCTGCGGTAGAATAGGAGTAGGATAAACAAGACAACCAGAAATGAATACCCGATTAAACTGTTGAAGTCGTTTTTTAAGTTCCCCAAAAACGTTTCATTTACCTGTTGACGGTCAATGAGTAGGGTGTTGGGTGAGTTTTCAAAACGTTCGCGTAGCGTATTAATATGGTCGTCATCTACTTTAACCAGAGAGGTGATGGTAGTCCCGTTTTCATCGTTTACAATATAATCATCAAGTGAAAACGATTGTATAGAATCGAACGCCGTAACCTCCATAGGTTTGAAGTCGTCATTCAGTAAATTGTAAAATTGGGAGAATGTGGTAGGTTTAAAACCAAACTCCTTACTACTTTCAATAAGGTTTTCTTTGGTTGTATTGATTTTGGACGGAGTCCAGAAATCATTCCATCTACCAATTTTTTCCTCTTGCGTTTTTTTGGCGCGAATGAGTCCGCCAACGGAGCTAAAGCTCAATATCTCTTTTTTCTCTTCAAGAATTTTTAGCTCGTCATAAAGCGAATCGTTTTGTGTTAAAACAGTTTGGATATCCTTCCCGTATGTTGATAGATATATAGACTTTGAACTAATATCGGTCAAGGTTTCCAATCGTTTCCGTGCATCGCGTAAAACCTCGGTTTCGTAGTTCAACTTGGCAATATCCTTATTGAAAACAACCTTATTATAGGTAAAAATGCTAATAACAGAAAATAGAACCAATACTATAATGGCCCATTTTGATTTGTTAAAGTCGAAAGATGCCACACGATCTAAAATTGTCTTTCTTGCGCTAACCGCTTTTTTTGCGGAGTAGACTTGTGGAATGAACAGCAAGGCAAAAACCGAAGCCCCAAGAACACTTACAGCAGCAAAAATACCAAGATCTTGTAATGCCTGAGACTCTAGAAATAAAAGACACAAAAAGGCAGATGCCGTGGTTAGGCTACTCATTAAAATAGAAGGTGCTACTTCTTTATAGAGGCTCTCTGCGCCATTTCCGTTTCGTATATGTGTAAGTATGTGCAGGGCATAATCTAGCGTAACGCCTAAAAGGACAGAACCAATACCTAATGAAATAGCAGAAATCTTATCCCGGATTATACATAGAAAAGCAATTGACAATAACGCACCTACCAACGTGGGTAGAAAGAGAATAAATGGCAATGCCAGCTTTCGGTAGAAAAGCATTAGAATTATGATTAGCAAAGTCATGGCAATGCTTACTGTAAACTGAATGTCGCTTCTAATCTGTTTGGCATTGGCTACCGCAACCAATGCTGCTCCATAATATTCACTACGTACTTTTGTCTTGTAAGCTGTATTAAGTTTGTCTTGCAGGTCGTAAAGCGCATTTGAAAAAGGTAGATTTTTATCGGTTTCATTTGAGCCATAAGCAGGGGTAAGAAAAAGGAGAATATTTTTTTCCTCTTTATCTAATAGAAAGCCGTTTTTTAGTTTAAAATCATCACCAACACCTAGTTCTTGCAACCGTTTTAGGGCAATAAAGGAAAGCCTTAAGGGATCTTTTACAATGGTTTTCTTAGCAATAATACCCGATGGGGAAATGAGCGTCCGGTAATTTTCGGCAGTAACTTTAGCAATACTGTCCGGTCTTATTTTTTTAGTAATACTAGGATAGTCGTCCGTTTCTAAAAAGAGCGGCAAGTTCTCATAAACTAAATCTAACGTTTTAGGTATATCATCAGAATTTACCCTGCCTTGTATATTTTTGATGAATTCCGATTGATTTTGCTCTAGACTATCCAGCAAATTTTTGGCGTATCGCGTAAGGTCATCTACAGTGCCATCTTCTTCTTTTTGAATATTGATGATAATCTTATCCGTAAACGTAATAGATTTTAAAACCTTTTGAACGCGTTGCGCTTCTTCGTTTGCGGGAATTAAAGAGGTTATATCATCTTCAAACTGAATTTTAGATACAATGATAGATAGCCCTATAAGAAGAACAACAAGTGCCGATACGGATAACACCCGTTTCCGTGCAATAAATTGATATGCTTTAAAGAAGAAACTACCCATTGTCTACGACCATTTTTTTCTTTCCTAAATAGAGAATCGTGAAATACCCAACGATGCCAAAAAGTAGAGCAGATGCAGTAGCTAGGATAAGGCTGCCAATGAGATACGTTTTAAGGTTTTGCAGTATGTCAAAGTTTTCGGTCATATTTTCTATTGAAAATAAAACCTCTTCACCCGTAATCAATACACCTATTTTAAGACTGAAAAATATAATAAACGGAATTAAAGGAGGCAAGCTAACGTTAGAAAAAGCAAAGGTAATAGCCTTGTTCAAGCCAAAAAGGGCTGCGAGTGCAAAAACGAGTATGGTCTGAAAACCCCAGAATGGAGCTATTCCCAAAAATACCCCTAAAGCAATGGACAGTGCTTTTGTCTTTGGGGAATCATCACTACGGAGCAAGTCTTCTAAAAGGAAATTTTTAAATCCTTTTTTTTTTATTTTCCTGATGAAGTTACGTGGCTTTATATAGAAAATAGTAACTATAACCAACCAAGTATTCAGTACACTTATGCGCGCAAAATCGGGTACTGTTCTAAAGTGAGATACCCTTTCCGTTTCATCGTACAAAATACGTACAGGAACATTTTTTACTGTGGTACCGTTCCATGCCAAACGCACGATTATCTCTATTTCAAACTCGAATTTTGGGGTATAAAACTTTAAATCCTTTAGCTCCTTCAAGGGGTAAAGTCGGTAACCACATTGTGTGTCCTGTAGTTTGGTACCCGTTTCAAACCAAAACCAAAAGTTAGAGAACTTATTACCAAAACTACTTTTACCAGGTACATCTTCCTGTTGCATGTTTCGCGAACCAATGTAGAGCACGTTGGGAGATTCTTCCGCTTTCAACTCATCCAAGAATACAGAAAGGTCTTCAGGAAAATGTTGCCCGTCAGAATCTATGGTAATGGCATAATCATACCCTTTGGAAATAGCAGCTTTAAATCCTACTTGAAGGGCGTTACCTTTGCCTTTATTCTCCGGTAAATGAATTTGCTGTAGGGTTGGATATTCTTTTAAAATATCCGTCGTATTATCCGTAGCTCCATCATTAATAACAATGATAGAAGTAGTCCGTTCCAAAATACTGTCAAGTACCCGCTTTAAGGTGCCCGCATTATTATAAGTCGGTACCATTACACAGCAATTAAGTTGCTGCATGGTGTTTTGAAGTGTTGGAATAGGGGTTGACACGAGCAATTTTTTCAAAGGGTTCAGGAAACCGGTTCGAATTTTCTACAAAGATACGTATTACGACCCTTGTAGCAATTGCCTTTCCGTTTCGGTAAAAGCCTCAGATTTTATGATATATCCTTTAACGAAATTCTTACTGTTTTTATTGGAGATGGAATTGAAGTTGTTGAGTATAAATTGCTTGTCTTCCTCAATATTTTTAGTGTAGCCTGTAATTTTGGGTACATTCTCTTGTACGCTTAACCTAATACAGTGTATTTCTACATTATTTGGGTCTGCTTCTAGAGCATACTCCAAAAGTTCCTTACCCTCTTTTAAGAAGATTTTTTTGTCTTTTATGCCTTTTGCATATTTAGCCATCATAGCGCTTACCGCACCTTTAAAGGCAACAAGTGTTTTGTCATCAGTTTTGGAAACTGAAATCAAATCTTCATGAAGCGCATTGGTAGCACTTTCATTGTCCACCGCTTCAATATAGGCAGATCTTGTTTCCTTTAAATCTATTGCAACGGCAATAGTTAAGAAAGAAAATATTGTAAATAGTACTAGTTTTAAATTCATAACATCTAAGTTAAAACAGTAAAAGTAGCGCTAAGCTTTAAAGCTAATGTATCGTCAAAAGTAGTGGTGTTCTTCACTTTTACTGTACCACCTTCCTCTGTAACGTTTAATGTAAGTTGAATGGTGTCATTCTTCTCTGGATTGATAATGGCCATAAATTTAACGTTCGAAGCAACTGAGAGAAATAAGGTTTTATCTGTGGCTTGTTCAGTTAATTCTTTAATTATTTGAATCATACAAACACCTGGCATCACAGGGTTTCCAGGAAAATGGCCTTTAAAAACCTCATGTGCAGCATTCAGTTTTACAGTTGCCTTTACTGTTTGCTCTTCTTTTTCAAAACTTTCTACGGTGTATAACCCTTCAATCAGCATTTTTATACAATTTAAATTTATACGCGGCACCTATTTGAAAAACGCCATTTAGGTTACTCCCTGTTTCTTCATAAAGGTCATCTTCACCAAAGAAATCAACGCTTATGGTTCCTTGCTTGTATCGTGCTTCAATAATCAAACCAAAACTGAACTCGTAGCCTATTCCTCCAATTACAGTAACATCAACAGGAGAGATTTCGTCGTCACCGTTAAAGTTGGTCAAGTTAACAAAATTGTTCTCAAAGTTAATGTCTAACCCTAGTCCTAATGTAAAATGAAAACCTTTATCTGGGCTCACATAAAATTTGTTCGGTAAGCCAATAGAAAAGTAGTTTATGTTTACGTCACCATATAACGGTGAATTAGAATTGCCACCTTGGCTAGAATATAATAGTTCTGGTTGCAAAGAGTAATAATCCGTTATTGGAATGTCTGCAAAGGCGCCTATGTAAATCCCTGATTTTGTATCTAATGATGTATTGCTGATATTTGAGCTGTTCAAACCTGCCTTAATACCTGGGCGGGTTTGTGCCATGGCTGTTCCTATATTGCAAAGAGCCATTGCGAGTATAAAAAATTTTAATGTTTTCATTTGAATGCTTTTAGTGCAATGTGAAGTTTGAAATTATGGTGTGCTATTTCAATTTCTTTTGCAAATTGGCCATCTATGTTGGTAAAACTAAAATCTACTTTTTCTTTGTTTCGGTCTACTCTGGCAATCTTATGTAGTTGCCCATCGGTATAATAAAAATAATGTTTTTTAGAGAGGATATCCGTCTGCAGTACATCATCGTTCTTTAGTGAGAAGTGATTTTTTACAGGAGATTGCTCTTGTATCAATACTTTAAAATCCCTTTTTAAAATATTGATCAGTATTTTTCGGTCTAACTCTTTTAAAATACGATTTACTTTAAAATCATCTCCTTGAAAAGTGAAGTCGAAAATAGTATTTCCTATTTCTGTAGTAAAAGCAATACGATGATGTTTCGGGCCTAACTTTTTAACGATAAAAATACCACCGAAAGATTTATTGAACGCATCTATTTTGGCCTTGTAGACGTAATCTTTCTCGGCATTCGCAAAATAGGGGTTTGACGTTTCTTGAGGTGAATCGTTTTTAGGCTCAAACCCATTTTGAACAGGGTAAGAGGCGCATCCTAGCAATAAAAAAAAACAAAGACTATTGAGTAAAAACCGCATCAGACAAGTTTTTATTAACGACACGATCAGTAAACTTAATTTGTGTGTAGTCATCTGAAGGCTCAATCATCTTCACTTCGGTTACATCGCCAATCGCGTTAAAAGAAAGGTGGAAAGCTTTAATAAATTTAGAGAATTGTTCGTCTTTTGGTAGGAAGTACACCAAACTAGAATCGTTGATTTTGAAATATTTGATATTGAATTCATCATCATTAAACATGTCACCACGAATACTGGCTGTAATAAGTTGGTTCAGCTGTTTGAAAATCTTGTTGGAACCTACATCCATATTACTCTTGTTACCATCATCGTTAATGAACAATGTTTCGTTTTTAAACAAAACCGAATAAGCAAAGGGTTTAGTGTATTCCCATTTTACCAAATTAGGCACTTTAAAAGCAAGTTTACCTTGCGATACGATATCATCGGACAAGAAGTCTAAATGCTTGTATTGCGTAAATTCACTCATTACCGTGGTAGTAGCATCTGCTCTGGTCTTGACTTTGGCCTTTAAGGCAACAGCCTCTGTTGGAGTCATTTCCTTTTGGGCAAACGCTCCAAGGGAAACAAAAAATATAAGAAAAAGTATCTTATGCATACGCTTCGATTTCTAGTAGGCGGTCAACCGTGACCGAACTCAGATTTTTCTCTCGCAAAAATAACAATAACTGTTCCAAAACGACTATTGTTTTTTCACTGGTATCGTGCAGTAGTATAATATCACCCTTTGAAACCTTACGAATAATACGTTTCAAAATGGTTTTTTCCGACCTGAAAGTGGTGTCTAATGAACGTACATTCCAGCCAATAGAATGTATTTCTTTATGTTCTAACGCTTTTGCAATCTGTGGATTTGTTACGCCAAAAGCAGGACGATAGAGCTTTAATTTTTTTCCAATTAAAGAGGATACTAGGTTTTCTGTTCGGTTCAGTTCGTTTAGAATTTTATCAAAGGGGAAAAAACCAAAGCTTTTGGAATGGGAGTAGGTGTGGTTGCCAATACTATGACCTTCAGATAGTATTCGCTTTAAAACTTTGGGGTGCTTTTCAATTTGTTGACCAACACAGAAGAAAGTTGCTTTTGCATCATATTTTGCTAATAAGTCTAGTACTCTGGGAGTAAATTCATTGTTTGGGCCATCGTCAAACGTTATTGAAACCCAATTATTTGGAGTGTTTTTATTCGAGCTTAACGAAGTAAGGTGATAATTCCATCGGATAAAAAACGAACCAAAAAGTGTAATAAAGAACCAAATAATCAAAATTGAAAAAATGGGCCATAACGGTACGTAATCTAAAAAATATAACGCAGCCAAGGGCAGCAAAAGAAAAATAACAGCGGTATTTACCCTATTCCGCTTTAACATTCTCGAATTAAGGTGAGGCTATGGTTTTCTCCTCTGTATTGATTGTAAATCAATATAGTTTTTAAGTTGGATGGCTCAATAGCATTCAGTTTCGCAACATCAGGAATGTTCTGTGCCTTTAGAATTTTATTGGCCAACCAAAATGCGAATCCGGTTGCGGTATCAAACTCGCCCGAAAGATGCTTGTAATAAGCTTGAGGTGTGTCTTTAAATAGGGAACTACTCAATTGCTCGTAGTACCCATCATAGTTAACATCGCCATTGTTACCAAGTATAACCAGGTCTATATCGTTTATGTTAAGATGTTGACGTTCTAGAAAAGCGAGTATTTTTCCTTTTATCCGTTCTTTAGAAAGGGTGTTAAAGGTTTTAACCGCAACCAATTCTGAATACGTAGAAGGCGTTTTTTCTGTTGAAAGCACAAAAAAGTGAGAGCCTTCGCCCATTACCATGCCTTCGGTTTTTGAGTGTAGTAGGTCCTTTGAAGCTACAGGTTCATTTTTAATATGACCAATTAAACGGTGTGTGGTCACGTGATGTTCAACAAGCTCGTCTACACCGCCTACCAAAACGGTTTCGACTTCATTATTTTCGAGCATCAGTTTAGCGTCAATCAAAGAAGACTCAAAAGAAATAGCAGAATGCACAAAAGTGAAATTATGTCCTTTACAACCTAAACCCAGGGCAATTTGTCCAGCCACAGTATTGTGTGAGGATTGTATAAAACGCGTTGGTGTTAAATACTGTTCGTCATTTTTGATGATATCGCTAACAAAACGTTCCGAGTCTCCAATACAACCTAACCCGGTACCTACAATAATAGCGTCTACATTTTCCAGACCAGCCTCCGTAAGGGCATTTTTGGAGCTAACGGTACTCATTTTAATACCGCGGGCCATACGGCGTGCAGCTGCAGGCGGAATGTATTCTTTATAGTTGGGCTCTATTACATTAATAGTAGTGTCATTATAATCCCTAATCTCATTAAGAAACTCACTATTCTCAAAAGTTTTTTGAACCGAAACTGAACCTACGCTATTTATATATACTGGTTTCATTAAGCTTCTTTGGAAAAAATTAGAGTAGAGCAATTTCCTCCAAAACCGAAAGAATTAGAGAGAACATTGCGTAGTTCTTTTTGTTTGACCGTAGTTTGGGGAAGGAGGTCAAATTCCTTCATTGGGTTCTTAAAGTTAAGATTGGGATATATGATATTATTTTGAAGCGCCATAATGGAATATACAGCTTCTAGACCACCTGCCACGGCCAACGTATGCCCGGTAAATGCTTTAGTTGAACTGAATTCTGGAACGTTATCACCAAATATGCGCAAAAGTGCACGACCTTCTGAAAGGTCATTGTTTGGTGTAGCGGTACCATGGGCATTTACATAGTCAATATCAGACGGATTTAAGCCTGAAACCTTGAAAGCTTTTTCCATAGCTAGAACGGCTCCATCCCCATTTTCCGAAGATGCGGTTTGGTGAAAGGCGTCATTGGCATTGCCATAGCCTTTTACATAACCCAATACTTTTCTATTTTTCCTTTTTACAATTTCGTCTGATTCTAGAACCAAATAAGCAGCTGCTTCACCAAGATTAAGTCCTTTTCTTTCGTCATCAAAAGGTGTATTGTATGTGTCGGATTGAATCATTAAAGTCTTAAAGCCGTTAATGGTGAACTTGCAGAGACTATCCGTTCCACCAACGATAACGCGGTCTAATTGCCCCGATTTTATCATTCGTGCACCCAACATAATTGCGTTAGCTGCAGATGAACAAGCTGTACTTATGGTGGAAACAAAACTCTCGGTAAGTCCTAGATGATTAGCCAGTTTCTGAGTAGAATCTCCGGCATGAAGTCCGTTTATATGACCCCAGTGCTCATCACTTTCTAGGTATTCAAAATAGTATTTTTCGGATTGGTCCATACCACCTACTGTGGTTCCTGAAATCAGTCCGGTTTCGCAATCGTTTATATCGGTAACTCCAGCTTGTGAAATAGCTTCATCAGCAGCAAGCATGGCTAAGAGAGCTGTTCGTGATACGGCGTCTTCTTTGGCGATTCCCAATTTTTGTTTTAATTGGTCATTGGTCATTTCTATTTCGCCAACCATAATATCGTCCTTATGAACGGTATCTATTTTTGAAATTCTAGAAATGCCTACCTCACCAGAAACCAACGCATCATAGTTTTCTTGCACATTGTCTCCAATGGCAGAAATAGCACCCATGCCCGTAATTGCTACGCCCTTTCCCATATTAACTTGGAAGTATTATAGATATAATAATAAAAATACGAATATTGGTCTTAAGTGCGATTCTTAAATAGCGCTTGCGATTGTTTAATGGTATGCTTAAAAGCGATGTAGTTCTTAGTTAGTGCGATTTGCAGTAATATAAGCCGCCATGGTATCGATAGATTCAAAAATTTTGCGACCTTCTTTGGGGTCTGCCAATCTAATGCCGTAATCTTTATCGAGCATAACTATAAGTTCCAATGCATCAATAGAGTCAAGACCAAGACCTTCGCCAAAAAGTGGGTCGGTATCTGCGATTTCGTCAACGGAAACATCTTCCAAGTTTAATTGCTCGATGATTTTTTCCTTCAATTCTAGTTTAAGTTCGCTCATTTTGTTCTGTATAATTTAGTCAGTTCTTCTGTATCATGGGAGAACAAACCTTTTTTAGCGATAACGTATAAAAACGCATCATATTTTCCTTTATCATAATCAACCCAGCCACAAAGTACTTCGTTTGCCTTACCTGTTTCTAGCAAATCATTGGCATAATCTGACAATAAATGGGGGTTAAACTCGGCAAAGATAAAGAAACTATTTTCAGAATACAGTTTGTGGCGAATGCTAATTTCACCCATACAGATATTTGGAAGGGTGTAAACAAATACGGCGGGACTGGCATATGCACCTGATTGGTCACTAATGGCAGCTTGATGTTTGCGATCAGTATCTAAACTAGAAGCCCTGTTTGAAAGTACAAGGGCGGTATTTTCTTCGTTGCTATTTTTTAACAGAACCTCGGCACCTATAAAAGCCAACTTGCTGAGATTATCCATTTTGAAAAACTTTGAATAATCCGTTTCAAAATGTTTGTATGCTGCCTTTATAAAAGCGGGGAACTCTTCCAAATCATTTGAAAAGAGAACTTCTCCATTTCTGGAAATCTTGCCGTTAGCAATGTGGCAGTACGATTTTATAAGGTAGTCTGGCGTACTCATGAATTGACTTTTTGAAAAATTGCAGCCGTATTACAACCGCCAAAACCAGAAGCGGTCTTTAGAAAAATGCTGTTTTCTTTTGCTGTAGTTTCTTTTATAATGTTCAAAGGTTGGGAAACACCAAGTTCCTGAAAGCCCAGCGAGGCAAAAAGTGTGTTTGAATGCAGGGAATACATGCCGATGATGGTTTCCAAAAGACCGGAAGCACCAAGGGTATGTCCAAAATATCCTTTTAAACTATTTAGAGGGGTGTTTTGCAAATTGGCCCGGTTAAATGCTATGGCTTCCATTTCATCATTGAACATGGTAGCGGTACCATGTGCAGAAATATAATCTATAGCTTCAGCTTCTATGTTTGCTTGGTTCATTGCGGAAACAACACTACGGCAAAGACCTTCGCCTGTTCGGGAAGGGCCAGATATATGGTTGGCATCATTGCATGAAGCTTCACCTATAATACGAACGGATTCGTTTACAAGATGGTCTGCATCTGTAGTAACAAGTACACTACAACCTACTTCTCCAATATTAATTCCCGCACGGGTTTTACAATAAGGTCTGCATGGTAATTCGCTCAAAGCTTGAAACGAGTTAAAACCCGTTAAAATAAATTGACTCACTAAATCTCCAGCAACCACAAAAACGTGGTCATAACGTTTTTGATGAATAAACCGTTTAGCTACGGCTAGTGCTAAAACTCCAGAAACACAGGCATTAGATAGTACAATAGCTTCGTTTTTAAAACCGAAAAAAGTTTCTATTTTTTTACCTAGTTCACTTAGATATGCCCTGTTTTCATCAAACAGACTATCGGCATCCAATACATCAATATTACCTTTTGTGGTGGATACGATTAAACCAACCCTGTCCGTAAGTTCTAAACCTGATTCTTTAAGGGTTTTCGCCAAAGAAACCAGAAGTATTTGCTCTAGTCTTGTATAATCTTCTTGTGGATTCAGTTTTTTGAATGCTTCAGATAAATTGTTTTGAGGAATTAAGGAGGAATAAAAAGGATTTGGTAGAATTTTGGAATCATCTACCAATGATAGCCCAGATATCTCATTTTTAATGCTATCAACTGCAGAAGCGCTATCAAATCCGTAAGCGGAAACAATGTTGTTATGTGATAGGTAAATATTATTCATCTAAAAGGCCTACTTTTTTCTTCCATTCGGCAAAAAACTCTGGAATTACCAAAGATAGTTCGCCGCCCAATTCTACAAATACCTGAACGGTCTGTCCAGTACAGACAACTGCTCCTTTAGGATTATAGATTTCATATTTGAAAATCAGCTTTGCTGCTTGGGAATCTATGTATGTTGTCTTAATTTTAGCTACATCTCCATAAGTCAAAGGAAGCTTATGCTCACATGCCGATTTTACGATTGGCGTAGAGAAATTATGATTTTTTTGGTCTAGGTAAGAAATACCATGGTGGCGCCCAAAAGCTTCACGACCATCTTCAAAATATTGAATATAATTACCGTGCCATACAATACCCAATGGGTCCGTTTCGGCAAAACGTACGCGGACTTCACTAGTGAAACTAATTTCTTTTTTGGTGTTAGACGGCATTTTTTCTTTCGTTATATATAATAGCTATGAGCGTGGTAATCACGAAAAATATCAGTAAAAGAGATATTTCGGGGATAATTTCAACAAAGGTTGCGTTGCGCAAAAATACATCATAAAATGCATTTAAACCCCAATTCATTGGTGATAGGTTAGACAGAACCTGCATAAATTTAGGCATGGCAAATACCGGAACCCAGACACCGCCAATTGCCGCAAGAATAACTACAAAGGTAGCCCCAAAAGGGGCCGATTGTTCTTGGGTCTTGGCAATAGTTCCTAATAACAAACCAAGGCCAACAGCCGCTAAACCAGCAAAGAAGGCTACGATAAATAAGAGAGATAGTCTACCTGTAACATCTAGTTTAGGCAAGCCAATTAGTGGAAAGAGAAAAATTCCAACCGCTAACATAAGCGCAAATTGTACTAGGGAAACCACTAAAAACACAATGGTTTTTCCACCAAGAACTGTGGCATACGAGACGGGATTGGTTCTTAAGCGTACAAAAGTACCTTGGTTTTTTTCCTTTACCATATTTATTGCCAAAGGCAGAATAATGAAAAATATAGCAAAGAGTGTCCATGCAGGAATATTGTGCTGCGTAGAGTTTGGAATTAGTGCCTCTTTGTGCTTGCTTGGCACAATTTCGGTAAAGGTGATGAACTTTTCAGTTTCAAAAATATCTTCGGAAGGATCATCTGTTAATTGCTCTTGAAAGGCTGTATAGATGGTCTCTGTTTCTATTTTAGAAATCATCTTATCAATATTATTCCGAACAGAGCTTTTAAAAGACTGTTGTGTGGCGGGGTCAAAATAAAGCTTAACCTCCTTGGGCATCATCTTAGACTTTACCTCAGGAATACTTTCTTCGTTATCACTGAATTTAGCAAGAATACCATCTACATTTTCGTTGATTTTAATCTGGAGGTCCGATGATAGATTTTCTGGTATTACTATGGCCAGTTGGTAATCGCCTTTCAACACCTGTTGCTTGGCCTCTTCATCAGTAGCTGCCATATCTACTTGAAACAATCTGGATTCTGCTAAGCTTTTTAAAATATCTTCGGATACTTTCCCTTTGTCCATATCTACTAAAAGAATGGGCAACTTGGTTTCTTTGATACTTTTGAATGAATTGTCTTGAATTGTGGTAATGACTATAACCAATAACAAAGGCATTAGAAATAGCACAGCCAGTCCGCCAAGATCACGTGTAACAAGTAAAAATTCTTTATATGTAGATGCCCAGAGTTTATGCATGATCCCGAAGTGCTTTACCGGTTTTGGCCAAGAATACCCCTTCTAAGTTTTCGGTATTTTCTTCTTGAGCTATAAGTTCTTGTGGTTTTCCTAAGCAAATAAGCGTTCCGTGGTCAATAATGCCCACACGGGTACAAAATTTCTCAGCTTCATTTAAATGGTGAGAGGTGTAGATAATTGTCGTTCCTGCTGTATTTAATTCCTTTAAATGTGCCATAATCACATTTTTGGACTGTACATCAACACCCACTGTAGGTTCGTCTAAAAATAGTACTTTGGGATTATGCAGAATACTTGATATAAGGTTGATGCGTCGCTTCATTCCTCCTGAAAAGGCGTCTATTTTTTTATTTGCGAATTTCGCTAGGCCCATTGCTTCAAGATGTGTATTGACGTCATCTTTCAATGACTGGCCTTTTAAACCGTACATACTTCCAAAATACATGAGGTTTTCATAAGCGGTCAAAGAAGGGTAAAGCGCATATTCCTGAGGGACAATTCCAATCAATTGCTTTAGTTGGTTTTTATTGTCTTTGTAGTTCAATCCATCAATAGTAAAATGGCCTGAAGTTGGTTTTAGCAATGAGCTGAGCATAGAGATTAAAGTAGTCTTGCCGGCACCGTTTGGGCCTAGAAGTCCAAAAATCTCACCGTTTTCTATAGTCAAGTTCAAATCACGGACGGAAAAATCGTCCGCTCCTTTGTACTTTTTTGAAAGCTCATTAATCTGAATCATGATGTCAAAACTAATCGAAATTTATAAGATAAAGTATGATTTCTCCTGTTTAGGGCAACAGAATTTAAATTGCCTTTTTTAGCTTCTTGAAAAAGGCTGCTTCACTATTGGCAATGGCCTCAAGTTGGTCTGCAACTTTATTATAAGCATCATCTTGGGCACTACGGTTTTTGTAGATACGTGATGCGTTTACTGCAAAATCACGCCAATCGTCACCAATTTGTGTCATTTCTTTTGAAAGTTCCTTTAGTTTTTCATTATCAAGAATTTGGCTAGCCTCTTGCAGAAATGCAGCATAGATATAACGGAAACCCCCGCCACCAGTGCCTATTTCTTCTTGCATGCGTACAATTTGGCCCAGAAAATGGTTGGCGACTTTTGGACCTTTTTTCTTAGGCCACTTACGAATTAGTTTTGAAATGGTCTTAATGCCATTGGTTCCCACAATAGGGAAAGGAGCGGTCATTTCACGACAGGTCTGTTTAATGCCTTTTATAATAGCACTTTTTAATTCCAGTTTTTCTGGAAACGCAGTAGGGTAGTAAATGTGGCCTTTTGGAGCAAAAGCTCCTTTGGCAAAACGAACCTTTTCAAGTTGTTTTTCGGTCAGACTTGTAACCTGTTCCATAACAGGGTCACTAATGAGGTAGTTGTCGTTCTCTTTACCGTAGACCACTAAATTGTGGGCGTTAAAGTGAAACCGATATTCATCCGGAAAGTATAGTAGATTGTAAACCCCAACTTGTAAGCCAACAGGATTATTCTTTTTAAGGTTTTCATCCAAACAGGTTTTTGCGGATTCAGGATTGCTGAATTTTTCACGTTTTATCTTGATACCTACTCTCTTTGCAAACCTATTGAAAATAAAACCAGGCATAGCTCTGTAGGTTACTACGGGAGCGTGGTTCACTTTTAAAAAGGGAATGTAACAGAACAATAGGCCTGACCCTATGCCGAACACCATAGGCTCGCTTACTTCAAAACCGTTGTGGCGCATTAGGTTGCTTACCACACCATTTTCGCAATGTGCCGATTGTTTATGGGTAAATTCTATTTGCATGGAGATGTTTAAGAAATGTGTTTCAGTTCTTCAATGCTAATGTCAAAAACATCGGCATACTTTTGAAGAGTCTTTTGATTTAATTTTTGAAAATTCTTCGGCTTAAAATGTCGCTTTACTCGCCATTGCCAAAGGCCAACATAGCTAGATAAAATGGGTAGATCCATTTTATGTAGTTCCATGTAATATTCAATTGGGCTAGTCTTGTTTTTTTCCACACGCTCTTTGGCATTAGCCACGCGTTCTTCTATATCTTTAATAGCATTGCTAAGGGCAATAGTCTTAGGGTCCCAACCAGAGCTTAATTCTGTAGTGTACTCACCGTTTTCATCTACAGCATAGGTGAGTTCTTTAGTTTGGGCAGATTCTAATAAGCCTTTGTCTTGTGGTACTTCTTCTTTTTTCACTGGTCGTTGTTTTGGGGGATTATTAAATTTCCCTCTTAAACTTCATGGATCAAAAAGTTCAATGTACAAGCTACGATTAATTCTCCGTTTCTGAAAGTTTCAGAAGCTATGGTGCAGCTGCTAAAGGCATCGTTATCATATCTAGAAACAAGCTTGCCTTTGGTAGATATGGTTTCGCCTATTTTTGGCAAAGCTGTAATGTGTACTTTTTTTACGGCACTAATATAACCTATGACTTTACTCTTGCTACCGTCCTTGTCGTCATCGTCAAAAAAACTTTGACCAACAATGGCAGCACAGGTTTGAGCAGCATTTTCAATAAGTCCGGTTTCTGATAAGTACCCGTTTTTCACGAAAATACAGGATTCTTCCACCTTAAAGCGTGTTTCAACAGAGGTTTCATCAAGATACGGAGTTACACTAGCCATGAGCATAGGTTCACGGTGCGGTAGGAAATTCTTGATGTCTATGTTGATTCTTGCTTCCAAATTAGTTTGCCAATGCGGTTTTCATTTCACTTGAAGCCAATACAATTCCTTCGCAGGTTACTGTAGCAGATACTAACGTAATGCCCATAATATCGTGTAGAATTTCTACCGTAGTTTCTAATTCCTGACCAACAAATGGTAAGGCGTTTACAGTAGCTTTCTTTATAGCGCCAATATACCCGATAGGAGCTGGTTTTTGAGCTAGGTAATATTTGTATCCCGTATGTAATGCAACGGTTTGTGCCATATTTTCAATAAGGCCTGGAGCCATGAATCGGTTCTCAAAAACGAATAAGTTGTCTTCTGGAACGATAAAGCCAGATACAACCTTAGTGTCTGAATATTGAAGTAATTTACCCACCATTATAAAAGGTGGTTTCTGCGGAATGAGATTTTGTAGAAACTCTTGATCGGTTATGGTTTCTTTTAACAAGTTCATGTTAGCAAACAGTTAAATAGGCATAGGTATAAGAAAAACGTGCGCTTTCGGGCACATGTAATAAAATTTTATCCCCTTTTTTTAATTTGCCAGATCCAACCAATTCTTCTAACATAAGATATATGGATGCAGCACCAACATTACCTACAGATTCAAGGTTTAAAAACCATTTGTCCCAAGGCATTTCTACGCCTCGATCTTTCATTTCGTCATATAGTCCTTGTTTAAAGAAATATGAAGAAATATGAGGTAAGTAATAATCAACATCATCTGGACCAATACCGTATTTTTCGTATACCAGTTTTAGGCAGTCTACTCCTTTTTTTAAGATGTTTTCACCCAAAAGTTTTACATCTTGTTTAATAGCAAAAACAGATTTCTTTGCCCAATCTTCAGGTGCGAATTCGCTCCATGGTTTTAGTTCACCGTTTTCTAGTTTTTCGCCACCGGCGTACATGCAAGTTTCCATCTCAAAAGCGTATGAAAATCCTTCCATCCACTCAATTTTTAATGGGGTGTCTCCATTAGGTTCGTTTTCTACTAAAATTGCTCCTGAACCATCAGAGAGCATCCATCGTAAAAAATCTTTATCAAAGGCAATCATTGGATTATCCTCCAATTCCTTTAGATGCTCAATTTCTTCTTGGTAAAAATCGGCTTTAGTCCAAGTTGAAACTTTTTCCGAACCGGTACAAACCGCATTGTTGACTGAGCCAACCTGTATGGCCATGTAGCCATACTTTAAGGCATTCATGCCTGAGCAGCACACTCCTGAGGCAGAATTAATCTCCATGTTACCGTTTTTCAATACACCATGAACCATAGCCGCGTGAGACGGTAAAAGTTGGTCCGGTGTAGAAGTTCCGCAAGAAAGGAGTTCTATATTTTCTTTGTTAAAATCAGTACTACAAAGCTCTTCTATCGCTGCCGCAGTAAGCTGGGCATTGTTATGGGTAACGTTGCCATCTTCATCAATGGCATAATACCTTGTTTTAATCTTATTGTTGCGTAGAATTATGCTTTTTGCCCTTGACTTTTGCCCGTCAATAAACCCTAATTTTTCTTCAATTTGGTCATTTTCGACAGGTGAGTTGGGCAGAAATTTAGATATTCTGGTAATGTAAGCGTTTTTCATGTGTCAGTCTTACTCCTTATAGGCTACAGAGGCGTAATATTTGTTTTCCCTTTGAATCTTTCTGTACATAGGGATATAAGTCAGCAAAAATACGATAAAAACTATAGGTGCGATTAACCAAATGGCAAATATCAGGTAATAGTTGAATAAACGTAGCCATTTTTTTCGGGCAGGGTCTCCTTGGTCTCCCTTCTTCTTGATGAGGTTTGCCCATTTAGAGAATAGCATGTTGCCACGTTTGTCCATCTGAACCAGTACGTTACTGATTTTTGATGCATCTAAATCGTTCAGTTTTTCTTGTAAGGTAGAAAAGTCAGAAACCATAAGGGCTTCCTTGATTGGATGACCAAATTTATCTGCGGATGCTATGGTGTTGTCGGAGACACCAGGTTTTGGAAAAATACCCCACTTGCGGTCTTTCTTTCCTTTTAACATCCAATGTACAATAGTTATTACACTAACATGATTAATGTTTTTATCCACTAAAGCAATATTACCTACAAGTTTTGCATTTAAGCCGATGAGCATTTTTTTTACCTTTTCTTGAGACATGGCCCACATGTTACGAACACCGATTACTGTAATTACCGGAGTATCGTTCAGTATTGTTTTGGCTTCTTCCGATTTTAAAAATGAATTTAGGGGGATGGAAGGAGTTAGATACCAAACTTGATGCCCTAATATCACCAAGTCATATTTTTTAGACAATACCGAAGCATCTGGTTTGTTGATTGCCGTAGGAATTTGAAGGAAGGATTCTGGGAAAACATCAAAGAATCTTTCTTTTTTCCATGGAAACTCATAGGGTTCGTCAGGAATAATTTGATGATAGGTAATGTTAACGGATTCTTGGTCTAATGGGGATAGTACAGAATCTATAATTGTACGTAATTGTCCTGTTTGAGAGTAATAAACAACGAGTACTTCTTTCATTTGCTTCAGGTTATGATACGGCCGTTGAACAAATTAACAATTCGCTGGCACTTTAGGGATAGTTCAAATATCTTACTTATTTGCTTTATCTTCCCAAAAATCAAAATAATTAAACCATTGCAACGGATATTTTTCGATGATCCATTCCAGGTTGTCGGTATATTTTTCTAGTAGACCTTGGGCATCACCGCGTTTTACTTCGGCAGTTCGTGCGTATAAATGATAATGTTTTTTGGATTCCTTCATCACGTAAACGAACAAGACAGGAACTTTTAGGCGAGAGGCCAATAGGTAGGGCCCCATTGGGAATTTGGCAGTAGCACCCAAAAACTGCTGCTCTAAGAATTTTGTACCTTCAATATAGCGGTCACCTGTAAAGCAAACGAGTTCTCCATTAGTTAAGGCCGTATGTATTTCAAAGATATGAGACATATCTTCTTTAATTAAAATGAGCTTGATGTTAGATTTTGACGTAACACTATCTAAATAGGCTTTGATTTCTTCGTGTTCACGGTCCCAAGTAACTAAATTGATAGAAGAAAAAGCATTAACGTCTTGTAGAAAATGTTGTGCTACTTCAAAGTTCCCAATATGCGCACTTAAAAGGATACCACCTTTTTTTTGAGAAAGTAGGTCTTCAATCTTATCTATTCCATCAAAATCGTAGGTAAACCTATCTCTAAGTCCTGCTGATATAGCGGCCTTGTCAATTATAGTTTGACCAAAAACATAATAGTTTCGGTATACATTGAAAAGACTTTTTAAAGTAGATTGTCTTAGTCTTTTATGAAAATAGTAGAAAATAGCTCTTGTGCTCGCCACTGAAAAAATACAGTAGTAAAGAACTACGAAATGAAGGAGTGCATAAGAAGCGCCTAGTCCTAGTTTTTTGATAAAGAAAATATAGATTCTATATCCTAAAACGGTGCCTTTGGATTTACCTTCCCATTCTGTTGCCATTTTTGGGTTTTGTCTGGGAGATATCAGTGAAGTTTTCGCTCAATAAGGTCGTAAAAATTCTGTAGCGTGGTAACGTTTACAAAGTCTTCACCCACTAATTTTACACCAAAATTGCTTTCTACAGCCACTACAAGATCAACGAAGTCCAAACTATCTAGACCTAGAGTGTCTTTAAGATTAGCATCAGCAGCGATATCATCTTCCTCAACTTCAAATTCGTCGATCAGGAAATCATCTATTTTTTGAATTATATCTTCTTTGGTCATCACCATCTTTCTCTAGCATTTTTTTAATATCAAAGCGGAATTTGTACCACCAAATCCGAATGAATTCGACAAAAATACGTCAATTTTTTTATTTAACGTTTCCTTAACTATGTTTAATTTCGCTGCATCCTCATCAACATTTTCAAGATTGATGTTAGGAGCAACAAACGAATTCTGCATCATAATCATACCGTAAATAACCTCACTTGCGCCTGCCATCCAACATTCATGGCCCGTCATAGATTTGGTAGAGCTAACCGGAGTATTACTCTCGCCAAAGACTTCATAAATGGCCTTTGCTTCATTGCTGTCGCCCACTGGAGTAGATGTTGCATGAGCATTTACGTAATCTATAACCGAAGCATCAATATTTGCATCATGTAATGCATTACGCATAGCTCTTGAAGGTCCGTCAACATTTGGTGTGGATATATGTCCTCCATTTGATGAAAAACCATATCCTATAATTTCACCTAAAATTGGTGCACCCCTTTTAACTGCGGACTCGTAACTTTCTAAAATTAGAGTGGCTCCGCCACCGCTGGGTACTAATCCATTTCTAGCTTGATCAAAAGGTCTTGATGCTTTTGAAGGATCACCATCTACAGTGGCAAATACCCCAAGACCATCAAAACTACCCATGGCCAATTTATTTATTTCTTGTGCTCCACCCGTTATGATGCAATCTTGAAGACCGCTTTTTATAAGATGGTAACCCATACCAATGGAGTGAGATCCACTTGCGCATGCGGCACTAATTGTAAAATTAACACCCCTTAGCCTGAATATAGTGGAAAGGTTCATGGTTATGGTAGAGTTCATTGCTTTAAAAATAGCTCCTGAGCCTACCAGCGTGGTATCCTTTTTTTCTCTTAATATATCTGTAGATTCTACAACTGATCTTGCAGTGCTATCGTTGCCGTAAATTACACCAACTTCGTTCTCGTCAAAAAAACTGTCTTCGATCTTGGCATTCTTTAAAGCTTCAATTGTAGCCATATAGGCATACCGGCCTTCTTCGCCAAGACTAAGGCGTTGTCTTCTTGATAATAGTTTCTTCAGTTCAGGTTCATCTACCATTCCTGTGAGCCCAGAGCGATAGCCAAAATCAAGACGTTCTTGGTCATTAACGATACCTGATTTTCCTTCGTACAGGGATGTCTTAACCTCGTCTAGGTTTTTGCCTATACAAGAATATATACCCATACCTGTAATTACTACTCTTCTCATTGCCCCTTTTGTAATTTTTAAGAATAAATACCGCCATTTATATTGATGACTTCACCAGTAATATAACCCGATTTTTTTGATGCTAGAAAAGATACAACATGTGCTACTTCTTCTGCTTCTCCAAACCTGTTTGCAGGAATCATTCGTTTTAATTCCTTTTCATCAAGGTCGTTTGTCATATCGGTTCTGATAAAACCAGGTGCAACAGCATTTACTGTAACGTTTCTTTTTGCAATTTCTTGTGCAAGTGCTTTTGTTGCACCAATAACCGCTCCTTTAGCCGCTGAATAGTTGGTCTGGCCAGGTGTGCCCTTAAGGCCTGAAACGGAAACCATATTAATGATACGACCATATTTATTGACCAAAAGTTTTTGAATAAGGGCATTGGTTACATTAAAGAAGCCATGAAGGCTAGTATCTATAACTTTGGACCAGTCTTCGTATTTCATCCACATGAACATACCGTCCTGCGTAATTCCGGCATTGTTAACGATTACCTCTACAATATCATTTTCATGAGCTTCCTGCCAGTTTTCTAAAGCGGCCTTTACAGCATTGGCATCCGTAACGTTAAAAGGCATTAATTCTCCCTTTCCGCCAGCTTCTTCTACAAGCTTAAGCGTTTCTTCTGCTGCTGCCTTATTACTATTATAATTGATAAGAATTTGGTAGTCTAGGTCCTTGGCTAGTTGTACACATACTGCACGGCCTATTCCTCTAGATCCCCCAGTTACCAAGGCATATTTTTGTTTTTCCGCTTTCTTTTCTTCCATTTAAGAATTGTAAGTTTTCAAAACTCCGTAACTACGGAGCGTGTTGTTAGGTTCGCTAGTTGTTACTTAAAGCTAGCGATATTTTGTAGTTAAAAAAAGAAATGATTTTATTTAACAGATACGAATGGCTCTGCATTCTGAAACCATTTGTCACCTAATAATTCACCTTTTTCATTAAAGAAGCCCCAACCTTTTTTAGATTTTACTCTAGCCACACCATTTACAAAGCCTTTTTCTTCTGAACCTTTTAAGAAAGCAAAATTACCTGAAATACCGTATTCCATAGGAATGATGACCTCGCCAGAAGTGTTTATGAAACCCCACGCTTTATCTTTTACAGGAGCAAAACCACTTACTGAAAACACTTCTGCATCACGAAATTGAGGTTCTATGACCATTTCTCCTTTTTCGTTGATGTAACCCCACTTTTTGCCTTCCGCAACAGGAGCTAAACCATTAGAAAAAGCTCTGGCCTTATCAAATTTAGGTTCAAGAACCCATTCCCCATTGCTATTTACAAAGCCTGTTTTTTTCTCTCGAGAAGCATAGGTTAGTTTTGAATCTCCATAAAAGTTATGCACTTTGGTGGCATTATCAATTGGATTAAAACTTCCATTATGTACGATTCCAAAAGTTCCATTCTTTTTTGCATAGACGCCTGCATCTTTATAGGTGTTTCCTACTTCTTCATATTCAACAGGAATAATAACTTTTCCGGTGGCATCAATCATTCCCCATAATTCCCCATTATTCACTTTAGCATGGCCGTTTCTAAATTTTTTTATAACGTCATAAGTAGGCTCTAATACTAGTTTGCCACTGGTTCCTAAAAGCCCAACTTTATCTCCTGCGCGAAAAAGGGCGACTCCATCTTCAAAATCATAATATTTTTCACTGTTTGGAGTTTCAAGTTTTTTACCTGTCGTATCAATATAATTCCACTGGTCATCCTTTAAAACCAAGGCATAACCTGAATTGAACATTTTTACTCGGTCATAGTCAGGTTTAATTGCCCATTCCCCTTTCGTGTCAACAAATCCCCAGAAATCATCTTCCAAGACCGCTGCTAAGCCGTTTGAAAAGCTACCTGCTTTTTCGAACTGTGGCTCAATTGCATAAGCGCCTGTTTTGTCTATAAAACCAAATTTATCATCTTCTCTGACCAAGGCATATTCTTGTGCACAAAGAGTGAATGTGTTTACGATAAGTACCAATAAAAATGCTAGCTTTTTCATTTTACTTCTTTATTTTGATGGTTAATAATATAGTCTTTTACCTCGTTTACATAAGGATACATGATAGTGTCATCTTTAAACGGGGGAACTATTTTACGAACCGCGTCGTACATCATTCTTGTCTTAGAAGAAACCTTGTCTTTTAAGTCTAAGTATTCTATAGCTTGGACTACGGTAATCATTTCAATAGCTATTACTTCAAAAGCATTTTCAATTACTTGCTTGGTAATATTGGCGGCATTCGTACCCATACTAACAATATCTTGGTTGTCATTGTTATTAGGAATACTGTGAACATACATTGGGTTTGATAGCATTTGGTTTTCGGCGGTGGTTGATGTTGCCGTAAACTGTACCCCTTGCATACCAAAGTTGAGGCCTAGAGTTCCTAAGTTTACAAAAGGAGGCAGGATATCGTTCAGTTTTGAATTTAAAAGATAATTAAGTTGCCTTTCTGCCAACATGGTCATTTTGGTAACAACAAGTTTCAACTTATCCATTTCTAAAGAAATATAGTCCCCGTGGAAATTACCACCATGATATACATTCTTCTTTTCTACGTTAACAATAGGGTTGTCATTGGCAGAATTCACCTCTTCTATGAGTGTTTTTTCTACATTTTGCAAAGTATCCAACACTGGTCCTAAGATTTGCGGTACACAACGTATAGAATAGTACTCTTGTACTTTTTCCTCAAAAACGGAAACTCCATTATTATCAACATATAAATGATGTTCTCTTTTGCGTGTAAGCGTGCTATCTTCTAAATGGCTTCGCATTGCTCGTGCAATTTCGCGTTGCCCTTTATGTCTTTTCGTATGGTTAAGCTCTTCTGATAAATGATCGTCGTAAGCTTGTACAATTTCATTTATTGCAGAGGAGCAGCAGATAGTCCATTCTAATAACCTACGCGTATAAATGGCGTTCACGATTCCTATGCCGGTCATTACGGATGTTCCGTTTATTAGACCAAGACCTTCACGCAATTCTACCTTTATAGGTGTGATGTTCAATTCTTTAAAAACATCTTGGGTAGGTCTTCTTTCTCCTTTGTAAAAAACTTCACCTTCACCAATAAGAACAAGGGCTAAATGTGCCAGTTGAACTAAATCGCCACTTGCACCTACACCACCATGTTCAAAAATTAGAGGCGTAACGTCTTCATTGATTAGAGAGGTCATTACTTCTAGTGCCGAAGGATGAACTCCGGAATTACCAAGACTTAAAGTGTTTAAACGAGCTAACATTGCTGCCTTCACATACTTGGGAGGTATAGGGTTGCCCGTGCCTGAAGCATGGCTCCGAATTAAGTTATACTGTAGCTGAATGGTTTCAGAATCTTTGATTTTATACTGAGCCATTGGGCCAAAACCAGTGTTTACTCCGTAAATAACTTTATTCTTTGAAAATTCCTTTAGGAAATCAAAACTGTCTTTTACCGTCTTGATTACTTTGTCATCAATTGATAAAGGTTCTCCTTTGAAAATGATACTATAAAACTCTTCAATTCCTAACTTTCCTTCTATTTTCGGCATCTATGGTTGATTCTATGAGGTATTTGTAATATTTTAGTGACGTCTTCAAATAAGACTTGGGAACCTAAAATTAGCGATTTTGGATTGCAAATTTATAATAATTAGTGAATCAATGTCTTAATTTAGCAGACAATACACTTCTTTTAGCAAGGTATCTTTAGTTTATTAGTGTCGGTACTTGTAGAAGGTTAACATTAAATCTAGTAAATGCAGCAAGAGAAAGTAGATGTTTTGGTTATTGGAGCAGGTCCATCAGGGTCTGTTGCATCCGCATACCTTCATAAACAAGGGCTAAAAGTAAAAGTGGTTGAGAAGAGCAAGTTTCCTCGCTTTGTAATAGGCGAAAGTCTTATACCGCGCTGTATGGATAGTTTTGAGGCAGTGGGTTTGTTGGATTGTCTTAAAGCTATGAATTTTGAAGTGAAAGGTGGTGCCCGTTTTATGAACGATAAAGGGGTAGTCTGTAATTTTGATTTTAGTAAGAAGCACGGAAATGGCTGGGATTGGACATGGCAAGTACCTAGAGCCGACTTTGATAAAGCCTTGACCGATGAGTTACAATCTTGGGGTGTGGATATTGCTTTTGAAAAGGAGGTAACCGCAGTAGAATTTTCTGAGGATGGCTCATCGGTTACGACCATAAAGGATGTAGACGGAAATGAATCTACCGTTCATGCAAAGTATATTGTTGATTCCAGTGGTTTTGGTAGGGTATTGCCTAGATTGTTGGATTTAGAGAAGCCTTCAGAAATACCTAAACATTCTTCCATATTTACACATGTAGAAGATATTAAAAGACCCGAAGGGGAAGAGGGTACCATAATTACTTTTGATGTAATTGATACGGATACTTGGCTTTGGGTTATTCCTTTTTCTAACGGCTCTACGAGCATTGGTTATGTTGGTAAGACTGAATATTTAGAGTCTTTTGAGGGAACCAATACGGAGAAACTTCAGCAAATGATGAAGCTTTCAAGTTATTACTTTGATAGGTTTGATGGCGTAGACTATACGTTTGAGCCTAGAATGATAAAGAACATTGCCAAGTCAGTTAAGCAACTTTGTGGAAAAGGATATGTGCTAACTGGGAACAGCGCAGAATTTTTAGATCCTGTATTTTCTTCAGGAGTAACTTTTGCTGTGGAGTCTGCTTATTTGGCTTCCCAATTAATAACTAAAGAGCTTAAAGGAGAAAAAGTAGATTGGCAAACAGAGTACACAGATTATATGTTAGAAGGCGTAAATGTATTTTCTACATATGTTAAGGAGTGGTACACCGGAAACTTGCAGACTATTTTCTTTCACAGTACGGAAAACCCTGTAATAAAAGAGCAGATTTGCGCAGTGTTAGCTGGCTATGTGTGGGATAAAACAAATCCGTTCGTTAAAAAACATAATAGGTTAGTGAAAACAGTGGCACATATTGCAGATATGGAGATGGAAGCGAAAGATGATTCTTGAAATAGAGTTTAATCGAGGTCTATTTGCAGAGGTGTTATTTTAATTATTCAAAACAGCTTCTGCTTGGTCAATACTTAAGTCTATTTCTTCGTCCAATAGAGAAACATTTTCTTCTTCTTCAAGTATCCATTCTTGTTTTTGAGGGGTAAGTTCTTTGCCTTTCAACATTTCATCTGCGTTAAAACGCTTACCAAAACTCTCCATCCAGGTCATCATAGACTTGTTCGCATTTTTAAGGTCTGCGATAGCATCTTCGTATTTTTTCTTTTCGTAAGAAGCGTTCGCTTTGGTCTGTAATTGATTTATAAGCTTAGAAATCAAAGGCATTTTATCCATAACCACGTCATGAGATGCCATTACCTGTTCCATTTTGGTAGGTTCAACAGCAGTATCTTGTGAGCTCATAGAAATGGTACCCAAAACCAAAACTGTAGTAAGCGTTAAAAATAAGTTCTTCATAGCAATAGGACTTTTGTAATAATGTACTAGGTAAAAATACGGGTTAACTGCCTCAAATGCTTCTATTTATCTGCTAACGCTGTGTTTTTTCGGTATACTGCGTGATATGACTTATTTCTTCAATAGTTCTTCAGCGGTTTTAATGCTTCCGTTGATGTGTTCGCGTAAATCTTCAATTTTTACTTGCTCTTCGTTCAACCAAACCTGCTTCTCATCAGACAGTTCTGCGCCATTAAGAATTTCATCAGAAGTAAAACGAGTGCCAAAATTTTGCATCCAGGTCATCATGGATTTATGGGCTTCCTGTAAGTCCATACGTGCTTGTTTGTATTTTAGGCCAACTGCGGTACTATCTTCTTTACTACTAAGCTCACCTACCAATTTACCCATTTTACCCATTTCTGGCATCACTTCGTCATGTACGGCCATAACGGTTTTCATTTGGGTACTGTCTGTTTTTGAATTACACGAAATGGTTAAAGCGGCAAAAGCGAGTACCATTAATATGATTGTTTTTTTCATGTTATGTTTTTTGCAAAGATAATACTCCCGTGACGGTTAAAACAGCTGATTGAAATCAAATTAGGCTGAGGTTCTTGAATTTTATTTTATCGATGTATGAATTTAATAAGATTTAAACTAGTGAGAAATATGATGTGATAGTTTTATTCAATTTTTCTAAAAAATCCCCACCTTTACTTTTTGGTTTCAAATAACCTTAACCCAACAAGACCTTGAACGATTATAATAAAAAGTGGCTTTACCTGATTTTGTTATCATTGGTGTGGGGCTCTTCGTTTATCTTGATAAAGAAAGCTTTGGTTGGGCTTACACCTATACAATTGGGTGGTTTACGAATTGTATTCGCGTCTCTTATTCTTTTTTTATTCGGCTTTAGAAGCATTCGTACTTTGAGTATTAAGGATTGGAAATGGGTTACATGGGCAGGTTTATTGAGTTCCTTTTTTCCTCCTTTTCTGTTCGCTCTTGCACAAACGCAGATTGATAGTGGTGTGACTTCTATTTTAAATTCTGTGGTACCCTTATTAACTACGCTAGTAGGCGTGCTCCTTTTTGGTGCTCTAATAACTAAAAGGCAGGTGGCAGGGGTTTTTATTGGTTTGGCAGGAACAATTGCATTAGTTGTTGCCGGAATGGATTTTAATCCTAATCAAAATTATTGGTATGCTATCTTCATCCTACTTTCAGCTTTAGCGTATGCCCTGAATATTAATATTATAAAGAAGCATTTAAATCATTTAAGCCCATTGGCAGTCACAACAGCTAGTTTTTCCATAGCTTTTTTGCCTGCTTTAGTGTTGGTTATTTACTCGGGTTTTTTTAATGAAGTTCAAGGGAATATAACCATGCAATCTTCGCTTTGGTATCTTTTGATACTCGCCATTGTAGGAACCTCAATTGCCAATATATTTTTCAACAAATTAATACAATTGTCTAGTCCGGTTTTTGCAGCATCGGTTACTTATTTAATTCCTCTAGTCGCCATTTTTTGGGGCGTTTTAGACGGAGAATCTTTAAACGCTTACCAACTTATTGGTGGTTTAGTTATTTTGTTGGGTGTCTGGATGGTTAACAGGCGAAAAAAGTAAATTAATTTAATCTTCTCTGCTTGTATGGGTTACGGTTTATATCCGTAATGTACTGCTAGTACTCATAAAATTATTTGTATTTAATCTAAATAAACGTTGGTTGTTTCGTTTTGAAAAAATATATTTGCGGACTATTTAAAAACAGTCTAAATAATAATCGAATGAAAAGACCAATTTCAAAGTTATATGTATTAAGTGCTTTTGCCCTTGTTTTATCTGCTTGTTCTAGTGATGATAATGGTACTAGTGAGGTTGACGAAAAAGAAGTTCTGGTACGTGCAGAGGTAATGGAAAATTATACTGATGTTGTTCAGGCCAATTACGCTGCGGCACTTGCAGATGCTCAGGCATTACAAACTGCTATTGACACATTCGTTGCTGATCCAACTGAGGTCAGTTTTGAAGCCGCTAAGACTGCTTGGTTGGCATCTAGAGAGTCTTATGGAACAACAGAGGCTTTTCGTTTTGCAAATGGACCAATTGATACTGGAGATACAGAGGATTTAGAAGGTTTACTGAATTCATGGCCAATGGATGAGGCTTATGTAGATTATGTTGAGGGAGATGCTACAGCAGGGCTAATAAATGATACAGATGCCACTTTTGAGATTACCAAAGCTAATCTGGTTGTTAAGAATGGTGAAGGTGATACAGAAGAAAATGTTTCTGTTGGTTACCATGCTATTGAATTTTTGCTTTGGGGCCAGGATCTTACCGATCCATCTGAAAAAATTAGCGGACAAAGACCTTATACAGATTTTGTAGATGAAGGTACCGCGGCTAATCAAGATAGAAGAAGAACGTATTTGCAAGTGGTAGCAGCATTATTAGTAGATAATCTTCAAGAAGTGGTTGATGCGTGGTCAACAAGTTACGAAGCCACGTTTTTGGCTTTATCTGAAAAAGAGGCATTGAATAATATGTTGGGTAGTATTGCTGAATTATCAAGCAGCGAATTGGCGGTAGAACGAATGGCAGTTGCATTAAATAATCAGGATCAAGAAGATGAGCATTCTTGTTTTAGTGATAATACGCACCGAGATATTAGATTGAATCTTGAGGGTGTTAAAAATGTATATACAGGTGCATACGGTTCAGTAATTGGACTTTCATTAGCTGATTTGATTGCAGAAGTTGATGCAGATTTGGCTTCTGAACTAGATACATTGCTTGCCGCTGCTGAAACGGCGGTGAACGCAACGGCAATACCATTTGATTTTGCTATCGTGCAGGGTAAAACAGGTGTTGAAGGAGCTAAAGTGCAAGAAGCGGTTGTTGCTCTTCAGGCTTTTGGAAATAAGCTTTTGGAGGCTAAAACACCTTTGGAAATTAATTAGTAAAAGTCTTTTGTAATATTTAAAAACAGGGTTGCTTAGTTGCGGTCCTGTTTGCTATTTTATTGTATTATGAACTTATTAAATAGTAAAAAAAAGGGTAGTAGACATAATTTATTATTCAAGTACGGTATGTTGTTGTTGCTTATAGTTTCGGCTTCGTGCAGTAATACGGATGATTATACCCCTTTGGTTCCGGAAGAAGATGAGGAGTTGTCCGGGGGTAGTGCAACATCTTTTATATTTTCTCCAGATGCTTTTGGTTTTTCTGTAGACGGCTTGTCATTAGATGATCAAATTACTTTTGGAGTGGGTAATTCGTTGTTTAATCAGAGTTGGGTTACAGCTCCGGCATCTACAACAGCACGAGATGGTTTGGGACCTTTTTTTAATGCGCGTTCGTGTTCCGGTTGTCATTTTAAGGATGGTAGAGGTCGTCCTCCTGCTTTTGAAGGGGAGTTGGCGCATGGCTTGTTACTGCGATTGACTTTGCCAGGAATCGGTGTAAACGGAGGAACTATCCCTGACCCTATTTATGGTGGACAATTTCAGGATAATAGTATTTTTGGGATTGATAGAGAAGGTGTTCTAAGTGTAACCTATGAAACAGTGGTGGTAACTTATTCTGATGGTAGCTCGGTAGATTTACAAAAACCCATTTATGAAATGGTAGACTTGAATTATGGCGCAATGAATGCTGGAGTTCAGGTGTCTCCTAGAGTTGCTAATCAGATGATAGGTCTTGGACTGTTAGATGCTATTCCTGAGGCGGTTATTTTAAGTTATGAGGATGAAAACGATGTAAATGGTGATGGAATTTCGGGTCGCCCTAATTATGTGTATGATGTTAATACTGCAAATCTTAAATTAGGAAGGTTTGGTTGGAAAGCTAATCAGCCTACTGTAAAACAACAAGTAGCGGCCGCTTTTTCTGGAGATTTGGGTATTACTTCTTCTTTGTTTCCTGAAGAAAACTGTAATCCCGAGTTAAATTGTGATGAAATTTCCAATGGCGGAAGTCCGGAAATTCCAGATGAAAATTTAGATAATGTGGCTTTTTACGCGGCTACCTTATCTGTGCCTGCCAGACGTGATTTTGATAATGAGGAAGTACTTCAGGGTAAAGAACTTTTCAATTCTATAAATTGTTCTGGGTGTCACATCGCAACCTTTGAAACGGGCGCTTATGCGATAGATGCTTTAGCAAACCAAACTATTAGACCTTATACAGATTTACTTTTGCATGATATGGGGGATGCCTTAAGTGATGGTGCTCCTGAATTTAGAGCTACAGGAAATGAATGGAGAACACCACCTTTGTGGGGTGTTGGTCTTATTGAGACGGTTAACGACCATACCAATTTATTACACGATGGGCGAGCAAGAAATATTGAAGAGGCCATATTGTGGCATGGAGGCGAGGCAGAAGCCATTAAGAATAGTTTTATGGCTCTAAATAAAGAGGAACGCACGAAAATTATAGCATTTATTGAAACATTATAATCCAATTAATAAAATGAAATACCAAAAGGCAATAGTATATGTTAGTCTATTTTGTGCCGTTCTTACGCTAAATATTTCTTGCGGGTCCGACGATAATCAAGTCGTAGTAGAAATGACCAGTATAGAAGAAGGACGTAGATTACAGATTGCAAATTTGTATGACAATCAAATAGAGCCACTACAGATAGAGCATATCCAATTGACTCAAAAATTATTAGAGGCTTCCAATGCGTTTATAGAGCTTCCTACGGAAAAATCTTTAACTGACCTTAAAAACAGTTGGTCAGAAGCATTTATGTTTTGGGAACAAGCAGAAGGTTATAATATAGGAGTCGTAAGAAATTCTTTTGTCCACTCTCAAATTCATGAGTGGCCAATAGATTTAGATGCAATAGAGGAAAGCATTGACGGTGAGACACCTATTGATGAAGATTATATTGCTACTTTGGGAGTTTTGTCAAAGGGATATGGAGCTATTGAGTATTTGCTTTATTATACCTCTGAAGCCAAGGTTTTAGAAGAAATGAGTATTGGTGAAAATGCTCAAAATCGGATGGATTATTTGGTGTCAATAGCTGAAAATCTAAATACGAATGCCAAGAGTTTGCAAGAATTGTGGATTGCTACGGAATCTTCTTTTAAGACACGTCTTGAAAGCGGCGTAAACGGGAGTCAAAATTTGATGGTAAATGCTGTTATTGCAGAACTAGAGACGATAAAGCTAAAAAAACTAGAACAGATAATAAATAATTCTGAAAACCCGGAATTACGTTTAGAGGCATTTTATAGTGAAACTTCTAGGGAGGCTATACTCGTAAATCTAGAAACACTAAAGAAAACATATACAGGCAATTTTGAAACCGAGGGTTTTGGAATGGAGGATTATTTAGTTGATGTTTTAGATCGAGCTGATTTGAATGATAATATCTTGGCTACATTTAATGAAGCAATAGCTTTGTTCAGTGAAACTGAGGTAAGTTTAAAAATTCTTGCCGTAGATAATCCTGAAAAGATTGTGGAGTTAAGAGATGCAGTTACAGAGATTATTGCATTGTTGAAAAACGATTATTCAAGTGCCGCTAACATTGTAGTAACGTTTAACGACAATGATGGAGATTAAAAACTGAACGGTATTTTTTATGGTATAATTATTTAAACCATAGTAATGTGGCCAAGATAGGATAGTTTGGAATAAATGTAAAATGCAGTACGGTCGTAAAGTAGGGGAGGTAATTTCCCAGACGCTACGACCGCACATAAAATACTATTCAAATATTGCTTTTATTCAAAATCGGTATCTGAAATACCTTCATTGACCTTTATTTCTGAAACAATAAATTCAAATCTTTGCGGTCCTACTGATTGCGCCATAAGAAAAGGAAATTGAATTCCAGAAACCTCTTTATAATCAAGATAATTAATGGTGCTAGTGATACTCTGTCCGCCCATGTCAGCTGTCGTGGCTTCTTGTACTTTTAGACCGGTTTCAACATCATAGAACGCTGTTTTTTCTTCGGATATTTTCAGTTTGTAGGCCTTTTTGCCATCAATACTTTCTATACCTTCTAAAGTAACATCCGTGTTGAGGTAATTCAGTTCGGGAAAAGGAGCAGATTCATCTTTTACTTTTTCTATTTCATCAGGACCCATATCTTTTTTCTGTCCCTGCATTACCATGTAGCCCTGGTCTCCATTAAAGACTTGCTTGCTCATTGAGTTTCCGGACACTTTCACATCTTGCATAAACTGGTCCTTATTGGTTTTTTTAACCTCTAAGTTTAGTTTCATGCCTTGCATTTCGGCTTCAGCCAAAAGGGAATAGGAGGTTACAGCTTCCAATTTTTCTTTTCCTCCTATGGATTCAATGTATTTGTTCAATACGGTATTGGCCGTTACATCTGTAGGTACACTAGCAGCGTAATCCGCTTTTTTAGTAGCGTTAGCATATTTGTCAAAGTAGCTAACAGGTATCTTTTTGCCTTTAAAGGTTACATTTTCCAAGTTGTTAACTACTTCGCTCCCTTTTCCTGCAACTACAATACGAATATTATCGGGCTTTATGTATTTCTGTGCAGCCTGTTGTACCTCTTCAACGGTAATGGCATTGATTTTTTCAAGGTATGTTTTGTAGAAATCCTTAGGTAAATTCTCGGTTTCTATTTCTAACGCATAGTCAGCTATGGTAGAAGGGTCTTCTAATGCCATCACAAACCGACCGGTATATTTTGCCTTTGTGTTTTCTAACTCTTCTTTGGTAACTGGTTCAGTACGGATGCGTTCAATTTCTTTTAAAATTTCGACAACAGAGCTATCGGTAACGGCATTCCTTACGCTTGCAGTAGCTCTAAAGCGAGCAGGGACATACTTATCATTACCCAATCTTGAATATGAGCCATACGTGTATGCTTTATCTTCGCGAAGGTTTAAGAACAAGCGACCTTCGCCACCACCACCTAAGATTTCGTTTGCCATAAGTGCCGATAAATAATCAGGGTCTTTTTTCTGAAGGTTGACCAAGTTTTCTACTGTGATTTCGGATTGAACAGCATTAGGTACGTCAACAAAATTGATTTGCGCATATAATGCATCTGATGGTTTGGAGAAGCCAAAAGAAGGTGGTGTTGCTTTTGTCCATGGCGTAAATTGTTCTTCAACCAAAGTTTTTACATCATCAAATTTTATATCGCCTACAACAACCAAATAAGCATTGGCTGGAACAAAATAATCTTCGTAGAACTGAATAACATCCGTAAGTGTAACTTTATTTATACTCTCTTCCGTCATGAATTCGCCGTAAGGGTGCTTCGTGGTATATGCCAAAGCCAAACCAACTCTTCCTGAAATGGCAGCAACGCTTTTTTCCTCGGTCTTTAATCCTGTTAGTATTTTCTGTTTTTCTTTATCGAACTCTTCCTGGGTAAAATTTGGGTTCAATCCGGCATCGGCCATGAGTTCCAATATTCTTGGAAAATATTTGGAAAGTGAACTTGCAAAAGCACTCTGAGAACCAAAATTGATACGAGCTCCTAGGAAGTCTACTTCTTCGTTAAAATCGTCTTTTTTGATATTTTTGGAACCTTTACCCAGCAGACTGCCTGTAAGTGCAGAAACACCTGCCTTTGCTCCTTCTAAAACTGGAGGGTTGTCAATACTTAATTGAATAGATACTCTTGGTAGTTTATGGTTTTCTACCACTAGGACTTTAAGTCCGTTTCTAAGTTCAAAAGTCTGTGGATCTTTTAGATTTATTTCTGGCGCGGGGCCTGCTTCCGGCATTTGGGTACGGTCTATCTGAGCTTGTGCAACTAGGGCAAAAGCAAGAAAGAATAGAGTTGTAAATATATTTTTCATGTATAGTGTTTTTACTTTATAAGAAAGTGCAAAAAAAATGGAGCAGCGGTATAAAAGACATGCTCTAAATAAATTAGTTAGATTGAGGTTCTTCTGGAAGGTAATCTATAATTACCCGCTGATCTGGTCTCAGATATTTATTGGCTACTTCCATAATTTCTTCACGTGTAATAGATCTAAAGATGTCAATTTCTTTATTAATTAATTCAGTATCACCATAAAGTAAATAATTACGTGCCAATGAATTTGCAATACCCTCAACGCTAGAGTTTGAGTTTACAAATTGGTTTTCGAACTTATTCAATAGTTTTTGATGATCTCTCTCTGAAATTAGACTGTCCCTAACCTTAGCAATCTCTTCTTCCATTTCGGTAACCAGAGTTTCTAAAGCGGTTTCTCCTACTGGAAGCGCATAAACTAAATACATGCCATAATCTTCTTGCCCTACATTAAAAGCGCCAACTTGTAATGCCTGCTTCTGGTCATCTACCATTTTCTTATACAGTTTTGAACTACGCCCGTCACTTAGGTAAGTAGATATCATATCTAGAACATATGCATCTCTTTCCTTAAAACCTGGGGTTCTGTAGGAAATAACAGAGGCAGGAATCTGTATGTTGGCGTCATAAGCCTTGGCTCTAACTTCCTTTAAAATGGGGTCTTCTTTTGGGTAATTACGTGTTACGTCTGCTCCTTTAGGTATGGGACCAAAATAGTCTTCTACCATTTTCTTGGTATCCGTAACATTAATATCTCCGGCAACTACTAAGACTGCATTATTTGGTACATAATACTTGTGATTATAAGCAATTACATCTTCCAAAGTTGCAGCATCCAAATCTTTCATATAACCAATATTAGGGTCTTTATAGGGGTGCTTTTTAAAGAGATTTTTGCCCACTTCATTAATAAGTTCACCATATGGGCTATTGTCATAACGTAATCTTTTTTCTTCTTTGACTACTTCCTGCTGAGTGTCAATACCTTTTTGGTCAATAACCGGATGCATCATACGTTCAGATTCTAACCAAAGTCCTAGTTTAAGGTTGTTGGAAGGAAAGACTTCATAATAATAGGTTCGATCTTGAGACGTATTTGCGTTATTCTTGCCACCATGAGACGAAACGATTTCGAACCACTTGCCACGTTCTATATTATCAGTGCCTTCAAAAAGTAGGTGTTCAAAAAAGTGAGCGAAACCAGTACGGCCTTCAGTACGGTCTTTGCCACCCACATGGTACATTACAGATGTGGTAACCAGAGGTGCGGTTTTATCTTGATGGAGTATGACGTGAAGACCATTATCTAATTCGTACTCTTCGTAGGTTACCTCTTGTGCTTGAAGGTAAAACCCAGCTAGGAGAAGAAAACCTCCTGATAGTAATTTGTTTTTCATAGTATAGTGTTTAGATGCTAAGTTAGTAGCCGAGTATTTAGGATTGTTACACGAATATATCTTTTTTGTAAGAAAAGTTAACTCTATCGCTTCTAATTAACACGCTTTTGTAGCATCGTTTTAAAATAATTTGTAATTTAAAGAACTGAACTTCAAAAACTTATAAAATGAAACAATTCGCACAACCCATTCGATTTGGAATCGCCACTAGCGGTTGCCTAATTGCTTATTTTTTGATTCTGTCTTTATTTAACTTACACACAAATATTTTTTTCAGTCTGTTTAATGGTATAATTACGGCAGGAGGAATTTACGAGGCTATCAAGGCTTTTAAGCTAAAGCATCCAGATAGTTTTGACTACGGAAAAGGATTTACTGCGGGACTTATAACTGGTTTTGTGGCGACTTTTGCATTTACGATCTTCTTTGCATTGTATAGTACAGAAGTTAATGTGTTGTTTTTGGAAGAGCTTTCTACAGTCTGGTTTAAGGATTACAAAAGTTTTGAAGGTATAGTGTTTTTCACTGTTGCCGTTATGGGTTTTGCAACAACAGTGGTGTTGACATTATCATTCATGCAACTGTTTAAAACTAGCCGTAATCTTAAAAGAAAATTAGTCAATAATACTTGAGAAATATCAGAAAAAAAATAAAGTTAAAGCTGCAAAGATGATTTGCGGCTTTCTTTTTGTCCTTTTTGCCCCAAAAACAAGGGTAAAATTTACAAAAAACACTTGTGGGTTAACGATTTAGACGTATATTTGCATCCGCTAATTGAAAAAATTAGCGAAAACAATAAACTAATATATACACAATTATGTACGCAATCGTAGAGATGGCAGGGCAGCAATTTAAAGTTGCGAAAGACCAAAAAGTGTATGTTCACCGTTTACAAGCTGAAGAAGGAAAAAAGGTAACTTTTGACAATGTACTTCTTTTAGCAGACGGATCGGACATTACTGTAGGCGCCCCGGCTATAGACGGAGCCACTATTGAGGCAAAAGTCGTTAAACACCTAAGAGGTGACAAAGTAATCGTCTTCAAGAAAAAGAGACGTAAAGGGTACCAAGTTAAAAATGGTCACCGTCAAGCTTTGACCGAAATCGTAATCGAGAGTATCGTTGCGAAAGGTGGTAAGAAAGCTGCTGCTCCTAAGAAAGAGGAGAAGCCTGCTAAAAAAGAAGTTGCACCGAAAGCTGCTGCTCCTAAGAAATCTGGAAAAGCAGATGACTTGAAAAAAGTTGAAGGTATCGGACCAAAAATTGCCGAAACTTTAGTTGCTGCAGGTATTTCTACATTTGCTGAATTAGCAAAAGTTGATGCCGCTAAGATTTCTGAAATCATCGCAGATGTACGTGGTAACCACGTAACTGATACATGGCCTGCACAAGCTAAATTAGCTGCTGAAGGTAAGTGGGATGAGTTGAAAAAATGGCAAGACGAATTAGACGGTGGTAAAGCATAACTGCTAACCCCTTAAAGTATAATCAATATTGTGCAACCTATAGTTTACTAACGGTAGCACTTTTTAAAACCTAATATCATGGCACACAAAAAAGGTGTAGGTAGTTCTAAAAACGGTAGGGAATCGGAATCGAAACGTTTAGGCGTTAAGATTTTTGGTGGCCAAGCTGCTATTGCCGGAAATATCATCGTTAGACAACGTGGTACAAGACACAATCCAGGTGAGAATGTGTATGCCGGTAAAGACCATACATTGCATGCCCGTGTAGACGGACTGGTAAAGTTTGAAAAGAAAGCAGGAGGGAAATCATTTGTTTCCATTGAGCCTTTTGAGGCTTAAATAGTCTTTCTTTTATCGTATAAAAAACCCTTTCCAATCTTTTGGAGAGGGTTTTTTTGTTTAAACGTGAGATTTTTTAAATGAGATTTATACTCATATACTTTATTGTAAAGTATCAAATGTTTGTACTGCTATAATCACGTATTAACTTTATTATATTTTTACTGTGTGAGTCTAAATTGCCTTTATTCATCCAATAATTATTGTTTTAGAAAACAAAAAACCCTCACATTGCTGTAAGGGTTTTTGAATCTATTTTTATTAAGACCGAGCACAGTTTAGTGAATTAGAACTGTGCGCAGTCGAAGGTCTAATTTAGTCGAAAGCCTAATATCTGTAATACTCTGGCTTAAATGGGCCTTCTACAGTTACACCAATATATTCGGCTTGTTCTTGTTTAAGTTCTGTAAGCTCAGCACCTAAACGAGATAGGTGTAACGCAGCTACTTTCTCATCTAGATGTTTTGGTAGCATGTATACTTCGTTCTTGTAATTAGCGCTGTTCTTCCAAAGCTCTATCTGTGCTAGAGTTTGGTTTGTGAAGGAATTACTCATTACAAAACTTGGGTGGCCTGTAGCGCAACCAAGGTTCACTAAGCGACCTTCTGCCAATACAATAATATCTTTACCGTCAATAGTATACTTGTCTACCTGTGGCTTGATTTCGTCTTTAGAGGCTCCATGGGTGTTGTTCAACCAAGTCATATCGATCTCATTGTCAAAATGACCAATGTTACAAACTATGACTTTATCTTTCATAGCTTCAAAATGCTCTGGACGGATGATGTCTTTGTTACCTGTAGTGGTGATAATAATATCAGCTTTACCAACAACAGTTTCCAATTTTTTAACTTCAAAACCATCCATACATGCTTGAAGAGCACATATTGGGTCAATTTCAGTAACGGTAATAATTGATCCAGCACCTCTGAAAGAAGCGGCAGTACCTTTACCAACATCTCCGTAACCGGCAACTACAACTTTTTTACCTGCAAGCATGGTATCTGTAGCACGACGAATAGCATCAACTGCACTTTCGCGACATCCGTATTTATTATCGAATTTCGATTTAGTAACCGAATCATTTACATTAATGGCTGGCATAGGTAAAGTTCCCTTTTTCACACGCTCGTATAAACGGTGAACTCCAGTAGTAGTCTCTTCAGAAAGACCTTTAATAGCTTTCGCTAATTCAGGATAATCATCCAATACCATATTTGTAAGGTCTCCCCCATCATCCAAAATCATGTTTAATGGCTTGCGGTCCTCTCCAAAGAACAAAGTTTGCTCAATACACCAGCTAAACTCCTCTTCGGTCATCCCTTTCCAAGCATAAACAGGTATGCCAGCAGCGGCAATTGCAGCAGCGGCATGATCTTGTGTAGAGAAAATGTTACAAGAACTCCAAGTAACATCGGCACCCAAGGCTACCAATGTTTCAATAAGAACAGCAGTTTGAATGGTCATGTGAAGACATCCGGCAATTCTAGAACCTTTTAAAGGTTGTTCTTTTCCATATTCTTCACGTAATGCCATAAGACCTGGCATTTCGGCTTCTGCAAGTTCTATTTCTTTCCTTCCATAATCCGCCAAAGAAATATCTTTTACCTTATAAGGTACATAAGAAACAGTTTTGGTATCCATATTCTTTTTTATTTTTTACTTTCGTTATATTAGCTATTCTGCTATTTGTGGATGCAAAGTTAAGAAAAACGTATAGAACCCTATGCCTCTTTATAAGATAGTAAAGGTAAATAAGGACACTAAGGTGTATATCTGGAAGGTTACCGAATCAGAACAGGAACTTTCTAAAGATATAGACCTGACTCAATATTGCCAAAACCGAATGTTGGGTATGAAATCTGAGATGCACCGCAGGGGGTTCTTAAGTATCAGACATTTAATGGCAGAAGCTGGTTATGTTGATGCGGATTTGCAGTATGATGAATTTGGAAAGCCCCATTTAAAAGATGGTAATAAAATAAGCATCACCCATTCCAACCACTTTACAGGAATTATCGTGAGCACCAAAAATGAGGTTGGGATAGATGTTGAGATGCAAAGGGAGAAAATCCTACGGATAGCACACAAATTTACGCCTATTGAAGAATACCGAACTATAGCGAATACTGATGCTTTAATACGAAAACTTACTATTGTTTGGGGTAGTAAAGAGGCGCTTTATAAAATATATGCTCAACAGGGTCTAAGCTTTATCCATCATATTAATGTGAAAGATTTCACTTTTGATAGTGCGGCTACTACTGCTGACATTTTATACCACGGAGATTTATCGACTTATCAAATAAGATTTATGGAGTTTGAAGGTTTTACCTGTGTCTACGCTTTAAAGAGTTAAAATCTAGTATTTCAATAGAAAAAACTACAATCAATTTTATTTCTTTTTAATAAATAATCAAAGAAAATGAACATATCGGTAGAACTCACCTTTTCCCCTCTACAAGACGATTTTGAGGAACACATTATCAATTTTATAAAAAAACTGCGTGCCTCCGGTCTTACGGTTTTAGAAAACCCATTAAGCACACAAGTTTTTGGAGAGTATAATGAGGTAATGGATGTTCTTAAAAACGATATTAAAGAAGCTTTTGAGCTGATGGATAAAGGTCTGTTGTTCATGAAAATTGTAAAGTCTGACCGAAGCGAGTATGAACCATTTTTTTGATTGGATATTTGCCCAATACCAAGGTACGCCCGTACATCTGGTAGTCTTGGAAATTGTTGGGGTAGTCTTTGGCTTTCTTAGTGTTTGGTTTTCAAAAAAAGAAAACATTTTAGTTTTCCCTACGGGGATAATAAGCACAGCAATTTTTGTTTATATCCTTTTGGTGTTTGGTCTCTTGGGTGATATGCTTATAAATGCATATTACTTTTCTATGAGTATATATGGTTGGTACATTTGGACGCGTAAAGTAGATGCTACCCATTTCATACCTATTACCCGAACAACAAACAGCGAGAAGAAATGGTCCGTGCTGTTCTTTGCTATTACAGTTGTATTTGTGTGTCTAGTTTATTTGTATTTTGATAAATTCAATAATTGGACAGCTTATGTAGATACCATTACCACTGCAATTTTCTTTGTGGGTATGTGGCTTATGGCAAAAAAGAAATTAGAAAATTGGGTGTATTGGATTATAGGTGACGTTATTAGCGTTCCCCTTTATTGGTACAAAGGCCTTATATTTACCTCTCTGCAATACTTTTTGTTTACAATTGTTGCAGTTTACGGTTATCTCGCATGGAAAAAAAGTTTGAACAAGAGCCCTCAGACATTATTAAAGTAGTGTTGTTTGGTCCAGAATCTACGGGTAAAACTACACTCTCTGATCAGTTAGCCCGCCATTATAATACGGTTTGGGTTGCTGAGTATGCACGAGAGTACTTACAGGATAAATGGAACAACGAACGCAAGACTTGCGAACCTAAAGACCTTTTGCCTATTGCGGAAGGACAGATGAGACTAGAAAATCAACTGGCAAAAAAGGCTTCCAATGTGCTTATATGTGATACGGATTTGCTTGAAACTAAAGTGTATTCTGAAGCATATTATCTTGGTTATTGTGATCCAGCTTTGGAGAAACATGCATTAAATAATCATTATGATTTATATTTTCTTACTTATATAGATGTGCCTTGGGTGGGCGATGATTTAAGAGATAAGCCGCAAGAACGGGAACGTATGTTTCAATACTTTAAAGAAACCCTTGAAAAATATAATAGGAAATTTGTTATATTAACCGGTAATAAACAAGAACGCTTAACTGCAGCTGTAGAACATATAGATAACTTATTGAAGATTAAATGATACTAACAGAAAAGGATTTGGCCTTACTGGCTAAAAAAGGAATTTCAGAAAAAAAGGTGCACGATCAAATAGAAACTTTTAAAGAAGGTATTCCGTTTGTTCAATTAGAAAAGGCCGCCACGGTGGGTGAAGGTCTTTCAAAATTTACCGATGCAGAAGAAAAGGGATTGATACAGAAGTTTGATGCTTCTCAAAGCAATTTGTCTTTATTGAAGTTCGTTCCGGCATCTGGGGCCGCATCCCGTATGTTTAAGGCTTTATTTAATTTCTTGGACTCATACAACCCAGCAAACGAAACACTTGATAGTTATTTTGAACGTACAAATGATAAAGCCCTTAAAGAATTTTCTGAAGGGATGACCAATTTTGCTTTCTATGATTTGGTAAAGCAACGTATTGCAGGAAAAACTTCCTCAAAAGATGAAGAGGTTTATCTTTTTGTAAAAGAGATGATGTCAGAAGATGCTTTAAACTATGGGTTTTTCCCAAAGGGTTTATTGCCTTTCCATAATTATGGTGACCATACAGCTACACCTTTTGAAGAGCATCTGAACGAAGCATCGGTATATGCAAAAACTGGCGATACGGCAGAGTTACACTTTACTATTAGCGAACAGCATGGTGATATGTTCAATAAGGAGTTCAATGACGTAAAAGAACGTGTTTCTGGAGCTACCAATACTTCCTTTAAGGTAACCTATTCCAATCAAAAGCCATCTTCGGATACTATTGCTGTGGATATGCAAAATGAACCTTTTAGAAATAGTGACGGTTCTGTTCTATTTAGACCAGGTGGGCATGGTGCATTAATAGAGAACTTGAACGAGCAAGATGCAGACATTATTTTTATAAAGAATATAGATAACGTAACCGTACCAAAATTTGCGACCGAGGTTGCAGATAGTAAAAAGGTATTGGCTGGTGTTCTTATAACGGCTCAGGAGAAAGCATTTGCTTATGCCAAGACTTTGGACAACGATGAGTTGACATCAAATCAGTTAGATGAAATTAAGAGCTTTTTAGAAAACGACCTTAATGTTCGTTTCTCGGATAGTTTTTCTGGTTTTAGCATTGGCGAGCAGATCGAAATATTAAAAGATAAGATTAACAGACCCATACGTATTTGTGGTATGGTGGTCAATGAAGGTGAGCCAGGTGGAGGGCCATTTTGGATTAATGACAGAAAGGGTAATATATCACTTCAGATTATTGAGTCGGCTCAAATAGATATGGACAAAAGCCAGCAGGCTAGTATTCTCAAAAATTCTACGCATTTTAACCCTGTAGATTTAGTTTGTGCCGTTAAGAATTATAAAGGAGAAAAGTATAACCTTATGAATTTTGTAGATGTTAAGCAAGGTTTCATTACCGGTAAGACTAAAGAAGGTAGAGAGTTAAAAGCATTAGAGCTTCCTGGTTTATGGAATGGTGCAATGGCTTTTTGGAACACCATTTTTGTTGAAGTACCTTCTTCTACTTTCAACCCTGTTAAGACCGTAAACGATTTATTGAGACCTGCACATCAGGTTAAATAAATTATCGATTTAATAATTAAACAGTTAATTACTCAAAACGTGTGTATTTTTTACACACTTTTTTTTATGTTTTACACATCTGTATACACGTTGATGTTTGTGTGATTTTATATTAAAATATTGATAATCAGTATGTTGATTTGTTTTTGAGGAGAGATGGTGCTGTTGGCATCATTTTCTCTTTATACTAATCGATTGTCAAAACAAATAATAATTTTAAAACACACAAAATGAAAAATTTAATGTTTGCTGCAGTATTGTCTTTAGGTACAATGACTGCTTTTGCTCAAGAAGAAGAAACTGTAGTTGCAGAAGAAGTAGTAACTGAAGTAGTTGAAGCTCAAGATGCTTACGCTGAAGTTGCTGTGGAAGAAGTTCCTGCTGCTATCTCTGAAGCTCTAGAGGCTGCTCACCCAGGTGCAACTATTTCTAAAGCTTACTTAAGCGAAGAAGCTGAGTATAAATTAGAAGTTGCTAAAGAAGACGGTGAAACTGCTGAATTGTATGCAGACGCTGAAGGAAACTGGATTGAAAAATAAGAGTATTCTTATTTAACTGTATAGTTAAAAAAGTTAGTAGAAAAGTCCCGTCTTCATATGAAGTCGGGACTTTTTGTTTTTTCACTAGTCTTAATTTAATTGGTTAAGTGAAAATTTTTAAAGGTTGAAATCTTACTTAAGATTTTAATTGAGGTAATTGGTAGTATGTTGGTTCATCTGGCTGCTCCTGGCTATTCGTGTATATTTTACACAAGTTTTAATTACGAATACACACTATTACACACTTTACATAGGCGCTAATATTGTTATATAACTGATTATCAATTATTTGTATAGTATTTTCTTTTTTGGTATCATTATTTCTTTAGTAAAAACAGAACATTTAAAATAAAGCATACGATTATGAAAAAAATATTTATCACAGCAGTTTTTGCATTAGGAAGTCTTTCAGCTATTGCTCAGGAAGAAGTTACAGTAATTGAGAATGCAGAAGTAGAAGCAACTGAAGCCGTAGCAGCTACACAAGATGATTTTTCTGAAGTATCATCTGATGAGTTACCGGAAGCAGTAACTGCTGCAGTTTCTAAAAACTACCCTACTGCATCAATAGATAAAGCATATACAAACGAAGCAAATCAGTTTAAGTTAGAAGTATCTCTAGAAGATGGTACTGCTGGTACTTTGTATGCTGACGAAAATGGTAACTGGATTGAAATGTAAATAACTTGAGTTATTTGTTTTGTATCAAGTTGGTTTGGTCAGAAAGGGGTTGCATTTGCAGCCCCTTTCTATTGTGTATATGGTAATATGTTTAAATACTGGAAACGTAGAACTACTAATTATTGATAGTGATTTCTTAGGGTAAAATTGAAATACAGCATAACTTGTTCTTGTAGAAAGTCTCCCGGCGAATATATTCGACCGGATTTTTTATTTTCTGGTATAAGGTTCTTTTCTAAAATTGAAATTACTTAAAAATTATATTGAAGCTAGTTTGAATTTTATAAATAAGGCTTCTACCAAAGCATAAGTGTGGATTGTGTACTGTGTATACTGTGGAATTATTACCCAAATGAAACAAAATTTTACAATAATACACACTTTTAAAAATCGACAAAAATTATAACTCACTACGTATCAAGTAATTAAATGTTTTTATGATTGTTGGTATCATATTTTCTATATACTAAGGGAAATCAATTAGTAATAAACTTAATACATTATATCATGAAAAAATTATTTATCACATCTGTATTCGCATTAGGAAGTTTAACTGCATTCGCTCAAGAAGAGCAAGCTACTGAAGCTGTTGAAACGGCTACTGAAGCTGTAGCACAAGAGCAAGACGCTTTTGCTGAGGTTGCATTGGAGGAAGTTCCAGAAGCAGTAACTGCAATGGTTGCAACTAACTACCCAGGTGCTACTATTAATGCAGCACACAAAAATGAAGCTAACCAGTACAAATTGGAAGTTTCTTTAGAGGATGGTACTTCAGGTGCGCTAATCGTTGACGAAGAAGGAAACGCTATAGAGCAATAAGAATTGGCTTAAAAGTCCCCAAAGACAAAGCATTTTACCATTAATTATACACATATAAAAATAGAACATTATGAAAAAATTATTTATCACGTCTGTATTCGCATTAGGAAGTTTAACTGCATTCGCTCAAGAAGAGCAAGCTGCTGAAACGGCTACTGAAGCTGTAGCACAAGAGCAAGATACTTTTGCTGAGGTTGCATTGGAAGAAGTTCCAGAAGCAGTAACTACTATGGTTGAAACTAACTACCCAGGTGCTACTATTAACGCAGCACATAAAAATGAAGCTAACCAGTACAAATTGGAAGTTTCTCTAGAGGATGGTACTTCAGGTGCGCTTATCGTTGACGAAGAAGGAAACGCTATAGAGCAGTAAGAATAAGGTTATTAGTTCCCCCAAATAATACTATTACCATTAATTATATACATATAAAAATAGAACATTATGAAAAAATTATTTATCACGTCTGTATTCGCATTAGGAAGTTTAACTGCATTCGCTCAAGAAGAGCAAGCTACTGAAGCTGTTGAAACGGCTACTGAAGCTGTAGCACAAGAGCAAGATACTTTTGCTGAGGTTGCATTGGAAGAAGTTCCAGAAGCAGTAACTACTATGGTTGAAACTAACTACCCAGGTGCTACTATTAACGCAGCACATAAAAATGAAGCTAACCAGTACAAATTGGAAGTTTCTCTAGAGGATGGTACTTCAGGTGCGCTTATCGTTGACGAAGAAGGAAACGCTATAGAGCAGTAAGAATAAGGTTATTAGTTCCCCCAAATAATACTATTACCATTAATTATATACATATAAAAATAGAACATTATGAAAAAATTATTTATCACGTCTGTATTCGCATTAGGAAGTTTAACTGCATTCGCTCAAGAAGAGCAAGCTACTGAAGCTGTTGAAACGGCTACTGAAGCTGTAGCACAAGAGCAAGATACTTTTGCTGAGGTTGCATTGGAAGAAGTTCCAGAAGCAGTAACTACTATGGTTGAAACTAACTACCCAGGTGCTACTATTAACGCAGCACATAAAAATGAAGCTAACCAGTACAAATTGGAAGTTTCTTTAGAAGATGGTACTTCAGGTGCGCTTATCGTTGACGAAGAAGGAAACGCTATTGAGCAGTAAGAAGAGTTAAATTGTAGGAAGAAATTCCGAACCAATTTTAAGAAAGGAACCGTGATATAACGGTTCCTTTTTTGCGTTTTGACATTTTTCTAAAAGTATCTTTTATGATAAAATTAGAAAAGAAAGAGCTTTGTTGTGCTATTTTTACGTAGATAGATACAGAACATTAGAATGCTTTTATGCCAAACCTTTTAATCATTGAAGATGATGCCGCATTTTGTCAGATGCTCCAAAAGTTTTTGACAAAACACGGTTACGAAGTAGAGACCAGCTTCACCGCCCCAGATGCCAAATCAAAATTTGGAAAAACCAATTTTGATCTGATATTGACCGACTTGCGTTTGCCCGATTATGACGGAATACAATTGTTATCCGACATAAAAGAGGTAAGTCCAAAAACCCAAGTGGTCGTTATGACGGGCTATGCAGAAGTGGGTACGGCTGTAAATGCCATGAAAAAAGGTGCATTCGACTATATTTCAAAGCCTTTTACTCCAGATGAAATTGTAATGATTTTAGATAATGCCTTAAAGGTAGAGGCTAATTCAACCCAAGTTGCTACTTCTGTAGCACAGGAGTCAAAGGAAAGTTCAAATCAAAAAAGTGCAAATCCAGTTGCTGAAAAAGTAAACCCGAAGTCTATAGTTAAAGGAGTTAGTGATGCTTCTAAGAAACTAGAAGATTATATAAAACTGGTAGCCCCAACAAATATGTCGGTTTTGATAACTGGTGAAAGTGGTACCGGTAAAGAAGTGACGGCTAAGGCTATTCATGATAACAGCAAAAGAAAAGACTTCAATTTTATAGCCGTAGACTGTGGTGCGATACCTAAAGAATTGGCTACAAGTGAGTTTTTTGGACATATAAAAGGGAGTTTTACGGGTGCTGTGGAAGATAAAATAGGAAATTTTGAAGCCGCTAATAAAGGAACTTTGTTTTTGGATGAGGTGGGTAATCTGTCTTACGAGAATCAAATACAATTGCTTCGTGCACTTCAAGAAAGAAAAATAAAGCGTGTAGGTAGTACCAAAGAGATTGATGTTGATTTACGTATCATCACTGCTACCAATGAAGATTTGACCGAAGCCGTTGAAAAAGGTACTTTTAGGGAAGATCTTTTTCATAGGTTGAATGAGTTTTCTATTCAAATACCTTCTCTGGAAGAGCGATTTGAAGATTTAATGTTATTTGCAGAGAATTTTTTGAATAAGGCGAATACCAGTTTAGATAAAAACGTAGACGGTTTTTCACCAGAAGTTTGGGAGGCTTTTCAACAGTACCATTGGCCTGGTAACCTTCGTGAATTACAGAATGTTATTAAGCGTGCTGTTCTATTGACTAGTGGTGATGAGGTTCTAATGGATGCTTTACCTCGCGAGGTACTTCAGCCTAAAGAAAGGGAAGCTACCGTAGAGAATTTTTCAAAATCTGAATTTGAAAAAGACCGCATAATAAAAGCTTTAAAAAAGACCAATTTCAATAAATCCAAAGCGGCAAAATTACTTCAGGTAACTAGAAAGACCCTTTATAATAAAATCAACCATTATAATCTGGATTTATAGCCAAGCGTTCTTCTAGTTCTGCTACCAGTTCTTTAACACTGTGTTTCAGGACAACAAAGGAACTTGCCAGAATATCTTGGTCAAGATTTTCGGGTGTGCCCAGTTCCATTCTTTCTAGTATAGTCACACAATTTTCAACTTTTAACTGCCTGAACATGGGTAGCATACGGTGTGCTACATGGTTAACTTGTTGGTAATCTTTTGCGGTAACCGTTTCTTCAAGAAGTTTCATGTTGGTTTCCGTATCGCTTAAAAAAGTACCCAATACATCTTGAATGGCATCTTCGTTCCTTCCTAAAAAGGAATGTATAATGTCTAGATTATACAGTTTTGGCTCTTGTTCTGGAATTTCTACTTTTTCTTCTTGCGGCTCTTGTTTTTGGGTAGCTATACCTAGTAATTTTAAAGTAGCTATGAGTTCGCCTTTTGTAAAAGGTTTTTGCAAAACTTGAGAAAAACCAACTCCTATATAGGCCTCTGGACCTAAATCTCTTCTACCCGTCATGGCTACTATTGGTTGGTTCGAGTAATGTTTGTACGCACCAGATTGCAACTTTTTCAGCACTTCAAAGCCGGTTACCTGTGGCATTTGAATATCCGTTAGAACAATGTCATATGCAAGGTGAGAGTCTTTCTCAATGGAAAGGAAATTGGTAAAAGTATGTGCTGTAATACCCATGCTTTCCGCAAGTTCACGTAACATATGCAATAGCGCAGTATCGTCGTCTATAATTAGCATACGTAGTTTTGGCGCCATATAAGGCATTTCCTTACCTGGCTTTTCAACGGCATCGGTAATTTCTAGTGGTAATTGCAAAGTAAATGTACTTCCGGCCCCTAGTTTACTTTCAAGAGTCAGCTTGCCCTTAAGGAGTTCTGCTAATTTTTTGGATATGGTGAGACCCAATCCATGTCCGCCGAATTTCTTTTCGGTAGTTTTTTCGGCCTGTGTAAATTCTCTGAATATCAGGTGCTGTTTATCCTTGGCAATACCAATACCTGTATCCGCTACTTGAATCCGCGCAATTATAGCTTTATCTTTTCCTTTTTCGGTAGTTGCCGTAATTTTTATTGAACCATTCTCCGTAAACTTAAAGGCGTTGCCCATGAGGTTAGTGATTATCTGCCTAATTCTAAAAGGGTCGCCCAAGACCGTTTGTTGCAGTTGTGGCGCTATTTCCAGAATTAGTTTTAATCCCTTATTAGCATGAATAGCCTGAAGATTCTCGGCAGTTTCCTGAATAAGATGCGCTGGGATAAATGGGACTTTTTCAATTTTGAGTTTGCCGGCCTCCAGTTTGGAAAAGTCCAATAGGTCATTCACCAGATTACCCACGTATTCCGAAGCAGATTTTACGTTCTTAATATACCCGCTTTGTTTCTTGGATAACTCTGTACTTTCCAACAGTTCCGAATAACCACTAATGGTATTAAGAGGCGTACGCAGGTCATGGCTTACGGTTGAAATGAGTTGCTCACGACTTTTTAAAATTGATTCTGAAAATTTCTTTTCTTTCTCCAATCGCACTCGGTAGGTCTGCACTTTCCAGTAATCTTTTGTAATCAAGAAAGAAAATATCCCAACGATTAAAAAGCCGAGTAGTGCGGCTATTCCTGCAATTCGGGTTGTTCTTTTTAACGTCTCCCTTTTAACAATGCTGGTATTGTAGCTGCTAGATATAATTTCTTTTTCAAACGCAGCAATGATATTTTGAAGTTGACGAGACAGTTCTAAGTCATTACGGTTTACCTCAATTTCTTTTTGTGCCAATGAACGTTGCGATCTGTAATCGGCTAATTTTGCTTTTCTCAGGATAGATTTTGAAACGTTCAATATAGAATCTACATAAGCAGAATTTTTAATACTATTGTCTGATTCGGGAACGTTTTTACTAATTAAAACGGCATATTCTCTTAGTGACTTCTGTACTTTAGGGGATAATTGGTCAAAATTGGTGAATAGGTTTTCAGCGGAAAATTTTCCGAAAGATTCTTCTATTTTTTCAAATTCTTTAAGAGCTTGGTCTAATGAATGTGCTGAATTGTTTTTGACCTTCAGGCTGCGCAATTCATTGTTGTTGTTAACTTTTTGACCCAATAATATTTGGAGGCTATCCAATAAGCTTTTCTGCTCTTCACCTAACATAAGCTGCTTCAAAGTATCTATTTCTACCTGAATAGAATCAATTTTGAGGGCGTACCCATCAAAATTCACTTTCTCGTTGCTTTGCAATGCCAATTTTGATAGACTTTCTGCCTCATAAAGATTAGTCATCAATGAGCTTGTGCGTAGCAGCTTTTCATCGTTTACATCAGAGGCCTCAGTAGAAATATAGGTCTGTATTTCTGTATAGACAAAATAGCCGACACTTGTTGCCAATAGTGCCAAAATAAGGTAGCTAGTGACAATTTTTAAGGTGAACTTGTTTTTCGATTTATTAGAAGCGTTTACCATGTTCTTGTGTTGCACAAAAAGTGTTTCTAAAAATACGTATATAAAGCTGATAGGGTTTATAAATAACCGTTAATTGTTTGACTCATATATCTCAAAGACCGCCTGTAGTGGGTCTTTTGATTGAATTAGTTATGAAATGTAAAAGGCTAGACCTATATTTGCCAAATCTCAAAGGGGTGCGAACTCTTGTAATTGTGGTTAGGCGGAGTAATGTTTAAACTAAATTCAAGATAAGCTGAGATTATACCCAATGAACCTGGGCGGGTAATGCTGCCAAGGGATAGTGATTTTTCACTTCTTGGAATTTTTATGCCTGTCCGCAATCGGACAAAATTCAATTTAAAAATAAGAATAATGCCCCTTTTATTCGTAGCTAACGTATACGAATGAAGTACTTTGTAATGTTTTTGGTCAGTTTAGGGATTACCAGTCAGATATCCGCTCAAGAAAAGGAAATTGATTCCGTTACCGGAAAAAAAATAAACCTAGATGAGGTTTTTGTTTCGGCTATTAGGGTCAATAATGCAACTCCCGTAACTTTTTCAAATCTAAAAAAAGAAGAATTTGCCTCTCGTAATTTAGGTCAGGATATTCCAATTCTTATGAACTTTTTACCAGGGGTAGTAACTACTTCAGATGCCGGTGCCGGTGTAGGTTATACTGGTATTCGTGTGCGAGGTAGTGATAATACCCGCGTAAATGTGACTATTAACGGTATACCTTATAACGATTCTGAATCTCATGGTACCTTTTGGGTGAATATGCCAGATTTTGCTTCCTCTACGGAAAGTTTGCAATTACAGCGTGGTGTGGGTACATCTACCAATGGCTCCGGAGCTTTTGGTGCTAGTCTCAATTTATTGACGGATGCTGTTGCAGATGAAGCTTTTGCCCAAATTTCATCTTCTGTAGGTAGTTTTAAAACACTTCGTAATAATATCAAATTTAGTACAGGATTATTAAATGACCATATTGAAATTTCAGGGAGATTGTCTAGAATAACTTCAGATGGTTATGTAGATAGAGCTTCTTCAAATTTGGATTCCTATTTTTTACAAGCGGCCTACACAGATGATAAAACACAATTAAAAGCATTGCTCTTTGGTGGTCATGAAGTTACTTATCAATCTTGGAATGGTATTGATGGTACAACTTTAGTGGAGGATAGAACCTATAATTCTGCAGGGGCCTATACGGATGAAAATGGTGTAGACCGGTTTTATGACAATGAGGTGGATGACTACAAACAAAACCACGCACAATTTCTTTGGAATCAAAAGCTTTCCGACAATTGGAGTTCTAATGTAGCGCTTCATTTTACAAAAGGAAGCGGCTTTTTTGAACAGTATAAAGAAGATGAGGATTTTGCCGATTACGGTTTTGAGTCTATTATAGTGAACGGGGATTCAATAAACACCACAGATTTAATTAGACGCAGATGGTTGGATAACAAGTTTTATGGGGCGGTTTTTTCTGCAAACTATACCAAAGACCGTTTAGATGTTATTTTAGGAGGAGGCTGGAACTCCTACCAAGGTGATCACTTTGGTGAGATTATTTGGGCGCGCTACGCTACTGATAGTGAGATTCGTGACAGGTATTACGAAGACGATTCTAATAAAACGGATTTTAATTTTTACACTAAGGCAAATTATGGCTTAAATGATAAGTGGAGTCTCTTTGGGGATTTGCAATACAGAAGAGTTGGTTATTTGGCAAATGGAGAAGAAACGGGACTTGTAGATGATACGTTTCACTTTTTTAATCCTAAAGCAGGTGTTGTTTTTGACTTGAACGCAAATAATAACTTTTATTTCAGTTATGCCGTTGCCAATAGAGAGCCTAATAGAAATGATTATGAGAGCGGTAGCCCAAAACCTGAAAAATTGAATGATTTTGAACTGGGTTGGCGTTATGTTTCCAATGCCTTTCAGTTGAATGCCAATGCCTATTATATGCGGTATAGAGACCAATTGGTTCTAACCGGGGGGCTTAACGATGTTGGTGCTCCGTTAAGAGCAAATGTTGGGGATAGCTACCGTGCCGGTATTGAGTTGGACGCTAATATCTTTCTAGGTGAAAAATGGCAAATTCAACCGAACATTGCTGTCAGTTCTAATAAAAACTTAGAGTTCTTTTTTGAAAGAGATGGAGTGCTTCAGGATTTAGGGAATACCAATATTGCGTATTCTCCTAATGTTGTCATAGGTAACCGTTTGGCTTTTTCGCCAGTTAAGAATTTTCAAATATCTGCTTTGTCTAAATATGTGGGTGAGCAGTATATGGGAAATATAGATTCAGAAAATTCTGTGTTGAATGCCTACTCTCAAACGGATTTAAATATACAGTATGTCATTAATTTCAAGTCCGTAATTAAGAGCATCACTTTATCTGGTTTAGTAAATAACATTTTTGATGAGGATATAGTTTCCAATGGTTATTTCTATACGTATGATGATGATTCTTCTGGATCGGTTCAAACTTTTGAGGGAGCTGGCTATTATCCGCAAGCAGGAACCAATTTTCTATTAGGAGCAACCGTTAGGTTTTAATCTTTTTGTTAGAATTTGATTGGGTTAAAAACTTGTTGAATTAGTTTCATCCGTCCTCAGAAGCTGTCTTTAAATCCGTTATTTTTACTACGGATTCAAAGGGACGACAGTATGGAAGAAAGAAAAAAAATCCGCTGGGGTATTTTAGGTTGCGGTAATGTAACTGAAATTAAAAGCGGACCTGCCTATCAAAAAACAGATGGTTTTGAAGTAGTGGCTGTAATGCGCCGTGATGCGGAGAAAGCGGCAGATTATGCTAAAAGACATGGTGTTTCTAAGTACTATTCAGATGCCGATGCACTTATAAATGATGATGAGGTAGACGCGGTTTATATAGCTACACCTCCTGATAGTCATAAGCTATACGCACTAAAAGTTGTCGCAGCGGGTAAGCCTTGTTGTATAGAAAAGCCAATGGCTCCGAGTTATGCTGATAGTCTTGAGATCGAGCAAGCCTTTGCAAAGAAAAATTTACCACTATTTGTTGCCTATTATCGCCGATCGTTACCTCGTTTTTTAAAGGTGAAGGAATGGTTAGATGCTAATAAAATTGGACAAGTACGCCATATTCGTTGGTTTTTGGGTAAGCCACCTAGCGATATAGATTTGAGTGGGGAATACAATTGGCGTACGGATGCTAAAGTGGCTCCTGCAGGTTATTTTGATGATTTGGCTAGTCACGGACTAGATCTCTTCGCATATTTATTGGGCAATTTTAAAAATGCTTCTGGTACGGCTGTTAATCAACAAGGGCTTTATACAGCTAAAGATGCCATTACGGGACATTGGCTTCACGAAGAAGGAATTACAGGTTCCGGCACATGGGATTTTGGCACTCACCAAAGAGAAGACTTAGTTGAGATTTACGGTAGCAAAGGTAAAATTAGTTTCGCAGTTTTTGAAGAGGCCAATGTTGTATTGTTAAATGATAAAGGTGAAGAAAGGCTTTTCATTGAGCACCCTGAACATGTTCAAAAATTCCATGTAGAAAACTTGAAGAAAGATTTATTTGGGAAACAGACTCATCCATCAACCGGAAAAACGGCATTACATACCAGTTGGGTAATGGATAGTATTTTGGGTAACCTATAATTCAAGTTATCGCCAAATCGTTCTAAAGAACAAATTCACTACTAATACAATTAATCGATATGAAGAAAGTACCTGCTTTTGGTAGCAAGCTGCGCAAGAATATCGTTGCTGTTCCCGAGATTATTGACGAATGCTCGGGTATTCGTGTTTTTGGACAATTGCTGAAGTCTTTTCTCTTTAGTACAGATGTTGCCATTATTCGAAATACAAACGCCAACGCCATTATTGCTGTATATCCGTTTACACCGCAGCCCACTATTTCCAATGCATTGATCTTGGCAGCAGATAAGCCTATTTTCTGCGGAGTAGGAGGTGGAATTACTACAGGTAACCGATCGGTTGAATTGGCAGTTCATGCAGATTTTCAAGGTGCGTTGGGCGTAGTACTGAACAAACCGGCGCCTAATGACCTTATTAGACAGTTAAAGGATAAAATAGACATTCCGGTCACCATTACCATTGTCTCGGAAAAAGACGATATAAAGGGGCGGATAAAGGCTGGTATTGATGTTTTTAATGTTTCAGGAGCAGGAAAAACTGCAGACATCATAAAACGCATACGGGATATTGATGATGAGGTGGCAATAATTGCTACAGGAGGCAAAAGTGATGAAACTATATTAGCAGCAATAGAAGCTGGTGCAAATGCTATATCCTACACGCCGCCTAGTACGGGAGAATTATTTAAGGTAATTATGGACAGGTATCGAAATGAATAGACTTAGTCTAATTCGTGATCAAAACTATGTTGCCACTTTGTGTAGCACGGTATTCTAGCATGTCGTAATATCTTTCTCCATCATCTGGCCGATTCAGTAATTGTCCGGTAAAAAGGCTGTACTCATAGTCTTCGCAAGAACAAGTAACGTTCTGCCCGTTTAAGGTCATAGTAGAGCATTCATTGGGTACGTGATTTGGACAACTTGCTTCAAACGCTCGGAATTGGTCAAAACTAGATTTAATAACATATACTCCTCTATTGCCTATTCCGGAATTGTCTATATATACTACGTTTCCCAGATTGGTTAGGCCACTATAAAGAGGTAAATTTAGATTCATATCAAACCGAAACCCAAGTTCTTGTATATAAGGATTGCGGACTACGCCATCATTACTACACGATAACAGTAATAGGACAAGAAGAATACTCCAAAAATGCTTCATACGGGGATTATCATTTAAAATACGTCCAACAAAAGTGATCAAAATTTATGTATATTTGCGTTAAATCCTCTCTAAAAATAGTCGGTTATATATCGTCTTGTGCAGAGGATTTTCCTATTTTACAAGATTATTAAATGAGTTTAACATGAGTAACGTATCTTACTATACAAAAGAAGGATTGCAAAAATTAAGGGACGAGGTTAACTATCTTAAAGATGTTGAGCGTCCAAGAGCTTCTCAAGCAATAGGCGAAGCCAGGGATAAAGGCGATTTGTCTGAAAATGCCGAGTATGATGCTGCTAAAGAAGCACAGGGTCTGTTGGAAATGAAAATCTCAAAGATGGAGGAAACCCTATCTAATGCACGTCTTATAGATGAGTCGCAATTAGACACATCTAAAGTTTTGGTTTTGTCAACCGTAAAGTTGAAGAACCAGAATAACGGCATGGAAATGAAGTATACGTTGGTCGCTGAAAGTGAGGCCGACATTAAGACAGGAAAAATATCCGTTAATTCTCCTATCGGTAGAGGTCTACTTGGAAAAAAAGTAGGTGAAACAGCAGAGATAACGGTACCAAATGGTACTTTGAAATTTGATATCTTAGAGATTACAAGAGCTTAAAAAAAATCAGTTATGGCCTCTATCTTCACAAAAATCATTAACGGCGAAATTCCTTGTTATAAAATAGCGGAAGACGACAATTATTTTGCTTTTTTAGACATCAATCCAAATGCTAAAGGCCACACCTTGTGTATTCCTAAAAAAGAGGTAGATAAGATTATGGACCTAGATGAGGATTCATATATGGGTCTTATGGCTTTTTCGCGGAAAATAGGGAAAGCTATAGAGACTTCTATTGAGTGTAAAAGGGTGGGCATGACCGTTATTGGTTTAGAGGTGCCTCATGTTCATGTACATCTTATTCCGCTTACCAATATGCAGGATGCAACTTTTCAACATAAGGTTTCGCTTTCGGAAGAAGAATTTAAGGAGACGGCTGCTAAGATTATAGCCGCACTCTAATAATCTTATTGCAGCAAGAAATAAACACCTGCAGCCACTACAGCAACTAATAAAAGGGTAAGTATCCAGAATAAGGAGGTAAATGTTACCGTACTTCTATCTGGCACCACCATTTTTTGGTAGTATTTAAAGCTTCGCTCAATATCGTCTGTCCAACTTACGGGGTAGATATCAGTTCCGCATTTGTTGCAGACAATTTTGTAAGTAACTTCATTGGTGATGGAATTGAAAAGTTTGCCTTGCTTGTGCTTTTGATAAAATGAAAGCTTTAAATCTTGACTAAAACACTCCGGACAATTGTTTGTCAAGTCTGCCTCTTTAATAATCACTAACTTTTCATTTGCCATTTTACTGCGTATCAAAAATATAAAATTACACTATCCTCTCAATTGAACCTTCTAACTTAGTGTCTTTAGAGTAAGTTGCATAACTGTACCCTGTTTATTCGACGAAAGTACTTTTATTTTCCCCTTATGGTACTCTTCAACGATTCTTTTGACCAATGAAAGACCTAAACCCCAACCTCTTTTTTTACTTGTTACCCCCGGATTAAAAATGGCTTGGAAGTTACTTTTTGGTATTCCATGACCTGTATCCGAAACTTGAATGTGAACCTGTTTGCCTTCATTAATGATTTTAATATGAATGCTTCCCTTGCCTTTCATTGCATCAATTCCATTTTTAACAAGGTTTTCTATGGTCCAGTTAAAAAGGGTATGGTTAAGCATCACAGGAATTTCTTCCTCATCTGAAGTGAAAGAGAATTCTATGAGTTTAGAGCTTCGCAATTTAAGGTATTCATAAGCATCTTTGGTCTCTTTAACAATATCATAGGTGTCTAATTTGGGTAACGACCCAATTTTAGAAAAGCGTTCGGTAATAGTTTCAAGCCTAGTAATGTCTTTCGCTATTTCTTTTGTGATTTCTGGATTGATATTTTCCGTTTTCAAAAGTTCGTTCCACCCTAGCAAAGAAGAAAGAGGCGTGCCAATTTGGTGAGCGGTTTCCTTGGCCATACCGGCCCATACTTTATTCTGCTCCGAGGCCTTGTTGGTTTTAAAGAAGAAGAAAATTACCGCAGCGAATAGAAATATAATAAGCAAAAGGGCTATGGGGTAATACTTTAGTTTATTCAGAACCTCAGAATTTCCGTAGTATAGGGTGGCTAAATGTTCTCCTTGCTGATCAATGGAAATGGGAATGTTCTCACTTTGAAACTTCAGTATCTGTCGTTGTACATAAACAGAATCAATACTCTTTTCTGGGTCTATATTATTGGTTTTGACAGATCCATCTTTATTCACCAAGATCATTGGGGTAGAGGTGTTGTTCTGAAAAACTTTAAGGTGAAGGTTTCCCAAATCTGCATCTTCCGAAGATTGTTGAAATTCTGATTGCGCCGTGGCCCAGATTTCCATTTTTAGGCGCTCTTCTTCCTTAAATTTTTTAAAAAAACTATTAGTGTTCAATAAGATGAGACTCACAATAGCAAATGATGCAATGAGTAAAGTAAGATTGGAAGACCTGTTCTTAGGATTAAAATTCATCCGGATAACTTTAAGAATCGGTTCGAGCCTACGATTCATTATAGGAAGAACTAATCAAAGATAACGTAAATATGAGGAAAATGCAGCACATCCCGTTTGTGGAGGTGTTTTTAATGCACCCAATTTCCTTACCTTTATACTATGGCAAAAGAAATGATTTCAATACTTCCAGAGGCGGTTTCTACCGCGCAATTACATGGTTATCTTTTAGGGGCTGTAGGTCCAAGACCAATTGCATTTGCGAGCACAGTAGATGAAAAAGGTAATCCCAACTTATCGCCTTTTAGCTTTTTTAATGTGTTTAGTGCTAACCCTCCAATTTTAATTTTTTCTCCAGCACGTAGGGTGCGAGATAATACTACAAAACATACATTACAAAATGTATTGTTGACCATGGAAGTGGTTATAAATATTGTCAATTATAAGATGGTACAGCAAATGTCCTTGTCAAGTACCGAGTACGGAAAGGATGTAAATGAATTTAAAAAATCTGGATTAACGATGTTGCGTTCAGATATTGTAAAACCTTTTAGAGTTGCAGAGTCTCCGGTACAGTTTGAATGTAAAGTAACTAAGGTTGAAGCCTTAGGCCGTGAAGGTGGAGCAGGCAATTTAATATTTGCCGAGGTTGTGAAAGTTCACGTTGATCCAGACGTTCTAGACGAAAATGGAGCTATTGATCAACGTAAGATAGATCAAGTAGCTCGTATGGGCGGTAATTGGTATAGCAGGGCCAATTTAGGTCTTTTTGAAGTGCCTAAACCTTTGTCTTCTTTGGGTATTGGAATTGATCAGATACCTGAGCATATACGTTTAAGCAAGGTTTTGACGGGTAATGATTTGGGTATGTTAGGTAATGTGGAAGAAATTCCTGACCATAAAGCTGTAGAAGAATTTATTTCATCACATATAGAAATACGATCTATTATAAGTGGAGGTGAGAGGGAACCGTTAGAATTAAAAGCAAAAGAGCTTTTACAACAGAATGATGTGCTTTCTGCTTGGAAGGTATTATTGGCGGAGTAGAACTACTGGAAAACCAGTATTTTAGTAGGGTTTATGCGGTTGGGAAGTGTTCTGGTTAAAACTGGAATAAACTAAAAACCGACAAACCTTATGAGAACTCATGTGCTTGTACTTATTATTTTTTCTTTTTCCGTGCAACATATGATTGCACAAGAGGATGACGGAAAAAAGAGCCCTGATACTGATTCGTACCTCACTTTCAGTCCGCTTTCTCTATTAGATTTTTATTCGCCCAGATTACGTGTGGGCTATGTTCAACACATAGAAGGTCATTGGAAACTTGGTCTTGACCTTGGTGTGGGGGGTGGAACAGGTCTATTTTCACAAAGAGAGTCTGAAGATGGAACACTCTTTGAAGTGCGGCCAGAAATATATTATAGATTAGGGAAGGGTTCAAGAACGCCTAAATACATCTCTGCCGAAATTTTTTACATAGATGAATCAATTACATTGTTGAACGATGGGTACCAGCGAAAAGATGGAGTGGATTTTCTTTATGACAAGGCCGATTTTAATCGCCAAAAATACGGGATGCACCTAAAATTTGGGCTGTTCTTAAATTTAGGTCGTCATTTTGGATTCAATTTTTATGGAGGTCTTGGTTTCCGATTTAAAGATGTTACGTTCGGGAATTTGGTGAATGCCCGCGAAGGAATCGCGGAGCGCCCCAGACATGGATTTACGACTATATATGAAAAAGAGGAGAGCGATTTTAGGCCTAACCCTACTCTAGGAGTGAAGTTTTTTTATAAACTATAGCTAATAACCTTTAATAACTTCTGCTTATTTTTCTAGGTGATTTATAGTTTAAAAAGTAATTTTATCCCTATAAATAATTAGTGCACATATAATTCATAATCATGGAAGTTCAAGGAAAAGTAAAGATGGTAGGAGAAACCCAAACATTTGGTAACAATGGGTTCAGAAAGCGCGAGATTGTATTAACTACAGATGAGCAGTATCCGCAACATATAATGGTAGAGTTCGTACAGGATAAAACGGACTTATTAAACAATTTTAAAGTTGGTCAGGATGTAAAAGTAAGCATCAACTTAAGAGGTAGAGAATGGACCAATCCACAAGGTGAGGTGAAGTACTTTAACTCTATCCAAGGTTGGAGAATTGAAGGTGTGCAGACTGAGCAGAGTGCAGCAGGAATGCCTCCTGTGCCACCAGCAGAAGCTTTTCAGCCAGCTGATAATCTTAACGAAGAAGATCACGACGATTTGCCTTTCTAAGCGTATAATCGATTAATGAAAATTTGAAAAGCCCCTTAGGTATGGATACCTAAAGGGGCTTTTGTTATTTTTGAAATATTTTAAAAACAGAAAGTAGTGGACCGCGAACATGAGAATTCATTAATTATTTTATCTGACGCAATAGTGTTTCCTTCTGTAGAGAATGCAAATTACGAAGGCCTTTTGGCTGCAGGTGGAGATTTATCTGTAGAACGATTGCTGTTGGCTTATAAAAGCGGAATCTTTCCGTGGTTTAATGATGATGCCCTAATTTTATGGTGGAGCCCCAATCCACGAATGGTACTATATCCGCATAAAATAAAAGTATCAAAAAGCATGCGTAAAGTAATGCGCGATGGTCGTTTTCGATTAACAAAAAATACTTGTTTTGAGGCGGTAATTGATGCCTGTTCCAGTATAGAAAGAGAAGGTCAAGATGGCACTTGGATTACCCAAAAAATGAAAAATGCCTATTTGCTAATGCATGAAAATGGGTTTGCAACATCTTATGAAGTTTGGGAAAATGACGTACTCGTAGGTGGACTTTACGGTATTGACCTTGGGACCATTTTTTGTGGTGAAAGTATGTTCAGTACCGTAAGTAATTCTTCTAAATTCGCCTTCATTAAGTTGGCGCAAGAGTTGGAAGGTAAGGACTATAAACTTATCGATTGCCAAATACATACGGACCATCTTGAGAGTCTAGGTGCAGAAGAAATACCACGTAGTGAATTCATTACAATATTACAGGCTGAAAATAAGGGAGGTTAGTAAAAAGAAAATATGTTCTGTGGTCTGGGTGTAATTTTCTGCACGGTACTCTGCGCCAACCTCTAACTTGGTTTCTCTGTTCAGTAACCACCCCAAGTGTGATGTAAGTCGCTGGTCATATATCGGTTTCTCACTTTTGGCAATACTTAACAGACTTTCTGTAGAGGCTGAAAAATAGGGCTCTCCAATGTCAAGTTTTTCACCTTTTAATGGGACTTCAATAGATAAACGATATCGAAACCGATGAGTGGTTGATGAAAGACTAATACGCTGCTCTGCCCTAAAACGGTTTCCTATGGTTAAGTTTTCATAAACTCGCGAAAGTTTATATTGTTCGGTTATTCGTAGTTCATTTTCTCCGTTATCATCAAAAGTATCTCTAAAACGGTATTGTAGACCAAGCGCTAAACTTTGTTCAAAACCGATTTTCACTGTCGAAAAATGCGAAATATCAAGTTGTTTTACGCGATAAAGAAGATCATCTTCGTAAATATAAGCACGCTGGGCAATCTTAAAATTATGTGAGTAATTGGCGCTAACCTTGTAATTCAATGAAATATCTGGCTGAAAATAGCCTGTTGTATTTTCTTGGCAGAAACCAAAACTGCTCAAAAGAAGACCAAAAATGAGGAGGGCCGTTCTAGTAAAGTACGTGGTCATAGTTTGGAGGTAAAGACTTTTTGATCAGTTCAAATTTGCCGTCGGCATCAAAGAGTATTTCAAATTCTTCAAAGCCTTTATCATTCTTTCCGTCAATAATAAACTCATATTTAATAGAAGGTAGCATTAAATTTTGAAAAGCATTTTTTAAGGTTTTATCTACATCTACACCATCAGAAAGATACTGTTGTTGAATTTTTCGTACCCTGTATTTTTTAAAATTGTTTTCTAAATACGTCGTTATCTTGGCATAGGCATCGTTAGGTATGTCTAGTGACTTAATCACAATTTCAATGTCTTCAAGTTTTCCTTCTGGGTTAAACTCTATACTGTACTTTAAGCGGTCTTTTTTGAATTTTGCTTCGTAACTAATTTTGTTACCATCAATTTCCTTGTAAAAGCGTATGCGCTTGGCGTTAACAAGCTTCTGATGTATGAAAAGAAGTGCATTTTCTGGAAATTGAGATTTTCTGATACGGTGTTCACGCTCGTCCTTTATTTGGGCAATAGCCGTGCCTGTAATAAAGACAGTAAATAAGATGAAAAAAGAAACAGATTTTAAATTCATACACTTAAATTTCTAAAATAATTAGCTTCAACTATACTTCGTTATACCTAAAGCAAGAAATTTCATGGTCATTAACCATGCCCACGGCCTGCATAAATGCATAGACCACGGTACTGCCCACAAACTTAAAACCTCTTTTCTTTAGGTCCTTACTGAGTGTATCGGAAAGTTCTGTGTTTGCAGGGGCAGTTTTGTAATCTTCAACACTATTCTTTAAGGGTGTTTCGTTTACAAATCCCCAAGCATAGTTGCTAAAACTTCCAAACTCATCTTGCACTTTTATAAACGCTAAAGCATTGGAAACTGTTGCACGAACCTTTAATTTGTTTCTGATAATTCCAGCATCCTGGAGCAATTTTTGAATTTTATCCTCTTCATAAGTTACTATTTTCTTATAGTCGAAATTATCAAACGCCTTTCTGAAATTTTCGCGTTTTTTCAAAATGGTAATCCAGCTTAAACCTGCTTGAAAGGTTTCTAAAACCAAAAACTCAAAAAGTAAATCATCATCTTTTACGGGTGAGCCCCATTCTTCATCATGATAGGCTTCATAAAGGGTATCGCCTTTGCACCAACCGCATCTTTGTTTTTCCATGTAGAATTTTTGAGTTATAAAAATACGTCTTTATGACCAAAAGGTTACGGATGCAGACGATTCAATTGGCTATTAATTACTCAATATTATTAAATCACAAACTTAAGGTTAAGAAGAAAGCTGATGTTAAAAACTAACATGGGTAGGTTTAGGTTAAAGGTAATTTTGCGCCTTTAAATTTTATAAAAACCACAGAACAAAAATGAAAACAAATTATTTAAATTATCTAGGTACAATGACCATGTTCCTGATTTTTGGAGCAATGCACATGTCGTTTGGTCAAGCAACTAATGCTTCGGTGAGCGGCACGGTTAAAGATGATATTGGAGAGCCCTTGTTAGGAGCCGAAATCATTTTGAAAAATAAGGCCACAGGATTTGTTTCGGGGGCTATTACTAATGAAAACGGGAGTTTTAGAATTTTACAATTGCCTTTAGGTGGGCCTTATGAAATAACTGCCCGTTACCTGGGGTTTGCAGATGTTAAGCAAGAGGGTTTTACATTAAATTTGGGAGATGCTCTCACGGTGCATTTTGACTTACAAGAATCTTCTACTGCATTAAATGAGGTTATTGTTTCGTCAAACAGCCTATATAAGAGAATTGAACAAATGGGTGCGTCTACGAAGATTGGCGCAGGCCAGATCAAAAAACTGGCGACGGAAGGTAGAAACTTTACCGGATTAACCAGTTTGTCTCCCTTACAAGGGGCTGGTAGTATTAATTTAGGCGGACAACGTAGAACTTCTACTAATGTTACTATAGACGGGCTGAATGCTAGAAATACCTTAACCGCCGGTGAAATAGGCCGTGGGCCTTATACGATTTCACAAGAGGCGATTCGTGAATTTGAAGTATCAACAAATGATTATAACGTTACCGAAGGTAGACAGGGTGGAGGCTCAATTTCGGCAGTTACCAAATCGGGTACTAACGAATTTAGCGGAAGTACTTTTTTCTACCATCGCGCAGACGGATTACAGAGTAAATATACCATACAAGGGCAAGAACGTGATGCTGATTTTTATAACTCTCAGTATGGGTTAAGTATTGGTGGTCCTATTATAAAGGATAAGCTGCACTTTTTCGCGGTTTTTGAAAGACAAGATGCGGGTGAACCGGTAAGTATAGCCGAAATCCAGAACGATGATGATGAGAACAGGCTGGGTATTACTGAAACTAATTTAGACCGGTTTTTAAACATTGGTCGCGAAGTTTATGGTTTAAGTGATTCACAACAAGTAGGTCAGTTCGATAGGGAGACCGAAGCTAATAACTTCTTTTTAAGATTAGATTGGCAGATTAATGATAAGCATCGTTTAACAATTAGAAACCTTTATAACAAATGGGAAAACCCTTTTAGTGTAAATGATAATTCTAGTATTGACGTAGCCGAGTCATATTCTGATTTTGAGTCGCAAGAGAATAGTATTATGCTATCATTACGCTCTATGTTCAGCTCTAAGGTAACCAATGAGTTTAAGTTTCAGTATCAACATGCAGAAAGGGCTTTTACACCCAACCTTGAGTTGCCTCAATCTAATATTCCGCGTGCTATTGTTCAGGTTTCATCTGCATTACCAAATGGAAATGATAGAACGATAAGTGTTCAGTTGGGAGGTCAGCGTTTTACACCTGAAACTAATCAGGAGAACCAAATTCAGTTTACAAATACTACATATGTGAACACTGATAATTACAACTTTACTTTTGGTACGGATAATATGATCACCAATTTGGAGACCTTACTTTCTAATGAACAAAACGGGCGTTTTTTCTTTGATTCTTTAGATGATTTTGAAAATCAAATCGCATCTAGATATGCTAGAGAAGTACCTCTACAAGGTCTTCCTATTGTAAAGCAGACTGTATTAGATCTTTCTTTATTCGCCCAAGTAGAAACCGATATCACACCTAATCTAAATTTAGTTGCGGGTGTTCGTTGGGATGCGACTAAGTTTTTGGACGAAGCTGAGTTCAACCCGGTAGTTTTTCAAGAATTGGGTATCCGTACAGATGAAAAATTAGATGATTATAATAATATTCAGCCCAGATTTCAACTAACATATAACTTGAAAGGGCAGAATTCCGATATTTTTAAACTTGGTGGAGGTATATTCTCTTCTCAACCGCACTATTACGCACAAGTGAACAATATTCAAAATAGCGGGACACTTTTAGGAGCAATTGATGTTACGGGAGCAAATGTGCCCACACCAGACTTTCAGTCATATCGTAATGATCCCAATACGGTACCGGGTGTGCCGGCTGGGGTCACTCCTTTTTCAACTATCAATACTGTTGGGTCAGATTTTCAGGTTCCCACAATCTATAAAGCAAACTTGAGCTATACCCATTTTTTTAGTGAAAGATACAGTTTGGGTTTTAACGCGCTATACAGTCATACCAGTAACAACTACATCTATCAAGAAGCCAACTTGGTTATGGAACCTTATTTTGTAACTCCTCAGGGTAGAGAGGTTTTTGTTCCTGCAAATACCATTTCTGAAAATGGAGGTACGGATTGGACCAATTCAAGAATTTCTGATCAAGTAGGTAGAACTTTGGTGTTCTCTTCTGATGGGGTTCTAGATAATGTAGCCCTTGTAATTGAAGGTGCCGCGCAGATAGGTCAAGATGGTTATTTAAATGCCAGCATTACTTTCAATCGTTCTAAAGATAATTCGTCATATAATTGCTGTGTTGCAAATACTTCTACATTTATTCCCGTAGAAGGAGACCCGCGAGATTTGAACTATGGTTTTTCAGATAATAACTTTGATACAAAAATGGTAGTGAACGGGGCCACTCCAACTTGGAAAGGTTTCACTTTGGGGGCAACAATAATTGGCCAAGGAGGTACAAGGTATTCATTTCATGTAGATGATAATACAAGTGCAAACGGTGATTTTACTTTGAGAAATGATATTGCCTACATTTTTGACCCAAACGACCCAAGCACCCCACAGTCTGTAATTGATGGTTACAATCAAATATTGAACGACCCTGATACCTCAGAAAATTTTAAAGAATATTTAAGAGATAGCTACGGAGGTTTTGCGGAGCGTAATGGTGGTAGGAACCCTTTTGCTGCCAATATTGATTTACGACTACAAAAAAGATTTGAGAGCAAAAACAAAAAACAAGGTCTAGAATTATCTGTAGATATCTTCAACTTTGCGAATTTGCTGAACAAGGACTGGGGCAGTACAAATAATTATGGGAGTAGAATTGACTTTATGAGAATCAACGGCTTTGATCAAGCAACTCAAGGATATGATTACTCAGTGCAAACGGGTGCAGGTACAGAACCTATTAACGGTACACCTTGGAGATTGCAACTTGGACTACGGTATACATTTAATTAATCATTTTTTTTCTCAATCTAGAGGGATTCAAAAATCCTTTGGACCCTCTAGTTTTTATAATATAATCTAAGACATGAAAAACAATACTATTTTATACTCGCTATGCTTATTTCTATGTATGGCGCAATTTGCAAAGGCGCAAGAGAAGTCCTTGGCTGAACATGTAGTTTTAATCTCGGTTGATGGTTTTAGGCCTAATTTTTATTTAAAGGATAAATGGCCTACGCCAAATTTAAAGAAAATGGTCCGGGAGGGTGTTGCCGCTGATGGTGTAAGAGGAGTTTTTCCATCCGTCACTTATCCTTCTCATACGACTATAATAACAGGTGCCTATCCTGCGGAGCATGGTGTGTTTTACAACAGTCCTTTTGAAGAAGGAGGTCAAACGGGTCGTTGGTATTGGGACAGTAAATTAATTCAGACCAAAACCTTATGGCATGCCGTTAAAGAAGCCGGAAAGACTAATGCCAGTTTTATATGGCCGGTTTCCGTTGGTGCCCCAATCGATTATAATATTCCTGAATTTTGGCTTCTCAATAAAGACGTTAGTAGAATAGAATCTATGCGTACAAAAGAAAATCCAAAGGGATTTTTAGAAGAGATGGAAATAGCGGTCTTGGGTAAGTTGAACGATAATACTTGGAATGGCGATTACTTGAACAGAGAAGACAGAACGGGCGAAATGGCAGCTTACACTTTGGAAAAATATAAGCCGAACTTTATGACATTGCATTTAATTGCTACAGATCATTTTCAACACGAACAGGGCAGAGAAGGCGAAAAGGTCTTTACCGCGATTGCAGCAGTTGATCGTGCCGTAGGAAAAATTATGGAAGCTGCAGATCGTGCTGGGATTCTTGGAAAAACAACATTTATTGTTACGGGAGATCATGGTTTTGTTGATGTACATTCTGCTTTGAATCCTAATATTTGGTTAGTAGAAGAAGGATTGATGGAAGATTCTCATGACCGTGGTGATTGGAAAGCCGCTTTTCATACGTCTGGAGCTTCTGCTTTTTTATTGTTGAAGGATAAAAATGACAAAAAGACGATATCAAAAGTCCGTGCAAAATTAAATGATTTACCGCCTTCTATAAAGAAATTGTTTCGTGTAGTAGATAGAAAAGACCTAGATGCTATTGGCGCGGATCCCAATGCAGTTCTTGCATTGGCCCCTATACCCGGAATAGCCATGTCATCAGGAACAAAAGGCAATATACTTTCCCCAAGAAGAGGAGGTACTCATGGTTTCTTTCCTGATTTTAAAGAAATAGAAACTGGTTTTCTTGCATTTGGCGCAGGTGTCACCAAAGGCAAGAAAATAGAAAAAATGGGCCTTGAGGATATCGCACCAGTAGTTAGCGAATTGTTAGAATTAGACTTTCAAACTAAAAATGGCATTCTGTATCCTGGAATCTTAACCCAGAAGAAGAACTGATTTTTTTTTTTAGTGCATTGGCAATTGTTTGACGGGTGGCCCCGATAAGGTCACCCTTGTCTTTTTGAGTGAGTAAATCATACAGAATATGTTCATCACCATGTATGTCGGTTACGTTAATATTATAATGACCCTGTAGAAATTCCAGCTTTTGAAGGGTTGATCTTTCATTTACTTGGCCTAATTTTTTTTCGGCTAGACACCATCGTTTAAGGAGGTAGGCAATGAACCATTCAGAAGTAACTGGGTTTTCAATAATAGCTTTTTTAAAGAAGGTTAAATCATAAATACGAATTCTACTGTCTATCAGTGTTTTTGAAAATTCAAAGAATTGTCCATTCAAATATTTTAAGTTTCCAAAATAGTCGCCTGTATAGATTACATCATAGGTGTTTTCTTCTCCTGTTTCTGAATAACCACCTAGTTTAACAACCCCTTCTACTAACTCATACATGTAATTTTCTGTAAGAGGAGGTTTGTAAATGAATTCGTTTTTGGAAACTGTAATCTCTTTAACCGAACTAAAAAAATCTGGGTTCCCTGATTTTTTTAAATAACCATAAAGGCAAAGTGAATGCTTTTTGTGTAATTGTGGACGGATGTTTTTCATAGCTCATCAACATATATCATTATCGAAACCCACAAATCTATTTTTAAATAGTTAATGTAATGTTAGTTGAATATTAAGATTGTCGGAAGTAATAGGTCTTTAACAAATGGAGCATGAAAATAATACTAGATTAATCTAATCGTAATCTCCAGTTAAAGTTCTTGCAAAAATTATGTGTCTTCTTGCTGAACCAAAAATAGATGAAAAAATGAAAAACTATACTTTAGAAATTGTGGGTCTACTAATTCTCACAACAATTATTTCCTGTGAGCATATAGATGATTTTATAGGGCATGGAGATATGCAGGATCAGAGCATAACAAGCCTGCAGTATATAGATGAATATGTTCTGCCGGATGGTTCAATGTATGCAGGTACTGAGGTTGGTGGTCTGTCTGGAATAGATTATGCAGATGGAAAGTGGTACATGATTAGTGATGATGCCAAAGCACCTATTCGGTTTTACACGGCGGACATTCAATTTAATGAAAACGGATTTGAAAATGTAACAATTAATGGGGTTACGGAATTATTGAATGGTAGTAATCTACCTTTTGCAGATGGTGAAGTAGATCCGGAAGCTATTAGGATTACTACTGGCGGTAGCGTATTGTGGTCAAGTGAAGGAAATATTAATGGAGGTGTAGACCCAGTTATTAGGATAGCGAATATGAAGGGCACTTATAAATCTAATATTTCATTATCTGAAAAGTTCAAGGTGTCTAAAGAAGAGAACCGTGGCCCAAGACACAATGGGGTTATTGAGGGTCTTTCTGTGTCCTTTGACAAAGCTGGTTATTGGGCTTCTATGGAATTACCTCTTTTTGAAGATGGGTCAGAACCACTGGTAGAAGATACAGATTCTCCGGTTCGGATGGCTTTCATAAATACTTCTGGGGCATTCGGAAAAGAGTTTGCTTATGAGTTGGACCCAATTGCTAGAAAGTTTGATGAAACTGCTTTCACGGTAAACGGCGTTGTAGAAATTCTAGAATATGATACAGATAAGTTTTTGGTCTTGGAACGTTCCTTTTCAACAGGATATGCAGATGGTGGTAACGACGTAAAGATATATAATGTTGATGCTTCGGATGCAACGGACTTAAGTGGTATGGATAGTCTTAAAGGTGCGGACTATAAAAAAGCGACCAAGGAGTTGTTGTTCGATTTTGAAAGTGTTAGAGGTCAATTAACGGATGGAGTTGTAGATAATATCGAGGGAATCACTTTTGGTCCTGTATTAAAAAATGGTAATCGTTCATTGGTGTTGGTAGCGGACAATAATTTTAGCGCATTTGGGCCACAATTGAATCAGTTTATACTTCTTGAAGTAAAATAAGAGGATAAATAAAGTTGTAGAAAGTCCGTTGTACTATGGTATAACGGATTTTCTCGTTTCCAAAAGGTAGTTGAACGAGAGGTTTGTAAGTTCTTGTAATAAAATACTACCAATGTGACCCATGTTACCAAATCAGACATAGCAGAGTGTTAACTTTGTTATCAAATTTTAAAGAAGATTAAAATGGCATTACCTATAACAGAAAACAGTACACAAGAATTAATAGGAAAAGCGCTTTCTCAAGCTATTTCATATGAAGATTACCGGGCAATGGTAAGTCAGTTAGTTCTTGAAGGAAAAGCAACAGGGCCAGAACAAACGGAAGCCTTGGCTAATTATACGATGCTTAATGACCGCCGCATGAAGCGTTTTGATAAAACGGTAAAAGTAAGTGCAGAAGATGCAGATGCAATAGCCAAACTTGATAGAAAAGTACAACTGATTGTCCTAACCGAAAGTTGGTGTGGAGATGCTGCTCCGGCATTACCAGTAATTAATAAAGTGGCACAGTTAAATGACAATATAGATCTTAAAGTGATTTTGAGGGATGAGAATGTAGACTTAATGAACCGTTTCTTGACTAATGGGGGAATGTCTATTCCTAAATTGATTTTTTGGGATGCGGAAAACCAAGAAGTACTTGCGGATTGGGGTCCAAGACCTAAGCTAGCTGCAAAGTTGGTAGCAGATCATAAGGCAAAACATGGCCAATTGTTACCTGAGATTAAAGAGGAAATTCAACAGTGGTATAATAAGGATAAAGGGCAATCAACGCTGAAAGAAGTATTAGCGAGCTTTCCCTTGAAATAGGTAGGTGATGGTTCCTTTTTGAACCGATTTTTCACCAGAACTAAATTTAGCTTTATAAGCGTAAGCAATGGCATTGTCTATCAAACAACCGTTAGAAGTGCCAGAGCTTTTTGAGTTGTAATCGGCATCCACAACGTTGCCCATTGCATCTACTTGAATATTTACAACAACTTTTCCTCCAACGATACAAGTGTATATTGGGGGAGGTAATCTATAATTACTACGGTTTACTAATGAGTAGGAAACCGATGTATTTCTTTTTGCTAAATTATTGGTGAATTCTTTCTTTTGAGCCTCTTTTTCGCCTAACAGTTGCTTGGCTTCCTTACGTTTCTTTTTTAATTCTTTTACGCGCTCTGCGTATTCAGAATCAGAAAGTAGCTCATTAGGGTCATTGCTATTTTCAGCAGCCATTTTTTCCTCTAATAACTCTTCAAGTGTTTTTAAAGGTTCTGGGTTACCGTAGCTTGGTTTTGCGGTTTCGTTATAAGCCATGTGGCTTTTTACCGGGTCTAATTTTTGACTTTCTTTCTCTAATTCTTCCTTTTCTTTAAGAAGCTCTTCAATATCTTCTTCAAGTACCATTTCTACCACATAGTCGTCTACCTCTTTATCTTGCCCTAAGTGTATGTTGTACAGTGCCAACACAATAATAGACATCGAAAAAAAGGTAATAAGGAACGCTAAATGTTTACGGTTCAAGGTCATAGTGATATAACCACAATTTTAAAAAAATATTTTAATTATTCGTTGAACGGAAAGGCTAGGGTATTCTTTTTATGATTCTGATGTTTTTCCCAGTAGGTTTTCCGCAAATACATTAGGGTCAATGGCATTATTTACGTTATAGTCACCTATTTTGGTTCTCCTAAGTTCAGATAAATGCCCTCCACTCTGTAGAGCTTGCCCCAAATCATGTGCCAAAGATCTAATATAAGTGCCTTTGCTGCAAACAATTCTAAATTTAACATCTGGGAGCTTCATTTCGGTAATTTCAAAAATAGAGACGTTAACACTTCTCAGTTTTATCTCTACTTCTTTTCCTTCTCTGGCATACTCATAGAGCCGTTTACCATCTTTTTTTAATGCTGAAAATACAGGTGGGCGTTGTTCAATATCACCTATAAATTGGGGAAGGGTTTCATCTAATAGTGCTTCCGTGATATGTCCGGTAGGGTACGTTTTATCCACTTCGGTTTCCAAATCGTAAGAAGGAGTTGTGCCACCTAGAGTAATGGTACCTGTGTATTCTTTTGCTTGTCCTTGAAGTTCTGTTATTCTTTTGGTGAATTTACCAGAGCAAATTATAAGTAGTCCGGTTGCCAAAGGATCTAAGGTTCCTGCATGACCAATTTTAAACTTCTTAAGTTTGAACTTTGTGCGAATAGCCCATTTTAATTTATTTACCGCCTGAAAAGAAGACCAACCAAGTGGTTTGTCTATAAGCAATATTTGTCCATCAAGAAAGTCCTCTTGGGTACGAGAATCCATATAAATAAGTATTAACCTCTGTTCTGAATAACTGGAAACGGTCTAGCCCAAATACCCGTAGGCAATAGCAATCAGTCCCACAACAAAGCAGTAAATGGCAAAGTAAGAAAGTTTGCTCTTTTTTACTAATTGGATCATCCAAGTACAGGCAGCAAGACCGGCTACGAAAGCAGCAATAAAACCTGCGCCCATAGCAAGGTTATTTCCACCATCAAAGTTAAGGTCGCCACTCATAAGGTCTTTCCCTATTTTACCAAAAATAAGAGGAACAACCATTAAGAATGAAAAACGAGCTGCTTTGGTCTTGTCAACACCTAATAATACAGACGTAGAAATGGTAGCGCCACTTCTAGAAATACCTGGCAACATAGCAATGGCCTGAGAGACACCTACAATGAATGCGTTCTTGAAACTTACTTTTTTATCGGTGTCTTTGGCTTTATCGGCAAAATATAGAAGAACTGCCGTAATCAAAAGCATAAAACCTACGAAACGAACATTACCGCCAAAAAAGGCTTCCAGTTGTTCTTCAAAAAAAAGACCTACAAAAACTGCAGGCAACATAGATATGATAATTTTAACAGAGAACTGCGCTTCCTCGTTCCATTTAAAAGTAAGGAGTCCACTAATAATTTCCCATATATCCTTTCTAAAAACTACAATAGTACTCAAAGCGGTTGCTGCATGAAGTACAACTGTAAATAAAAGGCTTTCTTCAGGAACGGAATTGTCACCTAAAATAGCTTTTCCTAATTCTAAATGTCCACTTGATGATACAGGTAAAAATTCGGTCAATCCTTGAATGATACCGAGAATGATTGCGTCTAGCGTCTCCAAAATTATTTTTTCTTCTTATGAGGATTCAACAATATGGCATATATCTCAATACCTAATCCAATTAATACTAGGGTAGGTGCTAAGCGTATTCTTCTAAAGCTGTAGATGTCTTCATTAAATACGTTAGGGTCGTCACTGCCACCACCACTCATGAGTATAAAGCCTAAGGCTATAAATGCAAGACCCACAAAAAAGAAGGTATAGTTCTTTTTTTGAAAAATGAATTCTTGTTTATCCTGCTGGCCTGTATGTTCTACTTGTTTCTTACCCATGCTGCAAATTTAACGAAGTTCTACTTAAAAAAGTTTATGGTCGTAAAGGTTTATTGTTAGGATGTTCTTAATAGTAAAGTTCATCGGTTCGGAGGTTCAAAAACCGTTGTGTCGCGAAAAAAGTACTGATTAACGAGATGAATATTCCTAAAATAAAGATGGCTCCGTAGAGAATACCTAATAGCTCAAGGTCTTTAAAAAGCTCTAGTTCAGGGAAGTTTTGGTCTAAATAATACAATGCTCCCGTTAGCGCTAAAAGTGCAGTTAGGGCACCTAGAATCCCCAGTTTAATATTCATCCAAATAAAAGGCCTACGTATAAAAGTCTTTGTAGCACCTACCATTTGCATGGTTTTGATGATAAAACGTTTGGAGTAAATGCTCAAACGGATGGAGCTGTTGATAAGTAAAATAGCGATAAAAGTAAGAACGCCGCTGGCAATCAAAATCCAAAAACTGATACGTTTTACATTTTCGCTCAACAGACCAACTAAAGGTTTATCATAACTAACTTCTTCCACATAGGTCTTTTTGGCAAGATTGGTAGCTAAAGAATCTATTTCTTGTGGTGTAACAAAATCTGCTCTTAACTGCACATCAATGGAGTTTTTAAGCGGATTGTAACCTAAGAAATTCTGAAAGTCCTCGCCTATTTCCTCACTATGTTGCTTGGCGGCATCTTCTTTGGAAACAAAGACAGCACTTTTAGTGTGTTCTTCTTGTAAGAGGTTTTTTTGGAGTTGGTCTATTTCAGACTCTTTTGCTTCGTCCTTTAAAAAGATAGAAATAGTGATTTGCTCTTTAAAATGATCTGCCATTTTTTTGGTATTGATAACCAAAAGCCCCAAAATACCCAGTAAAAATAATACCAAAGCAATACTCAGTACCACCGAAAAATACGATGATATTAATTTTTGTTTCTGGTACTGTTCAAAAGACTTGCCCATAATCGCGTATACAGGCGTAAATTTAGGAAAGTAAATTGAATAAACTTATTTTTGGCGAACATTGAAAAGAAAGATATCAGCATGCACTACGATTTCAAGGAAATAGAGAAAAATTGGCAAGACTTTTGGGCCAAAAACCAGACGTTTAAAGCCGAAAATAATTCCGATAAGCCAAAATACTATGTTTTGGATATGTTTCCTTACCCCTCGGGTGCCGGTTTGCACGTAGGGCATCCGCTTGGTTATATTGCAAGTGATATTTATGCACGCTACAAAAGGCATAAAGGTTTTAATGTTTTACATCCGCAAGGGTATGATTCTTTTGGTTTGCCTGCAGAGCAATATGCAATTCAAACAGGGCAGCATCCTGCAGTAACTACCGCTGCTAATATTAAAACATATAGAAGGCAGTTAGATCAATTAGGCTTTTCTTTTGATTGGAGCAGAGAGGTGCGTACTTCTAGTCCGGAGTATTACAAATGGACGCAGTGGATATTCATTCAAATATTCAATTCTTGGTATAACAAGGATACGGATAAGGCGGAAGATATAGAAACGTTGATTTCTAAATTTTCTGCGGATGGTAATGCCAATGTAAACGCTGTTTGTGACGATGATATAGAATTTTTTTCTGCGGATGATTGGAAAGCTTTCTCTATTGTTAAAAAACAAGAAATATTATTACAATATAGATTAACGTATTTGGCAGATACTGAAGTAAACTGGTGTCCGGCACTAGGTACGGTATTGGCAAATGATGAAATTGTAAACGGTGTGTCAGAACGTGGTGGTCATCCGGTTATCCGTAAAAAGATGACCCAATGGAGTATGCGTATTTCTGCATATGCTCAGCGTTTGTTAGACGGATTGAATACGGTAGATTGGCCACAACCATTAAAAGATTCGCAAACGAATTGGATTGGTCGTTCTCAAGGAGCTTCAGCAGTTTTCAACGTAAAGGACCACGATGAAAAAATAGATGTTTTTACAACCAGACCCGATACTATTTTTGGGGTAAGTTTTATGACTTTGGCTCCAGAGCATGAATTGGTTTCCAAAATAACGACTGCAGCCCAAAAAGCTGAGGTACAAGCGTATATAGAAGCAACTGCAAAACGTTCGGAACGCGACCGTATGGCAGATGTGAAAACTATTTCAGGTGCTTTTACCGGTGCCTATGCAGAACATCCATTTACAAAAGAACCTATTCCAATCTGGATTGGGGACTATGTATTGGCGGGTTATGGAACTGGAGCGGTAATGTCCGTTCCATGTGGTGATCAACGAGATTATGACTTCGCGAAGCATTTTAATATTCCTATTCCGAATATTTTTGAAGGCGTAGACATTTCGGAGGAGGCATATGCAGATAAGGATAAAACGGTCATTGCTAATTCTGATTTCCTAAACGGATTGCCGTATAAGAAAGCTATGAAATTAGCAATCTATGAATTGGAAAAATTAGGACAAGGAGAGGGAAAAATTAATTACCGATTACGTGATGCCGTATTCAGTCGTCAACGCTATTGGGGAGAACCTTTCCCGGTGTATTATGTAGATGGTATGCCGCAAATGATTGCAAAAGAATTTCTGCCTATTGCGTTGCCAGAAGTTGAAAAATATTTACCCACCGAGACAGGAGAACCGCCATTAGGTAATGCTGAGGTTTGGGCTTGGGATACGGTAACCAATACCGTTGTAAACAACAGTGAAATAAATAATTCCACTGTGTTTCCGTTGGAATTAAATACCATGCCGGGTTGGGCTGGTAGCTCGCAGTATTTCAATAGGTACATGGATCCGCATAATGAGAATGAAATTTTCTCTAAGGAAGCAATTGACTACTGGCAAGATGTAGATTTATACATTGGCGGTAGTGAGCATGCTACAGGCCACTTGTTGTATAGCCGTTTCTGGCAGAAGTTTATGTTCGATAAAGGTTTGGTGCCCAAAGATGAGTTTGCTAAAAAGCTTATCAATCAGGGGATGATTACTGGGACTAGTGCTTTTGTTTATAAGGTTGCATATGAGGTGAGTATAATTGTTGATGGTTATTATGATGAAAAGGAGATAAGTGATTTTCAATCAAAAGTTATAAGCGATAACCCAGTATTTATTTCTAAAAATGTTAGAGACAAAATTGTAAGTTGTGATAAGGCTGAGTTCAAAAACTTAACTGAGTCCGTAAAACAGATGACAAATAAGGTTGGAGAAAAGTTGGCTGAGAGGTTTCCTGAATCACAAATCGAAATTCGTTTGTGGACAGGGCAGAGTTTTGATATGCCTTTACATGCAGATGTATCTTTCGTCAATTCTTCGGATGAGTTAGATATTGAAGGATTTAAAAAATGGAGATTAGAATACGCTGATGCAGAATTCATCACTGAAGAAGATGGAACGTTTAAAGTATCTCGCGAGGTAGAAAAAATGTCCAAGTCCAAATACAATGTTGTAAATCCAGATGCCATTTGTGAGGAATACGGGGCAGATTCATTGCGTTTGTATGAAATGTTCTTGGGGCCTTTGGAGCAATCCAAACCTTGGAACACGGCAGGTATTACAGGAGCGCATGGTTTCTTGAAAAAACTTTGGCGTTTGTATCATTCAGGTGCAGAAGGTGCTTTTGCAGTTTCAGAAGATGAGCCATCAAAAGACAGCTACAAGACCTTACATAAAACCATTAAAAAGGTAGAAGAAGATATAGAGAACTTTAGTTTTAATACATCGGTATCTACTTTTATGATTGCGGTGAACGAATTGGGTGCTCAGAAATGTAATAGTAGAAAGGTGTTAGAGCCGTTGGCTATTTTAGTATCGCCTTATGCACCTCATATTGCAGAAGAACTTTGGAAGCAATTAGGTCATGAAGGTTCAATTTCTACGGTAGACTTTCCAAAATTTGAGGAGAAGTACTTGGTGGAAAGTAGTAAAGAATATCCGGTTTCTTTTAATGGAAAAATGCGTTTTAAACTAGAGCTTCCTTTAGATTTAAGCAAAGATGAAATTGAAGCAGCGGTTATGGCCCATAAAAAAACAGCGCAGCAGTTACAAGGGCGTACGCCTAAGAAAGTAATTGTAGTACCAGGTAAAATTATAAATATCGTAGGGTAAGTATCAGGCATACGGCCACCAACTAAGCATAGCAAATGGATAAGATTGAAATTCTTGGAATGGTGGCCGCTGTTTTAACAACGGCCGGTTATGTGCCGCAGGTCTACAAAACGTGGCGTGATAAGTCCACTAAGGACATTTCACGTAGTACATACCTCATTCTTTTTTTAGGAGTCGTCTTGTGGTTTACATACGGACTTATGATTAACAGCCTACCAGTTACTTTGGCAAATGCTATAACAGGTTGTCTTCTTTTCTTCATGTTAGTATTGAAATTCAAGTACAAATAACCCATAGACATTTTGGCAGAATGATTACCTGAAATCACGCCAAAAGAAATTGGCGGGGTTTTTGCTTTCCAATATAACAGATAATTAAACGTTTGTTAATCAAAGCTGCCTCATTGAGCGTAGTCGAAATGAGCGCAGTCGAGGTGAGAGTTTTTGATTATCTTTAAATTCAAACTTTAAAAAGAATAAAATTATGATGGGATATTATATATTAATCGGAGCAATAGCTTTGGTAAGCTGGCTGGTGAGCAGGAAGCTCAAGAGCAAGTTTAAATTTTACTCCAATGTACATTTAAGCAATGGCATGAGTGGTGCCGAGATTGCCGAAAAAATGTTGGCAGATAATGGTATTCGTGATGTAAAGGTAGTTTCTACTGCAGGTATGCTAACGGATCACTATAACCCAAAGAATAAAACAGTAAATCTAAGTGAAGGTGTTTATAACCAAAGAAATGCCGCCGCCGCCGCAGTAGCGGCTCATGAATGTGGTCATGCTGTGCAGCATGCGCAAGCTTACCGATGGTTAACCATGCGTTCAAAATTAGTACCAGTTGTTAGTGTTACTTCCGGCATGTCTATGTGGGTTGTTTTTGGTGGCCTTATGTTAGGTGCGGCAGCAGGTGTAGGTTTTGGATACTGGGTGGCAGTAGCTGGTCTTGTTATGATGGGTATGGCAACTTTGTTCAGTTTTATAACCTTACCCGTAGAATATGATGCCAGTAATCGTGCCTTAGCTTGGTTGAAAGCTAAAAATGTGGTAACGCCAGAAGAATATAAAGGTTCAGAAGATGCTTTAAAATGGGCTGCACGTACCTATTTGGTTGCAGCAATTGGTTCATTGGCCACTTTGGTCTATTGGGGCATGCAAGTGCTTGGTGGTAGGGATTGATTTTCGAAATCTATTAATATACAAAAAGGCTGTCTAGAAATTTTTAGACAGCCTTTTTTTGCTTGAGTTAGCATGAAAATTGTTTATTCAGCAGATATGCGTTCGTCTATAAGTTTCAATGCAATACCATCTCTTCCCATAATTTCAAATAGGTCAAGGATATCACGCATTGTTTTTTCTTCTTCTAATTGTTCGGTAATAAACCACTGCAGGAAATTCTCAACACCAAAATCGCTGTTCTTTTTAGCAGCTGCAACTATTCTATTAATTGATTTAGTTACATCTATTTCTTGGCTCAAAGCAGTTTCAAAAACCTCCTCTAAAGATGAGAAATCATGATTCGTGCTTTCTATGGCAGGAGATATGGCGTTACCACCACAATCATTAACAAATTTAAAAATTTTCATCATGTGCTCTCTTTCCTCGGCAGCTTGCTTATACATAAAGTCTGCACTTTGGTTGTAACCACGTTGATCGCACCACGAGGCCATGGCTAAATATGAGGCAGATGCTTTACCTTCCATCTGTATTTGGGCATTGAGCATGTCCATGCTTTCTACCTTAATACTCATTTGTTGTCTAGCTATATCTTTCATTGTCTTTTTCTTTACTTAACGTAAAGTTATCACAAAAGAGTGCGTATAACTAAGGCATTAACCTATTTATAACTGATTTTAGACTGATTAAAAATAAAGAAATCTACGCTCTAGGGGTAAGTGAAGGAGTCTGGGCAGCAATATCAAGCAAGAAAAAGGCACCTGTAAGCAACTCTTTAAGGTCTAGAATTTCAAGTGTATTTAAGATAAAAAGGTGTTCTCTATTGCAAAGTGATACTATTTCGAACCCATGCGGATTAGCATCCTCGTCAAAATGGTCTTCAATGTTAATGCTCCAAACCTTTTGCCTAAGGGCAAGTAGTTGGCAAAATGATAAACGCACCAGCTTCTGACCAAGGTCTATATAAAAGCATCTCTCCTTATCGGATTGAAAAAATGTATAGTAATGTGATGAATGAATGCGTTCCATTGAGAACAAAAATAATCCTTATTTAGATTTAATACAAATATTAGATCTGAATTTGTCGATCAATTTGTTGCGCCAAAGAAATAAAGGTTTCCGTACGCGAAACACCTTCTATTTGTTGAATTTCTTTGTTTAGAACATGCATTAGGTGTTCATTGTCTCTACAAAGCACTTTTATGAGAATAGACCAGTTGCCCGTGGTGTAATGACATTCAAGGACTTCAGGAATTTTCTCTAGTTGTTTTACAGCAACAGGGTTACTCATTGCTTTATCTAAGTAAATACCAATGTAAGCCATGGTATGATAACCCATTACTTTTGGGTTGATAATAAATTTTGAACCGGCAAGCAATCCGGAAGATTCTAGTTTCCTAAGACGTTGATGAATAGCAGCGCCAGATATACCAATATTTCGAGCAATTTCAAGAATAGGCTTTCGGGCATCTTCCATAAGATACCTTAGAATCTTTTTGTCAATTCCGTCAATTTTAACTTTATCGTTACCTAGTTTCATAAGCTGAGTTTCAAATTGATGGTAAAAGTAGCTATTATTGTTTGAATTTTAAAGTATGGAAAAGGTGGGTGTAATCGTTTGTAATGACTAATCTCCATTGGAAACAGAGTCAGGATTATAACCTAAATAAGGAACTTCCAATTCTTTAAAATCGATACCGTAAGACTTTAATTCTTTCAAAATAGGTTCGTATACCTCTTTTTTGATAGGAATTTGAACGCCTGGAGTGGTTATTTTTTTATTCAGAATGGCCAAGGTCGCAATAGCAACGGGAAGACCAACGGTTTTGGCCATGGCAGTATACGTTCTGTTTTCTCCTATTACCACCATATTAGCATCAATTTGATGTTTTTTACCATTTAGCTCATAACCAAACTTGTGATACATAACAATCATGTCCTTATCGGAATCGGCTAACGTCCAGCTATCTTCAAGAATATGTTGTAATATTTGTGCCGGTGTAGCATTTTTTAATGGGATAATTTTTTGGTCGTCAAAGAGGTTTAGCTCCAGTACCTTTTCCCACATTCTATCATCCTGATCAATTTTAAGATAGTGGCGTAGTTTTAGCTCAACAGAATCTGTGGGTGAATAGGGCAGGAATAGGTTTGTGAATTCACGATAGGACATGTTTTCGGAATTCTCAACAGAGTAACTGTCATCGGTCATGCCTAATTGCACGAACATGTTCCATGCTTTAGAGAAACCTGTTCTGCGCATAGTACCTCTATATAAAGTAAGCACATCTTCAAGACCGTATGCCTCTCTGTAATCTAGCGAGTTTCTGTTGGCATAACCTTCAAAACGGCCATAACCCTTTACATTAAAAAACTCCGTACGACGAAATAGTTTGTGATAGGGTACGTATTTATAAGTACCCTCTTGGATAAATTTAGCAGCACCACCTTGTCCTGCTAACACTACGTTTCTTGGATTCCAGGTGAATTTATAGTTCCAAAGGTTATTATCACTCTCAGGAGCTACCAATCCGCCACAGAAGGATTCGAATAATACTATTTTTCCGCCTTGATCTCTAATCCGATCAATGATTTGCATGGCACTCATATGGTCTATGCCCGGGTCTAAACCAACTTCATTCATAAAGACAAGTCCTTTTTCTTTTACGGCTTCATCTAAACCTCTTAAGGTATCACTAACATAGGAAGCGGTTACAAGATGTTTGCCTAAAGCAAGGCAGTCCACGGTAATTTTGCTGTGTAAAAATGCCGGGAGCATAGAAACCACTATATCACTTTTTTTTATAGTTTTCTGTCTGGCAGATTCATTTTGTATGTCTAATTGAATTACGGTACAGTTCTTATGATTTCTAATGACCTCCGAAATAGAATCAGGTTTTAAATCACCAATGGTTAGGTGAAGTTTTTCTTCTTCCGATTTTTCAAGGAAATAGTCTAGAAGGTAGGAAGTAGATTTTCCTGCACCGATAACAAGTATATTTCGCGACATTTAGTTTTGTACTTTTAGTATGTGTAACGGTTGACTAAGGTAGTGATTGTTATATTTATAAAAAAATAGAGTATAAAAGTTATGAACAAAACAATTTGTTTCACTGGAATTGTATTGGGTGGTACTGCGGTCATTTTAGGTGCTTTTGGTGCCCATGGCTTGGAAAAGTTAGTAGATAGCAATGCTATCCAAACTTTTGAAACGGGGGTAAAATACCAAATGTACCATGCCTTGCTTTTATTGGTTTTGGGCAGTATGAACCAATTGCCCAAAGCTAGTAAAAAGTTGATTTTCTATTTTGTCTTAGTGGGCATTTGTTGTTTTTCTTTTTCCATTTATTTGTTGGCAACAAATAGTCTGACCGCTTTTGACTTTAAAGCCATAGGCTTGGTAACGCCACTTGGAGGTACGCTGCTCATTATTGGGTGGAGTATATTCGGGCATCGAGTTTATAAACATTTTGACTAATAAATTCTCATTTATAAGTATATAAAGTTATTATTTTGATAATTTTAGCGTCTAAAATAAACTCTCAACTAACAATTATTTAAAAAATGGAAAAATCTATTTCTTTAAAATCGTACGGTATTACGCACGAGAATCTGCATTATCAGTTATCGCCTTCTGAATTAGAAGCCATCACGCTAGAAAAGAAAATGGGCAAAAAAGCATCGTCTGGTGCTTTGGCCGTAAACACAGGTGAATTTACGGGAAGGTCGCCCAAGGATCGGTTTATTGTAAAAGATGCCATTACCGAAGAAAAGATATGGTGGGGTGACATCAATATTCCATTTGAGCCAGCTAAATTTGATGCACTTTATGATAAGGTTATTGCCTATCTAAACGAAAAGGAATTGTTTGTTCGTGACTGTTATGCATGTGCAGACCATAATTACCGGATGGATATCAGGGTAATTAACGAATATCCTTGGTCCAATCAATTTGCATACAACATGTTCATCCGTCCTACGGAGGAAGAACTTAAGAATTTTGATGCTGAGTGGACTGTTATTAACGCACCTGGTTTCATGGCCGATGCTAAAGTAGACGGAACAAGACAGCATAATTTTGCCATTTTGAACTTTACACGAAAAATTGCCTTGATAGGAGGAACCGGTTATACTGGGGAAATCAAAAAGGGGATTTTCTCAGCTCTGAACTTTATACTTCCAGTAGAGAAAAATACCATGCCAATGCATTGTTCTGCAAATGTTGGTAAAGATGGTGATACAGCTATATTCTTTGGTCTTTCAGGAACAGGGAAAACAACCTTGTCTACAGATGCTTCCCGAAAACTTATTGGAGACGATGAGCATGGTTGGAACAATGAAAATGCGGTCTTTAATTTTGAAGGTGGTTGTTATGCAAAGGTTATAAACCTATCTCAAGAAAATGAACCTGAAATCTTTGGTGCCATTAAGAAAGGAGCAATCTTAGAGAATGTTGTTATGGATGAGGCCGGTAATGTTGATTTTGCCGATACTTCAATTACTCAGAACACTAGGGTTAGTTATCCTATTTATCATATAGACAACGTGCAAAGACCGTCTATAGGGAAGAATCCTAAGAATATTTTCTTTCTAACTGCAGATGCTTTTGGAGTACTTCCTCCAATTTCTAAGTTAACACCTAGTCAAGCAGCATATCACTTCATTTCTGGTTACACGGCCAAAGTTGCAGGTACGGAAGCAGGGGTTGTAGAGCCTATACCTTCTTTCTCGGCTTGTTTTGGTGCCCCGTTTATGCCATTGCATCCCGCTAAGTATGCGGAAATGCTAAGTAAGAAAATGAAAGATGCTGGTGTTAATGTATGGTTGGTCAATACCGGTTGGACAGGTGGTCCTTACGGTGTTGGAACTCGAATGAAGCTAAAGTATACCCGTGCTATGATTAACGCTGTTCTAAACGGTGATTTAGGACTTTATAATTACGATGATTATCATATTCACTCTGTATTTGGAGTAGCGCAACCAAGGGAATGTCCAGGAGTACCTTCAAGTGTGCTTAGTCCGCGGACTACTTGGAACGATGATAAGGCATATTACACCACGGCTTTTAAGTTAACGAATGCCTTTAGGGAAAACTTCAAACAATTTGAAGATTTTGCTAGTGAGGAAATCCGTCGCGGAGGCCCGCAACGTTACGCTTTTTAGATTTTCAAAAAGTATAATTCCATTAAAAAACCCTTTATTCATGAATTTGAACAAAGGGTTTTCATATTTTACTAAATAAGAGTTCTTACTTCTTATTTGCTGAGTGAATGTACTTTTGGAGTGCCATGGTCATAGATGGTGTTTCTGGCGTTGGAGCCTTAATATCTATACGAAGACCGGCAGTTGTAGCAGCATCAACAGTTGAGTTGCCAAATACAGCAATTCTAGTTTCTTTCTGTTCAAAATCAGGGAAGTTCTGTAATAACGATTCAATGCCTGAAGGGCTAAAGAATACTAAGATATCATAATACACATCTCTTAAATCAGATAAATCACTGATTACTGTTTTGTAAAAAACAGCTCTTTTCCACTCAATGTCAATTCCGTCCAATATTTCAGGTACAATTGGTTTCAAAGCATCAGAAGAAGGTAATAAAAACTTCTCGCCTTTGTACTTTTTGAACAAAGGAACCATTTCTATAAAATTACGCTTACCTACATAAATTTTACGCTTACGGTAAACTACGTATTTCTGTAAGTAGTACGCTACGGCTTCCGACTGACAAAAATATTTCATAGAATCAGGAACCTTAAAGCGCATTTCTTCAGCAATCCTAAAAAAATGATCAACAGCGTTTCGGCTGGTTAAAATAATTGCCGTATAGTTGTTTAAATCTATTTTTTGTTGGCGTACATCTTTAGCGTCAACACTTTCAACATGAATAAACGGTCTGAAGTCAACCTTAACTTTTTCTTTATCTATCAGTTTCGAATACGGTGAGTTCTCCATCTTCGGTTCTGGCTGAGAGACCAAAATTGTCTTTACTTTCATATAAACCTATTGTTTAAGATAACTACCAATGATTACAAACGGGGAAATTTCGAGAGCGCAAAGGTACAAAATAAAATAGAAAAAGTAGGAGGTGATAAATTTTTGGTGATTCCTTAACACTGTTACCCACCCAATTACATTAATTAAGAGGATTAATAATATCGCAACATACACTACAACCTCCGAGCCCTGCGTCACATAGGCTAACATAACGTTGGCTAAGAACATGATGATTCCACTATAGTTTAGGTAGGATAATTTCTTGAAAATTAGCTCGCTTATGGTCTTTCCCGATCCAAAAATGAAGCCGTTGCTCATCTGTAAGATTATTTTTACGACGATAAACCCTAATATGCACGCTAAAATAATAGGATACATAAACGGGTAGGCATCAGTAGTGTCTCCCCTTAAAATTTGTCTAGCTAAGAAAACGAACAATGAAAAATTAATCACTTGGAAAATTGTGAAAAATATATGGAACCAGTTTATCAACTTTTCTTTTTTGTTGTACATAAATATGTACTTGTTGTTAAACGGGAGTATAATGAAATTCAAAAAACGGCTATAGAATAAACTCTTGGCAAGTACTAAGAACACTATGCTGCTTAGAAGTATAATTGTAATCCAATCGGCAGTGCCTGCAGTTCGTAGTATGGGATCCATCATTTTACTTTTGTGTTTTTTCCGTTAATCCCATAAATAAGCTTATTCTCCATAACACCTATTCTAACGTAGGTCGGGTCTTTTAATTCTCTGGGTTGCGGAAAATTAAAGGTATAGGTAAGGGTGTCTTTGGCTCCGATACTGGTAATATTGGGGTTGTTTAATTTAGGTTTAATAGGCAGCCTGTCCTTTACGATTTTAAAATCGGTCATGTAGGCCACATTAAACTGTAACTTGTTTAAGTCTATGTCAAAATCATATGGATTGTACAATTGAAAAACCTGTTCTTGGCCCGCTTTAAAATCTACAGGTTCCTCTATGAGGGTCTTAAGTTTTCTAAAAGACTCAAAATTATCTATGTATTTACCGTACATTTTACTACCATTATCCTTGGTGAATATTTCATCTGCATCTGTGGCGCGACCCGATAAATACAAAATCTTTTGATGCTGTACTTTGGATTCAGAATCATCAATTGAATATTGATTAAGTCGGTAGCTTTCATTATTCAAAGAATAGGTGTTGTTTCCTGAATAGAATTCAAAAATTGGAGCATTTCTGTATGAATTTTCAAAAACCAAAGGCATATTGCCAATTTTTTCTGCTACATCTTCAACAAGACCTATATTACCGTGAGTTTCATAGTAAATAGGAGACATAGGTTCGTAAACGAGTCCAATTCTTAAATAAAGGATAATGGCAATATTTACCAATCCCATTCTATAAATCCATTTTTTAGCAATTTCGTTTTCCATCATAAATCGGAAAACGATTATAATTAATGGAATGGAAATAACAATAATCCACTGTGTTTGTATTCTCCGGTTAAAGCTTGATATAAAGAAAAAGATAAGTACACCATAAACTAAGAATAGTAGAGCTCTAGTGAATTTGTCATTTGCCTTGGCTTTAAAAAGACCCCAGTAAACCCATGGGAATGTTAAACCAAACAATGCTACTAGGTTTACAAAGTAACCAAGGGTGTATTTTTTGAAATTGTAAGGGTCATTAGGACGGTCAAAAAGATGATAGTTTATAGTAACGTAGTCATTTTGGGACAGCCATAAAAAATGTGGTACATAGCAAAGTAGTGCAACAAAAACAGAAAGCCACGCATATTTGTTAAAGACTAATTTTATGTTAGATAGTAGAATAAATATGATAACAAGAGCCGCATGGTATTTACTGTACATAAGGCCCGCCATGGTAATGCCCATTAGTACCCCCCATAATAAGCTAGGTTTCTCTAGGAATCGTTTGTAGACATATAGCAAAAGGGCTGTAAAAAATAGTAGTGGTGTATCTGGTAGGGTAAAAAATCCATAAGCGTTCAAAAGTGTCATAGAGTAGGCGAGTACAAAAAAGTGTACTACGTAATCTTTCTTTTTTGGATTGTCTATGGTACTCCAAAGAATAAACAGTGTGGCGGTAGAGAGTACACAACTCATAAAGCGGACTCCAAGCTCCCCGTCAAAAAAGAAACCACTAATTTTAATAAGTAAGGCCACTAAAGGAGGGTGATCAAAATACCCCCAAGACAGTTTTTGAGCATAATGCCAATAGTAAGCCTCGTCAAAAATAAGCGGGGTGAAATAAGACTGAAGTAGGTTGATTAAAAAACCAATTCCTAACAGAATAATAAAAATTCGGGGCAGTTTATACTTCATTGTTTAATCGGTATCTCAAATTTAGGCATAGCCTATCATATTAACAACGCTCAAAATTACAAATTCTGATAGATAGCGAACCTTTAAAAATATCACAATTTGATAGTTGGCATTTTTCGGTGACTTTTAAAATGCTATTTTTGTCTAAACTCAAGCGAATACGTGTCAGACAGTATAGTTATTATCCCCACTTACAATGAGATAGAGAACATTGAAGCTATTATAAGAGCTGTCTTTGGTCTTAGTAAAGATTTTCATGTTTTAATAGTTGATGACAATTCACCTGATGGTACCTCTAAAAAAGTAACGGAGTTGCAGGAGGAATATGTAGGAAGACTCTTTTTAGAAGTTAGAAAAGAAAAGGCGGGCTTAGGTACAGCATACATACATGGTTTTAAATGGGCTATCGCAAAAAAGTATGACTATATCTTTGAGATGGATGCCGACTTCTCTCATAACCCGCAAGATTTATTAAGGTTGTACAGAGCGTGTGCCAATGGTGCAGATGTTGTAGTTGGCTCCCGTTATAAAAAAGGGGTAAACGTAGTAGACTGGCCATTGTATCGCGTATTGTTATCTTACGGGGCGTCTTTTTACGTTAAGATAATAACCGGGATGCGCGTACACGACCCTACGGCTGGTTTTGTAGTTTATAAACGCCAGGTTTTAGAAAATATCAATTTAGATTCCGTTCGTTTTATAGGGTATGCCTTCCAAATTGAAATGAAATTTAGGGCCTATCTTAAGAATTATAAAATTGAAGAAGTGTCCATTATATTCAGGGATAGAGTAAGAGGGCAATCAAAAATGACATCATCTATTATAAAAGAGGCCATCTTTGGTGTTTTCATGATGAAAATACGAAGTATGTTCCAAAAATCTAGATTTTAGTATGGGGAAAGTATTGATTAAAAATGCCAAAATCGTAAACGAAAATTCAACTTTTGAAAGCGATGTATTGCTTCAAGATGATCTAATCGTGAAAATTGCGGTCAATATTTCCGATGATACCGCAAAAGTTATCGATATTAAAGGCAAGTATCTTTTGCCGGGAGTTATAGACGATCAGGTTCATTTTAGAGAGCCGGGTCTTACTCATAAAGGTGATATAGCCTCAGAAAGTAGAGCTGCTGTAGCTGGCGGTATAACAACTTTTATGGAACAGCCCAACACTATTCCGCAAACAACCACCATAGAGAAATTAGAAGAAAAGTTTGAGATGGGAGCTAAGTCTAGTTTCGCTAACTACTCTTTCCTTTTTGGAGGTACCAACGATAATTTAGAAGAATTAAAACGATTGGATAGAAATGGCTGCTCTGGTGTTAAACTATTCTTAGGTTCTTCTACGGGGAATATGTTGGTTGATGATGAGGTGGTAATAGAAGAAATTTTCAGAAATACCGAAATGGTAATTTCTACCCACTGTGAAGATGAAGGAACAATAAAAAGAAACCTTGCGGAGTATAAAGAAAAGTACGGAGATGACATTCCTATAAAATATCATCCTAAAATTCGTAGTGAAAAGGCCTGTTATCTTTCCTCATCAAAAGCCATAGAGTTAGCGAAGAAAACGGGAGCTCGTCTTCACGTTTTTCATTTATCCACAGGAAAAGAAACGGAATTGTTCAGAAATGATATTCCGCTTGAACAGAAAAAAATTACCGCTGAGGTCTGTGTACATCACTTGTGGTTCTCTGAAGCAGATTATGACACCAAGGGCACTTTGATCAAATGGAACCCGGCAGTGAAAACGGCAGCAGACAGAGATCAGTTATGGAAAGCATTATTGGACGACCGTTTGGATGTAATTGCTACAGATCACGCACCTCACTTGTTTAGCGAAAAAGAGAATGTTTATACGAAAGCTCCTTCTGGCGGTCCGTTGGTACAACATGCGCTTACAGCACTATTAGATAAGGTTCATGAAAATGTAATTTCTTTAGAAAAAGTGGTACAGAAAATGTGTCACAATCCGGCTATACTTTTTCAGATTGAGAAACGCGGCTACATTAGAGAAGGGTATTATGCAGATTTGGTAGTTGTAGATATGAACGCTCCTTATGAGGTAACCAAAGCAAATATTGCATATAAATGTAAATGGTCTCCTTTTGAGGGTACTACGTTTAAGTCCTCTGTTACACATACTTTTGTAAACGGTCATTTGGCGTATGAAAACGGAAATTTCTCTACAGAAAAAAATGCCAAGCGATTAACATTCAATAGATAACATGAGGGTTTTAGTAATAGTTTTGATATTTTTTTCATTTACTTCTTGTAATGAAACCCTTTTGGAGAAGCCTAAAAATATTATTCCAAAAGAAAAAATGGTTGAGATACTCCAAGATCTAGCCATTGTAAATGCAGCTAAAACAACCAATTTGCAGGTGCTTAGGGATAATGGTGTAGAACCTATGGACTATATTTTTAATAAGTATAGTATAGACAGTCTGCAATTGGTAGAAAGTGATCGTTACTATGCTTCGCTCCCGGTAGAGTACGAAAAAATCTATAAAGAAGTTGAAGCCAATCTTGAGCGTGATGCGAAAGCGTTAGAAGATCAGAAAAAGATAAATGACAGTCTTAGAGTAGCGAAAGAAAAAATTAAGCGAGAAAAAGAAAAGGCTGAAAAAGCTATTGATACTCTTCCTTAAACCGTTCACAGCAAAACGAAATGGTCTCGTCTAGCGTTTCGAACTCAAAATTGATATCCTTTTTAATTTTTGTATTGTCGTAAACTTCGCGATGCTTTAAAGAGTGAATGGAATTTTTAGTGATTCTCCTTCCATTTTTTAGAAACAAGTTTTTAAGCCAATCTAACCATCTGCCTATTTCAAGTTGCCAAAATTTCAATTGAACCGATGGAGGTTTAATGCCAAACTCTGTAGTGATTTTCGTAAGGATTTCCTTGAATGTTAAATTCTCTGCTACGGCAATATAGCGCTCGTTTATAATCTCGGAATCCATTATAGAAACCATCATCTTAATCACATCATGAACGGTTACGAAGCCTGTTCCACCAGGAGGGTAAAACCGATATCCTTTTTTAGCAACAGTAAACAAATCGCCGCTACCGCTATTCCAGAATCCCGGGCCTACAATTACACCAGGGTTAACCATAACTACAGGAAGTCCTTCTTGTGAGCCTCGCCAAACTTCCATTTCTGCAGCCTGTTTTGTGAGTCCGTATACATTTGCTTCTCTAGGTGTCCAGGCGTTTTCTTCGTCTGCCATAGCATCACCTAAGCTTTTGCCTATGGCACCTATAGTACTAGTATAGCATAGTTTTCTTACCCCATTCTCAATACAGAGGTTTACGATGTTCGCAGTTCCTTCCGTGTTTATTTTTTCGAGGATATCAAATTTTTGTGGATCAAAAGAAATTAGTGCGGCAGTATGGTAGACTTGGGTAATCTGGTCAAAAGCAATTTCTAGGGCAGGAACGTCAATAATATCAGCTTCTACCCATTCAATTTTATTAAAGAGAATTTTGGCATCGTCTGTATAATAACCAAAAATCTTAACTACGCGCTTAAGATCACTGCCCTTTCTGTGTATGGCCCTAACGGAAATACCGTTTTGTACCAATTTCAATAAAAGATGTGAGCCTACTAAGCCCGTTCCCCCTGTAACCAATACCATGTGCCAAAGTTAGCGAATAGCGGGGAATAATTTCCTGTATTAATCAAGGGTCAGGCAATGATTTACTTTTATATTTGTAGTCAAATTTCAGATTAAACGGACATGACTTCAAACTTTGTAGAAGAATTAAAATGGAGAGGCATGTTGCATGACGCAATGCCGGGAACCGAAGAACACCTAATGAATGAAATGCAATCTGCTTATGTTGGTATTGATCCAACTGCAGATTCATTACATATAGGCCACTTGGTGGGGGTGATGATGTTACGTCATTTTCAGTTGGCAGGCCATAAGCCATATGCGCTTATTGGTGGTGCTACAGGTATGATCGGAGACCCTTCTGGGAAATCTGCAGAGCGTAACCTATTAGATGAGCCTACTCTTAGACATAATCAAGAAGCCTTAAAAGGACAATTATCGCGATTTTTAGATTTTGATGGTGAAGCAGATAATGCTGCCATCTTGGTCAATAATTACGATTGGATGAAAGATTTCTCGTTTTTGGATTTCATTAGGGACGTGGGTAAACATATTACCGTTAATTATATGATGGCCAAAGATTCGGTCAAAAAGAGACTTTCATCAGAATCTAAAGAGGGGATGTCTTTTACCGAGTTTACCTACCAAATGGTACAAGGTTATGATTTCTTATACTTGTACCAAAACCATAATTGTACGTTACAAATGGGTGGTAGTGATCAGTGGGGGAATATTACTACTGGTACTGAATTAATCCGGAGAATAGGTGGCGGAAAAGGCTATGCTTTAACCTGCCCGTTAATTACAAAGGCAGATGGCACCAAGTTTGGGAAGACAGAAGGCGGTAATATTTGGTTAGATTCCGAAAGAACATCACCATATAAGTTTTATCAATATTGGTTGAATACGTCAGATGTAGATGCTGAAAAGTATATTAAAATATTTACATTTCTTTCAAAAGAGGAAATTGATGAGTTGATAAAGGAGCATCAAGAAGCGCCTCACATGCGCGTTTTACAGAAACGTCTTGCTGAGGAAATTACTGTGATGGTACATTCTCAAGAAGATTTGGAAAATGCCCAAAAGGCCAGTAATATTCTCTTTGGGAAGTCAACATCTAAAGACCTTAAAGGCTTAAATGAAAAGACATTTTTAGATGTTTTTGATGGTGTTCCTCAGGCGGAAATTTCTAAGTCAGAACTTACATCAGGATTAGATATGATTGGTGCATTGGCTGATAAAACAGGATTTTTGGCTTCAAATAGTGAGGCAAGAAGAGAGTTAAAGCAAAATTCTATTTCAGTAAATAAAGAAAAAGTAAAGAACGACTACCTGATTACCGAAGATGATTTGATCAACGGCAAGTTTGTGTTGTTGCAACGTGGTAAGAAGAACTATTTTGTTTTAGTTGTTAAATAGCCCGTTTAGATTATTAACTACATAAGTAGACTAAGTTGGGTTTGAAAGACGTTATCTAAGGAGTAACATTTTTCAAACCCAAATAGATGCGCAAATTTTTACTGATTCTTACCGTTTTTTCTGCACTTGTTTCTTGCGATAAGTTAGATGAGCTTACCAAATTTAATCTTGATTATAAGAGTCAGGTTACTATTCCCGCTTCTGCTGTTATAGATCTTCCGTTTGATATGTTCACTCCGGACATGGAAACCAACTCAGATTCTCAGTTTGAAGTAAACGACACACGTAAAGACCTTATAGAAGAGATTAAGTTAACAAAGCTTCAGCTGGAGATTACGTCGCCAGATGATAGCGATTTTAGTTTTCTTGAGTCTTTAGAAGTCTATATTTCTGCAGATGGTCTTGATGAAATCATGATAGCTTCAAAAGAAGTAGTAGATGAAAATGTAGGTGATGTATTGGATGTAGATGTCTTGGATGTTGATTTAAAAGAATACATCAAAAAAGACAATTTTAATCTTAGAATGAACACCGTTACGGATGAGTTGATTGCTACAGATCATGAGATTGATGTGAACACAACGTTCTTTGTAGATGCTAAAATATTGGGCCTTTAGAGTACCATTAAATTACATCCTCTAACATCGGAATGATCAAAACGCCCCAGTACCTCAAAAGTATTGTTGGCATAGGTTTTACCTAAGTCTTGTGTGGCAATAAATGCACAAGAATCAATATTAGCCAAGTCTATGACGTTTATACCTCCCGTTTTTTTGTGGTCTTGAAAGGCTAGTGGATCCTCGGTATCGCGTATGAGGATTTTCATCCAAGGGGGAGTTTTAAAAATACCGTTTCCTTTTGAGTAGCCTTGAGATAATAGTTCTGTCATACCATATTCTGAATGTATAACCGGTACGCCAAAGCCTGCTTTAAGAATGTCATGAAGCTCTTCTCGAATTAGTTCTTTTCTACGGCCTTTCATACCCCCAGTTTCCATAATAATAGTATTCTTTAGTTGTAGCGGGTGTGTTTCAACCATATCCAAAAGGGCAAAAGAAACCCCTATAAGCAGTATTTTTTGACCTCTTGCATCCAGTTGGGTCAATTTCTTTCGTAAACTATCAAGGTCATTAAGGTAAAACCCACTATCAACGTGTTTGCTTTGTTTAATCATATCATCTACCATGTAGATGAGTGATGACCCTTCTCTTTCAAGATAGGAAGGTAGCAAGGCCAGAACGCAATAGTCTTCAATTTTTCCGTAGAAATGTTCAAATGCCTCTCGGAAACTCTGTTCGTAGAGCGCAATTCGGTTTACAAAATGTTTGCTGGTTTCGCTTCCGGTGGTTCCACTACTTGTAAAAATAGCTACGGGATTCTTCTCTCCAGAAATAATTTCTTTCGATTTAAAAAAGGAAATAGGCAAAAAGGGTATCTCGGAAACTTGAGTCACATTCTCTTCTGTTTTTCTGAAGTACGAGCAAAATTCCTGGTACACGGCATTATGGAGATATTGATGTCTATAAACTTTAAGAGCCTGTACATCAAATTCACTCGTTGAATTAATTTTAAAAATTTCGCTACCGTTCATAATCATATTGCTTTTGCAAAAATAGTAATAACCTTTTCCGTAGAAAATAAAGAACATGGGTAAAAGTGGTTAATTTTGATTAAGTTCAAGAAGTACTTCCGTGATGCATCAATAGATGTTAATTTCTATATACAACACATTAGAATATGTTAATTTTTTCTTAATACCAGTGAGGCTGGGGTTAAAGATTTTGTAACCGGTTATATACCTGTACCTTTGTGGTAATAGCTATAAAATAGCATTTTGCTGTTTTTTTAAAATGATATTATGAGTCAAGTTAAAGAGAACGATAAAGTAAAAGTACATTACACAGGTAAACTGGCTACAGGAGAAGTTTTTGATAGTTCTGTAGAAAGAGGAGAGCCTATTGAATTTACAATGGGTCAAGGTCAGTTAATACCAGGTTTTGAAAAAGGTCTTATTGATATGAAGGTCAACGAGAAAAAAACCGTGAATATTCCTAAAGAGGAAGCTTACGGAGAGCCTAAGGCAGAGTTGATCCAAGAAGTTCCTAAAAGTCAATTGCCACAGGACGTTGAGCCAAAAGTTGGTATGGGTCTTGTTACTCAAACTCAAAGCGGACAAGAGATTAACCTACTTGTAACTGATGTAAAAGAAGAAAGTGTTGTGGTTGATGGTAATCACCCTTTAGCCGGTAAAGATCTTATCTTTGACTTAGAAGTAGTTGAGATATTATAGAAATAAATCTTCTCATTGATAATTTTTTTGAGCAATATGCTGCAAAGAGATTTATTGAGAGGAATTAAGAATATTTATTTTTTGATTGAATTAAAATGGCTCCCGAGAGGGGGCCTTTTTTATTTGCTATTATTTTACGACGAGCTTTCGGTTACTTGTCTTTTTGTTTTCAGTTACCTGCATTACATAAACCCCGGGTATGAGTCTAGAGATATTTAGATTGCTTTTGGAAATTTGTTGGGTAAGTACAATTTTACCGAATACATCGTAAACTTTAATCTGTTTAAGTTGATTGTCTCTTGTAATGACATTCACCATGTCGTTAAAAGCAGGGTTGGGGTAAAGCTTAAAACCCGGAATTTCTTCTTTTTTTTGATTTTGAAAATCATATGAATCCTGGGCAGACATATTAATGGTAAATACCATTAAAAGCAAAAAGTAGGTAGCGCGCATAACTATTGATTTGGGGTCAACAGTTTAAAGGTAACTAAAGGGTGCTGTAGGTGTTATAAAATGTTGTGAAAGTGGTCTAGTTGTTGGTGAATGGCATGTTAGGTTTCATTCATCGCTTTTTTGTTACCATTCATCGACAGGTATTTGTCCTAAATGAATGAATATTATAGCCTGAAGGTGGTGCTTTGGAGAGAGAGAGAGAGAGAGAGAGAAAGTGTTGAACTACTTAACAATTAGTTTTCTCGTAGCCACTTTATTGTTTTGGTAAACACGTAGAACGTATACACCGGTATCTAAATCATAAAGATTTAATTCATCACCAATTATTTTGGTTTCTAAAACCTGCATGCCCAAAACATCATAAATTAAAATTTGTTTTGGTGAGGAATCAGAGGTGCTAACATATACCTTTCCGTTAGTTACGGGATTTGGGTAAAGTTTAAAATCTTTAATATCGCCATTGCTCTGGGATTCTTGCCCATAGGAAAAGGAAATACATAAGAAAGTAATTAGTAAGTAAAAGTGCTTCATATGGTTATGTGAGCAAATAATATACCACAAATATACGAAATCTTTATTTTGATCGTTTGTGCAAATTTTAAAAAGCAGGAAAACATGTATGTTAGGTTATTTTAAAGCGATAAATGGTTCTAATTCAAGTAACTATCGTTTTGGATTAGAGGTGTTCTTGCTATTTTAGAAGCGTGGCTTTTGGTTACTCAATATATCCCACTATTAAAGTGTAAGTTAGATTCAAAATTAACCATCAAAACAATTTATTGTTAAAATCATATCTATGTACTTTAAATAAAAGACGATTAATTTCACTAATTTGAGCCCTACTTTAGAGTTTAGCTTTTTTAGTTAGACCTCACAATTACCTCTGCTTTTGAATAAGTTTTTGTATTTAGTTTTTTGTTGTTTACTAGTATCCTGTACTTCTAAAAATGAAAGTGGAGCTAAAAAGGTTGGAACTACTCTGGATAGTACACTTGTGTATTACAATAGCTCAAAAAATAAATCACTCTCAATTCAGGAAAGGCAAAAAGCTATAGATAAATCGTATCAGATATTAAAAGGGTTGGTTTCAGATTCTCTTTATGGGTATGTGCTTGATCAAAAAAGCCTGCTTCATTTTACCTCTGGCCAATATGATAGTCTTCTATTCTATAGTAATCTACTTTTACGTAATAGATCTGAAATTGATAAAACATCCCTTTTAGCGGAGCACTATTATTTAAGAGGTTATTATTTTGCGGAAGTAAAGCATGATTACTTTAAGGCTGTTGAAAATTATTCGGATTCTAAGGAATATTATACAAGGGTAAATGATAGTGCGCAGATTGGTGAAAATCTCATGAATATAGGTATCATCCAAAAGAATAATAATGACTTTTTTGGTAGCAAAGAAACGCTAACAGATGCTTTAAGGTTCTTGAAAGCACCGGGTAAAATAGCCAATTGTTACAATACCTTGGCAACAAACCACAGGAAATTATTGAACTATTCCGATGCTGTGGGTTATTATCAAAAAGCAATTAAGATAACAGAATCCATAAAGGACAGAATCATTTACGAAAATAATTTGGCGGCCAGTTATATTGATAATAAGGAGTTTCAAAAGGCTATTATATTACTTCAGAAAATAGAGCGGGATTCTACGGCCACTGCAAATCAAATAGAATATGCGCGTATTCAAGATAACCTGGCTTATGCAAAATGGTTGTCAGGTTTGTCTATTGAGAGCTATGAGTTTGAAGAACCGTTAAAATTAAGAGTTGAAAAAAAGGATAGAAGAGGGCAAATCGCTAGTTATACACACTTGGGTGAATTTTATAGTAATGATAACCCTAGAAAAGCAAGCACTTATTTTGATTCAGTACTACAAATAGCAAAGCCTTTAAACATACCTCGTGCAGAAAAGGATGTTTTAAAGCTGTTAATGGAACTGGAACCTGCTAACATTCATGTAAGGAATCGTTATGCGTTTTTACAGGATAGTCTATATAACCAAGAGCTGAAAGTAAAGACTCAATTTGCCAAATACAGATATGATGATAAGCTTAAGCAAGAGTCTATTCTTAATTTAGAGAAGGAAAATGCAGAACGCCAATTAGAAGTAGAGAAAGAGCGCAACCAAAAAATCATTTCTTTTTCTAGTTTGGCTTTACTTCTACTCATTTCAGTATTTGCAATATTCTTTTCAATTCAGAGAACCAAGCGTTTAAAGCAGGAGAATAGGACTTCAAAAATGGAAGCTATTTATGAAACCGAGGCAGAACTTTCAAGAAAGCTGCATGATGATTTTGCAGGCAAACTAAATCATGCGATGGTTTTGCTTCAAACCGGGTCCGATAATTCCAAGGTGCTTAATGTAGTAGATAGTCTTTATAGTCAAAGTAGGGATTTTTCTAGGAAAATAAACGATGTAGACACTGGGCCTAAATTCAAAGAAGTTCTTTTTGGTATGTTAGGTAATTATTGTAGAGATACGCAACTAATAGTTACTGGTAGCTCAGAAGTAGATTGGGTCAAACTTACTGCTCTAACAAAGAAAACGCTTTATAAGGTGCTTCAGGAGTTTATGATAAATATGCAAAAACATAGCGGAGCTTCTATTGTTTCAATACATTTTGAACAAACTAAGGCTAAGTTGAAAATCAGTTATAATGATAATGGTAAAGGTGCTGCAAAAAACAGCTTGAATAATAAAAATGGTCTATGGAATACAGAAAAGCGTATTCTAGCCATTAATGGAAGTCTTACTTTTGATTCAGAGAAGGGTGAAGGTTTTAAAGCCCAAGTTGAAATACCGAATTAAATAGTGCAGACTATGTTCAAAAAAATACTGATTGCAGAAGACTTTCAAGACACCAACAAAGGCATTGTAAATACTCTTGAAGATAGACTTCAGATAGAAGAGATACAAGAGGAGCTGTATTGTGATAAAGCTTACAATAGGTTTAAGCTAGCTTTTGATCAAAACGAGCCGTATGAATTGTTAGTAACAGACCTGTCTTTTAAAGAAGGCCCTGTGGCTCGTAGATTAACTTCTGGACAATCCCTTATTAAGGCCATTAGGAGAGTAGACCCCAATGTAAAAATCATTGTGAATTCAATGATAGATAACCCGGCAGAGATTAATCCTCTTTTTAAAGATCAAAAAATAAACGGTTATGTCTGTAAAGGACGTAACGGGCTCAACGAACTTGTTATAGCAATTCAAGAAGTGCATCAAAACAGAACCTATGTCTCACCTCAAATTAACCTGAACAGTACCAATGCTCTTTTTGAATTGGATAAATATGACCTTCTGATTTTACAGGATTTAGCTGAAGGCTTTACCAAAAAGGAGATTTCAGAAAAACTTAAGAACCAAAATATTTCTCCTAATAGTGAGAGTACTATTGATAAAAAAGTAAGCCGTTTGTTTGATGCCTTTGGGGCAAAAAACACCCACCATCTTATTGCAAAACTTATTAAGCAGGGTAGGATCTAAGGTTTTGTCTTATTGTTTCTCCGCTATTTATTTAAAAATTCACTCCCCTTACGGATATCTGTAAGGGGTTATCTTTTTATGGTGGTAGTTTTGGTCTAGCCAAACAGATAAATAGCTAAATACTATGTTAACGATACAGCGCAATCCAATGAAGGTAATGATGTACATAAGCAAGACTGCAATTTGCTAGCATTTATGATAAATACGACCGATTTAAGATATCCTACTACGTGGTTTTGCAATTCTTGAAGTTAAAAAATCATGCCCAATCTAATATCTGTATGCGGTGTTTTAAAAAGTGATCTACTCAATATAAAATTTAATTAAGATATAGACCGGCCTGTTTAAGAGATGTTTGGGGGAACATTGAATTTTGCAGGTTTGGTCTTTATAAAGATTCTGGACCAGAATAAAATATAATCAACTAATCATTATATTTTAAAACTAAAAAAGCCTCCAACTTGCGTTGAAGGCTTTTCGCGGTCTGGACGGGACTCGAACCCGCGACCCCCTGCGTGACAGGCAGGTATTCTAACCAACTGAACTACCAGACCGTGGCGTTTAGCGAGTGCAAATATACACCGCATTTTCAATTGCACAAACAATTTTCAATAAAAATTTCATCATTATACAAATTTCTTTCGCTCTACTAAATAGGTGTTGAGTATTTTGGAGAAATCTCCCTTTACATCAACCTCTACATATTTAATCTTGTACTGGGCGCATTTTAGTTTCAAATCTTCAAAATAGGAAGTGACACTGCGTTCGTAAGCTTCTTTTATATTGCTGGAGTACAAATCTATATGCTCTCCAGTCTCTACGTCTAAAAAACGTTTGGGTGCATTGTCAAAATCAAAATGGTACTCTGTAGATTTATCTAAAAGGTGAAACAATACTACTTCGTGCTTGTTGTATTTTAAATGTCTGAGGGCATCAAATATTTTTTCATCATTTTCGGAATTTTGAAACATATCCGTAAAAAGAAAAATTAGGCTTCTTCTTTTTATATTTTCCGCTATTTGGTGTAAATAGGTATAAGTTTCCGTTTGTTTGGCCGGTTTGGTATCCAAGCTAATTTCACTCAATTTTGCTAATAGCATTTGATGGTGCCTTTCACTTCCCTTTTCAGGAGAGTAAAAGTTGTAGCTGTCCGAATACACACTTAGTCCAACGGCGTCTCGCTGTTTTTTAAGAATGTTCATCAAGGCGGCAATGGCTAACACCCCAAAACCGATTTTATTCAAATTGGTGGCCGATAAATCCTTTACTTCCGGGTAATACATAGAGGCTGAACTGTCCAGTATCATATGACACCTTAAGTTGGTCTCTTCTTCATACCTTTTGGTGTACAATTTATCTGTCTTCGCAAAAAGCTTCCAGTCTATATGCTTTGTGCTTTCGCCATCGTTATAAATCTTATGCTCTGCAAATTCCGCTGAAAATCCATGAAACGGACTCTTGTGTATACCACTAATAAAACCTTCCACTACCTGGTTGGCTAAAAGCTCTAAATTTGAGAAAAGTGAAGTTTTATTTAATTCGGATTGCAGGTTCATATTACTAAGATAGGCATTAAAGCTAAAACTAAAATTGAGGGAAGCGTCAGTTTTGGGCACAAAAAAATCCCACTAAAAGCGGGATTTTTTTCTATAGCTCCCTTTTTAAGGGAAAACAATATTATAAAGCTGCGTCAATCGCGTCTGTGTATACTTTCTTAGGAGAAACTCCAACCTGACGGTTAATAATCTCACCATTTTTAAATACCAATACAGTTGGAATGTTACGCACACCGTACTTGGCAGCAAATTCTTGATTTGCATCAACATCTACTTTACCTACAACGGCTTTGCCTTCGTATTCTGAACTAACCTCTTCAATGATAGGGCCTACCATTCTACATGGTCCACACCATGCTGCCCAAAAATCAACTACTACTGGTTTGTCACTTTTTAATACTACTTCGTCAAAAGTAGCGTCTGTTATTTCTAATGCCATGATTTTCTGTTTTTAAATATTGTACAAAGTTAGTCAAATATATGCCTGTTTCCTTACTAACGATACATTGCTTTTAGCTATTGTGCTATCAATGTAATTTATAGGGTTAAAATTGGTATTGGACATATAAGAGGTTAGCCTAGTTCAGTTTATAGTGTACCTCGTTTTCTTTTAGGGTTGCTAATAGCTCGCTGCTTATCTGAACCTTTTGTTTTCTACTCGTTAGGCTTACTTTTATCTCTTCTTCCATTTCATATACTATGAAGTTAAGAGGGTGGTTGCCTTGGTGAGAAACAATGGTTTCTTTTAATTGGTGAATATTTTCTTCCTTTAAATCATCAATATTTAGTTTGATTGTAAGTTTTTTGGCATAGGTTTCCATTACCTCTTGAAGTAACATAAAACTATTAAACTGAATACGAGGGTCTCCTTTTTTGCCGGTATCCCTGTTCGTCCATCCATCTTTGACAAAAACTTTAATGTAGGCAAATGAATTAATCATAAGGAAGTGGCGGAACCTTAGGTATTCTTCACCAAAAATCCTGAATTCAAATGATTCTGTATAATCTTCTACAGTGAAAAGTGCCCAGCCCTTTCCGTTTTTGGACACACGATGCTGTACATCCGTAATAACTCCGGCAAAGGCTAATTCACGATTAACAACGGTTTCAAGATTGTTTAAATCGGAAAGTGAAGCATTACAGAAGGCATTTACTTCTGTTTTAAAATCGTCCAAAGGATGGCCAGAAATATAAATACCTACCACTTCTTTTTCACGACGTAGTTTTTCCATAGTACCCCATTCCTCGCAAGGTGGCACAACGGGTTCTGGTATTTGTACATCACTAGCCTCGCCAAAAAGGCTCACTTGACTAGAGTTTTCGCTTTCTTGAAATTTGGCGCCATACTTTATTGTTTTTTCTAAAAATGTGACTCCATCGCCCTCATCATGAAAATATTGGGCTCTATGGGTATCTCCAAAAGAATCGAACCCGCCGGCAACAGCTAAACTTTCGAATGCTTTTTTATTGGCGGCACGTAAATCTATTCGCTTTGCGAAATCAAAAACAGACTTAAACGGACCGTCTTCATCTTTTCTACGTTCAACTATGGTTTCTACTGCGCCACGACCAACTCCTTTAACGGCACCCATTCCAAAACGAACAGCACCGGCATCGTTTACCGCAAATTTGTAGTAGGATTCATTTACATCTGGTCCTAGAACATCAAGCCCCATACGTTTGCATTCCTCCATGAAGAATGTTACCTGCTTAATGTCGTTCATATTATTGCTCAATACCGCAGCCATATATTCGGCAGGGTAGTGGGCCTTGCAATATGCGGTTTGGTATGCGATCCAAGCGTAGCAGGTGGAGTGGGATTTGTTAAAGGCATAGGCCGCAAATGCTTCCCAATCCTTCCAAATTTTCTCTAATTTATCAACGGCATGTCCTTTGGCAGAAGCTTGTTCAATGAACTTTGGCTTCATTTTATCTAGTACGTGCTTTTGTTTTTTACCCATCGCCTTACGCAAGACATCGGCTTCACCTTTTGTAAAGTCGGCCAATTTTTGCGATAGTAGCATCACTTGCTCTTGGTATACGGTAATACCATAGGTTTCTGCTAAATATTCTTCACAGGCTTCAAGGTCATAAACAATTTCTTCAGTACCATGTTTACGAGCAATGAAACTTGGTATGTATTCCATCGGACCAGGACGATACAAGGCGTTCATGGCGATTAAATCTGCAAAAACGGTAGGTTTTAACGCCCTCATGTGTTTCTGCATTCCAGGAGATTCATATTGGAACACGCCAACAGTTTCTCCTCTTTGAAAGAGCTCGTATGTTTTTATATCATCTAACGGAAAATTCTCTGGGTCTAACTCAACTCCGTGTTTGGCTTTTACGATTTTAACGGTATCCTTAATTAAGGTTAGCGTCTTTAATCCCAAGAAATCCATTTTTAATAAACCGGCATCTTCTACGACCGAGTTATCAAATTGGGTACAATACATTTCAGAATCTTTGGCCAAAGCTACCGGAACGAACTTCGTAATATCATCAGGTGTAATAATAACTCCACAAGCGTGTATTCCTGTATTACGAACAGACCCTTCAAGAATATAAGCTTGATTCAATGTTTCTGCTTCAGGACCATCGCCCTCAGAAATTGCCAAAAGTTCATTAATCTTCACTAAATCTTCTGCCCTAAATTTCGCTCTTAAGATTTTTTCATCGACCCCAATTATCTTTTTCAGCTTAGACATATCGGGTATTAGCTTCGCCATGCGATCTGAATCTTGCAAAGGCAAATCTAACGCACGAGCCGTATCTCTAATGGCAGATTTAGCAGCCATGGTACCATAAGTGATAATCTGTGCTACTTGATTTGAACCATATTTGTCGATTACATAGTCCATAACACGACCACGCCCTTCGTCATCAAAGTCAATATCAATATCGGGCATAGACACACGATCCGGATTCAAGAAACGCTCAAAAAGCAGATCGTACTTAATTGGGTCTAAATTGGTAATCCATAAACAGTAAGCAACAGCAGAACCTGCTGCAGATCCACGCCCAGGACCTACGGAAACATCCATTGCTCTTGCGGCCCTAATGAAATCTTCCACAATCAAGAAATAACCAGGGTAACCGGTTTTTTCAATTACTTTAAGCTCAAAGTCTAATCGCTCATCAATTTCGGGTGTTATTTCACCATATCTTTTTTTGGCACCTTCGTAGGTAATGTGGCGTAAAAATTTGTTTTCACCACGCTTGCCATTGTCTAGTTTATCTTCTTCAAATTGAAATTCCTCTGGAATATCAAAAGCAGGTAATAATACATCTCGGGCTAGTGTAAACGTTTCAACTTTGTCTACAATTTCTTGAATATTGATGATTGCTTCTGGAATGTCCTTGAATAGCTCCTTCATCTGGTCCGAAGACTTGAAGTAGTATTCTTGGTTAGGCAATCCGTATCTATACCCGCGACCACGACCAATTGGTGTAGCTTGTTTTTCACCATCTTTAACACACAAAAGAATATCATGCGCATGTGCATTTTCTTTTTCTGCGTAGTAATTGTTGTTGGTGGCTACTAGTTTTACATTATGTTTTTTGGCAAATTGAATCAATACTTGGTTTACCCGGTCTTCATCTTCTTGACCGTGGCGCATGATTTCTATGTATAAATCGTCACCAAAGGTTTCTTTCCACCAGATTAAAGCCTCTTCTGCTTGATGCTCACCAATATTTAATACTTTGCTTGGTACCTCACCATATAGGTTTCCAGTAAGGACCATGACATCCTCTTTGTACTGCTCTATGACTTTTTTATCAATCCGCGGTACGTAGTATTTTCCACTTACGAAGGCAATAGAAGACATTTTCGCCAGATTCAGGTATCCTTTTTTGCTTTTTGCAAGCATAACAATTTGATACCCGTTATCTTTTTGCGATTTATTGGTGTGGTCTTCACAAACTTGAAACTCGCAACCAATAATAGGGGTAATTTCCAATTCCGGTTCCGGTAATACATCTAAAGGCTCTTGCCCTTCTTCAAGAGTTCCGTTTTGGGTAGCCTCATAACGCTTTAAGTTTTCTTTGTTACGAGAAACCACGCCTTTGTTATGATTAAGAACACCATTTACAAAATGGAAGGCTCCCATCATATTCGCGTGATCTGTCATGGCCACGGCAGGCATTTTTGCCTTAGCGGCAGCAGCTACTAAATTAGGTACGCTTATCGTGGACTGAAGTATAGAAAACTGAGTATGATTGTGTAAATGAGAAAAACTAGCGGACTCTAGTGTAGCTAAGTTTTCTTTAATTTCTTCTTGGGAAATTCCACCCGTATCTTTATCCCAAAGCGCATCGGCTATTTTTTTCGATGCTTTTTTTAGGTTGATATGTTTAAGACCGATGAGCTGAATCTCTTGCGGATTAGCTTCCGAGAAATTCTTGAAATAATCGGGTTTAACATCTAATTGCTCAGCGGTATATTGCTGCTTGCGGATGAGCTCTAGAAAGCAACGTGTAGTTGCTTCAACATCGGCAGTGGCATTGTGAGCTTCGCCAAAAGGCTTGCCAAATAAAAATTGATGCAATTCCGTTAGTGTAGGAAGCTTGAATTTGCCACCACGTCCGCCAGGTATTTGACATAATTTTGCCGTTTGCTCAGTACAAGTATCTAAAACAGGAAGTTCTTGCAACGGATTCTCTACACCCATACGGTGAAATTCCGCACCCATAATGTTTAAGTCAAAACCAACATTTTGCCCAACGACAAATTTTGTTTTTGACATGGCTATGTTAAATTTCTCTAAAACCTCAGATAGTGAAATGCCTTTCTGTTCAGCTAATTCCGTAGAAATGCCATGAATTTGCTCGGCATCATAAGGGATGTTAAAGCCGTCCGGACGCACTAGGTAATCTTCATGTTCAATACATCGGCCCATATCGTCATGCAACTGCCAAGCTATCTGTATACAGCGTGGCCAGTTATCAGTGTCGGTATAAGGGGCGTTCCAGTTTTTTGGAAGACCGGTGGTTTCCGTATCAAAAATAAGGTACATAGAGGTTTGTGTTTGAGCTCGAAAAGAGACTATAAAATTAAACAAAAAGAACACTTATAAAGTCAATGAGTTGTTAAGAGTTATTAACGAATGATATAGAGGTAGATTATTTGTGAACAAACAGTTCATTGCGTGTAGGTTATGTTCAATTGCGCTTATCTTTGAAAAAAAATGGAAGCGGGTCATATTTTATTTAAAACAAGTAGGATTACCTCAAAAAGAAATTCTATATTTGCACCCCTTTTAAAGGGAAGATTTTAAAAAGAATTAATAACAAGGGTCGGGCACCCTACAAATTAATGTGATATGCCAGTTAAAATTAGATTACAAAGACACGGTAAAAAAGGAAAACCATTTTATTGGATAGTTGCTGCAGATGCAAGAGCTAAAAGAGATGGTAAATTCTTAGAAAAATTGGGTATTTATAACCCAAACACTAACCCTGCTACTATTGAATTAAAAATAGATGACGCAGTAAAGTGGTTACAAAACGGTGCACAACCAACTGATACAGCTAAGGCAATTCTTTCTTATAGAGGTGTGCTTTTAAAGCATCACTTACTAGGTGGTGTTCGTAAAGGTGCATTAACCGAAGAGCAAGCTGAAGAAAAATTCACTGCTTGGTTAGAAGAAAAAGAAGGTAAGATTGCTTCTAAAGTTGGTGGTTTAGACCAAGCGAAAGCTGATGCTAAAGCAGAAGCTTTGAAAGCTGAAAAAGAAGTAAACGAAAAGAGAGCACAAGCAGCTGCTGAAGCCGCATTGCCAGAAGCACCGGAAGGTGAAGAAGCAGAGGCAGAAGTTGCAGCAACTGAAGAGGCTCCATCTGTAGAGGCAGAAGCTTCTAAAGAAGAAGAATAAATAAATTTAGAAGCGAATGCGTAAGGAAGATTGTTTCTACCTCGGTAAGATCGTTTCTAAATATAGTTTTAAGGGTGAGGTACTAGTTAAACTAGATGCCGATGAACCTGAAATCTATGAAAATATGGAATCAGTATTTGTCTTGATGAAAGGCAATGTACTGGTTCCATTTTTTATTGATAGATGTCGCCTGCATAAATCAGCACTTTTAAGAATAGATTTCGAAGAGGTGAAAGATGAAGCAGCTGCTGACCGTATTATGGGTCACTTACTTTATTTGCCCTTGACAGCTTTGCCTAAATTAGAAGGTGATAAGTTTTACTTTCACGAGGTTATTGGGTTTGATGTGATAGATGATACTCATGGCAATATTGGCAAAGTAACCGGAGTAAACGATACAACCTCTCAAGCTATTTTTGAAATAGAAAAAGACGGGAAAGAAATCTTGGTACCAATTATAGATGAAATCGTGAAGAAAGTTGACCGCGATAATATGGTAGTTCACGTTAGTACTCCAGAGGGTCTTGTAGACTTATATTTAGGATAAACCAAACTTGGTTTAGTCTGGCTTACCCCTAATTTTATTCCAATTTATTTTAGTGCATTCTCGCAGAAAGCCAAGCACTTTTGAACTTCTGCTACGGCATTTGAACCTTCTGGTATATCGTACTCAAGTTCTACTGTACCCGGAAAATTATATTTGTTATCACGTATTAATTGCAAAGCAGCTGGCAACGGAGTATCTCCACTTCCCCAAACTAAATTGCCCTTACCATGTTCAGGAGTTTGTCTGTCTTTAAGATGCATACTTTTAATGTGCTCATGCTTACTTTTTATAATATCTAAAGGAGCTGCGTTTCCTGCAGCTACAAAATGACCTAAATCTAAATTTAAGGCATTGTATTTTGATTGCTCTAAGGCGGTATCCCATAAGGTAGGAGTTTGTTGTTCATGACCATGATAGCCAACATAGATACCGTGTTTTTTGGCAAAATTTCCTAGCCTAAGTGTTGTAGCATCATCGCTTGGATGTTCTACGGTAACGTGACTAGCTCCTAAAACTTTTGCCGTTTTCATTCCCCAATCAATATCTGCATCAGAATTATCCTTGCCAAATGTATTTCTAGGCTTAAAGGCATATATTTCTACACCTGCATCATTATACATTTTACGGAATTTCTCAAACCTTTTCATGTCCGCAGTTTTTCGCCACTCGGTAACTTGTGCGTTATATGCGGCTTGTTCCGCTTGTATTTCTGCAAGTTCTTTAGCTTCGTCATTTGTAATGCTTCCACTTCGTTTCTTCTTCATCAATCCAGAAAACACAGTTCTATTCAACTTGTTTTCCGGTCTTCCTGCAAAAGTCTCTGCTGGGTCACCTATTAGTTCAATGGCATTTATACCGCAATCTAAAATATATTGTAATGTAGCTTCTGCACTTTGGTCCTCCATGCTTCTAAAGGAATAGGTGATAACGCCTATTTGTACTCCATTAAATTTAGAGTTCGGTTTGTTATAATGTTTTAAGATGGATGGAGCTCCAAAAAGAGACGGGGTAATCAGAGTTGAGCCTGCTGCTACCGTTAGGGTGTTTTTCAAAAATTTACGCCTTCCGGCCTTTGAATCGTTCTGCATTTAAATAGGTCTTTAGTTTAAGTTGTAATTGTATTCTAGAGATAGAAAAAATCTCTAGAAAATTAACTATTTTCAACTCTTAAGACAAGTTTTGTGCATATAATTACAAAATATTGCATTGCGAAATATTGTTAGTCTTTTGATACATGAAGGTTGCTGAATTACCCTTGGTATGTTCAATGAAAAAAAGCCATGTCCTAAAAAGAACATGGCCTTGATATTATTATCGAAATCTAAAGTATCATTTTTTAGTTATAGGGTGCGGTACGTCCCACCATAGATTTGTATTTAGATTGTCTGGCCCTTGAGCACTTACTGCCGCTTTGTAATTTTCAGCATTATTTGTTGGGTAGTCAACGTCGTAGCCTTGTCTAACCGGAATGTCATCTCCATTTAAGGGAAGCGTTGCAGGTTCAAGTTCTGGATAGCCAAGTCTTCTCCACTCACTCCAGGATTCCCAACCTTGAAGGTAAAGAGCTTTCCATTTTTCTTCAGCTATTTGTTGCATTGCGGTTTCAGGGTCGGTACTCAAAGGATTTGCTGCAATATATGTATCGGCATCTTCTGCGTCCCATAAATCAAATGAAGCTTCTATTCCTTCTTCGAAATAAGTACTTGAGTCACCACCTGTCCAGCCAAGTTGTACCGCTTCTGCCAAAGAAAAAGCAATTTGAGAATAGCTGTAAATTATTCCTGGGGCAGTACTTTCATAAATAACGTCGCTAGAGATAAAAGAAACGTCTGCAGCCAACCATTCAGAATTAGGAATACCGTAGGGCATACCCAAATATTCAGGGGACCCTAAAGAGACGGATGTTCTCGTGAACTCCGCATAAACTGCAATTCTAGAGTCGTTGTCATCAATTAATCTATCAATCAATACATCGCTTACAGCGTAATCTTCACGAGTTTGAAAATTATCTTGCCAAGGGTTGTCATTATTGTCGTCCGAAAGGAAGGGATAATAAATAGTTTCATCATGCGAGCTTATAGCACCTGAGACGGCCTCATTGAATTTTGTGGCCGCATAACCAGAAGGGTCTGGATAGATGTTAGATAGTCTTAAGGCCATGACCAATTTAAGTGTATTGGCAAATTTTTTCCAACGCTCCATATCTCCTCCAAAAAGAATATCTCCAGTTGGTCCTGCTCCATCATCTATAAGAGCCAATGCATCATCAATATCGGTAAAAAGCCCATCGTAGATTGCTTCTTGAGTATCAAAAACAGGATAGGTGTTTTCAGTTCCCTGAAGCGCTTCGGTATAAGGCATCATTCCCCACCGATCGGTCATGAATTGGTAATAGTAGGCCATGAGAATTTTAGCTACCGCAATTTGGTTGGCGTTGGACCCGTAAGCAGATTGTTCAAGCGAATATTGCTCATCTGAGTTAAAATCAATTATCGTTTTTAAATTGATTAATGGGTTTTGATATAAGTAATCGGAGTCTGCACTTAAATCTGTATATCTGGAGCCATCTGTATAGGTGATCTGTGATATATGTTGGGTATATAGGTCTCCCATTTCGTCTGTTACAACATCGCCTATGTAGCGCTCTGCAAAAGTTAGTAAGCCGCTGCTGACTACCGTTGTGGTAACGTCTGGGTCTGAATTGGTGTCTCCAAAATCCACATTTTCACACCCTAGAAATACTAGGGATAAAAGGATAGGTTGAATAATTTTAGAATATGTTTTCATAATATTTGTTGTTTTGTTTCACGAGAAGTTAGAAAGAGAGTTTAACACCTAGGCCAAATGTTCTTTGGTTGGGGTCTTGTGCATTTTCTGTCCAACGAATATCGTCATCAGTACTATTGTAAGCCTCAATTTCAGAAGGGTCAATACCATCTATTTCTGAATAGATTAACCATAAGTTGTTAGCATATAGGTTAATCGTGATTGCATCTAAAGGCAATTTTTCAATTGTCTTTTTTGGAATACTGTACCCCAGAGACAATTGCCTAAGCTTAACATAGCTGGCGTCATAAATCCACTCGCCCGCTTTTCTGTTCATGCTCTTGAAATAGGAATATGAGCTTGTATAATAAGAAACAGGGTTTCCTGTAGCTTCATCTACACCTTCTACAAGGACACCTCCAGAGCCAGTTCCTACATTTGAGGCTAGTACTTGGTTAACTTCATTGCCGCTAACATCTAATACAGGGTCTCTTAGAGGGTTGCCCAGGCTATTGTCACCAACTGTAAAGTCTCCCAGACCTGAATAGGCCAATAGTTGTCTAGTGACGGAATAGTATTCGCCACCACCTTGAAAATCTATAGATATACCTAGGTTAAAGTTCTTGTAACGAAAATAATTGATAAGTCCCCCGTTAAAATCTGCCTGTACATTACCAACTTTTTCAAAATTGTCCGAATACACTCGAAGGCCATTGCTATTAATTAGGGGTACTCCGGCATCATTGGTCACTACATTATAACCATAAATATTTCCCCAATCGTCATTTGCATCATGTACTAGATATGCAGTTCTACCTTCTGCAACTTGTACGGATGATACGATGTCATTAATCTTTATTACTTTTTTATCAAAATTGGAAATATTAAAATTTATGTCCCAGTTAAAATTATCCGTTCTAATTGGAGCTAGATTTAAAGCTAATTCCCAGCCCTTGGTCTCTATTATAGATCCGTTACCTACCGTTTCCGCATAGCCGGTAGCTCCGGTTAAGGTGAGATCTGTTGGAAGATTTTCGTCATTCCTTGTGAAATAGGTAAAGTCAATTCCAAATCTATTTTGAAGGAATTTTAATTCCATACCAATTTCTTTTTCTTCCCTTACACCACCGGTTAATAATGGATTGGCCAATGTTTCAGGAACACTTAATGCAACGCTTGAGCCATAAGGATTAGAAATAGAGTAGGAGCTTTGAAGTTGATAAACATCTGGGAAACTAGGCGCTTGGCCAATACCGGCACGTAATTTACCAAAGCTGACAAAACCTCCAGGATTAAGTAGTTGGGAGAAAATAAAACTACCGGTTAACCCATAAGTGTTCAATTTATTGTCATCTGCTGTTGCTGTTGATCCCCAATCCCTTCTAAAAGAACCGTCTAAATAAAGCATGCTTTTGTATCCGACTGAAGCAGATGCAAAGAGCGAATTTAATTTTTGCTCTTCCGTGTCTCTGTCATAGTCAGGAGTGTCTACAGAAGTATTAATGCTGTAGTAGCCCGGTATTTGTAATCCTCCTACGGTTTCTGCCCTTAACCATTTATATTTTCTTTGGTTTGTTTGTCCCCCTACGCTAGAAACGACATCTATATCTCCAAAATTTTTGTTATAACTTAATTGGGCATACGCTTCCGTGAAGCTATTTTGTTCAGTGAGCTCTTGAAACCATGGCACAGATAAACCTCCCCATGCGCGTTTATCATCAAAGTTGGTTAAGTCAAAAGTTCTTCTTAGATCAACTAGTGCTTTCAAATTGTCATTTATGTCATATTCCAATCCTATACTACCATAAATTGCATTTTTAGTTTCGTTATTTATGTTTTCATATACTTCAAAATAGGGTGAATCCCAATATAAAGGTGTTGGATTGTCATATGATCTCATGTTCCATGAAACAATTTGACCATTCTGTTCATAGTCTCTCAGTCGGTCAATATTTAATTGTCTTTGCCACCATTCATTAAAATTCCCGGCATATCCTCGTGTTTCAGGATTGTTGAAAGTAGATCTATATTGATAGTTAAAAACACCCTTGAATTTAAGTTTGTCAGTAACGTTGTAATTCCCTTTCATGGAAATTGTTGTTTGCTTTCTATCGTTATTAGGGTTGATGAGCGTGGTGTTGAGATTGTTTATAGTAGTCTTAATATCATAATTTTCACCACCTTTTAAAAAGCCAATTGTAATATTTTTAGTGACACCCGTTTTGTAAAAATCGCGAACATCACTTGTTGTTGGAGACCAAGCTCTTAGTTTTCCAAATTCAGAAGTTCCGGGTACCCAACTGTCCCAATGTCTTACTAAAGTACCATCAAGCTTAGGACCCCATGATTCATCAGCAGAATAGTTGGGTATATTTTGTCCATTTAATTCTGAAAATGACTGTGTGTAACCTCCGCCGTATTCATTTTGATATTCAGGTAATAAGTAAAGGTTGGATACAGAGGTTGCAACGTCTAGGGTAACTTTGGTTTCTCCACTCTTTGCTGTTTTGGTGGTTATTATTACTGCTCCGTTTCGGGCTTCGGGACCATATAAAGCGGTACCTGCAATACCTTTTAGCACTGATATATTTGCAACGTCCTCCATGTTAATGTCACTAGAGGAGTTAACTTTTATACCATCAACTACATATAGCGCTCCTACTTCTCCCCTTAACCTTATATTAGATGCTTCATAAGTAGAACTGGGAGAGCCTACCAGCTGTACACCGGCGATCTTTCCAGCAAGACCTTGACTGATATCGGTTTCTTTACCCATTACAATATCTTCACCGGCAATACTTTGTTGGGAAAATCCTAGGCTCTTTTTTTCTCTTTTTATTCCAAGCGCCGTAACAACTACTTCGTCCAAGGCCTGAGCATCTTCTTCCATCATAACATTAATGATCTGGCCAGATTCTACGGTAATTACTTTGTCTCGTTGACCCATATAGGTAAATAACAGGCTTTGGCCTTCGCTTGCTTCAATGGTGTAGTTTCCGTCAAAATCTGTTTGTGTTCCCGTTGTGGTACCTTGTACAAGAATATTAACACCTGGGAGTGGAAGAGAATTGTGGTCGGACACGGTTCCGGTAATCGTGTTTGTTTGGGCTGTGGCATTGTACATTACAAGTAATGAGAACAATGCAAACAATAATTTTTGTTTTTTCATCATTTTAAGATAGTTAGATTGGTAATCTTTGTTACTATGTTAAATGTTTAACAAAAATTTACGTTATTAAAGAATTCGCTGAAAAAATCTCATCAACATCAACGTATTTGTCAAATGCGTAAATAGCCGATATTTAATTTTTTTATAAGAGAATATTCAGTGATGATTTTTATCATTTTAGAGATAGAAAAAAAGCACTAAAAATTTTTTTTATTTAATGAAAATCAATACCCATATAAACAATGAAAGTGGGTTGTATAATGAGATTTTTCAGTCGTTACAGTATGAAAATAATTCCAAAATGGTTTTTGTACGATGAATAATGTAGTGGGATGAGGAAGTATATTGTTAATTGAAAATTTCACAGATGAGTACTATTATCAAACCAGCATATCTCATTAAATGTTTTCCATACCTTAACTTTATCAATTCTATTTTACTTTAAAGCGGACGATGGAGAAATTGAATTGGTCTAGGTAGCACTGCCAAGCTCTTTTTTTAGTTTTAATATGAAAAAGTAAATTTTAAATAATTTAATAAAGTGAGATTTGGTAAACTCTTTTAAATTCAAACAATTCGAGATAGAACAAGACCGTTGTGCCATGAAAGTAGGTACAGATGGCGTCTTATTGGGGTCTTGGGCATCTATAGATAATAACCTGGAGACCATATTAGATATTGGTGCAGGTACAGGGCTGATAGCGTTAATGATGGCCCAACGTAGTACCGCCGAAACTATAGATGCGTTGGAAATAGATGAAGATGCTTATGAGCAATGTGTTTCCAATTTTGATAGTTCTGATTGGGCCGATAGGCTTTTTTGCTATCATGCAGGCCTGGATGAGTTTGTTGATGAGTGGGAAGAGCCTTATGATTTAATAGTGTCTAATCCGCCTTTCTATTCCGAAGAAGTTTCCAGTGGAGATGCTTCGCGAGATAAAGCGAGACAAAATCAATCCTTACCGTTTGATGAATTGTTAGAAGGTGTATCAAAACTAATGGCTCCAAAAGGTTCGTTTGCAACGATAATTCCTTTTAAAGAAGAAATAGGGTTTTTGCAATTAGCCAAAACTTTCAAATTATATCCAAGACGCATTACTAGGGTTAAAGGGAATGCCACTTCTGAAATTAAACGTAGTTTGATTCAGTTTGGTTTTGAAAAACTGGAGCTTGAAATCAATGAGCTAATTATTGAAATAATCAGGCACGAGTACACCGAAGACTATATTTCATTGACTAAAGATTTTTATTTAAAAATGTAACAATTAGTATGCATAATGTTACGTTTCATCATTATATTTGATTAAAATTCACCCTATGAGACCTGATTTGTTCGAAGCGCCAGACTATTACAATCTTGATGACCTTCTTTCTGAAGAGCATAAATTAGTACGCGATGCGGCACGCCAGTGGGTAAAAAGAGATGTCTCACCCATAATTGAAGAATATGCCCAAAAAGCAGAATTTCCGAAGCAAATTCTAGGTGGATTGGCCGCAATAGGGGCATTTGGACCCTATATTCCCGAGGAGTATGGCGGTGCCGGATTAGATCAAATAAGCTACGGACTTATCATGCAAGAAATAGAGCGTGGTGATAGTGGTGTGCGTTCTACAGCTTCGGTACAGTCATCATTGGTAATGTACCCTATCTATACTTACGGGTCCGAAGAACAACGAAAAAAATATTTACCAAAATTGGCTTCGGGTGAAATGATGGGCTGTTTTGGACTTACGGAACCCAACCATGGTTCAAACCCTAGTGGAATGGAAACTAAATTCAAGGATATGGGAGACCATTATCTTTTAAATGGTGCCAAGCTATGGATATCTAACTCACCCTTTGCGGACATTGCCGTGGTATGGGCTAAAAACGAAGAAGGCCGTATTCATGGGCTTATTGTAGAACGTGGTATGGAAGGTTTTACTACTCCCGAGACCCATAATAAATGGTCTTTGCGAGCATCGGCTACCGGAGAATTGATATTTGATAACGTAAAAGTCCCCAAAGAAAATATATTACCCAATAAATCTGGATTAGGAGCACCATTAGGCTGTTTGGATTCTGCTCGTTATGGTATAGCATGGGGAGCCATTGGCGCAGCTATGGATTGTTATGATACGGCTCTTAAATATGCTAAAGAACGTATACAATTTGGCAAACCTATTGCCGCCACCCAACTTCAGCAGAAAAAATTGGCCGAGATGATTACTGAAATTACAAAGGCACAGCTATTAGCTTTTCGTTTGGGTCAATTAAAGAATGAGGGCAGAGCTACAACCGCTCAGATTTCTATGGCCAAGCGTAATAATGTGGATATGGCTATTAATATAGCAAGGGAAGCAAGACAAGTTTTAGGTGGAATGGGAATAACAGGGGAGTATAGCATCATGCGGCACATGATGAACTTAGAGAGTGTAATTACCTATGAAGGTACGCACGATATTCACTTGTTAATTACTGGAATGGATATCACGGGACATTCTGCGTTTAAATAGTAAAAGCTTACTTTTAAATCGTAACCAAAATTCCAAATTGCTATGCGATACTATTTGTTATTTTTCTTATTCACCTTTATTTCCTGTAAGACCGAACCGGATAAAAAGGCCGTTGAGATAACAAACACAACCCACAAGACCTTAGAAAAAGGGGAAACACTTCAAACTCTTGATGTTTTACTTGGTCAGCTATTCGTAGACGTACAATTAGAACAGGTTTTTCCGGACAGCAAGACATTCGTTGATTGCATTGCCAAAAGACCTTACTCCGAAATTAAAATAGCATATGAGCAGGAAAGCGATTCTGCAAATTTTGATTTGAAGGCATTCGTACTCAAGAATTTTGAATTACCGGAGACTATAAGTTCAGACTTTAAGACGGACAAGAGCAAATCTGCAGCGGAACATGTTGTCTCGTTATGGCCGGTTCTAACGAGAGTCTCAGATGCCAAAAATGAGGGTAGTACACTTATTCCCTTGCCTGATCCATATATAGTTCCAGGTGGTCGTTTCCGAGAAGTTTATTATTGGGACAGTTATTTTACGATGTTAGGCTTAGCCGAAAGTGGAGAATTCGACCTTATTGATGACATGCTTGAAAATTTTGCGCATTTAATAGAAACTGTAGGTCATATCCCCAACGGTAATAGAACCTATTATATCACAAGGTCACAACCTCCTTTCTTTGCGCAGATGGTTGCTTTGTTAGCCACGAGTAAGGGTGATTCTGTCTATACCAAATATAAAAGTGCTTTAAGAAAGGAGTATGATTTTTGGATGGACGGTAAGGATGCCACCGATACTCCTATTTATCATTGCGTGAATACAACTTCAGGTATAATGAATCGCTATTTTGACCGTGGTACTTTACCGCGTCAAGAATCCTATCGCGAAGATTATAATCAGGTTCAAAAAGTAAATGGAGGCGAAAAAATGTATAGTGACCTGCGTTCTGGAGCGGAATCCGGTTGGGACTATTCTTCAAGGTGGTTTGCTGATGGTAAATCAATTGAAACCATTATTACTACAGATATCATCCCTGTTGATCTTAATGCACTTCTTTACGGCTTAGAATCCGTATTGTTAAAGTGCTATCCCGAAGATGAAGAATTTAAAAAGACACTTGAGGAAAGTATGGCGAACAGAAAGAAATTTCTAAATGATTTTTGTTGGAATGCATCCGAAGGTATTTATGAAGATTTTAATTGGGTCAAGGAAAAACAAACTGGCGAGCCTTCATTGGCCATGACCTTTCCCTTGTTTTTCAATATGGCATCTCAGGAGCAGGCAGATAGCATTGCAGAATACATAAAAAATAATTTTCTGAAACCAGGTGGTGTAGTTACTACTTTAAAAAATACAGGTGAGCAATGGGATGCGCCTAACGGTTGGGCGCCATTGCAATGGATGACCATTGTTGGCTTGGAAAATTATGGTCATGACAAACTCGCAAATACCATTGCTCAACGTTGGGTGAAACTCAATGAAAAAGTATATGCCAATACAGGAAAATTCGTTGAAAAGTATAATGTGGAGGATATGAGCTTAGATGCTGGTGGAGGAGAATATCCGGTGCAAGATGGTTTTGGATGGAGTAACGGAGTGTATCTGGCATTAAAAGCGAAAACCGGCAAGAAATAAATAATATAGATACTTACTTTTCATGCTTATTTGCTGAATAAGCGTAAATTATTATTGCTTTTAATATATAAAAGTACCACTTCCTTCATAACGGCCAACCACCTTTCCTTAAGTGTTACACTTCAATTTCTGAGCTTAAAAATCAATTAAATGCGTTTTCACAACAGAAATCGGCTAGTTCACATCATTTTTTTTCAAAATGAACACTGCCGCCGTAAGTTTACAGTGTTAATCAAACAGAAATAAAATTTTTCATTTTCATATAGTGTTCTCGTAAAAGAGTCTTGTCGAAACCGGCGAGACTCTTTTTAGTTTACAGTATTTCGTTTCTAATTATCTATATTTTAAAATTCAAAAGTTAAATCTATACTTATAGGTTCATCATCGTTACCAAAGTAGTTTTCTGAATTACCCTGAGGCCCCATTTTATCTCCCGTTTGAAACTTAGTTCCTATTGCAGGTATATTTTTAACAAAGGAAATATCACCTTCAGGGAAGTCTACAGAAACCCTATGGTTTGGGTCTTCTTTTGGTTGCTGAGGGGTAAGCATCCGTAAAAAGGTATTTTCGGAACTACAATACACCGTAAAACCGTTGTTGTTTTTACCTTTAATCTTTACCCAGTACAGATTAGAGAAATACCCCTTAAATTCTGGGTATACGAAACCTGATTCTCCAGTAACGGTATTGTTATAATCATTTTTCCAAACTTGAAATTTGGTACCTTTCATTCTATTTCGCCATACACGGTAAGGTCCGTCTCCTAACCACTTCATACCACTAACTTCAGATTCTGGAAACGAGAACGTAATACCTTTTAATCCTGTTACTATCTTTTTACCTTTAATTTCAACGTGTAGGTCTAACAAGCCGTTAGAGTTTATGGTCCATTTTATAACATCGGAGCTGTACTCTTTATGACTTGCCCATCCGGGGGATTTATCCGTCTTTTCAAAAACGGTAATAATCTCTACTTTGTCTTTAAGCTTGTTTACATGTATAGATTCTATTTTGTCTTTATGGTCAAAAATCATAGGTCCATTAGTAAAGGGGACACTGTTATTTTCTTTTTTAACCCCCTGTAACAAGCTGGTTTCTTCTGAAAAGGTGTACTCAATTCCGTTTGCTGCAACTTTAATAAGTCCCCCATCAACTTGGGTCGTAACCGCTCCTTGTTCTGTATTAATACTATTGCTTTTATTTATGTCCTTTGGCACTTTGATAGGGTAGCTCCATGTAAATATTTCTAAGCCATTGTGGTCTGTTGCCGTTAAAAATAAAGCATCTGCAGTTTGCCAGTTTTCAGGTAAATCTACTTTGAACGCTCCTCTGGTTTCGGGTTTTAAGTCTGGTAATGTAACAGTACTTTCAGAGACTAATTTAACTTTATCTGTTCCTTTTGGACCATCAAATTGTACCCATTTGGCAGCCATTTTAATATCATTTAAATTGGTAAAATGATATCTGTTTTCAACTCTAAAAACACCATTAAAATCTGATTTTATATAGCGGTCTTCTATGTAAACCGGAGACCAAATTTCCTTAATACTAAAATAACTAGCCTCTTTTTCTCCATAAGGTCCCACAATTCCATCGGCTGCATGATTGCCGTCTGTATCTAGTATTCCTTTTTTATCTGTTCTAACCACGGCTTCATCTGCAAAATCCCATAAAAAACCTCCGGCAGCTAATGGCATATTCCACATCTGTTTCCAATAATCATCTAGTCCGGCACCATGCCCACCATCGTACAGACCATGTAAAAACTCGGTTGGGAAATATATTTTATCCTTGGCATAAGTATCATACGCAAAGACATGATAGCTAGGATAGTGCATGGTATTTGTTTTATTAAAAATATTCCAAGGGTGAATAACTTCTCTTTGTTGAATGTCCCATTTGGCATAATCACCATCTAACTCCGTATTCCAACCTGTTTCGTTTCCATTGGCCCAAAGGAGAATAGAGGGGTGGTTTACGTCACGAACCACGGTTTCTTCAACTATTTTTCGACCTACTTTTGTGTCTAAATACGGTGAGTGCCAGGTACAGACTTCGTCTATAACAAAAAGCCCTAGTGAATCGGCAACATTTAAAAAATGCTTGTCAGGTGGGTAATGAGACATACGCACGGCATTCATGTTCATGTCTTTCATCATTTTTACATGCTCAATGCTTAGTTCTTTTGATGTAGTTCTGCCTGAGGATGGATAGAAGGAATGCCGATTTACGCCTTTGAATTTTATTCGTTGCCCGTTTACGTAGATTCCGTCTCCCTCACGAACTTCAACCGTCCTAAAACCAAGACGTTGCGAAGTTGTATGAAGCACTTCATCTTTTTTGCCCAGAAGTTCTATGTTTAAGAAGTATAGTTGAGGTGATTCCGGATTCCATGATTTTATGTCGTTTGCTTTTGAGGTAACATGCCATTTGCCATTTTCTTTACTGATGTCAATAGCGGCTAAATCTTCTATCTTTTTATTATGGATATCAGATAACGAAAGGCGAAGAGATTTAGCTTTGGTAGATGCAGTGTAAATATTGGCTTCTATGCTTCCATCTGCTTTGGCATTGATGGCAACTCGCTCAATATTTTCTTTAGGGAAGGCCTGTAAATAAACGGGTCTAAAAATTCCGCCGAAAATCCAAAAATCCGCTTCTCGTTCAGCATGATTGATAGAGGTATTGGAAGAGGCTTTGTTCACTTTGACTTCTAGCAAGTTTTTTTCGCCGTATTTCAGGAGTTTAGAAATTTCATACTTGAATTCATAGAAAGCTCCCTGATGTATTTCTCCAGCAAGTTGGCCGTTAATTTTTACCTCGGCATCGGTCATGACGCCTTCAAAAACAATTTTCACTTCCTTTTCATCCCAATTTTCTGGAACATTAAATTGATGCTTGTAAAGCCCGTATTCATTCTTACGCACCTTAAAATTATCTTTGCCATAGTTGTAGTTTCCAAATCCCTGCAATTCCCAACAAGAAGGAACACCTATGGTAGTCCATTTGCCACTGTTCATTCCATCGGAACAAAAGAAATCCCAGTCTACCATATCATCTTTGCCCGTACCTGATAGATAAAATTCTTGCGTTTCAATATCCGCTGGTTCTGTTTTGGACTGCATGGCATTTACTCCAATAAAAGATAGCCATAGTAGTATAAAAATGGTGGTGGTTTTCATGAGTTTAATTTTTAATTTAATCTGTCTGGCCTTTCTTATATACTTAAAAGAAACTTTTGTAATAGTGTTGCCTTTCTAAAAAGCGAATTAAAATGATTGTAACAAATGTATGTTTCACACTTTATTATTTGTACTTTAACCTCTCTTTAACGGTAGCTATAACGGTTAAACTTGTCTTGTAGCTGCCTATTTTACGGTATTCCCCATGCAGCTGACGGAAAAGATAGAACAACATGTAGTTTATAAGATAAAGGATAGCGAGACCTTTAAAAATGCGCCAACAAGCAGAGGATTGTTGCAATATCTCTATGAAGCCACAAAGAGGGGAGAACATTTAAAGGAGGCTGTAATAGAATTAGAATTTTTTAGAAATGATGAGAACCAAGAGAAGAACAATCCTAGGGTAAGGGTTAATGTTTACAACCTTAGAAAAAAGCTGACGGCATATTACGAAACGGAGGGTAGTACAGATAGCTGGCAATTAAAAATAGATAAGGGGCAGTATAAAGTTCGATTTATAAAAAGACAAGCTCCAGCAGGTTGGATGCGAAAGGTAACTTGGTCACAAATTCTTCCGTATTGTTTATTCCTGGTTGCCCTAATAATGCTTGTGGTAAGCAACATACCATCAAAAACACCATTGTTATGGGAGTCGTTTTTGGATTCCGAAAAATCTACCAACCTTATTCTAGGAGACCATTTTGGCACCATGGGAGAAACAATGACCGGAGGTAGGGGGTGGACTAGAGATTTTGAGATAAATAACGTTGATGAATTTTATGATTTACTCGAGGTAAAACCCGAATTGCAAGGTGTGCTTCACCCCGCAAATTATAGCTATACCACTCGGATGGCGGCAATGGCAACCCAGCAGTTTCAACAGTTTTTTCAAGCAAATGATAAACCGATTTCAATTCGTTTTTCTACGCAAACTACGCTACCTGAAATTAAGGAAGGTAATGCCATTTACGCTGGGCCGATAAAAAATGAAAATCAATTTATCGGCTTTTTTAATGACGCTAACCCATACTTCAATCTATCGGGAAAAACCTTAAAACTATCTGGGCATCCAACAATGAAGGATAGCCTATTTACCTTTGGTACTTCTTTGGTGGACCAAGAATATGCTATTGTAGCAAAGTATCCTAGTATTGGTAATTCAGAACATTTTGTATTCTTTTCGCAACACGATATAGGCGTAAGCGCAACGGTTGAATACTTCACGAACAATGACAGCCTTCAAAAGTTTCAAAAGGAACATCTAAAAGGTAAAAAGTACTTTACGGCACTATTCAAAGTTAAAGGTCGGAATAGGGTTGACACCGATTTAAAACTTGAAATGGTGGTCGGTTTTTAACGAGTTAACTGGTTTTTATTTACTCATAGCTCTTATAATCTTCTCCATCTCAACTTTTGAAGGGCGAGGTCTTTTTCTGAACGAATTAGATTTGCCCGTATCACGATCAAACTCATCTGGCGTTCTAAAATCCGGTAAGCTATCCTTAGAGGCTTTACGAATACTATTCATTTCAGTACGTAAGGTCTTTAATGTAATTTGATGCGCTGGGTCTCGTGCAAGGTTTTTAAGCTCGTAGGGGTCGTTAACCACATCATATAATTCCTCTTCTTGTCTTGGTGTAATAAAGCAAGCCAATTGCGCTTCGTTTAGTTCACCTTTCTTTTTTAGTGCCTGCATAGATTTAAAGGTGCCGCCAATAAACGCATCTGCAGAAGGCGTATTCGGTAAATCTGTGTAAAAGTTTCGTATGTATTTAAATTCTTCGGAACGTACAGCTCGCGTGTAGTCTTCGTAATCATGCCAGTGGTCTTCCGCATAAATGATATCTCTGGTTTTTGCTTTTGTGTCTTCTAGTAATGGAGAGAAATCTTCGCCTTCAAAACTTGGTAATGTTTCTAAATTCGCAAGTTTTAGGAATGTTGGAGCTATGTCTATTGAGCTTACCAAGTTGGTATTAACCGAATTAGATTCTACTTCATTTGGCCATTTCACAATCCATGGGGTTTTTATGCCACCGTCGTAAAGTGTAGTCTTGTCGCGAGGAAAAGGTCTGCCATTATCACTTATGAATAGAATCATTGTATTATCTGAAATTCCTTGTCTGTCCAACTCCGCAACTACTTCGCCAACATAATTATCAAGACGGGTAATCTCATTATAATAATGCGTAAAATCTTCACGTACCTCTTTGGTATCAGGAAAATAGGGGGGCAGTACTACATCTTCCAAAGCATGGGGATTCTCTATAGTATCTTCGGTATAGGGTCTGTGAGGGTCTACGGCAGCTAACCATAAGAAGAAAGGTTGATTTTTTGGTCTTTGTTTAAGAACGGGTATCCATTCTTCGCAACCACTACCATCGCCCATTTGTTTGGTTTTTTCTCCGGTTGGCGATAACTGAAAACCGTGTGTACCCACATCTTTTACCAAATCAAAACGTGTTTTTATGGAGTCTCCTAAGTGCCATTTTCCTGCCTGAGCCGTCCAGTATCCAGACTTTTTTAATTCCTCAACAAAAGTAACCTTGCTTGCGGGTAAAGGCCAGTGTAGTTGCTCCGCATCTGTATTGTGTGGGTAAAGGCCAGTTATAATACTGGTTCTGCTCGGGCTACACGAACTGGCGGTCAAGAAAGCATTGTCAAAACGCATACCGTCCTGGGCCAGTTGGTCTATATTGGGAGTTTTTATGTTTGGGTGCCCATAAGCACCGCTATCGTCCCAGGCCATATCATCGGCAATTATGAGAACTATATTGGGGCGTTCTTCTGTGACTTTGGCTTCCTCTTTTTTCTTCTCTGCACAAGATGAGATAAGTAAAAGACCTAGTGAAAGAATAGATAAAGTGTAGTTTTTGTACATGGTGGTCTTATTTAGAATAGGGTCTTAGGTTTACTCTTAGAAGGTAATCATCTGCGGTTATAAATAAATATCTTCCATCATCGCTAAATTCGCAATTGCCCGTGTTTTTATCGGTTCTGATAGTTCCTAAATGCTTGCCTTTGGGAGAAATAACCAAAACACCATCAGGCCCCGCTAAGAAAATATTACCCTTGTCATCAATCTTCATTCCGTCCGGAGATTGTTTGCTAATACTTGCTTCACGTAATTTAGTAGCATCAAAAAATATTCTTTTGTTGGATACCTTTCCATTCCCAACAATGTCGTATGCTAAGATTTTAGGTTGTTCCTTAAAAGAATCAGCAACATATAAAGTCTTATTGTCGTTGGATACGGCAATACCGTTAGGAGCTTTTATAGCGTCATCCAAAAGAACTAATTCTTTGTTTTTTCCACAAAAATAGACTCCGTTGAAACCAATGTCACTTTTGCCATCACCTAAACCAAAAGAAGGGTCGGTAAAATATAGATTTCCATCTTGGTCATAATCCATATCGTTAGGCGAGTTGAATTTTTTACCCTTAAAATTGGTAATTACCGGTTCAAATTTAGGGTGAAGAGAATCCGTCAAGCTTGTGAGTTTACTAATTCTACGGTCGCCTACTTGGCACAGTACTAATTCCCCTTCTGGGTTAAGAATAAGTCCGTTGGAACCTTTGCCGTTACTTACTTTTTCAATACCTGTATCACCGGAAGGAGCCATGTATAAACTTAGTCCATCTAAATTGTGCCACTGGTAAATTTTGTTCTCGGGAACATCGGAGAAAATAAGTTTTTGCTCTTTAGGAAGCCATACCGGACCTTCTGACCAATTGAAGCCTTCTGCAACTAATTCTATACGGGCATGTTTTGATACCAACGAATCAAACTCAGACGCTAGACGTTCAATCCAGCCATACGTTGGATATTTTCTTAACGAATCTAAAACCGTTTTAAATTTTTTTTTTAGCTGTTTTTCTTTAGAAGATAGTTTGTTAGATGGCAACGAATCGTTTTCCAGAACATCTTTTTTGATGTTATAGAATCTACCGTCTCCGTAAAGTTTATAGTTTTCGTTTAATACAAATTCTGCCGGTGCGAATTGTTTTTTGTCCCAACCCGGTTTAGGGTCGTAACTCATAAATACCCAGTCTCTACGTTGTACAGGTTCTTCTTTTAAAACAGGTAGAAAACTTTCTCCATCTGGTTTAAAACCGGAAGGAGTAGGGGTATTTGTAGCTTCAAGAATAGTGGGCATAAAATCTATAGCATCAATGAATTCGTTTGATGCAGTACCTTCTTTAATATGACCTGGCCAGTTGGCAATAAAAGGGACTTTAATACCAGCTTCGGTTGTTAGGCCTTTACCACCTTGAACCGTTCGATTTCCCATCTTGGAAAAAATGGTTTGGTGTGTTCCATTATCGGAATACAACATTAAAAGGGTGTCTTCTCGAAGTCCTTTCTTTTCAAGATTATCTACAATATCTCCAATAATTTTATCTAGATACTCCACCATATCCTTGAAGTATATAGTTTCGTCATTCAATCTTTTTATAGCATATTTCCAATCGCCGCTGTTCGGTGTTGGATTGAAAGGACCATGGGTCAATGCCATTGGGTAATACACGAAAAACGGTTTACCCGCTTGACGGTCAACAAAATCGTTTAAGTATCGAGAGAAAATGTCCGGGCCATATTTACCATCTGTTTCCTTTAGGAATTCTCCATTTTGATAAATGGTTGGATTGGCGAAACGGGAGCCTTTATCTTCTGTGTGGAAGGCGTGAAACATACTGTATTCATCAAAACCAGCATCTTCTACTTTCATGCCAATTCCCCTTCTGTGCTCACCTCCAGGATAACCAGGCGGGTCATAACTTTGCAATTGCCATTTACCCACCATGCACGTGGCATAACCGGCATCTTGCATGATGTGGCCAAAAGTTTTTTGTTTTGGATTCAAAATTCCAAAGGCTTCCCAATTCCTAAAATTGTACTGCCCAGTCATAAGTTTTACTCGAGTAGGCGTACAGAGGGGTTGGGCGTATGCTTGGTTGAATTGCATGCCCGTGGCCGCAAGTTTATCAATATTTGGTGTGTTGTATGAGGTTCCGCCGTAACTACCAATTCCTTCATATCCCAGGTCATCAACCATAATAAGAATGATGTTGGGGCGTTTTTCGTCCAAAACTTCTTTGGTTTGTTGCGAATGACTATAAAATGAGACTAAAAAGAAAAATAAAAAGTGGATTGGTTTCATAAGGTGGGCGGTTGTGTTTTTTAAAATCGATATGATTAATTCTGAGAACTTACGGGTGTTAAAATAATCGGTGTTGCAGGTTTATTACTTTACAGAGTTAGGCACTAGGCAATGTAATAATTTTACCTTTTATAGTTTAGGCCTTTGATCATCTGTTGCATACTTATAGCAAATTGATCATATCATTTGTAGATTATGTATTCCACAATACAATTCTTGTACTCTTATGTACATCTGTTCTTTTGCATCCATACAAGCACAATCTTCGGAGGCTATTACTGGTAAGGTGTTTTCTGAGGGTAAGGAGTCTCTGGGAGTCATTTCGGTAGTCTTATAGAGTATAAACAATTCTAGTTGTGTCGATTATACGATTACGGCGGTAAAGGGTGATTTTAATATAACAGGGGTTACGGAGAGAGTTACCTTAACTGAAATATCATAGCTTTCAATACCTAATTGCTTTAAAGTAAACCTAGAAAGAGGTAGCGAATATTTGGGCCTAAAAAAATCCCCAAAAGCATATGCAATGGGGACTTTTACTACACTAACTAACAAACAACGTTTAAATCCTTATTTAAGGCTTTCCTTATACCCTTGAACGGCCTTTTTAAAGCCTATTTCTTCACCGTCTACCATCCTCCGGTATTCTTCTGGTCTTTCTTCTTTTACCCATTTTAGGGCATCTACAGAAATAGCATGCTCAGGATGGTATATGGTGTTTACGGGTTTCATTTCTTTATCATAGACTAAGGTCGTAGCTCGCATCTTCTCAAGTACATCTATGTACTTTGGATTTTCTGCTAAATTGTGCAGTTCTTGTGGGTCATTTTTAAGATTATATAATTCTTCTTTGTCTTTATTGGGTGCGAAGAACAGTTTCTGACTTTCGTTAAGTTTGCCTTCGGCCTTTAGGGCGCGCATTCTGTGCACTGCAGGACGATAAAATTCCAAATACGCTTGTCCTGCGTCAAAAGGAACTTCGGGTTTGTCATTTCTAATATATTTCCATTCTCCCGAGGTAATGGCACGGGATTTTTCTTCTATCTCGTCCCAAAGGTCACGTGCTCCGTAGACAAACTCACGTTTAAAATTAGAATCGAATATAGGTTTTCCGGTCATGTATTCAGGAACGTCTACTTGGGCAAAATCCAATACGGTTGCCGTAATATCCGTTGCGGAAACCACATCTTTTCTAACTTGACCTGCTTTTAAATCTTTAGGATAATACACAAGTAGCGGAATGTGCAATCCCGGATCTTGTAAATATCCTTTTCCGCGAATATTGCAACGGCCATTGTCACCAATGAAAATAACAACGGTATTATCGGCCATTCCCTTGTCTTCCAATTCTTGAAAAATCATACCTACTTCATTGTCTAAAAACTCTATCTGGTCTAGATATTTAGCCCAATCCAAACGAATTACTGGGTCATCAGCCATAAATTCAGGCAATTCCACATCTGCAGGGTCTACAGGGTGTTTTGAGTTTTCGCGAACCTCGTCCCACCAATCACCTCTGTGACTAGCTACTAATTGAATCTGCGCAAAGAATGGTTGGTCTTCTTTCTCAAACGTATCGTACTTGTCAAAAATTCCAAATTGGGTCTTTCCATCCCAAGGACCTATAGGTTCGTGTTTAAAGTTGGCATCTATTTTCCGACCTTGTCCCATAACACCGTGATGGCCTAAAATAGTAGTGTAACCAGCTTCTCTTAACCAATAAGTAAATGGTTTGAATTGTTCGTCCAACGGCACATCTCTATTGCTACGATGATGATGTGCGTTTATTTTAACCTGATGTGTTCCTGTTAACATAGCAGAACGGCTAGGTGAGCAAATAGGGTTGGTTACAAAGCAGTTTTCGAATTTAACGCCTTCTTCTGCCATCTTGTTCAGGTTGGGAGTTTTGACACCCTTCATGCCGTAGCACTCAAGGTCAACACTCATATCTTCGGCCATGAGCCAGATAATATTTGGTTGTTCTTGGGCAAAAGTCAAACAGGTAAATAATAAATAAAGACCAGTCGTTATTATTTGTTTCATTCGTTTGTTTTTAATTTTCTACGTGTCTCGTTTTATAGCTTATCTAAAACTCAGGAACAGCTTCTTTTTCCCATTTCACAAGCTGTTTCTTCATTTTCTTTGCTTGGTCAACTTCTATATCGATGAGGTTTTTAGATTCGCTCTTATCGTTTTTTATATTAAATAGGTCATGTCTGCCGCTGTGGTATTTAACCATCTTCCAATCACCGTTCATAATGGCGGTATATTGGTCTTCATAACTGCGGAAGAAAAATAGATTACGTTCTTTTAATTTCTTGCCTTGTAGGAGATGCATCAAACTCTTGCCTTGAATATCTTTTATCTTTGGTTTTTTACCTGAAGCTATCTCAACCAAAGTTGGAAAAACATCTATAGATTGCACAGGAACATCACATGAAATCCCAGGCATAGTAACCCCAGGATAACTAATGATAAACGGAACTCTAGCTCCACCTTCACCTAAAGTGTTACCGCCTGTTTTTCCTCCGGATAGAGGAGCGTTGCTAAAATAACCTCCTTGGTCGGACAGAAGAATAACTACCGTGTTCTCCGCTATGCCTTTTTCATCTAGTGCCTTTCTAACCTTCCCTACGGATTCATCCATAGCGCTGACCATAGCTGCGTATTCCGCATCTTTACCAGATAAACCTTCCTTTTTATAACGCTCTACCCAATCGTTTCGACCAATATGTGGCCCGTGTACGTTATAGTACCAAAGCGATAACATAAAGGGCTGTTCTTTGTCATAATCGCCAATGAACTTCTCAGCTCCATCGGTTAAAACATCGGTTAAATAGGTGCCTTCTGGTGAATCCGGTAACGGATTACCTGTTTTAAAGAACGGCGCATAGTAGTTTCCGGGGTGGCCATGGTCTCCTGTGCCGTATTGGGCATCAAAACCTTGATGTACCGGATGGTATTTTTCGCTGCCTAAGTGCCATTTACCAATGAACATATTGTAATAGCCAAATTCTTTGAGTCGCTCGGCATAGGTAACCTCTCCTAGAGGCAACCAATTTCTAGATGGCATCTGAACGGGATCCATAGGCCATAAATTGAATTCTCCTCCGGCTACATTATTTTTAGCTGCTTTCTCTTTATTATCGATAATATGACGAGGCATTTGAAAACGTACCGGTTCTTTGCCTGTTAAAAGCGATGCTCTACTTGGACTGCAAGTAGGGGTAGCAATATAGGCACGGTTGAAATTGAAGCCGTCTTTTTTAAGTTGGTCAATATTGGGTGTGTGGAATTTAGAATTTCTAAAGCCAACATCGGCCCAGCCATAATCATCTACAAATAGCAGTACAATGTTAGGTTGTTCTTGAGCTATGCCTTTAAATATACCGATAAATAGGGCTGCTAAAAGAAAGATATTTTTCATGTTGCTATGGTCCTTTTAATTTTTAGAGTAAAATACAGATTCAGGAATGTTGCCTTTCTTAATGGATGGGCCGCTCCACTTTAAATCTAGAGTGTTTTGTACTCCTGTTTTCTTTTTAGAATAAATCCGAATAGGATGATAACCTGCTTTTAGCTTCATGGTGCCTTCTCTTACAGAGCCAGCTTCATAACCATAATCAGCATCAATAACACTTGCTTCATGAATGCGGACAAAGGTATTGCTAGAAGCGCTTAAGGAAAAGGTGTAACTACCTGCTGTAGGGACTTTAATAAAGCCTTCAAATAGAAAAATATCTCCTTTATTTTCAATTTCTTTCAATGTTGCTGTTCCGGATTTACCACTTTCTATAGGAGCTAAATCATCAACTTTCGGCAACCAAGGCGCAGTGTTTTTAAAGGCGCTCCATTTCAAGCCACTATTTAGATTATGTACTGAAACTGCCGAAACTGCGGCATTGTCATATGGTCTGGCAGCGTTCGTATCTGGCATGCGTACTTGAAGAACACGTTCCTTCATTTGTAGTTGAAGGGCTTCCATATTTGTTAAGGTTGCCAAGTTTAAGGTTTGGTGTGTGTCTTCCACAACATTGTAGAATTCAAAGTCGTCATCTGCTCCTTGAATATTGTAACGCAACCCAACAATATCACCTTCGCGCATCATTTGCATCTGCTTGCGTAGTCTACCACGGTTGTTTGGTGAAAATTCTTCGTATTTAGGAGTTTTTCCACCTTGGTTGTACTCTACGTAAATAAGGCTTTCCTGTTGTTTACCTTTGCCGGTTAGGCTTGGTAGAAGAGAAACCCCATCGCTATTTGCTGGAGCCGGATAACCTGCAGCTTCAGTAAAAGTGGGAAGCCAGTCGTAAGAAATACTTGGTGATTCTATAACTAGGTTAGCTGGGATATTGTTAGGCCAGCGCGCAATTAAAGGGGTGCGTTCACCACCTTCAAGAACATCTCTTTTGATGCCGTCAAAAGGTCCGAAACTATTAAAAAAGTCGGCTGCATATTCTTCCTCCAGATAAGACTCCATAGAAGGGCCGTTGTCCGAATTAAAAATAACCAATGTATTTTCGTCTATATTAAGGTCTTTCAGTAATTGAAGTAAATCGCCCACTTCATTGTCAATTCGTCTTGTGCTACTTGCATAACGTTGGTATACATCTGGCCATGCCTCCTCTGGAGTACTTGGGTCTTTATCATGGTCATAAGTAACATTAGCGTAATCAGGGTGAATGTATGAATCCACTTCACCTGAAGCTGTATTAATCATATTTCCTGGTTTTCCAACCCATTGCAATCCGCCATTTAAACCTCCTCCTTCGGGGTAGGCTTGCGTTGCGAGTTCTAGAACAGCATGGGGAGTATCAAAAGCTAAGTACATAAAGAAAGGTTCTTGCTTTTCTTTTTTCTGCACCTGTTCTACAATCCATTTTTTAGCAACGGCTGTCCATAAATCGCCTGTATAGCATTTGTCCAGCCCTTTACTTACTTCATTTTTATTCTCGTAAACTTCTTTTTTACCGCGGTACACACCTTCAACGGGATAATGTTCATGACCATCCCTATGACGCATATAGCCATAGTAGTAATCAAAACCTCTATTGTTGGGGTGTGCCGGCCATGAATCGCCGTTTTCTGACCATTTACTAGAGCCTTGAAGACCCCATTTTCCGATTGCGGCCGTTGTATAACCTGCGCGTTGCATTATGTTACCAAGCGTATTATTATCTGCTAAAGCTTTGTCAAACTGACCATCGCGAACATTAGCATGCCCTTGGCTAACACCTAATAGTACCGATGAGCGTGATGGTGCACATACAGGCGCCGCCGTATAATGATTGGTAAGCATAGCACCTTCCGAAGCCATTTTGTCCAAATGTGGGGTTAATGCATAAGGCTCGCTACGGTCATCTGTTTCTTTTCTTTGGTTTTGAAAAAATGCACCAATGTCTCCATACCCCAAATCATCTGTAAGAATATAGATGATGTTAGGTTTCTTTGTGGCCTCTTCAGTTTTAGTTGGTTTTGGTTCTTGTTGAGCGAAGGAACAAAACACGGTGCTAAATAAGATGATGGTTAAAAAATGTAATGAAGTTTTTAAATGCGACATAGTATTTATTTCTGTTTACTGAAACATTGTGTTATCGAAATTTTAGTTTGGGCATAGAATCATCAGTCTCTAGTATGTTCTTTGCCTTTCCCTTGTATTCATTTTTCTTGAAAACTATATTTTTTGAGGCCTTTACACGAATAGCAGGATTAGTGGGATGTAACATTGGGAAGGTACCGGAATTGGTAATTTTGTTCCCTTCAAATAACAATCCATCAACATTTGAGATTTCCAATATCATGTTGTCAAATTGATTGAATTTGTTATCAGTTATCTGAATGTTTTTAAAGGCGATGTTGTTGTTGTCATCATCGGTAACAAAACGAATTACACCTCTATTAAATCCGCTGTGTTGACTGTCCTGAAACGTGTTGTTTCTAATAGTAAGATTGGCAGCATTGCCTGATTCAAACCAATGGCTACTCTCTACAGGTACTAAGATAGCTTCCATTTCTGTACTGAAGAAATTATTTTCAATCAAGGTTTTTTTAGGATTGGATATCAATAAACCACGAGCCCTATTCCGACTTATAGTACAGTTTTGAACCAATAGATCAGGATAGCCTTCTAAGTTTTCAATAAGGTCACCAACTTTTAAAGTTGAAGGTAGGTTTTCATTGAACGTAATAATCTGATACCTCCCATTGATAGGGGTAATACTTTTTAAAGTAAGATGATTGTAACCAAAAAATGATTTCTGAAGGTCTACCAACCCAATAGTGTCGTTCACCTTTCCTATGGCAAAACCTTGTTGCTGTGCATGACCCATACGCACACCAATGCTATTATCGCCTAAAATATCGATTACCTCTTGGTATGTGCCATGAACGTTGGTGGCATCATCCAATTGATTGTTGAACGTACAGTTTTTTAGTACTACTTTGCCACGACAGCCTACAAAATGTGTTGCATCTGCAGAGGTCGAAACCATTCTTCCATGAGAAGGTTTTACATGAAAACCATCCAAAATAAGGTCGGAAGAATTTTCGGCTATCAAGCCCATGCCACCAGCATGGTGTACCGTTATATTGTTGGCGTTAAAACCATCCGTTCCTGTAACACGAAATGCTGGAGCCAACCGATTTAAACTTTGGTCTCCTTTACAAACTAAAATCATGCCTACAGGTGGTAATTTTTTCCTGTGATTGAAAATGCGGACCGTGCCAGGCTTTAATTCTTCTACCCGTAAATTATCTTCTTTCCCACGAACTTTTTCTACTTTAGAGCGTGGGTCAGTTTTATACTTGTAATTTATTTTGTCTACGTTATGCTGTACTTTTGAGTTTCTAATAGTTGTTATGGATGTATAAGCTTCCGTATTAAAAGCAATTGCTTTTCGTTCAGGGTCGTAAAGAATAGATTGCCCTAAATCATGCTCATAAAATTCTTTGATAAAAATTAACTGTTCATTCCTAATTTCGTACGGATATTCATCGGAAAATTGAATATCGAATGAGTTGTTCTTCTCGTCATTGGCTACAATGGTTCCTTCACTATGAAAAGGCATGGCCCAATCTATGGTAACATTTTGTACGGTAATATTTTTGGAGCTCTCAATGAGAAAAGGAATCATTCTGCCGTGATAAATAAACGTAGAGCCTTGGCCATCAATAGTAAGATTATCAAAACCTAAAAGAGGCATGGCCGTTTTGGCCATAACATCATCATGGTTAGAAATACGGGTAAAACGTTCGTAAGCCTTATCCGGATAAAAGTGATAGGTGCCTTTTTCGAATTTTATTTCGGAAATAGGTTCTTTATCGGCAATCATTATGCGTGCTAAAACTGCGGGAGTAGCATCATCTGAAATAGAAGTAGTAAAAAGCACTTGCTCGCCACTATTCTGTTGGGCGTTACTATTTAAAGATATTAAAGCCAGTATAAGAACGGACCAGAAGGCTATAGTTATTCGCATAATTTTCTAATAGTTTGACGAGGTCATTTAATACACGGCAAATTATAGGTTCATTGAAGTTTATTTGTCGTCAGGGGTAAATATGATGTCTGCGGCTATTCAAACCACTGATTTTACGGGGCTTAAAACCCAATATAGTTGTCTAATAGTGAATGAAAGTTTGCTATTTTTTAATTTTAGCAAACCCTTTATTATGTTTGTATTTTACTTTTTCAGCGGATATTCCTTCTGATTTAAGAACCTTATCTGTATTACCTTTATAGCTATTGTTTGAAATCTCTAAGTTTATACAATTTTTAAAATCGAATTGATATCCATCAGGGTGTAATGAAGGTGCCATGTTCGTCTGTTCAATTACATTACCCGCTATGGTGAGTCCGTCTACGCGGTCCGCCCATACAATCCTATTATCAAAAGTTTTAATGTTGTTATTGATGAACCTGATGTTTCGGTCGTATATTTCCGTCTGGTTAAAAGTCTTTCCAAGGCGTGGAGTGATATTTAAAATAACATGCTCCATTCCGCTGTAAGCGCAATATTCAAAATTATTATTCTGTATCAATACATCTTCAACGGCGCCAGATTCATACCAAAAATAGGTTTCTCCCCTAAAGAAAATGGATGACATCATAGATGAAAAATTGTTGTTCTCTATAACGGTTTTTAAAGGTGTTTTTAAAACAATATTCCGTGCCCTGTGGTCTTTTATGGTACAGCCACGCATGGTGAAAGTGGGGTTCCACGTTTTGTTTTCCAAAATATCTCCCACGACTAAATCAGCAGGAAGTTCATTTTTAAAAACGATGTCCGAGTATTTGTCGTTAACAACGGAAACACTGGCAACCACATTTTCCGAAGCTCTTTTGGGGCTTGGTTGTTGAATGAACCAGACTTGATCATCGGAAGCAGCAAACTCAAATCCCATTTGTTCAAAATGTTGAAGGGAAACTCGTAGGGTGTGTTTATCCAAAATTTTATTTACAACCACATAGGTTCCGTGTACATTGGTGCCATCATCCAACATATGTTTAAAAGTCGAATTCTCTATTAGAATATCACCCTTGCAATTCGCAAAATGAGTAGCATCGGCAATCGTAGAAACTACACGGTCAGAACCCTCACGGACATAAATACCACAATTGTTGATGGTTATATTTTCGGTTCGTTCGAATAGAAAACCCATTCCCAAGGCGTGATGAATAGTTATATCCTCTAAGTAAATATCTTTTGAAGTAGTAATTTGAAAAGCCGGAGCATAACGGTTGTGGTCATGGTCTCCTTTGGAGTTTAAAATAGAACCAATTGGCGGATATTGTTTTAAATGTTCATAAAAACGAAGTACACCATTAGGGCGCTCTTCCACCCAACGCGGGCGGCTGCTCATATCCCAAGCACCATGGGCAACCCTTTTGTGTTCAGCATTAAATGCTAATGTGCTTCCCAATTCTGGAAATGAAAATCCATCTACATTAGGGAAGAAAATACGGTCTTTTTTAAGCTCCCAAGAAAATCCATTAGTAAAGGGTTTGATGTCTCGCCACCCCTCTATTTTGTCTACGGCTAGCACTTCCCCTTGAAAAAGAAAAGGAATGTCCCAGTCCATTTTTAGATTTTTGACTGTAAGTTGATTGCAGTTCCGAATCTGAAAAGGAGCTACTTGACCGTGAAACATGAATTCAGCACCATTGCCTTCTATCGTTACCGAATCAAAATCTTCCAATAAAAAAATGATGTTCTTTAGCCCATTTCCATGGTTGGTGATATAAGAGTATTGCTGAGTAGCGTAATCAGGTAAAAAATTATAAGTGGCTTTTTCAAAAACTAAGGTTAGATTCTTATCAGTAGTATTTTCCAAAGCTTTGCGGACTATAGGTGTCATGTCCTCGGCTTCGGGTTTTATGTGAATAGTCTGCTGTGCCGTAAGATTAAATACTCCGAAAATTAGGATAGCAAACAAGTAAACTGTCTGTGTAAATTTGAAATTTTTCATCTTATATTTTTAGAGGTTCACACCGGTGCCTTGTAAAGAATTGTCATGGTCCCAAGTAATGAGCCAAGGATCTTTGGTTTTTAATTGAAAAGCTTTCATTTTGTTTTTTAGAGCTTCTAAAACCTCTGCATAGTTTTTATCATTCGCTAAATTTTTACTCTCGTCTGGGTCATTAGATAGGTCAAATAATTCAAATTCAGGTCTAAAGAGATAGTCTTTAACCTTTCGTTTGCCAAAGAATTCCTTATCGCTTCGGTATACCTCTTGCCATGTAGATGCAGCCCAAAGGTCTGATGCAAATGGGTATTCTTGACGCCATGCAATGTTTCTAATAAGTTTATAATTTTTATTCCTTACAACCCGCATAGGGTAGTACATGGTAATTTCATGAAAGGTATGAGAAGCATAAACTTCATTCCACCCTTTAGGATTTTCCTCTCCCATTATTTTTTTGAAAGATTTGCCATGAAATTCGTTGGAATCGTAGGTAACATCTGCCATATCCAGAATAGTAGGCGTAAGGTCCGTCCATGAAACAAGGGCATTGTTTACCGAGCCAACTTTGAGGTTGGCCAAGGGGTCTTTTATAATACAGGGTAATTTAATGCCTGGTTCGTAAACGGTAGTTTTAGCACCTGGGAAAGCCATACCGTTGTCCGAAATATAAATAACGATGGTGTTTTTGTCTTTGCCCGTTTCTTTGAGCATTTTCATGAGCTTGCCAAAACCTTGGTCTATTCTAGAAACACTTTGATAGTATTGAGCAATTTCTTCACGGCTTTCTTGACTATCTGGGAGGAAGCTAGGAACAACCACATCTTTTGGGTCATATGTAATGGTTTCAACCCCTTCGTATCCTTCTTTTTTATTACCAAAGCTGTTCGGTAGATTCCATGGGTCTGATTCAAAAGGAGCGCCACGGTGCGGATCATCCGTACAGAAATAGAGAAAGAATGGTTTATCGGAATTGAGAACTTCTTTACACTGCTCCGCCATTTCTACGGTATTTCGTGGGTCTGCCTCCAAAACTTTTTGAAAATGATAAACTGATTCTGGCGCAACGTGGTATTTGCCAATTCTGGCCGTTTCGTAACCTGAATTTTCAAGAAGGACGGGTAAAGATTTTATATTGTCGTAACTGCTAAAATGATGGTAGTCGTGAACATGTCCATAAGAACCCGTAGCATGACCATAAAGTCCAGTGAGTATAACAGACCTACTTGCAGCACAACTGGCGCTGGTACAATAGGCATTATTAAAACGAACGCCTTCGGCAGCAAGTTGGTCTAGGTTTGGTGTTTTAATGACTTTATTCCCGTAGGCACCAATTGCATCGGTTCCATGGTCATCTGAAACAAAGAGAATGATGTTGGGCGAGTTGTTGGACTGCTCTTCCACCTGGGTTGGTTTTTCTTTTGTACCACAATTAGAAAATAGGAGTACAGATAAAACCAATATAATTACGGGCGAATTAAAAAGTTGTTTTTTCATTTATTTAAAATGATATAGGTTTCAATCATTCAAAGAAAGCTATTGGAGACTAAACTTTTGTTTCTGTCAGTACAAGAAATGTCTCCGCAGATACATACTACTTAAAAGTAGGTTGCCTATAAAACTGAAGGCTATCATTATTGTTGCTGATAACCAGTAACTTTCCGTATTTTTTATTGGTAAGGGTTTTTATATGCCTTGTCTGTCTGTTTAGGAGTAATCCTGATTGGGAGATAGATTTTTCTTTAAACGTACCATTCCCATTATTTTTCAAAAGTGTGCCATAGCCAGCATCATATCTTCCTAATTCTGTATTGGCATCATAGAAATTTTCTCCAAGTAATAGGTCTAACTTTCCGTCTTGGTCATAATCTAGTTTATGAATGGCATTTACTGTAGAGAATTGCGCCGCCGTTGGGAGGGGCGTAAGTTTAAATTTCTTGTCCCCAAGATTTTCAATAAAACATGTTCTGAATTCATACGCTCTTAAAGTCTTGGCGCTTTGTAATTCTTTTGGTGTAAAAATTTCTTTAAAGTCTGCTTGAGCAAAGGCACTGTAGGTAGTAAACTTTTTACGCAGGTATACCATCTGTTTTTCTAGAAGGCTCTTGGAGGAAAATACATGTTCTTTTCCATTGATAAAGTGAGTCGTCACCCCTTCTGGCCAACCGTTTTTATCAAAATCGGCATAGTACATCTGCACGGGTTGATTTTCGGTTGCCCTTAATTTTGAGTTTAGTCCAAGGTTGCCGGCTACCAAATCAATATCACCATCATTATCAAAATCTCCGTATTCTACTGTATTCCACCAACCATTTGAAAGCTGTAAGGAATTCGCCTCTGGGTCAGCTTGGCTGAGACTTCCGTTTGAGTTATAATATATTTTAATGGGTATCCATTCTCCTACTAGAACGAGGTCTTCCCAACCATTACCATCTAAATCTACCCATTTGGCAGAAGTGACCATTCCGCATTTATCAAAATACTTTTTCGACTCAACATCTACCGAAAAATTTCCTTTCCCATCATTTTTAAGTAAATAAGAGTCAGGTGATGAGCCATATTTTCCGGGAACGGAGCGTGAGGATATAAAAATATCACTATCTCCATCTTTATCAAAATCAGCAATGGCTAAATCAGAAACGGTGGTATAGATTTTTGGGAAATTACCTTGTTTTGTAAAGTTGCCTTTTCCGTTGTTTATGTAAAGGCGAGTTAGGCTTTTAGGGTCTGGCTTAATTTCTTGGTTACTGCCGCTACCAACAAGAAGGTCCAAATATCCATCACCGTTAAAGTCCACTAGTTCTGAAGCGGTATCTTCTGAAGGCGCATCGGTTTGAAGTGCGGTTGATTTGGTGAATTTACCATTGGATCGCTGTAGATAAATTTCAGATGCTTGGTTTAGGGCTCCGCCAACAAAAAAATCGTCTAAACCATCATTGTTGAGGTCTCCTACCGAAATTGGTGGCCCCCAAGTAGAATTCATATGTGGAATTAAATGTTCTCTGTTGAACTCATAAAATCGATTTTCCTGATGTTTGTAATTAACACCCAGTGCGCTGCTTTGTATTGAGGTGAAAAGTGATTTAGGAGCTTCTTTGGTTTGAAGTTCAAAGTCTGGCGAATTCTCTTGTATTATAACTAATTCTTGATTTGAGTTGACATCCGTTAAAACCGTTTCTTCTTTATTGGGCCACTGCACCAAAAGGGTATCAATAGTGGTATTCTTGGTAACGGCAAAATTTAGATATGGAGGAGGAGAGGATAGGTAACCCCTAACATTCAATAGCTCTTGGTACTGCTGTTTGCCTTTATTTTTTATAGTGACTTTGCCCCCAATACCGAAGCTGTTACCGGATTTGCCTTTTAATTTTATTCTTAGGTAGCCTTTGTTTAGACTATCGTTCTCTACGGTGGTGTTTTTTAAGATGGATGCTTTGGCGTTCAAGTTATTGACGACCAAGTCTAAATCACCATCGTTATCTAAATCTGTATATGTGGCTCCATTGGAAAACCCTTTTTTTGTGCCGCCCCATTCCGTAGATGTGTTCTTAAAGCTGAGGCCATTATTATTCTTAAAGAAAAAATTCTGCAACGGATAGCTCGGCATTTTATCCGTTAAAGCTGCGCTGAAGTCGTAATTGCCAGAGCGCAGTTGATTTTGAACTTCATCACCCGAAAGGAACTGCATATAGTCCATATCATTGCTCCTTCTGAAAATGCCGTTGGAAATGAATAAGTCTTTATTGCCATCTAAATCATAATCATTAGCCAAAACGGACCAGCTCCAATCGGTAGCTTCAATACCAGCTAACCTTGCTATTTCACTAAAGTGCTTTCCGTCCCTATTCAGTTGAAAGGTATTATGGGCGTATTGGTGTTGGTACCCAAAAGACAGTTTATAGTTAAAAATAGCATACGAGTCTTCACCATGAGAGGCTTTTAAAATTTCAGGTTCATAGGCCTGCATATCCAAAGACAAAATATCTGGCAGGGCATCATTGTTCATGTCGGCAATATCATTGCCCATAGAAAACCGACTGGTATGTTTTATGTAAGATGCGAGGTCTTCGGTGAAGGTGCCATCTCCATTGTTGACGTATAGATAGTCATCTTCATAGAAATCATTCCCGATGTAAATATCTGGGTAACCATCTTTGTTGATATCGGCTGTGCTTATGCCTAGTCCAAAACCTAATGGGCTACTATAAATGCCAGATTCTTTGGTGACATCGGTAAATTTATCTTCATCGTTTCGGAACAGTTTATCTCCATATGGACTAGAAATAAAGCGTTTTTCCGCATTAGGAAGTACCCCATCGTTAAAATTAGAATGTGTCATGATGTAGGCATCAAGGTCACCATCTAAATCATAATCAAAAAATGCCGTTTGAGTGGTTGCGCCTTTTACGGTAAGCCCCATTTGGTTAGAACTTTCCTTAAATTTTGGAGTGCCGTCAGCTTCATTTCCTAGATTGATGAAAAGAAGGTTGTGGCCGTTGTTCTCTAAAATTTCCCCAATCTGGCTCACATAAATATCTAACTTGCCATCTCCATTAACATCTGCAAAAGTAACTCCGGTATACCATGCATTTGTATCACCACCTGTTTTTGACTGCTCTGTTATATCTGTGAACTCAAAATTACCTTTGTTAAGGTAGAGTTTACTCTGTACTTGGTTTCCCGTAAAATAAAGGTCATCAAGACCATCCCCATTTAAATCTCCTGCAGCCACACCTCCGCCATTATAAAAATACATGTAAGAGAAGAGGTTTAGCTTTTTAGTGGCTTCTACAGTATTGGCAAAGCTTACGCCTGTAGTTTTATAAGAAATCTCTTGAAAAAGCGTGTTTTCATCAAGTTGAGTTACTGGTTCTGTTTTTTCTTGACAGGATACAAAGAGCACTCCTAACAAGACCAATACCTTTGATTGTATTGCTAAAAAAGAAAAATTATGTCCAAAAGAAAGTGCGGGCATATGTTTGGTTTAAGTAAACGTGTTTTATCGTTTTACGGAATATCTTTGTTCACGATAGGTTTCTAATAGGTTTGGCATCATATACTGATAGTAAAAATAAAGGTTGAAAATACTATTAATTTATGGTAAAGATTTAAAAAAGCCAGAAGACAACAAGGTCAACTGGCTTTTTTGAAAAAAAACTAACTCAACATTTTAAAAAAACAAATATGCAAATGTTTTCATATTTTCAAAACGATTAATAATCTGGATTTTGCTCTAGTGCTTCATTCTTGTCTATTGCACTTTGTGGCAATGGCCATTTGTAATGCTTAGGTAGAAATATCCTATTAGCATCTACGTGAGAATCGTAAAAACCATTAAGTACTTCTTCTGCTATGCCCCAACGTTTAAGGTCAAAATAGCGTAAACCTTCAAAACCGAATTCATATCTACGCTCATTACGAACAACTTCGCGAAGTTCACCTTGGTCTGTAGTAGTAATTGCAGGATAGGAGCCGGTATCGCCTACTGCTACACCGTAAGCTCTTGCTCTTACTTCGTTAATAGCATCTAGTACGGAAGTATCAATACTACCGGATTCTATTTTACCTTCGGCATACATTAAAAGAACATCTGCGTAACGAATGTGAATGTAATCTGTTCCTTCAGTAAAATTTTGTACGAATGAAGCTCTAGTTTGAGGAGATATCCATTTTAACAATCCAAAACCAGATAATGTTTTTTGCTCAATTTCAGGGTTCCATTCGCCTTCCAGTACTATTTTACTTAGTCTAGGGTCACGATTTTCTAAAGGGGTACTTGCGTCATACAGTGGAGACTCATCTATTGGCAAACCATCAGTAGCTTCAAAAGAATTTACAAAATCTTCAGTGGGTTTAAGGGTTCCCCAAAAGCCAATCATGATTTCACTACCTCTGTCTTGGAATTCTCCAGGAGCGCTCGAGTATTTGGTAGAAAATATAATTTCTGGATTATCAGCCTGTCCAGCGTCAATAAAAAGGTCTTCATAATTAGTGGAGAGGGAAAAACTACCACCATCCATTACTGCTTTTGCCGCTAAAGCCGCTTCGGCATATTTACCTTGGTACAAGTATGTTCTTGCCAATAAGGCACTTGCAGAACCTTTTACTACATAACCGTCATTGTATGGAGCTTCTGATAAATTTGCTGTTGCAAATATGAGGTCTGTTTCAATTTGGGCAAAAATTTCTGCTTCAGAGTTTTTAGGTAAATCCTGATTCTCCAAAGTAGTTGGTTCTATTCTAAGAGGAACCTCTCCATAAGTAGTAACCAAATTGTAGTAGAAAAAAGCACGTAAAGTACTTGCCTGAGCTTTCCAGTCGTTTAGTTTGTCTGCTTCAATGTTCTCAACTTGATCTATGTTGGCTAAAAAGAAATTACATGTTTGAATTCCTTTATAACATACATTGTAAAGTTGAGCAATTGCACCATTGTTTCCGCCAGAGGTAGCTGAAGCTGTACCATCAATAAGCTCTCTAAAGCCATAGTTGAATGTTTGGTAACAGTCATCTGTAAGAGCATCCCAGTTTGGTTTGATGGTTGGAGGCCATCCACCATCGGCACGAATAGCCAACATATTTTGTTGTAAGTTACTATATACTCCGGTCAATGCCAGTTGTGCATCCTGCTCAGTCTTCCAAAAAGTGTCAGAAGGTAATTGAGAAGAAGGCTGCTTGTCTAAAAAGTCGTCCTCGCACGAACTTATCGTAATCCCCAGAAAGGATAGTGCGAATAATATGATTGTCTTTTTCATTATATATTATTTTTTGATTGACTAAAATGTCATGTTTACACCTAGGGTTAATGTTTTTCTGAACGGGTAGGCATCTACACCATTAGCTTCCGGATCTACATCAATAGGGTAGTCTTTTTGAAAAGTAAGGTAGTTTTCTGCTGCAAAATAGAACCTTAACTTGTTGAACGGTGTTTTGTCCAATACATCTGTAGGCAGTGAATACCCCAAAGTAACATTTCTTAATCTAAGGTAAGATGTATCCCATAACCAGAAAGAGTTGTTGTATACTGTAGATCTGCGTGTTTCAGCAGTTTCATAATATACAGCAGGCAATCTAGAGTTTCTGTTTTCAGGTGTCCATGCTTCGGTTAACCATGCTTTGTCCGTACCACCATCTTGTCTAAACGGGTCACGGGCAATATAGTTTTTAGTTCCTTCTACACCTTCCCAGAACATTCTAAAGTCTAGATTTTTGTAGTTTACCGAAAGATTAAGTCCGTATACAAAAGCAGGATATCTACCATCTATATGAATACGGTCATCTCCATCAATGACGCCATCATCGTTTTGATCTTTCAATTTAATGAAACCTACCTTACCTGGTTGCGGTTGTACAGCTGAACTTGCTATTTCTGCTTCATCTTGGAAATACCCATCAGACTCCCACATGTACCAATCTTCAAAGGCAAAACCTTCTTGGTTAATGTTTCTGTCCTGTATCTCTTGGTCTCCAAAAGTTTTTAAGCTGTTTTTAAACCAAGATACGTTTCCGTTTACACTGTAACGTAAGTCTTCGTTTATACTATTGTCATGGCCTATTACAATGTCCCAACCTTTATTGGTCATGGCACCTTGGTTAACTACGGGAGCATCTAATCCACTACTTTCATCAACTTGTAATTGTCTTAAAATATCTACAGTTTCTTTTACGTAGTAATCAGCAGAACCATATAGTTTTCTGTTGAAAAGATTAAAATCTACTCCAAAGTCAGTAACGGTTGTAGTTTCCCAGGTAATATCTGAGTCAACCAAACTTCTTAGACCAACTCCGGCAAGAACGCTGCTTCCAAAAGGATATCCGAACTGATCAAAAGATAAAGTAGATTGGTAAGGATATATACCTGAGTTTAATTCATCATCCTGTACGTCTATACCAATGTTTTGGTTACCTAATTGACCCCAAGAACCTCTAAGTTTTAATTCACTTACCGCTTCAATATCTTGAAAGAAATTTTCTTTATCCAATCTCCACCCAGCAGATACCGAAGGGAAAACACCCAGTCTGTTACCTTTGGCAAAACGAGAGCTAATATCGCCTCTTACGTTAGCCTCAATAAGATATTTCTCTTTATAGTTATAATTGGCTCTACCAAAGAAACTCTGAATAGCCCAGCTTTCAGAAAAACCTGTTGTAAATTGGTTTTCAGAATTCACACCTTCTAAATCAGTGATTTGTCTGTTTGGAATACCTGTTCTCTGCGACCTTGTGAAGTTACGGTCAAAACCTTCTTGACTATACCCACCTAAAACTTTAAAGTCATGATCGCCAATTAATTTTGAATACGTAAGTGTTGAGAACAACGTAGTTTGCTTGCTCCATGTATTGTCAATAGTTAATTGAGATTGGTCACGAGTAGTTCTAAGGTATTCGCCTGTTCTATAGTTATACTCGTCATATTGAATACGTTGATTTTTGTAGTAGTCATAATCAAACTTATAAGCTCCCTTCGTGCTCCAAACTAAATCGTCTGAAAGCTTAACATCAAAAAACAAGTTGCCATTAAAGTTATATTGATTTAAAACTTCACCGTCTTGAACTTCAAGTTCTGCAATAGGGTTGTTTCTGGTAAACCCCTCATCAAAACCTGGGAACTCTGGGTCTGTTCCAGAAAAAGCTTTCCCAGAATAGTGTCCTGTACCATCTAACGTATATACACCCCAAGTTGGTCTAACTCTAAATAAATTGAATAAACCAGATTCTGTACCAGCTTGTTGAGGACCACTAGTTTTAGAGGCAACACCAGATACGGTACCACCTACGGTAAGTTTTTCTCCTATATCCGATTTAACGCTCATAAAGAAGTTATTCTTCTTAAATCCTGAAGAACGAATGATTCCAGGTTGATCCCAGTTTCCCATAGAAATGTTATAGCTGGTAGCATCAATAGCGCCACTAGCTGTTACAACATGGCGTTGTACAATTGGTGTTCTAGAAGCTTCGTCAAACCAATTGGTATTAGGAAATGCAGGATTGCCTTGATTATTTCTATAAGCATCAATCAAATTTTGCGGATATGGATTTGCAGAAGCACCTGGCGTATTTATCAACGCTTGGTTCATTAAGGTCATATAATCTGCAGAATTAGATATCATCTGTGGAACCTTAGTAAAGGTTTCTGTTGATACGCTACCGTTATATTGAATTTGAAAACTGTTATTGCCACCAGTTTTAGTAGTAACTAGTATTACTCCATTTGCTGCTCTAGAACCATAAATGGCTGCAGAGGAAGCATCTTTTAGAACGGATATAGAACTAATAACAGATGGATCTAAATCCTGAAGGTTACCTTCTACACCATCTATTAATACTAAAGGAGAGTTGTTACTGCCAAAAGAGTTAAGACCGCGTATCTTGATGTTCAATCCTTCATTGCCCGGAGCACCGCTGTTCTGTGAGATTTGAAGACCAGCTGCTTGACCTTGAAGCGCTTGAAAGGCATTTTGAACGTTTCTATCTTCTAGAGCTTCTTCGTCTACGGCGGTTACTGAACCGGTCAGATTTACTCTTTTTTGTTGGCCATATCCTACTACAACCACTTCTTCTAGTTTACTTGCATCTTCGGCAAGGGAAACAGAAATTGTTGACTGTCCGTTCACAGGAATTTCTTGAGTAGAAAAGCCAATGTAACTAAATACCAAAGTGGCATCGCTAGAAGCCGAGATGGAATAGTTTCCGTCAAAATCTGTTTGTGTTCCAGTTGTGGTGCCTTTTACAAGTACGTTAGCACCGGGTAGGGGCATTCCTGTATCGTCAGAAACAGTACCATTAACTACGTCATCTTGAGCATGTAGTTGCACTGTAGCAAGCAGGAGTCCTAAAAAGGAAAGTCCAAGCCGTAGCAATAAGGGTTTTTTGATTGATTGTTTTTTGTGTTTCATAAGTTCATTTGAGAGTTTTGAGTTAATAAAGCGAATATAGTTTTAGAGCTGTTTAAGGTGTACAACAAATGGTTTCAAATAGGTAACATATGATTTTGTTGAAAATCTCTTGTGCCTGTATTTTTCACTTGCTTAGCTAGTTTTTTGAAAATAATATTATGGAGAAGTAAGCAAAGATATATGCTTGCAAATACTACATGTAGTTCTGAGTAAATGGAATGTATCTCTGCGTCCATCAACCGCTAATTTTGGGATGTGTTTTTATAGGTCGCTATTAAGCATCCGTGTGTTTTAGACTACAATTGCAATAAAAAAGTCTTATTTTAATAAAGTATGCTTTTAGCCTCTCTAATTAGATAGACCAAGCTTTCCCCCCTGATAATTCATCTAAATCACCACAGGCGATGTATTGCCCAGGAATGGAATCGTAAGCAAGCACTTGCTCACCAACATATTCTGTGCATTTATAACCCCAAATGGTCAGGTCGCGGATTTTTTTAGCAAAAGGAACCCCTTTAGCCTTTTTGTCGGTTAAGGCCTTCAGCATTTCAGGAGCAATGTCTTCTACGGTCAGGTCGCTAATATTTTCTTTTTTTGAACTTTCTAGAGCGTTTACAGCCAACTGGTTCAGGGTAGCCTTGAATTGATCTTGCTGATTGGGTGGCATCACCTCGTTCGCAAAACTGTCCAGAAAAACATGAACGTTAACTTCCGAAGCCGAGAGTGTATCTGTTTTTGGAAGTATACTATCTACAGTGCCGATTAGTATAACACCTTCGTCCGGAGTTAAAAATTGGGGTATCCATGTGGTGGTTTTACTATTGTTACAACTTTGTAAAACACTCATGAATGTCGGTACGGCTACTACGTAACCCATTGACATTCCTATTTGCATCAATGCTTTTCTTCTATCCATGATTATATATTTCCTTTTTTAAGTTCTTCTACTGCGTGATTGGCGGCTCTTGCTGAAAAGGCCATGTAGGTCAATGATGGGTTTACACAACTTGATGAAGCCATAAAGGCACCGTCGGTGACATAAACATTAGGTACTTCATGAACTTGATTATGACCGTTCAAGACCGAAGTTTTTGGGTCTCTACCCATACGGGCAGTTCCCATTTCGTGAATACCATGCCCAATATTATAAGAGCTGTTGTTGGTTTTGATATCTCTTGCTCCTGCTTTTTTCAACATTTCTGCTGCTTGAACCACGATGTCTTCACGCATTTTAAATTCATTGTCACGTATTTCGGCATCAAAAGTTACTGTTGGTAATCCCCAACCATCTAAATTGTCATAGTCTAATGTCATACGATTATCTTGATACGGTAGAATTTCACCAAAACCACCAACACCCATGGTCCAGCCACCAGGTTTTAGAATAGCTTCTTTAAGCTCGGCTCCCATGGCAAGTTCTGCAACAGAATCTTTCCAATTTTTACGGCTTGCACCTCCTTGGTATCCAAAGCCTCGTAAATAGTCTTTACTTTTTGATTTGATGTCAATATTCTTAAAACGGGGAATATAAACGCCACCAGGTCTTCGACCTTTATAATATTTATCATCAAAACCATCAAACTTGCCATTGGCCCCAGCGCCTAAATGGTGGTCCATTATGTTTCTCCCCAGTTGGTCAGAATCATTACCCATTCCGTTAGGAAAACGGTCAGATTTTGATTGCATAAGAATGGAAGCCGATGCAATGGCGGATGCACATAAGAAAATCACCTTTGCTTTAAATACAAATTCTTCTTTCGTTAAATGGTCAATAACCTTTACGCCTGTTGCTTTTTTGGTAGTAGGGTCATAAATAACCTCAGTTACAATAGAATCGGGTCTCAGGGTAAGATTTCCTGTGCGTTCTGCGGCAGGTAGCGTAGATGAGTTACTACTGAAGTAACCTCCAAACGGGCAACCTCTTGAACAACGATTCCTAAACTGACATTTGGTACGTCCTTCAAATTCTTTGTCGCCTGTTATGTGGGCTATCCTGCCAGAAGTAACTACTCTTCCATCTAAATTTTCGTAAACCTGGTCTCTAAAATGTTGTTCTACACAATTCAAATCCATCATGGGTAAAAACTGTCCATCTGGTAATTGGCTCAGTCCCATTTTTTCACCTGAAACCCCAATATAGGTCTCTACCTTATCATACCAAGGAGCAATATCCTTGTAGCGAACAGGCCAATCAACACCATGGCCATCAATATTATTTGCTTCAAAATCAATTTCACTCCAACGGTAACTATGGCGCCCCCAAGTTATTGAACGTCCGCCAACATGGTAACCACGCATCCAGTTAAAGGGTTTGGTTTCATTATAGGGGTGTTCTATATCGTTCACGAACCACTTATAGGAATCTGCGCTTTTTCCCTTATTCGTTCTACTTTGTTTAGGTCTTTTGGCTTTTTCTTCAATAGAAAGCTCCATACCATGCTTAAAGTCCCAATCATCCATATGGGCGGTAGTGTAATCTTTAATGTGCTCCACCATTCGTCCCCTTTCGAGCATTAGGGTTTTTAATCCGTTTTCACACAATTCTTTGGCAGCCCAGCCTCCGCTGACCCCTGTACCTACGACAATGGCATCATAGGAACTTTGCTCATCATTAAAATAAAATTTGCTCATTTTTTATATTTTGAAAATAGGTTTGATTGTTTTTTTATTCGAATTGGATGTGTAAGACATAAGCGGCCTTGCAAAGTTTTGTGCCGTTAAAGAAGATGGTAAGTCCTTTGCCAGTTTGTTTCCACTTCATACTGTTTTTACCGCTTATGAATTCTACAGATATTATTTTTTTTTGATGGTATTGGAACGCCAGTTGTGGAGTTCGGCCAGAAACACTTTTTTTACAGAAGCATATTCGGGATTATCGGCTACATTGAATACCTCATATGTGTCATTTTGTAGGTCATATAGCCCAATTTCGAGTTTTATGGGAGCAAAAAATGCGGCTTGTTCAGGAATAAGTTTTTCTTTAAGATATAGGACACTCATTTCGGTTAGTTGGCCCACGTAAGGTGTATAGATTCCCTTTGTGCCATAGCAGGATAAATCTGGACTCCAATCTTCAGTTGCAATCCATGGGATATTCGGATGGGTAATAACTGTCTGTGCTTTTTCTTTTATAGAACTATGTGCATAGGAGGAAAGCATAAAGGAGCAGATGCATAAAAAGGGGAGACCAAGCTTTTTAACCGACTGAATCATAAAGGTTGTATATTAAATCTGATATCAAATAAAACCTAAATTCAGTTAATTCATGTATGTGTCTGTTTATGCAATGTCTCTCTCTGTAAATTAGGAGCCCATTCAAGAATGAGTAAAAACGGTTCGTGAAACGTTCACCTAAATAAGGATGTTCCATTCTGTGGGGAGTTCTCTTTTAACTGCCATTTCGCAGGCTTTCTTTTTTTATTTTCCTGCTGCGTGTTTTGTTGTGCCTGAATTGATGAAAGATCGAGAATTACTAAGGCAAGGAGAAGGTGACTAAATTGCAATTATAATAGGTGCTATTATTTCATCAATTTTTGAATATCGGTATCAAGTGCTTTGAACATTAGTAAGTGCCCCTCTGCATTGGGGTGTAGATAATCAGGCATAAGTTCCTTGTTGACCTTTCCATTCTCATCAAGATATTCAGAGCTGATATTAATATAGTGGATTTTCGAATTTTTTTCTGGGAAGGAAGAAATCAGTTCGTTCGTTGCTTTGTTTAGGTTATCTCTGTGATTGGGTTTATAACCATAAGGAAGAATACCCATGAGTAGAATTTCGGTATTCGGTAGTTTTTGGGTCAGTAGACTACATATTTTGAAAATACCAGCCGCCAGTTCTTCTGGGGTACTTATGTTTAAATAATGGTTTCCGTCCGTATTGTTTGTGCCAATTAAGACAATGGCCACTTTAGGATTAATACCTTCTAAGGTGCCATTTTCAATACGCCATATGACATTCTCGGTACGGTCACCGCTAATGCCCATATCTACGGTCTGGTATTTGTCTAGGTATTTGGTCCAAACCTCTTTTCGGTCTTCCTCTTCCAAAGTGTGAAAAATGGAGTTACCCACTAAAATTACTTCGGGGTTAGATTTAAGTCGACTTATAATAGTCTCGTGCCGTTTGTTCCACCATTCACCTTCTAGTTGAACGGATTGGGCTGCTAGGTTTTCCTTTGGTGAGCTAAGTTTTGCGCTAGAGCATGATACCAGTAAACAGGTGAGTAAAAGGAGTACGGTATAACTGATTTTGATTTTTTTAAGCATGATATTTCAATTTGGATTTAGACTTTCTTTTGTATCGGGCCAATACCGTTTTTTTACCGTTAAAACCAACATCGGTGTAACCGAGGTCGTCTACAAGGACAAAAAAGCAAGAAAGTATACAGGATGTTTTTTTGAAATTTTGTACCTAGCATTTATTCTGTTTTTTTTGTGTACTTAAGAGGTGCTATACGTTTGCCTGTTTTGTAATCTAGTCGTTTTCCATAATAGATATAATTATCAAAAACCTCTCCTTTGCCTAGAGTTCTAGGGTCGCCCTGTGCTATTAGTTCGGTTTCCATTTGAGTGCGAAGCTTTGCAATGATATTACTGTACTCAGGTTTAGTAGCCAAATTATTGATGCAATGAGGGTCCTTTTGAATGTTATACAGTTCGATTTCCGGTTTTTTATCAAAATTCATCTCAAAGAAATGATATTCTTCATCATCTGGTTGTATGGCGGTGATATAGCTTTTTGTAGGTGAACCATCTGTATTCATAAAACCATATTCAGGATTGCCAACTGGCCACCGTTCAGGTTGAATGTTATGCACATATAGCAGGGAATCATTTCTAATGGCCCGAACGGGATAAGCAAGGTCAATACCATCTTCATTTGCACGTCCTACATCATGACGCTCTTTACCCAAAAGGACATGGTTTCGGGCTGTATCAATTCTACCTGATTCGGAAGTAAAAAGTTGTTTTGTGATACTGCTTCCGGTCATTTGTTGATGAGGAGTTTCTCCAGCTACTTCCATAAACGTGGGTGCAAAATCAGAAAAGCTAACGAAATCGTTCACGGTTCGACCAGAAATAATCTTTCCTTTCCAATACGCAATAAGGGGTATATGAAAGCCTTCTTCATAAATCTGCCCTTTTACCCTTGGGAAAGGCATACCGTGATCGGAAGTTATAATTACCAAGGTGTTCTTTAATAATCCTTTTTTATCGAGGGCTTTAATTGCTTTGCCAACATGGGTATCAAACCATTCTATTTCGTTCGCATAATCTAATAAATCGCCACGTACAATTTCATTGTCAGGATAGAAAGGCGGTACATCTGCTTCCTCTAGCTTTCGTCCTGCTTTTTTCCATGAATCCAATTCGTAAAAACGATGCGGTTCTTTTGCGCCTAACCAAAAACAAAACGGAGTGTCTTTAGGATTATCGTTCAGAAAAACCTCAAAATTTGCAGCATAATCAATATCGGAAATACCTTTGTATGGTGGCTCAAGCCTAATTTCATTGTGTTCTGGGCCTGCAGGGTTGTCTTTGGTATCATAAACCCCGGGTCCCCAACCTTTGCCGGTATACCCTACGCGATAGCCCTTTTGGGCCAATAACTGCGGATAGGTTTTGAATTCTAGCGGAAAGCGACCATTATGGTCTGCGGCTTCCTTAAGCTGCCAACTATACTTGCCCGTTAAAATACAGGCACGTGCAGGAGAGCATTTAGGATTGCCATTGTATGCATTTTGAAACACGACGCCTTCTTTAGCCAAATTGTCTATTGCCGATGTGTTGATAAATGTATCACCATAGGCATCAAAACTTTTCATAGAGGCGTCATCTGCAATACAGAACAGAATATTTGGACGCTCTGCTTCTGCAATAGGTTTCTTATCAGTTAGATTTGTCAAAAGAGTCAGCATCCCAACGAGACCGAATTTCAGAATGGATTGAAAAATTTGAAAAGCATATGTGATCATAATCCTGATTTTTTGATACTAGTGATTTGATTTTTTTGATTATAACTCTTTGTAAAAAATAAGTTATGCCTTTTGTCACTAAGTTCAAAGGTATTTTTCAGGAGGAGAATGATGTATCTATACGTACAAAATATGTATTCTTCAATTCACAAGTGAACTTAAATACATATTGTCGAATATGCTAAGAACTAATAAAAGGTTCTTTTAAAAAGAATTACTGTCTTTACTCTGAGCTGTATACTTACCTGGAGTAGTATGATACATTTCTTTAAAGAGTTTGCTAAAATGAGTTCGGCTTTTAAAACCGGTCATAGTATACACTTCGTTGACCGATAATTCCGGTTGTTCTACCAACAGTTCTGCTGCCTTCTTTAGACGGTACATTTTTAGCATTTCAAACGGGGTATTGTCTGTTAATGCTTTTACTTTTTGATAGAAATGGGTACGATTAAGATAAAGTTGACGTGCAAATTGGTCCATATCTAGGTTTTGATTATCTAGATTTTGAGCCATTAGATGATATAGCTTTTCAAGAAATGCGTTGTCATTTCTAATGTTGAGGTTATTGTCCTTTGTAAGTGGAGTACCAATTTTAAAACGTTCCCGTAAGCGTTTTTTGTTATCCAATAAAGCTTCGGTACGGGCTACCAGTTGGCGTGCGTCAAACGGTTTTTTAATGTAGGCATCAGCTCCATCTTTAATACCTTGAATCTGATTTTCTATATCGTTTAGTGCGGTAAGTAAAATTACTGGAATATGGCTTGTTTTTATATCGGCTTTAATACGTTTGCAAAGTTCAAGTCCGTTCATAACGGGCATTTGAATATCGCTGATAATTAAATCTGGCCACTGGTCTTCCATGGCGTCTAGACACTCCCTGCCATTAGAAAATATTTTTACCTTAAAGAATTTTGTAAGTACTTTTGAGACATAAAGCCGCATATCCAGTACATCTTCCACATAGAAAATAAGATTGTCCGAGTAATCGCCACTCGTCTGTATTTTAGAAATTTCTGTTTTTGCTATGGTTGTTTCTGCGCTAGCAACTTCATTTTCGGCAGATATGATGGCTTTCTCTTTTTTAGCCTGGTCATCTGTAGATTCTTTTTTGACCACAGGTAAGCGTACGGTTATTGTGGTGCCAACACCTATCTCGCTAAAAGCTTCTAAATAGCCATAATGCATTTCTACCAATTTTTTTGAAAAAGCAAGACCTATGCCAGAGCCTGTAGAATGTACACTTTCCCTTTTTCGGGACTGGTAAAATCTTTCAAAAATATGCGGTAGGTCATCATCATCAATTCCTCTTCCTGTATCCGTAACGGAAACCAGAAGGTCTTTATCCTCACTAATAAACTTTATAGTAATAATATCATTGGCGCCGGTATATTTAAACGCATTACTTAATAAGTTGTTGAATATTTTTTCCAGCTTATCGCGATCTGCAGATACAACAATGTTGGAGTCGTCAGAAATGACCTGTAATCTCTTATGACTATTATAGGCTAAGTAATGAAAATCAGGTACAATAGTTTCTATAAATTCATTAAAATAGAATCTGGAATAATCCATCTCCATTAAATTGGCATCCACACGTTCAAAATCATGAATCTGATCTATAAGTCGGCCTATTTTTTTAGACTGCCTAGCAACAATGTTCAGTTTTTCTTGTGAATCAATATTGTCTTTATAACGTTCCGATAAAAGCTTTATCGGACTGGATATAAGGTTGACCGGTGTTTTTAATTCATGGGAAATGTTGGCAAAAAAGCGAAGTTTGGCAGCATTAACTTCTTTAACTTTATCTTTTTCTATTTGCTCTAATTGAATATTATAGCGTAAAGACTGGTTCTTTATAATATAAAACAGAATGGTACCTAATATTAAAATTGTTAGTAGAGCATAAATCACATATGCTAAAGGGGTTTTCCAAAACGGAGGGGAAATAACAATACTTAATGTTTTGGGTTTCGTCCACTCACCAATAGAGTTTGATGCGGCCACTTCAAGCGAATACTTTCCTGGTTGTAGACCATTATAGTTTATCATTCGTTGGTCAGACGTAGTCTGCAACCAATTTTGATCTATTGGCAATAGCCTGTATTTTAAAAAATGATTTTCAGGTGATGCAAAGTGTAGCGATAATGCTTCTACCGTAAAAACGTTCTCGTTATATTTTAAGTTTAAGGTTTGACCGTTATGAAGTCGTTTAGAAAATAAAACCCTTTTGTTGATTGTATCTTGAGGGAGCACTGTTTTATTGAAAATCTTAAAGTCACCAAAGTGCAAAACAGGTAAGGCTTCTGCATCTTTTATAGAGTGGGGCTTAAAAAAAGAGAAGCCTTCAAGACCGGCCAATACCAAATTGCCATTATTCAGGTAGCTCGAAGCATACCAGAAATCTTCAAAAGGTAAACCGTCTTCTATTCCGAATTTCCTGAACTTTTTCTCTTTAGGATAAAATTTATTCAAGCCAATATTGGTGGCAATCCAAAGGTTACCTGCGTTGTCAATATTTATGCTCTTTACAACATTATTGGATAGCCCGTCCTTTTCGGAATATGGAATGAATAGAGGTTCATTCTCACTATTTTCAACTTTACAGATTCCGGCGCCTTCTGTTCCTATCCATAAATTCCCATCTGGTGTTCTGATTATGGCCGAAACAAAATTATTGGGTAGACCACCCTTTTTCTTGTCCATCCGGAGATGCTTGACTTTTGCGTTTTTCAGTAAGGGCTCGTCTTTAATGTTTACTCTAAAGAGACCATCTTCTGCTGTACCTACCCAAATAAAATCATGCTCTGGGTCTGCATATATATAACGGGCCAGAGTTATTTTAAAATTTTTAAAATAAGGGTTGTCGTTCAGGGCTTCTATACTGGTGACCAAGCCTTCTTTATCTACAGATAATTTATAGACCCCTACTTTTGTGCTTAACCAAATGTTTCCCTTTTTGTCTTCTGTTATTTTGTAAGACTCTACTTGTGAAAATTCAGGCAAAGAACTAGTATCAATGAATTGCGGCTTGTCTTCATCAGGATTTAATCTAAAGTAACCCACTTTGGCTACTTTCATCCATGTTCTTTTTTTAGAATCTACGTAAACGGAAGAAATTTGAGACTCATATTTTTCGTCAAATGTAAAGGGTAGAGGTTCAAATCTACCTTCGTTTGTATTAAAAAGTGCAAGACCTCCTTGATTTTTTGTCAGGTATACGTTCTGGTCATCTAAAGCCGATATTTGAATAAGATGCCTATCACTTACTCCAAATTCAAAAGGACTCTTTCCTCTAAATTCTTTAAATGGATTTTTTTTAAGATCAAATCTAAAAAGGCCTTTATCATATGAGCCAATCCAAAATCTATTATTTGATGTCCTGTGAAAACAGCTGATACGAAGTTGTTTGCTACCAAATTTAAATACCGAATAATCAATGTCTGAATCGCTGTAAAGACTTTTAATATCATTAATGCGGACTGCACCGTTATTCAATGTTCCTAACCAAAGATTATTATGGTGGTCAAATCCCGAACTATTGAAATTTTTCGAGGGTAGAAGATTTCTTTTAATTATCTGATAATCATAACCTTCATCCATTTTAGAATAAGATAGGATAGTAATCCCTTTTTCTAAGGTAATCAGAAAAGTAGTAGTATCAACACGCATTACCGACAGGCAATTGTTTATTTCGTTAGAAAGTATTTTAGTGAATTGCAGATCTTTTAAATTAAATGAAAGTAGACCAACGGAAGTAGCATACAGATAGGTACTGTCATCTATGAATAATGATTTGTAGAATTCAACGGCCCCATTTCTATAAAATGCGGTGGGTGAATATTCTTCCTTTAAAGTATAATCTTCGTTGAAAACTAAAATGCCATATTTTTCCGTGGCACAGAAAATTATTTCTTCCTTTTTATTGATGATGATATCTCTAACAACAGGTCCTTTAACTCCTTTTTTGGCGAGTTGATTAGAATAGATGTTCGTGAATTTTTCTAAGTTGTAGTCGTATATAGATATCCCCTCATCAGTACCGATCCAGATATTTCCGTTGGAATCTTCTTTAAGTGACCTAATACGATTACTCACAAAAACATCATCCTTTAGGGTGTTTTTGAAGGTTTTAAATTCATATCCATCATAACGGTTCAGACCTTCAAAAGTACCTACCCAAATGTAACCTCTTGAATCTTCAAGAATGGAGGTTACCCCATTATGCGCTAAACCATTGGAAATCGTATAGTTTTGTGAGAACTCAAGATCGCTTTCTTGTGCGGAAAGGCACAGAAAGAAGAGTAGGCATGCAAGTATGGCGTAAACTTTTTTGGACATAAAACCAGAAACCGATTTAGTATCTATGGAATATTTGAAATAAGATTTCAATGTAGTAAAAATACTGTAGTTGATATTTAGCCAGCTCTTTATTCCTGGTTTGTTTGAGCTAAACTCATAAGTGCAAGTATATAGATCTTTTTTTGAAAACCTACTTTAAGTTTGATTTTCATTTTCCAGAGCTACTTAAATAAGGTGTCTTTTAAGTTTAGGACAGTTTCTCCTTTAGCACATTCTCCATATAATCCATATGATTCAATGCTTTTTGAGTAAAATTATAAAGGCTGAGGCTACGATCTAAATTTTGGTTTTCATAAGCAACTTTATAATAGACATTATTATTTAGATAATCTGTTAAAGCTCGTATACCGTGTAAGAAGGGCATGAGAACGGCACCCCAAGACAACGTTTCAATTTCAGACTTGGTTAAGAAAGAGCTGTTAACGGCAAGGCCATCTATAAAGCCTTCAAATAAATCCTTGTCAAAAATAATTTTACTGTGGTCTTGTTCGTCTTCTGCAGCTGTATTTGCTATAGTACGTACCGCATCGCCAAAATCGTAAAGAAAATAGCCTTTCATAAGTGTGTCCAAATCAATTAGACATAGTGCCTTATTGGTCTCTTTTGAGAAGAGAATGTTATTTAATTTAGTATCGTTATGGCAAACTCTAATGGGTAATTCTTTTAAATTTAAAGCGTTAAGCTTTTCTAAAATTTCATTAGTAAAAACAATGGCCTTTTTTGCAACTTCCAATTTCTCCGGAGCAGCAGTTTTAAGGGCGGATTTAAATTGTTCTTGACGCAAGGTTATATCATGAAAACGAGGAATAGTATCTACGTAATCGTCTAGATTAGCTTCTTGTAAAAGCGAATTGAACTTGGAGATGATTCTTCCCGCTTCAAAAGCAATCTTGGTGTTCTCAGTGGTATTGTATGCCGTGCTACCATCAATAAACGTCATAAGTCGCCAATGGTCCCCAGTAGGAGAAATATAGTGGCTCTGTCCCGTTTTTGGAGATACTAAGGTTATTTTACTGTAATCGTTATCCTCTAAATATTTAAAGGCTTGTTGTATGTTGTTCATCAACCCTTCTACATCTGTAAAGACAAGGTGATTTACACGTTGTAATATGTATAGTGGAGTAGAACCGTCATATATCAAAAAAGTATCATTGATCAAACCGTCCGTTAACGGTTTGATCAAGTACTTTATTTGGGGCATAGAAAATTGCCCTAACAGTTCGTTAAGTTGTTCGTTAGAATACTTACTCATTATTGTTTTGGCCAAAGAGGAGAAGGGTATTTACCCGCATCGGTTTTTTCTTGCAAGTCAGCTACGGCCTTTTCTCTATCGCTAGCATATGTTACACCAAACCAATCACCACCTGATGGTACAACTTTTACTTTTATTTCTTTAGCCTGTAACATCTCTTGAACCATTTTAGGAATATAAAGTTCACTGGTTACGGCTAAATTATCGTCAGCTAAAAATTTTCTGAACTCACTTTCAATTTTATCAAAAATAGAAGGTTGGCATACCCAGAAGTTCATGCTTACCTGCTCTTCGCCTGTGTATTCATTACCAGAATCAAGATCAAGTACTTTACCGTCTTTTGGTTCAAGTTTTAGGCGTTCATCAACAGAAACCAAATCGTCACCACTTACTTGGCAAACCCCTCTAGATACAGAACCATGTTCTGACAAAGTGTTTTTTAAAGTGTACCCAACAAGGGCAAAAGTATCATCGTTATTATGCTCACGTGCAAAATCAGCTGCGTTTGCGTAGGCAGATTGTCCGTAAAAATCATCAGCATTCAATACGGCAAAAGGACCATTAATTACGTTTCTAGCTGTCCAGACTGCATGTGCAGTACCCCAAGGTTTTTTACGATCACCTGAAAAAGAACATCCTTCCGGTAAATCCGTAATTTCTTGAGCCAAAACATCTAGCTTGATGTTGGCTGGTATTCTTGGTCTCAAATGGTCTTCCGCCAAAGAAACATTTTCCTTTTTAGTAATAAGAACAATATGGTCAAAACCATTTTTCAGGGCATCGTAAATACCGAACTCCATTAAGAATTCGCCGTTAGGGCCTAAATCGTCAAATTGTTTCAGTTTTCCGTATCTGCTACCGCTACCAGCGGCCATTAATAATAAGGTCATGTCTTTAAGTTTTTTAGAGTGCCGCTAAAATAAGGTTTTCACATGAAAACTTGTAGGTCATTTCTATTTACATAACAATTTTTTGACATGTTGTTGATTGCGAGCTACACTTATATCTACAGATAAGAAATGTTAGATTTTGTATAAAAACTAAGGTGGAATGCGATGTGGAAGGTTTAAATATTATCAATTGAGTAGAGCAACAATCTAAAATAACTCTAGCTACGAAGTTGGTTGCTGGATATATTGGAATCAATTTGCAAGTCGGTTTTGAGCTTCCTTAAGGATTTCAATTACACGTGCCTTTAGGCTTTTAGGTTCTATAATTTCTGCATAATCACCAAACATTACATACCATCTAGGAAAGCCATTCTCCATATCCGAAGTCATAAAGGTCATGAGAACCTTATCTTCTTTGATTTCTTCGGAAACAAACCCATATTGTTTTCTTCCTATAGAGATGTAACGGGCAATACTTTTATCAACAGAAATTATAATTTTGGTCTTTTCTCTCTCCGGTTGTTTATTCAGATGCTCGTCTAATAAACCATGCTCAAGAGTAAAAGGTTCGTCGCTTCTGGAAATCCTTAACATTCTATCCGTTCTAAATTGTCTGTAATCATTCCTGACATGACAATAGCCCAGTACATACCAAAAGTTATTCTCATGAAAAAGTCCCACAGGTTCAATAAAGCGGTCAGACGGTTTTTCCGAATTTAGGGAGTGATATTTTAGGAACACTTGTTTTTTATCCGCTATACTTTCAAATAGAATCTCCAGTGCGTTGGGTATATTTTCATCAAAAGGTGTTTGAGATGGGTCTATTAAAACCTGAGCTTCCAAAGTTGAAATCCAATCCTTTTCCTTTCCCCTTAAAACCGACTTTACCTTATACATAGCAGATTTGTGGTGAGAACCTAAAGAAGTATCGGTAAATTTTTCCATCAACTTTTCTGCGGCAACAAAGCTACAGGCTTCCTCCTTGGTAAACATAACAGGAGGTAAACGGTACCCTTCCATAATGGAATACCCCACGCCGGCCTCACTGATAATTGGCACGCCCGATGCTTCCAATGAGCGAATGTCTCTATAAATCGTACGCAGACTAACCTCAAAACGATCAGCCAATTCTTGTGCTTTTACTATGCGTTTTGATTGCAATTGAATTAATATAGCAACTATGCGGTCAAATCTGTTAATGGTGTCCAAGCCCATAAGAGTGCGGTATATATTCCAAAGATAAAACTTCAGAGACTGACCTGAAAAATATCGGAATTTCATTTTTTTTTAGCTGTTAACGTAACTTATGTACACTTTGCGAAAACAAAGAAAAAGACGAAAGGTGACAACAGCTTGTCAGCATTACTTTAATAAAATTTTGGAGCTAAGCCCTTAAAGAGGAATCCCTGACCACTAATGTGGTTTTTATTTCAACGGTTTTAGTGATGACATCGTTTGATGGATTTTCAATTTCTTCTATGAGATATTTTACGGAGGTACGACCAATTTTGTCGCCAGGCTGGTCTACGGTAGTTAGTTCAGGTTGAATAATTTTTGAGTTTGCCGAATTGCTAAAACCAACCACCGCTATTTCCTCGGGTATTTTAACCTTGAATTTATTGAGTGCCTTTATAGCACCAATGGCGGCATTATCCGTAATGGCAAAAATAGCATCGGGCCGTTTTTTCATACTTAAAAGAATATTGGTGAGGCGCCTTCCATGAATGAGTGATATATCTTCTGTACTTAAAATAATCTTTTCTCGAATTTTGATCCCGTGGTGCTCCAAAGCACGAAGATAGCCCGCATAGCGCTTTTCGGAATTGTATGAATTCTCGGTTTCTTTAATAATGGCTATCCGCTCTTTCCCTAATTCAATAAGGTGCTCCACGGCATTAAAGGCAGCTTGTTCCTCATCAATAACAATCTGGGTGCATGGTATTTTTTGGGATACTTTATCAAATAATACTATAGGTACGCGGTTCAATGTTTGAAGTAGGTCTTCTATTTTTTCTATTTTTCTAGTGAGGGACATCAAAATGCCATCAACGCCAAATTGGGTCATGGTATTTAGCATTTCGGTCTGCTTGGCTTCGCTGTTGTTGGATTCGGAAATAATAACACGATATCCTTGTATTTCTGCCTCTTCCAAAATGCCTTTTAAAATGGTAGAGGTAAAATAATGTGTGATGTTAGGAACAACTACTCCTATGATATTTGTCTTTTGAGACCGAAAACTTCTGGCGAATAAATTAGGCGAATAATTCATTCTACGCGCTAGGTCTTTAACATTCTGCTTTGTGTTTTCATTAATATCTGGATGGTTGTTAAGCGCGCGAGAAACTGTTGATATAGAAAGGTTTAATTCTTTGGATAAATCTTTTAAAGTGGTGTTATGTCTTTTGCCCATAATGTAAAAAGATGTTGATTTTCAACCTAATGCAAATAAATTTAGGAAAAAATTATGAATTGCAAACGTTTGCGAAAACGTTTGCATAACAAATTTGCAATTTTTTTGTCGAAATAATATGATATTCAAATAGTTTTGGTCCTGTATTAACAAATTAATAATAACTCAAGTTCACTCAACTTTTAAAACTACAATTATGAAGAAAGTTTTTTTTGCGGTAATCGGTCTTCTTCTAGGTACTGGAGCATTTGCCCAGACTGGAATTTCCGGTACCATTACGGACAGTGCCGGGGATCCAATCCCGGGAGCGAATATTATAATAGCAGGTAGTACTTCTGGTACAACATCTGACTTTGACGGTAACTACACATTCTCAACAGACCTAGAAGGCAGCCAAGTATTAAGAACTTCATATTTAGGATTTACTACCTTAGATAAGCCAGTAGAGTTAACCGGAGCAGATGTAACGGTAAATTTTGAACTACAAGAAGGTGGCCAACAATTGGACGAGGTTGTTTTGACTGCTTCTAGTACGTTCAGGTCTCAAAAGCAGGCTCCGTTGTCTATTAGTTCTGTAAAAATGGCAGAGATCACCAAACTATCGGCCAATAGTCAGGCAGATATTTTAAGAAGTGTACCTGGTATTACTGCTGAAGGTGGTGGTGGTGAAACAGCAACTAACGTATTCGTTAGAGGTCTGCCTTCTGGTGGTCAATATGTGTTTAACCCATTACAATATGATGGTATGCCTTTAATGAGCACATTTGGTTTAAACTCTTCCGCGCATGATGTATATGCCAGACCAGATATTGGTTTTAAAGGTGTTGAATTTGTACGTGGTGGTTCTGCTATCTTATATGGTGCGGGTTCTGTTGCAGGTATCATTAACTATACAAGTAAAACGGGTGATACCAATCCTGGTAACATCGTAAACCTAGAAGTTGCTAATATGGGACGGTTAAAAACCGATTTCTACAGTGGTGGCCAATTGGGTGGTGAAGATTCTAATACATACTATGCTTTTACGGGATTTGTAAGACATGACCGTGGACCTATAGATACTGGTTTGCCAACAAAAGGGGTGCAGTTCAGGGCTAATATCAAGAAGAAATTTGACAAAGGTTCGTTTACCGTACATGGCCAGTTTATAAATGATAAAGCACAGTTCTACCTTCCAATACCTTTATCAGGTGGAAGTAGAGAGCGTTTGGCAGGAAATGACGGAGAAGCTGTAGAGCAGTTATTGACAGGGGAATTGGCTAACACTTCTTTTATTACTCCAGGTGGCACATATAATAGCCCAATTGCTGATGGTGTTTCTACAACTGGCGGATATCTTTTAGCTGATTTTGATTACAGATTTCAAGATGATTTAAGATTCAAGTCCAAAGTAAAATATGCTAACTACAAGCACAACTTTGCTTTGTATGTTGGAGGAAACGGAGACAACGGAAACCCAATTACATTAGATAACTATGTAGCTAGTATAGCTCCTGACAACCAAGGGTACACAGCTCGCTATCAGAGCGGAAATCCTAATTCACAAATAAATGGTTCGGATTTGGTAATTGATAACCTTCATGTAGATCGTTTAAGACCAATGACTGATTATTCGGGAGAGGCTTCTTTAACGAAGACTTTAGAGACTTTAAATGGTGGAAGTCACAACGTAACTTTAGGTACTTTTATAGCACGTACTGAGGCAGAAGATGTAAACTATCAATACCGTGTTCTATCTGAATTCAATAACGCTCCTAGATTGGTGAATTTGAATTATGCCGATGCAGCTGGAGGTAATGTAGTATACTCAGAAGGTGGTTTATACAACCGTATAGGTCAAACCTCAAATAATTTCTTATCTCAGAACAGATTGGCTTTCTATTTAACCGATGAGATGATTTTTGACAGATGGCGTTTTGACGTTGGTTTTAGATATGAGCATACAGATGGTGAAAACGCCAAAGGCGGAATAACAAGTGCAACAGTTTATGATAACCCAGAGTTAATTACGGAATTGAGTGATGTACAAACTGCCGATGGTAGTTTCATAAGATCATCTATTCAAGCTTCTGGATGGGCAGTTTCTTTTGCAGGTCTTTATGAATTGAGCGATGTAACCAATTTATATGCTAACTTTTCTAAAGGATATTTCTTTCCACAAATAAGAGGTTTTGCTCCGGTAGCAGGTATTTCTGAAAATGCTTATGATCCTGAAAATATTATTCAATTTGAAGCTGGTGCTAAATTTGGTTCTTCTAAATTCTCTGGATCGGTTGCTGCTTATTATGTGGCTTTGAAAGATAGAATTAAAATACAGCAAGCTATAGTGGGTGGTCAGTTAATAGATGAAACCCGTTCTGAACAGGACACTAGAACTATAGGTTTGGAAGCTACTGGTGACTATCGTGTAGCTAGCAATTTTAATCTTCGTGGTACGGTAACTTACCAGGGTCACGAAATTACTAAAAACACAGATTTTGATTTGGTAAACGGGACTTCTTCCGAGGCTAACGTGGGCAATGAATTGGCAAGACAGCCTAACTTTTTAGGTTCGCTAGGTGCTTACTACGATAACAGAAAGTTCGATGCTAATTTTGGTTTTAATTACACGGGTAGTAAATTCTCTTCTGATGTAAATGATATAGAATTAGACGCTATTCCAATCGGTAGATTGGGTGCAGGTTACACTTTTGGTACGCCAGAAGAAAACCAGAGCGTTCGTCTTGGTTTCTCCATCTTCAATCTTTTTGATAGTGATGGTATTACGGAAGGTAACCCAAGAGCGGGTGCTGCAGGACAGAGTGAATCCGAGTTCTTTGTTGGTCGTCCTATTCTACCAAGAAGATTCTTCTTGACAGCGACTTTCAATTTCTAAAAATGATTTGAATTAGTGCGAGTTTAGTTAGTTTTTAAATCAAAGACACATTGGTGGTGGCTTATTGCCAATGTGTTTTATCCTTATGTACGTTATGAAAGAAAATATAATAAATAGGGCAATTAACGTTTTAGACGCCAATTTTCAAAAAGGTGGTTTTACTATACCTAGTAAAGGACTTTATCCGTTTCAATGGAAATGGGATAGCGGTTTTATTGCAGTAGGCCTAGCCCATTACAATATAGATCACGCAAAAAAAGAAATAGAGACTTTGTTAAATGCGCAATGGGATAATGGTTTTATACCACACATTGTTTTTCATACAGATGACGATTCTTATTTTCCAGGTCATGATTTTCACAGGTCAGACTTACATCCGCTTTCATCAAAAAAATATAAGTCTACAGGAATGACCCAACCCCCTGTTACTGCCTTTGTTCTCCAAGATATGCTAAATATTGTAGATGATAAGGAAGATATGCTCAATTTTATAAAAGGGCAGATAGATAAGGTGTATGACAACCATGTGTATTTTTACGAAAATCGTGATCCACAAAATGAAGGTTTAGTATACATTTATCACAACTGGGAATCTGGTACAGATAATTCTCCTGTATGGGATGATATCTGGGACACCATGAACCCACCGGAATATACTTTTGAACGAAAAGACACAACGCATGTAGATGCTTCTCAACGTCCATCAAAAAGGGAGTATGACCACTATTTGTACATCATAGATATTGCAAAGCAAAATAACTACGATGATGCTAAAATAGCCGAGCTTTCTCCTTTCTTAGTACAAGACCCGTTATTCAATGCCATGCTCATTAAATCTAATAAGGCTTTAATGGAGCTATATGAATTGTTTGGTGGCAATGAAGATAAAATAGCATATTTAAGAAAGAATCAAGAAAGAAGTATTGCTGCTTTCAACCAGAAACTATGGGATAATGAATTGGGTGCATATGTTCATTATGATATGCGAAATGATAAGCCTATACGCCATGTTTCTTCTTCCTCATTTTCCCCTTTATTTGCCGGTATTCCAAGTAAAGAAAGAGCTGAGGTACTAGTAAATACTATGATGGACCGCTTTGGAGGTGATGATAAGTATTTATGTGCATCGTTTGATCCTACAGATAATCGTTTCAATCCTAGAAAATATTGGAGAGGTCCCGTTTGGATCAATATGAATTGGATGCTATACCGTGGATTGAAAGAGTACGGATATAAGGAAATTGCAGCGCGTGTTCAAAATGATTCAATTGAACTTGTTGAACGCGATGGCTTTTTTGAATATTTTGACTGTAGAAAAGATACTGGTGAAGAAATTAGAAAAGGTTACGGTGGCGATAATTTCTCATGGACCGCCGCATTGATAATAGACCTTCTTAAAGGTTAAGAGGTAAATGTTTAGTTTTTTTTTGAGGACAAGAAAGTCTAAGTGTTCGTGCAGCCAACATGTTTGGTTCGCGTTAATTAGTTGCTAGTTGTTGAGCTATTGTTGTTCTCATTTTTGACTCAAAATGGCGGTAAATTGTAATGTGTTGTTCAATTTCCGCCGTGGAGAGTCTATTTTAATGAAATGTAAGATATTTCTGCTGTATTTTAGTTCTTAAAAGCAATTGCGCAGCAGGCGTCTACCATATTCTGTTCATAGAACAAAGAATAAAATAGGAGACCAAACCAATTGAAAAATTACTCATGAATTATATAGATTATATCATAATCGTCGTTTACTTAGTCGGTTTCTTGGGATTGGGTTTTTTGTTTAAAGACAATAATTCCGGAGGAGATTATTTCCTAGGAGGAAGGCAAACGTCATGGTTGCCTTTGAGCCTTTCGGCTATGGCAACGCAACTTTCTGCTATCAGTTTTATTTCGGCACCAGCCTTTGTAGGGCTTAAGGCCGGAGGAGGTATGCAATGGCTTACCTATGAGTTAGGTGTGCCCTTGGCAATGGCTTTTTTGTTGATTGCTGTACTGCCTACCCTATACAAATCAGGAATTGTCAGTGTTTATGAATATTTAGAAACACGTTTTGATGCTTCATCCAGACTGCTGATCAGTTTCGTTTTTCAAATAAGTAGATCGGTAGCTACCGGTGTAATGGTGTATACCATGGCATTGATTCTTCAGGCTACTATTCAGATGGATTTTTGGATATCCATTTTAATCATTGGCCTTATAACCATGGTCTATTCTTACCAAGGAGGAATGAAAGCCGTTATTTGGGGCGATGTAATTCAAATGAGTATTCTTTTTATCGGTATTATCATTTGTCTTTTTTACGGTTTTAGTGAATTGGGCGGTATAGACAATTTTCTTACCCATGTAGACAGAGACAGGATTACGGCTGTAGATTTTAGTAAATGGGGTTTTAATAATGCAGATGGTAATGATGAATTTGGTTTTTGGCCAATGGTCATAGGGGGCTTTTTTTTATATGCTTCTTATTATGGAACAGACCAGACGCAATCACAACGATTGTTATCTTCTAGCAGCATGCCCAATCTTAAAAAATTAATGATGGCCAACGGCCTACTTAGGTTCCCCTTTACTCTAACGTATTGTATTATGGGGCTTGTTTTGGGTACACTCCTAGTTCAGGATGCTAGTTTTCAAGAGCAGATGGATTTAGTGTATCAAGCCAATATTTCTTCTTTAGAGGGAAAAAAGGCTGATTTAATGGTGCCAGTTTTCATAATCAAATATTTGCCAAATGGCGTTATAGGTATATTGATTGTTGCAATTATGTCTGCAGCTATGTCCACCCTAAGTTCAACGGTGAACTCACTTTCTGCAGTTACTATGGAGGACTTCGTAAAGCGATTTCATCCTAATATGCCGGATAAGAAGTACATGACGTACTCAAAATTATTATCTATCTTTTGGGGTCTTGTATGTTTATTCTTTGCTTTTTTTGCTGGAAATATAGAAGGTACGGTTATAGAAGTTATCAATAAAATAAGCTCTGTTTTCTACGGCCCAATTTTGGCTGCATTTATTCTGGCAATTCTTACTAAGAGAACACATGCGCTTGGTGCTAATATTGGAATCGTAGTTGGGGTATTGTTTAATATTTACCTATGGTTATATGTACCGCAAATCTTTTGGTTCTGGTGGAACGCTTTGGGTTGTTTAGTTACTATTGTGGTAGCTCTTGCGGTTAGTTATACTGTTAAAAGAGAAGTTAACGAAGGCTTAGAGGTTGTATACTATTCAGGTAAAAAAGAGGTTGCCATCTTACTGGCCTATTTTGTTGCCATAGTATTGTTTAGTATTTCTTTGCCTAATATTTTGAACTAAAATAAGCGCTATGAAAATTGTAATCGCTCCAGATAAATTTAAAGGTTCCCTCTCTGGATTTGAGTTCTGTGATGCTGTAGAGGAAGGCTTAAAGCATGTCTTTAATAATGCCGAAATCGTAAAAATGCCTTTAGCGGATGGCGGCGACGGAACCATAGATGTGGTAAAACATTACATACATGGCGATAAAATTACAATTACCGTAAACGATCCGTTATTCAGGCCAATAAACGCTTCCTATTTATATGCCACTGAAACTCATATTGCTTATATAGAAATGGCCGAGGCATCCGGACTTAAATTATTAGAGGATGCGGATAGGAACTGTATGAACACCACCACCTTTGGTACAGGTGAACTTATTGCTGATGCTCTTGAAAGAGGTGCTCAAGAAATAATCCTTGGCATAGGAGGAAGCGCAACAAACGATGGTGGTATGGGTATGGCCAATGCTTTAGGGTATATATTCAAGGCAGATTATAGTTTAGATTTAGAACCTATAGGAAGTAATTTGGGTAAGGTTAGAAGTATAGATGCTTCAAACGTTCATCCGTTATTGGCAGATGCACAGTTTAAAATTGCTTGTGATGTTTCCAATCCGTTTTACGGTACTAATGGGGCGGCAAAGATTTATGCTGCACAAAAGGGAGCATCAGAAGAAGAAATAGAAATTCTGGATAAAGGTTTAAAGAACTTTGCAAAAGTAGCTTTGGATACCTACAATATTAACCTTCAAAAACTAAAAGGTTCTGGTGCCGCTGGTGGAATAGGCGGTGGAGCCATCATATTTCTAAGAGGAGAACTTACGTCTGGTATAGATTTGGTAAAAGAACTAGCTCATTTTGATGAGGCAATTGCAGATGCCGATTGGATTATTACTGGCGAAGGTCAGTTAGATGAACAAACGCTTTCTGGGAAAACTATAAATGGGGTAGTTACTTCTGCTCAGAAGCATAAAATACCAGTTGCAGCCTTATGTGGTTCGGTTTCTATATCCATAGAACAACAAGAAAAATTTGGACTGGCTTATGTGAATTCAATAGTAAGGGGTATTTCTACTTTGCCAGAAGCAATGGCTTCCAGTTATACGAATCTGGTAAATGCCAGTTATAATTTCGCCAAGTTAATACAATAGTTTTTTGTTTAATCGCCTTGAAATCAAATTACAAAAAGGAGTTGAGGTAAATTGATTTTAAAAAAAATACTTTATAATTTTACTACTGACAAACTGCTGTCACTAGTCACTTTTACATTTGTTCTTATAAATAGTACGAATCTAAAAAATGTAAATTATGAACACAGCAGTCTCATCCACAGAAAAAGTAACCCAAGTAATTCTTCCTGCCGAACTATTGGCCCATTGGCAAGGGCATAGAACTTTAACCAGAAAGGTAATTGAAGCATTTCCGGAGAAAGATTTCTTTGAATATTCCATTGGTGGTATGCGCCCCTTTTCAAAAATGGTAGATGAACTATTGAGTATAGCTGGGCCTGGAATTCAAGAAATAGTTACAGGTAAGCAGGCTGCCTTTACGGAAGAGGTGGCTCATGGAAACAGCAAAAGCAAAGTATTGGAACTTTGGGATGAAGCCACAGAAGAAATCAATACCAATTGGACTAAAATAGGGGTTGAGAACTTCCATGAAATCATCAAGCTTTTTGGGCAGTATGAAGGTACTGTTCAATCTTCCATTTTATATTTTATTGATAACGAAATACACCATCGTGGTCAGGGGTATGTATACTTGCGGTCATTGGGTATTGAGCCGCCTATGTTTTGGGACAGGAACGAACTTTAATCTACAGAAGATGGTAGTATTGGTTTTTAAAACATCGGTCTTAAAAAATAAACATATAAAAAGATTGAAACCGTTATTGAATCGGGTAGTAGAGCCAGAAGGAAAATGGAATTTTGACTTGGAGGATTGTGATAAAATCCTCCGGGTCGAAACCCGTAAATGTTCCTCTATTGTAACTTCACTCTTACAAAAACAAGGGTTCGTTTGCGAAGAGCTTTAGCTTGTTGAATGAATGCGCTAATTCCCTATACCTGACAATTATCATATTTTAGAAAGGTGAACAAGGCTAGATTTGTATCAAATCAAGATACGATCTATGTGCAGTTTAGTTCAGAAATATAATGTTGCAGGCCCAAGGTATACTAGTTATCCTACTGTTCCATATTGGAATATGGATACTTTTTCTAGTAAAAAATGGCAATCCAGCTTAATTCAAAGTTTTGATGAAAGCAATGCAACAGAAGGTATAAGCCTTTATATACATCTACCTTTTTGCGAGAGTATGTGCACATTTTGTGGTTGTCATAAACGTATTACTCAAAGGCATGAAGTAGAAGAGCCGTACATACGGTCCGTATTAAAAGAATGGAAGCTGTATTGTGATTTATTTTCTGAAAGACCAATTATAAAAGAACTGCATTTGGGAGGTGGTACACCCACCTTTTTCACGCCTCAGAATTTAGAAAACCTTATCAAAGGTATTTTTAGTATGGCAAAAAGAGCTGAAAATTATGAATTCAGCTTTGAAGGTCATCCCAATAACACTACCAAAGAACATTTACAAGCTTTATACGATGTAGGTTTTAGACGCGTTAGTTTTGGTGTGCAGGATTATAATGTAAAAGTACAGCAAGCTATACACCGTATCCAACCTTTTGCGAACGTAAAAAACGTTACGGAATGGGCAAGGGAAATTGGCTATACTTCAATAGGTCATGATATTATTTTTGGTCTTCCTTTTCAAAAAGAAGAGCATGTTCGCGAAACTATTTTGCGAACCAAAGAGTTGCGACCAGATAGGTTGGCGTTTTACAGCTATGCCCATGTGCCTTGGCTAAAAGGAAATGGACAAAGAGGTTATAAAGATGCGGATTTACCTACTGCAGATGAAAAAAGACAACAATACGAAACTGGTAAGGCCTTGTTGGCAGAAGTAGGTTATCATGAAATTGGTATGGACCATTTTGCGCTTTCATCAGATTCACTTTATGAATCTATGGAGACAGGTAGTTTACATCGTAATTTTATGGGATATACCGCATCAAAAACACAAGCTATGATTGGTTTGGGTGCATCGAGCATAAGTGATAGCTGGTATGGTTTTGCCCAAAATGTAAAGGGTATTGAAGAATACCAACATTTGGTAGAAAACGACGTTATTCCTGTTTATAGAGGTCATATCTTAACTAATGAAGACCGAATGATAAGAAAGCATATCTTAAATTTAATGTGTGGTTTTGAAACGTCATGGGCCAATGAGAACCTTCGTTTTGAGAGAACAGAGGAAGTAACCGATAGGTTGCAGGAAATGGAACAAGATAATTTACTTACTATAAAAGAAGATGGTGTGGCGGTAACGGAAAAAGGCCGTCCGTTCATTCGGAATATTTGTATGGCTTTTGATGTGCTTTTACATAAGAAAGAACCAGAAAAAAGACTATTTTCAATGACAGTTTAATATATCCCTAATCTTATAAAATAGAAATATCATGAAAAAAATTATAGTACCTCTAGATTTTTCCGAACAATCTGAAAATGCCCTTAAAGTTGCTGTATCATTAGCTGAAAAGCATGGTTCGGAAATACTGGCATTACATATGTTAGAACTGAATCAGGCTATGATAACTTCTTCAGAAGGTTTTCATCCTGAACAAACTGTTTTTCTAATTAAGCTAGCGGAAAAAAGATTTAATGAATTTTTGAAAAAACCTTACTTACAAGGGGTAAAGGTTACGCCGATCATTAAGCATTATAAAGTGTTTAGCGAGGTGAATGAAATTGCTGCTGAGCATAATGCTGAGCTTATTGTAATGGGCTCTCATGGGTCTGATGGTCTTGAGGAAATCTTTATAGGTTCTAATGCGGAGAAAGTAGTGCGTAATGCAGAGATACCTGTATTGGTCATCAAAAATGAAATACCTGATTTTAAAATTGACCGTTTTGTATTTGCATCCGACTTTAGAGAAGAGAGTGTTCTTGCTTTTCAAAAAGCAAAAGCATTTGCAGAGATGTTAAAGGCTAATTTGGATTTGGTTTATATCAACACACCAGGAGATGATTTCTTAAGTTCAGGTGATATTTATACACGTATAAATAATTTTATTGGTAAGGTAAATGAAGCTTTACAGGTTGAAATATATAATGATTATAGTGTAGAACGAGGTGTTCTAAACTATAGTGAAAATAATAGTGCCGATGCCATAGGTATCTCTACCCATGGTCGTAAAGGCTTATCTCATTTCTTTATGGGCAGTATTGGTGAAGATGTGGTCAATCATTCTAAAATACCAGTGGTGACCTTTAAAATATAGATGCACTTAAACTACGCAACTATTAGGGCGGTACGTTTTACACGGGCCGCCCTTTTTTGTTATACCATTTTCATTTCTGTAGGATCCCAATTTACAGGCTCTTTTTTGTAGTAGCTTTCATTGGCCAATAGTGCGGCTCCGGCAGCTCTAAGTCCAAATGTAGGGTTCTGAATTACTTTTCCGTTCTCACGTATGGCTTTGAAGAAATTGTAAAAATGGTCATGATGTCCACCTTTATAATCCTTTGGTGCTTCCCACTTACTAGTTCCCGTTTTTAAAGCAGATGCTCGTGTTTCCAGATTTTGCTGGGCATACCCGTTCTTAATCTTTTCTTGCATGGCTTCAGGAAAAGAGATCATAGAATACCCACTTGGTACCAAGCTAAGTTTTGAACGCGTAAGGGAAACAGAATTTTGTCCAATTTCCATTTCACCCTCGGTACCCACTAATTTAAAGCCACTACCACCGCCACTTCCGGCAATGAAATTTATACGAAAAGCAGCGTTAAATGCTGCTTGGGTTTCTGTTTTTGGGTAGTCATAAAGGGTAATGCTAACATCGGGAACATCTCTACCATCTTTCCAATAGCGTAGTCCACCGGTAGCCATAGCTCGGTTGGGTCCGTGGGAATCAATTACATGGTTTAGTGTAGAGAATGCGTGAACAAAAAGGTCTCCGGCAACACCAGTACCGTAATCTTTATAATTTCTCCATCTAAAAAAACGTTCGGACTCAAAAGGAACCTTTGGGGCTTTCCCTAAAAAAGTGTCAAAATCAACTGTTTCTTTGCTTGCATCTGGTGGAATTGGGTATTGCCAAGCACCTTCAGCGGAGTAACGGTCGTTGTAAAAATCTAGCATTACAATATCACCAATGGCGCCATCTAAATATAATTGTTTGGCCTTGTCGTTTCCTAAAGAAGACATGCCTTGGCTACCTACCTGACATATTTTCCCAGAAGCTGTCTGCGCAGAAATAATGGCTTGGCCATCTTCCCAATGTTGCACCATAGGTTTTTCGCAATATACATGTTTGCCTGCCTTAAGGGCATCTATAACTATTTTCTTATGCCAATGATCGGGAGTAGCAATGATAACGGCATCAATATCTTTTCTATTTAGAATTTCTCTATAGTCGCGAGTGGTGAAAATAGCATCGCCCCATAGTTCCTTGGCCCTATCCAATCTTCCTGTATAAAGGTCACAGGCGGCAACTAATTGTATGCCTGAAACGGTTAGTGCGGCCTGGGTGTCAAAAATACCTTGAATGCCGGTTCCAATCAGCGCTAGGTTTATATGGTCATTAGAAGAGAATACGTTGGTTTCGTATTCTCGTTGCATAAGGATGCTTTCATTTTTTGATGCGGATAAAATAAAGGGGGCGGAGGTCATTGCTGCTGAACCTAGAGCTGCTTTTTTTAGAAAATACCTTCGTGAGTTGTCTTGTTTCATGTAATAAATTAGGGTTTTGTTCGGTCAATTCATGAATTTACAATTTTCTTGGAAACCCAGTTTCAGTAATAAATTAAAAATAAAGGACAATTTTATCCTTTTTATGCCCAATACTGATTTATATCATGTTTTTGCCTATTCATTCCTCATACATTTACCCAATATATTAATCTATAAACTACTTAAAATGAAGATTGTAATAAGAAGTACCGTGATATTTTTTTCACTCTTACTTATGGCCTGTGGGGGTAAAGAAGAAAAAAAGAAAGAAGGATTTAGCGTAGACCGTGAAAAAACTAAAACAGAGAAACCAGCAGAAGCTGTTGCGGCTACTAGTACGGTTTCACCATCTGAACGTGTTTATCTAGAAAACAAAGGAGTAGGTCCTATAAAATCGGTGACTTTGTCCCCAGATATTGACATGGCATTGGCTAAAAAAGGTGAAGAAACTTACAGCCAAATGTGTATGGCTTGTCATAGAATAGATAAAAAATTCATTGGTCCGGCTCCAACAGGTGTTTTAAAAAGACGTAGCCCAGAATGGGTAATGAACATGATTCTTAATCCTGAAGTTATGGTTAAAGAAGATCCTTTGGCAAAAGAGCTTATGGCAGAATTTAATGGTGCGCCAATGGCCAACCAAGGGTTGACCGAAGATCAAGCTCGTAGCATACTCGAATATTTTAGAACATTAGAATAGTAAACATTCAAAGCTCTTATAGGCTTTAATAAAATAACCACAAATACATATCAGATGAAAAAGTATTCATTATACCTGGTAGCTATACTAGGGTCGGTCCTGTTTCTTTCAGGTTGCGGCGATCAAAACGGCAAAGCTTCATCAAATGGAGCGCTTGCTTCCAATAATGCGGAGAAAGTATATGTAGCCCCAGGCGAACACGATGAGTTTTACGCCTTTATGTCTGGTGGATATAGCGGTAATGTAGCCGTTTATGGTCTCCCTTCCGGACGTATGTTCAAAGAAATTCCTGTTTTTTCTCAATTTCCAACCAATGGATATGGGTATTCGGAAGAGACAAAACCTATGTTAGAAACTTCTTTCGGTTTTATACCTGCAGACGATTCTCACCACCCGGATATTTCTCAGACTAATGGAGAATTAGATGGTAGATGGTTATTTATAAATGGTAACAACACGCCGCGTATAGCAAGAATTGACCTAAAAACGTTTGAAACTGCGGAGATTATAGAAGTTCCTAATAGTGCAGGTAACCACAGTTCATCATACATCACAGAGAATTCAGAATATGTAGTGGCCGGAACACGTTTTTCAGTTCCTATTCCACAAAGAGATATGCCTATAAAAGATTATAAAGGAAACTTTAAAGGTGCCTTGTCTTTTATTAGTGTAGAACCTGAGACTGGCAGCATGGATATAAAATTCCAATTGATAATGCCAGGTTTTAACTATGATTTATCGCATCCAGGAAGAGGAAAATCCCACGGATGGTTTTTCTTTACTACGTATAACACAGAAGAAGCTAATTCGCTATTAGAGGTTAATGCTTCTCAAAATGATAAAGATTTTATTGCAGCTGTAAACTGGAAGAAAATTGAGGAGTATGTAGAAAATGGAGGAGGTACAATGGTACCTGCAAATTATACACATAATGTGTATAGCGATGAGACACATAGTGCTACTTCAACCATGAAAAAAGAAGTGCTTACTGTAGATCCTACAAAAGTACCTGGTGCTATATTCTTTATGCCAACACCAAAATCTCCACACGGGGTAGATGTAAATCCAACAGGAGATTATATTGTTGGAAACGGAAAGCTTTCTGCAGATCTTACGGTATTCTCGTTTGATAAAATGATTGCTGCAATTGACGGTAAAAAATTTGATGGTGAAGCTTATGGTCTTCCTATTTTAAAATTCGAAGACGTGTTGGCTGGTCAGGTAAAAAGTGGAGGATTAGGTCCATTACATACTGAGTTTGATGGTCAAGGTAATGCGTATACCACGTTCTTTATTTCTTCGGAAGTTGTGAAGTGGAAAGTAGGTACATGGGAGGTTATTGATAGAAAACCAACATTTTATTCTGTTGGCCACTGTATGATTCCTGGTGGAAACTCTAGAAAACCTTTTGGTAAATATTTGGTGTCTATGAACAAGATTACCAAAGATAGATACCTGCCAACTGGCCCTGAGTTAGAACACTCTGCACAGTTGTATGATATTTCTGGAGATAAAATGGAGCTTATTTATGATTTTCCAACACATGGTGAGCCACATTACGCAGCAGCTATTCCAGCGTCGATATTAGCGCCCAAATCGCAGAAAATTTATAAACTGGCAGAAAACGAACATCCATTTGCTACAAAGAATGTTTCAGATGCAAGAATTGTTCATGATGGTAATGAAGTACATGTCTATATGGCAATGATACGTAGTCACTTTACTCCAGATAATATAGAGGGTATTAAAGTTGGTGATAAAGTATATTTCCATATTACAAACCATGAACAAGATTTTGATGTACCACACGGCTTTATGATGATCGGACAAAAGAATTCTGGTTTACTAATAATGCCAGGGCAAACCAAAACATCGGTTTGGGAACCCAAGCAAGAAGGCGTATGGCCATTTTACTGTACGGATTTCTGTTCTGCTTTGCACCAAGAGATGCAAGGTTATGTAAGAGTTTCTCCTGCTAAGTCCAATATTGACCTTTCTTGGTCTTTGGGTGAGTAGGTTCAGGAGAAAGTAGATTAATTATTCAAACGAAAAGCAGGTCGCGTACCAAGACCGACCTGCTTTTTTATTTGAAAGCCAAGATGATTGATGGATTTAATTTTTTAAGATGATGTAAGATGAAAAGGGCAAGTATAATAATGATAGTCGGTGCTTTATGTTTATTAGGGTTGTTTGCATTTCCGCTTTGGAATATAATGCTAGGAGCTCCGCAATACCCGGATCCATTGGGTATGAATATTCATATTACGGGTATACAAGGCGTTTCTGAATTCGATTTACAGAATATAGACGGTCTTAACCACTACATAGGTATGAAGACCATTCCTAAAGCTGATGAGATGTGGGAGTTTAATGTCTTTCCTATCGTAATCATCGGTATGGTACTCTTAGGAGTGCTATTGGGTATTTTAGGGTATTTAGGTAAAATTGATTACCGATATTTCTTGGGATGGTTCTTACTAATGTCTATCTTAGGTATTATGGGTATGTATGATTTTAATCTCTGGTTAACGGACTACGGTTCTAACCTAGATCCACATGCCATAATTAAGGTGATTAATGAAGATGGAACACCAATGACCTATAAACCACCGCTTTTTGGCTATAAAAAATTATTGAATTTTGATGTAAGTTCAATACCAGCTACAGGTGCATGGTTAATGTTCGTAGGAATGGCACTTACCGTAGTTGCGTTTTTAGTAGGCTGGAAAAGTACCGGTTCTCATTCATCTCATCAAAATCATAAATTAGCAACATCATGAAGAATCTAACGGTATTATGGGTAATATGTCTTTTGGTATTGTCTTCATGTAACAGTGAGCCAAAACCTATAGAATATGGTTCGGAAGGATGTCAATTTTGCAGTATGACCATTGTAGATAAGCAACATGCCGCACAATATATGACCAAAAAAGGTAGAAGTTATGCTTTTGATGCAACGGAATGTATGTTAAATTACCTACGCGATGTAGAACCGGAAACGGTTGCTATATACCGTGTAAATAATTATACCGATCCAGGGGTTTTTGTTGATGCAACCAAAGCAACCTATTTAATCAGCGAGAACATACCTAGTCCAATGGGAGCGTTTTTAACTGCTTTTGCAAATGAAGACGAAGCAAGTAGGGCACAGTTGAGCAATTCAGGAACATTATATACTTGGACCGAATTAAAGGATAAATTCGAAAAAGATAATCCTTTTTAAATCTGTAGGAACTATGGTAAAAGACTTGGAAATTTCGGAATGTATGTCGCTTTTAAGTGACAATTATGTGGGTCATTTAGCATATATAGGGGGCAGAAGCCCATTTATTGTGCCGGTAACATACTTCTTTGATGCAGAGAATAAAAGTATAATCAGTTATTCTGCTCCAGGTCATAAAATACTATCTATGAGAACATATAAGCATGTTTCCTTACAAGTAGAGGACATAGTTTCTATGTTTACATGGCGTTCCGTATTGATTAATGGCACTTTTGAAGAACTAAAGGGTAGTACAGCAAAAAAATGCCTGCATACTTTTACAAAAGGAGTTAAGGAAACCATTTTTAGAACGAAAGGGAAGAGGCTTGAATTTATAAAAGATTTTTCCAGTAAAATGGAAAAGGAAGCAAGTCCTATTGTTTATCGTATTCACATTTCTGATATCATAGGGAAGTATAGAGACTGAATAACCTAGGGTTTTAAATCAAAGAATATTTTTGAAAAGCGGTGCAAGACAAGCCGCATTTATCCAAGAGAAACCCTTGGCGGTTTTGTTGTGGAGAAACAGATTTAGGAAAAGAACAAACGAGAATTCTAAATTTCTCAAATTAAGATGATGCGATACCAAAGCTTATTAAATTTTACTTTTTTACTTTTTGTTACAGCGCATCTATGGGCAAAACCTATTGTTGTCTGTGAGAGTTGCGAAGTAAAATCTATTTCTGAGGGAATTGAAAGGGCTATAGATTTTGATACACTTATAGTAAAAAAAGGCACCTATAAGGAATACAATATTCTTGTTGATAAACCACTAACCTTAATTGGAGAAGGTTACCCAATAATAGATGGAGAAAAGAAAGGTGAAATCATACGAGTTGTATCCGATGATGTAACGATAGATGGCTTTTTTATCATAAATGTGGGTACTAGCTATACCACAGATTATGCTGCAATCCGAGTAGTAAAAAGCGAAAATTTTCTAATTCAGAATGTAGTCTTGGAAAAATTGTTTTTCGGTATTTATCTGGAAAAATCAAACTACGGAAAAGTATATCATAATAAAATTATAGGTGATGCCAAAGACGAGTATAATTCCGGAAATGGAATTCAACTTTGGTATTCTCACCATGTTGAGGTAAGCAATAATATTGTTCAAGGAGCTAGAGATGGTATTTACTTGGAGTTCTCGGATAACATTATAATAGACAATAACAAAAGCACGGGTAATTTAAGATACGGTCTCCATTTTATGTTTTCTGATGATGATGTTTACTCAAACAACCTTTTTGAGAATAACGGCGCCGGAGTTGCAGTTATGTTTTCTAAAGGGATTATAATGAAGGGGAATACTTTTAGGAAAAATTGGGGTACAGCTTCATTTGGTGTTTTGTTAAAAGAGATTAATGATGCTGAAATAAGTAATAATACGTTTGAGGAAAATACCATTGGTATTCATATAGAAGGTTCTAACCGAATTAATTATAAAGGGAACAACTTTATAAATAACGGGTGGGGCATTAAAGTCCTTGGGGCTTGTTACGCCAATTCTTTTACGGGTAATAATTTCCTTTACAACAGTTTTGATATATCGTATGACAGTAAGTTGAACGATAATGTGTTTGATGGTAATTACTGGAGTGATTATACTGGGTATGATTTAGATAAGAACGGTATTGGCGATGTGCCTTACCGCCCTGTAAAATTGTTTTCCTATATCGTAAACAAAACACCGGAGGCTATTGTTTTACTGCGAAGTCTTTTTATGGATATCATTGATTTTTCCGAAAAAGTATCTCCCGTATTTACACCAGACAATTTATTGGATATTAATCCCCTAATGACCAAAGTACAATGATTCAAATAGAAGGCTTGCAAAAGAAATTCGGAAAGAACGAAGTACTCTCGGGCTTGAACCTAACCATAGAGAAAGGTGGTGTTTTTGCCATCTTAGGACCTAATGGTTCTGGAAAAACTACCTTGATCAAGAGTATTTTGGGTATGGTTGTGCCGGATAAGGGAAGTATTTCTGTGATGGGAGAACCCATTAAAAAGAATTGGAAGTACCGTAAAGAAATAGACTACCTACCTCAGATAGCTAACTTTCCCGGAAACTTAAAGGTTTACGAGCTTATACGGATGATAAAGGACCTTAGGCAAAGCCCTAGTGACGAAGAAAGATTGATTGAGCTTTTTAAACTAGAACCTTTTTTAGATAAGAAACTTTCTACCCTTTCAGGAGGTACCAAACAAAAGGTGAACATCGTTTTGGCCTTCATGTTCGATAGTCCACTACTAATTTTAGATGAACCTACAACAGGTCTTGATCCAGCATCTTTAATTCATTTAAAAAATCTTATACGGGAACAAAGAGACCTAAAAAAAACGGTGTTGATCACATCTCACATAATGCAGTTCGTTGCCGAAATTTCTGATGTAATCGTTTATTTGCTAGAAGGTAACATTTACTTTAAGGGCAGTATAGAAGAACTGAAAACCAAGACAGGACAAACGGATTTAGAACACGCCATTGCGGCCATAGCAACAGCACCCACTCATGCTTAAGATACTAAAATATAGTTTTTACGACCTAATCCGTAGCCGCTGGAGCTACGTATACTTTCTATTTTACCTCTTGTTAGGTTTTGTATTATTGTTTTTGAACAATGATGTTTCAAAGGCCATTATAACTCTCATGAATGTTATAATTATTCTAGTACCCTTGATCAGTACTATTTTTGGAATAATGTATTTCTACAACTCAAAAGAGTTTACGGAACTTTTATTGGCGCAACCTATTAAACGTTCTTCAATATTCTTAGGTCAATATTTGGGTGTAGCGGGTTCTTTAACCTTGAGTCTAGTGTTAGGTCTTGGTATTCCTTTTGTACTCTATGGTCTACTTAAAAGTGATGCTATTTTTGACTTTTCATTACTCTTGGTTACAGGTGCTTTTCTAACATTAATCTTTACCGTACTGGCTTTTAATATTGCGCTGTCCAATGAAAACAAGATTAAAGGTTTTGGGTATGCAGTATTGTTGTGGTTGTTTATGGCGGTTATTTATGATGGATTGTTTCTGATGTCTCTAATTATTTTTAAGGAGTATCCTTTAGATGCTTTTTCCCTTAGCGCTACCATGTTTAATCCTATAGATTTGTCACGGACCTTAATTCTTTTAAAGTTGGATATTTCTGCTCTTTTGGGTTATACTGGTGCTGTATTCAAAAAGTTCTTTGGAACGGACCAAGGTCTATTTGTTTCTATGCTGATGCTTATTTTATGGACTGTTCTACCTATTTGGCGATTGGTATACGTATCCAAGAAAAAAGATTTTTAATTTAGGGCCAATGAAATGGCAAGACAAATGATAAATCTTAAAAAGCATACGAAAATAGCTTTGGTGTATTTTGTCTTGGCAGCTCTTTTAGGTTGTGTACTGCGGTTTTTTAGGGTACTGGACATTCCTATAACCTACAAGTATATTGTTCATGCCCATTCACATATAGCCTTATTGGGTTGGGTGTACTTAGCTCTCACTAGTTTGCTGTACAAACTTTATTTAAGCAAGTCGGAGGTTCATAAGAAATACAATAACATATTTTGGTTCACGCAGCTTACTTTAATTGGTATGTTGTTGACTTTTCCATTTCAAGGGTATGCTGTGTTTTCAATTATTTTTTCCACTCTGTTCCTAATCGCATCCTATTGGTTCTCTTGGTTCTTTTTTAAGAACGTCCCTGTTGAGTATAAGATGACTCAATCATTGCAGTGTGCCAAAGCTGCTATAGTATATTTGCTGATTTCAAGTGTTGGCCCGTGGGCATTAGGAGCAATAATGAATACCCTTGGTGGAGACTCTATTTGGTATCGTTTGGCTATTTATTTCTATCTCCATTTCTTCTACAACGGATGGATGATAATGGCACTCTTAGCTGTATTTCTATATATTTTGGAGAAGCAGCAGATTGTTTGGACGCAAAGTAATTTTAAAAGGTTATTTTGGGGATTGAACCTTGGGATTATCTTTTCTTTTTTTCTGTCTACGTTATTTTCGCATCCATCCGTAGTTTACTATGTATTTGGTGGAGTAGGGGCCGTTTTGCAGTTGTATGCGTTTTATGTTTTATGGATATTTTTATTAGATGTTAAGTTAAAATTAGAGAGATTATTTTCAACGTTTCATCAGAATATATTGAAGACAATAGGTGTGTTGTGGGGTTTTAAAATGATATTGCAAACACTTAGCGCAATGCCTTATTTTGCAGATTTAGCCGTGACCTATTTAGATTTTACCATTGGCTATTTACACTGGACGTTTTTGGGAGTGGTGACTATGAGCCTATTCCTGTTCCTGGACTACTTTAAGTTACTACAGCTTGGCAAGAAATCCTTCTCACTATATATACTAGGTTTTGCACTTACGGAAGCCTTAATTTTTTATAAGGCAATTGTAGCATGGCAATCAACCACATTATTTTCTGCTTACTATCTTATTTTGGCGGTGGCAAGTTTATTAGTGTTATTGGCACTTTTAGGACTGTTACTATCTAGAGAGAAGAATGTGTCTCAGTCTTAAAAAATTTAAACGGCATCGTCTTTTAGTATACTAAAAACAACACCGTTTAAATTTGAATTTAGGGGAATTTGACAAGCCAAACGGCTTGTTTTATCAGCATTAAGAATAGTAGAAAGCGTATTCCTTTCTGTTATATCCATTTTATCCAAACTACATTCGCTATGGATTTTTATATGGCAGGTCGCGCACCAGGCTCTGCCTTGACAATCGCCCCAATCTTGCATGTACTTATCGAACAGTAGCTCCATAAGGCTATGGTATTGATTCGTCACAAAGTTAGCATGGCATTTTTCGCCATACTCGTCAATGTAAGTAAGGCTTAGGTTCTCCACAGGTATAGTTGAGGTTTTATAATGGATGAATGCTAAAGAAGGTTCGCAATAATAATAGAACAACTAAATAGCAAACTTACTAATAGCATATTAAAGGTGGTTTTAGATTTCAGTTGTGCAAGTACTGCAGCATTGTATCCCATACATAAGATGGTTACAAAAAAGAGCAATACCATTTTTGACAAGTCATGTAAGTTACTCATCAATAACACCATTGCAGCAGCAGAACCTATACAGCTTTGTGCGATAATAGCAATAGTGGAATAACCGGTCTGTTGTCTTATAAATTCACCAAGTAGATTGTTGTATATTTTGGCTATACCAGTACTTCTCTGTTGTTTTTCAGAATAACTTATGGGTAATGATGATGATGTTCTCATGATAATCAATTTTAGAAATTTGTAATTAAACTTTTATAAGCTAACCTGATCTCTACGAAATCATGCTCTTTGCCACTGCGGTGAATTCTTTTTCTAACGCACTGGCCTTGGTAAAGAGAATATTGTTCTCTAAGTGAATATGACGGTGCAAGTCGTCTTCAAATTCTTGTAATAACGCGTACGTAACCTTGTAAGTAGAACAGGCGTCAGCAGGTGGTGTATAATCATTGCTCAGTTTTGCAATGGTTCTAAAACGAACCCCTTCGTTATCATGCTCATCCATCATAGTACTAATTGGGTTTGCTACAGAGCCAAAACCAGGAATACTCAAATCCTGTCCTGATTGTTTTGCTTCAACCATCTTTCTAACAAAAGGGAAGAGTATCAATTCTTCTTTTTTCATGTGCGAGGCCAGTTCGCCGGCAGATGCATTAAAAAGTTCTTTGATTTCAAAAAGTTCAGGATGTTTTTCACCATGTACACGGCATAGTTTATCAAGGTATTGTTTCAATACCGTACTTTGCTTTTCAACGTATCTATGGTGTTTTTTTTCAATGTAATCAACAAGCAAGTCCAATGGCCAAGATTTAAAATCAATGTTATCTTCACTATTTTGTTCTGTTACTGCTTTTAGTTCTGCAGAAAGTACATCAACATTTAAATTATTCTTAAGAGCAACCTCTTCAAGTGATCGGTTTCCTCGGCAACAAAAGTCAATTTTATGGTTTTTAAAAACTTGTGCGGTTCGGTAATCTTTAGCTACAATTTCGCCTACTGTTTGTGTCATAATTTCTTTTTTTTATAATTACTTCATTAAATAGGATAAAATTGTCCTATTTATATTCAAATTTTTTTACCTTCTTAAAGCTGTAAGCCCTTCTTCTAAACCAATGGTCATATCATAAAGACTAGTATTTTCTAACATGGTTTTCAAATCGCTCCGTATTTGGACAAATTTATCGTGAACAGGGCAGGGTTCATTAGCATTACATTTTTTTAAACCAAGTCCACAACCCTCATAGACGTTGTTGCCGTCTATGGCAAATACTATTTGGGCAAGCTTTATCTCATTCATGTTAACTTTTGAAATCTGAAAGCCGCCAGAGGCACCTTTTACGGATTCTACAATATGATTTTTAGATAACTGTTGCAAAACTTTAGCGGTAAAAGCAACGGGAGAATCTATCTTCTCAGCAATTTCTTTTAAACTCACCCGAGTACCTTCAAGCGATTTTAATGCTATGTAGGTTGATGCTCTTATTCCGTATTCACATGCTTTTGAAAACATTCAGTTTTGTTTTACGTTACAAAGATATATCCTTTCTTTAATAGGACAAATATATCCGAGTTAAATTTTTCTATTTGTATTATGAAGTTCTACTTCTATGTTGAAACATCTGCATAAATAGCATCGTACTCATTTTTTGTGCCCTGTTTTTGGTAATCCAAGCTTTATCACCTTCAAAAAGTTCGTCTATGGTTGCAAACCAATGATTAAGCCAAAGACCAAAATGCTCGGAGGTTATTGTTCCGTTGGTTTTGTCTTCTACTTCTTGATGGGCCGTTACTGGGTTGCCTTGATATTTTCGTTTCAGAAAAAGTTGGGTCTCCCAAAAATCGGTTAATAATTTAAGATGTACTTCCCAGTCGGTAATAATTCCATTAAAAATAGGACCAAGAATTTTATCCTCTCTTATTTTTCCATAGAAAGTTTCAACAAGTAGCTGTACGTCATCTCGAGTTTCAATTTCTTTTTTTCCCATCGTATCAAAAATACACTATTGACATTACTTTTAGATGCAAATATCTGCAATAGAGGAGCTTTAGAATATGAACAATATCATGTTTAACAAACTATAGGTATAAAAAAGTGGAAAGAGAATTATGCTAGATTTTCTTTCCACTTTTGCAATACATTTTAATTTTCTATTTTCCTAAATGGTCGTTGTAAAATTGCCAAGCTTGGGAAGCCACATCTCTACCTAATTGCAGACCTGCTATATTATCGGCTTGTATGTGGTAACCGCCCATTACCCTAGACATACCCGCCATATTTGCGGTTTCAGTAAAAGTAGGAAAGTTTATAGTTACCGGTTTTCCAAAATGAATGGTATCAAACTCTGTAAGTGAACCTGGTATAAGTTCTATGGATTCGCCAAAGTACTCCTCACCTGTAAAAAGGCGCAGCGCCTCTGCACAAGCCCCGCTAATGGTGCTGTGTCCAGAAGTGTAACTTGGGAATGGAGGGCATAGAAAAATATCTGGGGAGTAAGGACGCCATTCTTGGCCTTTCATTTTAATAATACCTTTTCCAGGTCCGCCCCAGGCCTTTATAGTTTTGTCTTTGTAGTATTCGTGAACCAGCGCATAAGGACGTGCGTAATCATAGAACATCTTAGAATCCCATGAAGCAATAAAAGCATCCATGGCAGTTATTTCCGTTAAGAAATACATTTTTACATCTTCATCTAACGTATGGTTGTCTCTACGTGAAACGTCTTGTGCGAACTTTAACCAGTGGCCAGCTTGCTGTACAGATTGTGGTCCGTCTCGCATGAATTCTACCAAAGCTATTTCTTCACCGGAAAGGTTAGCCTGCAAATCAACTACCTCTTGAACTTCTTTTTTTAATTGCTCTGAACCTACCAACGGTGGTGGCCCTGGTCTAAATTGGTCTGCCGCGGTTAATGTAATAGGTGCTACTTTTTGCCAGTAAGGGGTAAGACAACCGGGAGCATATTGGCCACCTTTACCATCAGAAAAATATTTTGGTTGCCACCTGTTGATGTCCGTATTTTCATCTGCGGAGTTTACCGGACTGTAGTTGGTATAATCAAAATAAGCTTCTCCATTAGAACCTTCAACCTCACCATATTGATTGCTGCCATCGTTTTTTCTAGCTTCTATGGTAGCCATAGCAGCTAGGTTGCCCACACCTTCTGGCGTATTCGGGTCTGTTGATGCATTGTCCGGGTCCAGACCTAAGTCCGTCATAAATTTTCTGAACATTTCAGTATCGGAATAGTAGTATTCCTTCATCGCACCAAAAGCAGCATAGCTGATGGCAATTTCTTTGTTTTTAAGATTCTGTTCACTGGCAGGCTTACGGTCTACACCTTTTAAATAAACTGGTATAGCAGTCTCATCATAAACAGACCATGCATCAAAAATTGAAATAAAAATTAGGCCAAGGTAACGTGAGGTTATTGTGGGTCTAGGCTTAAATTGCTCGGTGTCCGATGCTGTGGCATCCAACGCCATTTTTCCCCACTTGTAGGCAACATTGTCAATTCCTCTTGGTTCTTCTTGTTTTTCCTGGGCATAGGATGCGCCGCAAGATAATAACCCCATCATAAGGGTTAGTACTATAATACGTTTCATGTAATTGGTTATTAGATTGTTGGTAACTTTCAAATATAGGAAAGACATTAAAAATTTTAAAATTTCTTACGTAAGAACTTTCATCATAAATCCATATAATTCTTCCATTTGTGGTTTCCCTTTTCTTTTACCGCTTCGTCCAAAAAAATAAAGTACAAACCATACCACTACTATCATAGCCATTAACCCTAGTTGTAAGTGGTAGGGCTTGTTTAAAGATGCGCTTGAATACGCCCAAATTCCTATGATGATGAATAAGCATGCTACCGCAAAATGGATAAACATAAAGAAGGTCCATAGGGTAGGGTTAGGCCCAAATATACCATGTACACGGCAGTTGGAAGCATCTAATTTATCTATCTGCAAGTGGAGTTGAGGCGACCAGAAATGGTTGTTCTTAACGTCGAATTTAAGAAAGACATGTTCATCTAGTCTTTTTACCAAAAAAGGAGGGTAACCGGCAGTCTCAAACTTTTGAAGAATATGGTCACTGGTTCCGGCAACATCCAATTGAAACCTTGGGCGAAGTACAATTTCGTTAGGTAACGGTTTCATAAGAAAATTGTTTGGTGGCCGCAGCCGTTAATTATGGCAATCTATAGCGCTTGAAGCTATTTGTGTAACAGGTGCTGGTGATACGTAGGGGATACCCAATCCAAGACCTCTAAGGATAAAAAGTAGACCAATTATCACCACAAAAACAGGAATGGCTTTCTGTACTTTTTGACGTATACCACCTTTTAATAAGTTACTAAAATAAATAGCAACCGTCATTAAAGGCACAGTTCCTAAACCAAATAACATCATATACAGGCTACCTTGTAAAGCATTGCCCATGGCAACTGCTCCAAAAAGTGCCATATAAACTAAACCGCAAGGTAGAAATCCGTTTAGGAAACCAATAGTTAAAAAGGTATCCGGAGACTTTTTCTTTAATTCTTTGCCTAGTTGGTTCTTAACTTTAGAGATGACTTTATAAATGGGTTTTGACAGGTTGTATTTACTGAAAGTTTTATATGGAATTAGTACAACTAGAATCATCAAAACTCCAATAGCTATGGAGAGTTTTTGCTGTGCACCAAAAATGGATAATCCTTTTCCTAGAAAGCCAAAAATGAGTCCGATGATACCATAGGCCATTAACCGGCCCAAATGATAAATAAATATCTGGCCAAATTTTTTGACGTTGTTAGAATGGTCTACCGGAAGCATAAAGGCAATAGGGCCGCACATACCAACGCAGTGCAAGCTTCCCATTAAGCCTAATATGACGGCAGATAGAATCATGGTCTTTTTAAAGAGTTATACTTTCTCTGTGTTGGAAATCCTTCCCTTGGTGTTTCCAAGTTATTTTAATATCCCAACGACCATCCAACAAGCGTTTGTCAGGTATGAGCAAATGTGAATCGGATAGACTTATAGGTAAGTCAAAATCCAAGTGCTTATTGGACGGTCTGTATAGGGATACAATGCCTGATACATTTGTGTCTGCATATCCTTCAGGAAAGATAACTAGCAATCCTTCAGGTGTTTTTTTTAATTCTACTTTTTCATTGGAGTTAATGGCATTTTGCTCCGCATCTATTTCTTTTTGATAGCCAAGTTCTGCCTTGTAATACTCTTCAGTAACCAAATCATGATTGGCATCATGGCTTGTAGTCATTCGTATCACGAAGAACAGTATAAAACTGATGAAAATTCCAAAAGCAATTACAATACCTGCACCCCAATTTATTTTCATGATTTCTTACTTAAATACTATTTATAACTACGCGGTGCCAAAAAGCGCGCCGTGGTGGTCTCTATTAATTTGTCATCACTGTAAACACCAATTTTTAAGGTGTTCTTGTCTCCGCTCAAGGCCGAAGCATTGATTTCTATAAACAAGGTTCCTTCTGCCAAAGCTTCTGGTTGTACATCAAAATTATCCGTTCGCACCAGTTTAATTTCTCCTTTAGGGGATATCAATTCAAAATGAACGTTCTCTACAGGCTTAGTGGTTTTGTTCAACAGTTTGTAAGTGAAGACATTACTAATAATGTTACCTTCTTTATGCTCGTAAAGTTGGCCTGGTAACCTCAAAATATTGGCTTCAAGGTCATTTCTCAAGAACATCATACCTACAAGTACACCGGTCAAAATTACCAATACCGCAGTATATCCTTTTAAACGAGGAGTAAATTTAAACTTCTCTTTCTTTGTAATCTCATCTTCACTGGCATAGCGAATCAATCCTTTTGGAAGATCCACTTTTTCCATGATGGAATCACATTCATCTATACAAGCAGTACAGTTTACACATTCTAACTGCGTTCCGTTTCTAATGTCTATTCCCGTAGGACAAACGTTTACACATTGGTTACAGTCAATACAATCGCCATTGCCTAATGCCTCTCGGTCTTCATTTTTACGCCATTTTTTTCTTCCATTTTCGGCTTCACCTCTTACATGGTCATAAGCAACAATAATAGATTGATTGTCTAACAGCACACCTTGCATACGTCCGTAAGGACAAGCAATGATACACACCTGTTCTCTAAACCAAGCGAATATAAAGTAAAACACTCCCGTAAATATCAGTAGCGATAACATGGTGCTTAAGTGTTGGCTAGGACCATCCGTAACATATTGAATCAAGCGGTCGCTGCCAATCAAATAAGCCAAGAAAACATTGGCTATAATAAACGATATGATAAAAAAGATTATCCATTTCAGGACTCGTTTACGAATCTTTTCAGCATCCCAAGCTTGTCTATCCAGTCGCATTTGAGCGCCACGGTCACCATCTATCCAGTATTCTATTCTTCTAAAAACCATTTCCAAGAAAATGGTTTGAGGACACATCCATCCGCAGAAAATACGTCCAAAGGCAACAGTAAAAAGAGCAATAAAGACCACCCCAATAATCATTGAAATAACGAAAAGGTGAAAATCTTGCGGGTAAAACGGAAAACCAAAGATGTTAAAACGTCTTTCTAAGACATTGAACATCAAAAATTGGTTGCCGTTGATCTTTATAAAAGGAGACGCGATCAAGAAGGTAAGAAGAAAATAACTTACGTATTTGCGGTACTCATAAAGTTTACCGCTAGGCTTTTTTGGGTATACCCATGCCCGTTTTCCATCTTCCTTAATGGTGCCTATAGAATCCCTAAAATTTTCTTGATCTTGTGCCATTTCATTATGCTTTATCAGCTAACAGGGCAAACATGTCCCGTTTTATTTAGTTCATAGTAACCGATGTGGAATCTACTTCTTGTTCGGTACTAGATTCTATTGCAGGAACTGCCTGAGCAGGTGCGTCTGGGTCTACCCAAAGGTCACCGTCCGGAGCTTTTGGATTGGCTGGTGTAGTACCTTGAAAACTCAAGACATAACTAGCAACCTGAGCAATTTCTGCAGGCTTCAAACTCTGTTTCCAGGCAATCATACCTTTACCATCACGACCACCTTCTGAAATAGTATGGAAAACATTTTTGATGCCTCCGCCTAAAATCCAGTTTTGGTCCGTAAGATTAGGTCCAATACCACCACCACCATCTGCCATATGACAGGCAACACAGTTACTTTCAAAAATGGTCTGGCCGGCTTTAAGGTCTCCCGCATCTGTAAGTAGTTCTACCGTATTGGCATCAACAAGACCTTTGGCGGTCTTTTTGTACTCCTCAATCTCTAATTGAGCGGCAGCCACTTCTTGCTCATATTCTTGGTCTTGGTTATAGTCATTATATATCTCAAAACGCACTAGGTAAACCACGGCGAACACAATAGAGGCATAGAATAAATATACCCACCATGGTGGTAGATTATTGTCTAGCTCGCGAATACCGTCATAGTCATGGTCAAGAATAATCTCGCCCTCTTTTTCCATAGGCTTAGAACCAAGCATCTTTTTGTAGACTTCCTCTCCCCATTTCCAATGGAACGATTCACTCTTTGCCGTTAGATACCGTTCTTGCGCTTCTTTTGAAAGAGTTTGGTACATTACATTTTCTATAGCTCTTGTAATTATCGCAATGACAATAAGCAAGAATAGAACGAATACAAGAAATACTTGCACCATTGGGAATTTTATAAACGCAGGTAAATCTCCCGAATCAACAACAAACTCCGTTAAGCCGAATATTAAAAAGAAAACAAGTGGTATTTTAAACCACCAAGTTGATGTGTTTTTCATAGTTCTAGGTTTTGTTGGTTATCGTCTTCAAAAGGTAATTCGCTCACTTCTTTTATGTATGTTTTTGAGGCAGTAATAACCCACCAGAATAACAATATGAAAAACACAAAGAAGATAAGTAGTGATATCATGGGGTAGGTTGCTACGCCATCAATAGTTTCCATGTAACCTTTTACAAATTTGAACATGATCTTTAGTTTTTATTTTTCAGATATAATTTCGCCCGTCTCTTTTATCTTAATGTCCGTACCTAATCGTTGTAGGTATGAAATTAAGGATACGATTTCTCGGTCTCTCATTTCTACGAATTCTTCACCATTTTCTGCGGCATAGGTCTTATCAGCCTCATAATTTTTAGCAAAATCGGGATCTGAATATAAGTTCTTCTCGATTTGTTCGGCCTGAGCATCCATAAGAGCATCGGCATTAGCAATCTCCTCATCAGTGTACGGTACACCTAAGGTAACCATGGCTTCCATTTTTGTTCTTATATTGCTACGGTCATGCTTATCTCTAACCATCCAAGAATAGGAAGGCATAATAGAACCTGATGACGTACTTTGAGGATCATACATGTGGTTTAAGTGCCAGTTGTCAGAATATTTGCCACCAACCCTAAGTAAATCTGGTCCGGTACGCTTACTACCCCAAAGGAATGGATGATCATATACAAATTCACCAGCTTTGGCATACTCACCATAACGTTCTACCTCACTTCTAAACGGACGAACCATTTGTGAGTGACAGCTTACACAACCCTCACGAATGTAAAGATCACGACCTTCTAGTTCTAATGGAGTATAAGGCTTAACACTAGAGATGGTAGGTATATTGGATTTTACCAAAATTGTTGGTACAATCTGTATAAGACCTCCAATTAATATAGCTACAGTAGCTAAAATGGTCAATTGAATAGGCTTACGCTCTAACCAAGTATGGAAAGTTTCGCCAGCTGTTCTGTGTTTTGAAACACGGGTAAGAGCAGCAGCTTCTGCCAATTCATCTTCTATTGTGCTACCAGAGCGTATAGTGCGAACTACGTTATAAATCATAACACAAGCTCCTACAATATACAGGCTACCACCAATGGCACGCATCCAGTACATAGGCATGATTTCGTGTACGGTTTCTAAGAAGTTACCATAAACCAATGTGCCGTCTGGGTTAAATTCTTTCCACATTAAAGCTTGGGTGAATCCAGCTACATACATAGGTAACGTATACAGAATAATACCCAAAGTACCGATCCAGAAATGGAAGTTTGCCAAGCCTATGGAGAACAGTTTATTCTTGGTCATTCTAGGAACCAACCAGTAAATCATACCAAATGTTAAGAAACCGTTCCAGGCCAAAGCACCCACGTGTACGTGAGCAATAATCCAGTCACTAAAGTGGGCAATTGCGTTTACGTTCTTTAGCGAAAGTAAAGGGCCTTCAAAAGTGGCCATACCGTAACCGGTAATAGCAACAACCATAAATTTTAAAACAGGGTCCGTACGAACTTTGTCCCATGCACCACGTAGTGTAAGAAGTCCGTTAATCATACCACCCCAAGAAGGAGCTAAAAGCATAACTGAAAATGCTACACCTAAGTTTTGAACCCATTCAGGTAGGGCAGAGTATAATAAGTGGTGAGGACCAGCCCAGATATAAATAAAAATCAAAGACCAGAAGTGAACTATAGACAGTCTATAAGAGTAAACCGGTCTATTTGCCGCTTTAGGTACAAAGTAGTACATAAGACCCAAGAACGGAGTGGTTAAGAAAAATGCCACCGCATTATGACCGTACCACCATTGTACCAAGGCATCTTGAACACCTGCGTAAACCGAGTAGCTTTTTAATGCGCTAACAGGTAATTCTATATTGTTAAAGATGTGTAGAACAGCTACCGTTACGAACGTTGCCAAATAAAACCAGATAGCTACGTAAAGGTGACGCTGTCTTCTTTTTATCATGGTACCGATAAGGTTGACGCCAAAAGCAACCCAAACTACGGCAATGGCTATATCTATAGGCCATTCAAGTTCAGCATATTCTTTTGTGCTGGTATACCCTAATGGAAGGGTAATAGCCGCTGAGACAATAATTGCCTGCCAGCCCCAAAAGTTGAACTTACTTAGAAAATCGCTATACATACGCGCTTTTAGCAAACGTTGCGTGGAGTAATAAACCCCCGCAAAAATAGCATTACCCACAAATGCAAAAATTACCGCATTGGTATGCAATGGGCGCAAACGACCAAAACTTAACCATGATATTCCGTCGGTTAAGTTGGGGAACATGAACATTAAGGCTAACAATAAGCCTACAGACATACCCACAATACCCCAGAACATGGTTGCATAGAGGAAATTTTTCACGATTTTGTTATCGTAATAAAACTGCTGTACTTCCATAATTATACTTGTTTATTTAGTTGGATTTTCTCTTTTTCAAACTTTTTGGCACTGGTTTTTTTAGTCTTAACCAGTTCGTCGTCAAAAAGCATGCGTACAGATGGAGTATACGAATCATCGTATTGACCGCTTTTCACCGAAACGATGAAAGCGATAAAAAATATGACCGCAATAACAATGCTTATGGTCAATAACACAAAAATGACACTCATACCTACCTGAATTATGCCGTAAAACTACGGCTCGTACTATCTATTTAATATGACTTTTGTCAGGTTTTGATAAATATCTTAAACTTTCTTAATTTTTTATCACAACCATCTGGTATGTAAATATATATGCTATTATTATTTTTAGCAGAAAAAAGTTAGAAATAGTGTTCTTTTTAATCTGTAGTAGAACTGTTAAATGCTGCCTTTTCTGCTTTTTTCGTGTTCTGGTAAATGGAAATTAAGGCGGCAATTATAATCAAGTTTTTTATAACGTATTGACCTAGAAGGGTTGGTGCAAACGGGCTATAAGTAAATGAGGCTTCTTTAAGGAGTAGTAAGGAAGAAAAGGTACACACCATATGCAATAAGGTTACAATAATAGTTTGTTTTCTAAATAGGTCGAATAAAAGAAAAATACCAATACCTACCTCTAAAACGGCAAGCAGAAAAATGGAAACGTTGGGAGGAATTAAACCAAAAGTTAGTGAGGTAATGGTTTCTTTTGCCAATTCTTCGGCCGGACTAACATCATTAAAAAATTTAAGTGCGCCAAACCAGAGATAGACAATAGCTATTGAGGTTTGTAAAAAGGAAATTTTTTTGAAATGTTCTGAAATCGATGAGAGACTAAAAGCAGGCATTTTACTTGAGAGGTAATTAGTGAGTTGTTGGTTTTGCAAACGTAACTTTTTAAACGGATTGAATACGTTTTTTAACTATTAACTTGTGGTCTTGAACGTAGTGTCTTACAAGCTTAGTCAATATTTCTTCCTATGAAGTTGGTAGAGATGGTAGCAAAGGCAACCACGCTTATGGAACTCAAAGGCATTAGGATTGCAGCAATAACAGGTTCAAGTTGCCCGGTAATTGCAAAATAGAGGCCTATGACGTTATAGGTCAAGGATAAAAGAAAACTCAGTTTTATAATTTTCATCGCTTTCTTAGAGGCCAAGATATAGTTGTTCAGTTGTTGAAACTTAGAGGCATCCATAATACCATCACTTGCAGGCGAGAACACATTAATGTTTTCAGATATGGCAATACCCACCTCTGCCTGAGCCAAAGCACCTGCATCGTTAAGACCATCACCCACCATAAGAACCTTCTTGCCTTGTTCTTGTAGAGCTTTTATAAATTCTAGTTTATGTTGTGGTTTTTGATTGAAGTACAACGGAGTAAGCTTAGGTAACAATTTTTCTAAACGAGACTTCTCTCCTTCATTATCTCCAGATAAAATAGCGACATCAAAATTTTTGGACATCTCCTTGAATACTTCGGAAACGCCATCTCGGTATTCATTATGAAAAATATACTTCCCCTTATAGGAGTCGTTACTACTAATATGTACAGATGTGTTAAGGGCATCTGAGATTTGTTCATTACCAACAAATGATGCTGAACCAGCTTTTATATGTTCGTCGTCTTTTGAGCCCTCTATACCTTTGCCAATATGTTCTTCGTATTCGTCTAACGTAATAATGTTTTGTTCGGACAGAAGATTATATAGTGTTCTACTCAATGGGTGGTTAGAACCACGTAGTGTATTTTTTAGCAAAGAAGCTTCAGCTTCCGTAAGTGGCATACCTTCATAGGTGGCGGTACTCTTTTTTGATGTGGTAATCGTACCTGTTTTATCAAAAATAGCGGTATCTATTTGCGCAAGCTGTTCTATGGTGCGCGTGTCCTTTAAGTAAAACTTCTTTCGCCCAAAAATGCGTAACATGTTACCTAAAGTAAAGGGAGATGCTAAAGCAATGGCGCAGGGGCAGGCAATTATTAATACTGCTGTAAATACGTTCATGACTTTGCTAGGGTCATAATAGATCCAAAAAACGGCTGATAAGAAAGCAATGCTAAGCACGGCAATCGTAAATCTCCGGCCAATACCATCGGTTATAGTTTGAAACTTACTGGCTTTATCTTCTTGGAAAATACTGTTTCCCCATAATTGGGTAAGGTAACTCTGTGAAACCGATTTTAAGGCTTCCATTTCAATGGCGCCCTGTAGTTGTTTTCCGCCGGCAAAGACTTTCTCTCCAGATTCTTTTGTTACAGGTTCGGATTCGCCGGTAACAAAACTATAATCAATACGGGCTTGTCCATTTATAAGTATACCATCAACAGGAATCAATTCTTCGTTTCTGATGAGTAAGCGGTCTCCTCTTTTTATATCGTGTACTTGGGTAGTTTCTTCTTTTCCCTCTTTAGATATTCTAGTTATGGCAATAGGAAAATATGATTTGTAATCGCGCTCAAACGAAAGAAAGGAATAGGTTTTTTGTTGAAAAAACTTCCCTAAGAGCAAGAAGAATACCAATCCTGTTAAGGAATCGAAAAAGCCACTTCCCCAATCAAAGGTTATTTCTAGCGTACTACGTATAAACAGCACCAAAATTCCCAGGGCAATAGGCACATCAATATTTAATATTTTACTGCGGAGCCCTTTATAGGCCGATATAAAATAATCTCTACCAGCATAGAAAATTACGGGTAATGAAAACAGGAACATGAGCCAACGAAAAACGGGTTCATATTTGTTGAGCCAGAATTCTCCACCCGATGCATCGCTAGAAGAGAGTTCAAAATAATCTGGAAACGATAGAAACATGACATTGCCAAAAGCAAAACCGGCTACGCCAAGTTTGTAAATTAGGCTGCGGTCTACACTTTTCTTTTTATTATCAAAATCATCAAGGGATATATAAGGTTCATAGCCTATTCTTGCTAGTAGCAAAACCACTTCTTTTAAAGAAATAGTGGCACTGCTATAGGTTATACGCACTGTTTTCTTTGGAAAATCTACTTGACCACTCTTTATAGATGGGTTTAACTTGTTCAGATTTTCAAGTACCCATATACACGAGCTACAATGAATATGAGGTATGTAGAGATTTATAATCTGTAAGTCCCCGTCATTGAACTCTATTAGTTTCTCGGCAATTGGCGTTGAATCTAAAAAATCGTATCTTCCATCAAGAGTTTTTGGAGTAGCTCCGGCAGCAGACTGAATGTCGTAGTAGTAATCAAGGTCATTCCCGGAAAAAATTTCATAAACGGTTTTACAACCATTACAACAAAATTTTTTGTCATCCAGAACTATGGCTTTTTTACCACAGTCGTCACCGCAATGAAAACAATTGTTAGAGTCCATTTAATCATTTGCTATACCTTGCACAAAGATGCTGGATATTAGTGTTTAAATATATGACAATTGTCAGGTTTATTATAGTTTGTGAACGGTACCTTTGTAGGGTTAGGTATAAAAAATAGGATATGAGCAGCAGATGTGAAAATTGCATTATAAGGCAATTCAATTCTTTACGAGCTATGAGTAAGGAAGAATTGAAGAAAGTCTCCGATTCCAAAATTTCTAAAACACTTAAAAAAGGCGAAGCTATCTTTAAAGAAGGTGAAAAGCTGGATGGTGTTTTTTGTGTTCGGGATGGTGTCTCAAAACTGTCTAAACTTAGTGAAAACGGTAAGAATCAAATTGTAAGATTGGCCAGTAAAGGAGAGGTTATGGGCCAACGTGCCGTAATTGCCGAAGAATCTACTAACCTAAGTGCAATTGCTGTAAGTGATATGGAGGTTTGTTTTATACCAAAAGAAATTATCTCTAATACTCTAGATACGAATCCTAATTTTGCTGTTGAAGTTTTACGTCATATGGCGCATGACCTTAGAGAGGCAGATGACGTTATTGTGAACATGTCCCAAAAGACGGTGAAACAAAGAATGGCTGAAGCTTTTTTATACCTTAAAAAGAATTATGGTGAGGATACGGATGGTTTCTTAACGCTTACTTTATCTAGAGAAGATTACTCCAACGTAGTAGGTACCGCTACTGAATCTTGTATTAGGATTATTTCTGAATTCAAGAAAAAAGGATTTATTAAAACTTCCGGAAAGAAAATTGGTATTGCCGACGAGCGTAAGCTTTTAGATTTAATAGAAGGTTTTTGACTTTCTTCTTTTCAAAAAACTGATATTTATCATAGTTTAAACATAGTGTTGGTTCTACTTTTACATTGAAGATTTCAATAAAAAAGTAGATGAAAAATATACTGTTACCTACCGACTTTTCTGAGAATGCATGGAACGCTGCAAGCTATGCTGTAGAACTTTTCAAGAACGAAACCTGTACTTTTTACGTATTGAATACTTATACGCCCCACATTGCGCATAGCCGTTTTATGGCTACAAATGTTAGTGGTGATATGATGGAGGATGCTGCACGATCTCAATCGGAAATGGGTCTTTCCAATCTCATTTCCCGTATGCACACAGAATTTAATAACCCACAACATAAATTTACTGCTGTATCATCCTTTTCTATGCTCGTAGATGAGGTAAAAGCAGTAATAGAGGAGTATGCAATAGATCTGGTTATCACGGGAACAAAGGGAGCTTCGGCAATAGATGAGGTTTTCATGGGTAGCAATACAGTGCGTATTATAAAAACGGTAAAGAAGTGCCCTGTGCTTGCCGTTCCCCAAAATTTTAAATTTAAGACACCGGACGAAGTAGCTTTTGCCACAGATTTCAACAGATTTTATACGCAGTCTGAACTCAAACCATTATTAGATATGGCCAAGACCTTTAATGCGGTTATAAGAATAGTACATGTGCAGCAGAAAATCACTGCATTAACCGAGCTTCAGAAGTTTAATTTAAGTATGCTTCGTAAATATTTAAAAGATGTAGAGCATTACGTTCATACGGTTTCGGAACTGAATTCTATTTCTAAAACCTTAGAGATTTTTAGTAATGAATTAGATATTCATTTACTGGCCATGTTACACTATCAACATAGTTATATGGAAAACCTAACTCGTGAGGCAGTGGTGAAACGAATAGCTTTTCATACACAAATACCTTTATTGGTTATTCCTGAATTGGGTATGAGTGGTTCCTCACAAAGTAAAAAAGAGCAGAGTCTTTCGGCTTCTGAATAGTTCGGGTTCTTCTAAAAAGGAAAAGTTTTTTCTAGTTTTTTTATTACGGCAATATTAAATGTGATATTTCTAAAGATAAAAAATTTACTGCGCTCAATCTTCTTAATTTTGTGGAAAATTAAGTTATGAACCTTCCTAATACAGGTCAGAAAAGAATAGTGATTATTGGTGGCGGTTTTGCCGGAATATCGCTAGCCAAGAAACTCAGTAAAATAGATTTACAAGTCGTATTACTGGACAGGCATAACTACCATACCTTTCAACCACTCCTTTACCAGGTTTCTACTAGCGGTTTAGAACCGGACTCCATTGCATACCCTATACGAAAGGTGTTAAGACATTTGGAAAATTTTTATTTTAGGCTAGCCAATGTTGAACGGATTGAACCTGAACAAAAGGTCATTACAACGGACACCGGAAACCTGGAATATGATTATTTGGTTTTGGCCACGGGTACAAAAACTAACTTTTTTGGGAATAAAGAGATTGCACAACATGCCATGTCTATGAAAAGTGTGCCGCAAGCACTGGACATTAGAAGTTTAATGTTGCAAAATTTTGAAAAGGCAGATGATTGCCAAGATTTAGAAGAGCGTAAGGCATTACTTAATTTCTGTATTATTGGTGCGGGACCAACTGGTGTGGAGCTTGCCGGTGCATTCGCAGAACTTAAGAATAATGTTTTCCCTGAAGATTACAGACATCTGAATATAGATGAAATGGAAATTAACTTATATGAGGGTGGCCCTAAAGTACTGCCGCCAATGAGTGAGCATGCAACTAAGAAAGCCATGGAGTTTTTGAAAGAATTGGGTGTTCGTGTTCATCTTAATGCTATTGCCAGTAATTATGATGGGGAACAGGTAACTTTAAAAGATGGAACTACCATACGCACCAAAAATTTTATTTGGACTGCTGGAGTTACTGGTGCGGCCATAGAGGGTTTTGCGCCCCACATTTTGGTAGAACGTTTAAACCGCTATAAAGTAAATCGTTTCAATCAAGTAGAAGGGTATGATTCGGTTTTTGCCATTGGAGATATAGCTTATATGGAAACTGAGGCCTTCCCTAAAGGGCATCCGCAGGTAGCGCAACCGGCAATTCAACAAGGAGAGTTATTGGCCAAAAACTTAGAAAAGTTATTGCAGGGGAAAGAAATGAAACCTTTTACTTATGTAGATAAGGGAACCATGGCCACCATAGGAAGAAACAAAGCTGTTGCAGATATTAAAAAACTACAGTTTGGCGGTTTCTTTGCTTGGTTTATTTGGATGTTCGTTCACCTAATGGCGTTGGTAGGGTTTAGAAATAAGGTCATTGTATTTTTTAATTGGGCATACAATTATATCAATTACGATAAAGCCGCTCGCCTTATTTTAAGAAGGTTTACTCCAAAGGCATAGTTTAGCCATAGAGTTAGCAATTATTTAAAATCCTTTAGTATATTTGTCCTGTTGTGTTGTAACCCAAAACCTGTATAGGTTTGGGCCAATGAAAGGCTTTCCATGTTGGAAGGCTTTTTTTATGTCTAATACATTTAATAGGGTTGTACAAACAAAGAACTGTACAATGAAATAGTTAAGAGGTAATTGTAGGTTTGTTTACGATTTATCATAAAGAATTACCTCACTTAAAATTAAATTAAGAATTAGACTTTTTGTAGTGGACGATCAAGCACAATAGGTTTGTTGTGTTTTGATGTTCTTCGATCCTGGATTGACATCCATGCCTTTTTAGCTTTCTCTGCTTTTACCTGATGATGTGTTCTGTTCATAATGCAAGGTATTAAGTTTATACTTTCAATACTACTTTAGAACCAGACGGGGGTTTTATACATGTCCAGTTTTATGTCGCTCATTTTCATAAACTTAACGACGGTACAAACTTACATTAAATAGATTTCTTTTCATCGATCAAATGTGTTACTATAACGTTTTTTTCATTTTAATAAATTTGCATTGTTGTGATGATTCCATCCATTTATAAAAAGAGTCAAATATGCGATATCGATAAAAAAACCGTAATTTTAAACTAGATTTTTAAAGAATATTACATGCCTTTATATCATAAGCTGGGGAAGTTTCCGCAAAAAAGACATACCACTTTCAAAAAGAAAGACGGCACCTTACACTATGAGCAATTGTTCGGTACTATTGGGTTTGATGGAATGTCTTCTTTGCTGTATCATTTGTACAGGCCTACACAAGTAAAAGAAGTGGGTAAGACTTTAGATGTAGCACCTAGGGCTGCTGTAGAATATAATATAAAATCTAGGTTACTTCAAGGTTTTCAAGTAAAGCCAGAAGATGATTATTTAGAGAGCCGTAAAACCATGCTTTTCAATAATGATGTGCATGTGGGTCTTGCTGCACCAAGAAAATCGCTCACTAATTATTTTTATAAAAATACGGATGCCGATGAGCTTTTGTTTATTCATAAAGGTTCAGGTACGTTAAAGACCATCTTAGGTGAGATTCCTTTTGAATATGGCGATTATTTGGTGATTCCCAGAGGAATAATATATCAGATTGAATTTGATACGGAAGACAATCGTTTATTGATTACCGAAAGCTATCATCCTATATATACGCCAAAACGATACCGCAACTATTTTGGTCAACATTTAGAGCATTCACCTTTTTGTGAGCGTGACTTTAAATTGCCGCAAAATCTACAGACTCATGATGAAAAAGGAGAGTTTTTAATTAAAGTAAAGAAGCAAGGACAACTACATCATATGACTTATGCCACGCATCCTTTTGATGTTGTAGGTTGGGACGGATACAATTTTCCCTATGGTTTTTCTATTCATAATTTTGAACCTATAACGGGGCGCGTTCATCAACCGCCACCAGTGCACCAAACATTTGAAACTAGTGCCTTTGTGGTGTGTTCGTTCTGCCCTAGATTGTATGACTATCATCCACAGGCTATTCCTGCACCCTATAATCACTCTAACATAGATTCTGATGAAGTACTCTATTATGTAGATGGAGATTTTATGAGTCGAAAAGGTGTTGATGAAGGGAGTATTTCTTTACATCCTGCAGGTATTCCTCATGGTCCGCACCCAGGAACTTATGAAGCTAGTATTGGTAAAACCAAAACTGAAGAACTTGCGGTAATGATCGATACTTTTAAGCCATTAAAATTAACCCAACAGGCCATGGATATAGATGATGGTAAGTATTACAAAAGTTGGTTAGAGTAGATTTATAAGAGAAACTGAATTAGAAATTAAACAAAATAAAATAAGTGATTTTTGACCTTATAAAAAACAGACGATCGGTTTTTCCGGCTCAATATAATGACAAGCCTATAGCTAAAGCGGATATTGAAAAAATATTAGAGGTGGCTAATTGGGCTCCTACACATAAGAAAACGGAACCTTGGCGGTTTAAAGTTTTACAAGGCGAGTCTCAAAAGAAATTAGGGCTATTTCTTTCTCTGAAGTATTTGGAAAATGAACCTAATCCAAAGGAATTCAAAGCCAAAAAACTAATTGAAAACCCAAAGCGTGCAGCGGCTATTATAGCCATCTGTATGCAAAGAGACCCTGCACAAAGTATTCCTAAATGGGAAGAAGTGGCCGCTACAGCAATGGCTGTTCAGAATATGTGGTTATGCTGTACAGAAATGGGTATCGGTTCTTACTGGAGCTCACCGGGATTGGTAAAACACATGAATGATTTTTTTGAAATGAATGATGGTGAAGCCTGTTTCGGCTTTTTCTATATGGGGTATTCCGATGAAGAAATCCCCGAAGGGGAAAGAACTCCAATAGAAGATAAAGTAGTTTGGATGGACTAGAAATTGCTTAGAATTCATTAAACTTTTTACTTGAAAACAAAAAAAACCTTGCGCTTAGAGCAAGGTTTTTTTTATTCTATTTTATAAGCACTAGTTTAAAAACGGAAACAATTCAAGTCGGTAGTTCCAAGCCTTAGAAATGAAAAGACCTAAATAGATTATTGCAATCAAGAACTTCATAAAAGTACCGGTCAAAAAGCCTAGAAACGACCCGAAAGCGGCTTTGGTAGCTGTTTTTCCATCGGCTTTATTCAATAATTCACCTACCAATGCACCAGCAAAAGGCCAAACTATAATACCAAACGGGCCTAAAATCGGAAAGAATAGGGCAACCAAAAGACCTAAAGTGGTACCGATAACTCCATATTTTGTTCCGCCAAATTTCTTTGTTCCCATAGCAGGAATTACATAATCTAGTCCAAAAACCACTAGAGCCAGGGCAGCAGTAATTCCTAAAAACCAACTGTCTGGTGGTACTGCCTTTGTGAGGTGTAATAATAAAAGACCAACCCAGCTAATAGGAGGTCCGGGGAGTATGGGCAAGAAGCTGCCTAAAATCCCGACGAGCATAAAAATGAAACCAAAAATAAGTAATACAATATCCATTTAGTCAATTTCCTGTTGGACGAAGATAAGTACATTTTGTTACACCCTTCATGTCCATCATATGGTTGTTTTTAAATTATAATCTGGCTGTTAGATTGTTAGGAGCATTGATGAGAAAAGTAGATCCATTTTATTTTTTTTGAACTAAAAATTTAGTTTAAACTATGTTTTTAGTTATATTTGTTTTGAGAATGAACTAAATATTTAGTTAAATGAAGCAATTAACAAAGGCGGAAGAAGAGGTAATGCAGCAATTATGGTTGCTGGAAAAGTGTAACGTGGCAACAATAATTGAACAGTTGCCAGAACCAAAACCCGCTTACAACACGGTTTCAACAATTGTTAGAATTTTGGAAAGCAAGGGTTTTGTGAACCATGAAAAGGAGGGTAAGGGATACCTATATTTTCCGCTTGTAAAGAAATCGGATTACAGTAATCAGAGTATAAACAAGTTGGTAGATGGGTATTTTCAAGGTTCATTTAAAAGTATGGTTTCCTTCTTTATGAAGAAGAATGATATGAGTCTGACTGAATTGGAATCCATTTTAAAGGACATTAAAAAAATTGAAGAGCCGGATGGCAAAAAGGAAAAATAATTAAAACCTTATTCTGATGGTACAGTATATCTTAGAGTGCATCGCTTTTCAACTGGTCTTTCTTGTTATTTATGATTTTTTCTTAAAGCTAGAAACCTTTTTTCAATGGAACCGTTTTTATCTTTTAAGCACGTTTTTGCTATCGCTCTTGCTGCCTTTTGTAAAGATTGAAGCTTTTAAAACTACTGTGGAACAGCCTTACATTGAATATGGAGAGGCGCTTTGGGGAGTGGATAATGCGGTTACTCTTAACCCTCAAGAAATTTCCGGGTTTGATATTTCATGGCAAATGGTCTTGTATGGATTGGGCGCGCTAGTTTCTACACTACTGTTGGTTCATAAGTTGCGCCAACTATATCTATTAAGGGCAAAAGGCGACAAGATTAGCTTTAAGGAATATACCCAAATATTGGTTTCTAATAGTAACATTGCCTTCTCGTTTTTTAAATCCATTTTCATTGGAGATAAGGTTTCAAAAACAGATTACACCAATATTATAGCCCATGAGCTGGTTCATATAAAGCAAGGTCATTCTTGGGACTTGCTCTTCTTTGAGCTAATGCGTATTGTAGGTTGGTTTAATCCGCTAGTCTATGTCTATCAAAATAGAATTTCGGAATTGCACGAGTTCATCGCCGATGCAAAAGTGGCAAAGAGTAATAAAAACGAACAATACCAATTGTTGCTGTCACAAGTTTTTCAAACACAGAATATTTCATTCATCAATCACTTTTTTAAATCATCATTAATCAAAAAACGAATCGTCATGTTACAAAAATCACAATCAAAATCGGTTTTTAAATTAAAGTATTTGGCATTATTGCCCTTGGTGCTGGGTATGTTGTTTTATACCTCGTGCGAAAATGATAGTAAGGATGATGCTGCCAATAATGAAAATATCATAACCGTAAGTAGTGTAGATAATCTCTCGGAAGAAGAGGAAACTAAGGTGTATACAAAATTAAAGTCTCTAGCGAATTCGGAAGAAGTTTGGAGCTTGAAGGTAGAAGATTCCGAAAATTCGTTGAAGTTTGAAAGCACAAAGGAGGACGTATTTATTTCTGGAATTAACAATGAGCCAATACAGGCTAAAATGACAATTGATAATAGTGGTTCACCAGAGTATTTTAAAAACTTTATACCTTCTGCGGGAGAACCGTATGATTGGAAGAAAATTTATAAAGAAGATAACCAAGTGCCTTTCTCCTATGTAGATAAAGTTCCAGTTTTTCCTGGATGTGAAGGTGAAACGGACGTGAGAGCTTGCTTTCAACAAAACATGCAGAAACATATTAGTAAACATTTTAAATATCCCGAAGAAGCCCAGAGACAAGGAATTGAAGGTAGGGTAAGTATCATGTTTACCATTGATGAAGATGGTTCAATTGTAAAAATTAGAAAAAGAGGTCCTCATGAATTATTAGAAGCTGAAGCAGTTCGTATCATTGAAAAATTGCCGCGTATGGCGCCGGGTTCTTACGCGGGTAAAACCGTGAAAGTGCCATTTTCAATTCCTATATCTTTTAAGTTAGAACAAGCTGGGTTCAATCCATTTAATGCAGATGCTGACTATGTGCAGATGCAAAAAGAACAAATAGCCAAATTATCTACTGAAGCGCAAATGGCCTATGGGAATTCTGTGGCATTTAGAAATGTTGGCAGTCCTCCTGTTTTTCCCGGCTGTGAAAACGCTGATGACATGTTAGATTGTTTTCAGCAAAGTATGTATCGGCATATTTCCAAGAATTTCAGATATCCGCAGGATACACAAGAAAGAGGGATTCAAGGCAGGGTTCTGGTAATTTTCCTAATGGATACCTCAGGAAACATTACTCATATTTCTACAAGAGGCCCCGATAAATCTTTCGAAGAGGAAGCGGAACGTATTATTTCTAAATTACCTAAAATGATTCCGGGGAAACATAACGGTGAAAATGTAAATGTACCTTATTCTATACCTATCACTTTTAAACTGAGATAAAACTTGAAAACCTTATTTTGTTTTTTTTTACTCGCATGCGGCGCTACGGCAGATGGCCAAATAGCAAATTCCCAATTAGCGGATAGTCTCTATGCTACCGGTAACTATATAAAAGCTATTAACTACTATGCGAAAGATGGTTCCAAAGCTTCCGGTCTCCAGATTGCAAGAGCGTATAACGCCATTGGAAATTACGAAAAAGCAATAGCACAATATCGAAATGTTTTGTCGCTAGATGTAACACTCCAAATCTGTAAATTTGAGTTGGGTAAACTCTATCTAAAGACAAAAGATTTCAGCAATTCAGAAATCTTATTTAAAGACCTTATCAATGTTTCAGATAATAATCCTGAATATCATTTTTATCTAGCAGAGACTTTTCGTGAACAAAAAAAGGTTGGCAATAGTATAACTTCATATAAGAATGCCACGGCAACAGATAGTACCCATCTAAGGAGTCTGTTTCAGTTGGGAAAATACTATGTTGGACAAAGAGAAAAGGATTCGGCCTTTATTTTCATTGACCGTGGACTCCGATTTTACGAAAATGATGTAGCGCTTATAAATTTAAAGGCTTTAGCCTATTTTAACAATGATGAATATATTAAAGCACTTCCTTATTTTAATACGCTTTTAGAGTTAGGAGAGGAAAAGGAGTATATCTATGAAAAACTAGCCTATTGCTATTTTAAGGATTGGGAGTTTGAAAAGGCAAAAGCCAACTATAAAAAGGTCTTAGAATTGAATGAGGAAAATGCCGATGCTTATTTCTATTTGGGTCAGGTATATTGGAAAGATAAACAGATAGATAGTGCGCAGTACTATGTTAAAGAGTCTATTGCAGTTCAGAAACCTTTTCTGGTTAGGGAATATGTTGCCCTTGCTGGAATTTCTAGAAATAAAGAAGATATGAAATCTGCTTTGGAATATTATAAATTAGCTCATGAGGAAGACCCGGATGATGCGCTAATCTATCACAATATTTGTACGGTGGCTGATCAGTATTATAAAGACCCTAAGGTTAAGTTGAAGTATTACGAGAAATTTGACGAAAGGTTCGGTAACAAGAATGATTATATGGCAAAGATGGTAGCCAAACGCATTTCTGAACTAAAAGAGGAAATTCATTATGATGTAAAATAGCAGACCTTGTTTTCTAAATGGTTTTTTTAATAAAAAACTGTCCTTTTGATGAATTTTCCCTTTGCGAATAAGGATTCATAGCACAAACCTCCACAAAAAATCGTAATTTCAGCCTAGAATTAAGGCAATGCGAAACCTCACAATTTTATGTTTTTTGTTCCTGCTTACGGCATGTAATTGGTCGGCTTCAAGGGAAAAGAAAACCCAAGAATTGGTCAACAAAGAAATCTTAGGTATTGATTGGGAAGATGTGGATCAATACCCTCTTTTTGCCGATTGCGACGAAATGGCTTCCAAAGAAGAGCAGAAACAATGTTTTATGGCTACGCTGATGAAACATTTTTCAAAAACACTTGAGGAATCAGATTTTGTGGTACAAGAAGCAGTGAAAGACACTATTTTTGTCGATTTTTTAATGGAAGCTTCAGGGGCTATTTCTCTTTTGAATATTGATAAAGGAGATATAACAGAAATTCAACTTCCAGGTTTTGACAAACAAATAGAAAATTGCCTGAACGGTTTACCTAAAATTGAACCCGCATTAAAAAGAGGTATTCCTGTTAGGGCAAAATTTAGAATTCCTATAGTACTTCAATAAAACAAATTATTTGGCAACGGAAAAAATTATACTCGGCATTGATCCAGGAACTACCATTATGGGCTTCGGTGTTATTAAAGTGGTTGGAAAAAAAATGGAGTTCATTCAAATGAACGAACTGATGCTCAAAAAATACAGCGACCACTACGTAAAATTAAAGCTCATTTTTGAACGCACCATAGAACTTATTGATACGTACCACCCTGATGAAATAGCTATTGAGGCGCCGTTCTTTGGTAAGAACGTACAATCTATGCTCAAACTAGGTCGCGCCCAAGGTGTGGCCATGGCAGCAGGTCTTTCCCGTGAAATTCCCATAACGGAATATTTGCCAAAGAAGATAAAAATGGCTGTAACAGGCAATGGTAATGCTAGTAAGGAACAGGTTGCCAAAATGCTACAAAGTGTACTGGGACTAAAAACGCTACCCAAAAACCTAGATAGTACAGATGGTCTTGCCGCTGCGGTTTGCCATTTTTATAACTCAGGTAGAGTAGATGTCGGTAAAGGGTATTCGGGTTGGGATGCTTTTGTAAAACAGAATAGTTCTAGGGTTAAAAAGTAGTGGGGTAGTAGTGAGTACTTAGTATTAAGTAAATAGTACTCGGTTGGCAGTGAAAAACTAATACTGATTTAATCTACATCTAAAAAAAATTAGTCATTCACAACAACCCCTAACCTCTCAATTCTAAGTGCTAAATACTAATTACTAAAAAAAATGAGCGGCATCTACATCCATATTCCTTTTTGCAAACAGGCATGTCATTATTGTGATTTTCATTTCTCGACTTCAATGGGGAAGAAAGAAGCCATGATTACGGCTTTGCAGAAAGAACTACTCTTGCGAAAAGACGAGTTTAAGAATGAGGTTGTAGAAACTATATATTTTGGAGGAGGAACGCCCAGTGTGCTTCAAACAGAAGAAATACAATCTATTATTGATTCAGTTTACAGTAATTATACAGTTTCTGAAAATCCGGAAATCACGTTAGAGGCCAATCCAGATGATTTATCAACGGAGAAAATAATTGCCCTTTCCAAAAGTCCTATCAATCGTTTAAGCATAGGTGTTCAATCTTTCTTTGAGAAGGATTTAAAACTTATGAATCGTGCACATAATGCTAGTGAAGCGGAGAATTGTATAAGGGAAGCAACTACCTATTTTGATAATATTTCTATTGATTTAATTTACGGAGTCCCAGACATGACAAACGAGCGTTGGAAAGAGAATATAGACAAAGCACTTTCTTTTGGAATACCTCATATTTCTAGTTATGCCCTAACCGTTGAGCCACACACGGCACTCGCTAGTTTTATTAAAAAAGGCTTGGTCAAAAATGTAGATGATGAGGTGGCGCAGGCGCATTTTCATATCCTGTCCGAAACTTTGGAAGCCGCTGGTTTTGAAAGCTATGAGATATCTAATTTTGGAAAACCAGGTTATTTTTCAAGAAATAATACGGCCTACTGGCAACAGAAAAAGTATTTAGGTATAGGTCCGTCCGCACACTCGTATGATGGTGTGCGTAGAGGGTGGAACATCAATAATAATCCCAAATATTTGAAGTCGATAGAAAAAGGAGAGCTTCCTATGGAAACTGAAACCTTATCCGTTACCGATACTTATAATGAATATGTGATGACCGGTTTACGTACCATTTGGGGTGTCTCGCTTACAAGAATTGCTTCTAAGTTTGGTGAGAAATACCAGGAATATGCTTTAATGCAGGCGGAGAAGCACCTGAAGGACGAGTTGCTACATATTGATGGTGACACCCTGTTAACTACTAAAAAGGGGCGTTTTTTAGCTGACGGTCTAGCATCCGACCTTTTTATGTTAAATTTGAAGTAGAAACAGAAGTGAATAGGTGTAGAAGAAGTACACCATGAAGGCCGTAAGCATATAGTTACCCCAAATAACGGCCGTAAAACAACACATATTTATGATTGCCACAGTAAAACATAGAACAAAAAATTATCCTATAGATCTTACAAAACCTTTAGATATATCCATAGTTATAAAAAATGGTGCGGATAATGTAAATGCTTGGTACGTGGATCCGCCAACAATTACACCTCACGAGGAAAAAGGTTTTGTGGGCAAGGTATCGGAAGGAGCGTCCATTAATTTCAATGATATTTCGTTCAACCCACATGCGCACGGGACACACACGGAATGTGTGGGCCATATTACTGAAGAATTTCATTCCATCAATAAAAATCTAAAGAAATATTTCTTTCTCTCGGAAGTGATTACCATAGCCCCGGAAATGTTTGATAACGATTTAGTTGTTTCAAAAAAGCAGCTCAAATATGCTTTAGGAAATAAAAAAAGGGAGGCTGTGGTTATACGAACCCTTCCTAATATGAGGCAGAAAAAATCACGCCAATATGCACACACCAATCCTCCATATCTAACGCAGGAGGCCACAGAGTTTCTAGTGGAGAAAGGAGTGGAGCATTTATTGGTGGACCTTCCATCGGTAGATAAGGAAAAAGATAATGGCGCCTTAGTATCGCACAAAGCATTTTGGAATTTTGAAGGTAAACTAAGAAAACAAGCCACCATAACGGAATTTGTCTACGTGGCTAACGCTATAGAAGATGGCACCTATATATTGAATCTGCAAGTGGCACCTTTTGAGAATGATGCCAGCCCTAGTAGGCCTGTACTTTACAGAGTCATTCAGAATAAACCCGTTCAGAAATGAGCGCATTGCTAAAGGTTGAGGAGTTGGTTATGTTCTTTTTAGGGATGTATCTTTTTACTCTCTTACCTTATGCATGGTGGTGGTTTCTAGTATTGCTCTTAACGCCGGATATAGGCATGTTAGGGTATCTTTTTGGGAACAAAGTGGGAGCTATAGGGTATAATATTTTTCATCATAAAGGTATTGCTCTTGTGATCTATATAATTGGGGCGTATCTTTCGGAACCTATATTGCAGTTGGTGGGGATTGTTTTATTTTCGCATGCCGCAATGGATCGTGTTTTTGGTTATGGCCTTAAATATGACAAAGGATTTAAATTTACTCACTTAGGGGAAATAGGAAAATAAGAATGGATAATATCTTCGATACTTTTTTGGGTCTGATTCTAGGAGCTATCCTTATGTACTGGGTGTATTCTCTTTTTAGACAAAAGCAAAATAAAGAATTGACCAAACACCAATCTACGGTCCTTGTTGATAAAATACAGAGTGTTTGCAAGTTGGTTTCTGTAGAAGGAGATTTTGCTGAAATCTACCGCTATGAGAATATTAAAGAACGGTTCATGAGTTTGGTGAGCAGTAAGAAAAAAGCCTTGCTGGTCATCAATGCCAAAGCTCATATTGGTTACGATCTTAAAAAGGTAAAAATTAAGGCGGACAACGAGAATAAAAGAATAATTCTGACTCATTTTCCAGCACCTGAAATTTTATCCATAGAGCCGGATATTCAGTTTTATGATATTCAGAGTGGTATGTTCAACTTCTTTTCTTCTGAAGATTTAACGTTGCTTAATAAAGAAGCGAAACAACATATTCGTGAAAAAATTCCTCAAAGCGGACTGATGGAAACAGCCAAAAAGGAAGCCATTCAAGCGGTTCTACTTATCGAAAAAATAGTGGAAACCATTGGTTGGAAATTAGATTATACTGCTTTAGAGATTACGGAGAAGCAAAAAGAAATGCTGGAAGATTAATTCATTTATACTATTCAAACCATAATTATGAGAACACTTACCCTTGCAATATTATTTTTAACACTTGCCATTACCGCTAATGGCCAAACAAAGAATGACATGAGAGAATTTGACCCCAATTTTGCCCATACCGTATTTTTCTGGTTTAAAAACCCTGATAACAAGGCAGATCGTGCTACGTTTGAAAAATCCCTACAGAAATTTCTAGATAACTCACAATACGCTAAAACAAGCTTTATCGGTATGCCTCCAAAAGCTAGTCGTGATGTGGTAGATGGATCGTTTACCTACTCTTTAATCGTAACTTTTGAATCTGCAGAAGCACAAAAGAACTACCAAGATGAAGCACCTCATAAAGTGTTTATTGAAGAGTCTAGCGCTTTATGGGAGAAAGTAATCGTTTACGATTCAAAGGGCGTGCAACAGTAATTAGTAGATAAGGCATAAGCCAATTTTAAAGATAGGATGCCATAAATTATCAATTTTAAATTGATAAGGACTCATCATACATAATGACGACTGCAAATGATGAACATTGAACTGTTTCGCGACTATTGTATTACTAAAAAAGGAGTGACTGAAGAGTTTCCTTTTGATGAAAAAACATTGGTCTTTAAAGTCATGGGTAAGATGTTCGCTCTTTGTGCATTAGAACGGCTTCCGTCTCAGGTCAACCTCAAATGTGATCCGGAGAGGGCTGTTGAACTTCGTGAAGAGTTTGATGGCAACATCATACCTGGGTATCATATGAGCAAAGTACACTGGAATACGCTTCTGTTAGACAGTCTGCCACCTAAACTCATAACTGAACTCATAGACCATTCGTATAATTTGGTCATTTCCAAATTCACTAAAAAGCTTAAAGCGGAGTATGATGCACTTTCGTGAATCATTTCGTAGTATTTTTATTTAAAATCCTTGTTGGGTATTATGCAGCAATTAAAATCTTTTTATAGTGGTGAAATTGAAAAATACACCAAAGAATTATCACAAATAAAGAAACAACTCTTTGCTTCAAGCATGTTGCGTTTAGCCATATTTGGTGTAGCCGGCTTTGCCATATATTGGTTTTTTGGTGATGCCAAATGGGTTATGGGCGTAGTGTTGGTTACCGTTGTTCTTTTTCTCTTTTTAGTAACGAGACATGCAACGCTCCAGTACAAACGAGATAGGTTATTGGCTTTGCTAGATATTAACCAAACGGAACTGAAAGTATTAGATCGTGACTTTCACGATTTACCGGAAGGCGATGAGTTTAAAGACCCGTTACATTATTTCAGTCAAGATATAGACCTTTTTGGGAGAGGTTCATTTTTTCAGTACGCCAACCGTACCGCTTTAAAACAAGGAGCTGAGACTTTTGCTGGTTTGTTCAAAGCGAATACCATAGATGGGATTGTAGAGAAACAAGAAGCCATTAAAGAATTAGGGAAAATGCCCGAGTGGCGGCAGAATTTTTCTGCAATAGCATCTTTAACGCAAGCAGAAGGCAAGACGGATACTATTGTAAATTGGCTAACGAACTACGTTCCTTTCGTGCCTAAAATAATGCGTTATCTACCTCTAGTTTTTTCGGCAATCTCCGTGGTTCTATTTGCACTTTATTTTCTAGACCTGGCACCAGAGTCGGCCTTGGTGGTTTGGCTTGTGGTGGGTATGGGTGTTACCGGAATGTATATGAAGAAAATCATGAAGCTAGGTGGTGATGCTTCAAAAGTACAGAGCACTTTTCAACAGTATAATAAGTTGTTGCACCTAATAGAAGAAACTGAATTTACTTCAGATTATTTAAAAGAATTGCGGGGTAATGTGCTTAGAGATAAAGAAAAAACGTCTTTGATCATAGCGCAATTTTCAAAGCAGTTGAATAGTTTAGATAAGAATAACAACATTATTTATCTCTTTTTTGGCAACGGCTTTTTTTTACGAACCTTAACGCATTGCTATGAGATTGAAAAATGGATTGCCAAACACGGGGCTTTTGTAGAAAAATGGTTTGATACCATCGCATTTTTTGATGCCTACAATAGCTTAGGTAATTTTACTTTTAACCATCCAGAGTACAATTTTCCAAATATCAATAATGATGCAGCGGTTCTTAAATCCATTGGAGCAGGTCACCCTTTGCTAAACCCTGAAAAGAGTGTCTTGAATGACTTTGTAATAGACCGCGAACAGTTTTTTATTGTTACCGGAGCCAACATGGCGGGTAAGAGTACTTTCTTACGGACAGTTTCATTGCAAATTGTTATGGCCAATATGGGACTTCCGCTTTGCGCCAAGAAGGTAGATTATTCGCCTATAAAATTAATTACAAGTATGCGTACGACGGATTCGTTAACGGATGATGAATCATACTTCTTTTCAGAATTAAAGCGATTAAAATTCATTGTAGATGAAATTCAGGAAGACCGTTATTTTATTGTTTTAGACGAAATCCTAAAAGGAACCAATAGCACAGATAAGGCAGAAGGAAGCCGCAAGTTTGTGGAACGGTTGGTGGCGTCAAAATCTACAGGGATTATTGCTACTCACGATTTAAGTTTATGTGAAGTGGCCAATACATTGCCACAAGTAGAAAACCATTATTTTGATGCCGAAATTATTGATGATGAGCTTCATTTTGATTACAAGTTCAAAGATGGAATCTGTCAGAACATGAACGCATCGTTCTTATTAAAGAAGATGCAAATTGTAGAATAAGAATAGTACAAACGATAGTCAATAAATGGATTCGTTAACTCAAATAGTTTTAGGCGCTGCTGTTGGTGAAGCCGTTTTAGGAAAGAAGGTAGGTAACAAAGCCATGCTGTATGGGGCTATTGCAGGTACTATTCCTGACTTGGATGTTATAGCGCGTTTCTTTTTTGATACTGTTACAGCAACAGAGATGCATCGGGGTTTTAGTCATTCCATTTTCTTCTCCATACTATTCGCTCCAATATTTGGTTGGCTTATTTCAAAAATAGAAAGAAAGAGCGAGGCCACTTTTAAAGATTGGTCTTGGTTAATGTTTTGGGGGCTTTTTACGCATCCGATTCTTGATACGTTTACCACTTGGGGAACTCAATTATTCTGGCCTCTTAAAATCCGATTGGCGTTTCAGAGTATTTTTGTCATCGACCCTTTGTATACGGTACCTTTTATTGTTTTTTTGATTATGGCCATGCGCCAGCCAAAAACATCGCCAAAAAGAAAAAGATACAACAGATTAGGGTTAACGGTGAGTACGGCGTATTTGGTAACCTCTTTAATTCTAAAGTATTTTGCTTACGGAGAGTTCGTTCATAGTTTAGAAATACATGGTGTAAACTATGAAAATATAGATACCCGTCCCGCACCGTTCAATACCATTTTATGGACTGCTAATGTAGATGCTGGCGATGCGTATTTAATAGGGAATTATTCTTTTTTTGATACGGAGGAAATCAAGTTTATATCCTATCCTAAAAACCATCAACTTTTGGGTGATCTAAAATCTGAAGATAAGGTAAAACGGCTCATTGGTATTACGGAAGGTTGGTATACCATTTCTAAAAAGGATGGCAAACTGTTCTTTAATGACCTTCGTTTTGGACTTATAAGTCTAGACCCTAATGAGACGCAATTTGCCTTTACTTATGAACTTCAGCCAACTGAAAATGGACTTGCAGTTCATGAAATGCCAAAAAACCGAGTAGATGCCAAACGGTTGCTAAATGCACTGTGGCTTCGGATATGGGGCAACTAGTTAAATTTGTATCTACGTAGTAGAACTTTCCTCCATTTGACTATTTTTAAGTATTAATTGATTAAAACCACTTCAACTTGAAAAAACATTTTCTATACCTTATTGCGTGCACTTTTCTCCTGATTTCATGTACAGAAAAAAAGAAGGAGGAAAAGCTAACGGAATACCAAAGGTGGCATACAGTCACTTTATCCTTTGAAGGCCCTGAAACATCGGAAAAAGCAGATGATAATCCGTTTTTAAACTATCGTTTAAACGTTGAGTTTACTAATGGTGATAAAACGTATGAAGTTCGTGGCTTTTATGCTGCTGACGGTGATGCTGCAGAGAGTAGTGCTGAAAAAGGTAAAATTTGGCAAGTTCGTTTTTCTCCAAGTGAAATGGGGGAGTGGAGCTATTCGGCAACTCTGCAACATGGAGATTCCATCGCGCTTTCTAATGATAAGTTACAGGGTGAAGAGATAAGTATAACCAATGCCATGGGTAAGTTTAATGTAGTGGCATCGGATAAGAAAAGTCCAGATTTTAGGGGAAAAGGGCGTTTGGTGAATTCAAAAGGATATTTCCGATTTCAAGATTCTGGTGAGTATTGGATAAAAGGGGGTGCAGATAGTCCTGAAAATCTTTTAGGCTATGAAGATTTTGATGGTACCTACCGTATGCAAAGTTCGGAGAGTAAAGGAGAAGCCAAGACAAATGAACAGCTACATCGTTACGCGCCCCATTTAGAAGATTGGAACAATGGTGATCCAACTTGGAAAGAAGGCAAAGGGAAGGCGCTAATTGGTGCGTTAAACTATTTATCCTCAAAGGGGATGAACGTAGCCTACTTTTTAACGTTAAATATTCTTGGCGATGGAAAAGATGTCTGGCCTTACGCCGATCCTGATGATTTTACCCGTTTTGATGTTAGTAAATTAGAGCAATGGGAAATAGTTTTTAACCATATGCAGGCAAAGGGCATATTGTTACATATGGTACTGCAGGAAACGGAGAACGAAACCATGTTGGATAAAGGTGATACAGGCTCTATGCGCCAATTGTATCTCCGTGAGCTTATGGCGCGTTTTGGGCATCATTTGGCCATGAATTTTAATTTAGGAGAAGAGAACGGCTATGCAGAATTTACACCTGTTTCCCAGAATGACGCACAGCGTAGAGCAATGACTTCTTTTCTTAAAAAAATAGATCCTTATAACCATCCTGTACTTTTGCATACCCATAGCCATGAACCGGCTCGCGCTAATATTTTGGATTCAATTGTCGGTTTTAAGGATTTGGATGGTATTTCTTTACAGGTGGACAAACGAGAAGGAGCTGCAGAGGTAGTGGAAACTTGGAAGACAAAAGCAAGCAAAGCAGGTCATGAATGGATGATTACTATGGATGAGATAGGCATGTGGCACACCGGAGCGCGTTCGGATTCATTAGATGGTAATCATGATTCATTACGCCGTTATGTACTTTGGGGAACTTTGCTATCCGGTGCCGCAGGTGTGGAGTGGTATTTTGGAGCGAATAATACGTATCATGACCTTAATGCCGAAGATTGGCGTAGCAGAGACCGCTTATGGGAAATTACCAAACATGCTTTAGACTTTTTTCAGGAGAATTTACCATACTGGGAAATGCAGGCCCAACATAGTTTAATAAATTCTAAAGAGGCATATTGTTACAGGAAAGAAGGTGAGGTCTATGCGGTTTATTTACCGGAGAAAGGCAACTATAGTATAGATTTAAGTGAAACCGAAGGTGATTTTACAGTAAGTTGGTTTGATCCACTCAATGGCGGAAGCCTACAACCGGGCTCTGTTTTAAAATTAAAAGGGGGTAGTAAAATTGATTTTGGCACACCTCCCGGAGACAAAGAACAAGACTGGATTGTTCTGATAAAACGCTAAGGCAATCCGCACATAATCTGATACTTTGACGATAATTTAAAGCTTTTTTAAAAACAAACATCTTTTTATTAGCCGATGATGTATTCTTTTGACTGTTTCACAACAAACAAAAAAATACCGGTACTATAATTCTTACCTTTATTTGCTCTGAATTACGAACAGGTAAGCTTAAATAGAGGCGGATTTTTATGAAGGATTTTGATAGTTACAAAGGGGAAAGACCAAGCTTAAACTACGTGGAAAACCTCGTAGGGGCTCGTGATGCTGAATTCGAAAAAAAGTTCGTAACCCTTCTTAAATCTGAATTTTCTTGGGACCTTGGCAAATACCTCTATCATATAAAATTGGACGAACCCCGAGCCGCAGCAGAAATCGTTCACAAGTTAAAGTACAAGATCAGTGTCCTAGGTATGAAAAAAACATTTGTTTTTGCTGAAGAGCACAAAGAACGTTTACATGCAGGAGATGCCAGTCTTGACGAAGACTTTAAGAAGATTTTAAAAAGGATAAATGTCTTTCTAGACCTACTAGATTAGTAAGTTTCTTACAATTGCTTCACTTGGATATCACGAAAAGCATCGGCTTGAAGTTTTAATAGTTCTTCTGTTTTTTTCTTTTTATAGGCGTATACCTCTTCTTCTCTTTTTATCTCATTATAAATCTTTTCGTTCAATGCCGTGTCTGCTAACAGAATTTGTTCGCGTTGCTGTATTTTTTGTCGCGCCCAAGTATTGACCATACTTTCTTCTTCCTCTAGCTTAATATCATAAGTACCTTTTGGTGATAAAAGTTTAGCGATGATCGGTGAGGTTTCAATTGCTAAAAACAATAGAAATATAAAGAAAGAGGGCCACCAAGGCAGCTCGTTCAACGCATTTATGCGTGCCATAAGTCCGTCAAAACCATCTATTAGAGGTTGGGAAGTTTTAACCACATTTGCATACTCGGTATTTAAGGTTGCAATCTCATTTTCTATGGCGGTTATTTTTTGACTATAACTCTCTTTTAATTGTTGAAGTTCGGCCAAGGCAGCATCATGCTTTTCGCGTTTTTCTTCGTAAACGGGACCTTTGCCCAGTTTTAGAGTTCCTGAAGTACCTTCCGCTTCTGTAATGTATGTGCTGTATAGCGCATTGGTTTCAGCTTCTTTGGTAGTGATTTCACTTTTTAAAATACCGATATCTGCATTCAGTTTTTCTATGTTTGGCATGTACTGTAAGGCCAACTGTTCTTTGTTGGCCAACGTCATTTCATTCTTTTGCTCCAACAATACTTGATTTATTTCTTTCTCGAAAATTTTCATTTCCAAGGGTTTTGAAATTACTATGGCAATTATGACTGCGAGAATTATACGTGGAGTAGCTTGTAAAAATTCTTGACCAAAATTGTTTCTCTTTTTAATGGTGGAGACAATAAAACGGTCTAGGTTAAAAATCAAAAGCCCCCAAATGAAACCAAAGAAAGTAGCCGTGTATATATTGTCAAAAACAGTATAAAGGGCGTAGCTACTGGCAATAAATGCCATGAGAGCCGTAAAGAATACGGTTGCGCCAATACCGGCGTATTTGTTCTGTTCCCCTTGTGAACAGGTTTTTAAAATGGAGCTGTCCGCCCCCGAGCAGAGAATAAAGAAGTTTTGTATCATGATTAATGATTTGTTTTTTGACCATCCATACGGCTGGCATGTTGATGATGATGTATACTGGGTGAACGTAACTATTTCACTTTTGGTAATGAAAAAGCCCTCGAAAAGAGGGCTTTAACATATGTTTGACGTTGTGGTTATCTTATTGTTACAGGTTCTTTGGTAATTCGTACTTCTGCTTTGCCATTTTTCTCTCTAGATTCTATATTTAACTCTTTGTTTTTCTTTAGTAGGTCAATGGCTTTATTAGACGAAACCTTTTTGCCTTCATAGAAGAATGTTGCTCCTTTTTTTGCCATATCAATGGCATAATCTAATGGGGATGCCGGAGTAGGAGGTGATGGTGGTGCGACCGGACTGCTAGGTTTAGAATAAAAGGTGTGGGTGTTTGAAGGAATTCCGTTTATAGCCTTTGCATCGAGGTTTAAATGATCATATGGGTCTTGATTTTCAATGATTTCTTTTAATTGTTTATTGGCATAATTAGTTGTGTTTAGTGTTTTTGGCGCATGGGGTGAGCGAGGAGGTGCAGGAAAATTTAATGATGATTCTATTTTCGTATTTGGTGTTTGTGGATGAGGAATATTGCTTTTTTCATCTTTTGATACGTGAGGAGCTTCGGGTATTGCTGGTGGCTCTGGAAAATCTGGGAACGGCTCTCCATTCTCTTTTTGTTTAGCAGACATTAATCCGTAGATACGATTTAACTGGTCTACATCAGATTTTACGATGTGAACGTTTGCGCCATTGTCCATCATGGTATTATATTTTTTCGCCAAATAATTATAAGATGTAATTTGCTTTTTCGTTGCGCCATCTTGGTTCTTCTTTGGCAAGCATTCAGGAAAAGGATGAGCCTCTTCTTTTTGAGCTTTGCTCATATTACGGTAGATAGTTTCCAATATGTACAAATCCTTTAATGGGATGACCCTTTTTTCAATAGGTATCGCATTGTATTTTTTGGCAAGGGCATTATATTTTTCAATTTCTGGATTTTTCTCCGAATCCGTCATAATTATTTTACTTGCAGCATTTTCATTTTGGATGATAGTTTTGGTTTCGCTAAAACCAAATAGTAAAATTGCGAGTAAGGGTAGAAGTAATGTACATCTTAATACAATCCCTTTTTTTGATGTTTGTTTTTTCATGATTTTAAAACGTTTTTTGATTGATGAATAATTAATGGCATTCGCAATGCCAGCCGACTGATAATGATTAAAACTATCGTTTGATAAGTACGATAATAACGTGTTTTGATATTGAATAGGGTCTTTACTATTTATAATTACAGCACTATCTGCCAGAAATTCATGATTAAGTTTAATTGACTTTTTGAAGAGATAGGTAAGGGGGTTGAACCAGAATATAACCTGTAGAAATTCGATTAATAACACATCTATACTGTGTTTTTGTTTCGCATGGGTTTCCTCATGAAGTAGTACCTCATTAGGAATTATTTTAGCCTCATACTTTTGCCTGTTCAAGAATATATAACTGAAAAAAGTGTGTGGAGGTAACTGCTCTTTTAGAAGTACTTTTACACTGAAATTTGTTTTTAGTTTTGGGTTTTTACGAATTCGTAATCCAATTTGAAAGAGGTGACGAAAAAATCGAAATCCGAAACCTAGGACTCCTATACCATAAACTGACCATAATGCTAATTCCCAATTGAATTTTGAATCGGTTGCAATGGGTTGTGTAATCTGAGCATCCTCTATGAATTCTATATTTTGTGTTTCTATAGATACATTTATGGGTGTTGCGGCAACAACTTCGGTAAAAACAATACTCGGTATTATGAAAGAAATGAACAATGCACCTAAAAGATAAAACCTTTTGAAAGTGTGCATACTTTCCTTTTCTAACAATAATTTGTAGAAGGTTAGAAATATGGCCATACAGGCAGCAGATTTTATAAGGAATAAGATCATGACTATTTCTTTAAGATTTCACTATCTATTAATTTTTTTAAATCTTCCAATTCAGCTTTACTTAAATTGGTTTCTTGAGTGAAAAATGATGCGAACTGACTGGCACTATCATTGAAAAAGTTTTTAATGAGTCCGTTAACGTGTTTAGAGAAGTAATCTTTCTTTTTTACCAGCGGATAGTATTCTCTACTTCTACCAAAGCTTTTATAGTCAATAAACTTCTTGTCGGCCATTCTTTTTAATAATGTGGCAACAGTGGTCGTAGCGGGTTTTGGCTCTGGGTAAGCATCGAGTAAATCTTTCATGAACGCCTTTTTTTGCTTCCATAGAATATTCATTAATTCTTCTTCCGATTTGGATAACTGCATTTTCTACAAGTTTAGAGTATGTTCTACAAACATAGAATATATATATTGATTCTACAAATGTAGAGTAATTTTTGTTTTTTTGCCTTAGGGATAGTAATGAAAAGCCCGCATTTGCTTTTTAGCAAAGCGTACTTGTAATGTATAGCCCGCCCCCAATTCTTTGGGGAAAGGTCCAATTGACCCACTTAAAAGATGTAAATTTGTATTATAAAAATAATGAATAATGAGTGTATTAGCTGATTTGGAAGCACGTAGTGGCTCCACTTGCGAATTATGTACGGGAACGAATAATTTAGAAGTTTTTGAAGTAGAGCCGGTATCTATAAGTGGAGTAGATTCAAGTATTTTAGCATGTGAAACTTGTCGTACTCAAATTGAGGATTCAGAACAAATGGATGCCAATCATTGGCGATGTCTTAATGATAGCATGTGGAGCGAGTATGACTCTGTGAAAGTTGTAGCTTGGAGAATGTTATCTAGATTAAAGTCTGAAGGTTGGCCTAAGGATCTTTTAGAAATGATGTATTTAGAGCCAGAAGTTTTGGACTGGGCAAAAGCAACAGGAGAAGGTTTAGCAGAGGCTGATAAAATTATTCACAGAGATGTAAACGGCGTAATTCTAGAAAATGGAGATAGTGTTGTTTTAGTAAAAGACCTGAAAATTAAAGGTTCTAGTCAAGTTGCCAAGCAAGGTACGGCTGTACGAAGAATTTCTTTAGACCGCGAGAATGCAGAATATATAGAAGGTAAAGTAGGACCAACTATGACGGTTATAATTACCAAGTACGTTAAAAAAATATAAATAAAAAGGGGAATCAGTTTTAGTTGATTCCCCTTTTTATTTTACTTGCTCATTTCTGTAAAGTGATGATAGAAATAAGGTATGGTCTCAATACCTTTTAAGTAGTTCCAAACTCCAAAATGTTCATTTGGTGAGTGAATAGCATCGCTATCTAAGCCAAAGCCCATTAGAATAGTTTTACTATTCAATTCTTTTTCGAATAACGCTACAATAGGAATACTGCCACCACTACGTTGTGGAATGGGTTTTTTACCAAATGTAATTTCGTATGCTTTAGACGCTGCTTTGTAACCAATGGTGTCAATAGGTGTAACATACCCTTGTCCACCATGATGGGGCGTCACTTTTACGGTAACCCCTTTAGGCGCTATGCTTTCAAAATGAGTTTTGAATAACTGTGTGATATCTTGCCAATCTTGGTTAGGAACCAAACGCATAGATATTTTTGCATAGGCTTTGCTGGCTATTACCGTTTTTGCGCCTTCTCCTGTGTATCCGCCCCAAATTCCGTTTACATCTAGGGTAGGACGTATGCTGTTACGTTCATTTGTACTATAACCTTTTTCACCGTCTACCGATGTAATGTTAAGCGCTTTTTGATATGCATCTAGACTAAAGGGCGCCTTTGCCATCTCTGCCCGTTCTTCTTGGGAGAGGTCTTCTACTTTGTCATAAAACCCAGGAATGGTAATATGATTGTTTTCATCATGAAGCGAAGCGATCATTTTGGTTAAAGCGTTTATAGGGTTCGCTACGGCACCACCATAAAGTCCAGAGTGTAAATCCCTATTTGGGCCAGTAACCTCTACCTCTACATAGCTAAGGCCTCTTAAACCGGTAGTTATTGATGGAACATCGTTCGCAATCATACCAGTATCGGAAATTAAGATGATATCATTAGCTAGTTTTTTGTGGTTATTGGCCACGAAAACGGCTAGGTTGTTACTACCAACTTCTTCTTCGCCTTCAATCATGAATTTTACGTTGCAGGGCAATTGATTGGTTTTCACCATAAATTCCAACGCTTTTACGTGCATATACATCTGACCTTTATCGTCACAAGCACCACGGGCAAAAATGGCACCTTCAGGATGTATTTCTGTTTTTTTGATAACAGGCTCGAACGGAGGCGAGTTCCAAAGGTTGATTGGATCTGCCGGTTGAACGTCATAATGACCATATACCAGAACCGTGGGTAGGGCAGGGTCAATAATTTTTTCGCCGTATACAATTGGGTAGCCATCGGTCTCACAAATTTCGACCGTGTCACAACCTGCATTTTCTAGCGCAGTCCTTACTGCTTCTGAGGTATCGATTACGTCTTGAGAGAAGGCAGAATCAGCACTTACAGAAGGAATACGCAATAATTGTATGAGTTCATCTAAGAACCTTTCTTTGTTTTTTGAAATGTAATCTTGTACGTTTTGCATGTAGCAAATTTAGGGTGTATTTTAAAAATACGAAAAAGAACGTTTTTAAATGATAGAAAATTTAGAGAATTGAAATTTTGCACTATATTTGCATCCCAATTTAGAATTGGAAATGCAGGCGTGGTGGAATTGGTAGACACGCTAGACTTAGGATCTAGTGCCGCAAGGTGTGAGAGTTCGAGTCTCTCCGCCTGTACAAACAAAAAGCTTCTCTTAACCGAGAAGCTTTTTTAGTTTTATGAAGTTTTGAATAAAATATGAAATAAGGAGAGTTGAGAAGCCTGTCCCGAGCGCAGCCTCGGGGAGTCTCTCCGCCTGTACAACCAGAAGCCTTTCAGGAAACTGAGAGGCTTTTTTTATGGGTGTAATTTTCCCGCTTAATTCAGTTTACCCTTAGTACTACCACGGTGGTTAAACCTATAGCCATCAATTCAATAGTCACTGAAAGTTACCCACTCATAATTTATAAAACTGAAAGACGCGGCAATAGAAAAGACTATACTAAAGGGGTGTTATAGGATTTACGATTTCACATTAATATATTTTCCGACAAAAACAGCAATGACTATGGCCAAATAAAACTGACCAATAATATTTAGAACAAGAGTAAGAGATTGAGCTGGAGCGGTTAACGGAGTAATATCTCCATAACCTACTGTGGTAATGCTGATAAAGCTGAAATAGTAAAAACTATAGCTATAAAAGTGAGCTACGCGTCTGAATGAATTTGGGTCGGCAATATCAATTGCTTCAAAAAGAATTCCTCCAATAAGCCCTAAAAAAAGAAACCCTAAAATGGGCATCAGAATAAATTGAAGGTTAACCTGTTTAATTTTCCGAAGTTGGCCAAGTAATAAGATGCATAAGTTAGTAAAAAGTGCAAACGAAATGACCAGTCTAAAAATTGTGAGCGGTTTGGACCCTTCATGGGCAAACTCCATCCAAATTGCGGTTAATGTAAGCAAGCCCAGAACATAGGTAAACGCCTTTGTCAATTTTGTTGAAGCAATAAGTGAACTCCCTAAAATCACCAAAGTAAAATTTGTTACGATTACGTAACCTGGATTAAATCCGCTTACTGCAATGTGAATAGGTGTTAATAAAAAATTGAACACGCTAACCAGCGCAATTACATATTTGTAATCTGTCAAAGTCGCTATAATTCTTCCTCTCATTACATTAGGCTTGTATCCGTAATTATTTCTAAAATAGTAGGGTCACTTTGTTTAAATAATTCTTTCGATTCAACATGCAAATCACTTCAAATTTTCAATAGCATTTCCCAAGCACCTCAAGGACTTTGGTTCTCTTTGTGAGATTATTTCTTATTTGAAGAATTAAGTTGAATTTTTTTAAGGATGATAAGTGATGTGAAAATCAGTAACGATATATAACACATAGGTATTCCTGAATCAGTTTTAGGGCATTCTGCATTACCTATAAACTGCATTACCGATGCCACTAAAGCAATTAGTACTGCAATACCGGTAAATAAGAAATAAATGAGATTCCATTTTTTAAGCAAATGCGAAATAAAGGGAAGTATAAAACATATTAAGATGATTAAACAGGCGGGCACAGCCCCAAATTTGGGGCAGCCATCACCTGTTGTAAATTCTGTAATAACTAGACTACCCGCACCAAAAAGACCGATGAGGAATAGCATATTTATAACCCAGAATAAAGTAGTACTAGCTTTCATTTTTAGGGGTTATATGACAAGTGGGGCACTCTAGACCGCTAACTTTACTTTTTAGCTGTATACCTGTTAAATGGGTAACCACAAAATTTTGAATAAAGGCATGTTTACTACTGTGATTATTAACTTCAATCTGTAGATCCTTATATTTTTCACGAACTACGTTTCCATATTCTTGGTCACCCCAACAATTAGGACAAACACCTTCAGGAACTTTATCGAATTCGTCTGGTCTTTTATTGAACATTCTTTTTAGAGATTCTATCATTTTTTTGTTTTCAAGTTTGTTGCTACAGTATCATTTGCTATTTGTAGATTACGTTCTTTGATAACATCTACAACCGAATTAATTTTAGGCGAAATAATCTCGTCTTTATGACCATTTGAATAGGCTACCGTTATTTTGTCGATATGCTGAGTTTTGCCTAATCCAAAGTGAAGTAGTGCCGTTTGATCACTCGCTAATCCTTCACCGGTTACCAGCCAATCGGTATAAGTTTCATCTGGTGTAACAACGGTAACTTTAGCTCCCATAGCTTCTGCAGCATCTGCTAAATCTACTTGTACAAAATTGTTAGCATTTCCTTTATTGATAAAAGCATTTGAAGGTCCATCTATATTGGTCCAAATAAGGTCTAAATGTCCATCAGCATTAAAATCACTTACAAGTGCGGTTATACCATACAAAGGATTTTCAACACCACTTTCTGTTTCTGTTGGTACAAAAGTGTGGTCTTCTTTTTGAATCAATAATCGCCCAGGTAGTTTAAATATTTTACTGAAAGGAAAATCGACATAATTTTCTGCAACTATCAAATCTTGTAGTCCGTCATTATTCATGTCGGCAAAAGTGCATCCCCATGAAAACTCATAATCAGCAATTTTAGCCTCTTCTGCGGCATCGGTAAATTTAAAATTGCCCTCATTTTTAAACAGAATCCATTTATCATTAAAAAGGGATTTATCCTTAATGTCACCGCTTGCCATAAAATTTGGGGCGGTAGTACCAACATTAGAGAACATAAAATCTACCAAGCCGTCATTATTATAATCACCAACTGCAAGTCCCATTGGGTAAGCGAACTTACCAGTTAACGGATTCGATTTCATAGTAAAAGTCAAATCACCGTTATTTTTATATGTTCTAGCTTCGCCGGTATCATGAACTACAACAAGATCTAACCAAGAGTCATTGTCAATATCTACTAAAACCCCTTGAAAAGTATTATGTATGTAGTCTAAGCCAGCAGCTTTCGTAATACTCTTAAAAGTATTATCACCGTTGTTTAATAATAACTCACTTGTAGAGCCATAATCATAGCGTTCAAAAATGTTTTGCCCCTCCATCAGTTCTTTGTGCAAGTAGGTAGCTAAGAAAATATCTAAATCTCCGTCCTTATCAATATCACCAAGGGTAATTCCTGCAGGAGATGATTTTTTATTTACAGGTGTATTAATGATTGTTTCTGTAAACGTTTTACCATCATTATAGTAAATACGAAGACCATCTTCGCGAGCAATAATAAGGTCAGTAAAGCCATTATTGTCCATATCTCCAGAAACAACTCCTAATGAAGTTGTGGTGTTGCCTTTTTTTGGTAAACCAACTTCTTCTGAAACTAGTACGAATTCATTATTTCGATATGCGTAAATGGCATCTTCCTGGCTCATTCCTCCACCAAAAAATACTTCATCGATGTTGTCATTATCAATATCAATAAGTGCTGAAGGTGCTAATGGAAGTGATTTTTCACCAGTGTATTTATGAACAAAGTCTAAGGGTACATTTGAAAATTCAGGTATTTTCTCCGATTCAATACTAACATCGTATTTATCAGAAACAGAATCTCGCCAGAATCTGAAAAAGACTAAGATTATCATCATCAATAGGAGTGTACCTATTATTTTAAGTAGCTTTTTAATCATTATGTAAAGGTTTTATAAGAATATGTAGTTGGTATAGCGATAAGCTAAAAAGTATAAAATGAGTAATGTTCATAAGAATTGGTAAGGTATGTTGACCAATAGACGGGATTGCTAAACCAACAAGTGCCACAGCAATTAAGATAACAATTGGACTGAAAATTGCCATCCATTTTTTATAGTACGTACCGCCTTTAAGTATGGCAACAATGAAAACAATAGATAACAGTGCAACTATAACCCTTAGTGCTTGCACTAATACTTCCATATGATTTGTATAATGCGCTAGCAGATCTTTATAAACTTCTGGGTTCATGGAATCTTTAAGATGTACAATGTTACCTATAGAAGAGCGAGATCCAATCCATATGCCTCCAACGGCAAAGGCAATAAAGCCAATGGCGAGTACCAATCTGGCTAATGTTTCATTACCTGATCTTAACATTAGATATATATGAATGTACCCAGCAAAATAAAAGGGTAGACCAATGACCGCTAAAAAATGACCTAAAGTCATATGATCTAAATCTACAAAGGCAAAGAATTCATAATTCTCTGAATGACCTAAAATATTAGTGGAGTAGTGGAGTAAATATTCTCCTATACCGACTAGAATTGATCCGATTAATCCTAGATATCCTAGAAATTGAATGGTTTTGTTTGTACTCATTTGGTTGATTTAGAATCTTTGACGAAAAATTTTAACATTTCTTTCAATAAAAAGTAAAAAAATATTGAAGCGGGTAAAATAGTTAAGCCCCAACCTACAAAACCACAGAGTAATTCATATGAAAGTGAACTTAGCGTATTCCAAAAACTAAGGTCATAACTTGCTTTTATAGCCTCAAAAGTTAATAGGGTATGTGCCGTTCCAAAAAGTGTTTCGCCGATATTGATAAAAGGAATAAAAAGAAGTGCCTTAATAAGCTCCACAACATAGCTCAATGCAATCATAATGGGTAGGTTTAATTTGTACCTGACAGCAAGTGCAGTAAGAACTATTATTGAAATACCAAAAATAGGAAACAGAGAAACGACAAAAATTGCCTCCCAATTTAATTTGGAGATGCAGGCGTGGTGGAATTGGTAGACACTCTAGACTTAGGATTTAGTTGCGCAAGGTGCGAGAGAGTTGGAATCTTTACGCCGGTACAAACAAAAAGCTGACTTTTAGGAGTCGGCTTTTTTATTTTTGGTCAAACAATGTTAAAAAAAATGGAGCGTTTTCCTACCCGTTTGCCAATCGGGGATACTTTTAGTCCCTATTGAAAGGTTTCTTCCCTTTTCAGGATTTTGACAATACGGTTAATTACAATTTCCGATAAGTTCCATTCGTATCCCTCAAAATCTGTCGTATTGATAAATTGGACAACAACGGTATCGATATCTTCGTGGTATTCTGCAAGACTCTGATAGCCAACAACCAAACCGCCATGTTCGTATTCATAGGGATAGATTTCCTGTTCCCCTACATCAAAAACAGAACCATCATTCAGTGCCCTAAGAAATATACCTACGTCTTCTGCAGTAGCTAACATTCCGTTCTCTCTAGCTTTATAATCTTCATCATATCCAACATAATAGCCACTCATTACATCATCTAAATCGACTTCGTTTATCGAAAAAAAAGTGTTCTTCAGTTCGAGTGGTATCAATATTTTCTCCTTGATATACTGTTGGTGGTTATAGCCTAATACGTCATCCATAATTTTGCGAAGCAACAGATAATTGGTGTTTGAATATTCGTAGCCTTTATCAGGTTCAAAACTAGCCGGTAAATCAAGGGCAAAGTCAATCGCTTTTTCACCATTTTCCTCTTCGTTTTGCCAATACTTGGGATTATCGGTAAAATTGGGAATACCACTCCGATGTTGCACCATCATTCTAAGAGTGATTTTTTCTGCATTTTCAATTCTTCCTACAAGTTCTGGAAAGTATTCTGCGAGTGTTTCATTCAAAGACAAACGTTTTTCTTTGACCAGTTTTGTGACAGCAACAGCCGCATATAACTTGCTGATACTGGCAATTTTGAACAGCGCTTTTGGGTCGGCTGGTATTTTCTTATCTCGGTCTTTCCAACCCCCTGCATAAAATGCAGGTGGTTTACCCCCTTCGTCGACATAGGCAATCATACCATCAAACCCGTGGCCAATGGCTTCGTCTACTTGTTCTTGAACCGTATCGGGTAACGGTAAAATCCATGCCTTTACCAAAATCCATGGCACGAAGAACAGGGAGCCTATGCTTGCAGCTATAAATAGGATTCTGAGTATTTGCTTTGCTTTTTGCTTTGTCATAATTCCGTGGTTTTTTATACTATCTGAAAACTTATAAGTGCTCAACTTTCGCCTTTCGCCAAAAATAGATGGCAAATAGCGTCGTGATAATCGGTAGCATGAGTCCGTATTCATCTATCCAAAAAGTAGTGCGGTCATTTGTAATCGTCAAGGGTGTGAAGACCTTTTGTATGAATATATTATGTACGGAATGAAATAGGGCCGCAGGCCACAAGCTGTTGGATTTAAAAGTATAGTAGGCCAAAATGACCGAAATTGCCACTATCATTACTGTAAAGGCTGTAATGTGAAGCAAGAGGCTTCCACTTCCCTTGTAAATTAAAAAGATAATTGGCCAATGCCATATCGCCCAAATTACCCCACTAATTAAAGAAACAGTGCCAAAGGAAAATAGTTTCCGAAGTTCGTAGATGAAGAATCCCCGCCATCCTATTTCCTCGCCCAATGTTGAACCAATGTTCTTTACAACACCAACAATAGATAAGAGAACAATCATAGTCAATAGTATAATAGTACTACTGAAACCTTCCATGCCTAATTCTTGCGACCATTCGGTGATAGTTTCCTGATTGAGCACATTTCCAAAACCGAAAACCCAAATCAATACATAGGAAATCATAATATAGGCTACCGGAATCAAATAGGATAGGCGCAAGTTTTTCAAGCCTTTAAGACCCCAAGGAAGACTTGAAATCGGTCTTTTCATTAGCTTCAATGTAATGAAGGCCGAAAGTGCAGGGCACATCATCAAAGCTCCGACATAGATACTTGTAGGGTTCAGCTTGAGTATTGCATAATAACAGATAACACTTAACAAGGTCAAAATCGCCAAAAACAACAGTATCGTTATCCGGACTTTTTTCTGGTTTTTTGGTTCGTTACTCATAGTAAGTTTATTAGGTGACTATATGCCTATTTACAGTGCTAATTTGATTGTTTTTACCTCTTTGTTTTTCTTGCTAATGGTGCTAAATAGCGGTCAATAGCTATACTTTGCCCCAATGAACTGAATATCATTCTTAACAGCCCATTCCATTAATGGGACTTGGTACTTTTACCCATTCTCAGCGTTCTAATTGCTAGTGCTACCAGCGATATTATTAAAATCACGAAATAGAGTGTCGTAATCGTACTCTTAAGAAGACTGAAACTACTGGTTATTGTTACAGTACTATGGTCTATTTCGGGATAGCTGTTGAGTATAGCAATGATTCCTATATTTTCAGCGTAATCCATCGCTCCGGCTAATAAAGGCAAAAGACAGAGATATGCCAACACCGTTTTTAGTTTGTCGAGTTTGTTAAGAAAATAGGCAAGTACTAAGCAATAACTTATTCCAAATAAAAATGGATAAACCATATCCACAGGTATTTGATTGCTTAAATAAGTCTTACGTCCAATTTCTCCGAGTGTGTTGAATAGTTGGTCGACATAATTGAAGTCATATCCCATTGGTAGCATATCAAGCAATTTCATTCCATTTGAAAATTCCATTGTTTTGGGAATAGTAACAGTAAGCATGAATACATATACTACATTGGTAATTATGAAAAGTGATAATACTTTTTTACCAGCAATATTTTTCTGAAAGAATTTGGTTATTTGTTTTGTTTGCTTCATTGTCATTTTTTCTTCTCTAAAGTTTAACAAATGGGTAGAAAGAATTTAATCATTGGTTATCAATACATCTATTTGATTGACAACACTTTGTCCAACAGCTCCCAGCTTACTGTATTGATCGATCATGCTATCAAATTGAAAAGCTGCCAAACTGATTACGTTTCGGTAAGGCGCAGACCCCGTATATCGCCTAAAGGCCTCATCATACTCAGATTGAGATGTTGCCCTTGTTTTTAAAGAGTCTGGTGACACAAAGGCATAAGCAAAAATTAACGACAAATCAAACTGGGTAGAAAGATAGGCCTCTTGATGCACCATAAAATCATTATAACTCTTCTCGTTTTCGGCAATGACTACTAATAAATCATGGTAATTGGCCAACAATGAATCTAGCGGGGTGTTATTGATTTTTCCAAAATATTCTGAATTTTTCAGAGCTTCATATCCGCCAGTATTCGGTTTAAAAAAGTAATCTGCAAAAGCATAACCGCTGGCCATAAAAAGTATAAGATTCTCATCTTCTGTCTTATCCAAAATACTTGTACGGGCTTTTTTACAGACCTCGGCTATTTCCGCCCTTCCCTTAGATATCTTTTCTAGCTTTCGCATATCTTCTAAAGTGTGGGACTTAATTTTTACCAAATAATCTTTTAAGGCGTTATCATCTTTTCGAACCTGGTTCCAATTGTTGATTTGCAAGGCGATCAATATACCGATGACAACGAGCACTATTTCACCTATGGCATATAGTATATATTTTCTGGTCTTATTATCTCCCAATAATTCAAACCGTATTTTTCTAAATATTTTCATGATTGGCTATGCTTTAGTTAAGTATTACAAATCGTTTCCATTTTATTGTTGAATGTCAATCACGAGATTTCCTCTTTTTCGTCCTGAATCAACATATGTATGTGCTTTTACGATTTCATCAAGCGTAAAGGTTTTATCGATAAAAGGTTTAAGCTTTCCTTGTTCCGCAAATTCTTTTATGCGCTCAAGATTCTCCGTTTTCTCCTTAGTCAGCATTTTAATCGTTACAAATTTACCTCCGGCATTTAAGACTTTTTTTGCCTTGGCCTTGGAGGTTTTGCCCACGGCATCAAACACAATGTCGAATTTTTCGTTGTGCTCCGAATAATCCTCTCTCTTATAATCGATTACTTCTTCCGCACCAAGGGATTTAACAATCTCAATATTGGAACCGCTGCAAACGCCCGTGACCGCTGCTCCTTTTTGTTTTGCAAGTTGCACGGCATAGCTGCCCACACTGCCCGAAGCACCATAAATCAAAACTTGCTGTCTCTTTTTTAAATTGGCTTTCTCAAGAAGGTACATAGCCGTCATAGCTCCTACGGGCAAAGCAGCCGCTTCTTTATAAGTAAGATTTTCCGGTTTTAGGGCTACCACGCCATTTTTCCATTCCTCGGGCAAGCAAATATATTCCGCGTAGGAACCTGTTTTTAGCATTGTGGTGGTGCCGAATACAGTGTCTCCAACACTAAATTTCGTAACATTTTTTCCGATGGCTTCAATGGTTCCGGCTAGCTCGTGTCCTAAAATTTTCTTCTTGGGTTTGAACAATCCAAATATCAATCGTGCCGGGAGCCAGAGTAAGGGTGGAAAATCTGAACTCCGCAATCTCACATCGCCTGAAGTGACCGTCGCTGCATGGATTTTGACCAGCATTTCATTGTCCTTCGGATGTGGTTTTGCCATTTCTGTGACTCGAAGGACATTTGGCGGACCATATTTTTTATAAACTACCGCTTTCATATTTATTGTTTTAAGTTACTTTGATTTACTCTGGTTTTGAATATTCGATTAATTCCTCTATGTATAAAAAGTCACCTTGATTCTGAGTGAGTTTTATGAAGTTTTTTACAGCGGGTGCATATAACCAAACCTCCTCTTCATTGGCGCTATATCCCCTAGAATTCGTGGTTTTTCCAGCGTATTTTATGGTATAGGCCATGAATGTTCCGGCTTCTACTGTTTCTTCTTGGTATGATACTATCTCAGCATCTTGACTTTGGTTTCCGGTTGTTCCATCTTGACTGGTCCAATTGTTTTCATATTTCCACTTTTTACCCACTTCCAGAGGCCAATCGTACTTAGGTGTTTCGCTATCTTCCGGCTTCACTATGTCAGTAACGGGAATTGTATCCTTTCCGATTGTCATGCCTAAAACTCCATCAGCACTCACTATTTTTCTTGTATCTGTTCCATCGGAGCGTACTTCTCCTTCGCTTGTTACACCTTTATATTTCCATACCCATTTTTCACCAACTTGATAATCAGTTAAAGTAGGTTGTTGGGTGATACCAGATTTCTCAGTACTGTTACAAGCACTAAGCATTACTAGTGAGAAAAATAGTATAATTTGACTTTTCATATGAGCTATATTTTAAATTTGCGTACTTCTCTTTAATGCCTTTTTTTCCGCTTGTTCAGGCCATTCTTTAATAAATTCTAACCCTAGTTTCAATCAAATTGAATGCTTCATTTTGCTCGATGTTCAGTTTTGGTTCGAGGTCAAAGTTTTACCCTTTTCGATTTTTTTGTAGGTCCATTTCAATCCGAATAAAGGCCTTAAGAATCTTATCCTTTTAAGAACAAACTCATAAATGATAAAACAACCTACACCCGTAAAAGCTACAATACCAATAAATTTAAATAGGATAGGTATCTCCAATGGCAATATGAGCAGTGCTCCTGCATATAAGACAAACATGTGAATGATATAAGCAGGATAAGCTGCTTGACTCAAATAGCTTAGTGTTTTACTCGGCCTGTTCAAATATTTGTAGCCAAGACCAAAAACCCCAAAAATCCAGCAATTTGATTCGATGGCCGTAAGATAGCCAGGCGCTTCCGTAGCGTACATAAAGTATCGGATACCGAACAAAACAGCGGCCAAGCCAATATATAACCATCGCCACCTTAGCACGGTTTGCCAAAAGGTTTTACCACTATACACAAAGAGAAAACCAAAAAAGAAGGCAAGCAGTCCAAGGAAAAAGCCATGCCAAGTCTGCGCATACATGGAAAATAACTGAGGTTTTACCGCTACGGCCTCTACGACAAAAAACAAGGAAATCAACAAAGGGCCAACAGGATTTCCCATAAATGCGGACAAGCCTTTTTTAAACCTACCTTTCTCGTTCCTTTTCAGATAGAAAAACAGGGGCAGTAACAATAATACATATGCAAAAATATTACCTAAGAACCATAAATGCCCTGCATGCGGGAAATAGCCCAAGGGCATATCGTAATATTTCTGAAAAATAAACATATGAAGCGTGGTTATTGCCACAAAGCCAAAGGCAAAGGGTATAAGAATCCGCTTTGCCCGCTCCAAGAGCAATTGCTTCCAGTTTCTTTTGCGCATGGCAAAATAGAGCCCCATACCGGACACATAAAACAACAATGGAATTCGCCAAACATTTAGCATGGTCATTGGTTTCCATAGACCCTCTAAAAATTCATCACTTCTGATAAAGCCAATGAACATAGCCCAAGGTTGGAATATGATGGATATGTGATAAATCAATAGCAAACCTATCGCAATAACCCGGAGCCAATCAATATCGTGTCTTCGTTCTGTTTTCATGGAAATATCCTTTTAAGGTCTATTACTGTAACATCATGGCAATGACAGGACGCGTTTTTTCGATTTCGTTCAAATCAATTTGCAAGCCCATTGGCTGTAACTGTTTTTGTAACATTTCATAAATGGGTTTCATATCTGCGAAAGGTACCATTACGGATTCTCTGGCCGTCGCACCAAAATTGTTTCTTGCAGATTTATCAACCTTGGCATCAATCAACATTTGAACAATCTCGACCCTACCAAAGAATGCTGCCGTATGCAAGGCTGTGGCCCCATCATTATTCTTGACGGTTAAATCCACACCCGCATTGATAAGCTCTTGGGTAATCTTGATTTTCCCAAAGCTTGCTGCAGTGATTAACGGAGTTGAACCGGTCATAGCATCTTTTTTATTAAGGTCGGTACCGACGTTGATGTGTTTTTTAATAGCTTCTAGATTATCCGATAGTATTGCTGCTTGAATGTCCATTTCTGGTGCATCAACTACGGCCTTGACTTCTGTATTGCTGTTTGCCTGTTGTTCAACCTTATTACCAGACTGACCGCAAGCAGTGATTAGTAAAAGGAGAGCTAGTGACATATGTGCTACTATTCTTAATGAATTAATTCTAGCTGTTTTGCTCATTACTTTGTTATTCATTTTTACTAGGTATTCGTGAATCTTTGATTTCATGTTTATATTTTTTATGATTATTGATATGATTTTTTGCTAATAATTAAAACCAGCTAAAGCCAACTCCCAAACTAAATTGCACCACCTCTCTGTCAATGTTATTATTCAGCTTTACACCACCAAGGAGTAATTTAGATTGAATGTTTATGGCAAACTTGTTTTTTCTGTACACTTCATAACCGGTACTCACCATAGCTGCTATCCCTGTATTCCAGTCGTCATTTACATTGTCTTTAATATCATATAACGCAGGCGAATCGATGGCTAAACCGGCACCACCATGTATCCACCACCGGTCTTTTACCCAGTACTGAACAGAAGGTATAATGCCTCCAAAGTGTCTGTCGTTATCATTAAGCGTATAAATCATTCCAGGTGCAGAAACGGTAATGGCTAATCGGTTATTTAACATATAGCCTAACTTTAATTCAGGAAAAGTGCCACCGCCTTGGGTATCATCAAAACTTTGATTTCCAGCACTATCTTCTATACTAATTATACCACCACCTAGACCAAATTCTAACATAAAACCGTCTCGGTTAAAGTTGTTTTGGGTATTAGAATTGTTTTGTGCAAATGCCATTGCAGATACTAGAGTAAAGGCAATACACGCCATTTTTAACATAACTTGTTTTTTGATTGTTTTACTAATGCCTTTGTTATTTAATTTTAATAGGTATTCGTGAATCTTTGATTTCATAATTACATTTTTAATTGTTGTTATAATTTTGTTTTAGTAAGGGATAGACTTTGATTAGGGTCTACACCTTTTTCCAAACCGTCGAACTAGGGTTCTAAATGAAGGTAGTGTCTGGATTCTGACCAACGGATTCTCTTGCTGTCCTTGAAGTGGGTAAGGAAAGTGAGCCTTCTAGATTCCGTTGGCGAATAATTGATGATTGTTCTCATGACTGTGTTGTTTTTTGATGTTTTTTTATTGACCGTGATTAGCGGTTAAAGTTTCTGTACTGTGCCCATTGGGTTCTCTTGCTGTTGCTGAGAAATGAGAAGTACTGTCCTGTTCTTGATTCTGTTGCTGTTCTTCTAATTGATGCTTTCATGATTTATTTGTTTTTATAGATTATTGACTTTTTTTTGATTCAGATTATCTGCTAAAGTTTCTGTATTGTGCCCACTGCGCCCTTTTGCTGTTACTTAAGGGTGAGAAGTACTGTCCTGTTTTTGATTCTGTTGCTGTTCTTCTAATTGATGTTTTCATGATTAATAATTTTAAATTGTTTTGTTATGATTTTTGTTGGTACAAAGATGCTATCGAACTTGAAGCAACCCGTATGAGCTATGCGGAGAACTATGTAAAGTTTTAGGAGGCCATAAAAATTATGACGCAGGGATGTAAATTATGACGCAAAAGATGACTTTTCCGTTAAATAGGCAGCCTTCGAGATAAGGTGTAATTCTTTAAATTTTCCCTAATTTAGAGCTAGTAAAAAACAATATGTCAAACACATCGGCCAACACATCGACCTTTATTGAACAAGCGGAAGCCCTGATTCTGGAGAATTTGGGTAACGAGCAATTTGGGGTTTCTGAATTGGCAGATGCGATGAATATGAGCCGGTCCAACTTGCTTCGAAAAATCAAGAAACAAACAAAACTTTCCGCAAGCCAATTCATTCGTCAAGTCCGACTTAAAGAAGCGATGGAATTACTTAAGGAAGGTTCCTCAACGGTCTCCGAAATTTCGTATCAAGTGGGCTTTGGAAGCACCTCATACTTCATCAAATGTTTTCGGGAACTATATGGGTATCCCCCTGGAGAAGTTGGAAAAGGTGCAGTAGTGGAAGAATCGGAAAAGGTTCGAACCAACTTTTTAAATCGTTACAGGTGGCCTGTTATTGCTACATCAGTTGTAGCATTACTTGTTGCTTCCATCTTGTTTTTTAATAAAAAGGATGCCGTAAATACTGTAGAAATTGAAAAATCCATTGCCGTGTTGCCCTTTAAAAACGAAAGCGCCGATTCCACCAATCTGTATTTTGTGAACGGATTGATGGAATCCGCATTGAACAACCTTCAGAAAATCGAAGACTTGCGAGTAATCAGCAGAACTTCTGTAGAAAAGTATAGAAAAACGGATAAGGGTATCCCAGAGATAGCTAAAGAGCTTAATGTGAACTATTTGGTAGAAGGTAGTGGTCAACGTGTTGGGAATCAGGTATTGCTCAATGTTCAATTAATTGAAGCTTCATCGGATACACCAATTTGGGTAGAACAGTACAATCAGGAAGTGTCGGACGTCTTTGCGTTACAAAACGATGTTGCGAAGAAAATTGCCGATGCCATTGAGGCGGTCGTGACACCGGCCGAACTGGAGCAAATTGAAAAAAGACCTACCGAAAATCTGGTGGCCTATGATTATTATCTCCAAGCATTAGACCCTTATTATTCTCAGACTCCGGAAGGCTTGGAAAAGGCCATCTCATTATTTGAAAAGGCAATAGAACAAGATTCGCAGTTTGCCTTGGCTTATGCCAACATCGCTATTTCATACTATTTGCTCGAAATGTCTCAAATCGAGAAACAATACACCGAAAAGATTAATAGCTATGCGGATAAAGCCTTGCTTTACGATTCAAAATCTGCCGAAAGTTTGGTCGCCAAGGCTTTTTACTATATACGAACAAAGGAGTACCAGTTGGCATTGCCACATCTTGAAAAGGCACTGGAGTATAATCCCAATTCATCCCTGGCCGTGCAAATACTTGCGTTGTTTTATTCTAGCATGATTCCCGATACCAATAAATACCTTGAGTATGCATTGAAAGGGGTTCAGCTTAACGTTGCAAGTGATTCTGTTACCCAGAGCTATACCTATTTACAGCTGAGTAATGCCCTGGTGTCATCGGGATTTGTTGATGAGGCGTTAAAATACATCAACATGTCGCTCGATTATAATGCTGAAAATTATTATGCGCCGCATTTAAAAGCATTTATCCTGTTCGCTAAGGATGGTAATGTTGAGCGAACTAGAAATTTGGTGGTTAAAGAATGGAACAAGGATACCACTCGGCTTGACCTTTTACAGGACATAGGGAAGTTGTATTATATCGAGGAAAATTATGACAGTGCCTATACCTATTTTAAAAAGTTTGTTGAAGCAAGGGAAGCAAATGGACTGGATATTTATCTACAAGAAAACGTCAAAATTGCCTCGGTATATAAAAAAATGGGGTTGGACTCGGAAGCTGAGAAACTTTTTAACGATTTCTCAGAATACTGCGAAGGGGACCAATCAACCTATAGAAGTGTAAATCTAGTTTGGAAATACGCTTATGAGGGGAAGGTTAATGAGGCTATCGAACAGCTTAGAATATTTTCCAAAACAGAGAATTATATGTATTGGTTTTTGTTAATTGAAGATGAACCACTGATTCAACCGCTAAAAAATCATCCCGAATTTGATGCCATTATGCAAAAGATAAAAGACCAATTCTGGGAAAATCAGGCGATGTTGAGAGCTTCATTAGAAAAGAAGGGGTTGCTTTAACACAAGGGCATTTTCATCGTGTCCGAATAAGGAAATGATTCCAATATCAGTACACCATTCTTGTGCAAATACAATATGCTTATTGTACGGTAATTAAATAGAACTCGATTTAATGAAACTATCCGCCATAACTAAAAGAAATATAGGTAGAATTATTCCCTTCGGAATCATTTGGCTAGTCTCTGGGGCTTTATTTCTTTGGGTAGAGCATGCCGCGCTTGGAGGCAAAGCGAATAACCTGGAAAGTGCTATTAAACTTGATGCCGGTGTTCTGACTTTTGCCCTTACAGGAATCACTTTTATTGGTATTCTAGTTGGTTTTATCGAATTGGTATATCTGAACCGCTTGTTCGAAAAGCAGCGTTTTTTGGTTAAAATTATTTCAAAATTTCTCATTTATGCAGCATTTTTCTTTGTGGTAATTTTAATCACTTTTCCAATAGCGGCAAGTATGGAGCTAAAAACTTCGATACTGAATCAACGTGTTTGGAATAGATATGGGACTTTTTTTTTCAGCATTACCAATGCTAGCACGATGATACAACTTTCGTTTCAGTTGCTGACATCATTACTATATGCAGAAATCAGCGAAAATCTTGGGCAGAACATCTTGCTCAATTTCTTTACCGGAAAGTACCACAAACCCGTTGCCGAGACCCGAATCTTTATGTTTGCCGACATGAAAAATTCCACTTTTATTGCGGAACAATTGGGGCATATCCAATATTTTGAATTGCTAAAGGCGTATTATTTTGACCTATCGGATGCTATTGTCAAGAACCGCGGCGAGGTCTATCAATATATCGGGGATGAAATTGTTATCTCTTGGAAAATCAAAAACGGCATAAATAAGAATAACTGTATTCATTGTTTTTTTGATATGAAATCGGATCTATTAAAAAGGAAGGAAAACTATTTGGAAAAATATAAGGTTTTCCCAGATTTTAAAGCAGGTTTGCACTTTGGGGAAGTAACCACCGGAGAAATCGGCGCCTTGAAAAAAGAGATATTCTTTACCGGGGATGTGTTGAATACCACCGCAAGAATACAAGGACTATGCAATGCATATGGTGTTGACCTACTGGTTTCCAAAAACCTAATTCTTCGATTAGAATTCGGGGACGAGTATTCCGTTAAGACTTTAGGGAAACCTCAGCTCAAAGGTAAAATCGATGCGTATGATTTGGTAACGGTTTCTTTGGCATAAAGTGTTGTATTTGTTTAAGGATTTAAGTGCATTATCAAGGGTATTATACAAACTGAAATTTTCCTAAAGTCACACAAATATCCCACTTAAAAGAAATATATATAATATTATGGTTACACATTCCAACTTCAAAAACAGGACAGTACTTCTCAACCTTTAACAACAGCAAAAGAGCACAATGGGCGCAGTACAGAAACTTGAATATTAATTAAAGGGGATGGACCATTATCAAAGTCCATCCCTTTTTTTGGCAGAAGTTTAAATCTCTTCATTACATTTAAGGTATGGAAGTATCAAAATTGGATAAATCTATCGATACGTACACTTCACATGTATCCCAAAATGCCCGCCAACAATTAGCAGATATATGTATTGAACAACAATCGAAGAAAGACAGTATTTTGCTTAAGCCAAATCAAACAGATGATTCTGAATATATACTTTTAAAAGGAATTGCCCGTATTTTTTTACTAAACTCCGAAGGAGAGGAAATCACACTATCTTTCTTTGAAGACAATACCGTTCTACCCCCTTTCGTCACACGAACCGACAATGGAAAATCATTATTGTATTGCGAAACCATAACCGATTGCAACTTTGCCAAAATAGATGCCAAAGACTTTGAATCATTAATGATTGACAATTTAGAGATCCGTGATTTCGGAAATACGGTTATGCGACAAGAACTTTTGAATAAGGTCAGTAAAGAAATCCGAATGGCCTCTTGGTCGGCTAAGGAAAGATTGGAGCAGTTCCGTAAAGACTTTTCAATGTTAGAAAATAAAATTCCCCATTCCATGATCGCTTCCTATCTGGGTATTACCAATGTTTCTTTAAGCCGCTTAAGAAAACAGTATTAGAATTGCTTTTTATCATTTGTTAAACTAGGTTTTGATTTCATGGTGTTTCTTTGTTGAATAACATAAAGTCATGAAAATCATCCGTACAACAATAGAGAAAAACGTATCGGGCAAAAAGGTGTTGTTCCTTTTTGTACTGACCAACTTGGTATATATCCTAATGCTGACAATTACCATTCCCAAGGTTGTAGGTTATGCCAATGGTATGAGATTGTTGGATATGATGCCCACAGGTTATGACCCTAATTATGTAAAAGCGCTGTTCAATGCCCTCGGGCCACAGGGTAGGGACGCCTACATCTACCGTCAACTTCCAGTAGATATGGTTTATCCCGCGCTTTTTGGTATCAGTTATTGTTTAGTACTCGCCTACTTTTTTAAAAAACTGAATAAGCTCAACAGTAAGTTGTTTTTTCTCTGTTTGCTACCGTTATTCGCAGGATTGGCAGATTATCTGGAAAATATCGGAATAATTAATTTACTTGCCAACTATCCTAATTTAACATCTGACATGGTAAGAACAGCCTCAGTCTTTAGTCTTGCTAAAAGTGGAATTACGACACTGTACTTTATAATTTTGTTAGTGGCTCTTATTTTTTTGGGAATCAAATCATGGAGAAGAAAAACAATATCAATGATTTCATGAACACATGTATTTCATCTTTGAGGCGATAAGTCACTCCATTATCTGCTTTATAAATGTCTATTTGCTTTTTCTGCGCGATTCCAGAAACTATGAATATTAAGAAAATAAATGCTAAACTCCTCATCGCTAAATGGTTTGCGTTACAAAAGCAATATTACAAATAATTCAAAGTAAAAACTTACGGAATTATGTAAATGCTTTATCTTTTTACTTTGTTACATTTATATCCAAGAGAATCAATCCGAGTAGAGTAGTATAATGTGAAAATAAGTATATATGTCTATTTAAAGCACTTCTTGTAATCAAGTTTTAAATTGTTAGTCTCTCCACCAGTATAACGATAAAACCCTCTCAGAGCACTGAAAGAGTTTTGTTATTTTGAAAGAAGTAGTATTTTCTATAATCTGTGCAAACACAAGCCTTGTTTTCCAAAAAAGTTAGCACTTACGCCTCCAACGCATAAGTTTGTCTAGCTATTTCTAATTCCTCATTAGTGGGGACAACAAGAATTTTAACTTGTGATTCATCTTTCTGAATCTCAAAAATAGAGGCGCTTCTTTGGTTGTTTTTTTTATCATCAATGTGAAGGCCTAATGCTTCCATGTCTTTACAGGCCATTTCTCTGAGTACACTTGAGTTTTCACCTATACCTCCAGTAAAGAGTATGGCATCTACGCCGTTGAGCACGGCAATGTAAGTGCCAATAAACTTTTTAATACGATAGGCGGTCATGGCTAATGCCAATTGGCAATCTTTATTTCCTTCTTCTGCTCCATTTTGGATTTCTCGCAAATCCGAATATCCGGTTAGGCCCAAAAGTCCGCTTTGTTTTTGTAATAAATAGTTGACCTCTTCAGAAGTCATTTTTAAACTATTCATAAGATGAAAAATTACGGAATGATCAATATCTCCACTACGGGTACCCATAATAAGTCCGTTTGTAGGGCTAAAGCCCAAAGAATGATCAATACTCTTGCCATCTTTTATAGCAGTAGCACTACAACCATTACCTAGGTGAATACTTATGATTTTGTTCGCTGGTTTTTCTAAATAGGCAATAGCCTGTTCCGAAACATATTTGTGACTAGTGCCATGAAAACCATATACACGAATACGGTTTTTGTCTGCAAGTTCTTTAGGAATTGCATAGCGGTATGCTTTTTCAGGCATGGTTTGATGATAGGCCGTATCAAAAATAGCAACCTGTCCTGCATTTTTAAACATATCTATGGCTACTCTGATACCTGTTGCGTTGGCAGGATTATGGAGCGGAGCTATAGAACTAAGTCGTTCTATCTCTGCTACTACGCTTTCATCAATTTTGGTGGGTTGATCAAACTTACTCCCACCATGCACTACACGATGTGCAACAACATCAATTTCATCTGGGTGTTTTAGAATACCATGGATGTCATGCATCAATAAATTAGTAATTGCCCGTAAACCTTCTTTGTGGTCTGCAAGGGTCAATGACTCTACATGAGATTTTTCTTTGGCAGTATAATGTACTTTACCGTTATCAAGTCCGATACGCTCCACCAAACCTTTACAAATAATTTCTTCGGAAGGCATTTCAATCACTTGAAATTTTATTGAGGAACTCCCTGAATTGACAATCAAAATCTGCATAGTTGTTTATTTTTCTTGTGCTTGGATAGCAGTTACGATTACTGTATTAAAAACATCTTCTACCGTACAACCTCTACTTAAATCGTTTACGGGTTTATTAAGTCCCTGTAACATTGGGCCAATGGCCACGGCTCCGGTTTCTCTTTGTACTGCTTTATAGGTGTTGTTTCCTGTGTTTAAATCTGGAAATATTAAAACCGACGCTTGTCCTGCAACCTCGGAATTAGGGAGTTTACTTTTACCGATTAATGGGTCTACGGCCGCATCATATTGTATGGGGCCTTCAATCTGTAATTCAGGATTTGATTTTTTTACGATTTCAGTCGCCAATCTCACCTTGTCTACATCATCTCCTTTTCCTGAACTACCGGAAGAATAAGATAACATGGCAATTTTAGCTTTAATTCCAAAAGCCTCTGCAGAAGCTGCGGACGAAATTGCAATCTCTGCTAACTGTTCTGCCGTTGGATTAGGGTTAATGGCACAATCACCAAAGACGGAAACTCTATTTTCCAGGCACATAAAAAATACAGAGGATACTACTTTTATGCCAGGCTTGGTTTTAACAAACTGTAATGCTGGGCGAATAGTATGTTGCGTGGTATGCACAGCTCCTGAAACCATACCGTCTGCATCTCCTTGGTACACCATCATAGTACCAAAGTAAGAAACATCCAACATAGAATCCCTGGCAATATCCATATTTACACCCTTATGCTTTCTTAATTCATAGAAGGTGTTGGCATAACTTTCAAAATTAGGTGCGCTTCCTGGATCAAGGATAGACAAATGGGAAAGGTCAAAACCTAACTGCATAGCCTTCTTTTCAATCTTTTCTTTATTCCCTAAAAGCGTTATTTTAACAATGCCCAAAGCACTCAACTCGCTAGCAGCTTCAATAATTCTATCATCTTCACCTTCTGGAAGAACAATGTGCTTTTTAGAGGTTTTGGCGCGCTGTACTAAGTTGTACTGAAACATTCTTGGCGTAGTGCCTTTTGCTTCGTAAGTTTTTAATCGCTCCAACAATAATTCACCATCAATATAAGAGTTGAAAAGTGAAATTGACGTTGCGATTTTTTGTTTGCTTTCCGGGTAAATCCTAGATTTAATATTACCTACGGCGTTGGTGGTGTCAAAGGTGCCCTGTTTTACGGAAATTATGGGTACATGGGTTTCAAAACCTTCCAATAGCTTTAGGATAGAGGGTTCTGGAATAATTCCTCCGGTCAATACAATCCCTGAAATGGTAGGGTAGTTGTCAGAAAGGTTGGCATGTAACGCACCTAATATAATGTCTGAGCGGTCTCCTGGTGTAATAACCAGGCTATTCTCATGCAAGTGATTTAGGTAATTGTGTAATTGCATAGCACCCACACCAAAACTACCGGTTTGGTTATTTAAGCTTTCTGCACCAAACAGCACTTCTCCATTAAGAGCTTTCAAAATTTCACGAATGGTTGGGTGAGATAGGTTTGCAACTCTAGGAACTGCAAATACAACCGTCTTGTCTTTAAGCTCCAGATTTAGCCTCTTGTTCACTAAATCTATATTCTCTGGCCGGAGCTTATTTGCTACCACGCCAATGAGCTCAATGTCTTTTTTAATATAGGTATTGACAGCAGAACCAAGGTTACCGCAAAATTCCTCTAAGCTGTTGCCTTTGGCATTATCAATTAGAATAACGGGAATGCCAAGATTTTTGGCAATATCTATGTTTAAATCAAATTCAATTACACTTCCATCACTAGAGAAATCACTTCCTTCTACAAGGATAAAATCAAACCGTTGTTCAAGTTCTTTGTACTTTGATATGATCGAGTCAAGAATGTCTCCTTTTCGTCCATCATTGAACATTTCAACCATCTGACTTTGGGTAAGTGCGTAAGCATCTTCTACAGGAATATCCAAATCAAAATGAGAAAGTACAGTGTTAATGTGATTATCGATTTCGCCTTCTTGAACATCACTAATTACTGGTCTGAAATAGCCAACTTTTGCCATTTTTCCAAGTAAAAGTTGCATTAAACCAAGTACAACTATTGACTTGCCACTATGAGATTCTAAAGCAGCAACATAGAGTGCTTTTGTCATAACTTTAATTGTTTGTTAATAATATGATTTTTGTCATTGAAATTGCCGCAAAGTGTTTAATTCAGGGGTAAATACAGGTGATTTATAGCGGATTTACCAGAATTTACAAGTTAAGTCCTTTTTAATAATTTAACATTATTTTTATTAAAAATCAGTCGGGAGTTTAGTCGTTTATCAATTTTGAAGTGAATGATTTCATCTATTTAATGAGGTTTGTTTATTTGTTTTTCTTTGGTTCTTTTTTGTCTTGAAAAACATTGAAATTGGAATAGAAAAATAGTGATTCTATATGTAAAATGAGCAGGTGCATTGAAGTAGGAATTTGTTTTTTCCTTACATTGGACATAATTGAAATTTGGGATTGCATATAACAAGAATAACAGCTCAACATACACTCAATAAAATGAAAAAAATTAGCACCACTTTGGTAGTATTTGGAATTATACTTTTCACAAGTTTTCTGGATGCTCAGTCAGAAATACATACGGGAGAAAATATTGCGGTAACAAAAACCAATTCCGGAAAAGTTCGTGGATATATTGAAAAAGGGGTTTTCACTTATAAGGGAATACCCTATGCTCAGGCAAAACGATTTGAAGCTGCACAAAATCCGGAATCTTGGGAAGGCGTAAGAAGTTCTACCATGTACGGGCCTGTGGCGCCATTATTAACACCAACAACATTAGTACAGGATGAAGCTGAATTTGTCTTTGACCATGATTGGGGTTATACCAATGAAGATTGTTTGAATTTAAATGTTTGGACACCTGGTATTGATGAAGGGAAAAAGAGACCAGTTATGTTCTGGATTCACGGTGGTGGATTTACAGCAGGCTCAAGTCATGAATTACCTTCTTATGATGGTGCTAATTTGAGTAAAAAAGGTGATGTTGTTGTGGTCTCTATCAATCACCGGTTGAATGTTTTAGGCTTTTTAGATTTATCCGCCTACGGTGAAAAATACCAACAGTCAGCTAACAATAGTATTTCTGATATGGTTATTGCGCTGGAATGGGTGCGGGATAATATTTCAAACTTTGGAGGAGACCCAAATAATGTAACTATTTTTGGGCAATCTGGTGGAGGAGCAAAGGTAAATACTCTCATGGCAATGCCTAAAGCCAAGGGTTTGTTCCATAAAGCAGTCAATCAAAGTGGTTCTTATAGAAATAGCATATTGGAGAAAAAAGAGACCAAAGCTATTGCCAAAGAAACTATTTCTATTTTAGGGTTGGATGCTAGTACTATAGATAGTATTCAGAATATTCCTTTTGAAACATTGGTGAATGCCAGTAACAAAGCTCTAAAAGTAGTTGCAGAGCAGATGAAAGCGGAAGGAAAACCTGTTGTTGGTTTTGAGTTGAACTGGGGTCCTAGTAAAGATGGTATAGACCTGCCATATCAAGTAGGTTCTTTAGAGGCGTTGGCACTTTCAAAAGATATCCCGTTGCTTATTGGGACTGCAAAAAATGAATTTGGACCATTTGCCAATATGCGTTTTGTGGGAGCTTCCGATGAAACCATTATGAATCATATTAAGGATACTTACAAAGAAAAGGCAGATGATTATGTAAAAGCGGTCAAGAAAGCTTATCCCAAAGATACGGATGCAAAAGATTTGTTGGATGTGGATACCAGATTTCGCCCAGGCGCTGTAGAGCAAGCCAATATCAAATCAGATTTAAAAGGTGGCGCAGCTGTTTATATGTACTTATTCACTTGGCAATCTCCTGTTTTTGATGGAAAATATAAAGCGCTGCATTGTATGGAGCTACCATTTGTTTTCGATAATATTACCCTAGCAAATCATATGACAGGAGGCGGGAAAGGTGCACACGCTTTGGCTGATAAAATGAGTCAAGCATGGATTAATTTTGCCAAGACTGGAAACCCTAATCATTCCGGATTACCGGAATGGCCATCATACAATAGTGCTAATACTGCTACGATGCATTTTGATTCTATTAGCGTTGTAAAACCACAGTTAGATAAAGAGCTGTTTGCTATCATTAAGAATACCGATAAATAATTTAAGATAAATTACAAAAGAAGGCTCAACCAGATATTAATCTGGTTGAGCCTTCTTGTTTTATTCGTTCCGGTAAGACTATGCTAGATGCTTCTTGAAAAAATCAATGGTGCGTTGCCATGCAAGTTCTGCTGCCTCACGGTCGTACCGTGGCGTGGTGTCATTATGAAAACCATGATTGGCATTTTTGTATATGTATGCCGTGTAGTCTTTACCGTATTTTTTTAAGGCAGCTTCATAGTCTGGCCATCCTTCGTTTACGCGTTTATCCAATTCTCCAAAATGGAGAAGTAAGGGTGCCTTTATTTTCTCGATGTTTTCAGTGGGTTGCCCTCCGTAAAAAGGAACGGAAGCATCTAAATCAGAAACTTCTACTGCCATCATGTTTGAGATCCATCCACCGAAACAAAAACCAACAACCCCTACTTTACCCGTGCAATCTGGGTGGTTTTTTAAATAGGAATAAGCAGCTATAAAGTCTTGTAGCATCTCATCTTTGTCTCTTTTTCTCTGTAGTTCGCGTCCTTCATCATCGTTTCCGGGGTAGCCTCCTAGAGGGGTTAGGGCATCTGGGGCAAGGGAAATAAATCCCGCAAGGGCAGCCCGGCGTCCTACATCTTCTATATACGGATTAAGACCTCGGTTCTCATGTACAACTATAATACCCGGAAGTTTTTCTTTTGCAGCAACGTGTTTAGAAAGAAGCCCTTTAATTTTTTCCCCACCCTTGGGAGAATCGTAGGTTATAAATTCTGATTTTAAATTTGGATCGTCTTGTTTGATCTGAATTTTTTTCACGTAATCAGGAGAAATAAAACTTAGCATGGAACCTACGGTAAGACCACCTACGGCATATGCTGATAATTTATCTAAAAATAATCTTCTGCTGACCCTATTATGGGCATAGTCGTCATAGAGGTCAAAAACCTCTTGTTTGATATCTTCTTTTTTTAATTTTTTCATAGTGAAACGTTTTACAGTGTTCATTTTAAGAACGTGACCTTGATACAATTGTAACGGTAAGTTACGTAATCATTTCTTGGTTTATATCTTCACATATGGTGATATATAATAAATAAGAGAAGAAGTTTAATTAAATTGTATCGATAAAAATCAGCTTAAGTTTTTGCTACCGTTAGCTGAAAGCACCACTTCTTATTGCTAGTTTTGCACTTTTAAATTTAACAGTATGATTTCAGTAGATAATTTAGCAGTAGAATTTAGTGGTACTACCTTATTCAGTGATGTTTCATTTGTAATTAATCCTACCGATAAGATTGCCCTTATGGGTAAAAATGGAGCGGGGAAATCTACAATGATGAAAATTATTGCCGGTGAGCAAAAAGGTACACGTGGTAATGTACGAGTTCCTAAAGATGCCGTTATCGCATATCTGCCGCAACACTTGTTAACTGAAGATGATTGCACCGTTTTTGAGGAAGCTGCCAAAGCGTTTAAGCACGTATTTACCATGCGTGATGAAATGGAGCGACTCAACAAAGAATTAGAAACGAGAACCGATTATGAGAGCGACGCCTATATGTCTATCATAGAAAAGGTGTCTGATTTAGGGGAGAAATATTACGCTTTAGAAGATGTAAACTATGATTCTGAAGTAGAAAAGGCCTTAAAGGGCTTAGGTTTTAGGCAAGAAGATTTTGCAAGACAAACCAATGAATTTAGTGGTGGTTGGCGTATGCGAATAGAGTTGGCTAAAATTCTGTTGCAAAAGCCGGACCTTATTTTGTTGGATGAACCTACTAACCATATAGATATTGAATCGGTTATTTGGTTAGAAGATTTTTTGTTAAACAAAGCAGATGCGGTAATGGTAATTTCTCATGATAGAGCGTTTATTGATAATATCACCAATCGTACTATAGAGGTAACTATGGGTAGGATATATGATTACAAAGCCAACTATTCACATTATTTACAATTGCGAGAAGACCGTAGATCACATCAAATTAAAGCGTATCAAGAACAACAGAAATATATAGCCGATAATATGGCATTTATTGAACGATTTAAAGGCACGTATTCAAAAACAAATCAGGTTACATCGCGTGAACGGATGCTTGAAAAATTAAAAATCATTGAGATTGACGAAGTAGATACATCTGCCTTAAAATTAAGTTTCCCACCTTCACCACGTTCGGGAGATTACCCCGTAACAGTTGAGGGAGTTTCTAAATCTTATGATGATCATATTGTTTTTAAAGATGCTAATATGTCAATCGCCAGAGGAGAAAAAGTTTCTTTTGTTGGGCGTAACGGTGAAGGTAAATCAACAATGATCAAAGCTATCTTGGGTGAGATTGATGTAGAGGGAAATTGCCAATTAGGGCATAATGTGAAGGTCGGATACTTTGCGCAAAATCAAGCTTCATTATTGGATCCCGAGCTGACTATTTTTCAAACCGTAGATGAAGTTGCTTTGGGCGATATTCGTAACCAGATAAAGAATATTTTAGGCCGTTTCATGTTTAGCGGTGATGATATCGATAAAAAGGTAAGTATGCTCTCTGGTGGGGAAAAAACAAGATTGGCGATGGTTAAATTATTGTTGGACCCGGTAAATCTTTTGATATTAGATGAGCCCACCAATCACTTAGATTTAAAATCTAAAGATGTTTTAAAAGAAGCATTATCAACCTACGACGGAACGCTGATTTTAGTATCTCACGACCGTGACTTTTTACAAGGATTATCTGAAAAGGTATTTGAGTTCAAGAACCAAAGGGTGATTGAACATTTTGAAACTATTGATGCTTTCTTAGAGCGAAATAGAATTAAGAGCATTGCTGAGATTAATTTGATGAAATAATACGGCTGTTATCTTTTTCCTATGGATGGTAGTTACATAGTTAATTTGTAGTTGCGGAAGGCGATATACTTTTTCAGGGGTTTGTCTCTTGAACGTGTCCCATTTCTCTATGGGAAAAGGTTCAAAAAGGTGCCAATCAGCAGGAGTTAATTATAGGCTATTGTGTTTTCAAATACGGTTAGCTTATATTTACCTCACAATAACACATGTTAAATATGTCAGAATTTTCAAACAGAAGAGTACAACTTGTTTTTATGCTTTCATTGTTGACCACTGTTATTACAATAATTTGGTTTTTTCTAGCCAGAGTATTGGATATGGTGGAACTAAGCAATTATATCATAGCTACGGCACCTCTTTTTATACTTTCTGCAATAATCTCTAAAAAGGGAAACCTAACATTGGCTCGCTTTATTTACATGATTGCCTTTAATTTGAGTGTTACGGTAACTGCGTCATTTATTGGAAAGCCTGGTAGTGTAGAATTTATACTAATGTTTGCAATGGCTTTGCCTTTTGTGCTGTTTTCCTTTATAAGGGAAAAAATCTATATCCCATTATTTGCAGGTTTATCGATGGTGTTTTGGTTTCTTTTATACTACACAGATTTTAATCTCTTTACTAGTACCCACATGGACCCAGTGCTGGCAGGAAAGTATATTTATCCAATTTCCATTATTACTACAATTCTTCTAGTTACGTATCAGTTAACGTATTTCTCTTTTATAAATGCCGGATTTTACTCTAAAATACATAATCAGAGAGAAGAAGCCATTGAGGCATCAAATGCCAAGTCTAGGTTTTTAAGTATGATGAGCCATGAGATAAGAACACCGCTAAATGCAATTACGGGTTTATCACATATTTTAGGTGATACGAATCCACGAGAGGATCAAAAGCAGAATATAGAGGCGTTGAACTATTCAGGAAAAATACTGTTGAATTTGTTGAATAACGTTTTGGATTTCAGTAAAATGGAATCAACAATAATTGAACTTGATCCTATTCCTACTAATATTTTGGCTGCGGTGAAACAGATAAAAAAAATTCATGAATCTAGTTGTTTGCGTAAAGGAATTACTTTGGAACTAGAAATTGATGATGACCTTCCCACTGTTTGGTTAGATATTGTGCGTTTTAATCAGGTAATCAATAACCTGGTTTCTAATGCAATTAAGTTTACGGACAAAGGAAGTGTGACCTTGAAAATCGTAAAAGAAAAGGTAACTAATGATAAGGTACTTATACGTACAGAAATCATAGATACCGGAATTGGTATAACAGAAGAAGAACAAGGAAAAATATGGCAAGCATTTACGCAAGCCTCCAGCAGTACAAATCGCTTATACGGAGGAACAGGACTTGGTTTGCCTATTGTTAAAAGTATAGTAGAAGCCATGGGCTCCGAGGTACACATAGAAAGTAAAATGGGGGAGGGAAGCCGCTTTTATTTTAATTTAGAATTGAAGTTAGCCTCTAGTAAAGAGTTAGAGAAAACTACACAAAGAAAAGTATTTGATTTAAAGGGAAAAAAGGTATTGTTAGTCGAGGACAATCAAATTAATGTTATGGTCGGGAAACAGATATTAGAGAAGGCCAATTTAGTTGTAGACGTAGCTTATGATGGACTTGTTGCTGTAAATAAAGTACGTGAAAATGATTATCATATTCTTTTAATGGATATTCAGATGCCGGTTATGGATGGGTATATAGCTTCTAGGGAAATCAGGAAGTTTAACACTACTGTTCCTATCCTTGCGCTATCGGCCTCCGTATTTCAAGAGGTGAAAGAAAAAATGTTCGAAAGTGGTATGGACGGCTTTATTTTTAAACCTTTTGACCCGGACGATTTGCTTAACAAAATAGAAGAGAAAGTTGCGGATAGTGAGTAGTTATCAAGAATAGCGCTTAAGATGTACATTTTCTTGACAACTGTTAAAAACCCGATTATAGAAAATAAATTGCTTCCTATAATCGGGTTTTTCTAATTTCTTTATGTGATTCTAAGATTTCTTTGAATTTCTTTTCACGATATAGTTGGTAAAAGCACCAATGCCAAATTTCCACTTTGGTATTTTATCGCAAGTATTTGTCCAGTTTGTAAGTGTGCCCAAATGTGATGCCGAAATGGTTACCTGGTCACCCCTTTTATGAGTAAAGCCTAATCCTTCTTTGTCACGATCCTTTGTAGGTGCGAACATGGTGCCTAAAAAAAGTACAAATCCGTCTGGGTATTGATGGTTTTCACTAATTACCTGTGCCACTAAATTTTCTGGTGTACGGCTTATTTCCGTCATATTATTACTTCCAGATGTAGTGAAACTATCCTTTCCTTCCAAGAAAAGTTGCACATCACATTTTTTTACATCATCTAGAGTAAACTTCTCATCGAACAACCGAAACATAGGGCCAATGGCGCAAGAGCCATTCTGATCTTTCGCTTCGCCTAAGAGTAACGCGCTCCGCCCTTCATAATCACGAAGGTTTACATCGTTGCCTAAGGTGGCGCCCATTATTTTACCAGAAGATGATACGGCTAGCACAATTTCTGGTTCAGGATTATTCCATTTAGAACTTTTTAAAACTCCTATTTCAGCTCCAAACCCAACAGCGGACATAGGTTGGGCTTTTGTAAAAATTTCAGCATCTTTTCCAATACCTACTTCAAGATATTGGGACCATAGTCCTTTCTTTTGTAACTCTTTCTTCAATTTTTTGGTCTGGGGAGAACCCGGTACCACCTTGCTTAAATCCTTACCTAATGAAGCAGATATGGTTTTACGTATTTCCTTGGCTGCACTAGCATCTCCTTTGGCTTGTTCTTCAATGACCCTTTCCAGTAAACTTTTAACGAAAGTCACACCACATGCTTTAATCGCTTGAATGTCATTTGGCGAGATTAAGTAAGGGAGATTGGGATTTTGATTGAAATACAAAGAGTTTTTTAATACGTCCGTTAGGTTACCAAGTTTAGGTAAATCCTTTAGAGCTTTTAAGCTAGTAACCGGGTTCTTGCTGTTTAGTAATTCGCTAGTGGAATTGTAATATGCAGAAAGGTCGTAAATTTTTCCCTTTCTAGCCAAGACCACGTGAGGTCCGGCTACACCTTTATGTGCTTTTTTTGCAGGAACCATGCACCTGCCTATCCATGTGCCTTTTTCTGCTAGTTGCGGAATAAGGTGATTCAAGTCTATATATTTCATTTTGTACTGTTGTTGGTCAATCAAAATACGAATAATAAGCTAAATTGGATGTTTGGAAATTCATATAAAAACTAGGAGTTATGTTAAGGTATTGCCTGTCTAATTGCAGAAAGTTTAAAAGTGTTATATATTTATAGACCTGAATATGATTATTTCGCAATTATATAAAATTGAAAAAATGAGCTTTAAGATGTTTGTAAATAGATGGTTAAAGTGAATTTATTGGTTGTTATTGATAATAATCTCACGAGGTATTTACGGATGGGGAACAGAATTAAAAGGAGTTAAATAGCATATCATAATTTTAAGACCAAAACAGACTAAGAACCAAAAACAAAAAATACATGAAAGCGAACAGAAGAAATTTTTTAAAGCGCACATCTGCCGGAGTATTGGGTATTGGTGCTCTTTCCTTTCCTGTGGTGACAAAAGCTGCTACTGTGAAAGAAAATGGTAATACTTCAAAATCCGATTTAAAGCTAGGGGTTGCCTCATTTACTCTCCGGGAATTTACACGTGAAAAGGCTTTGGATATGACGCTTAGGTGCGGTTTAAAAAGGATTACCTTTAAGAGCATGCATTTGCCTCTAGATTCGGGTGCGCACACGATAAAAAGCGCTGTCGCAGAATGTAAAGAGAAAGGTGTAGATTTTTACGGCGCAGGCGTGATTTATATGAATAGCGAGGAAGAGGTGGACCAAGCCTTTGAATACGCCAAAATGGCGGAGCTTGATATGATTGTGGGTGTGCCTAGCCATAACCTTCTAGATTACGTAGAAAAGAAAGTAAAATCATATGATATAAAACTAGCCATTCATAACCATGGCCCGGGAGATAAAGTATACCCAAGTGCGGAAAGTGCTTATGTGAAAATTAAGGGTAGGGATAAACGCATGGGCCTCTGTGTAGATATAGGGCACACGCAACGTATAAAAAGAGACCCTTCGCAAGATGTAACCCAGTTCTTTGATAGGGTCTTTGATATTCATTTAAAAGATGTAACGGCTTCCGAGCATGATGGAGAGACCTGTATCATTGGTCGCGGTGTTATAGACTTTCCTGCTTTTCTAAAGACAGTTTCAAAGTTAAATTATAAAGGAACTCTGGCTTTGGAATATGAGGCAGAAGGAGATGACCCTTTGCCGGGCATGATGGAATCAATTGGTTACATTAAGGGAATAATTGCTACTTTGTGATAAATTAAAAGGCCCTCTATGAGGGCCTTTCTTATGCTTGGTCAATTTATTTTTCTTGAAGATTTTATAAAATTCCGATCATATCTAAAACTAAGGCTACTGGTACGGCCAGTAAAATTAGTACCAGGCAAGTAATCATGATTCTAAGAAATCCGTTAAGTAATTTTACACTAGGGTTTAGTTGTTGTTCCATTTTCATTAGGTTTCCTTAAATTTAATAAATTATTAAATACGAAGCCTAATTATTGCGAATTATTTGACTTAACTAGCTCATGTTTAGTACATTCATCAGTTGAACAGTTTAAAAAAACGATAAAAGGTATCTTGCCTTAAAAAGAAAAATACGGATTTATTAAAAATAAACTTTAAGGAAGATGATTAGATGAGCCCCTTAATGTGGTTTATTATTTCTTGGCTAGCACCTTTGTTTTTTGAAATGTAAGTAGCATTTATTTCTCCCGTCTTTTTTCTGAAGTCCGGACTATCTAGAAATTTTTTTAAGAGCTCACCAAAAGTCCATTGGTCTTTAATTGGGTAAATGCCTTTTTGTTTCACTAAATCCTCGGCTTCTTTAAAGCCGTCATAGTTTGGTCCTATAATAACCGGAATACCAAAAACGGCAGGCTCCAAGGTGTTATGCAACCCAGTAGAAAAACCACCGCCAACATAGGCAATATCCGCGTAACTGTAAATTCTAGTTAAAAGTCCTATATTGTCAATAATCAATACATCATAATCACGCAGGTTGTTGCTGTCAATTTTTGAGTAAAGCGTAGTTTTTTTGGTAAATGCTCCTGCAAGCCCTAATATTTTATCCTTTTTAATAGTATGTGGCGCTAGTACGTATTTTAAATTTTTTGGAGCGTGGTTTATATGGTCTATTAATATGGTTTCATCTTCAGGCCAAGTGCTTCCGGCAACAAAACAAAGTTTGTCATTTTTAAAAGCTTCCATGAAGTCCAAGGTGTTATCTCGGTCTAGGATTTCAGAAACACGGTCTAGACGGGTGTCTCCACTTACATGTGCATTTTTTATTCCAATGGATTCTAACAGTTTTTTTGAATTCTCATCTTGAACAAAATAGTTCGAGAATTTACGCAAGGTACTCCTCATGAATCCGCCGTAAGCTTTAAAATATACCTGGTTTTTATTAAAAAGAGCGGAAATTAAAATAGCTGGGACTTTATTCTTTTCTAGTGCCTTCATATAGTTGGGCCAAATTTCATATTTGACAAAAATGGCTATGTCCGGATGCACCGTTTTTACAAAATGGGCGGCATTTTTCTTAGTGTCCATAGGAAGGTAGGCCACTACATCTGCCGCTGAAGTATTTTTTTTTACTTCATATCCGGAAGGGGAGAAGAAGGTAAGTACAATTTTATGGGCTGGATATACGTTCTTAAGTTTTTCAATAATAGGAAGTCCCTGTTCGAACTCCCCTAATGATGCGGCATGAACCCAAAGAGTTTTGTCATCTTTGGAAATGGCATTATCAAGTAGGTAGAAGGAATGCTTTCGGCCGTTAACAAACAGCTTTAGTTTAGAATTAAAAAGAGCCAGAATTTTCAAGAAGAACCAAGAAATCTGAACAATCACATTATAGATGCTGTGCACTGATTCATATTTTGGGCTAAATTACGCTTCTTTACATAAAATTGTACTGCATGGTTTCGTATTTTTGTTTCGATTTATATAATTCATGACGATGAAAAAAATTCAAATGGTCGACTTAGGAGGCCAGTACGAAGGAATAAAAGAACAAGTGAATTCTGCTATAGCTACTATTATGGAAACTTCGGCTTTCATAAATGGCCCTGAAGTAAAATCTTTTCAAAGCGAACTAGAAGCCTATTTGAGTGTAAAACACGTTATACCATGTGCTAATGGTACAGATGCCTTACAGATTGCAATGATGGGGTTGGGTCTTGAGCCAGGTGATGAGGTAATCACGGCAGATTTTACATTTGCGGCAACAGTAGAGGTAATTGCACTTTTGCAATTAACACCTGTTCTTGTGGATGTAGAACCAGATACTTTTAATATAGATATTGCAGCCGTTGAAAAGGCTATAACACCCAAAACAAAAGCAATTGTTCCGGTACATTTATTTGGACAATGTGCCAATATGGACGCTATTATGCAATTGGCGGAACAGCACAATCTTTATGTTATTGAGGATAATGCTCAAGCTATTGGAGCGGATTATACATTTAATAATGGTAAGAAGCAAAAAGCAGGTACCATAGGTCATGTAGGTGCAACGTCTTTTTTTCCCTCAAAGAATCTAGGAGCTTATGGTGATGGTGGTGCGATTTTCACCAATGATGATGAGTTGGCACACACCTTAAGGGGTATTGTTAATCACGGTATGTATGAAAGATACCATCATGATGTGGTGGGAGTGAATTCTAGGTTAGATTCTATTCAGGCAGCGGTTTTACGTGCAAAATTGCCAAAATTAGACCAATATTGTAATAGAAGAAGGCAAGCTGCTAGAAGTTACAATAGTGCTTTTAGAGAACAGGCCAATATTATTACACCTAGGACTACGCAATGTGGAGAGGAAATTTGTGATACATGCACCTGTCATGTATTTCATCAATATACATTAAGAATTACCAACGGAAAAAGAGATGCCTTAGTAAAGCATTTAGCGGAAAAAGATATTCCATGTGGTGTATACTACCCTATTCCTTTGCATAAACAAAAAGCTTATGTTGATGAGCGATATAACGAAGCGGATTTTCCGGTAACGAACCAATTGGTGAAAGAAGTTATTTCATTGCCAATGCACACGGAGTTGGATGGTGAGCAAATAGATTTTATAACAAAAACGGTGGTGGACTTTGTAAATGGGTAATGGCAATTTGCCTTATCCATTACTTTTGAATCCAAAACTGACTATAAATAAAGCAAAGAAACCTACTCTTTTTTCGAGTGGGTTTTTAAAAAATAGACTATGAAAATATTAGTAACCGGCGGGCTCGGATTTATTGGATCACATACAGTTGTAGAACTTCAAAACGAAGGTTTTGAGGTAGTGATAATTGATGATTGTTCCAATTCATCTGAAAAGGTATTGGAGGGTATTTCTTCCATTTCTGGTAAAATGCCAATTTTTGAAAAGATTGATTTAAAGGAAAAAGCTAAAGTTGAAGATTTTTTTAAAAGACATCAAGACGTTCAAGGAGTGATTCATTTTGCAGCCTCAAAAGCCGTTGGCGAAAGTGTTCAGAAACCACTTTTGTATTATGAAAACAACATAGGTACATTGGTCTATCTTTTGAAAGAACTTTCTAAGAAAGACAACGCTAGTTTTATATTCAGTTCTTCTTGTACCGTTTATGGTCAGGCAGATGAAATGCCTATTAGTGAAAAGGCTCCGGTAAAACCAGCAGAATCTCCTTATGGGAATACCAAGCAAATGGGCGAAGAGATTATTCGTGACACATGTGCTGTAAATCCAAAATTGAAAGCTATTGCATTGCGTTATTTTAACCCAATGGGTGCCCATCCTAGTGGTAGTATAGGAGAATTGCCTATTGGTGTGCCACAGAACTTGGTGCCTTTCATAACCCAAACAGGTATGGGGTTAAGAGAGGAACTGTCTGTTTTTGGTGATGATTATCCTACGGAAGATGGTACATGTATTCGGGATTATATTTACGTGGTAGATTTGGCCAAGGCTCATGTAAAGGCATTGCAACGCTTGCTAGGAGGGAAGAACCAAGATAACTATGAGGTGTTTAACTTAGGTACAGGAAAAGGAAGTTCTGTCCTTGAGGTTATTCATAGTTTTGAAAGGGTTTCTGGTAAAAAACTGAATTATAAAATCGTAGATAGAAGAGCTGGAGATATTGTTTCTGCTTATGCAGATACTAAAAAAGCGAATGATGTTTTAGGTTGGAAATCTCAATATACTTTAGACGAAGCAATGAAGTCTGCTTGGGAGTGGGAGCAAAAAGTTAGGGCATAACCTTAATATATAGACTTTGCTGTTCATTATCTAGAATTATTTTTTTATCAGGCAAAACCAACATTGAATCAGAAACGTAGATAATTTATGGTTTTGAATTTTTCCGATAGTACAGAATTGCTTGCTAATGCAGAAAAAGCAGAGCTTTACAATAAGCTGGTAGCTCAACTGATAAAAGATTTTGGCCTGGCCAATATTTATATAGACCTGAGTTTAGAAATTCTTCCCGAAGAACTTAAGAGTGTTTTAAGGGAGAAGATATATCGCCTGATTATGGAGCGTTTTTCAGAATACCTGAATTTGCTCTATATAATAGATGTTCCGGAGAAAGCTTTTAAGGAGATTGCAGTAACCGATGTTGTAGAGGTAGCCGATCAGGTTACCTTTCTTATATTAAAAAGAGAGCTTCAAAAAGTTTATTTGAAAGCAAAATACTCCTAAAAATAAACTCTTACGAAAGGCATCCATGCATCAAGATATATACTTTTGCTATCATCATAAAGAACGTTGTAGCGAATACCAACAGTGAAATTTCGATCTGTATACCCTAATCCTAAGAATAGAGCGGGCGACCAATAATTATCTTCAATTGTAGATAAATCATTGAAACCAAGAGTTTGATTGATGCGTAATTGTTCTAATTCTGCAGAAATTTGTAAAAAATGTATGGGGTTGTAGAGCGAAATAATGCTTCCGCCATAGGCATAACGTTTACTGTCGTCATATTTGGCATAATTAAAAGTAAGACTTACACCACTTGAAAATTGCTCACTAAATTGATAGATAGCACTAGGTGACACTGAAGCATTAAAACCTCCATTGTTGAGTCCAAAGCCTAGTCCTCCGCCAAACCGTACCTTATTCCAAAAATCGGAGGGGGTAGAAGTGTTTTGTGCGGAACAATTTAATGCGAAAACGATAAGAAATAACACTAAAAAAGTGCTTTTGGAGAACTTATAAAGTTTTTTAATCATTATCTTTATTTTTTCAATATTGCGTACTAAGATACGTCCCACAAATGGGAATTATTGTATTTTTGTACCCATTTATTTGCATGACAGAGAATTTTCTATGGATAAATATTCTTTTCTAAATACCGCTCATACCTCTTTTTTTTCAGAGTTATACGACAAATATCTTATTAACCCCGATAGTGTAGAGCCTAGTTGGCGAGCCTTTTTTCAAGGTTATGATTTCGGAACCGAGACCGCTCTTGATGAGTTAGATGTTGAGGGTTTCGTAGCTCAAAACGGCACTCAAAATTCTATGGGTCAGCAGATGCCAGAGTCACTCCAAAAGGAGTTTCAGGTTATTCGGCTTATTGATGGTTACCGTAGCAGAGGTCATTTGTTTACAAAAACAAACCCAGTTCGCGAACGTAGAAAATACGAGCCATCATTGGATATTGAAAATTTTGGACTTTCACAAGGAGACCTAAGTACTGTTTTTAATGCAGGCGAAGTTGTTGGCATTGGGGTGTGTACTTTAAAAGAAATTATAGACCATTTGCAACACGCTTATTGCGATGCTATTGGTGTTGAATATATGTACATCCGTAAACCGGAACGCATACAATGGATTCAGGATTGGTTAAACGTTAATGCTAACCACCCTAAATTTGACGCTGAACATAAAAGGCGTATTCTTAGAAAGTTAAATCAAGCGGTTTCGTTTGAAGGCTTTTTGCATACTAAATATGTGGGTCAGAAAAGATTTTCATTAGAAGGAAACGAATCACTAATACCTGCGTTAGATGCTGTTGTAGAGCGTGCTGCCGAGCTAGGCGTGGAGCAGTTTGTCATGGGTATGGCACATAGAGGGAGACTTAATGTGCTTACTAATATTTTTGGAAAAGCGGCAAAGGATATCTTTAGCGAGTTTGACGGGAAGGATTATGAACAAGAGATTTTTGATGGTGATGTAAAATATCATTTAGGTTGGACGTCTGATCGTAAAACCGATAATGGTAAAAAAATAAAAATGAATATTGCTCCTAACCCTTCTCACTTAGAAACGGTTGGTGCGGTAGTAGAAGGTATAGCTCGTGCTAAGCAGGACGCCCATTTTCCTGATGATTTTTCAAAAGTACTACCTATAGTTGTACATGGTGATGCGGCTATTGCTGGTCAAGGTCTTATATATGAATTGGTTCAAATGGCTAATCTTGATGGCTATAAAACAAATGGAACTATACATATAGTGGTAAATAACCAAATTGGTTTTACTACAAATTATTTAGATGCTCGTACATCTACTTATTGTACAGATGTTGGGAAAGTAACTTTGAGTCCGGTATTACACGTAAATTCTGATGATGCAGAAGCTGTAGTACATGCGTCGCTTTTTGCCTTGGAGTATCGTATGCGTTTCAATAGAGATGTATTTATCGATTTATTGGGGTATAGAAAATATGGTCATAACGAAGGTGATGAGCCTCGCTTTACGCAACCAAAATTGTATAAGGCCATAGCTAAACATCAAAATCCGCGTGATATTTATGCGGAGAAATTGTTGGCAGAAGGAGTTATTGAAAAAGACTATGTAAAAGGGTTAGAAGAAGAGTACAAGGCTTCTTTGGAAGAAGAATTGGTAGATTCTCGTAAAGAAGATAAAACGGAGATAACTCCTTTTATGGCGGATGAATGGAAAGGCTTTGCCAACGTTCGTGAGTGGGAAATGATGGAGAAAGTAGATACCACTTTCGATAAAAAAGAACTTACCAAAATTGCCAAGGTCATTACGGAGCTTCCAAAAGATAAAAAGTTCTTGCGTAAGGTTGATAAGCTGATAAGAGATCGCAAGAAAATGTTCTTCGAGTCTGATAAGTTAGACTGGGCTATGGGTGAATTGTTGGCCTATGGTACATTATTGCAAGAAGGTTATGCGGTTCGTATGTCAGGTCAAGATGTGGAGCGTGGTACGTTTTCTCACAGACATGCCGTAATGAAGGTTGAAGAAAGTGAAGAAGAAGTAATCTTGTTAAATCATATTAGTGATAAGCAAGCTAAATTTCAGATATATAACTCATTATTGTCTGAGTATGGTGTAGTAGGTTTTGATTATGGTTATGCCATGGCCAGTCCTAATACATTAACGATTTGGGAAGCACAGTTTGGTGATTTTAGTAATGGTGCCCAAATTATGATTGATCAGTATATTTCGGCTGCTGAGGATAAATGGAAATTACAAAACGGTTTGGTGATGTTACTTCCACATGGTTATGAAGGACAAGGAGCAGAACATTCTTCTGCTCGTATGGAGAGATACTTACAGCTTTGTGCAAGAGACAATATGTATATTGCCGATGTTTCTACGCCAGCGCAGATGTTCCATATTCTTAGAAGGCAAATGAAAGTAAATTTTAGAAAGCCACTAATTATTTTCACGCCAAAAAGTTTATTAAGACATCCAAAAGCGATGTCTACGGTAGATGAATTAGCGTCGGGAGGTTTTCAAGAAGTTATTGATGATACTTCTGTTACGGTAAGCAAAGTAAAATCTGTTGTATTCTGTACAGGTAAATTTTATTATGATTTGCTAGCGGTAAAAGAAGAACAGAAAAGAGATGATGTGGCCTTGGTTCGTGTAGAGCAATTGTTCCCGGTTCCTTCTGAAAAGATGAAAGCAGTTATTGCAAAATATAAAAAGGCCGACGATTTGGTCTGGGCTCAAGAAGAACCAAGAAATATGGGTGCTTGGAGTCATATGATGATGCATTTTAGTGATGCGAATAAATTTAGAGTAGTTTCAAGAAGGTTCTATGCTTCTCCAGCTGCCGGTAGTTCTGTTCGTTCAAAAAATAGACATCAACAAGTAATCGATTATGTATTCGATAAGAGTAAGGATAATATGTCAAAACCAATGCCTAAACCAAGTAAAGGTTAAGGATTGGTTGTTCAAATAGTTAAGATAACACAGCAAATAAGTATAGCATGATATTAGAAATGAAAGTCCCATCTCCGGGCGAATCTATCACCGAAGTAGAAATTGCGGATTGGTTGGTTGAGGATGGTGATTACGTTGAAAAAGACCAGGCCATTGCCGAGGTAGATTCAGATAAGGCTACATTAGAACTTCCTGCTGAGGAAAGCGGAATAATTACATTGAAAGCTGAGGTAGGTGATGCTGTTGCCGTTGGTGCCGTAGTTTGTTTGATTGATACTGACGCAGCTAAACCGGCTGGTGACAGTGCTGAAAAAGATGTGGCGGAACAGAAGAAAAGTGAGCCTAAGAAAGAAGAGGCTAAAGCACCACAACCTGTTCAGGCTAAAGAAACTTACGCTTCTGGTGTAGCTTCTCCTGCTGCTAAAAAAATATTAAGTGAAAAAGGCATCGATTCTTCTGCTGTAAAAGGAAGTGGAAAAGATGGTAGAATCACTAAAAACGATGCTGTAACTGCTGTTCCTTCAATGGGTACACCTACAGGAGGAAATAGAGGGGAGTCCCGTTCAAAACTATCTATGTTGCGTAGAAAAGTTGCAGAGCGTTTGGTATCCGCTAAGAATGAAACTGCTATGCTTACGACTTTTAACGAAGTTGATATGTCGGCTATTTTTGAACTTAGAAATAAGTATAAAGAAGATTTTAAAGCTAAGCACGGTGTTGGTTTAGGTTTCATGTCTTTTTTTACTAGAGCTGTAGTGCGTGCATTAGAAATGTATCCATCAGTGAATTCTATGATAGATGGTAAGGAAATGATTTCTTATGATTTCTGTGATATCAGTATTGCCGTTTCTGGACCAAAAGGATTAATGGTACCTGTTATTAGAAATGCAGAAAACTTAACTTTCAGAGGTGTTGAAGCAGAGGTGAAGAGATTAGCTATTCGTGCTCGTGAAGGTGAGATTACTGTTGATGAAATGACCGGAGGTACATTTACGATCACCAATGGAGGTGTTTTTGGGTCTATGTTATCCACACCAATTATCAACCCACCTCAAAGTGCTATTTTAGGCATGCACAATATAGTAGAAAGACCCATCGCTAGAGATGGAGCTATCGCTATTGCGCCTATTATGTATGTGGCCGTGTCTTATGATCACCGTATTATTGATGGTAAGGAATCAGTAGGGTTCTTGGTAGCTATAAAAGAAGCATTAGAAAATCCAGAAGAATTATTGATGGATGGTAATGTAAAAAGAGCTTTAGAGATGTAGAATTACAACTCTTTAAAATACGGCCCCAAAGATTTTTAGCGTAGTTGCACTAAAATCTTTGGGGCTTTTTTATGGGGTATATTAATAGGATACGACCTTTGGAGTTCTGCAGGAACTACATTTTAAGGTAAACGCAATACTTGTCATAGTCAATAACTGCTTTTGCTTTTTTTAATACATCGGCGCCTATGATGCCGTCAACTGGCAAAGTATTATGAGCGGTAAGGGCTTGATTTACGTGAACAAGGTCAAAAAGTACGATTTTCAATTTTTTCTTCTTCCAATTGCCAATTTTAATCTTGTTTTTCGTGGATATTAAAGTTTCCATGTCAGTGGCTCCCGCTCCAGCAGCTTTTATTTCTGAAACTTCTGAAGCCAGTCCAAATTGCTCTATTTTATCAATTCCGATACAGGTGTTAGATGCTCCGGTATCTAAAATAAATCGTCCGGGAACACCATTTATTTTGGCTGATATTTCAAAATGATCTGTTTGAGTAAGTTTTAGGGGGATTTGGGTATATTTTTTTTTCCAAAGAAATTTTTTCAGAGAAGACATGTATTCTTTTTATCAAAGATAAGGCTATTTTTGCAGCATGATATTAACAGATACCCATACCCATTTATACAGTGAAGCCTTTGATGAAGATAGGGCAGCGGCCATTGAGAGGGCAATAGCTCTTGGTGTTAAGCGGTTTTTCATTCCAGCTATAGATTCAACTTATACGGAATCTATGTTTGATTTAGAGAAGTCTTTTCGGGACAATATTTTTTTAATGATGGGCTTGCATCCTACGCATGTAAAAGAAAATTATAAAGAGGAATTGAGGCATGTAAAAGAGATGCTTGAGCAGCGAAAATTTTATGCTGTAGGTGAAATTGGCATTGATCTATATTGGGACAAAACTTTTTTGAAAGAGCAGCAGGAAGCCTTTCGTGCGCAGATACAGTTGGCTAAAAAGTACAAATTACCTATAGTTATTCATTGTCGTGATGCTTTTGATGAAGTATTTGAGGTTTTGGAAAGTGAAAAGGGAGCCGATTTGTTCGGTATTTTTCATTGTTTCACTGGTGATGTTGAACAAGCAAAAAAAGCGATATCTTATAACATGAAACTTGGTATTGGGGGTGTTGTTACATTTAAGAATGGAAAAATAGATAAATTCTTAGCGGAAATTCCAATAGAAAATATTGTTCTTGAGACGGATTCACCTTATTTAGCACCAGTTCCTTACCGTGGAAAACGAAATGAAAGTGCATATCTTGTAAATGTTGCAGAGAAACTTGCAGATATTTATGATATTTCTGCTGAGGCTGTAGCGGATTACACTACGATGAATTCAAAGAAAGTATTTGGAATTTAAAAACGCTCAGTTGCACTCAATTATTTTAGTAAAAAATTAAACATTCTAGGTTTGACAGATAAAAGTAGCATCCTTTTAATATATACCGGCGGTACTATAGGTATGGTCAAAGATTATGAATCTGGCGCGTTAAAGGCTTTTAATTTTGATAAACTGCTTAAAAATATACCGGAGCTTAAGCTGTTGGATTGTCATATTAATTCGGTTTCTTTTGATGTGCCAATAGATTCGTCTAATATGAATCCTGCGCATTGGGCTGAAATAGCAACTATTATTGAAGAAAATTATGATACTCATGATGGTTTTGTTGTATTACATGGCAGTGATACAATGAGTTATACGGCATCTGCTTTAAGTTTTATGCTAGAAAATTTAGGGAAACCCGTTATTTTTACCGGTTCTCAATTGCCTATTGGGGATTTGCGAACAGATGCAAAGGAAAATCTTATTACCTCAATTCAGATTGCTGCTTTGCAGCATAATAAAAAACCTGTGGTGCAAGAGGTAGGCCTCTATTTTGAGTATAAATTGTATCGTGCCAATCGTACTACAAAAATTAATGCGGAGCACTTTCAGGCATTTGCCTCACTTAATTATCCTGAATTAATAGAGTCTGGGGTATACTTAAAGGTTAGTGAAGAATATTTGTTACCTTATGTGAAGCGTAAAAAGTTCAAAGCACATAAACATATGGATACCAATGTGGCTATCCTGAAGTTGTTTCCCGGTATTGGTCCGGCTGTTTTGCAAGGTGTAGTCAGTATTCCGGGTTTAAAAGGACTTATTTTGGAAACATATGGTGCAGGAAATGCTCCAAATGAGCCTTGGATGATCAATATTCTCAGAAAGGCAAAAGAAAATAACATTCATATTATTAATGTTACGCAATGTTCAGGAGGCAGCGTTTCTATGGGTCGCTATGAAACCAGTAAGCAGTTAGAAGAATTGCAAGTAATTAATGGTAAAGACATTACGACTGAGGCTGCTGTTGCTAAGTTAATGTATCTTCTGGGTAATAATGTTTCGGTCAAATTGTTTAAAAGTATATTTGAGACTTCACTACGTGGTGAAATTCAAGAAAATTAGCAGTTTTAATTTCATCAACTAACATTTTTTTTGTTATTTGGCCACCCCGTAAAAAAGGTGATCTTGTTTAGTTAGTTTATTGTTTAAACTAAAGGATAAGTGAAATTTAGAGAGGTGGCCGAGTGGTCGAAGGCGCACGCCTGGAAAGTGTGTATACACCAAAAGTGTATCGAGGGTTCGAATCCCTTCCTCTCTGCAGAACAAAAAGATTTTTCAGTATTAATTAGTTTAGACTGGAAATATTTGTAAGTTTAGTTTTTATATGCAAAATAGAAGTCTGTGCTTGATTATGTCAGGCAGAGGCACTGGTGTAACAGCCCGTTTCGATGTCATGACCCCTATTTGGGCCCCACTTCTCCGATGCAACGAAGTTTTACTTTTTTTATTGTGATTTTTTTTTATCTTTAACCCTATTAAATAACTAATTTAAGTTTGAACAAATGAAAAAATTATCCTCTATCCTAGCCGTGGGCGGGTTGTTTGTAATGAGTACAAATACTGTTAACGCAATGGCAACTACAGCAACAATGATGCAAGATGCACCTGCTGAAGCCGAAGTAGGTTTTACACAGATGTTGAAAGAAATGTTTATACAAGGTGGTGCCGGCTTTATGGGTATTGTTCTTTTGTGTTTGATTCTTGGTTTGGCAGTTGCAATTGAAAGAATTATTTATTTAAACATGGCAACCACTAATACTGGTAAGCTAAAACAACAAGTAGAAGATGCATTGGCCTCGGGTGGTGTTGAAGCTGCTAAAGAAGTTTGTAGAAATACAAAAGGTCCTGTTGCTTCTATATACTATCAAGGTTTGGATAGAGCAGGAGAAAGTATCGAATCTGCTGAGAAAGCTGTTGTAGCTTATGGTGGTGTTCAAATGGGTCAATTAGAGAAGAACGTTTCTTGGTTAGGCTTATTTATTGCTGTTGCGCCTATGCTTGGTTTCATGGGTACGGTAATTGGTATGATTCAGGCCTTCCAAAAGATTAGTGCTGTTGGTAACCTTAGTGCATCTCTTATTGCAGGTGATATCCAGGTTGCATTATTAACAACTGTATTTGGTCTTATTACTGCTATTATCCTTCAAATCTTTTATAATTACATCATTGCTAAAATTGATAGCATTGTTAATGATATGGAAGACTCTTCTATCGTTTTGATAGATATGTTGGTGGATCACAAAAAATAAGTCGCACACATAATACCTTAAATTATGCACAAAATTGTAAAGATTATTTTGGTTGTTGTGGGCTTAATAGGCGCTGCCTTGTGGTTCATGCTTCCAGAGGCTGAAATGCCGGCTGCTGAGGCAGCCAATAATGGGGCTCTTAATGCAATGTTCGCTATTACATGGTTGCTTTTAGGCGTAGCTGTAGTTTTTAGTGTGGCGTTTGCCCTCAAGAACCTTTTGTCAAATCCTGCGAATTTAAAGAAAAGTCTTTTTATACTAGTTGGTTTTCTTTTAGTTGTCGGAATTGGTTTTGTTATGGCTAGCGGTACAGATGTTAGTATCGAAGAAATGGCAAAAAGAGGCATAGAAACCGATGAATCTGAAATTAAGAAAATCGGTGCTGGTCTAAATGTATTTTTCATATTGACTCTTGTAGCTGTAGGAGCTATGCTTGCGGGTGGTGTGAAAAAAATGATTAAATAAATAAAGAACTAAATTATGTCTAGAAGAGGAGGACCAGCAGAGGTAAACGCCGGATCAATGGCAGACATAGCATTCTTGCTACTTATATTTTTCTTGGTCACAACGACCATTGAGACTGATGCAGGTTTAGATCGTATGTTGCCACCTATTGAGCCGCCTACGGAAGAACCGCCAGTTATTAAGCAGAAGAATATATTTACGGTTAATATTAACCGTAATGGTCAGTTGTTAGTTGAAGACGAGCTTATCGATATCAAAAAGTTACGAGAGAAGGCTATGGCTTTCTTGGATAACGGAGGAGCCCCATCAGGTTCTGCAGATTACTGTAGCTACTGTAAAGGTAAAAGACTGTCCGAGTCATCTGACAATCCAGCAAAGGCTATTATATCTTTGAAGAACGATCGTGAAACAAAGTATAGTACTTATATTACAGTTCAGAATGAATTGGTAGGTGCTTACAACGACCTTAGAAATCGTGAAGCACAGCGTTTGTATAAGAGAAACTTTACTGATATGGAAGCAGAATATCTTAATCCTGAGACCGAACCTAGTAGAAAAGAGGATCTCAAAGAAAAGGTTAAGCGGATTCAAGAGTTGTTTCCACAGAAGTTGTCAGAAGCTGAGACAGGTACAAGTAATTAATAAGAGCTAAAACAGAATATAATATGTCAAAGTTTGCAAAGAAAAAGGATGCCGGTTTACCAGCTGTGAACACTGCATCGTTACCTGATATTGTATTTATGCTTTTATTCTTCTTTATGACCGTAACGGTTATGAAAGATAGCTCTTTGAAAGTAGAGAATACTTTGCCAAATGCTAGTGAGACCAAGAAATTGGAAAAGAAGGATAGGGTTATATACATTTATGTTGGGCAACCAACTTCACAGTATAAAGCTCAATTTGGAGAAGAAGCTAGAATTCAATTGAATGACAAATTTTCATCTCCTAACGAAGTTGGTGATTACATTTTATCTGAAAGAGCAAAGAAGCCGCAGGAAATTCAAAACGTTTTGACTACAGCTTTAAAAGTAGATAGGAATGCGAATATGGGATTGATATCCGATATTAAGTTGCAGTTAAGAGAAGTAAATGCACTTAAAGTCAATTATACGACTTATGATGGTGATGCTTTCAATAACTTGCAGTAGTAGTTCTTAAACTTGTAAGTACAAGCGCCTCGGAATTTTTTCCGAGGCGCTTTTTATTTGCTTAATTTTGACTTTATGATGCGTTATTTATGTGGATTACTTTTTTTGTGCTGTACAGGTGCAGTTGCTCAGTCTGGTATTGATTCAACGAATGTTGACTCCAAGTACTTAGAGGATCAGTTCTATATTGGAATCACTTATAACTTTCTTCTAAATCAACCCGAGGGTGTAAGCCAACGTAATCTTTCCTATGGTCTACAGGCAGGTTTTATAAAAGATATTCCATTAAATCAAAGCCGGACTACCGCTATGGGTATTGGTGTAGGTTACGGTGTATATTCTTATTACTCCAATCTTATGGCAGAGGAGACATCCTCCGGTAATTTATATAGTATTCTTGAAGATGATGATTTCAATAGGAATAAGGTAGAAACACATATGCTAGAGGTTCCTTTTGAATTGCGTTGGAGAAACTCTACGGCATCTGAGTATAAATTTTGGAGATTATACGCCGGAATGAAATTGGGTTACGTATTTGGAGGGCGATCAAAGCTGGTGCCTACTGATTCAGGAAAAGTATCATTTTATAATGAAGACATTAGAAGTTTTCAATATGGATTGACCTTAAATTTTGGGTATAATACTTTTAATCTTCATGCGTATTATTCGTTAACTAGCCTTTTTAATGATAATGTTGTGGTCGGGTCGGAAAGCCTGAATGCGAAAGCCCTTAGAATTGGACTCATTTTTTATATTTTGTAGTTTAATCTTGGCAAAAGAACTATCTACAACCAGAAACGGACGGTAAGTAATTGGGAGAGAAGACCAATGAAGAGGCCAAGGACAACTTCAATTGGTGTATGTGATTTCAAGTACAATCTGGAAGTGGCTACAAGTCCCGTTAGTAAAGTAAAAATACTTAAACCTAGAGTTATGTTCACTTCAAAGTGAATACTCATTGCTACTAAAAACATGAGAAGACTTCCCATGCCCATAACGTGAATGCTCACTTTGAACTTCAAGATTAACAGTAATAATGTTGTTAATGCCGATATGATCAGGCCAATAAAGTAGAAATGTAGCTCAACAGTATTTGAATTTGGTATAACTTTATAGATAACAAATAGGAGTAATATAATATGAATATATAACGGGTATCTGCGTTCCTTTACCGTGGACATAAAAATACTTTGCGCCATGCCTAAATTTCTTAGTATAAAATAAGCAATTATTGGAATGATTACGGTAAGGATGAAAGTAGGTAAAATAGTGGTGCCTTGAATGGCTAAAGGACTATATTTTGGTGTAATTAGAAAGTAGGCTAGAGTGCCTGCTATCGGGATGAACAAAGGGTGGAAAATATAGGATATAACCTTTAGAAAAACCTTCATTAAATTTGTTTGCGCAATCTTGCAACGGGAATGTCTAGTTGTTCTCTGTATTTTGCGACAGTTCTTCGTGCTATGGGATATCCTTTTTCTTTAAGTATAGCTGCTAATTTATCGTCTGTAAGTGGCTTTTTCTTGGACTCTTCGCCAATCACTGTTTCAAGAATCTTCTTGATTTCTTTTGTTGAGACATCCTCACCTTGGTCGTTTTTCATCGATTCTGAGAAGAATTCCTTGATTAATTTGGTACCGTAAGGAGTGTCAACATATTTGCTATTGGCAACTCGCGATACCGTTGAAACATCCATCTGAATCTCGTCTGCAATGTCTTTTAGGATCATTGGGCGAAGATTGCGTTCGTCACCGGTAAGAAAGTACTCGGATTGGTAATGCATAATGGAGTTCATTGTAATGAACAAGGTCTGTTGCCGCTGTCTAATAGCGTCTATAAACCATTTTGCAGCATCTAGTTTCTGCTTAATAAAAAGTACGGTATCTTTCTGTGATTTTGATTTTTTCTTAGCGTCCTTATACCCTTTTAGCATGTTGTTGTATTCTCTAGATACATGCAATTCTGGAGCATTTCTTCCATTTAAGGTAAGTTCTAATTCTCCATCTACAATGCGAATGGAAAAATCAGGAACTACATGCTCTACTACACGGTTGTTTCCAGAATAAGAGCCACCTGGTTTTGGGTTTAATTTTTCAATTTCAGAGATAGCATCTCTTAACTGTTCTTCTGAAATATTGTATTTCTGAATAAGTTTCTTGTAATGCTTTTTTGTAAACTGTTCAAAAGATTTTTCAAGAATAGTAATGGCTAGTTCAATATTGGGAGTTGCCTCTTTCCGTTTTAGTTGAATTATAAGGCATTCTTCAAGTGAGCGTGCAGCAACACCGGGAGGATCTAACTTTTGAACTAATTTTAAAACCTTTTCTATGGTTTTTTCTTCGGTGTAGATATTTTGGGTAAAAGCAAGGTCATCAGTAATATCTGCAATAGGCCTTCGGATATAGCCGCTTTCGTCTACACTACCCACTAGAAACTCTGCAATGCTCCATTCTTCATCATTTAGATAAACCGTGTTAAGTTGGTTTAATAAATATTGATTGAATGAAGTTCCTGCAGCATATGGTACATTCTTTTCCTCATCGTCTGCACTGTAGTTATTGGTTTTGGTGCGGTAATCCGGAATTTCATCGTCACTTAGGTAGTCATCAATGTTAATATCATCAGTAGCGATAATCTCACTGTCAGATTCGTTGCTATCATCATAAGAGTCCTCAAACTCATCATCAATTGAGTCTGACTCCTCTTTCCCGCCTTCCAATGCTGGGTTCTCTTCCAGTTCTTGCTTAAGTCGTTGCTCAAATGCCTGTGTGGGCAATTGAATCAACTTCATAAGCTGTATCTGCTGTGGAGATAGCTTCTGTGATAATTTAAACTGTAAGTGTTGTTTTAGCATTGAGATCTAATATAGCTTGCCTTCTAAGTTAACGAATTCTAGCTAAAATTCTGCATTTTGAGGCGTTCGTGGGAATGGGATGACGTCGCGAATATTACCCATGCCGGTAGCAAAAAGCACCAAACGCTCAAAACCAAGTCCAAAACCACTATGAACAGCGCTACCAAACTTTCTAAGGTCTAGGTACCACCAAAGTTCTTCCTCGTCAATACCTAATGCGGCCATTTTTTCTTTTAAGACGTCTAAGCGTTCTTCTCGTTGTGAGCCTCCTACTATTTCCCCAATACCTGGGAAAAGAATATCCATAGCGCGAACGGTCTTTCCGTCTTCGTTTAGACGCATGTAGAATGCTTTAATCGTTGCGGGATAGTCAAACAAAATAACAGGACACTTAAAGTGTTTTTCAACTAAAAAGCGTTCGTGTTCACTTTGTAAGTCCGCTCCCCATTCATTAATAGGGTATTTGAATTTTTTCTTTTTATTGGGTTTGCTATTTCTTAAAATGTCAATAGCCTCTGTATAGGTAACTCTTTTAAAACTGTTTTCCGAAACAAATTTAAGCTTTTCGATTAACGGCATTTCGCTTCTTTCGGCCTGAGGTTTAGTTTTCTCTTCGTCTAAAAGTCGTTTTTCTAAAAACTGAAGGTCGTCTTGGCAGTTCTCTAAAACATACTTAATGACGTTTTTTATAAAATCTTCGGCAAGATCCATATTGTCGTTAAGGTCAAAAAAGGCCATTTCTGGCTCTATCATCCAAAACTCGGCTAAGTGTCTAGAGGTATTACTGTTTTCCGCACGAAACGTTGGTCCAAAAGTATAAACCTTACCTAATGCCATAGCATAGGTTTCAGCTTCCAATTGACCAGAAACGGTCAGATTGGTTTCCTTTCCGAAAAAATCTTCCTTATAATCAATATTTCCATCCTCAGTTAATGGAGGATTTTTGCTATCTAGCGTACTTACCTTAAACATCTCTCCGGCACCTTCGGCATCAGAACCGGTAATGATGGGAGCATGAAAATAGTTGAAGCCGTTTTGTTGAAAATATTGGTGAACTCCAAAAGATAATGCGGATCGGACACGCATTATCGCAGCAAATGTATTGGTCCGTATGCGTAAATGTGCTTTCTCTCTTAAAAACTCTAACGAGTGCTTTTTAGGTTGAATTGGGTACGTTTCCGGATCAGCACCACCATGAATCGTAAGACCGGTTACTTGGATTTCTACTTTTTGACCCTTGCCTTGGCTCTCTACCAAAGTTCCGGTAATTTTTACAGCGGCACCCGTATTTACCTGTTTTAGAACATCCTCATCAAATGACTCAAAATCTACAACACACTGTATGTTATTAATAGTTGATCCATCGTTTAGAGCTATAAAACGATTGCTTCTGAATGTTTTTACCCATCCATTTATGGTTACTTCTTGTAATAAGAGGTTTTCTGAAAGTAGTTCTTTTACGCTGTAAGAGTTCATTGTAGTCACTTGAAAATTGATTGCCAAAGATAAGTTTTTGATAAAAAGAATCAATGCTTATGACTGGTTAAATCAACCTCAATTTTCTCCTACTTCGTCTTCGCCTTGCGGAAGAATGTCTATTTGTGGTTTTTTTAATATTTTTTTACTTGCAATATTCCTTTCCAAGGATAGTAATAACGATGGTAAAAGAATAAGATTAGCCAACATAGCAAACATTAATGTGGCCGAAACTAGTGCGCCAAGTGCTACAGTACCTCCAAAGTTTGAAATGATAAAAACGGAGAAACCAAAGAAAAGAACAATTGAAGTATAGAACATACTTACCCCTGTTTCACGAAGCGAAGCGTAAACAGATTTCTTAATTTGCCATTTGTTTGCAATAAGTTCTTGCCTGTATTTTGCCAAAAAGTGAATAGTATCATCTACCGAAATTCCAAAAGCAATACTAAATACCAAAATAGTAGAAGGTTTAATAGGTACGCCTACAAAGCCCATAATACCTGCAGTTATGACCAGAGGAAGCAAGTTTGGAATCAATGAAATTATAATCATTCTAAACGACCTAAAAAGATAGGCCATAAATAGCGCAATCAAGAAGATTGCAAAAGCCAATGAGAGGATTAGATTTTTTACCAGATATTTTGTGCCTTTCAGAAATAAAAGCGCACTTCCCGTCATATATACATTGTAGCGGTCTGGAGGGAAGATTTTGTTTATATTTTCATTAAGCCTTTCCTCAATTTGCTCCATACGGTCCGTTTTCACGTCCTTCATAAAAGTGGTGATTCGGGCAGTCTGACCGGTACTGTCTACAAAGTTTTTAAGCAGGTTGCCGTTTCCATCAGAATTTTGGGCAACTTTCATTATAAAGTTGTTTTCTTGGGCAGTGGGTAATTGATAATATTTGGGTATGCCGTTATAAAAGGCCTGCTTTGAATACTTAACTAAGTTTACGACCGAAATAGGTTTTGAAAGCTCGGGTATATCCGTAACGACCTCGCTTAATTGGTCTAAGCGTTTTAAATTGGCAGGTTTCAAAACACCTTTAGGTTTTTTAGTATCCACGACTATTTCAATAGGCATAATACCATCAAATTCTTTTTCGAAAAAGCGAATGTCTTTAAAGAACTGGGCGTTCTTGGGCATATCTTCTATAGGGCTTCCGGAAATTTCTATTTGGTAAATACCAATAATACTGGTGATAAGAAGAATCAAAGAAACGATGTAGACAGCAATCCTGCGGTGTCTAACTATATGTTCCATCTTATTTACAAAGGCATCTATCCAGCGTTTGTTAAGATGCTTTAAATGTCTTGTTTTTGGAAGGGATAAAAAGCTGTAGATAATAGGTATTATCAAAAGTGATAGTATGAAAATACCAATAATGTTAATGGAGGCTACGATACCAAATTCCTTAAGTAGCTTGCTATCCGTGATTATAAAAGTGGCAAAACCAGACGCTGTAGTCATGTTTGTCATCAGCGTAGCGTTACCTATTTTAGATATTACACGTTGTAGAGAAAGAGCTTGATTCCCATGTTTTTTAACTTCTTGCTGGTATTTATTAATCAGAAAGATACAGTTGGGGATACCTATAACAATAATGAGAGGAGGGATTAAAGCAGTAAGTACTGTTATCTCATACTGTAAGAGACCTAGAATACCAAAAGCCCACATTACTCCAATGATTACAACACACATGGATATAAGGGTGGCTCGGAAACTCCTAAAGAAGAAAAAGAAAATTAGAGAGGTGACTCCAAGAGCTGCCAAAATGAACTTTCCTATTTCATCAATGATGTTTTGGGAGTTCATGGTTCGGATGTACGGCATACCGGATACCCGTACATCTAACCCTGTTTCTGCCTCAAAATTGTCAATAAGATGGTTAAGGTCTTCTAGAATGAAATCTTTGCGGACACTGGTGTTGATGATGTCTCCATCCATATTTGCTATGGTCCTAACCGTTCCCGTTTCTTTATTGAACAGGAGATTGTCGTAAAAAGGTAGGTCTTTAAATAGATGATTTTTTATGCTATCTATTTCTTTCTTGGTCTTTATTTCAGAACTAATGAGAGGTTCAAGAATGAACTTCTGATTTACGTTATCTTTTTTAAGTTCTTGAAGATTATCTAAAGAGAGAACAAAATCTACTTCAGGAAAAGCGGCAAGTTGCTTACTGAATTTGTTCCATCTGTTAATATTGGTAGGGGTGAAGAGTGTAGAATCATGAATTGCAAATACAATGGCATTACCTTCTTCGCCAAACTGATCTAAGAAATCCCGATATTCCAAGTTAACAGGGTGGTCGTCTGGTAATAGATTTGCCTGGGTATTGCTGAAGCGCATATTTTTCCATTGCATACCCAAGAAAACGGTGAATGCAGCAATTAAAATAAGTATCAATATGCGGTTACGGAGAATTATGCTTGCTGTTTTCTCCCAAAAACCTTGTTTATGTTTGGCTGCCATCGTTCAATTTTTCCGAGCGCAAAGGTATATAATGATTAGGTGTGTTCCTAAAATGTGATATTTAATTAACTTATTGGTGCTGAATAAAAAAAAGCAGCCATGTGGGCTGCTTTTTTATTTTAAGAGAAAATCTAAAACTAGATTTTCATTATCTCTGCTTCTTTGACAACCAAGAATGCGTCTATTTTCTTGATATATTTATCTGTAAGTGCTTGAATATCGACTTCAGCATTTTTTTGTAAATCTTCTGAAACGTCTTCAAGGTCGCGAATTTCTTTATTGGCATCTTGGCGAGCACTACGGATACCTACTTTAGCATCTTCAGCTTCGGCTTTAGCTTGTTTTGTTAATTGAATTCTTCTTTCCTCGGTCAGTGGTGGTACATTGATGATTACGAAATCACCATTGTTCATAGGGTTGAAACCTAAGTTAGAATTCATGATTGCCTTTTCAATCTCATGTAACATGTTCTTCTCCCAAGGTTGTACGGAAATAGTACGACCATCAGGGGTGTTTATATTCGCTACCTGAGATAAGGGCGTCTGTGATCCATAATATTCTACCATAACGGAAGAAAGCATTGCGGGGCTTGCTTTTCCAGCACGTATTTTAACAAATTCCTTTTCTAAATGCCTCATTGCAGCATCCATGCTTTCCTTAGAGGAGTCAAGTATAAACTGTATATCTTCGTTCATAATTCAAATATAATATGCAAATAAAAATAAATTAAGGTTAGATATTTACGACTGTGCCAATATTTTCACCTTCTATTAACTTCATTAGGTTACCTGTTTTGTTCATGTCAAAAACTACAATAGGTAGTTCGTTCTCTTGGCTCAAGGTAAAAGCAGTGGTGTCCATTACTTTTAGACCCTTTAAAAGTACATCTGCAAAAGAGATAGTATCAAATTTAGTCGCGTTCTTATCTTTTTCGGGGTCTGAAGTATAGATTCCATCTACACGAGTACCTTTAAGAATTACATCGGCTTCAATTTCTATAGCGCGTAAAACGGCTGCAGAATCAGTTGTAAAATAAGGGTTTCCTGTTCCTCCTCCAAAAATAACAACTCGGCCTTTTTCTAAATGACGCATGGCACGTCTTCTAATAAAAGGTTCGGCTACCTCATTAATTTGAATAGCAGATTGTAATCTTGTTTGCACACCTTGCATTTCAAGCGCACTTTGCAGAGCAAGACCATTTATAACCGTAGCAAGCATGCCCATATGGTCTCCTTGAACACGATCCATACCTGTGGCGGCACCTGTGAGGCCTCTAAAAATATTTCCGCCGCCTATAACTATGGCAACTTCAATACCTTTTGCTGCTACATCTTTAATTTCTTCAGCATATTCCGCTAGGCGTTTGGAGTCTATTCCGTATTGCTTTTCACCCATTAAGGCTTCACCGCTTAATTTTAAGAGAATTCTTTTATATTGCATGGCTAGTATTTCGTTGAGGCAAAAATAATCAAAAAATATTAGGGTTTGTTTTTGAAACCGCAGATAAAGTTAACCTTAATTATTTCCTAATAATGATGTGGTATTCTGTTAAATTTTATAATCTTGCAACCCCTTCAAAAACTAGGGTATTACTTACAATAAAGTATTAAAATATATACAATGAGAAAATTACCCTTACTTGCCTTTGCTATACTAATAGCTAGTTGTGGGGCAACAAAAACTGCTTTAACAGCTGATAAGACACCAGTATTGGCTACGTTGGATTTGAAAAATGTAGTAGATGATAAAGTTTCTGTAACAGTAGATCCTGGTGCTTTTACAACAGATGAAGTTTCATTTTACATACCTAAAACTGTACCTGGCACGTACAGTACCGATAACTATGGACAGTATATAGAGGGGTTTAAAGCTTTTGATTATGATGGAAAAGAACTAGCTTTTTCTAAAACAGATGACAATACATGGAAAATTTCCAATGGAACAAATCTGGATAAGGTTACTTATTTTGTGAATGATACGTATGATACGGAAGGCGAAGTAAAGAGCAAGGTTTTTTCTCCGTCAGGAACCAATATAAATGCAGGAAAGACTTTTATGCTTAATCTGCATGGCTTTGTAGGGTATTTTAATACCTTAAAGGAAGTACCCTACCAATTATCCATTACAAGACCTGCAGATTTAATAGCGTCAACATCTTTAACTACTAAAAAGTTAGAAACATCAGTAGCTAACGTTGATGTCTTTACGGCTAACAGGTATTTTGATGTGATTGATAATCCAATTCTTTATGCGAAACCAAACACGGAGACCTTTGAGATAAATGGAATTACGGTAACATTAAGCGTGTATTCGCCAACCGGAATTTATTCGGCTTTGAGTTTAAAAGACCGAATGGAAAAAATGATGGGTGCTCAGAAGACTTTTTTAGGTGATATTGATGGCACCAAAATATATAATATTCTATTATACTTATCTACTATGGAAGCAGATGATGCTTCTGGTTTTGGAGCTTTAGAGCATCATACTTCTACTGTAGTTGTATTGCCTGAGGCAATGCCAAAGGAAAGGTTGGAGCAGGCTATGGTAGATGTAGTTTCTCATGAATTTTTTCATATTGTTACTCCGTTGAGTGTACACTCTAAAGAAGTTCAGTATTTTGATTTTAACGATCCTAAAATGTCTCAACATTTATGGATGTATGAAGGAACAACGGAATATTTCGCTAATCTTTTTCAAATTCAGCAAGGTCTTATTGATGAAGCTGAGTTTTATCAACGGATGATGGATAAGGTCAATAATGCAAAATTATATGACGATGCAATGTCCTTCACTGAGATGAGCAAAAATATATTAGAAGAGCCTTATAAAAAGAACTATGCCAATGTATATGAAAAAGGAGCTCTTATTAATATGGTATTGGATATTCAGTTACGTGAGTTGAGTAATGGCGAAAAAGGAGTGCTTTGGTTAATGAAGGAACTAACAAAAAAGTACGGGAACAATACTCCTTTTGAAGATGATAAGTTGATTGATGAAATTGTATCCATGACTTATCCTGAAATCCGCGGTTTTTTCGATACTTACGTTATTGGTAATACACCTATTAATTATAATGATTATTTGTCTAAAGTAGGCTTGAAAGCTGATTTAGTAGAGCAGGAAACAGGTTATTTCTTAAACGGTGAAGATCCTTTTATTGATGTTGACCAAGGTGATGAAACCATTGTTTTTGTGCGAAAAGGAATAGAGCTTAATAGCTTTTTTAAAGATTTGGGAGCCGTAGGTGGTGATGTTATCAAAAGCATTAATGATGAGCCTGTAACCTTAGAATCTATACGTCCTATTATTGGTAAGAGTTTTGGCTGGTCTCCGGATACTGAGATTAAAATGACAGTTAAACGAGGTGATGAAGAGATTGAACTAGAAGGAAAAGTAGGTAGTCCAACTTTAAATGTTGAAACTATCACCTCTGTTGAAAATGCTAGTGCTGAAGCAATAAAATTGCGAGAAGTCTGGATGAAAGGGTAGTGGTAAAAAGAAAATGTAAAGGATAAAAAAACCGTCATACTTAAGTATGGCGGTTTTTTATTTGCAATACTCAAAAAAGTAAATGCATTAAAAAATAAAACCGCACTAACGATTAAGTTAATGCGGTTTCTATTGAATTAGATTGATATAGGATTATCCTACTGTCGCACGCTTAAAGCCTGTAACAGAAACATCTCCGTAAGAAGCAACGTATTTTGCAACGTTGATTTTCTCATCTTTGATGAAATTTTGGTCCAATAAACATTGTTCTTGATCTAAAGTAGTGTTATCAGAAACAAATCTTTCTATTTTACCGGGAACAATTTTATCCCAGATTTGCTCTGGCTTGCCTTCAGCTTTCAATTGTGCTTTCGCATCTTCTTCAGCTTGAGCCATAACTTCATCAGTTAATTGAGCCATTGAAATATATTTAGGAACGTTTTTAAGCGTTTTTCCTAAACGACCAAGTTCTTCGTTGTCTTTTTCAATAACAGCAATTCTAGCTTCTGTTTCAGCAGCAACGAAGGCAGGATCAAAATCTTTGTAAGACAAAGTTGTTGCACCCATTGAAGCTACTTGCATAGAAACATCTTTTGCAAGAATTTCAGCAGAATCTACTTTAGATGATAGACCAACTAAAGCAGCAATTTTGTTAATGTGAACATAAGTCCCAACATAAGGAGCTTCTAGTTTTTCAAAAGCGGTGATTTCTAATTTCTCACCAATAACTCCTGTTTGCTCAATTAATTTTTCAGCAACAGTCATTCCTCCAAAATCCGCTTCTAAAAGAGCTTCTTTAGAATCACAGTTTAAAGCTATATCAGCAATTTGATTCGCTAGTGCTAAAAAGTTTTCGTTTTTTCCAACAAAATCAGTTTCACAACCTAATACGATTGCAACACCAACTGTTTGGTCAGCATTCAATTTAGAAACTGCAGCACCTTCAGATGAATCTCTGTCGGCTCTTTTTGCAGCTACTTTCTGTCCTTTTTTACGAAGACCTTCAATTGCTTTGTCAAAATCTCCTTCAGCTTCAACTAAGGCATTTTTGCAGTCCATCATTCCTGCGCCTGTAGCTTTTCTTAATTTATTTACTTCTGCGGCTGTAATTTTTGCCATCTTGTGTCCTATTTTTCAATTTGCTCTAAGATAGAGTGAATTCTCAGCGCTATCTTAAAGCAAATGTTATGTTATTATTTTATTTACTATAAGGTAGAATAGAAATTACTCTACACCTCCTTTAGTATTGTCTTGCCATACTTTAAGTTCATCCCAATTACCATCGGCAGCCATTTTAGCTTGCTTTGGCCATGAAGTTGGATCAAGGTGTGCCATTCTAGAACTTGCCTCAGTAAGGATTTCTTTGATTTTTTCTGGATTGCCTTCAGCTAATTTAGCGTAAGAATCAAAACCAGCGTTAACCAATGCTTCAGCGGCTTTTGGGCCAATACCTTCTACTTTAGTAAGGTCAACCGGTGTGCTATCTGCTGCTACTGCTTCTTTTGTAGCCTCAACATTTACTGTAGGTTCAGGTGTTTTAGCAACAACTGGTGCAGGTTTAGTATCTACTGCTTCTGGAGTAGGTTTAGCAGCAGCTTTTTCTTTTTTCTCAGCTTTAGGCTCATCAGAACCTTCTTTGCCTGATTGTTTTTCAGATTTACGCTCAGCAAGACCTTCTGCAATTGCATTGGTTACCTCTGTCATGATAATATCGATTGATTTTGAAGCATCATCGTTAGATGGAATCAAATAATCAACATCTCTTGGGTCAGAGTTAGTATCTACCATTGCAAAAATAGGAATGTTCAATTTCTGAGCTTCCTTAACAGCAATGTGCTCACGCATAGTATCAACAATGAACAAAGCGCCAGGTAGACGTGTCATTTCAGAAATAGAACCTAAGTTTTTTTCTAGTTTAGAACGAAGACGATCAACTTGTAGACGTTCTTTTTTAGACAAAGTCATGAATGTACCGTCTTTTTTCATACGGTCAATAGTTGCCATTTTCTTTACCGCCTTACGGATAGTAACAAAATTGGTCAACATACCACCAGGCCATCTTTCTGTGATGTAAGGCATGTTTACGTTTGCTACTTTCTCAGCAACGATATCTTTTGCTTGTTTTTTTGTAGCTACGAAAAGAATTTTTCTTCCAGATGCGGCAATTTTCTGAAGGGCCTCATTAGCCTCGTCTAATTTTGCAACTGTTTTGTAAAGATTGATAACGTGAATACCGTTACGCTCCATGTAGATGTAGGGCGCCATGTTAGGGTTCCACTTTCGTGTAAGGTGACCAAAATGTACACCTGCTTCTAATAACTGTTTTACTTCGACTTTCGCCATTTGAATTTAGTTTACGTTCTTATGAATTGGCAATGCCTAAGTGGTATTCCTTTAAAAAAGGAAAGCCTCAAGCATTTAGATGCTAAACTATCGGTGCCTTTAAACATGAGATGTTCTTAGGTCTCCCGAATAACTATTCTCTAAAAGAAAATAGTATTTAATTTATCCGCTTAGAGCGAACTTTCAATGAACTTTGATTAAAAAATATAAAAAATGATACCCACCAAAGGGCGGGTATCGATATAATCGTATTGTAATATTAACGTTTAGAGAACTGGAATTTCTTACGGGCTTTCTTCTGACCGAATTTCTTACGTTCTACCATTCTAGGGTCACGAGTTAATAAACCTTCTGGTTTAAGAACTAGTCTGTGCTCCTCGTCAATCTCACACATAACTCTAGAAAGAGCTAAGCGTATAGCTTCTGCTTGACCAGTAATACCACCACCGTATACGTTTACACTTACATCGTAAGCTTCTTCGTTTTCGGTAAGAGCAAAAGGTTGTTTAACCTTGTACTGAAGAGTCGCTGTTGGGAAATAATCGTTAAGATCTCTCTGGTTTACGGTAATGTTTCCTTTTCCTTCTGAAACATACACACGAGCAACCGCTGTCTTTCTTCTGCCGATTTTATGAATGATCTCCATTACTTAAATTCTTTTAAATTGATAACCTGTGGTTTTTGTGCTTCGTGATCATGAGCAGTTCCAACAAAAACTTTAAGGTTTCTGAAAAGTTCAGCACCTAGTCTGTTTTTTGGAAGCATTCCTTTAACCGCTTTTTCTACGATTTGCTCAGGTTTCTTGGCCAAAAGCTCTTTCACAGAAGTCGCACGTTGGCCACCAGGGTAACCTGTGTAACGCAAATAGGTTTTATCATCCCATTTGTTTCCGGTCAAATTGATTTTCTCAGCATTGATAACAATCACATTATCACCACAATCAACATGAGGGGTGAAATTTGGCTTATGTTTTCCTCTAAGCATTTTGGCGACTTTAGAAGCCATGCGGCCTAAAGTCTCTCCTTCTGCATCAACTAATAGCCATTGCTTATCAACGGTTGCTTTATTGGCAGAAACGGTCTTATAACTTAATGTATCCACTACGGTTACTTTTTAATTAAACACTTCAATCCCGTTAAACGGGCTGCAAATGTACACTAATTCTATTGAAAAACAAGTGGTGTTTCACTATTATTTTTAGTTAAAAACGCTCTTGTTCAATTTCTTGGGCGAATTTAGATAAAAACTAAGACTTAGAACGAATGTTTCTTGGTAATTGAGAATTATTTGATGCAATAGTAGTGAGGAGAGGTATCTTATAATCCAATTCAGATTATACCTTATTATATGGAATACATCAAAAAGCTAAAAGTATTATAGCGCTTTATTGTTTGTAAAATTTGGTATGAACTTTTTGTTCATTAGAATGTATGGTAATAATGTATGCTCCAGAATCAAGTGAAGATACAGGAATGCTAATTGCGTTTCTACGAATCTCCCAAGAATGGGAAAGTACAGTGTTACCGTAAATATCCATTATAGATATATCTGCTTTAGATGTATTTTTTAGGCCTAGAAGATTTACTACATTACTTGCAGGGTTTGGAAAGACCTTTACTTTTTTCTCTAAAGACACAGTTGTGTTGTGACCAATACTACGTTCTGTGCCATCCTGTGCTTGGCTGTTACAGACGAAAAAAAGAATGATAAAAAGTGATGCTAATATTTTCATTGAGTAAATTATAACCCTATTTGATATAATATAGGACCGTAAAAATACCTCTGAAAAGCCCGTTCAACGAATAATTGTTGTGAAACAGCGGGTTTTGTATGTCAATGCGCCTCCAGCCAATCTTGCCCAATACCAACTTCTACGTCTAATGGCACCGATAATTTGTAAGCATTCTCCATTTCAGATTTTATGACACCTTTTAACTCATCTAATTCCGGTTTGAAAATATCGAATACCAATTCATCATGTACCTGTAAAAGCATTTTGGATTTGTAGTTGCCTTCATCAAGTTTTTTATGGATGTTAATCATCGCAATCTTTATAATATCCGCAGCACTACCCTGTATAGGTGCGTTAACCGCATTACGTTCTGCAGCTCCACGTACTATGGCATTACTTCCGTTGATATCTTTTAAATAACGTCTTCGGCCTAAAACGGTTTGTACATAGCCATTATCTCGAGCAAAATTTACTTGATCGCTCATGTAGCTACGAAGCTTTGGATAGGTTTTGTAATAGGTGTCAATAAGCTCTTTGGCTTCCGAACGGGATAAGTCGGTTTGGTTGCTCAATCCAAAGGCGGAAACTCCATAAATGATTCCGAAGTTAACGGTCTTGGCATTGCTACGCTGCTCTCGGGTAACTTCTTCAATAGGCACATTAAATACTTTTGAAGCAGTAGAAGCGTGAATATCTTCGCCATTTTTGAAAGCTTCAATCATGGTGGTTTCTTCGCTTAATGCAGCAATAATCCGTAATTCTATTTGGGAATAATCCGCTGCCAATAAAATATAATTTTCGTCACGAGGTACAAAGGCTTTTCGGACTTGGCGACCTCTTTCCGTGCGAATCGGAATGTTCTGTAGGTTTGGATTGTTACTGCTCAATCGGCCGGTAGCGGCTACAGTTTGCATATAATCCGTATGTACTCTTCCTGTTGTTGGTTCTACTTGTTCTGGCAATGCATCTACATAGGTGCTTTTTAGCTTTGCTAGCCCTCGGTAATCCAATACATTTTTAATGATTTCATGGTCCTTAGCTAGATAAGAAAGTACATCTTCGGCTGTAGAAAACTGACCTGTTTTGGTTTTTTTAGGCTTATCTACCAATTTCATTTTGCTGAAGAGAATTTCGCCTAGTTGCTTTGGTGATGCTATATTAAACTCTTCACCAGCTGCTTCATAGATTTTTTCTTCCAGATTTTTTATATCGTTATTAAGGTCTTCGGAAAGGGAATTCAAGAATTTCTCATCTAGATTGATGCCTTCTAGTTCCATATCCGCCAAAACGTGTAGCAATGGTATTTCAATATCTTTAAAAAGCACGTCTGTCTTTGCTTCCGCAAGCTCAGGTCTGAAGTGTTCAGCCAATTGATAGGTAACATCGGCATCTTCTACTGCGTATTCTGTTTGCTTTTCCAAGGGAACATCGCGCATGTTCAATTGGTTCTTGCCTTTTTTTCCAATGAGTTCGGTTATTGAAATAGGGGTGTAGTTCAAATATGTTTCTGAAAGTACATCCATATTGTGGCGCATATCAGGATTAATAAGGTAATGCGCCAACATAGTATCAAAGAACATTCCTTTTACTTTAATAGCATACTTATCTAAAACCTTGATATCATATTTGAGGTTTTGACCTATTTTTTCAATGTTTTCTGCCTCAAAGAAAGGGCGTAAAATTTCTATAAGTTCTTGGGCTTCTCCCTTGTCTTCTGGAAATGGAATATAATATCCTTTTGTGGCCTCCCAAGAAAAAGCAATACCTACAAGTTGGGCCTCCAACGGATTTAACGAAGTGGTTTCCGTATCAAAACAAACGGAAGTCTGTTTCATCAAATTTTGAACAAATAGTTTCATGGCCATGCTAGGAGCCACACTTTGGTAAACATGAGATATGTCCTTAATCGTTTTTCTACTAGAGCTGTCTGTTATTGTAGCAGCACTTGCTCCATCGCCACCGAAAAGAGAGAATTGTCCGCTACCGGCAGATGATGATGTTACTGCTTCTTTTTTTGCGGTATCAGTGCTAGTTACTTGTGTCTGGGGTTCTGCTTCTCCCGAAAATATTTTTATGAACTGATCTTTTAACCTTCTAAATTCAAGTTCTTCAAAAATGACTTGTACTTTCTCGCTGTCGGGAACGGACATTTCGTAATCTTCTGCATTGAAGGTAACATCGCATTCGATACAAATGGTAGCAAGCTTTTTGGAAAGAAGACCTAGTTCCTTATTATCTTCAACTTTTTCTTTCATTTTACCTTTCAGCTTATCGGTATTAGCTAAAAGGCCTTCCATAGAGCCAAATTGTTCAATAAATTTCTTAGCGGTTTTGTCACCAACCCCCGGTAATCCCGGTATGTTATCACTCGCATCACCCATCATTCCCAAGTAATCAATTACCTGTTCGGGACGTTCCACGCCAAAACGTTTTTGTATTTCTGGAATTCCCCATATTTCTATACCGTTACCCATTCTTGCTGGGCGATACATGAATATGTTTTCCGAAACCAACTGACCAAAATCTTTATCAGGAGTAACCATGAAAACTTTGTAATCTTCTTTTTCAGCTTGTTTTGCCAAGGTGCCAATAATGTCATCTGCTTCCCATCCTTCAAGAACAACAGATGGAATATGCATGGCCTTGAGTATGTCTTGTATATAAGGTACGGCAATTTTTATGGCATCAGGTGTCTCATTTCGGTTTGCCTTGTACTCCGGAAATAATTCTGTTCGCTCGGCGCTTCCTCCTTTATCGAAGCAAACAGCCAAGTGGTCAGGTTTTTCACGTTTGATAACATCAAAAAGTGAATTCATAAAACCCATAATAGCGGAAGTGTCCATACCCTTAGAATTTATTCTTGGGTTTTTTATAAGGGCATAGTAACCCCGAAAAATAAGTGCGTAAGCGTCTAGTAAGAAAAGTCGTTTTTGTTCTGGCATTTTATAGTTTTTCAAAAGGTTCCAAAGCTAGTTAAGTTTTTGAACTCTTTTTAATGTTTTAAGATTTGATATAAATTTTTTGAGGATTATCTATATGATCTTATATTATATACCCCCTAATATATGAATGTGGAGTGAATGCACAATAAAAGCTATTTTCCTTTTTTGTAAAAAGTTATAAATTAGATGCGGAAAAATTTGTGATTACTTTTGCATAATATCCTTCATTCTAGGGTCTCTAGTTTAAGAATTCCAAAAGAGTTCGGAACGTGAAAGTTGGGTCTTTCAGTACTGGTAACTACCCAGCTAATCCATTTTATAGAAACTTTATTATCGGCGTTACTGTAATATTCACCTCTATATAATCCGGTGTTTAAAAATCCATCGTCTTTATAAATACCCAATGTACGAAGCGATTCTAAGCTTATTGACCCTTCTACTGTATAGCCTTTTGAATGTTGTGATGCTTTCAAGACAAAATCATTGGTAGGCCAATCCCAATCTAAATCAATATTGTTTTTATAAAAATCCGCATCTGAATCTAAATGTCTTCCTAGTGCATCCATTTCAAGAGAATAATAGGGTTTGGTTTCATCGTCAGGCTTAAAGAATATTTCAACACGGTCTGATTTAGCAGTATCTAATTCTTCAATACCTCTTTGTTGGGTTATTATCTCATGATCTTCAACGTAGTAAAGAAAATATAAATGAGTAGTTGACCATAAGGCCTTAAAATTGGTTTCAGGTAAATTTTTGGGTTGGTATTGATTTGAAAAATCACTAAGTACTATGGCATTCTCCCATTCCTTGGCAGAACCATCTCCGGTAACTAAGAAATCATTGGGAGTTTTACGAACTACGTAGGTTTTGGTTTGCGCCAATATTGGTAAATAACATAACAGCATAAAACCTAACAAATATTTCATGAATTCATGTTTACCAATATTTTTATATTCTCATCCAATTTTGCCATAATATATAAATACAGTTTTACTCCTTCTTGTAAAAAGAATTAACTGGGGTATTTACATGTTCTTCTTCAGAGTATGACCGATATGTGAATCCTGAATGAACACAATAACCACCAGTTTCTCCTTTTTTATTAATAGCTATAAACCCGATCTGAAAATCATCTCGGCCTTTATTCTTGGCCATAATACGCTCTACACCTTCCTTACAAGCTTCTTGGGGAGATTTCCCTTGTCGCATTAATTCAACAATAAGAAAGCTGCCTACCGTGCGAACAACCTCTTCGCCTACACCTGTTGCAGTAGCTCCGCCAACTTCATTATCAACAAAAAGTCCAGCTCCAATAATTGGGGAGTCGCCTACTCGGCCAGCCATTTTATATCCCATACCACTTGTGGTACAAGCACCGGAAATATCGCCGTTAGCATCAATGGCGAGCATACCTATGGTATCATGGTTCTCAATGTTAATAATGGGTTTGTATTGTGAGGTCTTCTTCCATTCCATCCATTCTTGTTTTGATTTTTCGGTAAGAAGATTGGTTTTTTTAAATCCCATTTCATAAGCAAATTGTTCTGCACCTTTTCCGGCAAGCATGACATGTGGAGTTTCTTCCATAACCTTGCGAGCAACTAAAATAGGATTGGCAATATTTTGCATGGCCAGTACAGCACCACAATTACCATCTTTGTCCATAATACAGGAATCCAAAGTAACATTGCCGTCCCGGTCAGGTCTTCCGCCAACACCAACGGTTTGGTTGTCTACATCATTCTCTTCTACCATTACTCCTTCGGTTACGGCATCTAATGAAGAGCCGCCATCTTTTAATACGTCCCATGCTTTTGAAGATGCATTAAAAAAATCCCAAGTACATATTACTATAGGTTTTATGGGTGTTATTTCATTCGTTGATAGGGCGGGAGATATATTGTTTTGGGCAGCCAATAAAGGAGCTGAAATTAGACCGGCCGTTGCGGCGGTCGAATTTTTTAAGAACTTTCTTCTTTGCATGGTCTTGAGATTTCTATTTTAGGTGTAGTTTTAAAATGCCACTTAGGCATTAAATATAAGTAAAATGCTAGTAGAAGTCTGTGCCAATTCCTTGCAATCTGCATTAAATGCTCAAAAGGCTGGTGCCCACCGTATAGAGCTTTGCTCTGAACTTGCTGTGGGTGGAATTACTCCATCATATGGTTTGTTAAAAAGCGTGCGTGAGCGAATTTCAATCCCTATTCATATTTTGATACGCCCGCGTAGTGGAGATTTTACCTATCCTGCCGATGAGTTGAAAATTATGAAGGAAGATATTGCCTTATGTGTAGAATTGGGGTTTGAGGGAATTGTTTCAGGTGTTTTAAAAACGGATTTTTCGTTGGATATAGACCGAACGGAAGAGCTGATTAAAGCTTCCGGGAACTTAAAGTTTACTTTTCACAGGGCATTTGATTGGGTGAAAGAGCCTTTTGAAACCTTGTCCCAATTGGAAGCTTTAAATGTAGATTATATATTAACGTCAGGGCAACAAAAATCCGCTCCTGAAGGATTAGACCTTTTGAACAGGCTTCATAAGAAAGCTTCAACATGTACTATAATGCCTGGTGGAGGAGTGAGACCAACCAATGTTATGGATTTTAAAAATGGAGGATTCAAGGCTGTTCATCTTTCGGGAACAAAATTTTCAAGAACCTTGCCCAATACTAGTAAGGTTTCCATGAATTCTTCTTCCTTTTTGCGAGACACAGAAATTGCCGTAACCGACTCAGAAACAATCGTGAATATAGTAAATAGGGTTAAATAAACTCTAAATGGGGTGATCCTCATACCAGATTAAAATACCTTTGTATCTATGCTACGTTGGATTATATTTGTTATCGCTTATTTTGTGTTGGGCCTCTATACTTTGCAGGCTCTAAAAACCGTAACCAGATACCCTTGGGTATACTACCTTTTTATAACGGTAGCTGTTGTGGTACTTGGGAATTTTATCTATCAATTTACATTTGGAGAGGAAGAAGGAAGGGTGCTTAGTAGGCCAAAAAGCTATGCTTTTGGATTTTTGTTAACCGTTCTGTCTTTTGAGTTAGTGACTATTTTGTTCTTGTTTTCGGAAGATATATTCAGGTTTTTATCAAGTGTTTATTATAAATTTTCAGGAGAATCAAAGCAATTCACCTTCCCCGAACGCAGGAAATTCTTAAGTATGATTGGTCTTGGTCTGGCGGCAATTCCTTTTGGTGCCTTACTTTATGGGATGTACAAAGGGAAGTATAATTTTAAGGTTCTTAAATATAATTTGGAGTTTGATGATTTGCCCGATGGTTTTGATGGCTATCAAATCACCCAAATATCCGATGTACATAGTGGTAGTTTTGATAATAGAAAGAAGATTGAATATGCTATTGACCTTGTGAATAAGCAGAAAAGTGATGTTATTCTTTTTACCGGTGATTTGGTAAATAATATGGCTACCGAAATGGAACCTTGGGCGGACCTTTTTGCAACTCTTGATGCGAAAGACGGTAAGTTTTCAATTTTAGGAAACCATGATTATGGAGATTATGTAGATTGGGATACAGAAGAGGCGAAGCATCAGAATTTAGAGGATTTGAAAACCCTTCAACGTAATATAGGTTTTGACCTCTTATTGAACGAAAACCGATATTTAAAGAGAGGCGATGATAAGATTGCTTTAGTAGGTGTAGAAAATTGGGGTCGTGGCGGCTTCAAAAAAGCAGGTGACCTTAAAAAAGCAGTTGCTGATATTAATAAAGACGATTTTAAAATACTGATGAGTCATGACCCATCTCATTGGGAAGATGTGGTATTGCATGATGAGTATCATTATCACCTTACATTAAGCGGCCATACACATGGTATGCAGTTTGGTATTGAAATACCTGGTTGGATAAAATGGAGTCCTGTAAAATGGCGTTATAGATATTGGGCAGGTATATATAAAGAGCTGGGTCAGTATATAAATGTCAACAGAGGTTTTGGCTTTTTAGGGTATCCGGGTAGAGTTGGTATTTGGCCTGAGATAACGGTAATTACGCTTAAAAAGAAAGCTTAACACGATTTTAACGCCTCCAAAAGTCTATAAAATTGGGGCTATAGGTGGCAATTTAACAATTTTTCTTACTTTTGGCTCCTAACCCAATAACTACTTATGTCAAAGTTTGGTGAACTAATAGATTTAAAAATTCCTGTTCTTTTGGATTTTTATGCGGATTGGAACGAGCAATCTAATGCAATGCATGCCGTTCTACGCGATGTAGCTGCTGCCTTAGGTGATAAAGGCAAGGTTATAAAAATTGATGTAGATAAGAATAAAGAGCTTGCCCAGGCACTTCGTGTTAAAGGGTTGCCTACTTTAATGATTTACAAGAAAGGCGAAATGGTATGGCGCCAGAGTGGTGAGCAAGATGCTAATACGCTTATTGGGATTCTAAACGAATACCTATAGTGCTTTAATAATATTATTTCTCATGAAGTCTCAGGGTAATTTTATCCTCTTCATATTAAAATAAAAAAAACGCCGCTACATTCATTATGTAGCGGCGTTTTTTAGTTCGCTTAAATGCGGATGAACTTAATTGGTGCTTGGTACTAGAGTGGTATCCAATGTCTTTTCCTCTGTGGTAGCGGCATCTATAGCAGTGGTGTCCGAAATAGAAACGCTATCTTCTAAGTCAGGGTTTTGACTAGGCTCCATATCATCTTCCTTTAGAATATTATCTTTATAGAAGTGCTGAAACTTGTCTATATATTCATTGAATATTAAGGTTTCTTTCTCAGCCATATCACGATCATTATTGCCTATTAGGATATCTATGTTTCTTCTATATCCTTCCATGTCGGCTATGATTTCGTCTATTTTCTCGTACTGCTCTTCCAAAGGAATACCTGAGTAGTAATCCAGACGATCTTGGTAGATGTATTTTAATTTTCCAAAAAGCTCTCGTGCTTTTGTTGTTTCGCCAACTTTGTAATAACCATCAACAAAAGGTTCAACAAAGGTGTAGTATCCAAAATCTTCTACCGGAAGGTTTTTAATAGAGATGTCTATGATGTTTTTTGCCCTCTCTATGTCATCTTCTTTCAATAGCTGCTCAAGTAGTCTAGCTAAGTTGCTACGGTAAGACAGCCCTTGAATACGCGTTTGCGGATCATGGTAGATGTCTTCGCCAGAGTTACCCCAATCCCAATTGGTGACTACGTCGTACATTAGGTCAGAATCTATACGGCCCATTTCAAAAGAATTTCTTCGTTCTGTTTTAATCGGTACCAATTTGTAGGCCATTCCATCTAATTGTAAATAGTCTTTCATCCAAATAAATTCGGCATCATCAAAACTACCTCCAGAGAAGTAAATAGGGCGTTTCCAGTCATTATTAGCTATGATGTCTAACATCATCATGCTCTTTTTGGTAATTGCGCTTTTAGGTAGGTCAATATCTATATAGTCAACGATTAACGCAGAATCCTTCTCTTTTACCAGTCCACTTTCTAGAACATTCTTTTTGTTTACCGGTATACGGAGCAGGTTCGTAGGGTAATAAACAATGTTTTGGCTACTTTCGGAATAAGCATCTAAATCAATGTTCTCTTGCCTTTCTAAAATGTATTTCAATTTCGTCTGGGGATTGTCACTATCTACCCACTTTATGAAATCTTGAATAGACCAACGGCTTTCAGATATTTTTTTGTTGAAAAGTGGATCTACCGTTTGGTAGTATAGTACGTCACGAGATCCCCAACGGTACTTGTCGTGGGCAATTTGTGAAGGTATGGCTTCGCTCTCGTAAGCCTTTCTCTTCATCTGGTCTATATACCAATCTGTTTCAAAAAGGCTGGTACAGATAATACGCACATCTGTCCGATAACCCTCAATTTCTTGAGCATACCAAAGCGGGAAGGTATCATTATCTCCAATAGTAAAGAGTATAGCGCCAGTATCTTCTTGGCAAGAATCTAAATAAGCTTTAGCCGATGAATTAGCGGTAAAACGATTAGATCTATCGTGGTCATCCCAGTTCTGTATTGCCATTACCGTAGGAACGGCCAAAAGGCAGGTTATAGTTACTGCTGGTGCCAATATTTTTGGAGTGAGGTATTTTTTAAGTTCATCAAAAAGGCCATAAACCCCAAGACCTATCCATATTCCAAAAACATAAAAAGAACCAACGAGCGAGTAATCTCGCTCACGCGGCTGAAAGATGTATGGATTGGTATAAAATTGTATAGCGAGACCAGTGAATAAAAAGAATATTAAAAGTACCCAAAACTGTTTTGGGTTTTTACTTATTTGAAACAAGATGCCCACAATACCTAATATAAGGGGTAAAAAGAAATAAGTATTTCTGGCTTTGTTATTCTTAACTTCATCAGGTAAGTTGTCTTGGCTCCCCAAACGAGGGCTATCAACTAAGTCAATTCCGCTGAGCCATTCTCCGTTTCCGTTGTAGCGACCTTGAACGTCATTGTTTTTTCCTGTAAAATTCCACATAAAATAACGCCAGTACATGTATCCAAACTGAAATTGCACCATGTACTTTACGTTTTGCCAAACTGATGGTGGCTGTACTTCAATGTAATCACTAAACCTTCTTAGGAAGCTAATATATTGTTCGGCATCTATTTCGCCATTGGCAAAACCATCTTTTACTTGGGATACCGCTTTTCTTAGCTCTTCATTAGATTGTGTCATCTTAAAATCTAATGGGCCAAAATACCGCATGTAATTTTCTGCATTCTGACCGCTCCACATACGTGGTAAAAAGCCAATATGTTTAGGGTCATCTCCCGGTATGGCTCCTTTGTAGTAATTTACAATTACGTATTTACCTGTTTTTTCGTCTTTTTCATATTTAGGGGCCTCGTCTTTGTCTTCGCCACCTGCTCCAAAAGTATTGGAGTAGTAGGTTCCGTAAACGGGACTGTCAACACCTGGGTATTGTTCACGATTGTAATAGGCTAGCAAAGCACGTGCGTCTTCTGGGTTATTTTCGTTAATGACTACTCTTGCATTTGCACGAATAGGAAGCATCATCCAAGAAGAAAAACCTAAGAATAGAAACATCAAACAAAGAACAATGGTATTTGCTATTTTAAAATTATTCTTTCGGGTGTAGTTTAATCCAAAATAGAATGCGGCTATAAATATGAGCCCCATAATTATAGTTCCTGAGTTGAATGGAAGACCAATATTGTTGATAAAGAAGACTTCTGCCCAACCAAAAAGGTTTAAAACATAGGTTAGCGAGAATTTGTAAACCAACATTAATACCGCAATTACGGCAATATTCGCAATTAGAAAGTTCTTTACGGTCGTTGTTTTGTACTTTTTAAAATAGAAAAGTAATCCAATTGATGGTATGGCTAAAAAGCCCATAAACTGAACACCAAAAGTAAGTCCCACTACATACGAAATAAGAACAATCCATTTGTTTCCTCTCGGGTTTTCAAGATCATCTGTCCATTTTAGACCTAGCCAAAGCAATAGAGCCATGAGTAGGCTAGCTGTGGAGTAAACTTCTGTCTCTACTGCGTTAAACCAAAAACTATCAGAAAAGGTGAAGGCAAGAGAACCAACAATACCGCTACCAAAAATGGCGATAGCCTTACTATTCGTTATAACATCATCTTTACTTTTTATAAGTTTTTGGGTAAGATTGGTAATCGTCCAAAACATAAAAAGAATAGTAAATGCGCTTGATACACCAGAAACGTAGTTCACCATGCGAGCCACTTGATCGGGTTCAATAGCGAACATTGCAAAAAAGGCGCCGATCATTTGAAGCAACGGTGCTCCGGGTGGGTGACCTACCTGAAGTTTTGCCGAAGTGGCAATGTATTCACCGGCATCCCAAAAGCTGTTCGTGGGTTCAACAGTGATTGCATAGGTAATTAGGGCTATAAAAAAGACGGACCATCCAAGAAGATTGTCCCATTTTTCGAAGTTCTTTGAAAACATGTACTATGAGGTTTAACCAATGCGGCGAATTTACTAATTAATATAGATATGGATGGTCATTTTTGATAAACCTTTAACAAGCTCTTTGTAAGATGAATATAGATTTGCACACAGTTACCGCCTTGTGAGCTGGTCTTGCTGGATAGAAATGAATTTATTTGTTAATTTTATAATGCTGGAAATCTGTGAGTTGTGAGGATTTTGATTTTTTGTTGTAAAAAATGTTTGTGTAAACAAAACTTTGTTTTAAATTTGCACGCTCAAATGCTGAACTTGTTTCAGCGATATTTACGGTAATGGCCTATGGTGTAATTGGCAACACAGCTGTTTTTGGTACAGTCGTTCTAGGTTCGAGTCCTAGTAGGCCAACAGAAATTTTAAAACCCGATACTGCAAAGTATCGGGTTTTTTGTTTTTCACACTAAATAGGAGTGTTGTCCAGTCCTGTGCCTTCTATCTCTCCGGGAGTGTCTTCCTTATTTTTTATGGTTTCTTCGTTTAGTTCTGTTTCTAGAGTTTCGGAGTTATGTTCGTTAAGTTGATCTTCGGCTTCATTACGGGCTAAAATTTCTTCATCAATCTCATCTAGCATCGTACCCATTTTCTTTTTGTCCCGTATCATGGCCCAGGTCATAATTAAACTTGTGGCAATAATAACAAACAACAGAATTCCAGATTCAAACCCTGCAACTTCTGCTTCTGTGGGAATAGCATAGAACAATAATATGGTAATCAACCCTCTTGGGGCTATAAAAGCCTGTGGTAAAATATCTTTTCCGATAAAAATTCTTAAAATAAGGAACCGAATAACATATATAGATGCGATAATCAGAATACTCACCATAGCAACATTAAGACTCATAAGCGAGGCAAGTACGATTGTAACTCCAAAAATCACGAAGAAAAAAGTACGGACTACAAACGCTGTTTCTAGGGTAATGATATGTAGTTCGTGAAAAACCTGTTGCATTTTTTCCTTTTCAAGAAAAATGGCGGTCTTACCGGGAAAAAACAATTTTACGTTCGCAATCACCAAGCCAAATATCAAAATTATGATAAGTGAGGAGAGGTGCATCTTTTTCCCAATAGCATATAAAAGAAGTAATACGGCTATTAATAAAAATTGTTTAGCCTGACTTTTAATTTTCTGAAAAATGAGTACTAGTGCATAACTGGCAATTATGGCAATAACTATGGTTAGGACAATGTTTCCTGCAAAAGCAACGGGCCCAGAATCAGTTTCAGGGTCTAGTCCTCCTGTAAGGAAATAGAACATCATAATACCCATGATGTCTGAAAAGGTACTTTCGTAAATATGGAATTCCTTCTTGTCCTCCTTTAGGCTACTGACACTGGGGATGATTATAGCGCTCGATAGAATGGAAAGGGGGGTGGCGTATAGCCATGCGGACTGCATAGTCATACCGTCAATAAACTGATAAAGTACTAGGGCGGCTACCCAGGCAGAAGCAACAAGACCTATAAGGGCAATAGCCATAGATTTAAGTATGGGTATTAGTTTTTCGCGTTTTAGCTCAAGCTCTAGGGCGGCTTCAAGTACAATCATAATCAATCCAACAGTACCTATTATCTCTAAAGTGCCACGAAGATTTTTCTCGAAGTCTATTTCGGTTCCAATAACATATTTAAGACCAAATTGAAGGGCAACACCCAAAACAATTAGCATGAGAACGGACGGGATGTTGGTTTTTTTTGAGATGCCGTTGAACCAAAAAGAGATAATGACTATGGCGGAAGCGCCAATAATCATATTATAAGATGAGAGTATTTCCATGGTTATTAGTTTGGTTGAGATGTTTAAAAGTACTATTAAATCGTTAATTTAGCATGAATTGATATGATATAGAACTCTTTAGGTGAATCGGATATTGCGGGAAACAAAAAAATTGTATATTTGCGGGACTGAAAGGATATAAAAGTATTCATGAGGGGACAATTTAGTCCTCTTTTTTATTTCTAAATGTTATGTTGAAGAGTAAGGTTGAAACCCTTTTAAGTGATGCCCTGGAAGAAGATGGCTCATTGTTTTTAATCGAATTTTCGATGTTAGCGGACAATACCATTAGGGTGGTTTTGGATGGTGATGAAGGGGTGACAGTGCAAGATTGTGTTAGAATTAGTCGGGCAATCGAGAATGAATTAGATCGAGAGGAGTATGATTTTTCGTTAGAGGTTACTTCCTCGGGAGCGGCATCCCCACTAGTAATGCCAAGGCAGTACGTAAAGAATATTGGTCGAAAGCTTGCGGTAAGAACCCAAGGGGGTGAGTTTGAGGGGAATTTAACCGGAACTAACGATGAAGGTATTGTGCTGGAATGGAAGGCACGGGAGCCCAAACCTATTGGAAAAGGGAAAGTTACAGTTCAGAAAAAAGAGCAAATCAATTTTTCTGATATTAAAGAAGCAAAAGTCATTTTAAAATTTTAAAGGTAATAGTAGCATAATGGAAAATATTGCACTGATTGAGTCTTTTTCGGAATTTAAAGACGACAAATACATAGATAGAGTAACCTTAATGGCCATTTTGGAAGATGTTTTCCGAAGTGCTCTTAAGAAGAAATTTGGTTCTGATGACAATTTTGACATCATTATCAACCCTGATAAAGGTGATTTAGAGATTTGGAGAAACCGTATAGTTGTAGAAGATGGTGAGGTAGAAGAGCCAAACGAAGAGATATCACTTACGGAGGCACGTAAAATTGAGCCGGATTTTGAAGTTGGTGAAGATGTTTCTGAAGAGGTGAAGCTTATAGATTTGGGAAGAAGAGCTATTTTGGCGCTTCGTCAAAACTTGATTTCAAAAATTCACGAGCACGATAATACAACCATTTACAAGCACTTTAAGGAACTTGAGGGTGAGATTTATACTGCAGAGGTGCATCATATTCGTCATAAAGCAATTATTTTGTTAGATGATGAGGGTAATGAGATTATTTTACCAAAAGATAGACAGATACCATCTGACTTCTTTAGAAAAGGAGATAATGTTCGTGGTGTAATCGAGAGTGTAGAGTTAAAGGGTAGCAAACCAACGATTATTATGTCTAGGAGCTCTCCTAAATTTTTGGAACAATTATTTTTTCAAGAAATTCCAGAAGTTTACGACGGTCTTATTACAGTCAAAAAGGTTGTTCGTATACCAGGTGAAAAAGCAAAGGTTGCTGTTGATTCATATGATGACCGTATTGATCCTGTAGGAGCCTGTGTAGGTATGAAAGGTTCTAGGATTCACGGGATAGTTCGTGAATTGGGTAATGAAAATATTGATGTTATCAATTGGACTGCCAACCCGCAGTTAATGGTGACTAGGGCGTTGAGTCCTGCAAGAGTGTCTTCTGTGAAGTTGAATGACGAGAAGATGACGGCGCAAGTCTACTTAAGACCTGAAGAGGTTTCTAAAGCTATTGGTCGTGGTGGGCATAACATTCGATTAGCTGGTCAGTTAACTGGTTATGAGATAGATGTGTTTAGAGAAGGTGTTGAGGAAGATGTTGAGTTGACAGAGTTTAGAGATGAGATTGATGCTTGGATTATTGAAGAATTCAAGAAAATAGGATTAGATACAGCTCGTAGTATTTTAGAGCAAGATGTAGCTGATTTAGTAAAACGTACCGACTTGGAAGAGGAAACTATTTCAGAAGTTGTGCGTATTCTGAAAGAAGAATTAGAAGATTAGCTATGAACTCGTCACGGGTTTTAATACTTTAGCGGAAAATTCTGCTAATGTGTTGGATTGTAAAACCCCATTGGAGTTCTGTATATTAGCAAGGATTAAAGAGAATTAGGAGAAAGTATTTATGGCAGACATTGCAAAAATTAGGCTTAATAAGGTCCTCAAAGAGTTTAATATTTCTTTGGATAGGGCTGTTGATTTTCTTGCCTCAAAAGGGCATGATATCGATGCGCGACCTACTACAAAGATTTCCGATAAGGTTTACGAAGTACTTCAAGGAGAATTTCAGACCGATAAGAGCAAAAAAGTCGCCTCCAAAGAAGTAGGTGAAGAAAAGCGTAAGGAAAAAGAGGCTTTGCGATTGCAGTTAGAGCAAGAGCAAGAAGATAGACGTACAGCTAGAGAAAAACGTGCTGCTGAGGCGGAGAAAACTCTGGTTGGCAAAGTTGAGCTTCAGGGGCCTAAGACAGTTGGCAAAATTGATCTTGATGCTGATAAGAAGCCTAAAGTTGATGCTACTACTGATCCCGTTGAGGAAAAAGTAGAAGAAGTAGAGAAGATAGAGAAAGAAGTTGTCGCCGAGGTTGAGAAACCAAAAGAGGTAGAGCAACCAAAGAAGGTAGAACAGAAACAACAACCTGTTGTTGAAGATAAGCCTGCTAAAAATATAGTTGAAAAGCCTAAGGTCATTGCAAAAATTGATCTTGATGCTGTTAAGAAACCAAAAGCTAAGCCAGCTCCCGTTGAGGAAAAGCCTAAAGCTCCTGAAGAAAAGAAAGTAGAGCAGGTAAAAACCGAAGCTCCTGCGGCAGAAGCGTCAACAGAAGAAGGTTCTGAAGATAAAAAGGATGATGGTGTCTTAACCACAAAATACAAGAAACTTACAGGTCCTAAGATTACGGCTAAAATTGACCTTTCCCAGTTCAATAAACCTAAGAAGAAGAAAGAAGATGCTAAGGCGGGTTCTGATTCTAATGCTGATCGTAAGAAGAGAAGAAGACGTATAGTAAGTAGCCCTGGTAGTAATGCCAAGCCTAATGCACCAAGACCTCGTGGTACTGGTCCAGCAGCTAGGAAAAGTCCAGGTGGAGGAAATTCACGTTTTGGAGCTCCTAAGGTAGAGCCTACTGAAGTAGACGTACAAAAACAGATTAGAGAGACCTTAGAGAAATTACAGGGTAAATCTAAAAAAGGTAAAGGAGCTAAGTACAGAAGAGATAAAAGGGATCAACACCGTCAACAAACGGAAAAAGATCTTGAGCAGCAAGAATTAGAGAGCAAAGTGTTGAAGGTTACAGAGTTTGTAACCGTAGGTGAGGTTGCTACTATGATGGAAGTTTCTACAACCGAAATTATTTCGGCATGTATGTCTCTTGGTATTATGGTTACGATGAACCAACGTCTAGATGCTGAAACTTTATCTATTGTTGCGGAAGAGTTTGGTTTTGAAGTGGAATTTGTTACAGCAGACCTTGAAGAGTCTATAGAAGTTGAAGCAGATGCTCCGGAAGATTTAAAGCCACGTGCACCTATTGTCACAGTAATGGGGCATGTAGATCACGGTAAAACATCTTTATTGGATTATGTTAGACAGGCTAACGTAATTGCAGGAGAAAGTGGTGGAATTACACAGCACATTGGTGCTTATGGTGTTACGCTAGAAGGTGGTCAGAAAATTACATTTTTGGATACACCAGGTCACGAAGCCTTTACCGCTATGCGGGCAAGGGGTGCTCAGGTTACGGATATTGCGGTTATTGTAATTGCTGCGGATGATTCAATCATGCCACAGACGAAAGAAGCAATTAGCCATGCGCAAGCAGCGGGTGTGCCAATTGTATTTGCAATAAACAAAATTGATAGACCGGCAGCGAATCCTGAGAAAATTAAGGACAGCTTAGCGCAGATGAATTTGTTGGTGGAAGATTGGGGCGGTAAGATTCAATCACAGGATATTTCAGCAAAAACTGGTGAAGGAGTAAAAGAATTACTTGAAAAAGTATTGCTAGAAGCTGAATTATTAGAGCTTAAATCTAACCCCAATAAGAGAGCTAACGGTACTGTTGTTGAAGCATTTTTGGATAAAGGACGTGGTTACGTCTCTACTATATTAGTTCAAGGCGGAACCCTTAAAATTGGTGATTACGTTTTGGCGGGTACCAATAGTGGTAAAGTTAAGGCCATGCAGGATGAACGTGGAAATATCGTTAAAGAAGCTGGTCCAGCTACACCAATATCTATTTTAGGTCTTGATGGTGCGCCACAAGCAGGTGATAAGTTTCATGTACTTGAGGATGAGAGAGAAGCTAAACAGATTGCTACCAAGCGTTCGCAATTGCAACGTGAGCAGTCAGTTAGAACTCAACGTCATATTACTCTAGATGAAATTGGAAGAAGAATTGCTTTAGGTGACTTTAAAGAGCTGAACATTATCTTGAAAGGTGATGTTGATGGATCTGTTGAAGCATTAACCGATTCTTTCCAGAAATTATCTACAGAAGAAATTCAAGTTAATATTATACATAAAGGTGTTGGTGCTATTACCGAATCTGATGTGTTGCTAGCTTCTGCGTCTGACGCAATTATTATCGGCTTTAATGTAAGGCCAATGGGTAATGCTAGAGATGTAGCAGAGAAAGAGGAAATTGATATCAGAATGTACTCTATTATATACGATGCTATTAATGACCTTAAAGACGCTATGGAGGGAATGCTTTCTCCAGAGATAAAAGAGGAGATTACTGGTACTGCAGAGATTAGAGAGACCTTTAAAATATCAAAAGTTGGTACAATTGCTGGTTGTATGGTTACAACAGGTAAGATATACCGTTCTGCAGGAATGCGTCTTATACGAGATGGTGTTGTTGTTCATACTGGAGAGCTATCTTCTTTGAAACGTTTCAAGGATGATGTTAAGGAAGTAGCCAAAGGTTATGATTGTGGTCTTCAGGTGAAGAACTTCAATGAAATAATGGAAGGAGATATTGTAGAGACTTTCAGAGAAGTAGAGGTTAAAAAGAAGCTGAAGTCTAAATAAACCTAGGTTTAGAATACGATTGAGAGCTTATCTAATAATAAATTGTAAAAAAAAATCGACCTTAACGGGTCGATTTTTTTGGTTTTAATAACATGGCGTCAGGATATTTTTTCCGGACTTCTTTAAATTTTCTTTCGGCATCTAACTGGTTTTGGAATCTACCCACTCTAACTCGATATGTGGGGGAATCAAAATCAATTTTGGAGGGAAGGTCTGGAAAATCTTGCTCCACATTATTTTGGAGATTTTGTGCTTTGCTGTAAGAGCCAAAGCCGACTTGAATGCGATAATAATCCGAACTTTCGTTTGAAGTCTTGTATATTTCGATTAAATCCGTGATTTTTTCGTCTTGTTCAATGTTAATTTGGCCTTGTTGGGCATAACTAAATGTTAAAGACGCCATGGTGAAACTAAGTACAAAAATTGTCTTCATTGTAGTGAAATAATTGGGTTTTAATATTTTATGCAAAAGTAGTTTATTCGTAAGTAATCAATAGAGCCGCGTTTTATTTAGAATAATTATAAATTGTGCATTATAGATCCGTTAACATTTTCAAAATAAAGTCTAATGCTTATTTTTGCCTTCGATTTTAGCACTGATAATAACAATATAAGTATTTCTCTAAATGAAATTATCGTGCCAAAATATCGATAGAAATAAGATTCATATGAAAAAGGTTCCGTACCGCCATTCGATTTCTAAGGTTTTAGGTGTAACTCTATTTGTTTTCCTGTTATTTTCCGTTTCTATATCTGCTCAAGAAGACGGTGCTGCAGACGAAGCTGCTACTGAGGCTGCTGGTGCGGGAGATCCTGCAAAAGGGAAAGCGCTATTTAATCAAAACTGTGCTGCTTGTCACGCTTTGAATCGTAAAATGACCGGGCCGGCTCTAGCTAATGTAGAGACTAGGTTGTCCGACGATGAAGGTTTAGATCGTGAGTGGTTATACAAGTGGATTAAAAACAGCCCAGGTTTAATTGCTTCGGGAGATGCTTATGCTAAAAAGGTGTACGCTGAGTACAATCAAGCGGCAATGACTCCTTTTCCAACGTTTTCTAATGAGGATATAGATAATATTTTAGCTTACACGGCTGCTCCGCCAAAAACAGCTGCTCCGGCCGCTGCTGGTGAAGATGCTGCAGCTGCTTCGGGCGCTGCTGCTTCAGGAGGAATATCAAACGAAGTTATTTTGGGTGCTCTTGCACTTGTGTTTGCACTTTTGGTTGGGATGTTGTTCTTGGTGAATAAAACCCTTAGAAGAATTGCAGAGGCAAACGGAGTTGTTTTAGAAGATGAAGCGTCTGCAAAACGATTGCCTTTGTGGAAAGCTTTTGCTAAAAATCAGTTTTTAGTTTTGGTAACCGTTATTTTTCTATTATTGGGTAGTGCTTATTTTGCTTATGGTTGGATGATGCAAGTTGGTGTTGATCAAGGCTATCAGCCAATACAGCCAATTCATTATTCTCACCGTATTCATGCTGGTGATAATAAAATAGAATGTAAGTACTGTCACTCTTCTGCGCGGGTATCTAAGACTTCCGGTATTCCTGCACTTAATGTGTGTATGAATTGTCATAAATCAATTTATCAAGTTGCTGACGAGACCTTGGAAGAAGGTAAGCGTGAGTATGGTGTTGATTATAACAAAGAGATTAAGAAGTTATATGCCGCTGTAGGGTGGGATGAGGAGAATCAAAAATATACAGGTGAAAGCAAGCCGGTTGAATGGGTGCGTATTCATAATTTGCCAGACTTTGCATATTTTAATCACTCTCAGCACGTAAGTGTTGCTGGAATTGAATGCCAGCAGTGTCATGGTCCTGTAGAGGAAATGGAGGTTATGTATCAATTCTCTCCTTTGACTATGGGTTGGTGTATTAACTGTCACCGTGAGACTGAAATTAAAGTTGAGGGTAACGCATACTACGATAAAATTCATACCGAGCTTTCCAAGAAATATGGTGTTGAAAAGTTGACGGCCGCACAAATGGGTGGTTTGGAATGTGGAAAGTGTCATTATTAATCGAACTAGAAAGTAGCTAATTACATAAAAACGTATGGCATCAAACAAAAAATATTGGAAGAACGAGGCGGAGTTAAATCCGAACGATTCCATTGTTGAGACGCTAAAGCAGAACGAGTTTGTTGAACCGATTCCTGTAGATGATTTTTTGGGTGACAAAGAAAGTCTATCCGCTACATCTACTAACAGAAGAGATTTCCTCAAGTACGTAGGTTTTAGTACAGCAGCCGCTTCATTGGCTGCCTGTGAAGGACCTGTGCATAAATCTATTCCTTATGTTGTTCAGCCGGAAAATATTATTCCTGGTGTTGCAAATTTTTATGCGACTACTATAGCAAACGGTTTTGATTTTGCAAGTATTCTTATAAAGACAAGAGAAGGTCGTCCAATTAAAGTTGAAAATAATAAAGATGCTAAAGTAGCGGGTTCTGCAAATGCTAGAGTTCAGGCATCTGTACTTTCATTATATGATAGTACGCGCTTACAGGGTCCCATGGCAAATGGTGAGCCTACTGAATGGTCTGTTTTAGATGCGGCCGTTAAAGCAAAGTTGGGAAGTCTTAAAGGCTCAGGTCAGCAAATTGCATTGTTGACTCAAACTTATGCTAGTCCTTCTACGGATAGACTAATTGGTGACTTAAAGGCTGAATATAGTAATGTAAACCATGTGGTTTATGATGCTATTTCAGAGGATGCAGCGGCTAGTGCTTTTGAAGCAAAATACGGTGAGCGTGCATTGGCAGATTACGATTTTGAAAAAGCTGAACTTATAGTTTCTTTCGGAGCGGATTTCTTAGGGGATTGGCAAGGTGGTGGCTATGATGGCGGTTATGCAAAAGGTAGAGTGCCTAAAAACGGTAAAATGTCTCGTCACGTACAGTTTGAGGCGAATATGAGTTTGAGTGGTGCCAATGCTGATAAGCGTGTGCCTTTAACTCCAATGCAACAGAAAATAGCTTTGGCTCAGTTGTATGCTAAGTTAAACGGAACAAGTGTTGGTGGTGAACTTTCTGAGAATGTTCAAAAGACTATTGACGACGTTGCTGCTGAAATACGAAAAAATAAAAGTGGAGCTGTAATTGTTACAGGTCTAGATGATATAAACGCCCAAACGGTTGTGCTTGCAATAAACGAAATGTTGGGAAGTAAAGCATTTGATGCTGCTTCTCCTCGTTATGTTAGACAAGGTAATGTTATGGCGGTACAGAAGTTGATTTCTGATATGAAAGCGGGCAAAGTTGGTGCGTTATTAGTAGATGGTGTCAACCCTATGTATACTTTGCCAAATGCGGCAGATTTCAAAGAAGGTGTTGAGAAAGTAGGTCTTTCGGTTGTGTTTTCTAATAACTGGAACGAAACTACGGAAGTTGCTCAGTATACCGCATCTGCTAACCACTTCCTAGAATCATGGGGTGATACTCAGATCAAGAAAGGGCAATACAGTTTGGTTCAACCAACTATTAAAGAGCTTTTTGATACAAGACAGTTTCAAACAGCTTTATTAACTTGGTTAGGTAGCGATAAATCATACTACGAATACGTAAAGGAAACTTGGACTCAGTCAATTTTGGCTGGTAACGATTGGAACAAAGCACTTCATGATGGTGTTTATTCTGCTGCAGGTATGACTTTGGCTTCTAGTACTGATGCTGATCCTGAGAATACAGTTTCTGCTGAAGTAGATAAAGAAGCTGTTGATGTTGTAGAGGAAGTTGTTGCGCAATCAGGAATTCCTATTGCAACCGCAATTAATAGCTTGGTTAACGCTACAAGTGGTGGTGGTGTTGAGCTTACTTTGTACTCTAAAACGGGTATGGGTGCTGGACAACAAGCAAATAACCCTTGGTTACAAGAATTCCCTGATCCTATTACTAGAGTATCTTGGGATAACTATGTTACTGTTTCTAAGGCAGATGCAGAGCGTTTAGGTTTTGTAAACGAGCATGTGGCTAACGGTGGTTTAGATGGTAGTTATGCCAATGTTACCGTAAATGGTGTTGTAGTAAATAATATTCCTGTAATCATCCAGCCAGGTCAAGCTATTGGTTCTATCGGTCTTTCTTTCGGTTACGGAAGAAAAGTTGGTATGAAAACTGAGATGCAGACTGGTGTAAATGCTTATCCTTTATATCAAGACTTTAATAGTGTGCAAGCTGCAACTATAGAGAAGGCTTCTGGAATGCATGAATTTGCATGTATTCAGTTGCATAAGACTTTAATGGGTAGAGGAGATATCATTAAGGAGACTACCTTAGAGATATTTAATACAAAAGATCACGCAGAATGGAACGAGCAACCTGTGGTGTCATTAGACCATCAAGAGGTTCCTGCTACATCTGTAGATTTATGGGATAGTTTTGATCGTTCTATCGGTCATCACTTTAACATGTCAATAGACTTAAATGCATGTACCGGTTGTGGTGCTTGTGTTATTGCTTGTCATGCAGAGAACAACGTTCCGGTGGTAGGTAAGGAAGAAGTTAGAAAGAGTAGGGATATGCACTGGTTGCGTATCGATAGATATTATTCTTCAGAAGATACTTTTGAGGGAGATAATATCAAGAAAGATGAATTTGATGGTTTAACAGGTGATAAAGGTTCTTTAAGTGGCTTTGGTGAGTTGGAGCATCCAGCAGCTAATCCGCAAGTAGCTTTTCAGCCAGTAATGTGTCAGCACTGTAATCACGCACCATGTGAAACGGTTTGTCCGGTTGCGGCAACATCACATAGCCGTCAAGGTCAGAATCATATGGCGTATAACCGTTGTGTAGGTACAAGATACTGTGCTAACAACTGTCCATACAAAGTTCGTAGGTTCAACTGGTTCTTGTATAACAACAATGACGAGTTTGATTACCACATGAACAATGACTTGGGCAAGATGGTATTGAATCCTGATGTAAACGTTCGTTCAAGAGGGGTTATAGAAAAATGTTCTATGTGTATTCAGAAGACTCAAAAGTCTATCTTAGATGCTAAAAGGGATGGACGTCTTGTTAAAGATGAAGAGTTTCAGACAGCGTGTTCATCTGCATGTGGTACAGGAGCAATAGTCTTTGGAGATGTTAATGATAAGGAAAGTGAAGTTTCCGAATTGGTAGAAAGTAACCGTATGTACCATTTATTGGAGCATGTGGGAACTAAACCAAATGTGTTCTATCATGTTAAGGTTAGGAACACGATCGAAGCATAAAACCGTATTTAAGTAAACAACTATAATAGAATTATATGGCGTCGCATTACGAAGCACCTATACGAAAGCCCTTAGTTGTCGGGGATAAAGGCTACCACGATGTTAGTGTGGATATTGCCGCTCCGGTTGAGGGTAGGGCCAATAAGCATTGGTGGATTGTGTTTTCCATTGCCTTAGTGGCATTTCTTTGGGGTGTTGGTTGTATTATTTATACAGTCTCTACCGGTATTGGAACATGGGGTTTGAACAAGACCGTGAACTGGGCTTGGGATATTACCAACTTTGTTTGGTGGGTAGGTATCGGTCACGCGGGTACTCTAATATCCGCTGTACTATTATTGTTCCGTCAAAAATGGAGAATGGCTATTAACCGTTCAGCGGAGGCTATGACTATTTTCTCTGTTGTTCAGGCGGGTCTGTTCCCAATTATTCACATGGGTCGTCCTTGGTTGGCGTACTGGGTATTACCTATTCCTAACCAATTTGGTTCACTATGGGTGAACTTTAACTCACCGTTACTTTGGGATGTATTTGCAATTTCAACTTATTTATCTGTATCATTGGTTTTCTGGTGGACAGGTTTGCTTCCTGATTTTGCGATGATTCGTGATAGAGCGGTACTTCCTTTCCAAAAGAAGATATATGGTCTCTTAAGTTTTGGATGGAGTGGTAGAGCAAAAGATTGGCAGCGTTTTGAAGAAGTATCATTGGTTTTGGCTGGTTTGGCTACGCCACTTGTACTTTCTGTACATACCATTGTATCTTTTGACTTTGCAACTGCAGTAATACCAGGATGGCATACAACTATATTCCCTCCATACTTTGTTGCTGGTGCAATTTTCTCTGGATTTGCAATGGTGAACACGCTTTTGATTATCATGCGTAAAGTGTGTCATTTAGAAGATTATATTACTGTTCAACATATTGAGTTAATGAACATCGTTATCATGTTAACAGGTTCTATTGTAGGTTGTGCTTACATAACAGAACTTTTTATGGCTTGGTATTCTGGTGTAGAGTACGAACAATACGCATTCTTGAACAGAGCAACCGGACCTTACTGGTGGGCATATTGGTCAATGATGACTTGTAATGTATTCTCTCCACAGTTTATGTGGTTCAAAAAATTACGTACGAGTATCATGTTCTCATTTGCAATTTCTATTGTAGTGAACATAGGTATGTGGTTTGAACGTTTTGTAATTATCGTTACTTCGCTTCACCGTGATTACCTTCCATCTTCTTGGACGATGTTCTCACCAACGTTTGTGGATATAGGAATCTTTGTAGGTACTATTGGATTCTTCTTTGTATTGTTCTTACTGTACGCTAGAACGTTCCCGGTAATTGCTCAGGCAGAGGTTAAATCTATTTTGAAATCGTCTGGAAGCAAGTACAAGAAATTGAGAGATGCGGGTCAGCCATTATATCAGATTACTAAATTAACTGAAACGACTACAAAAGAGGAAGTTATTACTGATGATGTTTTGATGGGTGAAGTTGTTCCTCAGCAAGATACTAGCGAAAGTGTATCGGAGCTTTTAAGTACTATCGGTAAATTTGATGCTACTAAAGAGACGGCAGATAATCTTAAAGAAATTAAAGGTGTTGGGCCACAGATGGAAGCAACTCTTAATGGAATTGGAATTTTCACTTTTGCCCAGGTAGGTAGAATGACCAATAAAGAGTATGATTTGTTAGATTCAATTACCGAATCGTTCCCAGGTAGGGCGCAAAGAGATGATTGGGCAGGTCAAGCAATATTATTAAACAATAAGAAACAATAGCTATGGCATCTAAAGCGATACATGCATATTATGATGATGATGACGTGCTAATGCTTGCCGTTAAACGGGTAAAGGCAGCCAAGCATCACATCGAAGAAGTTTATTGTCCATTTCCTGTTCATGGTTTGGACAAAGCCATGGGTCTGGCTCCAACACGTATTGCCATAACATCTTTCATTTATGGCTGTATTGGTCTTTCTGTAGCTACTCTTATGATGAATTATATCATGATAGAGGATTGGCCTCAGGACATTGGTGGTAAGCCTAGTTTTAGTTACATAGAGAATATGCCGTCTTTCGTTCCAATTATGTTCGAACTTACGGTATTCTTTGCGGCTCACTTAATGGTAATTACCTTTTATATGAGAAGCCGTCTGTGGCCTTTTAAAGAAGCTGAAAATCCAGATGTTCGTACTACTGACGACCATTTTTTAATGGAAATCGATATTCACGATAATGAGAAAGAATTGAAGGATCTGTTGTTGGATACAGGGGCAGTAGAGATAAACATAGTTGAAAAAACCAGTCATTAAATATGAACAGTTTTAGCAAAATAGGAATCGTTTTTGGGTTGCTACTGTGTGTTACGGCATGTGCCGATAAGAACAGTCCCAACTATCAATATATGCCTAACATGTACGAACCGGTAGGTTACGAGGCTTACGGAGAGGTAGGTTTTCTTCCAAATGGTCAAGAAGCTATGGTTCCACCGGCAAATACAATTTCACGTGGATGGATACCTTATGGGTATGAAAATACACCTGAGGGTAAAGAGTTGGCAAGAATTCAAAGTAGCCCTTTAGATTCTTTGAATATGGAGGAAGATTTGGCCGTTGGTGGTCAGTTGTATACCATATATTGTGCTATTTGCCATGGAGATAAGGGAGATGGACAAGGTACACTGGTTAAGAGAGAGAAGATTTTGGGAGTTCCGAAATATTCAGATCCAGCCAGAAACATTACAATTGGTACTACTTACCATACCATTCATTACGGATTGAACTCTATGGGTTCTTATGCATCTCAGATGAATACAAAAGAGATGTGGCAAGTTTCAGAGTACGTGATGAAATTGAAACAAGACTTAACTAAATAATACTTAGAAAAGGGATATGTATACGTTTTCAAACAAATTAAAGATCGGTTCCTTTATTTTAATGGCTCTTGGGATACTAGGTATTGCTATCGGATTCATATCGGCACCTAGTACAGTTGAGGAGGCAAAAGCTATAGTTGCCAGTCATGGTGATGGGCATGGAGATGCACATGGTGCTGTTGATGCCCATGAGGTTACTGCTCATGAAGTTTCTGCGGGAGCTCATGGAGAAGCAGCGGAAGCACATGGAGAGTCACATGATTCTTCGCACGACGAACATCTTTTACATCAATTACAGAACAAGCCATGGGCAGCATTATATGTAGCCGCATTCTTTTTCTTTATGATTGCTTTAGGTGTATTGGCTTTTTATGCAATACAGAGGGCGGCCCAAGCGGGTTGGTCGCCATTACTTTTTAGAGTAATGGAAGGCATAACGTCTTATTTGGTACCTGGTGGTATCATTGTGTTTGTGATTTTAGCGTTGTCTATGTTTCATATGAACCACTTGTTTGTTTGGGCAGATGCAGATGTTGTTGCAAATGATCATCTTCTACAAGGGAAGTCAGGTTACTTAAACCCTACGTTCTTTTTGATTCGTGCAGCTGTGTTTTTAGGAGGATGGATATTTTACAGAGAATACTCTAGAAAATTATCATTAAAACAAGATGAGTCCGATGACAACTCTAGTTTTAAATTGAATTTCAGAATATCTGCTGCTTTCTTGGTGTTTTATTTGATTTCAGAATCAATTATGTCATGGGACTGGATTATGAGTGTTGACCCGCACTGGTTCAGTACATTGTTCGGATGGTATGTGTTTGCTAGTATGTTTGTATCGGGAATTACTGTAATTGCCATGGTAACTATATACTTAAAGTCTAGAGGGTATTTGCCAGATGTTAATGATAGCCATATACACGATTTAGCTAAATTCATGTTCGGTATCAGTATTTTTTGGACGTACCTTTGGTTCTCGCAATTTATGTTGATTTGGTATTCAAACATTCCTGAAGAGATTACCTACTTCATAACAAGAATAGAAGATTATAGATTACCATTCTTCGGAATGATTGCAATGAACTTTTTGTTCCCTGTATTACTTTTAATGAATAGCGATTACAAACGTCTTAATTGGTTTGTTATTATGGCAGGTGTTGTTATTCTTGGAGGGCACTACATGGATATTTTCAATATGATTATGCCATCAACGGTAGGTGATCAGTGGTTTATAGGTATTCCTGAAATAGGAGCTGTACTTTTCTTTGCAGGCTTATTTATTTTCTGGGTGTTCCGTGCTTTAACAAATGCACCTTTACAACCTAAACGGAATCCGTTTATTGAAGAAAGCAGACATTTTCATTATTAGTATTTTTAACGTATAATAGTAGAACATACGATGACTACATTATTGACTTTAGTGGTTTTGGCCCTTGTCGCGATAGCGATATGGCAAATGACGAAGATTTTCGAATTGTCACAGCTCAAGGCCGAAAATTCTCAAATAGCCAACGATTCGGATAACAAAACGAACGGATACCTTCTGTTTGCTTTTCTTATCTTCATCTATGGAATTACAATTTTCAGTTTCTGGAAATATTCTAAATTCTTGCTTCCTGAAGCAGGTTCTGCACATGGTGCCGAGTATGATTCCTTAATGTTGGTGTCTTTTGTTATCATCTTTATGGTTCAAACACTTACGCAGGGACTATTACATTATTTTGGTTATAAATATCGTGGTGTAAAGGGTAATAGAGCTCTTTTCTTTGCAGACAGTGATCGTTTGGAATTTATATGGACTATCATTCCAGTTATTGTTTTATCAGGTCTTATTCTTTGGGGTTTGTACACTTGGACAACCATTATGGATATCAACGATGACGATGATCCTTTAATTGTGGAGCTTTATGCGCAACAATTTAACTGGACAGCCAGATATGGTGGTGAAGATAACGTTCTTGGTAAAGCTAATGTTAGAATGATTGATATAGACAAAGCCAATGTTCTTGGTTTAGATGAATCTGATACGTATGCGGCCGATGATATTATTGTTAAAGAGCTTCATTTACCTGTAGGTAGAAAAGTAAACTTTAAAATGCGTTCTCAAGATGTATTACACTCTGCATATATGCCCCATTTTAGGGCTCAGATGAATTGTGTTCCAGGTATGATTACGCAATTTTCTTTTACACCTATATTTACTACGGAACAGATGCGACAGAATCCGGATGTAGCAGATAAGGTAAAACGTACCAATGTAATCAGAGCTGAAAGAGCAGCAAATGGGGAAGATAATTCAGACCCTTGGGAATTTGATTATATTCTTCTTTGTAATAAAATATGTGGAAAGTCTCACTACAACATGCAAATGAAGATCATTGTAGAGACGCAAGAGGAGTATGATGCTTGGATAGCCGAACAGAAAACCTTCGGGCAAAATGTGATGGGTCAAGCATCAACAGATGAATTCAAGAATATTGAGTCCGCTACAGCTAGTCATTAATACGCACTAACGTATTAGTAAGAGGTAGTCGGGAGGAGCTTTAAAAGAAAATTTTAAAATTAAAGAATAACAAATATGTCTGTTACTGCAAATGCACAGGTTGATGATCATGCACATGACGATCATGAGCATCACCACAAACAAACCTTTGTAACCAAATATATATTTAGTCAGGATCATAAAATGATCTCTAAACAGTATTTGATTCTTGGTGTATTCGTTATGGGGGCAATTGGTATTGCAATGTCTCTTTTGTTTCGTATGCAATTGGCTTGGCCTGGAGAATCTTTTTCTGTTTTCGAAGCTTTATTGGGTAAATGGGCACCTGAAGGTGTTATGGATGCTGACGTGTATTTAGCATTAGTTACTATACACGGAACTATCATGGTATTCTTTGTATTAACTCAAGGCTTGAGTGGTACATTTAGTAACCTCCTTATTCCGTTGCAGATTGGTGCAAGAGATATGGCATCTGGTTTTATGAATATGCTATCCTTTTGGATGTTTTTCGTTTCATGTGTCATAATGTTATCTTCCTTGTTTTTGGAAGCTGGTCCAGCTGCTGCAGGATGGACAATTTATCCTCCATTAAGTGCTTTACCTATGGCTCAACCAGGTTCTGGTATGGGTATGACGCTTTGGTTGGTAGCAATGGCAATATTTATTGCTTCATCACTTATAGGGTCTTTGAATTACGTGGTAACGGTAATTAACCTTCGTACGAAAGGGATGTCTATGACAAGATTACCTTTAACTATTTGGGCATTTTTTGTAACAGCTATTATTGGTATTATATCATTTCCAGTATTATTGTCAGCAGCATTATTGTTGATAATGGATAGAAGTTTTGGTACATCTTTCTTCTTGTCCGATATATTCATACAAGGTGAAGTTTTACATTACCAAGGTGGTTCTCCCGTATTATATGAACACCTTTTCTGGTTTTTGGGTCACCCTGAGGTTTATATTGTAATCTTACCAGCAATGGGTATTGTATCTGAGGTAATGGCAGTAAATGCTAGAAAACCTATTTTTGGATATCGTGCAATGATTGCCTCTATTTTGGCAATTGCCTTCTTATCTACAATTGTTTGGGGTCACCATATGTTTATCTCTGGTATGAACCCGTTCTTAGGATCGGTATTTACATTTACTACATTATTAATTGCTATACCATCTGCAGTAAAAGCCTTTAACTGGATTACTACACTTTGGAAAGGTAACCTACAATTGAATCCGGCCATGCTGTTTTCAATAGGTATGGTTTCTACCTTTATTACTGGGGGTCTTACGGGTATTGTGTTAGGTGATAGTACATTAGATATTAATGTTCATGATACCTATTTTGTAATTGCTCACTTCCACTTGGTAATGGGTATATCTGCACTATACGGGATGTTTGCTGGTATTTACCACTGGTTCCCTATAATGTTCGAAGGTAAAATGATGAACAAGAACTTAGGGTATATCCATTTCTGGATTACTGCTGTTGGATCGTATGGTATATTCTTTCCAATGCACTTTGTTGGTATGGCAGGGGTTCCAAGACGTTACTATGAGAATACAGCTTTCCCAATGTTTGATGAATTGACAGATATTCAAGTATTGATGACCGTGTTTGCAATAATTACGGCTAGTGCACAACTTATATTTGTGTTTAACTTTGTAAGAAGCATTTTCTACGGTAAGGTAGGGCCTAGAAATCCATGGCAAGCAACTACTTTGGAATGGACTACTCCACAAGAGCATATCCATGGTAACTGGCCTGGTGCTATTCCTGAAGTTCACCGTTGGGCTTATGATTATAGTAAGGTAGATGAGAATGATGAGTATATTATTCCAGGACAGGATTTTGTCCCTCAAACATTGCCTTTACAGAAAGATGAAGAAGAGCTTCAGCATTAAATTATAGATTAACTCAAATAAAAATGCCTAACTTTTATAGTTAGGCATTTTTTTTGATACATTTATTTGAGATCATTTCCGGATAAGAACAATAAAAGATACATTCGCAGATTATAAGTTATTAACCTAACCCACTTGTACCAAAGACACTATACCATGAAAATATCAGTTTTTCTATTTGCTTTAATAATTTCGTTTCAAGCCTTTTCTCAACGAAAACCAAAAATAAAGGGGAACAAAGAAGTAGTAGATGTATACCAAGAATTACCACCTTTCCATGCTATTGAGTTACGAGATGATCTGGAAATAAGGTTACACGACTCTACGGAAGAAGGTATAGCAATTACTGCAGATGATAATCTTATAGATGTTCTTAGATTTAAGGTAGAAGATAGTGTTTTACAAATTAGCTCGTTTTATAATATTACCCGAAAGAAGAAGTTGGAAATTACGGTTAATTATATTTACCTTGAATCTATTACGATGTATGATGGGGAGATAGATATGGATGGAGCTATTACTTCAAAAGACCTTTATGTAGATATGCATGAGTCATCCAAATTGAACTTGAATGCAGATGCAGAAGTTTTCAATATTAATATGGAAGGGAACAGTTCAGGAGAATTTAATCTAAGAGGTCAAGAAGTTAACATGGTACTTAAAGATAGGGTGGATGTTAAAATATTTTCGAATAGTGATTTGAGTAATGTTAAAATGTACAAAAATGCAACGGCAATACTCGAAGGGACTACCTATGAATTATATGTCAACCTTTTAGAAAATTCAAAAATGAAAGGCGAGAAGTTAGAAGCAGAAGCTATTTATCTAACTATAGAAGAATCTGCAAGTGCTTATGTGAGGCCTGTCAAAACCATACAACTTACCTCTAGTGGTAGCGCTAAAACACATTTGTATGGAGAATCCAAAATTGAAATCATTGATTTCTTAGATACTTCAGAGTTACTTAAAGAAAAGTAGTTATGCCAAATTATAGCTTAATTTGCTATAGGAGCACTCATACAGTACTCGGGAATACCAAAACCATCAACCAGTACCTCAATATGAGGTCTTAGCTCGGTACATAAGCGTTCTACTCGTTGGCGTATAGCCTTTGATTTGGTTCCGCCAATATAACCTTGTTCTAGATACCACTCTGCATCTTGTCGTATAGTACGTAACGCATGAAGCGTACCTAACTTCTGAAATAAAGCACGATTCTTATCATCTTCTATAGTTTCTACAAAGTCACAATATGTAGTATAGGCCAATTCGTTACTGTAGGCTTTTCCTAAGGCAACTAAATGACTTTGTACTTTTAAAAAGGCTTGGTATGAGGGTACTCCCTTTTTGATATAATCTCGTATACGCATAGCCAATGAATAGGTAAGGCGTCTCGTATGGTAATCAAAAGCGTGTTTATGAAACTTAGGATTGTACAGATGGTCTTTATCTATCTTGTTCGTGTAAATAGGGTTAATGGTCGTTAACTTATCATTTATCTGCATACCTAGTATTTTCAGTACGGCAGAGAACCCAGCGCTATTAAACTCAGATTTAAAGTCAGATAGAACTCCCTTTGCAGCCAATAATAGCAATACCGTATTATCACCTTCAAAAGTGGTAAAGATGTCTACATCGCCTTTTAGGTCTGCTATTCTATTTTCTAAAAGGTATCCTTTTCCGCCACAAGCTTCACGACATTCTTGAATGGTATCGTTGGCGTACCAAGTAATTATGGACTTTAGTCCAGCTACTTGGGTTTCTACTTTTCGCTTATCTGGTTCAGACGGGTCGCAATACTGTTGCATCATCTTGTCTAGAGTAACATGATACACATAGGCGCTAGCCACTAAAGGTGTGAGACGCAATTGATGCGTAGGGTAGTCCATTAAAAGGTCTTCTTGCACTTTTATGCTGTCATTAAACTGTCTTCGCTTTAATGCGTGTTTAATAGCAACGGCTAAAGAGAATTTGGCGCCTCCTAGACCTGCTCGTGCTACACAGATTCTTCCGCCAACCAGAGTCCCCAGCATGGTAAAGAAGCGCTTATTTGGGTTTTTGATGTCAGAATAATAGGTGCCATCTTCTTTGATGTCTCCGTATTTGTTTAATAGATTTTCTCTGGGTACAGCAACTTGGTTAAACCATATTTTACCATTGTCAACTCCGTTTAGACCCAATTTGTAACCATTATCTTCTATAATTACACCTGGTAGAAGCTCGTGCTTCTCATTTCTAAGCGGAACAAGAATAGCATGTACGCCTTCGTTTTTTCCGTTGACAATAAGTTGGGCGAATACCGAGGCCATTTTGGAATGCAATGCATTTCCAATATATTCTTTGTTGTCGTTTTTTCCTGGAGTGTGAATAACGATTTGGTTTGTCTTGTTGTCGTACGTTGCAGTTGTTTTAATACCACGTACATTGGAACCATGACCCGTTTCAGTCATGGCAAAACAACCCAAAAGTTCGGTCTTGCCTGTTTTTGCTAAGTACTGGTCGTGGTGTTTTTTGGTTCCTAATTTTTGTATACTTCCGCCAAAGAGTCCAAATTGAACACCGAATTTTATAGACAGGCTACCATCAACAAACATCATATTTTCGAACATGTAGGCGTAGCCTTCCATATCGTTGGTCCCGCCATATGCTTCTGGGTATGCCATGGCGCCATAGCCTTTATCAGCTAAGAATTTTACTTGGTTTAGAACAACCTCCCTAAAGTCTTCTTTGTTTCTATGAACATCCCATTTAAAAATAGGGTCTGCAAGCACCTTTCTAAAATAATCAACCACTTTTACATGCTTTCCTTTTAAAATAGTATCAATCTCATCTGCATTATAAAAGTCGGAGGTAGCTTCATGGGCTACTTCCACATCAAAAAGATGATTGTAGTGGTTAGGTTGAATGCCTAGCTGTATTTCAATATATTTTAATTGTTCGTTAAATGGACATTCACCTTTGTAATGGGAAACTACTTTTTGACTGAACGCTGCTAAAGGGTACGTTTCACTTTCAACCAATTTTACGGCCGAGTTAGAAATTGTTTGTTTCCATTTTTTTAGTTCTGAATTTGCAGGTGGATTATTCGTGTCAAGCCATTCAAGCAATTGCGCCCGACTTTTTTCGGACAAGGTTTTATCTGCATCTATAGCATTTTGTACTACATTAATTTCTGATGCCGTAAGCAGGTCGTCAGACCAAATGACATAGTAGAAAGGAATGTATTGAAGTATTTCTGAAGAGTAAGTGGAGTCTTGCATGGAATGAAATTACGAAAATTATTTTCACAAAAAGTAGGTTTCTAGCCAAATAGGAAACGATAGATTAGGGTCATGAAGTATAGTGGGCTTGTTTCTTTTTCTGCTATCTTTGTTTTGATATGAACGAGTACTTAGACGCCGAAGGGGAGAATTTTACTCCTGAGGAATTTGATATAGAAAGAGCTTTACGCCCCATAAGTTTTGATGACTTTACGGGTCAAGAGCAGGTTTTGGAGAATTTAAAGGTTTTTGTGGAAGCGGCCAACCAAAGGGGCGAAGCGTTAGATCACACTTTGTTTCATGGTCCTCCTGGTTTAGGTAAAACCACTTTGGCACATATTCTGGCGAGTGAATTAGGAGTGGGAATCAAAATTACTTCTGGTCCTGTTTTGGATAAACCAGGAGATCTTGCGGGTCTTCTTACAAATCTCGATGAACGCGATGTTCTTTTTATAGATGAGATCCACCGGTTGAGCCCGATTGTAGAAGAGTACCTGTATTCTGCCATGGAGGATTATAAAATTGATATCATGATTGAGTCGGGTCCTAATGCCCGGTCAGTACAGATAAACCTTAATCCGTTTACGCTTATAGGAGCCACCACCCGATCAGGGTTGTTAACAGCGCCTATGCGTGCACGATTTGGTATCCAAAGCCGTTTGCAGTATTATTCTACTGAGTTGCTTTCTACCATTGTTGAACGTAGTGCAGAAATATTGAAAGTAGAGATTAATCAAGATGCAGCTATTGAAATTGCAGGTAGAAGTAGGGGAACACCTAGAATCTGTAATGCCTTATTAAGAAGGGTTCGGGATTTTGCACAGATCAAGGGTAACGGAAATATAGATATGGAAATCTCCAAGTACAGCCTTAAAGCTTTGAATGTTGATGCGCACGGTTTGGATGAGATGGATAATAAGATCCTAACGACAATAATAGATAAATTTAAAGGAGGACCAGTGGGTATAACTACGCTGGCAACGGCAGTTTCTGAAAGTGCTGAAACTATTGAAGAAGTCTATGAGCCTTTTTTGATACAACAAGGTTTTATCATGCGAACACCACGTGGACGCGAAGTAACCGATTTGGCCTATAAACACCTAGGAAGGCTCAAAGGAGGGGTGCAACCCGGGTTGTTTTAATATGAACTCCAAAGAGAAATACTCAGAACTTATTAAGACCGAAGCCAAACGCCTCGGTTTTTTGTCTTGTGGTATTTCCAAAGCCGATTTCTTAGAAGAGGAAGCACCTCGACTTGAAAAATGGCTCAATAATAACATGAACGGCGAAATGTCGTACATGGCCAACCATTTTGATAAACGACTAGATCCGCGTTTATTGGTAGATGGCGCTAAGTCCGTTATTTCTTTGTTGCTCAATTATTATCCTGAAGAATTACAAGGAGGCGAGACGTATAAAATATCTAAGTACGCTTACGGCCACGATTACCACCACGTTATTAAATCAAAATTGCGTGAACTTCAAAATTTTATCTCTGATAATATAGGCGAGGTAGGGGGTAGGGCTTTTGTAGATTCTGCTCCCGTACTGGATAAGGCATGGGCTGCAAAAAGCGGATTGGGTTGGATGGGTAAACACAGCAATTTACTTACCCAGCAGGTGGGATCCTTCTATTTTATTGCCGAACTTATTGTTGATTTGGATTTAGAATATGATACTCGTGTTACGGACCATTGCGGTACATGTACCGCCTGTATAGATTCTTGTCCAACGGAGGCCATTGTTGAGCCGTATGTGGTTGACGGAAGTAAATGTATTTCTTACTTTACCATAGAGCTTAAAAACGAGATTCCTACGGAGTTTGAAGGCAAGTTTGATGATTGGGCCTTTGGTTGTGATGTATGTCAAGATGTGTGTCCGTGGAATCGTTTTTCTAAACCTCATAAAGAACCATTGTTCAATCCACATCCTGAACTGCTGTCTATGTCGAAAAAAGATTGGGAAGAAATTACCGAGGATGTTTTTAGAAAGGTTTTTCAGAAGTCTGCCGTAAAACGAACAAAATTTTCAGGTTTACAGCGAAACATAAAGTTTTTAAAATAGTTGTTCGCTCTACGAAAACGATAGAGTTAGTCATCTTTAAGATTTTCCTGTTAAGTTCTTTCCGGTGGAGGATTTATTATCCTATATTGTTAGGTAGTTTTTAGACCAAAACCAACTTCGAATGAACTTTATTAAAAAACCTAGCTTAAGTTTTTGGCAGATTTTCAATATGAATGTAGGCTTTTTAGGCATTCAGTTTAGTTTTGGACTTCAGCAAACTGCAATCAATCCTGTTTTCCTGTTTTTAGGTGCTTCAGAAGATATGCTGCCTATTTTAAATATAGCCGGACCGGTAACCGGTTTAATAATTCAACCTATAATAGGTGCTATATCAGATAAGACCTGGTCACCTCGTTTTGGTAGGCGTAAGCCGTTTTTCTTGATTGGGGCCATTATAGGAAGTCTCTGTTTATTCGCATTTCCATTAAGTCCAGCGTTATGGTTCGCCGTAGGTCTACTGTGGATTTTAGATGTAGGGAACAATATGGCTATGGAGCCTTACCGTGCTTTTGTAGGTGATAAATTACCTGAAAAGCAATTAAGTCTTGGGTATCAAATGCAAAGTCTATTTGTAGGTGCTGGTATTGTTTTGGCTAATGCCTCAATTTTCTTATTTCAAGATTGGTTCAGTGTAGATGATGTTGTTGATGTGGCGGGTTCCATTCCAAAATGGTTGTACTATTCCTTTTTTATTGGTGCCTTCTTATCAGTAGCTACCATCCTTTGGTCGGTATTGAAAACACCTGAAATTCCACCATCAGAAGAAGAATTCGAAGAGATAAAGGCACACAAGGCCATGTCATTTGGTCAACGGTTCAATATGCCGTTCGTAGAGATAGCAAAAGCAATAAAAGAAATGCCTTCTTTTATGTGGAAACTTTCTGTAGTTTACCTTTTTCAGTGGTACGCCCTTTTTGTGTATTGGCAGTTTATAACTCCTTTGTTTATGAGTACAATGGGTTTTAATCTTTCGGAAGCCGCTGCTCAATCTGCAAAAATGAGTACTACCTACAATATTACAACTATGATTGTGGCGCTGGCTTTGGTTCCATTAGCCCTTAAATATGGAAGTAAAAAAATCTATGCGGCAAGCTTACTGGGAACCGGTCTTGCACTTTTTGCTATTCCGTATATTTCCGATTCAATCTATGTATTATTTCCAATGGTGCTCTTTGGTATAGGATGGGCCGCCATGATGGGTATACCTTATACTATGGTTGCCAAGATTGTTCCACAAGACAGGAGAGGGGTGTATATGGGTATTTTAAATATGATGATTGTCATTCCCATGGGAATAGAAACGGTAACTTTTGGACCTATCTTTAAAAACCTTCTAGGAGGTAATGCCGTGAACGCTATTTTATTTGCAGGTACGTTTTTTATTCTCGCCAGCGTATTTTCATTACGGTTAAACGTAAAAGCTGATAAGGAGGTATAAATTGTTTAAAACCTGATTTTGTAATGCAGCGAATCGGTATCTTGGAAATTTATACGGTTCACGTACTATACTTATCCGTTGAATACCCTTAAATTTGTTTTCTAAAATCTAATGGACTTATGGGCAATGAAAAACTGAGAAGGGAAGCATTGATATATCATGCTAAACCGCAGCCTGGAAAAATAAAAATCGTTCCTACAAAACCGTATTCTACACAACGCGATCTGGCTTTGGCCTATTCGCCAGGTGTAGCAGAACCTTGTCTTGAAATTGCGAAGGATAAAGAGAATGCATATAAGTATACGTCTAAAGGTAACCTTGTTGCTATCATATCTAACGGTACGGCTGTTTTGGGTCTGGGAAATATTGGTCCAGAAGCCTCTAAACCTGTTATGGAAGGTAAAGGTTTGTTATTCAAGATTTTTGCTGATATAGACGGGATTGATATTGAAGTTGATACTGAAGATGTAGATAAATTCGTTGAGACCGTAAAAATGATAGCTCCAACTTTTGGAGGAATCAATTTAGAAGATATAAAAGCCCCGGAAGCTTTTGAAATAGAAAGAAGGCTAAAAGAAGAGCTTGATATTCCGGTAATGCATGATGATCAGCATGGAACGGCAATTATTTCTGCCGCAGCATTGCTAAATGCCCTTGAATTATCTGAAAAGAAAATGAGTGAGGCACGGATTGTAATAAGTGGCGCTGGTGCCGCAGCGGTATCTTGTACCAAATTGTATAAAGCTTTTGGTGCCAAAGCCGAAAATATTGTCATGTTAGACAGTAAGGGGGTTATTAGAAAAGATGCTGAAAATCTATCTGCTTCTAAAAAAGAATTTGCTACAGATAGAAAAATAGATACGCTTTCTGAAGCAATGGTAGATGCAGATGTATTTGTAGGATTATCTATTGCTGATATCGTTACGGCTGATATGTTACTGACAATGGCCAAAAACCCTATTGTGTTTGCCATGGCTAACCCTGATCCAGAGGTAAGTTATGATTTAGCAGTAAAGACCCGTAAAGACATCATTATGGCTACAGGACGGTCTGATCATCCTAATCAGGTGAATAATGTACTTGGTTTTCCTTTTATTTTTAGAGGCGCTTTAGATGTTCGTGCTACAACTATTAACGAAGAGATGAAAATGGCCGCTGTAAAAGCATTGGCCGATCTTACCAAGCAACCTGTTCCAGAGCAGGTAAATATTGCTTATGGGGAAACTAGGTTGACTTTTGGTAAAGAATATATTATTCCAAAACCTTTTGATCAACGTTTGATAGCTGAAATTCCACCAGCCGTAGCTAAAGCAGCAATGGATAGTGGTGTGGCTAAGAACCCTATTGATGATTGGGGCCGATACAAAGAGGAATTGTTACAGCGTTCTGGTAATGATAATAAGGTAGTGCGTTTGTTGCACAACCGGGCCAAAATGAATAAAAAACGTATTGTTTTTGCAGAGGCCGATCATTTGGATGTACTTAAAACAGCACAGATCGTTTATGAAGAAGGTATTGCAGAACCTATTCTTTTAGGACGAAAAGAAGTTATTCTTGAGCTAAAAAAGGAAATAGATTTTGATGCTGATATAGAAATTTTAGACCCGACTTCTAATGAGTTTGATGAAAAACATATTCGCTACGCGACCAAGTTTTGGGAAAGTAGAAAAAGAAGTGGTACTACACTTTATAGTGCTAAAATAAGAATGAGACAGCGTAACTACTTTGGTGCTATGATGGTGCTTGAAGGTGATGCGGATGGAATGATTTCTGGATACTCAAGAGCCTACCCAACAGTAGTAAAACCTATTTTTGAAGTTATAGGGAGAGCTTCGAACGTTAAAAAGGTATCTACGGTAAACATCATGATTACAGATAAGGGACCTTTGTTCTTGTCCGATACTTCTATAAATATTGATCCAAACGCAGAAGAGATCGCTGAAATAGCACAGAATGCAGCTAATGTTGCGGCTACTTTTGGTTTTGAACCTGTATTGGCGTTATTGTCTTATGCAAACTTTGGTTCATCTAGCCATCCTCATGCTAAAAAAGTAAGAGAAGCGGTTCGTATTTTACATGAAAGAAATCCTGATTTAATCGTTGATGGTGAAATCCAAACAGATTTTGCATTAAATAAAGAGTTATTACAGAGTCAGTTTCCTTTTTCTAAACTTGCTGGTAAAAAAGTCAATACCTTGATTTTTCCTAACCTGGAAGCGGCAAACATTACTTATAAATTATTGAAAGAATTGAACCAGGCGGATAGTATTGGCCCAATCATGGTTGGTTTAAGAAGATCAGTTCATATCCTTCAATTAGGGGCAAGTGTAGATGAAATGGTAAATATGACGGCGGTTGCGGTTATAGATGCCCAAGAAAGAGAAAAAAGAAAAAAAGCCAAATCAACAAAGGCTTAATAATAGTATTCGTCCGGCTGTAATGGCCGGACAAAATAACTCCTCAAAACCACACCGAACATGATAACCCACCTCAAAGGCAAACTTGTAGAAAAGAATCCAACATATGTAGTAATAGAATGTGCTGGAGTGGGCTATTTTGTTAATATTTCTTTGAATACTTTTTCTAAGATAGGGGATTCAGAAAGTATTAGTTTATTCACCCATCTACAGGTGAAGGAAGATTCACACACGTTATTCGGTTTTTCTGAAAGGTCGGAACGTGAAATTTTTCGTCTTTTATTATCGGTTTCCGGTATTGGTTCAAGTACGGCAAGAACCATGCTTTCTTCATTGGAACCCGCTCAAATTAGGGATGCTATTGCCAATGGGGACGTGCCAACAATTCAGTCTATCAAAGGCATAGGAGCCAAAACTGCCCAACGAGTAATTCTAGACCTTCGTGACAAGATTTTAAAAGTTTACGATATAGGCGAAGTTTCCGCACTTGCGAACAATACTAATAAAGAAGAAGCGTTATCTGCTTTAGAGGTTCTTGGCTTTGTAAGAAGACAAGCCGAAAAGGTAGTTGATAAAGTACTTACCCAAGATCCCTCGCTCAGCGTAGAGAACATAATTAAACTTGCGCTTAAAAATTTATAACAAGTTTGAAAACAGGGGCCAAACTATTTCTTAAATCACCATTTAAGCTTACACTCCTATTTTTATTTTTGATTGTTTCCTCCAGTATATCGTATGCTCAAGAAACCGAAAATGAAGATAGGGAAGAGCAAGAAGTGGATTCTGTAAAGACCGGTTTTTCTTTGGGTAAACTCAAAATGGAAAATCCGGAAAGTATTGTTTCTAAATACGATTACGACACAAACCTTAACATGTACATCTATTCTGAGAAGGTAGGTGATTTTGATATTGGGTATCCTGTAATTCTAACACCGGAACAGTATTATGAACTAGTACGTCAAGAGGGAATTAAAGGCTACTTTAAAGAAAAGTCTGATGCTTACTCAGGTAAAAAAGAAGGTAGTGAAGAGGCTAGAAAAAACTTACTTCCTAACTTTTATGTAAACAACAACTTCTTTCAATCTATTTTTGGAGGTAATACTATAGAGGTAATACCACAGGGTTCTGTTGCAATGGATTTAGGGGTTATCTGGCAGAAGAACGACAATCCTTCTTTATCCCCAAGAAACCGTACCAATCTTTCTTTTGATTTTGATCAACGTATAAGTTTGAGTATGCTAGGCAAGATAGGAGAGCGATTACAGGTAACCGCAAACTACGATACAGAAGCCACTTTCGATTTTCAGAACATTGTAAAATTAGATTACACACCTACTGAGGATGATATTATACAGTCCATTGAAGTAGGTAACGTAAACATGCCGCTTAACAGTTCTTTAATTACTGGGGCACAAAGTCTTTTTGGGGTTAAAACTCAGCTTCAATTTGGTAAAACTACCGTTACAGCAGTGTTTTCAGAGCAACGTTCACAAAATAATACTGTTGTTGCACAAGGTGGTGGTACAGTTAATGATTTTTCTGTTTCAGCTCTGCAATATGATGAAGACAAGCATTTCTTCTTATCACAATACTTTAGGGACAATTACGATGCGGCTTTAGTCAACTATCCTTATATAAGAAGTCAAGTTCAGATTACGCGTTTAGAAGTGTGGGTTACCAACCGTAGCCAACAAACTTTAAACGTTCGTAATATTGTAGGTATTCAGGATTTAGGTGAATATGATCCCTTAGTTGCGGGAGATGAAACCACTAGAATTGGCCAAAATGCTCCTGCATCATTTTTTAAAACTAATACAGGACAGCCAAATCAATTGCCACGAAATAACGCAAACAACTATGATCCATCTTTAATTGGTAAAGGGGGAGCGCTAACAACAAGTATTCGTGATGTAGCCACTATAGAACAGGGTTTTAATGTGTCAGGGTACTTGCCTAATCAAGGTTTTGATTACGCCTATTTAGAAAATGCTAGAAAATTAGAACAGAGTAGAGATTTTCAATTTAACTCGCAATTAGGTTATATCTCATTGAACCAACGTTTAAGTAATGATGAGGTTTTGGCTGTTGCATTTCAATATACCTATAACGGTAAAGTTTATCAAGTAGGGGAATTTGCCAATGGGGGACTAGATGCCACTACGGTTTCGGGAGCTATTGATAATCCTATAATAGAAAACAACACGTTGATTCTCAAATTACTGAAAAGTAATATCACCAACGTATCTGATCCTATCTGGGATTTGATGATGAAGAACATTTATGCTACGGGTGCTTTTAGATTGAGTGAAGAAGATTTTAAAATGAATATTCTTTATTCCAACCCAACACCAAGAAATTATATTACTCCGGTAGAAGATTTTCCAAACCAAACAGATGGCGGCAAACCTCTTCAAGAGCGTATACTGCTAAATGTTTTTAATTTTGATAGGTTGAATGCCTATAATGATGTGCAATCTGGTGGTGATGGATTTTTTGACTTTGTACCTGGTATTACCGTAGACACACAAAACGGCCAGATTATTTTCACCAAAGTAGAGCCTTTTGGTGAGTATTTATTTAATCGTTTAGGTGGTGTTGAAGATTATAAAACGGAAAGTACGTATAACACTAACCAAAAAAAGTATGTATTTAGAGATATGTACGTGCAGACCAAATCAGCTGCTTTACAGGATCCTGAAAAAGATAAGTTTTTACTTAAGGGTACTTATAAATCAGAGGGAAGCAATGGTATTCCTATAGGTGCTTTTAACGTGCCAAGAGGGTCGGTTCGTGTTACCGCTGGTGGAAGACAATTGCAAGAAGGTATTGATTATACCGTAAATTATCAGGCGGGTACGGTTCAGATTCTTGATCCGAGTTTAGAAGCTTCAAATACTCCAATTAATATTTCGGTAGAAAATAACGCTGTATTCGGTCAGCAAACACGTCGTTTTACAGGCGTGAATGTAGAACATCAGTTTAATAAGAATTTTGTCTTGGGGGCCACTTTATTGAATTTAAATGAACGGCCACTAACACAAAAGTCCAATTTTGGAGTAGAGCCTGTAAACAATACCGTATTTGGTTTCAATGGAAATTTCTCAACAGAAGTTCCTTTTTTAACCAGGTTGGTAAACAAACTTCCTAATATAGATACAGACGTGCCGTCTATGCTTTCGGTTCGTGGTGAAGTAGCGTGGTTAAAGCCTAATTCACCTAAAAATGCTGATTTTCAAGGAGAAACAACCACCTATTTAGATGATTTTGAAGGAGCTCAGGCGCTGATAGATATTCGTTCTTCTTTGGGCTGGGCATTAGCAAGTACTCCTGTGGAATTTTTAGACGCACCCACGCAAAAGGGATTGGAAACTGGTTTTGGTAGAGCTAAAACGGCTTGGTATAGTATAGATCCCGTTTTTTATACCAATCAAAGACCTTCTAGTATAAGTGATAACGATATTTCAACAAACGCAACAAGAAGAATATTTATAGATGAGGTTTTTCCACAGGTTGAAGTAGCGCAAGGGCAGACACGCCAACAGACTACATTAGATTTGGCATATTATCCTGAATTAAAAGGACCCTATAATGCAAATGCTAATTTTAATACAGAAGGGCCCAACCAGAAATGGGGTGGTATTATGCGATCGTTGAGCAGTACTAATTTTGAGCAAGCCAATGTAGAGTTTGTACAATTTTGGGTGATGGATCCTTATTTGGAAGGAACCGCTACTAGCCAAGGTGAATTGGTTTTTAATCTAGGTAATATTTCCGAAGATATTTTATCTGATGGTCTCAAACAATATGAAAACGGATTACCTATTGATGGGCAGGGGAGTATTAAGCCAGAAGATCCAATTTGGGGCCCGGTTCCAGCAACACAGGCTTTAGTGTATGCTTTTGATGTAGATGAAAACAGTCGTGGCCAACAAGATATAGGTTTTGATGGTCTAGATGATGCAGCTGAAGCGGCTATTTATGGTAATGACAATCCTGAAGATCCAGCTTTGGATAACTATGAGTATTTCTTGCAAAGGGAAGGTGGTATTTTAGAGCGTTACTTGAATTTTAACAACCCACAAGGGAACTCTCCGGTAGAAGTAACTAATGATAATAGAGGGTCTACAACATTGCCAGACGTTGAGGATATTGATCGTGACCTTACCATGAATACGGTAAATAGTTATTATGAATATAGAATTCCTATTAAACCCAACACGACTATTAATGATAAATATGTAACTGATATTCGTGATTCACTGGTGCTTTCAGGAACGAGAATCCCAAATGAAAGTACGGTGCGTACACGATGGATTCAGTATAAAATTCCATTAAGTGACTTTACTGATGCAGTAGGAGGTATCACAGATTTCCGTTCGGTAAGCTCTTTACGTATGTACATGACGGGCTTTTCTAGCGATGTACTTTTGCGTTTTGCAACGCTTGATTTGGTAAGAGGGGATTGGAGAACGTATACGAAGACACTTGACATAGATAATGATGATCCGGAAGATGACGCTACTACTTTAGATGTAAACGCTGTAAATATTCAAGAAAATGAAAGCAGGACACCAATTCCCTATGTTCTGCCACCAGGTGTTCTTAGAGAACAATTGAATAATAATAATACAATTATTCAACAGAATGAGCAGTCACTGTCGCTGGTAGTGGAAAACCTAGAGTCGCAAGATTCAAGAGGTGTTTTTAAAAACCTTGAGATAGATGTGCGCCAGTATGAGAAATTGAAAATGTTTATACATGCTGAGAAAATTTTAGAGACCGATAATTATGATGTTGAAGAACCTTTGATTGGTTTTCTTAGAATTGGAACAGATTTCTCGGAAAACTTCTATCAACTAGAGATACCATTGGAGTTTACACCTTTTGGAGCTAGTTCCGAAGAAGCTATTTGGCCAGATAATAACCAAATGGAGATTGTATTGGCAGATCTTAATAAAGTGAAGTCGAAATGGATAGCAGGAAGTGACCTTAGTCAAATAAGGTATTTTGAAATTATTGATGGTGAGGCAGAACTGGTGGAAGACCCACTTTCTGCAAGAACTCCAGGTAGGTTGCGTATAGGTATTCAAGGTAACCCGTCTTTGGGAAGCATCCGTAGTATGATGGTGGGTGTAAAAAATGTTAGTAGGACTCCCGCAAGAGGTGAAGTTTGGTTTAATGAATTACGTTTGGCCGGTTTGGATAATGAAGGTGGATGGGCGGCTTTGGCTGCGGTAGATGCCAATTTTGCAGATTTTGCAAATGTTTCAGCAACGGGTAGTACTAGTACCTCCGGTTTTGGTGCTATTGATCAAATGCCTAATGAACGCGCTCGTGAAGATGCTCTTTCTTACGATTTAGTAACCAATGTGAACCTAGGTCAATTGCTTCCAAATAAATGGGGAATTCAGCTTCCGTTTAACTATGGTATATCTGAACAAATGATAACCCCAGAGTTTGATCCCGTTTATGATGATTTAAAATTGCAGGATAGGATTGATGCTGCGGATAATCCTGAAGACGCGAAAGCCATTGAGGAACAAGCAGAGGATTACACCAAACGAACGAGTATAAACTTTATCGGAGTCCGTAAGGATAGAGGAGAAGAGGCAGATGCTAATTTTTACGATGTAGAGAATTTCACTTTTAATTATTCGTACAACGAAACCAATCATAGGGATTTTGAAATTGCTTCTTTAGAAGACCAGAACGTTGCAACAGGATTTGTATACAATCACAATTTTAAACCTGTTGAGGTAGCTCCTTTTGCTAAAAACGATTCTTTATTTACTAGTCGCTATTGGAGATGGTTAAAAGAATTGAATCTTAGTTTATTGCCAACAAGTGTATCTGTTAACTCTAATATAGAAAGGCAATTTAGTCAACAACGTTTTAGGGATGTTGTGGAAGAAGGAGTAGATAAATTAGACTTGCCAACATTGCGCCAAAGAAATTATCAGTTTAACTGGCAGTACGCGGTAAACTATAGCCTTACCAAATCACTGCGTTTAAATATGACGGCAAGTAATAACCATATTGTTCGTAATTATTTTGAAGACCCTTCAGACCCCGATTCCGCTATTGATCAAACGTTGGGCCTATGGGATGGTTTTTGGGACTTGGGAGAACCAAACAGGCATGCACAACAGTTAGAGTTAAACTATGAACTTCCATTTAGCAAGATTCCGTTACTGGATTTTATAAATTCACAATACAGTTATACCAGTAACTTTGACTGGCAACGTGGTGGTGATGCCCTAAGAGAAGTGGCATTAGAAGATATCAATACGGTTCAGAATGCTAGTACGCATAATATTACTGCAAATCTAACCATGCAAAAGTTCTATGACATGCTTGGTCTTAAAAAACGCAGTGGCAAATCAGCTGCGCCTAAAGGACCAATAAGGAAAGATAAAGCCGGAAATCCGACACCAGGAGAAGAGAAGACTAAAAAGAAAAGTGGCGGTCTTTTTAATACAGCAGTAGATGTACTTACCATGGTAAAACGTGTGAACGTAAACTATAATGAGAGTAGAGGTAAGGTATTACCAGGATATACCCAGTCTGTTGGTTTTGTAGGGTCGTTAAAGCCTTCAGTAGGTTTTGTATTCGGTAGTCAGGCAGATGTGCGTTTTAATGCAGCAAGAAAAGGATGGTTGACTGGTTTTGAAGAATTCAACGAGCAGTATATTCAAAATGTAAACAGACAGTTAAATATTACAGCTACGGCGCAACCAACCAAGGATTTAACCATAGATTTATCTGCGGATAGACAGTATTCCAACAGCTATCAAGAGAATTTTAGTGTAATACGTAACGTAGACGGGTCATTAGAGTATAACAACCTTTTAGGAAATAACTACGGTAACTTTAGTATATCTACCGTTATGATCGGTACCGTTTTTAATAAGAGTAGTGAGTTTGATTCAAAGACTTTTGAGCAGTTTAAACAGAACCGTCTTATTATAGCCAATCGTTTAGTTGCGGATAGAGGCGAGACTTTGGCTTTAGATCCTGATACTGGTTTTCCTGAAAAATATGGAAAAACGCAACAAGATGTGTTGCTTCCCGCTTTCTTTGCGGCCTACACTGGGCAAGATGCAGAACGCGTAAATTTAGATGCTTTCCGTCAAATACCTATTCCAAATTGGAATCTAAAGTTTACAGGACTTATGCGTAATAAGTGGTTTAAGAAAAGGTTTCAGCGTTTTTCTTTGAGCCATGGATACCGTGCGGCTTATAGCATTAATTCTTTTCAAACTAATCTTGAAAAAGTACAGTTAGAAAATGATGGGCTATCCACCTTAGATCCAGATACAGGTGATCAAATGTCCGATCTTATTTTAAATAACGTTGTCTTAAATGATGAGTTTAATCCTTTGGTACGTCTAGATTTTGAAATGAAAAACTCGGTAAGCATCTTGGCAGAGATGAGAACCAGCAGAACCTTGGCACTTAGTTTTGATAACAACCTTATGACCGAAATGAACGGTAAGGAATATACTGTTGGTTTAGGGTATCGTTTTAAAGATGTGAAGTTTGTAACTAATATTGGTGGAAATAAAACCCGCTTAAAAGGAGATTTGAACTTAAAAGCCGATGTTACGTTAAGGGACAATATTACTATTATTAGAAACTTAGATATAGATAATAATCAGATTACTTCAGGTCAAAACTTACTATCTATTAAGTTTACTGCAGATTACGCGCTAAGTAAAAATTTGAATGCCTTGTTCTTCTATGATCATTCGTTCTCTCAGTTTGCTGTATCTACTGCTTTTCCGCAGACAACAATCAACACTGGCTTTACTATTAGGTACAATTTCGGTAATTAATTTATCGCTCCCTAAAATTACGGAAACAGTTGTCCAGGGTCCTTTATATTAACTTATAGTGTATTTCCTTATCAACTTGGCCGTGTTTTTTTGAATACTCCTTCAGAAAACAATACATTTGTTTTCATAAAAATAAGACCATGAATATACCTACAGAATTAAAGTATACAAAGGACCACGAATGGATCAAGATAGATGGTGATATAGCCACTGTTGGCATAACTGATTTTGCTCAAAGTGAATTGGGTGATATCGTTTATGTTGAGGTAGAGACCGTAGATGAAACTTTGGATAAAGAAGAGGTTTTTGGAACAGTTGAAGCAGTAAAAACGGTTTCAGATTTATTTCAGCCTTTAAGTGGAGAAATCATTGAGTTCAATGAAAAACTGGAAGATGCTCCTGAAAGCGTAAATTCTGATCCTTACGGAGATGGTTGGATGGTTAAGATTAAGATTAGTGATGCTTCTGAAGTAGCCGGTCTTTTGTCCGCTGATGATTATAAATCGCTTATTGGTGCTTAAAAAGCATAAGTATACAATTGCATTTGTTAGTTGGATGGTGTTTGTAACATTTTCTAGCTTAGTTTCTTTTAAGGGTACTGATGCTGCAAACATAGATATCCCAAACCTAGATAAGGTAGTTCACTTTTCCTTTTACTTTGGTGCGGCCTTTCTAGCTGTGTTTTTTATTAGAGAAGTGACCAAAGGAAGTATGTCTCTACGCAAGGCGGTTTTATTTGCTTTAATTGGGGCTATCGGTTATGGTATAGTTATTGAGGTATTGCAGTATAGTTTAACGGCAGATCGCCATGGCGATATTTTTGATGCATTGGCAAATAGTGTGGGTGCAATCATAGGGTCATTAGCCGTAAAATCCTTTTTTTCTAAGGAAAGGTGGTTAAAATGGAGGAATTAGTTGCTTGTTAAAGAATTATTTAATTAAATTAGCACACATTAAAATACAAAATTATGGAACCGAAAAAGAACCCGAAAGCAGATGTAGGCCGCAGTAGTGGACTTTATTTTGTTATTGGCCTAGCAGTTACAATGGGATTAGTGTACACTGCATTGGAGTGGAAAACGTATGATAAGACCAATGATTACGATATTTCAATGAATGTTGATGATGAATTGGACGAAGAGGTTCCTATGACGGAGCAAATTAAGACGCCACCGCCACCACCGCCACCAGCGGCTCCTGAAATTATTGAGGTTGTTGAAGATGAAGAAGAGGTTGAGGAAACTGTAATCGAATCTACTGAAACTAGTCAGGAAGAAGAAATTATAGAGGTAGAAGACGTTATGGTCGAGGAAGAAGTGGAAGATGTAGATGTTCCTTTCGCGGTTATTGAAGATGTGCCTATTTTTCCAGGTTGTGAAAGTGAGTCTGATAAAAGAGCTTGTTTTCAGAAAATGATGCAGAAGCACATTGGTAAAAACTTTAGATACCCAGAAATTGCTCAGGAAATGGGTGTTCAAGGTAGGGTTAGTGTAATGTTTACTATTCAGAAAGATGGTAGCATTGGTAACGTTAGAATGCGTGGACCGGACAAAAACCTAGAGAAAGAAGCTGCTCGTATTATTAGTAAGCTTCCTAAAATGACACCAGGTAAGCAACGTGGTAGAGCTGTAAGGGTTCCATTTAGTATTCCTATTACTTTTAAGTTGCAGTAAGCTGTAGCATTATAATATATAAAAAACCCGTCTACTTAGTAGACGGGTTTTTTTGTGCCATATAGTTTAGTGTTAGCCGCATTGTTTTTGAAGTCTTTGCGCCGTATAATATAAAGATGTCCAATTGGTTGCAGAAATAGAGGTTGAAAGCTATCTTTGCGGTTCGAAAAAAGATGCATGAAGACTGCGGTGAATACGGCAACAGCTCCTACTTTGGCGCTGGCAATGGCCGATTTTAAAGAGATTACAAAAGCTAGGCTGGCTATTAGTGTGGTTTTTTCTTCTTTGGCTGGTTATTTACTGGGCGCACCTCAGATTGAGGTTGTTTCCCTTTTATTATTGGCTTTTGGTGGTTATTGTATGGTTGGGGCTTCTAATGCCTACAATCAAATCATTGAAAAAGATTTAGATGCGTTAATGAAGCGTACGGAAAATAGACCTATACCTGCTGGTAGAATGTCTGTTAATAAAGCGCTGTTCTTAGCTATTTTGCTAACCGTATTGGGTGTTGTATCACTGTATATATTGAACCCTAAAACGGCTATGTTCGGGGCAATTTCTATATTTCTTTATACAAGTTGTTATACGCCTTTAAAGACCAAGACGCCTTTAGCGGTTTTTGTTGGGGCTATTCCGGGAGCCATCCCATTTATGTTAGGGTGGGTTGCCGCTACAAATGAATTTGGTATTGCACCGGGTACTTTGTTTATGATACAGTTCTTTTGGCAGTTTCCACATTTTTGGGCTTTAGGCTGGATGTTGGATGATGATTACAAAAGGGGAGGTTTCAAAATGTTACCTACTGGAAAAAAGGATAAGGGTACAGCGTTACAGATTATAATGTATACCATTTGGATGTTGGTTATTTCTGTGGTTCCCGCATTTGGAATAACAGGCAGATTACAACTTTCAATTCCTGCGGCGGTTATTATATTTTTGATGGGTATGGTTATGTTGATCTTTGCATTTCTATTGTATGAAAAGCGCGATAATGTTACTGCCCGAAAATTAATGTTGGCTAGTGTTAGTTATATTACGCTAATGCAAGTGGTTTACGTAGTAGATAAGTTTATTTAAATATGATCATGGATTTAACTAGAGGGACGGGGAAAGAAAAGAACGATAGGGCTAAGAAAATGATGCTCTGGTTCGGTATTGTAAGCCTTATTATGGGCTTTGCGGGTTGGACTAGTGCCTATATTGTAAGTAGTTCACGTGAGGATTGGATTAGTGATTTACATCTGCCTAGTTCTTTCTTTATAAGTACAGCTTTAATTATTTTAAGTAGTATTACCTATATAATGGCTAAAACGGCTATCAAAAGAGGGAATTCTTCCATGGGAACCAAATGGCTGTTGGCCACTTTGGGTCTGGGTATTGCGTTTATTGTATTCCAGTTTAATGGTTTCTCTCAAATGATAGCTACAGGCTATTATTTTACAGGGCCAACAAGTAATATTAAATTATCTTACGTTTTCTTGATTGCAATGGTGCATATTGTGCACGTGGGAGCAGGTATTATAACGTTATTAGTAGTTTTATATAATCAAATTAAGGGTAAATACTCCCCTCAAGAATATTTAGGAGTAGAACTAGGATCAACATTTTGGCATTTTTTAGACCTGTTATGGGTTTATTTACTGGCATTTATGTACTTCGTAGGGTAATAAAATTAAATAAAGTTGGTTTTTCATGTGTATAGTGCTTTCACAATACACATGAAAACTATAAATTTGTGCAAAATCTAACCATACTACAAAATATATGGATTCAACGGTAACAACTGGTACGGCGGAAGAAAACGTTTGGGGTGGCGGAAATCGTCCCCTAGGAGCATCATATGGTAAATTGATGATGTGGTTCTTTATCGTTTCCGATGCATTAACCTTTTCAGGCTTTTTAGCGGCTTACGGCTTTTCAAGATTCAAGTTTATAGAAATATGGCCGATTGCGGATGAGGTTTTTACCCACGTTCCTTTCTTTCATGGTAATTACCCCATGATTTATGTGGCCTTCATGACATTCATTCTTATTATGTCTTCGGTAACTATGGTGTTAGCCGTAGATGCAGGACATAAAATGAAGAAAAATTCCGTTATCTGGTATATGTTCTTTACTATTATTGGTGGTGCAATTTTCGTTGGCTCTCAGGCTTGGGAATGGGGAACCTTTATAAAAGGAGATTATGGTGCCGTAGAAACTAAAGGTGGAAGAATTTTACAATTTGTAAATGCTGAGACCGGTGAACGCGCTGCAATTCGTGATTTTGCCAAGACTATATCTGGTGATCGCGCAGTTCACGAGAATAGTAAGGGTGTTTGGTTTTATGGCGAGGGTTCCTTGCCTAGTTATTCCTTCAACGAGGTTGTGGAAGGTTTTAAGGCTAATCCTAGTATTCTTATCCGTACTGAACAAATTGTTCAGGAAGGAGAACACGAGGGGCACAAGACCTTACTTAATAGAGAAGAGTCTTTGAAGAAAATCAAAGATGGTAAATTGGTAGTTGAAGGCGCTAACTTAATTCGTAATGAATACGGTAGCCGTTTGTTTGCGGATTTCTTCTTCTTTATAACAGGTTTTCACGGTTTTCACGTTTTCTCTGGAGTAGTTATTAACGTAATCATATTTTTTAATGTGATTTTGGGCACCTACGAAAAAAGAGGCCATTATGAAATGGTGGAAAAAGTAGGGCTTTATTGGCACTTTGTAGATTTAGTGTGGGTATTTGTATTCACCTTCTTTTATCTTGTATAACTCTTATTTTTCGGAAAAACGATATATAACGCATTTGAGATTAATATAATATGGCACACGCACACAAACTAGAGATTTTTAGAGGACTATTGAAATTTAAGTCCAATACCCAAAAAATCTGGGGAGTACTTATATTTTTGTCCATTATTACAGCTGTAGAGGTAGCATTAGGTATTGCAAAACCTAGAGCATTAACACATGCTCATTTTGTGGGGATGAAGTTAATTAACTGGGTATTTATTATCCTTACTTTGGTTAAAGCTTATTATATTGCTTGGGACTTTATGCACTTACGTGATGAAAAAAGCTCATTAAGAAGAGCAATAGTATGGACTCCTATATTTCTTGTAGCCTATTTATTGTTCATCCTTCTTTTTGAAGCAGATTATATATATAATGTTTACAAGGATGGTTTCATACAGTGGAATTTCTAAGTAAGATTATCTTAATAAATTAACAGCATACTAAGACGGTTTCACAACCGTCTTTTTTATTTTTGTAGTTGTCGTAAATTTGGTGTTTAGCACTTCTTTCTTATGAAGGTGAAAAAATATTTGGTCTTAATTACATTGTTCATTTTGCCTATCGTGGCATATTTATTTTTTGCTTCTGGTATTACCAACTTTGGAAAACTTGCCATATTAACCAATGGTGTAGATGACGTTGTTAATATGGATGGTGATGCTACGTTTAAAGACAATATTACTGTTTTAGGTTTCTTAGGGAATGATCCTAATAACACCAATGGCAATGCGTTTAACCTTAACCAAAAAATCTACAAGCGTTTTTATGCATTTAAAGATTTTCAGTTCGTAATGGTTATGCCAAAAGGGATGGAAGAGGAAGCTGCAGAGTTAAAAAAAGAGTTGGGTCTATTGGTAGACATGAGCAAGTGGAATTTTGTTTTTGGTGATGAAAAACAAATTAATGATTTTTTCAACTCCTTAAAAACTGACATTCAGCTAGAGGATGATTTAAGCACGCCCTACGCTTTTATAATAGATAAAGACCTAAGTCTTAGGGGTAGGTCAGAAGACGAGGAAGAGGCTACTCTTTATGGTTTTAATGCTACATCTGTATCCGAGCTGAACAATAAGATGGTAGATGATGTAAAAATCATATTGGCGGAATATAGATTAGCGCTAAAAAAGAACAGTGCGGATAGGCAAAAGTAATAAGGGTTTTTGATTTGTAAACTGAAATGAAGAAGTATACATACGTTTGGGTGTCTTTAGTAATACTGGTTTTCGGAATTATTTTTGTGCCGAAAATAGTAGATCGGATTTCTAGCGGAACAGTGGTAGAGAACGACCGGTTAAATATTGAGCACGCAAAAAGTACATTGTCTTATATAACTTTAAATGGCGAGCAAAAACGTGTTCCTTCATTTAACCTAATCAATCAAGATAGTTTAACGATATCTAATGAAGACTATAACGGCAAGGTGTTCGTTGTTGAGTTTTTCTTCACCAGTTGCCCTTCTATTTGTCCGGTAATGACCGAAAACCTTGTGACTATACAAGATGAATTTAAAGATAATGAGGACTTTGGGATAGCTTCGTTCTCAATAACTCCAGATTTTGATACACCAACGGTTTTAAAGGCATATGCGGAAAAGTATGGCATTGCAGATTTAGATTGGCACCTATTGACTGGTGATAAAGAGCAAATTTATGATTTAGCCAATAACGGATTTAATATTTTTGCTGCTGAAATGCCTGATTCACCAGGAGGTTTTGAACATTCAGGATTGTTTGCATTGGTTGATAAGAAAGGGTATCTGAGGTCAAGAGCGGATGAATTTGGAAACCCAATAATTTATTATCGGGGTGCCATTACTGAGAAACAAGGTGAAAATGACCATGGAGAAACAGAACAGATTTCAATCTTAAAAGAAGATATTAAGCGATTATTGGCAGAATAGATGGAGGATACAGTAGCTAAAGAAAAGAAGTTTAACAAATTAATCACAATAGTATCTATTGTAGTGCCAGTAGTAGTGGCCATACTGTTTGGAGTAAAAATACCAAATGTAGAAAGACTTGGTTTTTTACCTCCAATCTACGCTTCTATAAATGGACTAACCGCTATTCTATTACTTGTTGCCGTATGGGCCATAAAAAATGGAAAAAAAGAATTACATCAGAATATAATGACAAGTTGTATTGGCTTATCGCTTCTATTTTTACTGATGTATATTGGCTATCATATGACTTCAGAGTCTACTACTTACGGGGGTGAAGGAGCAGTACGTTATATCTATTTCTTTATTTTGATTACTCATATAATTCTTTCCATAGCTATTATACCTTTAGTACTCAAAACATATGCCTTTGCGTACCTTAAGAAATTTGAAAATCATAGAAAGTGGGCCAAAATTACATTTCCTATTTGGTTATATGTAGCGGTTACCGGAGTTGTGGTGTACCTTATGATTTCGCCTTATTATGTTAGTTAAAAGAAGGTGATAAGAAGTTTAGTTTTTGAATGAAGTAGAATGAAAAAGACCTTATTTGCAATACTGATTTTAGTTATTTTATTTTTGCCTCAAAACATAGAAGCACAATGTGCCATGTGCCGTGCTTCTCTTGAAAGTAGTGGTGATGTAAAGGCCGCAGAGGGTATAAACAATGGCATTGTATACTTAATGGCGTTACCGTATATTCTTGTTGGAGGGCTCTTTTATTTCGTCTATAAGAAGATGAAAAATAGGTCTGCAGAAGAAGTTTAACACTTTTTTTTCTGTTCTAGTGTAACAAAACCTTTTTACATTAGTCTTGTAGTTGTGCGATATCCCCAATCGCGCTCATCAATCAATCAAAATCAACTACATGTTCGACATCGAAAGGTGGCAGGAAATCTTTGATACTATTCGCAAAAATAAGTTGCGAACATTTCTTACAGGGTTATCCGTAGCATCAGGAATTTTCATTCTCGTTATTTTATTAGGTTTTGGCGAAGGTTTTCGCAATGGTATCGCTCATGAGTTTGAGCAAGATGCTGCAACCAGTGTATGGGTGTGGCCAGGTACAACTACTAAAAAATACAAAGGTCTTAATCCGGGTAGAAATATTCAGTTAACTAATGCTAATTATGAGTTCTCGGCTAAATTGCTTGAGGATGATATTCAATTTAAATCACCCAGGATTTTTGTTCGCGATGTTTCCGTTACTTATGGTAATGAGGCGCTTGTGTATCAAGTTCAGGGTATTTCCTCTCAATTCCAGTTCATAGAGAATGCAGGAATGTTCGGCGGAAGGTTCTTGAATTACCAAGACGAAACAAGTAGAGCGAAAGTAGCTGTAATCGGGAAGAAAATTGCTGATGATGTTTTTACGGATATCGATAATCCAGTAGGAGAATTCATTAAAATATCCGGACTTCCATTTAAAATAATCGGAGTATTCAATGAAACTGAAGATCGGGAAGAAGAACGTATCTACATACCGGTAACCACTGCACAAAGTACTTTTAATGGTGGTGATAAAATAAATAATTTGGGGTACACGCTTCCGCCTTCAGATAATTTTGAGGAAGTAGTCGCTAAATCCATCAAATTCAAGAACAGTCTTCAATCGTATTTACAACAAGCCCATACCGTTGCTCCAGATGATACCAATGCCATTTTTGTATGGAGTGCTATGGAGGAAGCCAAGCGGTATTATAGTCTAACGGATAACATTGCACTGTTCTTCTGGTTCGTGGGTATTTGCACCATTATAGCGGGCGTGGTAGGTGTTAGCAATATTATGCTAATTGTAGTACGTGAGCGTACTAAAGAGATTGGCATACGAAAAGCGCTTGGTGCCAAACCTTGGTCTATAGTAGGTATGATTTTACACGAGTCTATATTTATTACCTCTATTTCTGGCTTTGCAGGACTCATTTTTAGTATGGGTTTATTAGAGTTTGTGGGTCCGCATATTGAAGTAGATTATATCATGAATCCATCTGTAAACTTTACTGTTGCTATTTCAACGGTTTTTGTATTGGTATTGGCCGGTGCTGTTGCGGGGTTTTTTCCGGCATGGCGTGCAGCCAATATTCATACTATTGATGCATTACGGGACGAATAAAAATATAACAGAACTAACTTGACTTTATAAATCATGTTTAATAGAGATCGTTGGAAAGAAATTTTGGAAGTACTAACCAGTAATTGGTTCAGAACCGTCTTGACCGCCTTTGGTGTGTTTTGGGGTATATTCATTTTAATCCTATTGCTTTCTGCAGGAAAGGGACTGGAAAACGGTATCATGCAAGACTTTGGTGATATTTCTACCAATACCATGTTCATGTGGTCTAGAAGTACAACCAAATCTTATAAAGGCCTTCCTAAGGGTAGAAGTTTTCTCTTTAAGGTTGAAGATGTGCAAGCGATAAGAGATAATGTGCCTGAATTAAAGTTTATTTCTCCAAGAAATGAGCTAGGTGGTTTTAACGGTGCTAATAATGTCGTCCGCGGAATAAAGACAGGTGCTTATAATGTCTATGGAGATTATCCTGAAATTAGTAAACAAGACCCTATGACCATGACGTCTGGTAGGTTTTTGAATTATAATGACATCAAGGAAAAACGAAAAATAGCGATTATAGGTGAGGGTGTACGAAACGGACTCTATGACAAGGATGAAGATGTGCTTGGTACGTTTATAAAAATACAGGGTGTCAATTTTATGGTGGTCGGTACATATAAAAAGAAAAGTAATGATGGCGATGGAGAAGAAGGGCAGAAACAGATTTTTGTGCCATTTACTACGTTCTCCCAAGCTTTCAACCGTGGTAATGATGTAGGTTGGATGGCTATTACTGCAAATGACGGTACTTCCATAACAAGTTTAAAGGATAAGATAATGGGCGTTGTCAAAGAAAATCATAAAGTACACCCTGATGATCAGCGTGCCGTGGGACACTTTGATCTTTATGAACAGTTCCAAAGGGTTCAGAGCTTGTTTGGAGCATTACGTTTTATAGCTTATTTCGTTGGAATTTTGGTTCTACTCTCAGGTATTATTGGGGTAAGTAATATTATGCTCATTGTGGTAAAGGAACGAACTAAAGAAATTGGCATACGTAGAGCTTTGGGTGAGGACCCTTGGTCTATTAAATTGCAAATCCTAATGGAGTCTATTTTCTTGACTATTATATCCGGTATGGCAGGTATTACTCTAGGTGCGCTCTTTATTTATGGCGTAAACGCCTTGTTGGATATGAACGGCCCGGTAGATATGTTCATGAATCCTAGTGTAAGTTTAGGGGTGGTAGTTGGTGCATTATTAATTCTTATTTTTTCTGGTCTTTTGGCAGGTTTCATCCCTGCTCAAAGTGCTATTAAAGTAAGGCCAATAGATGCCCTTAGAACTGAATGATTAGAATTTTAGTATTGAATAGAAATAAAAATCACATAGAATAACATCAATCAATCATAAAAATGAAAAAATCAGTAACCAGAATCGTTCTTTTGTTCATAGTCGTGGCCTTTGGCGGATCAATGTATTATCTATATCAAAAGAATGCGGAAGACCCAGTCGTCTACGAAACGGAACAAGCCTCCAAAAAGAACATTGTAAAGAAAACGGTAGCTACCGGAAGTATACTTCCGTTGGAAGAAGTACTTATTAAACCTAATATTTCTGGAGTAATAGAAGAGGTATTTGTTGAAGGCGGGGACTATGTAAAGTCAGGTGATCTACTATGTAGAATAAAAGTAGTACCAAACCTAAATGCACTTAACGATGCAAGAAATAATATTGATGAGGCTAAAATAGGTTTGGATGATGAGCTTAGAAACCTGGAGCGTCAAAAGGGTCTTTTTGGCAAGGGCGTGATTTCTAAAGTAGATTTAGAGCGTGCCGAGGTGACATACAACCAGGCCAAGCAATCTTATGCCGCTGCCAACAAACGGTATGATATTGTTAAAACAGGTACCACAAAGGGCTTTGGTAACGCTGCAAACACACAAATTAGGGCTACCGTTAGTGGTATGGTTCTAGAAGTTCCTGTGGAAGTGGGTAATCAAGTTATTGAAAGCAATAATTTCAACGAAGGAACTACTATTGCCGCTATTGCAGATGTGGATAAAATGATTTTTGAAGGAAAGGTAGATGAAAGTGAAGTAGGGAAAATCAAAGAGGACTTACCGTTGGAAATTACAATTGGAGCTTTAGAAGGAAAAACGTTTGATGCTATTTTGGATTACATTGCCCCAAAGGGAAAAGAAGAAAATGGAGCTATTCAATTTGAAATAAAGGGCACCATGAAAAAGCAAGATTCCGTATTTATTCGTGCGGGACTAAGTGCTAATGCCTCGGTAATTTTAGGTAGGGCAGATAGTGTTTTGGCTATAAAGGAAGCTTTGATACAGTTTGATGATGTTACAAAAGAACCTTTTGTTGAAATAGAGAACGGCGATCAAAAGTTTGAACGAAGAGCTATAGAATTGGGTATTAGTGATGGAATTGATGTGGAAATAAAATCAGGAATAACCGAAACAGACAAGATTAAGGTCTGGAATGCCATAGAGAAAGAGGAAGAAGAAGGATAATTTAATATTTAACAGAAAATTTGGAGTCCATCTTGTAACAATTCGGCAACTTACATGTCATATTGCCAAATTGTTTTGAAAATTCTAATATAATTAACAAAACTACCATGATTGAAATTAAAGATCTTCACAAGTCCTACAAAATGGGTAGCAACTCATTACATGTCTTAAAAGGATTAAATTTTAGTATTGACGAGGGAGAACTAGTGGCTATCATGGGTTCGTCTGGGTCTGGTAAATCAACCCTATTAAATATTTTAGGAATGCTAGATGAAGCAGATTCCGGATCATATACTTTAGACGGTGTTCCCATCAAAGATTTAAATGAAACCAAAGCGGCCAAGTACCGTAATAAATTCTTGGGTTTTGTATTTCAGTCTTTTAATCTTATCAACTACAAAAGCGCCATGGAAAATGTGGCCTTACCTTTATATTATCAAAAAGTACCAAGAAAAGAAAGGGAAGAGAAGGCTTTAAAATACCTAGCGCAGGTAGGTCTTAAAGAATGGGCTACGCACTTACCAAATGAACTTTCTGGTGGTCAAAAGCAACGTGTTGCAATAGCCCGTGCTATGGCGGCAGAGCCAAAAGTATTGCTGGCAGATGAGCCAACAGGTGCTTTAGATAGTAAAACTTCGTATGAGGTAATGGACCTTATTCAGAATATTAATGATAAAGGGAATACCATTCTTGTAGTAACGCATGAAGAAGACATAGCCCATATGTGCAAACGTATTGTACATTTAAAAGATGGTGTCATTGTGGAAGATAAAAAAGTAGAACAGGTTAGGGCCGCTCAGTATGTTAAATAGAGACAACTGGAAAGAAATATTCGAAACCATCCAGAAGAACAAACTTCGTACATTTTTGTCGGGGTTTACTGTTGCTTTAGGTATTCTAATTTTTGTGGTGCTATTTGGTTTCGGTAATGGTTTGATCAATACTTTTGATGATTTTTTTGGAAACGATGCCACTAATGTATTTTATGTCTTTCCGAGCAGAACAACAATGCCTTACAAAGGATATAAGTCAAACAGAGTAATAGAGTTTGATAATAGTGACTTAGCCGATATTGAGAAGAATTTTCCTTTGTTTCTAGAATATATTAGTCCAAGGATAACAAGGCAGGATACCGTTAGTTATTTGAATGAATCAAATAGCTATAGAACACTGGGAGTAGGGCCAGCTCATCAATTCAGTGAGATGACTATTATTATGAAGGGGCGTTATTTGAATAATCAAGATATCAAAAACAAGACTAAGTATGCAGTTATTGGCAGACTGGTAGAAGAAGACCTATTTGGAGCCAAAAATTCGCTTGGCAAATATATTGATGTTGGTGGAAGCTCTTTTAAGGTTATTGGAGTGTTTCAAGATGATGGTGGTGATAATGAAGAACGCATTGTTTACGTTCCTTATACTACACTGCAACTGATTGAAAAAAACACGGATAAAATTGACCAAATGGTTGTTGGTTTTAAACCACAAATAGGATATGCAGGCGCTATGGCTTTTGACAAGAGTCTTGATCAGTTTATCAGGTCTAAAAAATTCATCAGTCCTAAAGATCAAAATGGAATCTTTATTAGGAACGTAGCAGACCAATTGCAGCAGAACCAACAGTTTGCCCGTGTGTTACAAATCATAGTAGGTTTTGTAGCCTTCGGAACCATCATTGCCGGTATAATTGGTATCAGTAATATTATGGTATTTGTTGTAAAAGAACGAACTAAGGAACTCGGTATTAGAAAAGCACTTGGGGCCACCCCCAAAGCAGTTATAGGAACCATTTTATTGGAGTCCGTATTTATTACAACGGTTTCCGGTTTTATAGGTATGCTCATAGGGATTGCAATTTTAAGTTCTTTGGGCGATAAACTGAAAGACTTTTTTATTACCAATCCATATATAGATACGAGCGTTGCGATTGCGGCCACATTTGTTCTTATAATTTTTGGTGCAATTGCGGGCTATGTTCCGGCAAGACGTGCTGCCCGTATTAAACCCATTGTAGCCCTAAGAGACGAATAATATGCGATTTATATTCGATAGAAATACTTGGCAAGAGATTTTTGGTTCCATCAGTAAGAACAAGATGAGGACTGTGATTACCGTAGTAGGTGTTCTATGGGGAATCTTTATTTATATAGCACTTTCTGGTGCTGCTAAGGGTATGGACAATGGTTTTGAGAGTATGTTCGAGACTATTGCTAGAAATAGTATGTTCGTTTGGGCTCAAAACACGAGTATGCCCAATGAAGGATACAAGACAGGAAGGCAAATGCAGTTGAAGCTGGATGATGCAGTAATGATACAAAATCGTATTCCCGAGGTAGAATATATAGCACCACGTAACGTGCGAGGCTTTTTTGGTTCTGCTCCTGCAAATATTGGACGTAATAACAAAACTGGAAGTTACTCGCTTTTTGGGGATTTTCCTGCATTTACCAAAATTGCGCCTAAGAAAATTTACGACGGCGGTCGTTTTCTCAATGACAAGGATATTGAGCAGTCTAGAAAAGTTGCGGTAATAGGAGAACGTACACAAAAAGAACTTTTTGATAAGGATGAAAACCCAATTGGGGGCTATTTCAAAATTGATGATGTCTTTTTTCAGGTCATAGGGGTCCATAAATTTGAACAAAGTGGAGGTTTTGGAGGAGATGGCGATATTTTCATTCCTTTTTCGACCTTCAAAAAATTGTATAATACAGGTGATGACGTCGGTTGGTTTTCTATTGCGGCCTATGATAATGCAGATGTAATCAAAGTTGAAGAAAATATAAAGAGTTTATTAAAGAATATTCACCATGTACATCCGGATGATGACCGTGCTTTTGGTTCGTTCAACTTGGGAGAGCAGTTCAATAAAATAGTTGGCTTTGCAGATGGTATTACCTTTTTGTCATTGATCGTTGGTATTGCCACAATATTTGCGGGCGTTATCGGTATCGGGAATATTCTGTTGATTTCGGTAAAAGAACGAACCAAAGAACTTGGAGTACGAAGAGCCTTAGGTGCTACACCTGCCGAGGTACGAAATCAGATTATCTTAGAATCGGTATTCTTGACCGTTATTGCGGGAATCATGGGTATTATTCTTGGAGCGCTTGCATTGGCGGGAATTAATAGTGCTACTCAAGATATTGACTTTCCATACACTAATCCAACAGTGCCTATACCTTTCGTAATTGGCGCATTGGTTATAATGGTAGTGCTAGGAACTTTAATTGGCCTTATACCTGCTCAAAGAGCCGTGAGTATAAAACCAATTGATGCCCTTAGGGAAGAATAATAAGAAATTTTGTAACAAAACGGAAAACAACAAAACCAATAGACAACAAATACACCTGAAAAAATGAACAAGATCGTAAAATATATCTTAATTGGTATTTTGGTGCTAGGCGCTTTATGGGCCGCGGCCTTTTTTATAAAATCGAATAGTAAAGACGCAGTTACTTACGAAACAGAAACGCCGTTTATAACTAATATAGAAAAGAAAACCGTGGCAACCGGTAAGGTGGTTCCTGAGGATGAGGTTGAAATTAAGCCTCAGATTTCCGGAATTATTCAAAAGATTTTCATGGAAGAGGGTCAGAAAGTAAAGTCAGGTGATTTAATTGCTACTATTAAAGTGGTGCCAAACGAGCAAGCGCTGAATCAATCTAGAGGTAGGGTGCGAAATGCCGAGTTGGCCTTGAACAATGTGAAGATAGAGTACAACAGAAACAAATCGTTGTTTGACAAAGGGGTCATCTCAAGTCAAGACTTCAACACCTTACAGTTGCAGTACGATCAAGGTATACAGGAACTTGCAAATGCCAAAGCGGATTATCAAATTATTCGCCAAGGTTCCGCAGGTGGTTCTACAAGTGCTAATACCAATATAAGGGCTACGGTAGATGGCACTATTTTAGAAATACCAGTAGAAGAAGGTGATCAAGTTATTGAGAGTAATAATTTTAATGACGGTACTACCATTGCTTCAATTGCGGATTTAAGCAAGATGATTTTTGAAGGTAAGGTAGACGAAGGCGAAGTGGCCAAACTAGAAATAGGTACCCCCTTAAAAATTAGTTTAGGTGCGGTAGAAGGTGCCGAGCTGGATGCCAAATTGCGATTCATTGCCCCAAAAGGAATAGAAGAAACAGGAGCCGTACAATTTAAGATTGAAGGTGATGTAGAGGTTAAGGAAGATATTTTTCTTAGAGCAGGATATAGCGCCAATGCTTCATTGGTTTTAGAGAAAAAGGATGATGTTTTGGTCATACCTGAAGCTTTATTGCAGTTTGATAAAAAAACAGACGAACCTTATGTTGAGGTTGAAACTGGTGATCAGGAGTTCGAAAGAAAAGATGTTGAAATAGGGATTTCAGATGGAGTAAACGTTGAAATCGTTTCTGGCCTAACGGAATCGGATAAAGTAAAAGTTTGGAGTAAGACAGAGCCTATTAAAAAAGGAGAGGACGAAGAAGAAAAGGAAGAGGCAGATAGTGAAGAGTAACAATCATCAATCATAATCAAAAAATCAAAACATGAATTTTAAACTAACAGCATTGCTGCTCTTATTTTCTATTGGAGCGGTTAGCGCACAGCAGAAAAATTGGACGCTGCAGGAATGCGTAGAGTATGCGGTAGAACACAACCTTTCCGTAGAACAGTATGAATTAGACTTGCAGAATGCACAAATTGATAAATCTGACGCAGTAGGTGCAATGTTGCCCGCGGTCAATGCTTCTTCAAGCGTTACGGGTAGTACTGGGCTTTCATTTGACCCGACAACCAATCAACCGGTAACTACTACGATTTTATCAGCAAGTGGAGGGATAACTTCTTCGTTGACACTTTTTGACGGGTTGCGAAACCTTCATCGTTTGAATCGGGCTAAGTTGAATGCGATATCCAATCAATATCGCTTAGATGACCTTAAAGATGATATTCGTTTAAACGTAGCCAATTCCTATTTACAGATACTTTCTAACAAAGAAACTTTAAAAGTATTTGAGGCGCAATTTGCCGTATCGGAACAGGATTTAAAACGGTCAAAGGAATTGGTAGATGCAGGGGTACTGCCTAATGGCGATTTACTGGAAATAGAAGCTACATTGGCAAATCTGGAACAACAGATTGTAAACACTCAGAACCAAGTGCTAATTTCCCGTATCAACTTGGCGCAGTTGCTTCAAATTACGGATTACGAAAATTTTGATGTTTTGGAAGGCGATTTTCAAGTACCTCCTTCTGAGGTTCTTACGAAGTCACCAAAGGAAATTTTTGCTGAAGCCTTAACTTTTAGGAACGATATTAAGTTTTCTCAATCAGGAATAGATTTGGCTAATAAAGATTTGGATATCGCCAAAGGTGCTGTTTATCCTTCTTTGGGAGCTTTCTTTAATTACAATACAAGATATTCTGACCAAGGAGGTTTTGATAGTTCTACGGGTAGTTTAGTACCTGCTGAAAGTTTTTCAAATCAGTTATGGATCAATGATGGTATATCTTATGGTGCGCAGTTAGATATTCCAATCTTCAATGGCTTTGCAGTGAAGAACAACATTAAAAGGTCTAAAATTAATGTTGAGAAAGCAAAACTACAGTTAGAGCAGGATAAATTGAATTTAGAGACGAACATTAACCAAGCTTATGTAGATGTAACAAGCTTTTCTAAAGCATATGATGCAGCTCAAAAAACTTTGGACGCAAGACGTTTGGCTTACGATTATTCAAAAGAACGTTATGATGTAGGCCTTATGAATGCTTTTGATTTTAGTCAGGCGCAATCTAGAGTAGACAATGCAGAGGCAGATTTGATTAGAACTAAATACGATTACATTTTTAGACTTAAAGTATTGGAGTTTTATTTTGGCTTGCCATTAGAGTTGAATTAAGAGTTTACAGATAGAAAATAGAAAACCTGCTTAGTGCAATAGTAAGCAGGTTTTTTTATACGCTAATTTCAACCTTCTCATGTATCTTTGCAGCCGTATGAGCATAATATTAAACTTAGAAACGGCAACTACCAATTGTTCGGTGAGTATTGCCAAAGAAGGACGGATTTTAGCAATTAAAGAGCACGATACGCCTAATTATTCACATTCGGAACAACTACATGTCTTCATCCAAGAAGTGCTTAAGGAAGTAAATATAGATGCTTCTGAATTAGATGCTATTGCAGTTAGTAAAGGTCCGGGTTCGTATACAGGTCTCCGTATTGGCGTTTCCGCTGCTAAAGGATTATGCTTTGCTTTGGATATCCCTTTAATTTCAATTGCAACGCTTAGTAGTATGGCAGCCCAAATAATATCATCAGATATTGATTATATCATTCCTGTTTTAGATGCACGCCGTATGGAAGTGTATTCAGCAGTATTTGATAAAGATAAAAATGAGGTAAGAACTACAGAAGCCGAAATTATTGAAGAGAATTCTTTCTCTGAATATTTAGAAAAGGGAAAAGTGATTTTGGTGGGTAGTGGTGCAGAAAAGTGTAAAACAATGCTGTCTCATGCTAATTTTAGTTATAATACGACCATTGTGCCTTCGGCCAATGAAATGGTTCAGTTATCATATAAAAAATTCAAAGCGGGCGAATTTGAAGATGTCGCCTACTTTGAACCTTATTATTTAAAAGACTTTATGTTGCAACAGAAGAAAAAAAAGTAATTCTGTTTCCGATATAGTCTATGCCTTTAGGGTTTGACCTTTCATATTTAAATCGCGTTGTGGGAAAGGTATTTCAATACCAGCTTCGTCAAATCTTCGTTTTGTTTCTTCTATTATAAAGAAGTGAGCTGCCCAAAATACCGAGTTCTCTGCCCAAAAACGTAAACTAAGGTTTACAGAGCTGTCTCCCAAACCATCAACATATACTTCCGGCTTAGGGTCTTTTAATACGTTCTCATTATTCGCACAGATATCAAGCATAATATCTTTGGCAACTTTAATATTAGAACTATATCCTATACCAACTTTAATATTATCACGTCTTGTAGGCATGGCGCTATAGTTTACCACATTATTGTTAGATAATTGTCCGTTAGGAATAATCGCTAATTGGTTACCGAACGTAGAGAGTTTTGTATAGAAAATAGTAATCTCTTTTACTGTTCCATCTACATTTTGAGCCGAAATAAAATCTCCGATTTTAAAAGGTTTAAAAAGTAGAATAAGTACACCTCCAGCAAAATTGGAAAGTGAGCCCTGCAGAGCCAAACCAATGGCCAGACCAGCTGCACCTATTATGGCAATTAGTGATGATGATTTAACTCCCAATTGGGTGATAACCAAAACAAAAAGTAAAACCTTAAGTGCTATATTAATAAAACTCTGTAGAAAACTTTCTAAAGCTAAGTCGTAATCTTTCTTTTCAAAGAATTTACGTACCATTTTATTAATAAAGCGGACTATCCATAAACCAATGATTAAAATGATAAAGGCCATTATTAGGTCTGGTAAAACTTTCCATACCCAATCTATGGCTTTGTCTATATGTTCTTGATAATTTGCAAATTCTTCCATTCATATTTTATTTAAGTGCGCAACATACTAATTACACGGGCCTCAATCAAGCTGAAACCATTAAACTATTGTTAATGGAACTCCTATGAATCGAATGGGTCAACACTTTGTTCGTATGTGCTCAAAACGCAATGGATACTCTTAATATTTCAATGGGCAGCACATTATTTTTTCAGAAGATTAATGGTCAAAAAAAAGCGCCGCAAGATATTGCGGCGCTCTCTACTAAACTGTTTTTCGTGTTTATTTGATTTCAAAAGTAATTTTGACGTTCACACGATAATTGTCCATTTTCCCATCTTTTACGGTAGCACTTTGCTCATTGATGTAAACCGACTTTATATTCTTTACTGATTTAGAAGCTTGAGCAACGGCTTGTTTAGCTGCATCTTCCCAGCCTTTATCAGAGTTTGCCAATACTTCTATTACTTTTAGAACTGCCATAATAATTTATATTTTATAGTTTCCTTGAAATTACAAAATTATTGGACAGGTTTGTTGATTCTAAGCCAGTAAAAATTAGCTCATTACCCATTTACAGCTACAACTTCGTTTACTTTGTCTCCCATCATATTCTTCAACATGGTCTCAATACCATTTTTTAAAGTGAAGGTAGAAGAAGGACAACCACTACATGCTCCTTGTAGAATAACGTTTACAGTCTTGCTTTTTTCTTCGTACGATTGAAAGAGAATATTCCCGCCATCGCTTGCAACTGCAGGTTTTACATATTCCTCAAGAATATCTACAATTTGTTGAGAAGTATCGTCCAAATCAGCAGCTGGTTGACTTGGAGCGGAACTATCTTGAGCTTCTTCTTTTGTTTTAGCTATTGCACTTTCGGAAACAGCTTCATTACCATCGGCTAGATACTCACGTATGTGTTCGCGCAATGGCATGGTAACGTCTTCCCATTCAGCAACGTCGTATTTGCTAACAGAAACATAATTAAGGTCAAAGAAAACTTCTTTAACAAACGGAAAGCTAAATAACTGTTTAGCTAATTCAGAATTTTTGGCCTCATCTATATTCTTAAACTCAAAAGCGCCAGGAACAATAGGTTTGTTCGCTACAAATTTCATTACTGACGGGTTTGGGGTAACCTCTGCGTAAACTGTAATGGCAACTTTTTTAGAAGTTTCCTCTTCTTCGTTAACAATAGGTTCATCAGCATTTAAGTACTCAACCAACTGTTGGGCAACTTCGTCTTTTACATCATCCCATTCAACAATATCAAAACGCTCAAGTCCTATAAAGTTTCCAGAGATATATACCGTTTTGATAAACGGAAGATAAAAAAGTTGCTGGGCCAAAGGTGATTTTTTGGCTTCGTCTATATTTTTAAACTCGTAGTTCTTGTTTTTCGTTAAAAAGTGATTCGTCTCAAATTTTAGAATCGCAGGGTTGTTGGTTTTAACAACCGTAATTGTATACTCCTTCATGGTGTCAAAATTTTTGTAAAAATACAACCTATTTTTGAACAGTCCGTATTGATTTGTCTATATAATAATGTTGCGTTTCAACCGTTATACCTTATATTTAGTCGATAAAATAATCATCCTCTATATCCAACAGATGAAATACCGTTTACTGCTCTTGCTTGCATCCCTTTCCTTTGCATTTCAATCTACCGCACAAGAAGGGATACCTGTATATTTTGATTATTTATCGGATAATTACTATTTGGTTTATCCATCAATGGCCGGTATTAGTGAAGGGGGGAAAATAAGGGCTACTGCAAGAATGCAATGGTTTGATGTAGATGATGCTCCAAATTTACAGACCATAAACGCTAATTTTAGAATTGGAGAAAGTAATAGTGGGGTAGGAGCTATCATTTTTAATGATGCTAACGGGTACCATTCACAAACAGGAGTAAAGGTTACATATGCCCATCATTTAAAATTGGGTGGTGACGGACGAAACTTAAATCAACTTTCATTTGGTTTAAGTCCTACCTATCTACAAAGTAGTTTAGATGAGTCAGAATTTCGTTCAGATGTACTGGATGATGCTATTTCTGGTATAAAATTGAGTGAAGGCTATTTTAATGTAGACTTGGGTTTTTCATATAACTTAATGGAATTTTATGCCCATGTAGCGGTAACCAACCTATTAGGTAGTGAGCGTAGTCTATATCGTTATGGAAAGGGAAATGATCAAATTCCTGTAATTGATAATTTAAGAAGGTATTTGTTCTCGGTAGGGTATGTTTTTGGTAAACAAGAGTGGCAATTGGAGCCTTCGGTTTTATTTCAGTTGAGTGAGTTTACTGAAGAAAAAACAATTGACTTGAATGCGAAAGTCTACAAAGATGTAGATTTTGGACGTATTTGGGGAGGATTATCATATAGAAGAAGTTTTGAAGGTGGGCAATTTGCAACCGCAGATAGCTTTGGAGAACAACGCTTGCAATTGATTACTCCTATAGTAGGAGCCAATGTTGGAAACTTTATGGTTTCGTATAACTATTCTTATCAGTCGGGCGATATTCGTTTTGATAGTGGTGGATTTCACCAAATAACATTGGGTTATGATTTTGGTCAAAAAGAACGTAGATATGATTGCTATTGTCCTTCGGCGCAATAGGTATTTGAAAATACAAACAAACAAAAAAAGCATCCCGAAATTTCGGGATGCTTTTTTGTTTGAAGTAAAGTGGTGACTATTCTTCCCACTTATAATCTTTTTTTGCAGCTTGCTTTTTTATTGCTTTTAACATAGCATTTTCAAGCTCTCCTTTTTCTCCTTCTTTCTGTTGTTCGGCAATAAATTTTTCGCGTTTTGCATTTAATGTTTGAATCTCTTTCTGTATTTTACTTCGGTCAGATTTTTTTTCTTGGATGTAGGATTCCATTTCGGTCTTTGATTTACCTTTTAATTCTTTCGGTAATTCATCTTCTTTAATTGTTGCAACATCAAAATTTTCATCGTCAGAAGCATCTACCAAGTCCCAATTTTTATTTTTGTAAAGTCTAGAACTTTTGCTCACCGCCCGCTTTACCGCTACCGCCTCTTCTAGTTCATAGGCATTAGAATCCTGGGTACGTTGTTTTTCCATTTTTGCAATTCCCATGGTGCCATAGGAGATGTAGGTCTTATTTAATTTTGAGTTTAGTTGTATGATGACATCATCATAAGGCGTATCAATATGAACTACTTTTCTATTGTGATCAATAGCAATGTATTCGCCTCCGGTTAGTGTAGCACCATTTTTCCAATCAGAACTAATTCCTTGCTCATAGTTTCCGCAGTAAATAGTGTTAACTACAATGTCTTTTTCTTTGGCATTGGTAACTGCATCCTTGTAATTTAACTTGCCTTGTGTAAAAGGTTCATTGCCTGCAATAAAAATCATTTTAAGGTTATCTGGGTTTTCTCCCCAATTCAATTGTTTTAATGAGGTATGGATAACTTCGCCGCAATACTCCTCTCCACCATTCGTGGTTAATGAGAATAGTTTCTCAGATATTTCGTCTAAGTCTCCGCTAAAATTTAAAACCTGTTGAATGTATCCTTCTCTTGAAGATAGATTGTCGTTACCATATTGGTAAAGCGCAATTTGTAGTTCCGGTCTTTGCTCGTTTCCGCATTTGGCATAGGTAAACTTATTTACAATATCCCAAAGCTGCGATTTGGCCTGATTGATAAGGCCATCCATACTATTACTGGTATCTAGTAACAAGGCAATCTTTACTGTGTTAGTTTTTGGTTTTTCGTTATTTGCTGTTGTAAATGATTGAGCCAGTACCGCTTCTGTAGTTGCTTTTTTAGGTTTTAACTCGCAGCCGTACATGCCAGTTAGGGCGAATGACATAAAAGCTAATCCAAGAATCTGTCGTGTGTTTTTCATAATTGTTTTTTTTTTTTTTTGATGCTCTATTTAGAGATGATTAATTTGTTTGTATTTATCGTTGTTGATGAGGTAAAAGTAGAGGCAACTTATTTGCTGTAAAACCTATTTTGAGGGAAGTGGCGTTTTAAAAGAGGGAACGTTCCTTTTGAATGCGTGAAGCCTTTAGAAAGGGTAATTTTTTAAGGGATTAGGTATAAAAGCAGTTTTTTAGTGCCGCATAATTCAACTAAGTTTACGTTGTACAACTAATTAGATGCAATCAATTCGCTACATATTGTTTTTCCTTTTTATAGGATGCTGCACAATGAACTCTTGGGCGCAAAGAGAGGTTGGTCGTAGTAAAATGGCCATGCCTCAAAATAACCTGCATCAAGTTTATTTAGATTCTGCCAATACCTATAAACAAAGTGATATTGAAAAGAGTATTGATTATATCACCAATTCCATAGCAGTTCTTGGGAAACGGGCGGATAAAAAGTCGCTTGCGGAATCTTTGGTGGCTTTGGGCGAGGTATATAGATATCACAATCAATATGATTTAGCAATTACCAATTATGAAGATGCATTAGAAGCCTATAAGTCTACCCGAACAACCTTGCTACTAGCGGAAGCTTATATTCTTAATAAACAGTTTTCAGAAGCCGAAAAAGAACTTCAGCCTTTATTAAAAATTGAAGGTCTTAAACCTTCTCAGAAAGTAAGTTTAAATGAGAACTTGGGAGATGCATATAGGGGATTGGGGCTAGTTGAAAAAGCGGTGGCATTTTATGAAGAAGGACTTGTAGTTGCCAGAAAGAATCAAATAACCCCTAAGCTTGCTGATCTAAATTCCAAAATTGCCGACACCTATGCTCAAGACGATAAATTAGTAGAGGCAGGTGCGTACTACAATAGTTCTCTTCAGCTTACCGAAGGTCTAGAGCCTAAGCGTGCCGTACAAGAAAAAGAGAAAGTTGCTGATTTCTATAATCAGAAAAGCCAATACGGAGCAGAAATTGAATTGCGTAAAAAAAGTCTTAATGAGCTAAAAACCCTTCCAAAAGGAAGAACTACCAAACGAGAAGCGCGAGGAGATTTTGATAGCATTACTTCTCAGCGTATCAATTACAAAATAGCCAATGCTTATATAGCTCAGGACAAGTATGACGAGGCTATTCCGTATTTGAAAGAGAGTATAGAAGAGGCAGGTTCTGAAAACGATTTGGTGGTGCAAAAAGATGCGACGCGTAAACTTTCGGAGGTTTTTGTATATAAAGGAGACTATCCTAAGGCTTTTGAGAGTTATAGAAATTACGTGTCTTTGGTAGATACCTTATATGTGCGAAAAGAACAAGAAATATCTAGGGCAGCCAGATTTAACCGAGAGATTTCGTCCAAGCAAAACCGTATTTCTGGTCTTGAGCAAGAAAGGGAACTATCCCAAAGTAAGTATGACCTGGCATTGACCGAACAGGAATTGATACAAGAGAATAACAAACGCCAAAAATGGATTATCTACTCCCTTATTTTTGGTATGATATTGCTGGGTCTGGCGGCATTTTTCTTTTACCGTAGTAATCAGCAGCAAAAATTGGCGAACAACCTCTTGGCTTTGAAATCCTTGCGTTCGCAAATGAATCCGCATTTTATTTTTAATGCACTTAACTCGGTAAATAACTATATAGCCAAGAGTGATGAACGTAGTGCGAACAGATTTCTTAGTGAATTTTCAACCTTAATGCGTTCGGTGTTAGAGAACTCAGAGGAAGATTTTATTCCGCTTGCTAAAGAATTAGATTTGTTGGAGTTGTATGTGAAGTTAGAGCATTCTCGTTTTCCTGCTAAGTTTGATTATGAGCTGAATGTAGATAAAAGCATAGATGTTTCAACTTTTGAAATTCCACCTATGTTACTTCAGCCTTATATAGAAAATGCTATTTGGCATGGACTTCGATATAAAGAAGAAAAAGGCTTTTTAAAAATCGATGTAAAACCAAAAGGGACAACATCAATAGAAATAACCATAACGGATGACGGTATTGGGAGAAAAAAATCGGCAGAACTAAAAACTCAGAACCAAAAGAAACAGAAATCAAAGGGTATGGGGAATATCAAAAAACGAATTGCCATTCTAAATGATATGTATAAGAATAAGGTAGATGTTACTATTTCTGACCTTACTGTAGATGGTTCAGGAACAAAAGTGCTCTTCGTTCTCCATAAAGATTAATGAGATTCTATTCTATTTAAAAACCTGCTATGAAATTGAATGCCATAATTGTAGAAGACGAAGCCAATAGCCGTGAAATATTGCGGAACTATTTGGGTAAATACTGTGCCGATGTAAATTTGGTAGGAGAAGCGGCGTCAATTCAAGAAGGGCTTGAGCTTATTCAAAAGCACGATTTGGACTTAGTGTTTTTAGATGTAGAGATGCCTTTTGGGAATGCCTTTGATTTATTGGATCAATTGCCTGACCGTACTTTTGAGACGGTTTTTGTAACGGCTTATAATCAATACGCTTTGGATGCTTTAAACAGCCATGCAGCCTATTACCTTATGAAGCCTATAAATATTGATGAATTGATTAAGGCCGTTGGTTACGTGCAGGAAATCAAGTATAAAGAAAACCAACTGGCCGATACCATGTTGCAGCCAAAACTAAAGTCGGTAGAGGGAAAAATAACTTTACCACAACAAGATGGTTTTCAGGTGCTTAACGTCTCTGATATTCTTTACTGCCAGGCCGATGATAATTACACCGAGATTTATTTAGAAAATAAAAAGATTTTAGTGAGCAAGACTTTAAAGTATTTCGAAGACGCGCTTGCCGGTTTTTCGTTTGCCCGTATTCATAAATCGTACTTGGTAAATGTGAACGAGGTAGTAAAATACAGAAAAGGAAAGGGAGGGAGTGTGGTGGTCTCTAACGGAAAAGAGTTATTGGTCTCGGCCTCAAAGAAGAAAGACTTTTTAGCGTATTTTTAAAAGCTCGGAATTAAGATAAAACGAATTAAGATGATAAAAACGATTAACGGGAAAACACCACAATTTGGTGAGGATTGTTTCATTGCAGAAAATGCTACGATTGTAGGAGAGGTGACGATGGGCAATCAATGTAGTATCTGGTATAATGCCGTACTTAGGGGAGATGTACATTTTATTAAAATGGGCAATAAAGTAAATGTGCAAGATGGTGCCATAGTGCATTGCACGTATCAGAAATCGCCAACTACCATTGGCAATAATGTCTCTATAGGACACAATGCTATTGTTCATGGGTGTACCTTAAAAGATAATGTGCTCGTAGGTATGGGAAGTATAATTATGGATGATTGTATTGTGGAAAGTAATAGTATCATTGCTGCTGGCGCTGTGGTAACAAAAGGAACTCATGTGCCGGCCGGAAGTATATTTGCGGGGACACCAGCTAAGAAAATAAAAGATATTAGCCCGGAACTCAGTTCAGGAGAAATTGATCGTATAGCAAACAATTACGTAATGTATTCCAGTTGGTTTAAAGAGTAGGAAACGGTACTTGAGACTTGAACTTAATTTGCTATTTTTGCACGCACCAAAAAACGAAAAATAATGAATGCATATATATTTCCCGGACAAGGGGCGCAATTTGTTGGTATGGGTCTAGACCTCTATGAAAAATACCCATTGGCACAACAGCTTTTTGAGCAGGCAAATGAGATTCTTGGTTTTGCTATTACAGATATTATGTTTGAAGGTACGCCCGAAGACTTAAAGCAAACCAAGGTTACCCAACCGGCCATTTTTTTACATTCGGTTATTTTGAGTAAGGTAATGGGCGATAGTTTTAAGCCGGATATGGTTGCAGGCCATTCATTAGGTGAGTTTTCTGCCTTAGTAGCTAATGGCTCCTTAGGTTTTGAAGATGGATTAAAATTGGTTTCTCAACGTGCTTTGGCTATGCAGAAAGCATGTGAACTTCAGCCAAGTACAATGGCAGCGGTTTTAGGACTAGAAGATGCTATAGTAGAGAAGATATGTGAGGAAACCCCAGGTATTGTGGTAGCAGCAAATTATAACTGTCCTGGACAATTAGTAATTTCAGGAGAGGTAGAAGCTATAGATGCAGCTTGTGTTAAAATGAAAGAAGCAGGCGCTAGAAGAGCTTTGGTACTTCCTGTAGGTGGTGCATTTCATTCGCCTTTAATGGAGCCTGCTCGTGAAGAGTTGGCGGCAGCAATAGAGAATACAACTTTTGCAACACCTAAGTGTCCAGTTTACCAAAATGTGACGACTGTTGCGGTTAGTGATGCTGTTGAAATTCAGAAAAATCTAATTTCTCAATTGACTGCACCCGTAAAATGGACGCAAAGTGTGGAAAATATGGTAAAAGATGGAGCTTCCCTGTTTATAGAGGTAGGTCCAGGAAAAGTGCTGCAAGGCCTAGTTAGAAAAATAGCTCCAGAGGCAAAAAGTCAATCTGCAGATATCCCAAGTTGATGTTTCATCCGTATATGATGTAGTTCGTCCATAAAACCTTGATTTAACCCCAGAATTACGGTAGTGGACATTTTTTTTAGTAATATTGACGCCCATTTAGCCACGACCTACTTTATTTGCTGTGAATTGAATCTTTGTTCAAAGGACAGTTATGAAATTGAAAAAGAAAAAAGTTTGCTTTTCCCACAGTTTAAGAGCACAAGGAAGAGTTGTTTTATTATTTGTATTGTTTTTGGGTTTTAGCTTTGCTGCTAGTGCTCAGACAGTCTCTATTGCACGTACTACGCCCACAGAACCTGTAGAAGGGGCTGCCGGTGTTGGTGGTTCGTATACAGTTACTAGAGCCGGAGGTTTTTTATTGCCTACCACTGTTACGCTAAGTATTACGGGCACAGCTACCCCTGACGTGGATTACCAGGCTCTCACCCTTTCTTTTACTTTGACCGCTGTAGCCCCTAGTGAATCTTTTGATATCAACATAAGTGAAGATGAATTAATTGAGCTAGGTGAGACCATTATTATTACGATAAGCAATGTTAGTACTGGAACTATTAGTCCGACTGCTAATACTGTTACTTTTACCATACAAGACAATGATACGGGTACTTTTACCTTGACGACTCCAGAACCTAATGCAGCTGAACAAACTACGGTTAGGGGGCGCTATTTACTTACGCTAGACAAGGAGAACGCTACTGGAACAACAATTACAATACCATACACTTTAGGGGGTACTGCAACGCCTACTTCTGATTATACAACAACAGGTCAAGTTGGTCAATTTACGTTTCCTTCAGGTCAAGCTGCTAGAGCTTTAAATATTAATGTTATAGATGATGCCATTGTAGAGCCCGACGAAACGGTTACTTTAACATTAGGAGCTCCTAGTAATACAGCGAAGTTTAACTATGTGGCCACACCACTTGCTCAACGAACAGTTACAATAGAAGATAATGATTGTGCAGCGGGGGATGTTGCTCCTGTTCTAAATGCAACTACAGCAGCATTTTGTGACGATTTCACGACGGACTTAGATTCATACTATGATGGGGCACGACCTACAGGGGCGGTCCTAATATGGACTACCAATAATACAAATCTATTATTGCAATCAGATTGGGCGCCTAGAACAGGGCTTAGTCCTGTAAGTGCTCCTGGAACTTACTATGCTTTTTTCTGGGATGAACCTAATGATTGTCCTAGTCCATCTTCAGCCATAACTATTACGCAGAGTTTGTCGCCATCTGCAGGTACTGTATCCTCATCGCAAACTGCATGTAATAATGCAACTAATGAGTTTGGACCTATTTCTATAGACCTTAATAATGCTAGCGTAATTACAGGCCAAGATGCAGGTGCCTGGGCATGGACTTCTGGTCCAACAAATATTGCTCCTGTAGGAGCAAATGCTACCGTAAATTTTAGCGGGCAAGCTGCGGGAGCTTACGTTTATACTTTTACTACAAATGGTGCAGTAGAACCATGTACTAATAAATCAACAACAGTTACTATTAATGTAGCTAATTGTGATCCATGTACCGCAGGAAATGCTGCCCCAGTATTAGATACAACTGTCCAGCGAACGTTTTGCGATGATATTACATCGTCTTTAAATGACTACGCTCCTAACAGTGGCCCAAATGCCAGCGTATTGCGTTGGGCAACGGATAATTTAGATCTGGTAGGGAGTTTTGTTCCAAATAATAGGATAAACGATCCATTACCAGGTACATATTATGGGTTCTATTATGATGCCGTAAATAATTGTCCGAGTCCATCATTAACGTTAACATTGGTTCAAAATTCGACACCTGAAATTCTTGGGACTCCAACTGGAGATAGTAGATGTGGGCCAGGAGAGGTCACACTTACGGCTACTGCTACGCAAAATGCCACCTATAACTGGTATACAAGTGAGACTGGCGGTGCTTTAGTTGGAAATGGAGCAATCCTTACTATTAGTGCTTTAACGAGTACAACATCTTATTATGTAGAGGCAGTATCTAATACCTGTAGGTCATTTCCACGAGTTAAAGTAGATGCTGTTATTTTACCTCCTGTAAATACAGGTGCACCAGAAAATGCATCGTCTTGTAATGACGCTGCTTTTGGTACTACCACCTTAGATTTAGATACCACTTTTTCTACAGCGGCAAGCGCAGGTACATGGGCTTGGTCTTCAGGGCCTGCTAATGTAACTCCTGATGGTGAAAACGTGGTAGATTTTCAAGGTTTGGCAAATGGCACATATGTTTTTGCTTATACAACTACAGGTGCGGAGGCACCCTGTGTTAATGAAACGGCTGAGGTTAGTATTTCTGTTAGTAGTTGTGATACTGATGATGATGGTGATGGCTTATTTGGTGGATTGGAATCTAGCCTTGGTACTGATCCTAATAATGCGGATTCTGATGGTGATGGTGTAGATGATGGTGTTGAAGTTGGTGATGATACTGCCAATCCTTTAGATACTGATGGAGACGGAATAATTGACGCTTTAGAGTCCAATGTTTTGGATACGGATAGCGATGGTGTTTTTGATCAATTAGATCCAGGCAACAATAACGCATGTATTCCAGATAGTTCAAATGGACTTTGTGATACAGATGAAGATGGTATTACTGACGGGCAAGAAGAAGCAGACGGTACTAATCCTTTAGATGCTTGCGACCCTGATGTCAATAATGCAAATTGCGACCCGACACCTATAGACCTAGAAGTAATAAAGACAGTTGATAAGGAAGCGGCTGTTGCGGGCGATGAGGTTATTTTTACACTAACAGTTAATAATCTATCTGATCGTGTTGCTCGAAATGTTACGGTAGGCGAGATGCTGGAAACAGGTTTTGAATACAAATCACACAGCGCGGCGGATGGTAGTTATGATTTAGCTGCTGGCGAATGGACAATTGCTGAGATTCCGGTAAACGGAACAACCACTTTAACTATCACTGTTGATGTGTTGGACGGAGGTCCTTACACGAACGTAGCCGAACTTTTACAATCGTTCCCAGTAGATAGTAACCCTGCAAATGATAGTTCAGAAATCACTTTAAACATTGCTCTTCCGGAAGGTGTTGACTTAGTTTTGGAGAAATTTGCGCGCATTGTTAAAGAAGGAGATACACTAGGTATTCGACAACCGTATGAAAACTCAGATAGAGTTAACCCGTTAGTAGGTCAAGAAGTAATTTTTACAATTAGGGTAACGAATAATTCTAATGAAGATGCTATTTCTAATATCCAAGTACGAGATACTATTTCTTCAAGAGGAGATAGTGGCTTTGTTTATATAAGCAGCATAGCAGATAAAGGGGAGTACTCATCTGAGACCGGAATCTGGGTCATACCGGAATTGATTAGAAATGAAGTTGCTATTCTTGAAATAAGAGTAGGACTTCCAATAGAGGGTACTTTTGAGAATAGTGCTGAAATTATACGGTCCTCTCCGGTTGATAGCGAAGACAAATACGCTAATAATACAGACACGGCTATCGTAAATGTTTCAGCAAGGACCGAAGCGGAGTTAGGAATTATTTACAATCAGTTCTCTCCAAATAACGATGGGACTAATGATGTACTGAAAATAAATAAGGAATTCGGGTCTACTACGATAGATTTGGTTTACGATATCAAAATTTTCAATAGATACGGAAAAGTAATTTTTGAAGGCGATCAAATGACCGATGAAGTTATTTGGGATGGAATGTGGGAAGGTAAAGAATCACCTGACGGCACTTATTTTTATATCCTAAACGTAACGCTACAAGAAGAAGTAGAAGGTTTTGATACCAATACCACTAAAAAAGGCTGGATTCAGCTCATAAGATAAATAGGATAATGCAGTATAGAACACTAAAATCCTTTTACGGTTACATCTGCTTTACTATAGGTGTATTGTTCATTTCGGCAAATAGCTTTGCTCAAAAGGAACCTCAGTATACGCAGTACATGTATAACATTGGTAGCTTTAACCCTGGTTATGTAGGCTCAGTTCAGAATCCTGAAATAGCAGCTTCCTATCGTGCACAATGGTTAGATGTTGACGGTACACCACGTACCATTCGTTTAGGAACCAACATACCTTTCGCCAATGAAAAAACGGGACTTGGTCTTAATATTATTAGCGATCAACTAGGACCATCTACACAGACGTATGTAGAAGTGGCGTATTCGTACCAGTTTAATGTTTCCGACAAGGCAAAACTTTCCTTTGGAATGGATGCAGGAGGTTCTTTTTTGAATGTAGATTTTTCAAAAGGTACTTTCGAAAACCCAGGGGAACCAATATTAGGACGTGAAAACATTTCTAAATTTTATCCTACTATTGGAGCTGGTTTCTTTCTGTACGAGGATGACATTTGGTATCTAGGGGCTTCTATACCTAATTTTTTGACGGATGGTATATACAACGATGATGTAGCTACAATTATAGAAGACAAATTACAGTTCAACTTTATAGGGGGTTACGTCTTTGATGTTTCCGAAATGTTGAAGTTCAAACCTGCATTTTTGTTGAACTATATTAACGGAGCACCTTTAAATACCAATCTGAGCGCTAACTTTATGTATAACGATAAGTTTACCATGGGGGCATCTTACCGGTTGGGAAGTGCAGTTAGTGGCCTTGTAGGGTTTCAAATAACCAATGGTAGTTTTATTGGGTATTCGTACGATTATAACACGAGCCCATTAGGTGAGTTCAGTAGTGGTTCACACGAAATAATCCTTAAGTTTTATTTAGGTAGAGGAGATGGTTCTGGCGGAAGTAGCAAGAGCTTAAAAGGGAAGCCAAAACAAATTGATACGCCTAGATTTTTCTAATATTAGACTATGAAATTCAGAATCTTCATATTATTTTTTACGTTGGCCATAGGATTTTCTTACGGGCAAGAGGTGACATCTAAGGCCGATAATTATTTTTATAGTTATGCCTACGATGATGCTATTATTGAGTATAACAAACAAATGCAACAGGGTAAGTTCATTACTAATAATCAGCTTTTGAACTTAGCGGATTCTTACTTTAAAACGGGAGAGTACAATAAAGCCTCAAAATTATATCTTGATATTAATAAGAACGATACTATAATGTCTGCGCATCGTTTTAATAAGATGTTACAAAGTTTGGCTAAAATTTCCGAGCAAGATAGAGTTAAGGCATTTTTGAAATCTAAGAGTAATTCACTTGAAAGTGAATTGGTGGAAAATGCTGAATTTAACTACCTTTTGTTCGATAAGAAAGAAACGGAGGCCGCTGGATTTTTTATTTTCACCTTAACTGGTAATAGCGAGTTTTCGGACTTTTCTCCTGCGTTTCATGATGATAAATTGTTATTCAGTAGTGGGCGAAAGAGCAAATCAAAACGTATTTATGGTCCTTCTGGGGAATCGTATTTGGATATTTACGAAGCTGATATAGAAAAAGGGGGCAACATAGGTTCTGTAAACGTTTATAAAGGTGTGCCTGACTCTCCTTTTCATAAATCCACACCTTTCTATTCCAGTACAACTGGAGGTACATACTATGTGCTTTCTAATGCCAAAGGTAAAAACCTGGCTTTTGATGAAAAAGGAAAGAACGCATTGGCTATTGGTATGGCTTATGAGGGCGGGCTCTTTAGGTTTTTACTGAAGGATTTGAGTACGTCTTTTTATTATCCGTTCTATGATGAAGAAAATGAGCGATTATATTTTGCCGCTAATTTTGATGATAGTTATGGTGGAACTGACCTGTACTATGTAGTGACCAATAATGGTCAGGTAATGTCAGAGCCTATAAATATGGGTCCAAGAATAAATACGCCAGGTAATGAGATAGCGCCTTATATTTACGATAATAGCCTCTTCTTTTCATCAGATGTTTTTTATGGTGTTGGAGGAATGGATGTATATCGTAGTAATATACAACCTGATAATACTTTTAGTATTCCTGTAAATCTTGGTGAGGGAATAAATTCAAAATATGATGAATTCGGTTTTATCATACGACCTGGTGAGGGTCATGAATTAATGGGTTATTTTTCATCCAATAGACCAGGTGGCAAGGGTAATGATGATATCTATGGTTTTAAAGTAGCGGCCAAACCGGGTCCGCGTACGCTTATTTTTAAAGGAAAGGTTGTGAAACCTCCGTATGATGAGGCAATTGCTGATGCAGAAGTACGAGTTCTAGATAATAGTGGTAGTGTTCTTGTCGAAATGGTAACTAAAGGAGACGGTAGCTATCAAGTAGAAATACCCTATACGGATATAGTTTCAATGGAAATAATCAAAGATGGTTATTCAACTTTTAGAGAAACATATAATCCTAAGGAATTGGAGGAGTTGCAGAAAGCACCCTTACAGGTGCAACTAGCTTCCTTAAGTGATATTGTCAAAGAGAAGGAAGGGAAAAAGGTATTGAACGTAAATAATTTCTTCTTTGAAACAGGTAAGAGTAATGTTAATATAGCAATGACTTCAGAGTTGGATAAGGTTGTAGATGCTATTAAGAAATTCCCTAAGCTTAGGATTTCAATTGAGACCCATACGGATAGTAAGGGCGGGAGTAGTTCTAACAAACGGATATCCGAGAAACGCTCAGAGGCTATTAAAGCTTATCTATTGGCAAACGGTGTTTCAAGTGAGAACATAACCAAGGCCGTAGGTTACGGAGAAGAAAAAATTATCAATAACTGTACGAATGGTGTGTATTGCCTAGATTTTCTTCATAAGCAGAATCTTAGAACACTTTTTGTCATTGATAATTATGACGCTATTAGTCAATAAGTTAAGTGTTTATTAAAATTTTTATTCAAAAATTAATACCGATAAATAGAAAATAGAGATTTAAATAATATGCCCAAGAATCATTGCTTAAAATGATTCTTGGGCTTTTCTATACCCGGTATTTCTTTGGTTGTTCTCTTTTTTAAATTTTTATACCCTAATACTGGATTACTAAAGAAGCAGTTGTCACTAACAATTTCTCTATATTAGGATTAAAGAAATTCAGCACAATAAAGTTTACTCTGAAAACAACAGGAATATGCTAACTTTATTAGAATCTTTTTATGAAGTCATTTAGGTATTGTGCATCATGTCAATAGCTGTCATGAAAAGAGTTGAGGAATACATCCGAACTAGTATTTTTAAAATGAGCTTTAGTTTTGACAGGTAAGACAGATTACGGCCGCCAGAATAAGTCTTTTAAATGGAAAAGAGATGTTATTTTATTTCAACCTCTTCACCAAAAAACTTAGGTTGGATGTTGAGGGCCAAGTCAATGAAAACTTTGACTCTTGCTAAATATTCACGTAAGTGAACTTTAAGGCCTTGTGTGCCAATTATGCTCTTTGCATTATAACCAATAGCATTTAAGCCTTTTTTTTCAGCCAAATAGATAGCTCTTTGGTTGTGAAATTCCTGTGAGATTACGGTAACATTATTTAGTCCAAAAACCTCTTTGGCTCTCACCATGGAGTCTAAGGTTCTGAAACCTGCAAAATCTAAAAAGATTTTTTCAGATGGAATACCTTTGGCTATTAAGTCTTTTTTGAAAGTATTGGGTTCATTATAATAACGAGTGCCGTTGTCACCACTAACCAATACAAAGTCTATTTTTTTAGCTTTGTAAAGTTCTATGGTGGCATTTATGCGATAAGTGTAGTAAGGATTTGGAAGTCCCCCGATCAATTTTTTTGAAGTTCCTAGTACCAAGCCCACTCTATTTTTAGGGATTTCATTTGGATTAGAAAAGGTTTTCCCTTTCGCAGATGAGCTTATGATGAAATCACACAATAAAATAAAAAGAAAAAGGACAAGCACAAGGACTCCACCAATTTTATAGTACCTTTTTCTCATATGATTTTTTAGTAAGCTATAAATATAGGTAAAAGAAAGTCTATGTGAATCTTCTATTAGATAAGCTCGTTTAACTCTTTTTCTAACTTTTGAATTTCTGAACTTATGGAAAGATGACTGTTGTTTGGAACTAACTCCAATTTAGCAGCCATTTGATTAGCTTCAAATAAGATGTTACTTAGTCTAATATTAAAATTGCGAGCTTTCTCATATTTTCTTCCATCTGAGTTACCATAATAAGAAGATTGAAACTTCTGTTTCAATAAGTAAAGTTTCTCCACTAGTTTATCCGTAGTATTGGTGGTTTTTGATTTTTGTGTAAAGTTCGAGGCCATATTGCTTCAATTAAGGTCAAAGTACCATTTCTGGGTGCTTTTCGTGGTTAATTTTTTGCTTTGGTATACAAACAAGAACGGTATAAAGTCTAAAACACACTGATTTTTTCGATAAAATGTAAGAGATTTCTGGTATCACGGCATTTTAGCAGGGTTAGGTTATTCATTAAACTGTACCGTAAGCTTAGTAGCTTTGTGTTTGCATATGCTTTTTAGTGAGGCTGCTCTTCCTTACCCAATTCAACAGCACGGTCAAAGGCAGCGAAAGCAGCTTCTTTAATCAGTTCGCTTACATTGTTGTCGTCCATAGAATCTAATGCAGCTTGTGTTGTGCCACCCTTGCTAGCTACACGGTCCATCCAAGAGTTAGGGCTCAAATTATTCTGATTGAACAGCTCAATAGCTCCTGTAAAGGTTTCGCTTACCAAAACACTGGATACCTTTTTAGAAAACCCCATTTGTAAAGCGGCCTCCATCATACTCTGCATAAAATAGAATACATAGGCAGGGCCGCTACCAGAAATGCCTGTAGAGGCGTCTATAAAGTTCTCATCAAGCACTCTAATAGATTTTCCAGTGGTATCTAAAAGATTCTCTACAGTCAACAGTTCAATTCTTGAAATCTCATTGGATGCTGTGTAAGAAGTAAGACCTTTGCCAACTTTTGCAGGTAGATTAGGCATAGCACGAACAATCTTGCTCAAACCTGTTTGTTCTTTTATGGTATCTATGGTGATACCTGCCATAATGGAAATTATTATTTGTTCAGAATTAATTAGTGGTTTAATGGTTTCGAACAACTTAGCAGAATGGTAGGGTTTTACCGCAATAAAAATAATATCTGCTTGTGGAACACATTCCTCTAATTTTTCAAATGTATCAAAGTGTGCTATTTCATTCAGTTCTTTCAGTTTCTCTTCGGAACTGTCTAAAACCATAATATTTTTTTTCTTGAGTAGTTTGGATTTAGACATGCCTTCTGCATAGGTTAAGCCCATATTTCCGGCACCGATTACTAATACTTTCATGAATTTATTTTAAAAGGTTACTTATAAATTGCAAAGATAGGTCTTGTATTATAGTTTAGATAAACAGTTGGCAATCCTCATAGTTCTTTATTTTTCCGTAATAGGTCTTCCTGTACTTCTGAACGGTATTAATGGGTAGCCCTATAAAGTAACGCTTTATAGAAGTTACCTTGGTAGTTAACGGTCCCATATTTATGCTGTAATGTTTCTCTGTTGTTGTTTTTCTCTTAATATATAATAGCTTCATAAAAATTGTTTAGCAAGTAACATATCATAATCAATTGCTATCGCAAGTATAGGGTGTTAAGGTTTTGTTATTGTAGTCTTTTGGGGTTGCTATTTCATTATTATCAGGTCGAATATGGTTTTCCCGTACAAATTTCGACCACGATGAAGAAGTTGCTAAAAGTTTTTTTCGAGGAGGATTATAGCTAACAATATGATGCTTTACTCTTAGACTTTCTAACGCTTGATTAATTGGATAAATTACAAGTTTACTTTTTTACGCTATCATATAGTCTAGTCATTTCAATTAAAGGATTATGACCTAAATAATCTTTACAGGGTTCGTTTTTCTCTGTTTGTGGTTTTCGCAAAACATCTTTAGGGCTTCCTCCCAAAGGATGATAGAATTCCCATATGGTTCCAGTCTTTTCAAATTGTACTGAACTTTGGTCCAATGCTTTTTCCATAAGTATCTTTGTTGCATCTTCTCTTCCATATTGGGTACAGCCACGGGCAATCCAATAGGTCATGCTGTTCCAAGATGGTCCGCGCCACATTCTTAATTCAAATTTAGGGTCGCGTTTGCCAACTGTTGCAACTGGGTGCGCCGTGTTAAAATAGGAACTATCTAAAAGGTAATCATCTATTAATCTATCTGCTTGTTCTTGAGTTGCTACCCCAAATACAATAGGAAACAACGTCTCAAAAGCTAAACTTCTAAGTGAAGGGTCTTTCATTGCCCAAGAATCAAAAAACAAACCTTCTTCTTCTGAATATAATTCGGTTTGAATAAATTTCTTTAAATTCTCTGAACGCTTTTCAAAGTAGGTGTTGTCCAGATTTAGTTCTTTAGACCATTTGCTTGCCATCTGGTACATAAAATAAACATGGCAGGTGGCATCGATACATGCGAATTTTCCATCTTTTGTATCGTCAAACCGTATTCCTTCGTCTATTCCGCTTTCCCACTCCTTAAGTAGAATGTCATTGTAAAAGAAGCCTTCTCCTTCTGCTTTTCGATTATTTTCAAACCAAGTGATTTGTCTAATTAATGGGGAGTAAAAATGATTTATTATGGAATCGTTTCCTGTAACTTTCCTGTAATCTTCTACTGCAAATGGCCAGAATGGAGGGTGTCCTATCTTTTTATCCCAAGTTACACTGTCCGATTCTGCATTTGGCATCCAAATCGACCCAGGAATTAAACCGTCTGCTTCTTGGTTTTTAATATTGTTGAACATTTGTTTAATAGCATGTTCTGGATGAGAGTTGACCACATCAATGGCTTGGTTAACAATATCCCAATGCCCAAATGCAGGTCCGTAAATATATCCTGGTCCAATTTCTTCCCATTCGTGTTCAAAGGGCCATACAGCTTCGTGTGTACTTTTTTTATGTAATTCGGCTACATATTGTAACATAGGTCTCCATTCGGGCTTGCCTATGGTGTTTGCTTCTGTTATTAGTTGCTCCCAGCCTGTGTCTTTATTTTGTTTTTTGATTTCTTGTTCTGAAGGTTTATCGGTACAACTCCAAATTGCAATACTGATTGCTAGTAACAAAAAAAATCTTCTTGGTAATCTCATTGCTATTTTGGCTGTTAGCATGCTTAAATGTTTAAATTGACATTGTCGGTCCGGAAAAGCAATTTAAGAAATTGAATAGGATTATAGGTGTTTTTCTATAGTTAGTACATGGGAAGATAAAATGAATGTTCATTTGAGGCTTAAAACCAAAAAACCCTTGAAAATCGTAAGATTAACAAGGGTCTAAAGTACTCGAGACGGGACTTGAACCCGTACGGACTAATGTCCATTGGATTTTAAGTCCAACGTGTCTACCAATTCCACCACTCGAGCCGCTATTGGTAAAGTCTTTAACAAAAAAACGCCGTCATGCAGCGTTAATATGTTGAGCGTAAAAGTGCTCTTTGAGCGAAAAACGGGATTCGAACCCGCGACCTCCACCTTGGCAAGGTGGCGCTCTACCAGCTGAGCTATTTTCGCGTATTGTAATAAGGTAATGAACGTGACATCTTTCACAGATGCGGATGCAAATTTAATACAATTCTCTAAAACTCAAAGAATATTTATATGAAATCTTAAAAATAAAAAAACAGCACTTTTTGTTGTCCAAAAATTATGAGGTTGCCTTCTTGTTTTTTGTTAATAATCGCTTTATTTCATTCAATTTCATAAGAGCTTCAACGGGTGTTAAGGTGTTGATATCGAGATAGGTGATTTCTTCTTTTATCTGCAAGAGCAATGGGTCATCCAAATTAAAGAAGCTTAGTTGCATCTCATCTTGGGCACTGTTTAATTTATCGGTCAGCTCTTCGCTGGAGTGCGATTTTTCAAGTTTTTTGAGAATTTTATTCGCTTTATGGATGACTTGGGAGGGCATTCCCGCCATTTTAGCCACATGAATACCAAAACTATGTTCGCTTCCACCTTCGGTCAATTTCCGAAGAAAAAGCACATTGTCTTTCAATTCTTTCACTGAAACGTTAAAATTTTTGATGCGCTCAAAGGTATTACACATTTCATTAAGCTCATGATAGTGTGTGGCAAAAAGTGTTTTGGCTCTTGCAGGATGCTCATGAAGATACTCACTAATGGCCCAAGCAATAGAAATACCATCGTAAGTGCTTGTTCCTCTTCCAATCTCATCTAGTAGGACCAAACTACGTTCGGATAGGTTGTTCAGAATAGAAGCGGTCTCATTCATTTCCACCATAAAAGTAGATTCACCCATAGAAATATTATCACTCGCGCCAACACGGGTAAAGATTTTGTCTACATAACCTATTTCAGCAGCTTCTGCAGGTACAAAAGAGCCCATTTGAGCCAAAAGTACGATAAGTGCCGTCTGCCTAAGAATAGCGGATTTACCACTCATGTTAGGACCGGTGATCATTATAATTTGTTGCTCGTCTCGGTTTAGAATTACATCATTGGCAATATAGGCCTCGCCCAATGGTAATTGCTTTTCTATAACGGGGTGTCTACCATTTTTAATATTGATTTCGGTAGAGTCGTTAATGTTTGGTTTTGAATAGTTGTTCTCTTTGGCAAGTTGAGCAAAACCACAAAGACAATCTAACTGAGCAATTTGTTGAGCGTTATTTTGAACTGGAGCAATATATTCTTGTGCCCAAACCACCAATTGAGAAAACAGTTGTTGCTCAAGATTAAGTATACGTTCTTCTGCTCCTAAAATTTTGGCTTCGTATTCCTTAAGTTCCTCTGTAATATAGCGTTCTGCATTAACTAAGGTTTGCTTGCGAATCCACTCTTCGGGCACTTTGTCCTTATGTGTATTACGGACTTCAATGTAATAGCCAAAAACATTGTTAGAAGCTATTTTAAGAGAAGTAATGCCGGTGCGTTCAGTTTCGCGTGTCAACATTTTATCTAAGTAATCTTTACCTGAAAATGCCAATCCGCGAAGTTCGTCCAGCTCATCAGAATAACCATCGGCAATAGTTTTGCCTTTTGGAATATGGACGGGAGCTTCCTCATTAATCATTTCCTTAATCTTGCTGCGTAACATGTCGCATGCATGTAGTTGGTCGGATATCAGTTGTAAAGACTCATCATTACTTTGTGCCGTGAGTTGTTTTATAGGAATAATAGCTTCCAGTGAATTTTTGAGCTGTACAATCTCTTTTGGATTCACTTTTCCGGTAGCAACTTTAGAAATGAGGCGTTCCAAATCGCCCATTTGTTTGATACGTTGCTGAATTTTTAACAGAGAATCATCATGATCTCGCAAATAGGAAACTACCTGGTGCCGTCGGCTTATTTTTTCAGTGTTCTTTAACGGGAGTGCCAGCCATCTTTTAAGCATACGCCCGCCCATAGGAGATAAGGTCTTATCTATAATACTTAAAAGTGTTACCGCATTTTGGTTGTTGGAATGGTAAAGTTCTAAGTTTCTAATGGTAAAACGGTCCATCCAGATATGTTCTTCCTCGGCAATACGTTTTAGGCTGTTTATGTGTTGTAGCTGTCTATGCTGTGTTTCCGATAGGTAATGCAAAACCACGCCGGATGCAATAATACCATGGCCTAGATGGTCAACACCAAAGCCTTTTAGTGTGCTAGTTTTAAAATGATTGGTAAGGGTCTCTAGGGCGTAATCGTTTTGAAAAACCCAGTCTTCCATATAAAAAGTGTGGAACTGTTTCCCGAAAACATCTAGAAATTCTTTTTTATGTTTTTTTGAAACCAACACTTCGTTGGGAGCAAAGTTTTGTAAGAGTTTATCAATTTGTTCTTCCGTACCTTCAGAAGTGAGAAATTCACCTGTAGAAATATCAACAAAAGAAACACCAAGTAGTTTTCTTCCAAAGTGAACGGCACAAAGAAAGTTATTGGTCTTGGCATTTAGAATATCATCGTTCATAGCAACGCCGGGAGTAACCAGTTCCGTGACACCCCGTTTCACGATAGTTTTGGTCATTTTTGGATCCTCCAACTGGTCGCAAATAGCAACCCGCTCCCCAGCTTTCACCAATTTGGGCAAATAGGTGTTGACTGAATGGTGAGGAAAACCCGCCAATTCAGTGCGCTCACCACCATTGTTACGGTGGGTGAGTATAATCCCCAAAATTTTTGAAGCTCTTACGGCATCTTCACCAAAAGTTTCATAAAAATCGCCTACACGAAACAATAATAAAGCATCAGGATACTTCGTCTTGATGGTATTGTACTGTTTCATTAAAGGCGTTACCTTTTTTGTTTTTTCTGGTTTTCCCAAAGCGATAAGAATAGTTTAATTTTACGACGAAAGTCTGTAAAACGAAAGTACTATTTTTTCAAGGGAAGATAAACCATTGTTGATATTTGAGGATAAGTTTATCTTCAGCGTTTTACCATATCAGAAACATTAAAAACAACCCCTCCAAGGGAAACTATAGCATGCGTAAACTTAAGAACGAAGAACTGAACCGATTAGATATTGAAGCTTTTAAAGAGGCTGATAAGTCGCCCATTGTCATTATAATGGATAATATCCGGAGCTTAAATAATATAGGGTCGGTTTTTAGAACTTCCGATGCTTTTTTAATCGAAAAAATATACCTCTGTGGCATTACTGCGCAACCACCGCATAAAGACATTAGAAAAACAGCTTTGGGTGCTACTGAAAGCGTAACATGGGAACATAAAAAAAGTACGGTTGATTTAGTGAAATCGTTGACCGCAGATGGTTATACCATCTTGGCTATTGAGCAAGCGGAAAATGCCATAATGCTTAATGAATTAGAAATAGACCCGGCCAAAAAGTACGCCTTAGTTTTTGGTAATGAGGTAAAAGGAGTGTCCCAAGAAGTGGTAGACGCCAGCCATAGTGTAATAGAGATTCCACAATACGGTACTAAACACTCCTTGAATATTTCGGTGAGTGCAGGTGTTGTCGTTTGGGATTTATGGTCTAAAATGAATGCACTAAAAGCCTAGTTGGGTAAATGAATGGCGAATTTGGTTATCTTATCAATAATGGTGTCGTAATCGTCTTTATTACCAACAAAATCAAGGTCGCCCATTTCAATAATTAGGTTGTTCTGTTCAGGATATCCTTTGATGAAATCAAAATACCCTTGGTTAATCTTTTGAAGATAATCAGGAGCAATCTTTTTTTCATAATCTCTACCTCTTTCCTTAATGTTTTCTAACAAACGTTCAGTGGTTTGGTAAAGGTATACGTATACTTTGGGCTTTTTCACCTCTTTATACATGAGGTAGAATAGTTTCCGGTAGAGTTCAAATTCCTCTGCCTGTAATGTAATACGGGCAAATATGAGGGATTTATAAATGTCATAATCACTCACCATGAACTTCTTAAATAGGTCATATTGAGAGGTGTCATCTGTAAACTGCTGGTATCTATCTGCTAAGAAAGACATCTCCAAAGGAAAAGCGTAACGGTGTTGGTCTTCGTAAAATTTTGGAAGAAATGCGTTGTCTGCAAAACGCTCTAATACCAATTTACCGTTAAAATCTTCCGATATCTTATTTGCCAAAGTTGTTTTACCGGCACCAATGTTCCCTTCAATAGCTACAAAGTTTATATGCGCAAAAAGGTCGGCTCTGTTTCTATGTAATTTAAAAGGGGTGCGTTCCAACTTCCCTTTGTCGCGACATTCTTGCACAAGGTTCCGTGTATCTTTATTTAAAATGGGATGATAGAACTGAGGGGCAATATCACCCAAAGGTTTTAATACAAATTTGCGGTACGTAAGCTCAGGATGCGGAATAATTAAGTTATCAGAAATGAAAACTTCCCTTTCGTAATATAAAATATCAATATCAATTAATCTAGGGTGGTACCCATCTTCGCCTGATCTTATCCTGCCTAACTTAGTCTCAATATCCAATAAGGTTCGCAAAAGTTCTTGCGGAGCCATAATTGTTTTAAGGGATATGCAAATATTCATGAAGTCGTTAGACTCAAAACCCCAGGAGCTTGTTTGATACACATGGGATATCTTTTGCACTTCTCCGGCAGCATTGTTTATAGCAAACAATGCGTCCTGTAAGTTGTTCAAAGTATCACCAAGATTACTTCCAAGTGATAGGTATACTGTTTTGGGGTTGCTCATAATATATAACAAAGAAACAAAAAGTAGAGGTGAGTTCATTATCTTTGGGTGAAAATACTAACTCAATTTTCATGAAATTCTTAAGAAATCTTTTGGCGGCCATTATCGGCTGCCTTATTGCTTTTGGAGTTATTTTAATAATGATCGTTATTTTTGCCGGTATTGTAGGCAGTTCTGAAGAGTCGGTTTCCATAAAGAACAACTCCATTTTAGAGCTCCAACTAAAATTACCTATTAGTGATTACGTAGGCGATAATAGTATGGATCCGTTTACAGGGGCCTTCATGGAGCAATCGCAAGGTCTAGATGAGATTTTACAGGCTATTACTGTAGCAAAAGATGATGATGATATCAAAGGCATAAGCATCAATAATAACTTTGTGATGGCCGGTCTTGCCCAGACGCAGGCAATTAGAAAAGCACTAGAAGGCTTTAAAGAAAGTGGTAAGTTCATCTACACGTATGGAGATTTTTATATGCAGAAAGATTACTACTTGGCCAGTGTTGCCGATTCTGTATTTATAAACCCAGTAGGAGGATTGGATTTTAGAGGCTTGTCTTCAGAAGTATTATTCTTTAAAGATTTACAGGAGAAAACAGGCATAAAGATGGAAGTCATACGCCACGGAAAGTATAAGAGTGCTGTTGAGCCTTTTATTGCTAACGAAATGAGTGAGGCTAACCGTACACAGATTAACGAATTAATTGGTTCGTTGTGGAATTCTATGGTTGATGATATTTCTAAGGGAAGAAGCATTTCTTCTACCGATTTGAATATCATTGCAGATACCTTAGGAGGTAGAACTCCAGAATTTGCCAAAGAAACCGGACTGTTAGATGATGTTATTTTCTTTGATCAATACGAACAGAAACTTAGAAATGCTATACATCTTGAAAAGGAAGATGATTTAAATATTGTAGAGTTACAGGATTATGTAATCCGTTCGAACAAAAAAGTAATTAAAAGCGGAAAAGATAAGATAGCCGTTGTTTTTGCGCAAGGCGAAATATTATATGGGGAAGGTGGACCGGATGTTATTGGTCAGGGTATAATCAATGAAGCTATTATTAAAGCAAAAGAGGACGATGATGTAAAAGCAATTGTACTTAGGGTGAACTCTCCTGGAGGTAGTGCTTTAACTTCCGATATCATTTGGAGAGAGATTGTATTGGCAAAAGAAAAAAAACCTGTAGTGGTTTCCATGGGTAACGTGGCGGCTTCCGGAGGATATTATATTGCTGTTGGTGCAGATAGGATATTTGCAGAACCTACTACGGTTACCGGCTCTATAGGTGTTTTTGGAACAGTGCCAAATTTAACTGAGCTTGCTGCTGATATAGGTGTTAATGCAGAACAAGTGGGTACGAATAAAAACTCAGTAGAATATTCCGTTTTTGAACCCATGTCTAGCGAATTTAGAGGTTATGTTCAAGAAAGTATTGAAAGTACTTATGATACTTTTTTACAACGGGTTTCTCAAGGGCGTAATATTAGTATGGCAGAAGCAGATAGTCTAGCGCAAGGACGCGTATGGAGTGGGGTAGATGCAAAACGTATTGGTCTTATAGACGAATTGGGTAATCTGGAAGATGCCATTGCAGAAGCTGCGAAAATGGCTGAATTGAGTGATTATGGCATAAAGAAATTTCCAAAATATAAAACTGGTATAGAACGTTTATTGGAAGATTTAGGCGGTGCCAGTGCTAAAGTGAAGCAAGATTTTATAGAAGAAGAAATTGGTTCTGAAGCGTATTCCATTTTAAAACAGGTGAAATCTGCGATGGAGCAGGAGGGAGTGCAGGCACGTATGCCTTTTGTGCTTGATATTAAATAATAATCTGGTTATAACTTTTTTAAAATAAAAAGAGCCCGTTAATAGCGGGCTCTTTTGGCATACGTACTTGTTATTTTACTAGATTAATTTCTACCCTTCTATTTTGAGCCCGACCATCTTTGTACATGTTGGAGGCAATAGGTTTATCTTCTCCATGACCAATAGCTGTTAAACGAGAGCTGTCAATTCCTTTTTCTATTAAAAAGTCCTTAACCGAAATAGCTCTGGATTCAGATAGCTTTTGATTCGTAGATTTGCTACCTACGCTGTCTGTATGGCCTTCTACCGTAAATTTAGCTTCAGGATACTCTTTAAGAATGCTCATGATGTCTACCAAAACACTTGTGGATTCTGCTTTTATACTCGCTTTTCCAGAGTTAAAAAGAATAGTTTTAGCGTAATCGTTCAGTAGTTTTTGAACTTCTTCGGTAACTTCAGGAGTTTCTGGACAACCATTGTTAGCAACGGTTCCCATTTCATTAGGACATTGGTCGTTTTTGTCTAAAACACCATCACCATCTGTATCTGGCCAAGGACACCCTTGGTTTTCTGCTGCTCCAGGTTGGTTAGGACATTTATCATCTTCATCAAGTACATCATCGCCATCAGAATCAACTAATGGGCAACCATCGTTCAATACTTCGCCTGCTTCTTCAGAACACTTATCCTCTTTGTCAATAACCTTGTCACCATCGGTATCAGGCCACGGGCAACCGTTGTTTTCAATTGGGCCAAATTCATCAGGGCAATCGTCTTTTCTGTTTACTATACCATCGCCATCTCTGTCTTTAGGTTTTCCTTGGTATACCGGTATTTTCAATCCCGCATAAACGTCGGCCGCTTTTGAGTTGTCACTTAGTAATAAGGTCATGACAGAGCCAGAACCCACATATAGAGGTCCTGCTCTAAAACCAGCTCCCCATTGTGCTCCTGAGCCTTGGGTAATGCTCACAGGCATGTAAAAGCTAAGCCATTTGCTTTCAAAGCGAGGAGTAAAAGAAACCATTGTTGGTATTCTATTTGTATTTACTTTGGAATTAGAACGCAATGAAAAATCAGTATTTAAATTCAGGTAAAATCTATTGTTTAAACTATAGTCTACGTTAAAATGAAGAGCTGTTGGTAAAGCAAATTTTTCTGAGGTATCAACTGAAGTCTGCGTATATAAGTTGTTTAAGAGGTCTTCTAAATTGTCTTCGTTCTCAAAATCGTCTTCATTTACCGTACCTGTTATATCATAGGTGTTCTGAGTACCATTTTTATAGTTTATGGAACCGATATCACTTATAGAAAGGGCAAATTTCAATTTGTACTTGTTCAGATGTTTAAAAGAGTTTGCACCATCGGTAGAAACATAGGAAGCGTAATCAGGTCTCCACTCGTAAACAGCTCCTAAATCTACACCAAAGCCAGTTGCACCATCTACAATTTCAACTTCAAAATTTTCAAAATTATCATCAATATTATCACTGTGGCCATAGTTTACTTCGCCTACGGATTCGATACTTCCGGTAGTTTGCCCACCTGGTAAAGGAGTGCCATCAGCATCATAATCTATAGTTATGTCTTTTCCACTGGCGTAAGCATTTCCCATACCTTGTAGGTATTTTAAGGAAATACCTCCTTTAAGGAAGTGTTGGTCCTTGTTCATCAGAACTTGTGCGTAAGTAATGCCAATTTCTGCCCATGCATTAGCCGTAAGATAAACATCTTCTTCATCTATCATTAGGTCATCGTTCTCATCAAAATCATTAGAAAGGCTTTCAAAAGTGTCTCCATTAATTTTGTTTACATTGTAACCTACTCTTCCCCTTGTAAATACGGCTAGTGAGCTTGTGGGTGTAAGGTTAAACATAAATGATGGGCCCAAAACATCTGCATTACCAAAGAAATTATTGCTGTCTTTGGGGTACTTTTTACCATCAGTATCAAAATCAAAATCTGAGGTGATTACGTCACCCAGTTTTAATCCATAATAATCGTTACTAAAGAATGTGCTTGCACCTACAATATTAATATCTGTTTTGAATCTAGAATCCGTAATATTTGCAGGGTTGGCAATTAAGCTGTTGACGCCACTGTAATTATCCGTCAGAAATCCGACATAGGATTGGGCTTTGACACTAACTGCCCCCAATACCAGTAAGGATGTAAGTATGGTTTTTTTCATGCTTGGTATTTTTTAAGCTATTTTTGATTTTGTTTTAAGAGTCTTGTTTTAACGAACAACCATCGGTGAAATTGTACTGTTCATCGATCACTTTAATAAGAAAATACTTATGAATTTAAAAGATAGCCGTTTGGCATATCAGATATATCTTTATTTGGGAGCGCTGTTTATTACCTCTTTGGTGGTCTCTAATCTTATTTTTCAGAAGTTCTTCTATTGGAATCCTTTTGGTGATTTTACCATTTTTGGAGTGTCACTTTTTGAAATATCAGTAGGAATTTTGCCTTACCCAATCACCTTTTTAATTACAGATTTAATTTCTGAGATTTATGGTAGAAAGAAGGCTAATCAGATTGTTACGGCAGGTATTTTTGCCAGCTTATTCTCTATGGCTATAATCCTTTTGGCAGAAGTGGCTCCAGCCATACCTTCTTCTCCAATAGACGATGCAACATTTACCCAAGTATTTGCGCTGTCCCCAATAGCGGTTTTGGCTTCTATGATAGCCTATCTCTTTGCGCAGTATATTGATATTGCCATTTATCATTTCTGGAAAAAATTGACCAAAGGCAAGTATTTGTGGGTACGTAATAACTTCTCTACCTTTCTTTCTCAGTTTGTAGATACCTTCACTGTAGTAGGGCTTCTCTGTGTATTTGGTATTCTTCCGTGGGACCTTTTTTTTGGGTTGGTCGTGAGTGGATTTGTTTTTAAAATTTTAATAGCACTCTTAGACACTCCTTTCTTGTATTTGTTCGTATATATAATGAGAAAGCGGTTTAATTTGGCCGTGGGAGAAGAAATAGTGCTAGAGGTATAATATTCAGTGCTTTTTGGAGTTGTACCGTTAGGGTTAAGAATCTTAATATAAGAGTTAAAGAGACCGAGCTTCTTTCGTTAGGTTGTACCCAGTTTTAAAATGGATATCAATGCTAGAGTAAACGCTCATCTTTTTTATTCCGTTAAGTTGTATAAATCAGTATTTGAAATAGAAATATGAAAAAGAAAATATTTTGGGGTTTAGGAGTGTTTGTACTGCTTATTGTTGCTGTACTAGTAGCTGCGCCCTTTTTCCTTGAGTCCAAAATTGAGGATATTATAAAGAATAACGTGAACAAAAATGTTAACGCTAATTTTGATTTTTCAAAAGCTAATCTGAGTCTCTTTAGCAGTTTTCCGAATGCTGAGGTTAGTATGGAAGATGTGGTTTTGTTAAATAAAGCCCCATTTGAAGGGGATACACTTTTTGCGTCTAAGAAAGTAGCTCTTTCCATGGGTATTGGTGAGTTGTTTAAAGGACAAGATGAGCCAATAGGGATTAAAAGTCTCACGGTAGATGGTGCACTGGTAAACGTTACTATAGATAAAGAGGAGAATGCCAGTTTTGATATTGCGGTACCATCAGATGAGCCAAGTGCTCCTGCCGATACTTCTAGTGATGGTTTTAATCTGGATTTACAATCATACGCCATTACTAATACTAATATTGTTTATGACGATCAGTCTACTGGCATGCGTTTGGTAATTTCAGATATGCAACACAATGGAAAAGGTGACCTTTCTTCGGAAAAATCTGAACTAGATACGTTTACTGAGGCCTTGGTTTCTTTTGAAATGGACAGCACTAATTATTTGAACAAGAATAAAATTGAGTTAGATGCTCTTATCGGTGTTGATTTAAAAGAAAATAAATACACTTTTTTAAAGAACGAAGCATTGATCAATCAGCTGGCTTTGGTTTTTGATGGTTTTATTAAACTTAATGAGAACAGTCAAGAAATAGATATTACTTTTAAAACACCTTCTTCTGATTTTAAAAACTTCTTGGCAGTTATACCTGAGGAGTATTCTAAGAATATTGAAGATGTAAAGACCACGGGGAATTTTATGCTTGAAGGTAAATTCAATGGTGTTGTAGACGAGGAGCATATTCCTAAATTTAATATCAAAATTTATTCTGATAATGCCTCTTTTAAATATCCAGACTTGCCAAAGGGGGTTCGTAACGTTTTTATTGACACTAAAATCAATAACACCACGGGTATTGCAGAAGATACGTATGTAGATATAGATAAACTGTCCTTTATGATTGATGAGGATAAGTTTGATATGACTGCACACATCAAAGAACTAATGGGTAACACCAAAGTGAATGCCCATATAGATGGTAAAATGAACCTAGCTAATCTAAAAAAGGCATATCCAGTGCCTGCAGATCTGGATTTAAAAGGGCTTTTAGTTGTTGATGTGAAGACCGCTTTTGATATGGCTTCCATAGAAAAGGAGCAATATGAGAAAACAACTACCGATGGTAAGGTTAGTTTAAGTGATTTTGAATACAATTCAGAAGAAATACCAAATCCAGTAAAACTTAAGAGTACTAAATTAACTTTTAATCCTTCTACAGTAACGTTAAACGAGCTAAGTGGTACTACTGGTAAAACGGATTTTAATGCCAAAGGAACCATTAAGAATCTATTGGGCTTTATGTTCAACGATGAAAAAGTAGAGGGTGATTTTGACCTTTCTTCCAATACTTTTGCCTTAAGTGATTTTATGGTGGAAGAAACGCAAACCGAACCAAGTGAAGGTAAAACAGAAGAAAAGAAAACAGAAGGTGTCACAGAAGAAAAAATTAAGATACCATCATTTTTGGATGCCAACATAAATGCATCGGCCAATACCGTGCTTTATGACAACCTTACTTTGAAAGATGTAAAGGGTAATCTAAAAATTAAAGATGAGAAGGCAACACTTACTAATATGACGTCTTCTATTTTTAATGGTAAAATGGCATTTAATGGAGAGGTTTCTACAAAAGAAGAAACGCCAACTTTTGCCATGAATTTAGATATGAAGGAATTGGGTATAAGTGAAACCTTTAAATCGCTTGATCTTCTAAAGGCAGTTGCTCCAATTGCCCAGATCTTAAAGGGGACTATGGATACTGATATTAAGCTTTCAGGTAGTCTTACCGATGATTTAGTGCCCGATTTATTGACGTTAACAGGAGATATTTTTGCTGATATCATGACGAAAGAAGTTGACGCGGAAAGTGCTCCAATGCTAACATCTCTTAATAGTAAGCTGAATTTCATAGACATGAAACAATTAAATCTTGATGATTTAAAAACCAAGCTTACTTTTGAAAATGGGGTAGTGAACGTAAAACCATTTACGGTAAAATATAAAGATATAGCTATTGACGTTGGCGGTACTCATACTTTTAATAAAGAAATGAAGTATACGGCTACTATGGAGGTGCCCGCTAAGTACCTAGGCAGTGATGTGAGTAAGTTAATTGCTCAAATAGGTGAGAGTGACCTAGAAGATTTGAAAATTCCTGTTGTAGCTAATATAGGGGGTAATTATGATAACCCTAAAGTTAGCACAGATTTGGGTTCGGGTGTTAAGACCTTAACAAACCAATTGGTGGAAATACAAAAGCAAAAGCTAATTAACAAAGGTAAGGATAAGGCTAAAGATTTAATAGGAGATGTTTTAGGTGGAAGTAAATCCGATACAGAAGGTGAGAGCAAATCTACAAAAGATGACGTAAAAGAAGTTTTAGGTGGTTTGTTAGGTGGAAGTAAGAAAGATACAACTACAGTGAAAACAGATACTGCTGCACCTGAGGAAAAAGAAGACGTGGTAAAAGAGAAAGCTAAGAATATTTTAGGTGGACTCTTAGGGAAAAAAAGTAATTAATAGGATTACCCTATTTGTTTATGCTTTTTGTCATACCAAACATATAACAAGAAAATAACTAGGCTTATTAAAGAGCCCCAAAGTAGACCTGTTTTCATGCTATTGGTACTTTTGCCAAGTATAGCAATGAAAAGTATAAGTGGGGTAATGCCAATTAGGGTTGCCCCAATAAATTTCCAATACCCCATGCGTAGTATGCCACCCACAAAGCTAATGGCATCATTGGATAAAAATGGATTAAGGCGGGTAATTATAACTGCCCAAAAACCGTAATCTTTTAGGAAAGTGCTTACCTTTTTCTCCGTCTTTTTTCCAATAATACGCTGTACACGGTCTCTGCCTAAAAGTTTGCCAATAGCATAACCTACCGAGGAAGCGATAAAGACAGCAAATAAAACAATGAGACTTCCCCATACCGCACCATAGGCCAAGATTGAAGTAACCATAAGCATTACAGATGGAACGATAATCATGAACATTTGTGCAATCATGGCAATTATCAAAACAACAGGGCCCCATGCTCCAAACTGTGCCACCCAACTTTCTACTTCTTTTCGATTACCACTTGTCAATACTTGCCAAGCTTCATTAAAAAACGACTGGATAGACGGAATGGTGAAATAGCCTACAACTAGTAATACTACTATCATAAGAGATAGGTATACTGGCCATTTGCTTTTACTTTTTTTCTTAGTTGATTCTTCTTTGGACATGCACTCTACTTTTTTTGTTTGGCAAAAGGTAGCTGTGATTGCTTAAGAAGAGTAGTCCAAACCGTTCTATTTTTGGTTCAAAAATAAAATGATGCGCTTATGGAGATTTAATTTTGTCGCCTAAAAGTTTTCTAACTGATTTGAAGGGATACAAAGTATCCTTCATTACTACGAACATTGAAAACGGTTTGATCCTCAAAAATTAAATACTGTCCCTTAATACCCTTTAAAATTCCTTTATAGTTAGGCGATTTAATTAGATTAAGGCTTTTAACTTTCTCTGGATATTGCAGCACGGGAAAATCAAGGATAGTTTCTGAATTATCAGTAATATAGTACTGCTGGGCTTCGTCGGGAATGTATTGTTTCAATTTGTTGCGCCATTCCTCTAGGTTTTCATCGTCTACATTATTGGTGAGCATTTTTCGCCAATTGGTCTTGTCACCAATATGGTCTTTTAGAGCTACTTCTGTAATACCGGCCAAATATCGGTTTGGAGTTTCAACTATTTCAATAGCTTCATGTGCACCTTGATCTATCCACCGTGTTGGAATTTGAGATTTTCGGGTTACACCAACTTTTATATTGCTTGAGTTCGCTAAATAAACAATATGGGGCTGAAGTTGTGCTTTTTTCTCATATTCTAGGTCACGATCTTCTTTTCCTAAATGCGCAGTACTTAATTCAGGTCGCATAATCCAATCGCCTGCAGAAGGAATTTCGTAGAAACAGGTCTTGCAAAAACCTTGGCGAAAAATAGGACGGTCTCTGCCACAATTTAAGCACTGGAATTTTATAAAATTGATTTCTAACTCTTTATCCAGAATTTGATTTACGTTCAAAAAATCATTTTCAAAGACCATATAGTATTGAATGGGGTTTCCTATTTCGGTCTGCATTTTTCTTAGAACGCCTTCGTACTGCATAAAAAAGTATGATTTAAAATGAATTTGAAAATGATAAGTATTAAACTTAAATTTAGCGAATTCAAAGATACCCAAAAATGCCGATTACCTTATTCAATTCTATTGCCTCGTGGTTGCTAAAAAAGCGATATCACCAAATCGAACTTTTTTTAAAATATCCAGCAGAAGTTCAAGAAGAAGTACTTCATCAACTTATAGAAATAGCCGAAGACACAGAAATCGGCAGGAAGTATGGTTTTGAGTCCATTAACAATTATGAAACCTTTAGAGAGCGTGTTCCTATTTCTTCCTATGAAGAAATTGAACCTATTATAGAGCGTACACGTCGCGGAGAACAAAATATATTTTGGCCAACCTCTGTAAAGTTATTCGCTAAAAGTAGTGGTACAACCAATGCCAAAAGTAAATTTATTCCGGTAAGTGAAGAGGCCTTGGAAGATTGTCATTACAAATCTGGTAAAGATTTGCTTTGCCTGTACTTGAACAATAATGAGAATTCCCAGTTGTTCACAGGTAAAAGTCTGCGCCTTGGTGGGAGTAAAGAACTGTATGAGGACAATGGCTCGTATTTTGGAGATCTGTCTGCCATTCTTATAGATAACATGCCTTTGTGGGCAGAGTATAGTAGTACGCCAAGCAGTAAGGTGTCATTAATGAGCGAGTGGGAGAGTAAGCTCAAGGCTATAATAAAAGAAAGTACACAAGAAAATGTAACGAGTTTAGCGGGCGTGCCTTCTTGGATGTTAGTGCTTCTTAATAATGTAATACAGGAAACTGGTAAGGATAATCTTTTTCAAATTTGGGACAACCTTGAGGTGTATTTTCATGGAGGGGTAAGTTTTAACCCTTATGAAGAGCAGTATAAAAACTTGTTGCCGCGCAAAAGCTTTAAGTATTATGAGATTTATAATGCTTCGGAAGGATTTTTTGCGATTCAAGATCGTAATAATGCGGATGATTTGTTATTAATGTTGGATTACGGCATATTCTATGAGTTCGTTCCTATGAGTGAATACGGCACGGAAGGTCAAATGGCCATTCCTCTTTGGGAAGTCAAAAAGAACACGAATTATGCAATTATAATTACTACCAATTCAGGTCTTTGGCGTTATAAGATTGGAGACACTATTAAATTTACATCTACCAGTCCGTACCGTATTAAAGTTACAGGGCGTACAAAGCATCATATAAACGTTTTTGGAGAGGAGCTGATTATAGAAAATGCAGAAGAAGCCCTAAAGACCATATGTGCTAAAACCGGTGCCGAAATCAAAGATTATACGGCCGGACCTGTTTTTATGGAGGGTAAGGAAAAAGGAGCGCATGAGTGGCTTATTGAGTTTAGAAACCAGCCCGAAGATATAGACGTGTTTACCGAGTATTTAGATAATGCTTTAAAGTCATTGAATTCTGATTATGAAGCCAAACGTTATAACAACATTACTTTAAATATGCCCATAGTTCATATTGCCAGAGAGAATCTTTTTTATGATTGGCTGAAGTCAAAAGATAAGTTAGGTGGACAACATAAGATACCTAGATTATCCAACAAAAGGGACTATGTCGAAGAATTGCTTCACATGAACAAATAAAAGGGAGATTTGCCCGTTTAATATTGAAATTGAATTCCAAACCTAACCTAAAGGCAAATTAAATTTAATATTATGGCAGAAAGACTAGTAATCTTATCCGATATGTGGGGAGCTAAAAAAGGGCTCTGGATAACCTCGTACCTCGGGTACCTTCAACAGCATTTTAATATTACTTTTTATGATTGCCAACAATTGGGGAATATAGATGTAAAAGTAAATTCAGAAGAAAACGTTCATCAGGCATTTGTTGATGGAGGAATTGATACTGCTGTAGCACATCTCCTTAAGAAAGAAGAAGAACCGGCACATTATCTATGCTTTAGTGTAGGTGGAGCCATAGCATGGAAAGCAGCTCTTTTAGGTTTGCCTATGAAGTCATTATACGCAGTTTCTTCTACAAGAGTTCGCTCGGAAGTGAAAAAACCAGAAGGTCAAATCAGGCTTTTGTTCGGTGATGGCGATGTTTACAGACCGAAAGCATCTTGGTACAAAGAAATAGGAATAGAAGGTGAGCTAGTTAGTGGTTTTAGCCATAACATGTATTCCGATGATAAAATAATTAAAAAAGTTTGTCTTGATTTGTTGAATACGGTTACCCAAAAATCAGTAAAAACTAACAAGCAAAAAGCAATTTGATAATCCAGAGGTTTTAAACTAACACTCAAGGAAATAAAAAAGCGGAATCACTATAAGTGATTCCGCTTTTTTATTTTAGTGATTTATGTCTGAGAGTTTAAGAAACTGCTTTCAGTTTTTTAATGGTCTCATAAGACAATTTACCTTCGGCGTAAGCTTTGGTAACCTTAAATTCCGTTTCGTCATTACTCGGCATTTCAAACATGGCATCGGTAAAAATCGCTTCGCATAAAGACCGTAGGCCTCTAGCTCCTAATTTGTACTCAATAGCCTTCTTAACGATATAATCCAAAGCCTGATCGGTAATGGTGAAAACAATATCATCCATCGCGAACAGCTTTTCATACTGCTTTATAATAGCATTTTTAGGTTCAGTAAGAATAGCTCTTAGCGTTTTCTCATCTAATGGGTTCATGTGTGTTAGTACCGGAAGTCTTCCTATAATTTCAGGAATTAGACCAAATTCTTTTAAATCCTTAGGGATTATATATTGAAGAATGTTGTCTAAGTCTAAAACATCATCAGTTTTTGCAGCGCTATATCCAATAGCCTGCATATTTAGTCTTTTGGTAATGGCACGTTCAATTCCGTCAAAAGCACCTCCTGCAATAAATAGGATGTTTTCCGTATTTACCTCAATGAACTTTTGGTCTGGGTGTTTTCTCCCTCCTTTTGGTGGAACATTAACAACCGTACCTTCAAGTAACTTAAGAAGTCCCTGCTGAACACCTTCACCAGATACATCTCTGGTAATAGAAGGATTATCGCTTTTGCGTGCTATCTTATCAATCTCATCTATAAAAACAATACCACGTTCTGCTTTTTCAAGATTGTAATCTGCCGCCTGTAGTAAACGGGTAAGAATACTTTCTACATCTTCACCTACATAACCAGCTTCGGTCAAAACCGTAGCATCAACAATAGCCAAAGGTACATTAAGCATTTTGGCAATGGTTTTGGCAATAAGGGTCTTACCTGTACCCGTCTGGCCTACCATTATGATATTACTTTTTTGAATCTCTATATCGTCTTCTTTGGACTTAGGCTGTAAAAGCCTTTTATAGTGGTTATAAACTGCAACAGACATTACTTTCTTGGTACGTTCTTGTCCAATAACGTAAGTGTCTAAAAACGTTTTAATATCAACAGGCTTCTTCAGGGTAAGTTCTGAAGAAAGGTCATTTGTCTTGGTTTGTTTAGATTCTTCTGTTACAATACCGTGGGCTTGCTCTATACATCGATCGCATATGTGTGCATCAAGACCTGCAATCAAAAGATTGGTCTCAGGCTTTTTTCTGCCACAAAACGAACATTCTAAATTTTCTTTAGCCATATTAAAGTATACTTTCTTTGAAAAAATAAACGCAAATAAATGCGTTTTGGTTCATCGTGTTAATCGAAAAACCAATTAATAGTACGCATTTGGTCGAAATTATTCTTTACCCCTTACCAAAATTTCATCAATCATGCCGTAAGTCTGTGCTTCTTCGGCTTTCATCCAATAGTCACGATCACTATCATCAGTAACCTTCTCTATTGTTTGACCAGAGTGCTTGGCAATGATTTCATACAACTCTGATTTTAATTTTAAGATTTCACGAGCGGTAATTTCAATATCGCTAGCTTGTCCTTGTGCGCCACCCATGGGTTGGTGAATCATTACTCTAGAGTGCGTTAATCCGCTACGTTTTCCCTTTTCACCTGCACAAAGAAGCACAGCGCCCATAGAGGCTGCCATTCCAGTACAAATAGTAGCAACGTCCGGAGAAATGAACTGCATAGTGTCATAGATGCCCAAACCGGCATAAACACTTCCTCCTGGAGAATTAATGTATATCTGAATGTCTTTTTTAGCATCTGTACTGGCCAAAAACAATAATTGTGCCTGTACGATATTCGCTACCTGATCATTAATACCTGTTCCTAAGAAGATAATACGGTCCATCATTAATCTAGAAAATACGTCCATGGCAACAGCGTTCATCTGACGTTCTTCAATAATGTTGGGTGTAAGACCAACTGGGTACATGCTTGTTAAGATCGAATCATAATAGGTACTGCTAATACCTTGGTGATTTATAGCGTAGTTCTTGAATTCTTTTCCGTAATCCATATTTTTTTGTTCGATGTTTAAATTACTGGGGTATGAAATAAAAAAAGGTGCCGAAAATAATATTTTCGGCACCGTAAAGATACTTATAATTTTTTGGAAATGTTACCCGTAAACCTCCTTGACAAAGTTTTCGTAAGTAACCTCTTTGGTCTTAAGGTTTACTTTCTCTTTGTAAAGGGTAAGTAGTTTTTGGCTCATTAACTGTTCGGACAAACGCTTTACTTCGTCTTGGTTGCCCAATACACGTGCTGCAATATTGTCTAACTCTTCTTCTTGAGGGTTTAATTGACCAAACTGTGCCATTTGCTGCTTAATAAAACCTTTTGCAAATTCTTTAAGTTCGTCAAACTGAAGTTGAATGTCATTTTCCTTAATGACCTTACCTTCTATAAGTTGGTAGCGAAGTCCTTTTTCGGATTTTTCGTACTCTTCATTGGCTTCTTCTTCAGTTAATGGGTTTTCGCCAGTAGTTTGAATCCACTTGGTTAAAAACTCTGAAGGAAGTTCAAATTTTGTGTTTTCAATAAAATATTCGGTAATGTCATTCAATAATTTTTGATCTGACTGCTGCTCGAATTGTTTTTCTGAATCATCCTTGATACGTTGCTTCAAGTCTTTTTCAGATTTAACTTCGTCTTTACCAAAAAGCTTGTCAAAAAGCTCTTGGTCTAGTTTAGCAGGCTCTCTTTCGTTTATTTCCTCTATGGTAAAAGTAGCTTCAATATCTAGGTCCGCTGCTTTTTCTTGAGAAACACCAAAAACGCTTGAAAGTAAATAGTCTTCTTTAAAAAGACCTTTAGACTTCAATGTAACAACATCACCTACTTTTTTACCTTTTAGGGCGTCCAAAGCTTTTTTACTCTTGATCTTGTCAAGTTCTAAAGTGGCTTTATTGTCTATTTCTTGTTCTTCGTTTTTAAAAGTACCGCTTACTTCGTTGTCCTTTTCTACAGCATCCTTGCTGATAAGTTTCCCGTGTTGTTTAAGAATACGGTCAACTTGCTCGTTAACCATTTTGTCATCGGCAACGATTTTATAATGTGTAATTGGTTTTTTTGTTTTTAACGGAACTTCAAAATCAGGAGCAAGACCCAATTCAAATTCAAAAGCAAGTTCTTCGTTGTCCCAATCAAAATTATCTTGTTGTTTAGGAAGTGGATTCCCAAGAACATCTAATTTCTCTTCAGTAAGGTATTTGTTAAGATTGTCTTGAAGAAGTTTATTTACTTCGTCTACTAAAACAGCCTTTCCGTATTGCTTTTTTATTAAGCCCATTGGTACATGACCTTTTCTAAAGCCAGGTACATTGGCAGACTTTCTATAGTCACTTAGGATAGTGTCTACCTTATCTTGATAATCTTCTTTAGTGATAGCCACTTTAACGATGGCATTTAGATCGTCGATCTGCTCTTTTGTAATATTCATCTAAATCTTCTTTTTTGTTTCCATAAAATGGGATGCAAAAGTAGTGTAATTAATGTACGCTAGCAAGTTTTTAAATCGTTGTGGTTCAAACAATCGTTACGATTTTTCATCATCTTTCAAAAGGGAAAACAATATAGATTGGAGAAAGGATAATAAGAGACTAAAAAGTATGGCCCATAAAACACCGTCTACCCTAAATCCATCAATAAGATTGTCTGCTAATAAAATTATAATAGCATTGATTATCAGGAGGAAAAGGCCTAATGTTAAAATGGTGACAGGTAAAGTGAGTATAACAAGAATTGGCTTCACTATAAAATTCAAGAGGCTAAGTACTATAGCTACTATAATGGCGGTCATATAACTGTCTACAAAAACATGTGGTAATATTTTTGAAAGTATAACTACGGCCAGGGCGCTTAATAGAACACGTAAAATAAGTTTCATAAGTTAAAGATGTTTGTTGTGAGGTGAACAATTTCGCCACCCTTAAAGATAAAGATTTGTTATGATTTTAGGAATACCATCGATTTTTCAAAAAACTGCTTTGGGTTTTCGGCATGTAGCCAATGTCCAGCGTTGTCTATAGTTTCCATTTCTGCTGCCGGGAAGTGTTTCCTGAATTCAGAAATTTCGTTGGGCATTATGTATTCTGATCGGTCACCACGAAGAAAAAGCACAGGTCCGTTATAAAAGTCCGTAGCTCCAATGTTTTCCCCTATTTCGTTCATTTTTTTACTTAAAACCTTAAGATTAAAACGAAAACCTAATTGACCTTTTTCTACCCAATAAAGATTCTTGAGCAAAAACTGTCTTGTTCCAAAATCGGTAATATATTTGCCTAGTTCAGAATCTGCTTCGTTCCTAGATTTGATTTCGTTTAAGTTTAGCGCGTTCAAACCATCAATAATAGTTTGGTGATGTGGTGGATAGAATTTAGGGCCAATGTCCGCAATAATCATCTTTTTTACCAAAGTTGGGTAACTGCAAGCAAACTGCATTGCGGTCTTTCCTCCCATAGAATGCCCAATAATTATGGCATTTTCCAATTGATGGGCTTCCAAGTAGTTTTTGAGATCTTCGCTCAGTAAATCATAATCAAAATCATCAGACCAAAAACTTTTACCATGGTTGCGTTGGTCTATGAGGTGTACTTCAAAACCTTCTTCTGCATACTGGTTGCCTAAAGTTTTCCAATTATCGGACATTCCTAGAAAACCATGTAATATTAAAAGGGGAGTGCCGGTTCCAAGTATTTTGGAGTGTAAAATTTCTGTCATTTTAATTTATTCAGGTACATATTTACAACGTTATCCAGGCCCAAGTAAAGCGATTCGCAAATTAGGGCATGACCAATGGAAACTTCTAATAAATGGGGAACGTTCTCTTTGAAGTATTTAATGTTGTCTAAATTTAAATCATGTCCTGCATTAATACCTAAACCACATTTATATGCTATTTTGGCAGCTTCTGAAAAAGGTTTGACAGCTTCGCTGTGGTTGCCTTGGGTGTATTGTTCTGCGTAACTCTCTGTGTAGAGTTCAATACGGTCGGTTCCTGTCTTCGCAGCACCCTCTATCATTTTGGTTTCCGCGTCAACAAAAATAGAAGTGCGTATACCCGCATTTTTGAAAGTTTGGATAACTTCTGTTAAGAAGTCTTTATGTTTTATGGTGTCCCAGCCCGCATTTGATGTAATGGCGTCCACGGCATCTGGTACCAAAGTAACCTGTGTGGGCTTTACTTCAAGAACAAGTTTTATGAATTTTTCAACCGGGTTTCCTTCTATATTATACTCCGTAGTGACTAGATTTTTTAAGTCTCTCGCATCTTGATAGCGAACATGTCTTTCGTCAGGTCTAGGGTGTATAGTAATACCCTGTGCGCCAAAAGACTCAATATCGGCTGCTGTTTTCAATAAATCGGGCATATTGCCACCTCTGGCGTTTCTTAAGGTTGCAATTTTGTTGATGTTTACACTTAATTTTGTCATTTACCGATAGAATTAACCATTTGGTACAAAAATACAAATTAGGCATACCTTTTGATATTTTTAATTAGTATTTTGCGTTTAGTAGAAAGAGTTATGCATATTCAAGACCAAATAGTAACAGACATTCCGTCCTTTAAAATAGGTAGTTCATTAGCTAAGGTAATAACCTTTTTTAAGGATACCACGTACTCGCACGTTGCTGTAACAGAGAACGGGGCATACTTAGGTTTGCTTAGTGAAAATGATCTGGAGAATTTTGATATCAAGGAAAAGATAGAACAATATCGTTATGATTTGGAAACCTTTTTCGTGAGAAAAGAGACCAGTTGGTTAGATGTTCTTGAAGTTTTTGCCAGAAATGAGGCCAATCTCGTGCCCATTCTTGACGAAAAAGGAAGAATAGATGGTTATTATGATCTTACTGATATTGTAAGCGTCTTTATAGATACCCCGTTCTTTACAGAACCAGGTGGTATTATAGTTGTTGCAAAAGGCATCAAAGATTATTCGTTTAGTGAAATTGCTCAAATTGTTGAAAGTAACAATACTAAGCTAATTGGTGGCTTTATCACCGATTCTAAAAATGATGTCGTTCAAATAACTATTAAAGTAGCTTCTTCTAATATAAATGATATTCTTCAGACGTTCCGTCGGTACAATTACAATGTGTTGTTCGGTAATACGGATGATCAGTTCTTGGAAGATTTAAAGGAGCGGTCAGATTATCTAGACAAATATCTTAACGTTTAGAATTTCTTGCTTTATTCTTCAAAAAGGGGAATTAGTCAAGGGTACAATCCTTATTTTTGTCGCGTAAGGCCAAATGGTTTTAATAATCACGATAAAGATTAAGGAATGAAAGTTGCCGTTTACAGTCAGATGTATCAAGAAGACACATTGCAGTATGTAATGGAGTTGCTTGATGAGCTTGAAAAAGAGCATGCCGTAATAGCTATTGAAAAAGAATTCCACGATTTTCTTTCTGAAAAACACAATTCCGCAAATTATGCCACATTCACGGACACGGAAGGACTAGATAGTTCTTTTGATATGTTCGTTAGTTTTGGTGGCGACGGTACTATTTTAAGAGCAACCACCTTTGTTAGGAATTCCGGTATACCCATTGTTGGTGTAAATACTGGTCGTCTTGGGTTTCTTTCTACATTTAGTAAAGAAGAGGTTCGTAAAGTTGTACAAGAATTTAAAACGGGTTCATATACTATTGTAGAACGAAGTTTGGTAGAGGTTGATAAGGGAGCAGATATTCCAGAATTAAACGGATTACATTTTGCATTGAACGAGATTACGGTAAGTAGAAAAGATACGACCTCTATGATTACGGTAGAAACGTATTTAAACAACGAATACCTTACATCTTATTGGGCAGATGGTCTTATCATTTCTACGCCTACAGGTTCTACAGGATATTCTTTAAGTTGTGGTGGACCGGTAATAGAGCCAACGGCAAAATCATTGGTGTTAACGCCAATAGCACCTCATAATCTAAATGCAAGACCTTTGGTTATTTCGGATGATACAGAGATACGTTTAAAGGTATCGGGTAGGGAGGACAATCATCTTATTTCATTAGATTCTAGAATAGCATCTGTAGAGAACGGAAAGGAAATTCGCATTAAAAAGGCGGACTTCGTAATTAAAATGATAGAATATACATCTGAGAGCTTTTTAAAAACCCTTCGGAATAAACTGTTATGGGGAGAAGATAGCCGTAATTGAATCTTTAGCAGACAATAAAAATCCGCAAATCCTGTTTATCATTTGAGAACATTAATATAATAGTTGGGTGCAATTGTTATATTCGCAAACTAATACGATTTATGAAGCATTTCATTGTCATAGTTTTACTATGCACTTTTGGCAGTATAGGAGCACAAACCTATGAGGCCGGTATATTTGCCGGAGGAGCCAATCTTATTGGAGATGTAGGGCGTACTACTTATATTTCACCATCTGATGTTGCTATTGGGGGTATTTTTAAATGGAATATAGCCAAACGTTATGCATGGCGTGCTAGTGTTATTTATGCAAAGTTTAATGCAGACGATGTAAAATCCAATGATCCTTCTCGCCAGCAGAGAGGGTATCAAATGGATAATTCTCTTTTGGAGGCTTCTGCCGGACTTGAATTTAACTTCGTAGAGTATAATCTACATAAAATGGGACCTGCATTCACACCTTATTTATATACGGGTATTACGTATGTTAGATATGATTACAATTATTTTGATGCGGGACAATTCTTAAGTGTTTCTCAAAGAGATGGGACTTTAGCTATACCAATGACTGTTGGTGCAAAGATTAGATTGAATCAGTTTTTAATATTAGGAGCGGAAATAGGTGCACGATATACATTTACGGATAACCTAGATGGTAGTAATCCTGAAAAGCTTAATGTAAATCGCCAATTAGACGATCTTAGATTTGGTAATGTGTTCAATAATGATTGGTATGTATTCTCCGGATTAACGCTAACCTATACTTTTGGTAGAAAGCCTTGTAATGAATGTTTTGAGTAAGTAACATTCCTAGTAAACCCTTATTTTCTTTTCTTGATCTGGCCTTAACTATGCATAATTCAAATTTATAGGCTATTTTTGCCGTGCGCTCAAAACGCATGGGCATATAGGTTAGTGGTATAAAATATACCTAACCAAAAGAATGTTTATTAGAGCAGTATGATCAGTTCCTTATGGTTGACCTAGAAGAATTAGATAAAAATAAAATGCCACGTCACCTTGCCATAATTATGGATGGAAACGGTCGTTGGGCAAAGCAAAAAGGCAAACTTCGCGTTTTTGGACATGAGAATGGAGTTAAAACTGTACGAGAAACAGTTGAAAACTGCGTTAAAATAAAGCTGGAGTATCTTACCCTATATACTTTTTCCACAGAAAATTGGAAAAGACCAAAAATTGAAATCGATACTTTAATGCGGCTTTTAGTGTCCTCATTAAAGAAAGAATTGAAGACTTTTTCAGAAAACAATATTAGGTTGAATGCTATTGGAGATTTGGAGTCATTACCCAAAAAAGCTAATAAGGAGCTTAAGGAGGTAATGGAGAAAACAAGGGGAAACACAGGAATGACCCTTACTTTGGCTTTAAGTTATGGTGCGAGAGAAGAGCTCAAAAACGCAGTAAAACAAATAAGTGCCAAAGTTAAAAATAATATAATTTCAATTGAAAACATTGACGAAACCATTATTAATAGCCATCTTTACACGCACGATTTGCCTGATGTAGATTTGCTTATCCGCACTAGTGGAGAGCATCGTATCAGCAATTTTTTACTATGGCAGATTGCCTATGCGGAATTGTATTTCGTTGAAGTATTTTGGCCCGATTTTAGTAGTCAACATTTGGCAGAAGCCATAAAAAGTTATCAGAACAGAGAACGAAGATTTGGAAAAACCAGCGAACAACTCAATTAGCGATATGAAAAGGTTCATATCCTTCGAACCTTTTATTACACTCCTATTAATTTTTGCAACTACATTTTGCTCCGCACAAGAACTTTCTTTTGAGGATGGCAAAAAGTACATTTTAGGTGGGCTAGAAGTCACCGGACTGCAAAGTTATAACGAGCAGACCGTAAAAACGTATACAGGATTACGTGTGGGGCAACCTATTACGCTTCCCGGAGACGAGATTAGTGGGATTATCAACAAACTTTGGGGTCTTGAACTTTTTAAGAACATTGATTTCTATGTGACCAATATAGAAGGCGATAAAGTTTTTCTTGAATTGAATATTATAGAAAGACCAACGCTGTCCAGTGTTACTGTTACTGGGGTTAAACCTAGGAAAGTAGATGATATATTAAAGGATACGGACCTTAAGAAAGGAAAGAAAATCACCGAGAGTTTAATAGCTAACACTAAGAACTACCTTGATAATAAGTATAAAAAACAAGGCTTTCTAAATGCCAAAACATCCATTATTGTAGCTAAAGATACTTCTGAGACCAATGCTCAGAAAATGGCGGTTAACATAAATAAAGGTGATAAGGTAAAAATAAAGGAAATGATTTTTGAGGGTAACGAACAGTTATCGGATAAAAAATTAAAAGGAGCTTTTAAGAAAACTAAAGAAAAACGTTTCTGGCGTTTTTGGAAGAAATCTAAATTTATTGAAGAAGATTACGAAAATGATTTAGAGCTATTGTCCGATAAGTATGCCGAGAACGGTTATCGTGATGCGCGTATCATTTCCGATTCTTTAATTAAGGTAGATGAAAACAACATTATCTTAAAATACCAAATAGAAGAAGGTAATAAATACTACTTTGGTGATGTAGACTTTGTTGGTAACAGTGTCTATACAGATCGTCAATTGGCCTCGGTATTGGGTATAAAGAAAGGGGATACCTATAATGGTGTTTTGTTAAGAGAGCGTATTGCAGACGATTCTAAACCTGAGCCTAATGATGTTACCAGCTTATACCAAAACAACGGGTATTTGTTTTCAAGTATTAACCCAGTAGAGGTTTCCGCAGAAAATGATACCATTAATTTTGAAATCCGTGTAATAGAAGGTAAAGAGACTTTTCTTAATCATATTGACATAGTTGGTAATGATCGTACAAATGATCACGTAATTTATCGTGAACTAAGAACGCGTCCAGGTCAAAAATATAATAAGAGTGATATCATCAGAACAATTCGTGAGCTTCAACAGTTAGGTTACTTTGATGCAGAACAGATTAAGCCGGACATTCTTAACCCTAACCCTAACGAAGGTACTGTAGATATTAAGTACAACTTGGTAGAATCTGGCTCAAGTCAGATAGAATTACAAGGTGGTTACGGAGGAGGCGGTTTTATTGGAACGTTAGGACTTTCGTTCAATAACTTCTCAATTAAGAATATTTTAAATGGTGAAGAGTATAAACCGGTACCTATGGGTGATGGACAGACTTTTGCCATGAGAATACAGGCTAGTAGAACGTTTAGGGTGTACAGTCTTAATTTTGCAGAGCCTTGGTTGGGTGGTAGAAAACCAGTACAGTTTAGTTTAAATCTTTCTAGAACGCAACAGTTTGGAGTGGATTATAACAACTCTACTAGTAGTAGTATAGAAGTAGATAAAGACCGAGGATTTTCTATAACAGGAATAACCGCAGGTTTGGCAAAACGTGTACAATGGCCAGATGATTTCTTTACAATATCCCATTCGTTAAGTTATCAGTTGTATGAGTTCAATAATTATGATATTGGGTTGTTCAATTTTGGTAACGGAAAATCTAACTCTTTTGCCTATACCTTAGGGATTTCTAGAAACGCTACTTCTGGTGGCCGTATTTTCCCAAGAGGAGGCTCTAATTTTGAAGTAACTGCAAAACTAACACCGCCGTACTCACTCTTTAGTAATAAAGATTTTGAAACATTGCGAGATCGTAGTACGGAATTGAGTATTAAGGACGCTACAATAGGTTTGACAACTGCAGAATCAGCGGAGTTAGAAGATGTCGATCAACAACGTTTTAGATGGTTAGAGTATTATAAGGTAAAGTTTAAAGGAGATTGGTTTACTACTTTAGTAGGCGATTTAGTTATGCGTACTAACGCAGAGTTCGGTTTCTTGGGTAACTATAATAATGATGTAGGTGATGTACCTTTTGAACGTTTCTTCGTAGGTGGGGACGGTTTAGGGAACTTTACATTAGATGGCCGTGATGTGGTTCAATTAAGAGGATATGAAAACCAATCATTGACTCCTCTTGACCCTATTACAGGGCAACAAGAAGGTGGTTTAGTGTATAATAAATTCTCATTGGAACTGCGCTATCCTTTAACTTTAAAACCTTCGGCTTCCATTTATATGCTTGCATTTATGGAGGGTGGTAATGCCTTCAACAATTTTCAGGAATTTAATCCGTTTGAAATAAAACGATCGGCCGGAGTGGGGCTGCGCATTTTTATGCCGGCATTCGGATTATTAGGTATTGATTTTGGTTATGGGTTTGATGAGGATAATACAGGTGCAACTGGACCCAGCGGACTTCAAACACACTTCATTATTGGCCAACAGTTTTAATTTAAGGAATCGTCCTTTGTGCTAAAACACTCATTTTAAAAGTTTTAGTAATTTTGGCACGATATTTTCTATTGGATAAAACGATAATGAAATGAAAACAAAATCAAACGTTCTTTTTGTACTGGTGTTAACCTTGTGTTCTGCCTATACCTTTGCTCAACGTGGTGTTCGTATTGCTTACGTAGATATGGAATATATCTTAGAGAATGTAGACGAATATAGAGATGCTAACAAGCAACTTGCTGATAAGGTCCAGAAATGGAAGATAGATATAGAGCAAAAGCAAAGTCAGTTAGAGCAAGTAAAGAAAGACTTAATGGCGGAGCGTGTGCTTTTGACCGATGAGTTGATTGCAGAGCGGGAAGAAGATATTCAGATTCTTGAGAAAGAAATGGTAGAATATCAGCAAGACCGTTTTGGCCCGCAGGGCGATTTAGTTTTGCAAAAGCGACGTCTGATTCAACCTATACAGGATCAAGTATTTAATGAGGTACAGAAAATAGGAGCAAACAAGAAGTACGATTTTATTTTTGATAAATCTGCCGATGTTGTTATGTTGTACTCAGAAAATAGACATGACATAAGTGATTTAGTGCTCAGGGGAATTTCTAGGACTCGTAAAATAAGCAAGCCAAAGAAAGACAGTAGAGACAAGTTTGATGATGAAGAGGCAGAAGATGAGATGAGCGATGCTCTAAAGGAAAGAAAAGAGAATGCGGAAAAGGCACAAGAGGCAAGAGAGAAGACAGTAGAAGAGAAGCGTGCTGAGCAGTTGAAGTTAAGGGAAGAGCGCAAAAAAGCGTATGAAGCCCGAAGAAAAAAGCTGTTAGAAGAGCGTGAAGCAAAGAGAAAAGAGAAGCTAGAAGAACGTCAAGATGACGGGCAGGATGACGAAGAAATTGAGGAGTAAGACGGTTTACTGAACAAAGTCTCGCAATCATCTGCTAAATAGACATAATTTTAATACATTGCGGCGATTTGCTTAGCAAATGTGAAACGAGAAAGATACATTAACCAGAAATTAACACTCAATTATTTTAACTAGAATTATCATGAAACACTTAAAGAAAATAGCAGTAGCCTTAGTATTGTTTGTAGCCGCTACAGGTTTTGTTAACGCACAGAGTAAAGTAGCACACATAGATGTTACTCAATTGTTAAGTGCAATGCCAGAGATGAAAACTGCAGAAGCAGAACTTAAAAAATTATCTGAAACTTACAATGCCGATATTGAAAGTTCAATGACCGAATTTCAGAACAAAGCTACTTTGTATCAAAATGAGGCACCTTCAAAATCAAAAGAAGAGAACGAAAAAAGAGCAATAGAGCTTCAAGGTGTTCAAAAGAACATTGGAGAAGCACAACAAGCTGCACAAAGAGAGCTTCAGAAGAAACAAGGAGAGCTTTTTGCTCCTATATCTGACAAGGCTAAAGCTGCCATTGAAAAAGTAGCTGCCGCACAAGGTTATGATTACGTAATAGATGCTCAAGCCGGTGGTGGACTTATTGTAGCCCAGGGTAAAGATCTATTAGTAGATGTAAAAAAAGAGTTGGGTATATAATACACCTGATTACTAAATATTAAAAACGCCCGCTGTTAAAGCGGGCGTTTTTTTTTGTAGGATCTTGTTTTGATTATAAAAGTTTCCTTTTAATATTTCTCCAACGTAGTTTCCTTATAAAGTCTCCCTCGGCTTTGGTTACCAAGAAATCCTTTTTTTCCTTTTTAGCTTCTAGATAACCATACATGTTATCAGTAAAAGCTTGTGGCTTTTGCTGCTTTGTAGCCATTTTCAAAGAAGCGATTATGGTAATCAAGAATCCATATCGCATCGTGTACATTGCTTTTCCTTGAAGAAGCTTAGCTTTTTTGTTATAGGCGTTTCCCGTAGGTCTGAGGTGTTTTATTTTCAAAACATCATCAGTATAAATTTCATGGCCGTGATATTGGGCAAGCAATTCGTCTACAGTATCCCATCCCATGGCATTCCGTAATCCGCCAATAGCTTTGAAACATTTTTTGGTGTATGCTTTAAAAGCGCCGCGAACATGGTTTTTATCCATAGGGTGGTTTAATTTCCATTGCCCATCTTCAACCTGTTCATAAATGAAACCTCCGGCAATACCTACTTTGGGTTGTCCTCTAAAAATATAAACGATTTTTTCGAAGTAATTATCGGGTAGAATTACATCGGCATCTAGTTTTACAACAAAGTCGTAATTTTCATCAAGTAGCTGTAATCCTTTGTTAAATGCATTAATCACTTTACTACCTGGCATGTGCTCGGTAGAAGATTTGGTATTTAACTTTTCAAAAATTGGGCTGAGTGCTACAAACTGATCTATGATGTCTTCTGTGTCGTCAGTAGAATTATCGTTCACTACAATGACTCTTTTGGGTTGTAGGGACTGTCTTAAGATAGAGTTTAAGGTGTCAGCCAAAAAGCCTTCTTCGTTATGAGCGGGAACGATTACATAATAGTGCATGGCTATAAAACGTTAATAGGGCAAAAGCTATGAAATTGAAATAGTATTGTGTGTTTATTGTTCTTGTTTCCTTACGGCATAGATAATATAGTACCGTGGGGTAAAACTACGTAGCAAGGGGCGTATGCCCAACTTTTTAACGGGGTTGGTCCATTTTGCTCTATCCTTAATTTCCCAACCTGCTTTTTCCAGAAGCCAGTCAAACTGCCAATCTTCAAATTCGTGATAGTGACGGTCCCATGGGTCGGTTTTGCTGCGGTATGCAGGCGAAAACCATAATTTTAGTGGTATGCTTGCAACTATCTTGTCTGCTTTTATTTCCCTAAGGGGGTTAAAAGGAGCTAACAAGTGTTCAAAAATTTCAAAAGCAGTAACTACTTTTGCGCTAGAGTTCGTTAGGGAAGAGTAGTCAATATCCAAATCTTCGCCCTTCGTATTTTCTACGGAATACCCCTGTTCTTTCATGATTTTAGAAAACGGATTCTCTACACCAAGGTCTAAAATAGTTTCCTCAAGAGGGATATGTTTCTTTAGAAAATCTAAGGTGTGCTGAAAACGTTTACTCGGATAGGTCTTCTCGTACATTTGAACAGGTTGCAAGTTTGATTGTCTGCGCTGTTACTGGTTCAATTAGACCCTGTATACCATGGCATTAATGTTCATGCCTGCGCCAACACTCGCAAAGATAACAACATCTCCCTTTTGAACCTCTTGATTTTCTATTTTTCCGTTAAGCACTAAATCAAACAGAGTAGGTACCGTAGCTACCGAGCTGTTACCTAATTTACCTATGCTCATAGGCATGATGTTCTCTGGGATTTCATGATTGTAAAGGCCGTAGAAACGTTTTACAATAGCTTCGTCCATCTTCTCGTTCGCTTGGTGAATGAAGATTTTTTTAAGGTCCTTTATCGCAACTCCACTTTCGTCTAGACAATCTTTCATTGCTTGAGGTACATGAGTAACGGCAAATTCGTAAATTTTACGACCGTACATTTTAATATACTTGGTGTCGTCTTTTTCTTTATTATAAGATTTACCAAAGAATAAGAAATAAGCTTCTTCGTAGGCATGTGTAGCACTGGCATGTGAAAGTATTTCACCAGCACCGTCAGTTTCTTCTATTATAGCCGCACCTGCACCGTCAGAGTAAATCATAGAATCCCTATCATGAGGGTCTACAATACGGGATAAAGTTTCTGCCCCGATAACAAGACATCTTTTTGCTATCCCACTTTTAATGAAAGCATTTGCCTGTATAGTTCCTTGAATCCATCCCGGACACCCGAAAATTAAATCATAGGCGACACAAGCGGGATTTTTTATGCGTAAATGTTGCTTTACCCTTGTAGCCAAGCTAGGTAAGCTATCACTTTGAATATTACCGGGAGAAACATCTCCAAAATTATGGGCAAAGATGATGTAATCTATAGTTTCTTTGTCAATTCCTGCATCGGTAATTGCTTTTTCAGCGGCAAGAAAACCAATGTCAGATGTATTCAGATTTTTTTCAACATAACGTCGTTCCTCAATTCCTGTAATTCCTTTGAATTTCTGGATGATAACGGCATTTTCATGAGCAAATGGTGAACCGTCTGCATTTAAAAAATTATGACCTTCAAATTCGTCGTTAGGAACGACTAGTGATGGTATGTAACTTCCTGTTCCTGTAATTGCAATTGACATATCGTAATTTATTTTATCACTTTGCAAGGTAATGCATAACAAATTGAATGTTATGCATGCATAACAACTTTTACGATGTTCAAGGCCTTTAGCGGAATTGTGCGAAAAGAATACGGCCCCTTTCGTTTAAGTGAAAAGGCCCGTATTTATTAGTGTTAACGGTAATTATTCTGCCTCTGCGTAGGCTTCAATTGGTGCACATGTACATATTAAATTACGGTCTCCATAGGCATCATCAACTCGTCTAACTGATGGCCAAAATTTGTTTTCTTGAATGTACGAAAGCGGAAATGCTGCTATTTGTCTGCTGTATGGAAAATTCCACTCATCTGCAGTTAACATTTCTAGGGTATGCGGTGAATTTTTAAGCACATTGTTATCGTCCTCTGTAGATGCTTCGTTAATTTCTGCTCTAATAGATAACATGGCATCACAAAAACGGTCTAATTCGGTTAAACTTTCACTTTCCGTAGGTTCGATCATTAAAGTTCCTGCTACTGGAAAAGAAACCGTTGGCGCGTGAAAACCATAGTCCATTAATCTTTTTGCTATATCGGTAACTTCAATACCGCTCTTTTTAAAAGGCCTACAGTCAATAATCATCTCGTGTGCTGCACGTCCTTTTTCACCTGTGTAAAGAACATCGTAGGCTCCACTTAATTTGTGTTTAATGTAATTGGCATTCAGTATAGCTATTTCAGTGGAGTGTCTTAACCCTTGTTCCCCTAGCATTTTTATATAGCCATAAGAAATCAAGCAAACCAAAGAACTTCCCCATGGTGCCGCAGAAATTGCAGTAATGGCTGCATTACCACCAGTTTCAATGACAGGGTTACCTGGAAGAAATGGAACTAACTGCTCTGCAACACAAATAGGACCTACACCCGGGCCACCACCACCATGTGGTATAGCAAAGGTTTTATGAAGATTTAAGTGGCAAACATCGGCACCAATAATAGCAGGATTAGTAAGGCCTACTTGCGCATTCATGTTAGCACCGTCCATATATACTTGGCCGCCGTTATCATGAATTAGTTTTGTAATGTATTTAATAGAAGATTCAAAAACACCGTGCGTAGAAGGATAAGTAACCATTAAAGCAGCAAGGTTTTCAGAATACTTTAAAACTTTTTCTTCTAAATCGGATACGTCTATATTTCCTTTTTCATCGGTCTTAGTAACGACTACCTTCATACCTGCCATTACAGCGGAAGCAGGATTCGTACCATGAGCCGAAGCTGGAATGATACATACATTTCGGTGTCCCTCATTTCGGGATTCGTGGTAAGCTCTAATAACCATGAGGCCTGCGTACTCACCTTGTGCACCTGAATTGGGTTGCAATGATGTTGCGGCAAAACCTGTTATTGTTGATAAATCTTTGGCCAATTCTTTCAATACAAACTGATATCCTTTGGCTTGTTCAACAGGCACAAACGGATGAATGTTAGCCCAACGTGCCATGCTCAATGGCAACATTTCTGAAGCGGCATTCAATTTCATTGTACATGAACCTAATGAAATCATAGAATGATTCAATGAAAGATCTTTACGCTCTAATTTCTTAATGTAACGCATCAGTTCTGTTTCTGAATGATACCTGTTGAACACTTCATTTTGTAAAAAAGAAGACTGGCGCTGTATGCTTGGAGTTATTGCAGATTTAGATAAGAGGCTTACTGTTTCTATAGTTTCTTTTCCAAGGGCTTCTGTAAAGACAGAGACAATTTGGTTAAGGTCTTGTAAAGATGTGGCTTCATTTACTGCAATAGAAATAGTTTCATTGTCAACATAAAGAAAGTTAACACCGTTTTCCTCTGCTACTTTCCGAACGCTACTGGCATCAGCTTTTACGGTAATCGTATCAAAATAAGAGGAATTGGTTTGATATAAACCTAATTTCTCCAACGCGCCAGCTAAGGTTACTGCGGTACGATGTACTTTATTCGCTATATATTTTAAGCCTTCTGGGCCATGGTATACGGCATACATGCCCGCCATGACAGCCAATAGTACTTGTGCTGTACAGATATTTGAGGTAGCCTTATCTCTTTTAATATGTTGTTCTCTAGTCTGGAGTGCCATTCTAAGGGCAGTTTTGCCATCAGTATCTTTAGTGATGCCAATAATCCGACCGGGAATATTTCTTTTATATGCCTCTTTTGTCGCGAAGAATGCAGCATGAGGACCTCCATAACCTAGAGGAATACCAAACCTTTGCGTGGTGCCCACAACAACATCTACACCAAATTCTCCCGGAGGAGTAAGAAGTACTAAACTTAGTATGTCTGCTGCAACAGCTACTTTAATATCGTTTTCTTTCGCTTTGGATACAAAGTCGGCATAGTCGTTTAATTGACCATGTTTTCCTGGGTATTGCAATAAAGTTCCGTAAAAATCTTGAGAGAAAGAGAATTCTTCATGATTTCCTATAATCAACTCAATACCTAGTGGCGTGGAACGGGTTTTTAAGAGAGACAATGTTTGTGGTAGTACTTCTTCGGATACGAAGAATTTTAAAATACCGTTTTTCTTTTGTTCGCGGCTACGAGCATCAAACAACATGGTCATGGCTTCTGCAGCAGCGGTACTTTCATCTAAAAGCGAAGCATTTGCCAATTCCATTCCCGTAAGGTCAGCTACAACAGTTTGAAAATTTAAAAGGGCTTCTAGTCTTCCTTGGGCAATTTCTGCTTGGTAAGGAGTATAGGCTGTATACCAACCCGGATTTTCTAGAATATTTCTTTTGATTACTGAAGGTGTTAAACTTTCGTGATACCCCAAACCAATATAGGTACGAAAAACGTCATTTTGTTCTGAAAGCTCTTGAATATGAGCTAGAAACTTATGTTCGCTCATAGCTGCATTTAGCTGCAATGGTTGTTTTAGGCGAATATCATTTGGAATCGTTTCGTAAATGAGCTGATCTAAGGTGTCTGTACCTACAGTTTTGAGCATGTGCTCTTGATCTTCTTCCCTGATGCCTATATGGCGCAAAGCAAATACGTCTGTCTTCATAGCTTATAAATAAGAGCGGTAAAATTAGACATTTTATCCCTTAAAATAATCACATAATTGTTCTGTGGGATGAAAGTTTTTAACTAAAAACGATGTTTATGAACAGTTTCGTTAGTTTTGTACGATGAAGGCTGTTAACCGTGTTTTTGATTTTTACCTTGATGCCTCCATACATGTAGCTTTTGCTATTTACGCACTTGTGCATGTAACGGATATTACATTGGGATACGGTGTAGACCAACACTTGGCTTGGTTTCTTTTTTTTGGTTCTATTGCCTGTTATAATTTTGTAAAATATGGGGTAGAGGCAAAGAAATATATTTTAGTAGCCAATAGATACCACAAGAACATACAATTGGTAAGTTTTATAGCCTTGGCCATTGCTTTATACCATGGTTATTTTCTTAAGCTAGAAGTATGGATGGGCGTTGGCGGACTCGTAGGTCTTACTGGCTTGTATGCCGTGCCTATGTTGCCCAATGCGAAGAACCTTAGGAGTTGGGGAGGATTGAAAATTTTCATTGTCGCTTTGGTATGGGCAGGGGCGACTGTTATTCTTCCCGTATTGTCGGAAGGTGGACTTATGGAGAAAGATGTTTGGATAGAATGCATACAGCGCTTTTTATTTGTGCTGATTTTGCTGATTCCCTTTGAGATTCGTGATATGGCTTATGATAGCCCGGAATTAAAAACCTTGCCGCAACGTTATGGAGTTGCCAATACTAAAATATTCGGATCCTTTGCTACGCTCCCGTTTTTCTTTCTAATTTTTATGAAAGACACTATTTCTATGTATGAGGCTATTGCCGGAGGTATTATGTTTTTGACTTTGAGAGCCTTGATGTTCGTTACAAAACGTCAACAAAACAAGTATTTTTCTTCTTTTTGGGTAGAAGGAATCTCTGTTTTCTGGTGGACATTATTATTTGTCTTTGGAAGGCTTTTTTAATTCATTTTATCTAAAATTTGCTTCATTTTCAACTTTTCCTGTTCGGTTAAGCTGTGAAGGTCTGCCTTTTGGCATAGGGACGTTAATTGAGTGTTCTCTTTTGTTGCTTTAGAACATGTTTTACACATAAATAGGTGAAAACGTAATTTGATTTTTTCCATAAAAGTTGCTTCCCTGTATTGGGCTTTATTGCAAATTATGGCGGCTTTGTCGCAAGAAATCATAGTTTAAAACCAATTTTGATTAAGGCAACCCATTAAAGCTGTTCTAGCTCTATGTATCATTACCCACAGGTTAGACGGATTAATATCGAGCTCATTACAAATATCTTCGGTACTAACTCCTTGAATAGTTTTCATGGTAAACACCAAAGCTTGTTTTTTGGGTAGTTGAGCAATACAAGATTGAATAGCAAGTCCCAATTCTTCGTTTTCTATATCGCTGTTTTCGAAGGAACTAAATGGGTCGGCAACTTGTTCTTCTAACCAATCACCTTCGGCATCAGTTTGCGAACTATAGTTCATTCGCACTTCTGCTTTTCCTTTTTTGGAGTTGGTTTTTCTGTAATGGTCAATTACTTTTCGCTTTAAAATAGCAATTAGCCAAGTGCGTTCTGCAGCATCTCCCTTGTAGTTTTTGGCAGATTTTAAACCGGCCATAAATGTTTCTTGAACAAGGTCTTTTGCCACTTCGGCATCGCTAATACGGCCTATTGCGTAGTTGAAAAGGTAATCTGCATATAAGTCAACCCATTTATCGGGCATTAGTTGGTGTTCTGCCATACGTTTTTTGTCGTCCTCAAAAGTAATGGAATTAGATTTAATGATCTTTAATTTTTTTTCATTCCCCGAAATATAATTTAACGCCGCCATAATTAGTATTTTTGATTAAACTTAAAACCTATGAAATTTCACTATTTACTTGTAACCTTGCTTGTTATAAACTTAGGTTGTGTTCAAAGTAATGGAAAACATATCACAGAATTTTCACAGAATGATATAGAATCGGGGATTTTAATGGATGTGCGTACTCCAGAAGAGTTCAGTGAAGGGCATTTGGATAATGCAGTAAACATTGACTGGTTTGAAGCCGATTTTATAAAAAACGTTGATACGATAGACAGGGCACGACCTGTGTATGTTTATTGTAAAATGGGCGGGCGTAGTGCCAAAGCGGCGTATGTGCTAGATTCTCTTGGGTTTGATAAGGTTGTGAATTTAGAAGGTGGTTACGATGCTTTTATTGCGAATAAAAGCAACTAGAGTAATTTTTCTGCAATCTCTAGCCAATTATTTACCCTTTCAAAACCAGAAGTGTTTACATTGTGAGGAGATGTGAATAATAAGGGCCTACCCTCAAAAGTTTTAAGATTGTAGCTGCGGTCGTCAATAAGAACATCGCCACGTAAAATATGCTTGTTCCCACAAAGTATTCTGTTTTGCCATGGAATAAAAGGAAGGTGCTCATCTAACCATTCTGATTTCTCTTCCAATGAATTGGGAAACTGCATAGCTGCCGATGCAATGTACACGTCGTGTTTTTCATGAAGTTTTTGTAGTACCTCTTGCGCATTGGGTAAGAGCTTAAGATTACGAAAGAACCCTCTTGTTCTTGCATGGTCTCTTACACTTTGTTGTCTGTCCTCAGGAACTTTATGCCAAACTTCACTTCCATGGAAGATATCTAAAGGAAGGTTTTCTTTAAATTCTTTATTATAAATTTCTATATGTGCTCCATAGGTGTCTGCAATCACCTCGTCCATATCTACAAATATAACCATGATTTGTTTTTTTGCGAAGTTCTGAAAACCAACTGAGATGGATTAGTGGAAACGGAAGAAATAGTAATAATTTAACCTATTGTTAGTCTTTTGGTTTTAGGGAATAAAAAAAGAGGGCGTCCCCACACCCTCTTTTAAACCGTTAAAAAAATTACTTTTGATATAACCTTTTCAACCTACTTATGTTACGTAAATATATAAGAAAAAACTTACAAAACATAATCTTGGTATATTTTTTTAATTTTTTTTCTGTGGATTACATATTGATGGTTTTAATTCAATAGGCCAGCACGTTCCAATAAGGCTTCTACCTTGGGTTCAGCACCTCTAAAACGCTTGTACAGAACCATTGGGTTTTCCGTACCACCTTTTGAAAGCACATTATCTTTGAACTTAGTAGCGACTTCTTTATTAAAGATACCTTTTTCTTTAAAATATGCAAAAGCATCGGCATCTAAAACTTCAGCCCATTTATAGCTATAGTATCCAGAAGAATACCCGCCTTGGAAAATATGGGCAAAAGCGGTACTCATACAAGTCTCTGGTGTTTCAGGGTATAGATTGGTGCCTTTAAAAGCCTCGGTTTCGTGCTGTTTTACGTTCGTAATGCCTGTAGGGTCTATTCCGTGCCAAGACATATCTAAAAGGCCAAAGCTAAGTTGGCGAAGCGTTTGCATACCTTCTTGAAAAGTAGCCGATTCTTTAATTTTTTGAACCAATTCCATCGGAATTACTTCTCCTGTTTCGTAATGAGTAGCAAAAAGTTCTAGTGCTTCTTTCTCATAACACCAGTTTTCCATCACCTGGCTAGGTAACTCTACAAAATCCCAAAAAACAGAAGTACCTGAAAGGCTAGGGTAGGTCGTATTTGCCAGCATACCATGCAATCCATGTCCAAATTCATGAAAAAGGGTAGTTACTTCATTAAAAGTCAAAAGAGAAGGCTTACTAGGTGTAGAACGGGTAAAATTACAAACATTTGATATATGCGGACGTACATTTTCTCCGTTACGTTGGTATTGAGATTTGTAGGAAGTCATCCAAGCGCCACCACGTTTTCCTTTTCTAGGGTGGAAGTCTGCATAGAAAACAGAAATGAAGTTGTTAGAAGTATCGTAAACCTTATAAGTCTTTACTTCTTCATTATACTTGTCTATATCCGTGACTTCTTCAAAACGAAGGTCGAATAATTTCTCAGCTATTTTAAAAACACCTGAAATTACATTCTCTAGTTTAAAATAAGGTTTTAGTTTTTCATCATCTAAGTTGAATAATTTTTGCTTCAGCTTTTCAGAGTAGTAACTACCGTCCCATTTTTCTAATCGGTCTATATGGTCTAGTTCTTTTGCAAAATCTTCAAGTTGGGCAAACTCTTTTCCTGCAGCAGGTTTTGCTTTTACCAGTAGCTCATTTAGAAACTCGTGTACTTTTTCTGGAGTTTCTGCCATGCGTTCTTCTAGTACAAAATGCGCATGGGTCTTGTAGCCCAATAAATTAGCACGTTCAAAGCGCAAATTGGCAATTTTAAGTACATTTTCTTGGTTGTCAAGCTCATCATTATGGAAAGCCTTACTGCCAAAAGCCAATGACAATTCTTTGCGTAATTCACGGTTTTTGGCATATTTCATAAAGGGTATATAACTTGGGTAATCTAAAGTTATCACCCAACCCTCTTTATTTTTAGATTTCGCCATTTGAGCAGCTGCCTCTTTTTCACCTTCAGGTAGACCATCTAAATCACTTTCGTTGGTCAAGTGCTTTTCATACTTGTTGGTTTCAGCTAGTATGTTTTCACCAAAGTTCAGTTTTAATTTAGAAAGCTCTGAATCAATCTCACGCAGACGTTTCTTCTTATCATCGTTTAAATTGGCTCCATTTCTACTGAAACTCTTGTATTTTTTGTCAAGTAAAGTTTGTTGCTCTATGGTAAGGTCTAATGAATCTTTTTGATCGTAAACGGTTTTTATACGTTTGAACAAAGCTTCGTTTAGCGTAATATCATTACTAAATTCAGAAAGTAAAGGGGAGATTTCCTGAGCTATCTTTTGAATCTCTTCATTGGTTTCGGCAGAATTTAAATTGAAGAAAACACTGGAGATACGATCTAACTGCTGACCTGTAAATTCCAATGCTTCAATGGTGTTCTCAAAAGAAGGCTCTGCTTTGTTGGCCGTTATTTGGTCTATTTCTGCTCTTGCATCTTTCATAGCTTGTATAAAAGCAGGCTTAAAATGCGCATTTTCTATTTTTGAAAATGGGGCGGTATCAAAAGGTGTCAATAAAGGATTCATCTGACGTAAGTTTTTTTTGGTTTAAGATTCTATGGGGTTGTTCTTAGACTTTATCCAAGTGTTAATAAGGTCTAGCATAAGTGCAAGACCTGCTAAAAGAAAAGATAATGCAGCTCCGGTTACAAAAGCAAAGTTGCGATCGGCTCCGCTCATTACTTTATCTCTAACAAATCTGTATTGGTCTGTATATTCCTTAAGTCCAATGCTACCATCTGCATTAAGGTCAAAAGTACTTAGTTGCATTTCATAGTATTTCCAACGAAAGAAAACCAGAACAAGTATCAATACATACATAGAGAAGAAAAATAAAGCGCTTCTCCAGAGACTTTTTAAATAGGGGTTATTGATTCTTCGCTCAATAAAAGCTAGGGCAATAATAGCCAACACACCAATTATAAAACCTATAAGTGAAGGGTAATTCATGAATTGTAATTTTTAATAACCTAAATGTTACTTCTTACCACTGACGGATTTTGCACCGTCTATTACTTTTTGTTTTAGGCCTTCTTTATATAAAATAACCTTGTCAAGAACGCATTTGTCCGAGCTTCCTATAATCTGGGCCGCCAAAATACCGGCATTTTTTGCTCCGTTTAGAGCTACTGTTGCTACAGGAACACCACCGGGCATTTGAAGAATGGATAAGATAGAATCCCAACCATCTATAGAATTGCTACTTTTTACGGGAACACCTATAACGGGTAAAGGAGACATAGATGCTACCATTCCAGGAAGGTGAGCTGCACCACCGGCACCGGCAATAATTACGGTATAACCATTGGTATGTGCATTTTTACTAAAATCAAAAAGTTTTTCAGGAGTTCTGTGCGCAGAAACGATATCTACATCAACCTCAATGTCAAATCCCTTTAAAATGTCTATGGCGTCTTGCATTACGGGCATATCACTAGTGCTGCCCATTACTACGGCTACTTTACTCATATGATTATTTGCTTATCACTTTAATAGTTTCCTTTACTTGTTGCGCAATTTTGCGAGCTTCGGAAATAGATTCGTTTACTATGGTTACATGACCCATTTTTCTAAAAGGGCGGGTTTGTTTTTTGCCGTAAATATGAGGAGTTACTCCTTCCATTCCTAAAATTTTGGACATATTTTCATAAACGACCTCACCCGTATGGCCTTCGGCGCCTACTAGATTTACCATAATACCGGCAACCTTACTTTTTGTATCACCTAATGGAAGGTCTAAAATAGCGCGAAGATGTTGCTCAAACTGGTTGGTGTAACTAGCCTCAATACTGTAATGACCACTGTTGTGGGGTCTTGGAGCAACTTCGTTAACTATGATTTGGTCATCTTTAGTCTGGAAAAGTTCTACGGCCAAAAGACCAACATGTTGTATTTTCTCTGAAACCTTCAACGCTATTTCTTGAGCTTTTTGGGCAACGGTATCACTAATTCTAGCGGGACAGATAACATATTCTACTTGATTGGCTTCTGGGTGAAATTCCATTTCTACCACGGGATATGTTTTTACCTCACCACTAACACTACGGGTAACAATAACGGCAAGTTCATTTTTAAAGTCGATCATCTTTTCGGCAATACATTCGCCCATAGGAAGTTCGTCTAAATCTGCAATCTTACGTACAACTTTTACCCCTTGTCCGTCGTAACCAAATTGCGCAGCTTTCCAAATAAAAGGAAAATCTAAAGCACCATTTAAGATACTATCTTTTATTTCACTCTTGTAGGCAAATCTTTGAAAATCTGCTGTTGGTATATTGTTATCCACATAAAAAAGCTTTTGTTTTGCTTTGTTCTGGATAATTCTAAGTGCTTTGGTTTGCGGAAAAACCTTTAAACCTTCATCTTCCAGTTTTTCTAAGGCATCTACATTAACATTTTCAATTTCAATGGTAAGCACATCCACCTGCTTCCCTAAATTGTAAACGGCATCAAAATCCATTAGGTCGCCCAGTACAAATTCATTGCACGCAATTTTTGAAGGAGCTTCTGCGGAAGAGTCCATAACCACGGTATGAATATCAAATTTACGGGTTTCGTAAAGGAGCATTTTACCGAGCTGGCCACCGCCTAAAATCCCCAATTTAAACTGTGAAGAAAAGTACTCCGATGAATTATCTGTTGACATGCAATTGATTTTGAACTGATGCAAAAATACATCGAATTCTTAAAACGCAAGGTGTGTGTTCAAAAAAGCAAAATCAAAGTGGTATATTAGCCGTTCTTTAAAAATGCGATGTGATAAAGCTACACGATAAACATTTTAAACCGTTCTTGAGCGAAGCGCAGATAAAAGCAGCCGTAAAAAAAGTTGCCGAACAAGTTGCCGCTGATTATAAGGATGAAACACCAATTTTTGTAGGGGTACTTAATGGGTCGTTTATGTTCGTATCAGACTTTCTGAAGGAATATCAACATCCTTGCGAAGTGTCGTTTGTGAAATTAAGCTCCTATCAGGGTTTGACATCTACTGGTATAGTAGAGACCCTCTTAGATGTTTCTGAAGATATAGAAGGCCGTAGTGTTATTATTCTTGAAGATATAATAGATACGGGCCGTACGCTCAAAAAATTAATACATCTTTTCTCAAAGGCCAACGTTAAGGAATTTAAGGTTGCAAGTCTTTTTTATAAGTCTGAAATATACAATGGTGAGTATACCATTGATTATATAGGTATTGATATACCTGATAAATTTATTGTGGGATATGGTCTGGATTATAACGAGTTAGGCCGAAATCTAAAAGAAGTTTACCAATTAAACCAAAAACATATGATCAATCTCGTGCTTTTCGGGAAACCGGGTGCCGGAAAAGGAACCCAAGCTGATTTTTTAAAGGATAAGTACAACCTGAAACACATTTCTACAGGAGATCTTTTTCGTTACAATATGAAAAATGATACTGAACTAGGGCAATTGGCGAAATCTTACATTAATCGTGGCGATTTGGTTCCTGATGAAGTAACTATAAAAATGTTGCAAGATGCGGTTGAGAAAAATCCAGATGCAAGCGGATTTATTTTTGACGGTTTTCCTCGTACAACTGCTCAAGCAGAAGCTTTAGATGCTTTCTTGGCCACAAAAGAAATGAAAATAGATGCAACTATCGCTTTAGAAGCAAATGATGAAGTTCTTATTAAGCGTTTGCTGGAAAGAGGTAAGGTTAGCGGTCGTAGTGATGATCAAGACGAATCTAAGATACGCAATCGTTTTGATGAGTATAATGAGAAAACAGCGCCTTTAAAAGATTTTTATGAGGCTCAGAATAAATTTCACAGTGTAAACGGTATTGGTGCCATAGATGAAATAACCCATCGCTTGGCAAAGGTTATCGAGGAGCTTTAGTACGCTCTCGATTTCTAATAGTATCTTAAGGAGAGTTGAACAGGTCTAAACTGCAGATTAGGCTTGTTTCAACTCTCTTTTTGGCTTTATAAGGCTAACTTCTAAATGCATAGCTTGTTTAAGCTTCATGCGAAATGCGTATTTTTGCGGAAATGTTGGCTGTCGTCAATATATAATTGAGAATATTTTATGACTGAGGGTAATTTTGTAGACTACGTTAGGATTAATGCGGAATCTGGTAAAGGAGGAAAGGGCTCTGTGCATTTGCATAGGGAAAAGTTCATTACCAAGGGCGGTCCGGATGGAGGAGATGGCGGTCGTGGAGGTCATATTATCTTACGAGGAAATAATAATTTATGGACGCTTGTAACCTTTAAGTTTAAAAAGCATTTTAAGTCTGGTCACGGCGGTAACGGTAGTAAATCCCGTAGTTCTGGTGCAGATGGCGAAGATGTATACTTAGATGTTCCATTAGGTACGGTGGTAAAGGATTCAGAAACAGCAGAAGTGTTGTTCGAAATCACGGAGCATGGCGAAGAACGTATTTTGGCAGAAGGCGGAATGGGTGGTAGAGGTAACTGGCATTTTAAGACCAGTACCAATCAAACTCCAAGATATGCCCAACCCGGTGTTCCTGGACAGGAAGTAGAGGTTATTCTTGAGTTGAAGTTACTGGCAGATGTTGGTCTTGTAGGTTTTCCTAATGCTGGTAAATCTACTTTATTATCAGTAATTACATCAGCAAAACCAAAAATTGCAGCTTACGAATTTACAACCCTGAAACCCAATTTGGGTATTGTGGAACATCGTAATTTTCAGAGTTTCGTGATGGCGGATATTCCTGGAATTATAGAAGGTGCTGCAGAAGGAAAAGGATTAGGTCATTATTTTTTACGACATATAGAGCGTAATTCTACCCTGTTGTTTTTAATACCTGCGGATAGTAAAGACATTGGTAAAGAGTATGAAATTTTACTTGGCGAACTAAGAAGATATAACCCTGAATTGCTTGATAAAGAACGCTTAATAGCTATTTCTAAAAGCGATATGTTGGATCAGGAGCTTATGGATGAAATGCGCATAGAACTAGATAAAGATTTAGATAGTACACCGTATATATTTATTTCTTCAGTGGCGCAACAGGGCATTATGGAATTAAAAGATAAGCTTTGGGCTATGTTGAATAGTTAGGAGGGCCTGATTGGTTGTTAAATTCAGCCTGATTATAATTCCTTAAATTTACTTTAAAACGAAACTATGAAGAATGTATTTACTTTGGTGTTGGTTTTGTGTTTGGCTTCTTGCAATACGATTAGGGTGAACTATGATTATGACAAGGGAACCGATTTCACCAATTACAGTACTTATAATTATTATCCTGATATGAATACAGGCCTTAGCGAGCTTGATACCAAACGATTGTTGCATGCCGTTAACGCAGAAATGCAAGCAAAAGGTATTCGTTTTTCTGAAGATCCAGATTTTTTTATAAATATAGATAGTGAGTCCTTTGAAGTAGCTAGTAATAACACTGTTGGTTTAGGAGTTGGTGGTACGGGCAGAAGTGTTGGTGGTGGATTATCTGTAGGTATACCTGTAGGGCAACCAAAACTTGAACGGGAAATCCGGTTTGATTTTGTTGATGCCAAAAAGGATGAACTCTTTTGGCAGGGGCAAGGTCAGGGCAATTTCAAAGAAAATGTATCCCCTGAAACACGTGAGGAAAAATTACATGCCCTAGCTGCAAAGGTTTTCTCTAAATATCCTCCCAAAAAATAGAACAGTAGACTGTTTATCTTTTCGTTTTGGAATGTATGGTGTAGTAGTATTTGAAAATTTTCTGTGTAGATATTATATTATTCCATATTTTCGAACATTCTTTAATAATAATTATGCCTTTCTGTTCTTAAAATTGACGGTGAGAGCCTAGATTATAAAGGAGATTTTTCTACCCCCTATCTGAACTTTAACGCAAATGTCCCCAATGCTAAAGCTAGCGCTTTATTATATTGATAACCATAAAATTGAAGTGGTTCACACATTCTTTGGAAAAGAAAAAATTCTATTGGATGGTAGAACCGTTTCTAAAAAAATAACTGAAGTAGGTACAGAACATACCTTTACTATTGGTGAAAATAGATATTGGATTGCGCAACGAGATATTTCTAAAGGCGAGAAGCTAAACAGGTTTGAAGTCCGTAAAAACGGGTCGCCTATATCTCTGGTTAATATTTTATCTCAAAAATCTTCTAATCAGATGATTCTCATCGTTATTCTTTGTGGTCTAGGCACCGGTTTTATTTTAGGTGTTATTCTCTACAAATTATTATGGCCTACGGTGAGTTTGTAAACTCCCTTTTTCATAAGACACACTTAATCACCAACCTCCACCCGTACTCCCTCAGAATGACTAGAAAACTCTGGGGCGTACATGCTTTGTATGGTTGTGATGCCATTACTAAAGTCCCCAGCGTTATTTACGCGTACATCGTATTCAAAGACATATACTCCTTTTGGTAGGTAATCAAAAAAGAAGTTGGTACTCGCATCCTTAGTACTTTCATAATAGCCCAAACCATCTTGCCACTTAAAACTAGAAATTACATTTACGGGCTCAAAACCGGCCGCTCGCATGTCTTTCATATGAACAAATTCCATATCCCGGTCAGAACGCAGTTCTATGCGTACACGGACTAAGTCGCCTACTTTTAATTGAGTAGCCTCAGTGACTTCAGAAATTTTCTCACCAGTAGCCGTATTCTTTTTCAGGAACAATTTTTTCTTAAGTTGCAAAGGTGTTTTTGCCGTGGTTATTTTATCTAAATCCTCAAAATATTGCCAGTACAGGGCTCCCCAGGCAATACCGTTACTTTTTTTGCTCAGTTGAACTTCTGCCATATTCGGCTTTATTTCATTGGTGTTCCAAGAGGTTTTAAAATAACCTGTTCCTGCTTCAGTTTTTACATTTTCTAGCTTCTCAGGGTTTATTTCGGAACCTCCTAAAGTAACGTTTACCGCATCGGTCACTGAAAGCCAATCGCTACCTTGTAGCAATAACGCGTAAACTGCTTCAGATGTAGATTTTGTGGTAGACCATTGGTTAGTCTGTTTATTCTTTAAGAGCCAAATTTTAAGATTGTCAACTGTTTTTGTGTCGTTTTCAATCTCTCCAAAAGCTTCTATTAAAAGCGCTTGTGTTTCAACAGGAGCCTGATACCAATACCAAGAAGCTGTATTTTCTTTCCAATACATGCCCAATTCTTCCGAAACGATGCTATTTTCTTTTAATCCTTTTAAAATTTTCTTGGAAGTAGTAGTGTCTCCTGCTCTGTTTAAGATAAGAGCTAACATGCCCTTTGAATATAGTCCTTTCTTGGTCCAGTATTTTTTAGCTTGAGCTAGATAGTATGCCTTAATTTTATCGACTTGCTTTGAGGTTTTTATATCCTTAAAGAAGCTTCGCATATACAAATAATGAATTTGCATAGGGCTCAAATGGTCATTATCGATGTTGGAAGCGTATTTTTGCATTTGCTCATATTCTGAAACAAATTCAGCGTCTAAATAAGCAATTGCTTTTTCGGTTATTATTTTGATAGAGGATTGATTTTCTAGAAAGGCGGACGATACTTTTAGTTGCTTTAAATGGCCCATACCTGTTATGATATGCTGTGTAATGTATCTGTTATCAGGTCCGCCGTTGAACCAAGCCCATGCACCGGAGTTTTTCTGATTATTCTTTAGTTTATTAAGTGCACGAGTTTCCTCGTTCTTCATTTTATTAAGGTTAAACAGTAGGGCAATTCGTTTTTTCTGTTCTGTTTCGGATTGTGCATCTCTGAGCCAAGGAGTTTCCTGAATTAATAGCGACTTTAGTTCATCGTTCTTTTCAAGATTGCCAAGCAAAGCATCGGAGTTTGCCCATTGGTCAAATACAGCTTTGATTCTTTCATTTGAATTTGCAATATGACTTGCCAAGCTGTTTGCGTAGTATCGAGAAAACGTTTGCTCATTACAATCATAAGGATACTCCATAAGATAGGGGAGTACCTGTACAGCATACCATGCCGGATTTGAAGTGATTTCTAAAGTTAGCTTATGATTTTTTAGCGTAGTTGAGGTGTTATCTTTTAATTTATCCAGAACAAATGTTTTGGTCTGGTTACTCCGTACCCACATGGGGAGGGTTTCAGTCACCAACATGCGGTTAGTCAAAACAGGAAGAACATTTTGTTCGCCATCACTAAAATCTCCTGCTTTCGCTATAACCGTATATTGAACGGCTTGTAGATTTTCAGGTATCTTCAATTGCCACGAAACTTGGGTGTTTCCTAAAGAATCTACTGTAAACGAATTTTGTTTTTTAGAATCGATTAGTTGTTCTGAAATATCCTTTCCCGAAATAACATCAACAAGAATAAGTTTCGCTTGTCCGGATAATTGCTTATCCGTTAAGTTGGCAATTTTAGTGCTTATGGTTATTTCATCACCTTCACGAAGAAAACGGGGTGCGTTGGGCATTACCATTAATTCTTTTTGAGTGACGGTGCCAAGCGTTCTTACGGAACTTTGCAAAGATTTTGTATGAGCTAGTAATTGCAATTTCCATTTTGTAAGCGCTTCTGGTGTTGTGAAGTTAAAAGAAACGTTACCCTCTTTATCTGTTCTTAATTCAGGAAAGAAAAATGCCGTTTCCTGAAGGTTTTTACGGATTTGAACAGGTTCAGGGTCATTCTTGCTGTTAGATTTGTCTTCAGTAGAATTTTGAGGTGCCATATCCATCTCACTTTTTTCAGAAACCTCAGAAGATGTAATTACGACTTCATCCAGACTAGCGCCATCATTTTCCATCATGCTCATAGGAGCTGCTGCACTCTTCGCTAATTGTTTTGTTCGGTTACTACCAAAGTAATTACCATAACCAAAATGTAACCCAAACCAGTTAAAAGAATCATACCCCTGAGGCGTATAATTATAGTTCTCTCTGATAAGATGCGTTCGGAATGAATTTGTTCCAAAACTAGTGTGTGCGTTGGCATAAATGGAGGAGTAATAGGAACTTCGGTCAAGTGGATGAAAATTCCAATAATGTGGTTTAAAAGAGTCTAGAGAGGCATCATACATGCTGGTCAATAACTCCGCCGAAGCTTTTTCGCCTTCTGGTCCTTTAATTTTAAACGACCAAGTTTCATCGGTTCCTGGTTGCAGTTTGTCTCTAAAAGTGGTGGTTTCAATTTCGAGCTGGGTTTCAGGATATGGAACGGAAACAGAAATTGTTCCTGAATCAAATGAATTATAGGCAGAATAGGTGTAATTAATGGCAAAACCACCCAAATCGTTTTCGGTTACCGGAACCGTAAAAGATTTTGAATTTTGATTTAGATGTATTTTATGAGTGTCTATAATTTTTTGTTCCTTTTCAACAAATACCGTCACGGTAAGGTCTTCTGAGTTGGAATAAAATGTAACCTCTACTTTGTCTCCAATGCTATACTCGGTTTTATTTGTTTTGACTTCAAACAAGCGGTTGTCCGGCAATTTCTTATCGTTGTCACTAATAAGCGTGGTTATGGCTTTTTCTGTTACTGTTTGCCCAAATTTATCTTTGGTCTCGAGTTCTATTATATATTTTCCAGACACCCAATTTTTAAGGTTCTTTGGATTAAACTCTTTAGACTTTTCTGTGTCAAAACTCTTCTGCCAGACTAATTTACCTTTCTCCCAGTTAACGGCATCATCTTCTTTGTTATATGCTTCATGAGGAAACAGATTACTGTATTCTTCTTGGTTCCAATTTTTGTAATCGGGTGCAGGCCATGCTCTTCGTCTTAAAACTTGTTTTGGCGCCTGTAATTTGAACATTTTTAATGTCCCTTTAGAAGGCACAGATTGTCCATTAAGATTAGTTGTGGAAATTTGTATTTTATCCTCATTCTTATCTTTGTTCCATTGCTCGGAGACGTATATATTGGCAATGACGGAATGATAACCTACGGATACAAAAGTGGTGGTGCTGTGAGTTTCTCCGTTGATATCGGTTACATCTGCCGTAATTTCATAGTTGAAAGTCGGTAGGTTTTCTTTAGATAGACTAGTGTCTGGTAAAGCCTTAAATGATATGTTATAACTGCCCGAAGCATCCGTAGTGGTTTCTCCGTGGGCTATTTCTTGAGGAGCCTGATTATAATAGGGCATGCGCCAATAGTACCAACGGGGAAAGTATACGGCTCGTTTAACTCGGTAGCTGACGTTAGCATTGGTAATTTTACTTCCGGCGTAAGCCGAAGCAATGCCTGTTACGGTAATGCTATCATTTACTTTATACGTTTCGGTTACAGGTTCAAAAGAGGTTATGAATTTAGGGCGTTTGTATTCCTCTACGGAGATATACTGCGTTTTATTGGCAGTCCCTGAAAAGGCATCTACTTCAATAAAAAATTCTCCAGTAAGTCCAGAACTTGGTAATATAAATTCACCGTTAAAAGAACCAAATTCATTTGTGGTAAATTCAAGTTCAGTTATTTCTTGACCATTCACGTCATAAAGAACAGCGGATACAGATTCATCGGCCACTACCTTCGATTTTTCTTCAGAAGTTTCCATCAGGATTCCTTTAAAGTAGACCGGTTGGCCAGGTCTATAAATACTTCTATCAGTAAATAGGAAAAGTTGGTTTGAAATGGTATTGAGCGTGTTTGTTTCTCGCTTTCCGTTTACATAATACTCTCCAAAGAAAGCTTTCTCGTCATTATGATTTACCTCAATTTTTACATCGTTCCAATTTTCAGTTGTTAGCGGTATGGTTACAAACCCCATTTTGTCTGTACGCTCTTTTTTGGTCAGATAGGGTTTGTTATAATTTTTAAGATAAATAAAGGTCAAATCGGCCCCAGAAACAGGTTTTCCTGTAGTTCTGTTAATGATTTGGTATCGTTGTTCAGAGTTGCCATTGGTTTCTACCAAGGCCATGTCAGTTACTTGAATCTTACTAAACGCAAAACTTTCGTTATTTTCCTTTTCAGGGGAAGCCAAGATGATGTATTGTCCGTTTTCTAAAGCAGGAAGCAGCACTTCCATACCATGTTGCTGATAGTCTTTTTCATTTTTAAGTGTAGCTGACCAACTTTCAACCTGTTTCAATTTTTCTATAAATGATAACTGTTTTTTTGGAGGGTAGAGACGTTCTAGTTCTTTATAGTCATTGTTGTTTACAGCGTAAGCAGTCAGTTGTAGAGAGGATAGATTTTTATAGTTGACTAACAGTTTTGAAGGCTGATTTACAGCAACATGTTGTTCCGTAATTATGGAAAGACTGGGAGTAAGGATTTGCAGCCGGAGTGATTTGCATTTTTCTGCCCCCATACTGTCAGGAAATCTAGCAATAACCTCATCACATAACGCAAGGGCTTCTTTACTTTTCCAACGTGTCTCTTCTTTCGTGTCAGGTTGGTACGTTTGCCCTTGTGTATAGTACAGTTGGGCCAATTCATAACTATATAAAGCTGAAATCTGGTTGTGCTTTAGATGTTCGGCAGAATTTTTTAAGGTTTCTTCGTAATGCGTTTCTTTGCTTTCAAAAGTGCCATTTTGGTAAACGAAGTTTAATCGTTCAATATCGGCCATAACCAAAGGTTCTAACTTTGGTTCATCAAAATGAAATTGAATCAGTTCCTGATATACCTTCAGCGCTTTGGCTTGTAGGGAAGTATCATCATTGGTATTTATATCATGATGTGCAAATTGATATGCTTCGCAGATGGTTTCAGAATCGTTTATCTCATATTTATCGGCTGGGCGAGTAATAGCGGTTTCATTGGTTTTATAAAACTGAAGTGCTGTGTGAGCAAGGATGTCATAAAGCGTAGGACGGAAGGTCTCTGAACCTTTTTGTTGATTTAATAATTCTTTTAACCCTTTTAAATTGGTTTCTTGAAGCTCTTTTTTATTCTCTAATGATGCCTGAAAATGGGTGTCTATTTCGTGGAATAACGTACTAAGGTCCCAAGTTCTAAAATCAACGCTGTCTACTTTAGATTCTGTGTTAGAGCGGTCATAAAACTGATAACGGTTTTGTTGAAAATATTGCCAATGGAGATTGGCTAAATAACTTTCTAAAATGTTTTTCGTTGGAAATTCAGCCCTTTCTATTTCTGCTTTAAAACGATTAATGATATTCAATTGCGCATCTTCTTCCAAGGTCATCGCATATTTTGAAACAAATAGTAATGCTTTTACAACCTGCTCCGAATTGTTCTCTTTTTCCGCTTTAGATGAAATGGTTTCCACCAGTTTTAAAGCCGATTTAGCCAAGTCTTCACGCTCCAATTTCTGCACTTCTTTCCAAAGTGATGTATAAGAATCTCCGTTGTCTTGTGCTTGTAGCATTTGTGAAAAAAGAATTACGGTGAATATGAGGGATAATCTTTTCATAGTATAAAATTACAGAACAAAACTGAGCAAAATGGATGCCAATAAAAACTATAAATGAGTGAGCGGTCCTATTCGGTGAGGGAATAGGATTTCTAAATTATCGTAAAAAAACAATTATAAACTTTTTAAAAGTCCGCCGTCAATTGGTATTTGAGTACCTGTAATATAGGCCGCATTTTCTGAAGCTAAAAAGGCAACCAGATAACCATATTCTTTAGGGTCTCCTATACGCTTAACAGGAACTTTAGATTCCATATCTGCAAGGACCTCATCTTCTGAAATCCCTAATTGCTCTGCTTTTTTAGAGTTTAGTTGTGCGATGCGCTCAGTGTCAAAATAACCAGTCAGAACACTGTTCACTGTTATTTTATATTGCCCTACATCGTTGGCCAATGATTTACCCCAAGTAACTACAGCTGCCCTTATGGTATTTGAAAGTGCTAAATAAGAAAGGGGTTCTTTAACGGATACAGAAGCTACATTTATAATTCTTCCCCATTTATTTGCTTTCATATGTTTTAGGGCGAGTTCAGTAGTGTATGCTACAGTTTTAAATAGCAAATTAAATGCTTCTTGGTAATCTACAGTCTGTTTTTCTAAGGCACTTCCGGCAGCAGGGCCTTGGGTGTTATTAACAAGGATGTCAACTGTATTAGTAACGAAATAGTTATAAATTTTCTCGCGGTAGTCATGGAAATCGGCAAAATCAACTACTAGGTAATCGTGGTTCTGACCTTGGTTAGTAGGTAGTTCTGCTACTATCTTCTTAAGTTTCTCTTCACTACGGGACATGAGTGTTACGCTGGCTCCGCTTTCAGCTAATTGTTGTGCTATGGCTTTTCCTATTCCTCCTGAGCTACCGCCAACTAGTGCTTTTTTACCTTCTAATGATATATTCATAATATAAGATTTATGGGGAATGTTTAATTCTGTTTTCTATTTGTACTCTTCACGAACCGGACTAAAAGCATCCATAAGTTTACAGGGAGTAAGTGCTTTGCCACTATGGGGGCTATGAGGTGGGATAATAACAATGTCATTTAATTCATAAACCTTTGTATTGCCATTAAGTGTAAATTCAAAACGCCCTTCCAGCACGTGCATTATTTGCTCGTTCATATGGGCATGTTCGGGTACAATGGCACCTTCTTCTACGGTCCAAAAAGCAAGCGACATGTTTTCTGAATGTACCAGTTTACCGTGATAACCTGGTATAATCTCTTTGGAAGGAATATTCGATAGGTTCATAGTGAAGAGTTTGTCTAACGAAGATAGAAAGAATAGCGACAGAAATGAAAAAGCCCCAAACCATATTTATGATTTGGGGCCAAGCTTGGTTTGGGTTATTAACGTTTATTAGAATCTAAATGCCTTTGTTTTTAAGAAAACTTATTGCCACTTTACAACTACCATTTCGCATCTTCTGTTCCATTCATGGTCTTCCTCTGAACAGCTTTCTTCGGTTTCACATTTTACGATGGGTTGAGATTCTCCGTATCCTTTAGCAATAATGCGGTCTGCTGTAATACCATTTTTGACCATGAATTCTTTTGCGGAATTTGCACGCTTTTGTGAGAGGTCACGATTGTACTCCTCATTACCTCGGATATCTGTATGCGTACCAATTTCAATGACCATACCCGGGTTCTGCTTCATTATAGCAACCACCTTTCCTAAACGTTCTCTAGCTTCGCGTCTTACGTACCAAAGGCTATAGTCAAAATGAATTTCTTCGGTTTTGATAATTATGCGCTCGTTTTCTTTAACAATGGCCTCTTCAGTGGCAATGACTTCCTCAATTTTCTTAAGACGTTCACGCTCTTCTTTCTCTAGGTCAGCTTTTTGCTTTATAGCAACCTGTTTCTCTTTTTGTATGCGTTCTAACTCATTTGCTTTCTCTAATTCTTTTAGCTTTTCGGCCTTGGCTAAGGCCAATTTTTCTGTTTCTTCTTTCTTAGCTAGAGCTTTTTTGACTTTTAAAGCTTCTCTTTCTTTTACTGAATACAGTGTTAGGGAACCGTCTATTGTCGCATTCCTTTCCGTATCTGAAATAATGATTTTAGAATTATCCTCGTAACCTTCTTTGTGGGCTGTTATGGTATATTGGTTGGAACAAGCGATTTGAAATTTATAAGAAGCATCGGCAGAAGTGATGATTTTTTCAATCATTTTTCCACTGGCATCCAGAAGTTCTATTGTAGCATTGGCTAAAGGAAGTTTGGTAGTTTTATCCGTTAGAATTCCCGCAATTAACTGCTTGCAGTCTTCAATAAGAAGTGGTTTGGTTTCCAATAGCGAATAAATGTCATCACTACCCTTTCCGCCAGGACGATTGGATGAAAAATAACCTCTATTGGTATTAGGGTCTAGTGACAAAGAAAAATCGTCATAACCACTATTTACAGGTAATCCAAGATTGTCCGGGGATTTAAATTTTCCATTTTCTGTTTTTGAAAGAAATAAATCTAATAACCCAAAACCAGGGTGACCGTTGGATGCAAAATATAAGTTGCCGTCTTCGTCAAGAAATGGGAATTGTTCTTTCTTATCCGTATTTATTTCCTTTCCTAAATTGACGGGATTTCCGAAAAAACCATCTTTTTGAATAAGTACAACATAGAGGTCAAAAGAACCAAAGCCACCTTCGCGATCTGATGCAAAATAAAGTTTTGTTTCGTCAGGACTTAAAGCTGGGTGTTCCGTAGAAAAATTATCACTATTAAAGGGTAGGGGAATTATGTTTTTCCAAGCACCATCTACATATTGGGCACGATATATTTTTAGATTACTGATTTTATCTTTCTCGGTTTTCTTTTTACTATTTCTCGTGAAATAGATTGTTTTTCGGTCTTTAGTAATGGTAAAAGTACCCTCGTGCATTTTTGAATTAATAGCGCTGCTTAACGGCATGCTAAGGCTATCGCCCTGTGTTATTTTTTCTATAGGGTGAGAATATATGTCAAGGTAATTCTCATTGTTCCATCTATAAAGCTTGGGTAAAGTTTTGGTTTTTTTTCGGGAAGCACTATACACCAAGTTAGAGTCTATTCTGGCCGCGCCAAATTCGGACGTAGTGGAATTGATATTTAGGTTTTCAATTTTAAAACGTTCGCCAATAGCACGCACGTTTTTAATATACTTGAAATTTCTTTCAGTCTGAATCACCTTATCGTTCTGATCTTTTTCAACATAAAAATCAATAAGTGTTTTTTGTGCTTTTTCATATTCACCAATAGCTTTCAAAGATTGGTTTAGTTTAAAATAATAGCTTTCATCTGTGTTTTCGCCATAATTAGAAATTAGATAGCCATACCAACGTGCGGCTGCCTTCATATCAAAAGTGTGGTAATAAGAGTCGGCAAGGTTTTTTATGAGCTTTGAACTCTTGTTACTTGGCAACATTTGCTCGTATAGCGGAATAGCGTCACTATAATACGCACGCTCAAAATAGGTGTCTGCTCGTTTCAGTTCTTGTTGGGCAAAGGTTGATACCGTAATACCCAGAATAAACCATATGAAGAGGAATTTTTTCATGTTTAGTAGAATCTAGGTGATTTGTCGTATCCTTTGCCGAGGCCCAGTAAATCGAGATTAAAAAGAACAAATATTTCGTGGGAACCAGAACTGTAGGTGCTTAGGTTTGATAAGGTGTAATCGTAAGCGTAGCCTATTCGTAAAGCTGGTGTGGCCGCAATATTAAACATAGCACTTACCGAGTCTTCCAAACGATAGGATAATCCGCCTTCAAATCGATTTAAAAAAAGCGCATTCAGTGATACATCCATTGTAAAAGGAGATCCTTGAACCATTTTAGCAAGAACGGAAGGTTTTAGTTTTAAATCTGGATTAAGTTCGTAAACATAACCAGAGGTTAGAAAAAGATGTATATTCTCAGAACCAACTCTATTAATTCCATCTTTATTTTCAAGATGTTTTGTTGTCAGTAAGTTCGGTGCGGAAACTCCTGCATAAAAATTCTGACGATGATAGAAAGCACCAACACCCACATTAGGGAATGTACTGTTCAGGTTTTCGTTAAAAGCAGGGTCATCTTGGAATTCTGGAAGCATAAAGCCGTTAAAGTTGGTTTCAAAAGTGGTAAAGCCACCTTTAAGACCTAATGAGAGATTGCTCTTGTCATCTAACTTCAGGATATAGGCAAAGTCGGCATAGATATTATTTTCTTTTAACGCGCCATCACCAATATTATCAGTAATAAAAGAAAGCCCCACTTCAATTTTATCGCTCATGGGGGCATGGGCAAAAAAAGTCAGGGTTTTAGGGCTGCCTACTGCATTTTTCCATTGTGAGCGATACAGTGCACCAAAATTGAGCATACCTTGCTCATTAGTAGTGTACGCAGGGTTTACCACGCTCATGTTGTACATGTACTGGGTGTATTGAGGGTCTTGTTGCCCATGGGCCGCAGCACACACCAACATCAGAAAAATAAAATATCGTTTTATATCTTTCATGGTTTAGCGGTTGAGGTACAATCTGCCCTGTACTGGGTTATGACCTTCCTTATTATATTCTATAATGTAGAAGTAGACGCCATTTGGGGCAGTGCTATTTCCATTATTTCCGTTCCAAGCGGGGTTATTTTGGTCGCCTTTGAATAGGCTTGTTCCGTATCTATTTAAAATTTCTAATGTAAATTCAGGAAAGATGATTTCTATGTTCGGTATAAAAAATGTGTCATTTCTACCATCCCCGTTAGGTGAAAATCCATCAGGAATAAAGAAGCCATATTCTTCTGGTTCACAATTGGTAAGGTCAATTGTAATAGCCATTCGTTCTGGATTCATACAACCGGTGTCTGGATTGAAACTTTCTGCATAGTAGGTAGTTCCGGCAATTAATAAAACATCTTCTTCTAGAGGAATACCGTTTGCGGGAGTGTCGTACCAAAGCACATCGTAAGAGGAATTGTTTTCTACATCCCTTAGGTTTTGTATCGAAGGATTATCCAATCCGCAAAGTGCCAGTGTGGAAAATTCTAAAGTAGCTGGCTCTAGTTCATATATCATGGGGATAATTTCAATACGCATAGAACTTTGACATTTTCCATCAACCTCTGTTCCGGCATAGTAACTCTTTCCGTCAATTAATGCTGTAGTATTGTCCAATACAGTTCCACCGGTTGCTGTTTCAAACCAAAGAATGGTGTTACTACTAGCTACACTAGAACTTAGATTATCTATTGACGGATCTTCTGAACCGCAAAATGTAGGGTTTCCGTTGAATAACATTGGCATTTCCGGATCCGAAAGGATTACCGTAACCTGAATTCTATCTGAACCTTCACAATTGTTTAATGGGTCTATGTTGGATATAAAATAATCCTCACCGTCAATAAGTGCTGTATCTATTGGGAGAATGTCCATATCTGTTGCCGTGTCATAAAACATCATCTCGCCAGTGGCGCTTACCTTAATATCTTGCAAGGTTGGTGCTAATGTTGGGAAGGCGGCAAGGCAAATAGTTTGGACAGCTTCGGCTTCCGGTAAAGCAGGAACGCCTTCAACGGCAAAATTTTCATTCACTTCAAAGTTGAATAATAGTCGGCATGGTGTAGTATCATCCTGCGTACTTTTTACGGTAATCGTATAATTACCCTGTTCAAGCGTAGCCACATCAATTTGATAGTCTGCGGTACCACCAATAAAGATTATTGTATTATCAATTAATACGGTATTGGTTTCTTGTGAAACTACTTCATAAGTCACAATATATTCTCCATCGGACAGTGCAGGGGCGTTTACATTTACATCAATTTCAGTAGCGTTACATGAATTGTTTACCAATATGTCAAGTTGAATAGCTTCTGGTATAGCGGTAATTATTGCAGTATCTGAAATATCGCATTCCATTGGGAATCCATTATCTACTTCAAAATCAAAGGTGTATTCGCCAGTTTCGGTAATTTGTTCGGTTGGTATGGTAAAAGTTGCACTACCAGCGGTAAAATTAATAGCACTGGCGGTGTGTGTTGTTTCTGAATTACTTGGCGCGGTAATGGTATAATTAACATCATAAATTCCGTTTGCACGGGTGAAAGAAGGGTCAAAAATATCGCTTAAGCTTACCGAAACTTCTTCGCCTTCACAGGTGTCCGTTACTATGGCTATAGGGTCTGTTGCAATAAACTCTATTGGAGATACCTGAATATCGGGACAAACTTTGTCTCCTAATGAAGTTATGGATAAGGTTGTGGTTACGTTCTTTTGAACTAAGTTGGCATCAACTTCAAATGAACCAGTACGGTCTGGGTTAAGCAGTAGTGAGGTAGTTTCTCCTGTATTTCCGTTTGAAGAGGTCAATAGGTATGTTACGGAATAGGTGTCGGGCGGGATCAACGTGTCGTCGTAATCGCTTATCTCTACTAAGTATTTATCAGGGTCTACACAATAGTTAGGAGCTGTAATTGTTCCCCTAAATGTGGGAAGAATAGTTATTTCTACTTCTGTTCTATTAATGTCACAAACCGCATGAGATGGGTATACGGTATAAGTAAAGGTGAAGGTGCCATAAGTATGACGGTCTCTAATAGCTTCAATATCTATAAGATGGTCCGTAAGGTCAGATAGTTGGTCAGTATCAAGGCCTTCTGACCAGGTGCCATTTATATCTTCATCTTCTAGGAGGCTATTTAAATCGTAGTTGGTATAGCCAGATAGGTCATCTGTTGTGCATAAAGTTAAATTAGAGCCTATTCCAGAATTCGCTGGTCTTTGGACTTCTAGTAATAATGTTACCAGTCTACTTGGGCAAGAGCCAACTGCAGGTACTGTGTGTGTAAATTCATACGTTCCCGTTCCAGCAGATTCGGCATCAAAATAGTTTAGTAAAAGAAATGGTGCCGCCTCTAGGGTAATAGCTTCCCAAACGCCATTAAAATCTTGGAACTTCCCATCCGTTTCATCTCCTATATAACCATGGAGGTTTACGTTATTGTCATCGCCGCAGGCATCTGCAGAACCGTCTATGTTATCTTCTCCCGGATATCCTCCAAGTGTTACGGTAACAACCGCAGACTCCGTCAAGCCACCGCAGGTATTTGTATAAGTAAACTCGTGCAAACCAGAGTTTTTAACATCCCAAAGGTTAACGATACCGGTATCACGATCAAGTGCGTAAAAATTTGCCGGGTCGTTGGTAGACCAAGATCCACCAAGAGTAGGGTTATCACCTAGTTGCGTAAAAAGGTTATAGGTCTTATTGCCCTCATCGGCATCTTTTGAGCATACAATTACAGAAGCATCTGTGCCTGCGCATTGCGCCACGGCATTTGCGGAAAAGAGAAGCAAGCAAAAAGGTAGAGCCCATTTAAGAATGGTTCTCATGTAATTTTGGTTGGTCATTTTGTAATGTTAGGAGACAGGATGCATCTTGCCTCAGAGCAAATGTAACTTGGGTAATAGGTGTAAGTGAATAAATGTTGTAAAAGTGAATGTTTGAAGGGTGAATCCTATTAAAAACGTAGCAGGAGTGGATAGAAATAGTGCATTTTGTCGATGTTTTTAAACTTTTGGCGGCAATTTGTGTAGTTCGTCGGAAGCTGTTTTGATATTTTTTTTCGTGAAATCAATGCCTATATTTGCCATAAATTCAGCGTTTATGCAGATTCATTTTATTGCAATTGGTGGTAGTGCCATGCACAACTTAGCTTTAGCCTTAGCACATAAAGGTGATGTCGTAACAGGAAGTGACGACGTTATTTTTGAGCCTTCTAAATCTAGATTGGAGAAAAGGGGTCTTCTACCCGAAAGTTTTGGCTGGTATCCAGAAAAGATAAATGAAAGTTTAGATGCTGTAATTCTTGGTATGCACGCAAAAGCAGATAATACTGAATTGCTAAAGGCCCAAGAGCTAGGTATAAAAATATATTCCTACCCAGAGTTTCTATATGAGCACGCAAAAGATAAGACCCGTGTTGTTATAGGTGGTAGCCATGGAAAAACTACGATTACCTCTATGATTCTTCATGTGTTGAATTACCATGATAAGGAAGTAGATTTTATGGTGGGTGCCCAGTTAGAAGGTTTTGAACGCATGGTACATCTGACCGAGGATAATGATTTTATGATTTTAGAAGGAGATGAGTACCTCTCGTCTCCAATAGACCGTAGACCAAAATTCCATCTGTATAAGCCGAACATTGCTCTTTTAAGCGGAATAGCTTGGGATCATATTAATGTATTTCCAACATTTGAGTTTTATGTTGAGCAGTTCCAGATTTTTGTAGACAGCATAGTTAAAGGTGGAAGCATTACGTATAACGTAGAAGATTCGGAAGTTAAAAAGGTAGTTGAAGCTTCGGAAAATACCATTCGTAAACTACCATATAAGACACCAGAATATACAATTGAAGATGGAACTACACTTTTAGAAACTCCAGAAGGCCCCATGCCTATTGAAGTTTTTGGGAAACATAACTTGAGCAATTTAGCAGGAGCTAAATGGATTTGCCAGAATATGGGTGTAGATGAAGATGATTTTTATGAGGCTATTGCCACATTTTCAGGAGCCTCAAAGCGACTAGAGAAAATTGCAGAAGGAAAAACTTCCGTAGCGTATAAAGATTTTGCACACTCACCAAGTAAAGTGGCGGCAACTACAAAAGCAGTGAAGGAACAATATGCGAACAGGAAACTAATTGCCTGTTTGGAATTGCATACATACAGTAGTTTTAATCCTGAGTTTTTAAAGGAATACAAAGGAGCATTGGATGCTGCTGACGAAGCGGTGATTTTCTATTTGCCAGAGTCTGTTGCCATTAAAAAATTAAAGGAAGTTACGCCCGAACAAATTTCGGAAGCTTTTGAACGTAAAGACCTTAAGATTTACACTAATGCGCAGAGTTTTAAAGATTTTGTCTTTAGTCAAGATTATGACAACTCCGTATTACTTTTAATGAGTTCCGGTAATTATGGGGGATTAGATTTAATTAAATTGAAAGAGAAGTTTTCTTCATAATATCATTTTAATTTGAGGTTAGGTTTTTAGACAAATGGCTCTTGGCGAGTGGTTTGTCTATTTCATCGGTGGTAGGGGGCACAAGGAATTAGAGTTTGCTATATTTATCAAATGCATGAAAAATCAAATTCATTCTCAATAAAAAATTGGTCGGATGATGACAAGCCCAGAGAGAAATTAGTCCATAAAGGACGGTCCGTATTATCGGATGCCGAGTTGATTGCAATTCTAATCGGATCAGGTAGCAGAGATGAAAGCGCTGTTGAATTAGGCAAGCGTATTTTAGCTTCTGCCAATAACAGCCTTAATGAATTAGGTAAGCTTTCCATTAAACAGCTAATGACCTTTAAGGGAATTGGGGAAGCAAAAGCGGTAACCATTGCAGCTGCTTTGGAAATGGGCAGAAGGAGACGAGGAGAAGAGGCGCAAAAAATAAGTAAAATCAGTAGTAGTAAAGATGCCTTTGATATATTGCAACCACGTATTGGAGAGTTGCAACATGAAGAATTCTGGATTTTGTATCTCAGTAATGCAAATAAAGTTCTGTACAGTGCACAGTTAAGTAAAGGCGGCCTTACCGGTACTTTGGTAGATGTCCGGATTGTTATGCGCCAAGCCCTGGAACAAGGTGCTGTCGGTCTAATCTTATCGCATAATCACCCATCTGGAACATTAAGGCCAAGTGAGGAAGATCGTAAGGTTACACAGAAATTAAAAAGGGCCGCTGCGGCACTTGATATAAAAGTTTTAGATCATTTGATAATTACCCAAAATGATTATTATAGTTTTGCTGATGAAGGTATTCTTTAACTTTGTTGTCTGGACTATTCCGGATATCACAAGAGGTAGGTTACCGATTACTAGTTGAAACTTGAATTTTTAGCAGATTATGTTACTCATTTATACCCATAAGATTACACCGCGTTTCAGGTATACCATGAAGCAGGTCTTTACGCGTATATTGGGTATTGAAATTTCGTTTACTACTAAGGTTGAGGATTTTATAAAGCATTCGGGTGCAAAGATTACCTATACCAAACAGCCTTTACAGAACGAATTTTTTATTCGTAGCAATGACCTTCTTTTTGAGCAAGGTATAAACGACTTGCAGATAACCGTTCGTGATTGGGAAGGCGTTCCATGTTTTTTTAATGCTGGCGAACGCAGTAACCTACCTTTTGATATATTTTCTGCAAGTTTTTATTTGTTGAGTCGGTATGAAGAATACTTGCCCCATGTAAAAGATATTCATGAAAGGTTCCCTGTTAAGGACAGTATAGCCTATAAAAATAAGTTTTTAAGATCTCCCGTAGTGGATATATGGGCATACAGACTTTTAGATGAACTAAAGCTTAAGTTTCCAGAACTGGAGTATAAGCCAAAGAAATACCGTTATGTTTCTGCCATAGATGTTACTACGTCTCATTGCTTTGCACATAGGGGAATTATTAGGAGTGTTGCTGGTTTCTTTTATGACTTAGGTTCTTTAAAATTTAAAAGGGTAGCACAACGTGTTAAAGTATGGTTCAACCAACAAGAAGATCCTTACGACAATTTTACAATGTTGGTTGATCTTCATAAAAAATATGGGGTAAAAGGTATATTCTTTTTTCAGTTTGCAGATTATTCAACTTTTGATAAGAATGTATCGCCGGATAATAATAAATTCCGTTTTCTTATAAAATCCATTGCGGATTATGGTAAGGTGGCCCTAGCCGCATCTTACAGTTCTTTCAATGATATCGACCTCTTAAAAAAAGAAAAGAAAAAGTTGACAGGTGTTATCAATAAACCCATAAACTGTTCTCGTTTACGGTATAATAGGGTAGACTTGCCACATACGTATAGAAATTTGGTAGAAGCGGAGTTTGTAGATGATTATACAATGGGTTACACCCATGAAATTGGTTTTAGGGCCAGTACTTGTACTCCTTTTTATTTTTATGATATCAATCTTGAAGTGCAACAACCCATTAGAATACATTCGTTTGCCTTTCATGATTATGGGTTCGTGAACAGCGATAACGATGTGGCCATAATGAGTGAGGTGCGTAATATTTGTGATGAGGTAAAAGCTGTAAACGGGGAGTTTGTGTCAGTTTTTTCTAATGAACTTTTGGGCGGAGAAGAAAAGATAGATTGGAAGAAGTTTTACGAAACCGTATTAAAACAATGCCATGTTTAAGGATATAGTTACCGATGTTTTTTTTGATTTGGACCATACCCTTTGGGATTTTGAAAAGAACTCTGCACTTACTTTTGATAAAATTTTTCAGGATAATAATATAGGAATCGCGCTTCCGGATTTTTTAGAAGTCTATATTCCTGCAAATTTTGCCTTTTGGAAGCTGTTTAGGGAGGGAAAAATAACCAAGGAAGCGCTAAGATACGAACGCTTGAAATCGGTTTTTGATGATTTAAAGTATTCGGTTTCGGACGAAACCATTACTAAATTATCGGAGGATTATATTTCCCATTTATCCTCTTTCAATCATTTATTTCCAAATGCTATTTCTATTTTAAATTATCTCAAACCAAAGTATAAACTTCATATTATAACCAACGGATTTCAAGAAGTTCAAGGTAAAAAGCTAAAAAATTCTAACATTCATAGCTACTTTGACCAGATTATTGATTCCGAAATGGCGGGGGTTAAAAAACCGGACCCAATTATTTTTAATTTGGCGTTAGATAGAGCAAAAACAAGGCCTGAAACATCTCTTATGATTGGAGATAATCTAGAGGCGGATATTTTGGGAGCACAGGCCGCAGGTTATCATGCCCTGCACTTTAATGCACATCAGGGACCAAAACACGATTTTTGTCAAATCATTGATGATTTACACGAAATAAAAATCTATTTATAGAGTTATATAGGTAATACCACAATTGCGCCAATGAAGGCCAGTATTTGGTTTTACCATGATAAGATTTATTAGATACACTATTCTTTGCATGTTATCCTGCCTCACACTTTATTCGTGTATTGAGGATCAGGATTTTAATCAATTTGATGAGATTGGAGTAACACCAACAGTTGAAGCGAGCATTCTTTATGTAGAAGCCCCGGAATCTTTGGTAAATGCATCAGCACAGGCTAATGTAATTAACCAGGAGTTTAATTTTGATGCTTTTAGTTCAGATGTATTCTCAAAACGGGTTCTAGATGGAACAATTACCTATATCGTAGAAAATACTACCGAATCAGAATTAAATGTTTCCATAGAATTGTTGGACGTAGATGGTAATGTTCTTGATACGGTAATCATTCCTGTAGCGCCTGCTCCTATGGAAATGCAGCAAATAGATATTGCTTACGGTAATTCAGGCCGTAGTATAGATATTATTAAAAATACTTCAAGCATACGGGTAGAGGCTACTAATATAAGTGGAACTCAAAGTGCTTCAACTTCAGCTGAGCCTAAGGTTATCTTAAAGTCCAGCGGAAAATTTAGATTGGAAATTATACAATGAGAATCCCCAAAATACTTACTGTCGTCCTTTTCTGGACATGCTTTGCTATGTTCGGACAGAACAAGCAGCTGTTGTATGATTTTGTTGAGATTCCTCAATCTGCCATGGTTAACCCCGGTGTTGATACAGATTTTCAGTGGTACGCAGGTGTGCCTCCTTTGTCTGGCATTTCTCTTCAAGCTGGTTTGAGTGGGATTTCTGTAAATGATATTTTTTCAAACGATGGATTAGATATCAATGATAAGATTAGAGATCGTGCAATTTATGGAATGAATGCGCGCGATGAGCTGAGCGGTACATTTCAAATTGAAATTCTAAATTTTGGTTTCCGAGGAAAAAATCCTGATAACTTCTATACCGGAGGAATGTATATTGAAGGAGATGCCATTGGTTATTGGTTTCAAGACTACGCCATTTTGGCTTTTGAAGGTAATGCGGACAAGCTTAATCAAGCTTTTGATTTAGGGCACCTCAAAACAAGAGGCGAGATGATGAACGTGTTTCATATTGGTCTAAACAAAAAAATAGATAATGAACTCACCATAGGAGTAAGAGGTAAAATTTACTCTAGTATTTTCGATTTCAACTCAACAAAGAACCAAGGAACTTTTATCACCAAAGAAGGAGTAAATAATATCTATTCCAGTACTATAGAGGCAGACATGCAATTGCGGACTTCTGGGCTCGACGGTTTAAAAGATGCCTCAGATGATGGTACGCTAGGGAGTACGATTACTAAAAGAGCATTTTTTGGAGGAAATCTAGGTGTGGGGGTTGATCTTGGATTTACGTACCAATTGAGTGATCAACTTGTTTTTACGGGTAGTCTTTTAGATTTAGGTTTTATTTACCATACAAAGGATATAAAAAACTACACTTTAAATGGGAAGGCTACAATAGAGGGAATAGAAATTATTTTGCCAGATGCGGCAGCTGATCCTAATGAAGATTTTTGGCAGGAGCTTGTTGATGATGTAGAAGGTTTTGTGCCATTTAATGATAACACAAATAGCTATGTAGCCTTTAGGCCTACCAAATTATATAGCTCTTTACGTTATAATTTTGGAGAACATGTAGATAACAGGGCAAATTGTGCCTGTGGTGTAAATGCTTCAAGCAACCGAGCACGAGCCAAATATGTAAACAGTGCCGGGGGGCAGTTATATGTTATAAATAGACCAAGAGGTCCGCAAGTTGCTTTAACCGGTTTCTATCAAAGGCGCTTTGGTAATTTCATGAGTGTTAAGACTACGTATACCATAGATAAGTTTTCATATTCAAATGTAGGTTTAGGAGTTTCCATACAAGCTGGACCCGTAAACATGTATGCTATGGCCGATAATTTGTTATCGTACGGCAATTTAGCAGATAGTAATTATGCTTCTTTTCAATTAGGATTAAATATCATATCTTGGGGCAAGAAATGATATTGTAATGCCAATTAACGAACAACTTCAAGGTTTGGCACGCTTTTTTCATCTTCCTAATTACAAATATTAAATACAAAGATTGTGAAGCATATATTCCTAACCTGTTTTTTCATGGTAAGCCTAATTGGTATGGCCCAAGAGCAACTTAATGATTACAAATATATTGTTATTCCTAAGAAGTTTGACGGCTTCAAAAAGGTTAATCAATACCAGACTAGTACTTTGGTTAAATATCTATTTACCGAAGAAGGATTCCAAACGGTTTATGAGGATGAATTACCTAGCGAATTAAACAACAATAGATGTTTAGGGTTAACAGCAAGTCTTATAGATGATTCGTCAATGTTTTCTACTAAAACAAGTGTTGTCCTAGAGAATTGTAAAGGAGAAGAAGTTTATGCAACAGCTGTAGGTAAGAGTAAGGAGAAGGATTATAAGTCAGCATACGGAGAAGCTTTAAGAAATGCCTTTAAGTCATTAAATACTGTTAGTTATAGTTATAATGGTAAGGCCGATAAAACTGAGCCCGTAACCGTAAGCATGCAAAACGATATAAAGCAGATAGAAGAAAAGCCAGAGTCGTATGAGCCAAAAAACAAACAGCCTATGGTTCAACAAGAAGCTACTAGAGAAAACCAAAGTTATAAAGATAACAGACCCAAGCCTTCTAACTTAAAGAGTTCTGTTCAGGCGCCACCTGCGGTTCCAACTGCAGCTAGTGTTGTGATTAAAGCAGAAAAATCTGCTAAGGGTGCACTTTACGCACAAGAAATCCCAAATGGATTTCAGTTGGTAGATAGTACGCCTAAAATCCAATTAAAAATATTCAAGACCTCTTTGCCAAATTACTATATAGCCGAAGGCGATAGTGAAAACGGAGTAGTTTATGAGCAAGGCGGAAAATGGTTTTTTGAGCAATATGTTGACGGAAAACTGAAAACAGAAGAATTGACCGTTAAATTTTAATGGTCATACTTACCTTTCCATCTATTCTTTAAAAATTCTTTGATTGCATTTTCGCGGGAGTTATTTCCGGGCTGATAAAATGGCGTTCCCGATATTTCCTCCGGAAGAAACTCTGCATTTACAAAGTTGTTTTCGTAATCATGGGCGTATTGATATTCGGCGCCATACCCTAAATCCTTCATTAATTTGGTAGGTGCATTTCGCAAGGGTAGAGGTACGGAGAGGTCTCCGGTTTCTCTAACTTTTTGCTGCGCCTTTTTAATTGCCATATAACTGGCATTACTTTTTGGCGTTGTAGCTAAGTACACAGCACACTGGCTGAGAATTATACTAGCCTCGGGATATCCTATTGTAGTAACCGCTTGAAAAGCATTGTTGGCAATAACCAAAGCAGTAGGGTTGGCAAGGCCAATATCTTCAGAAGCTGAGATAAGAAGCCTTCTGGCAATGAATTTTATATCCTCGCCACCTTCGATCATTCTAGCTAACCAATAAACGGCACCGTTAGGGTCGCTTCCACGAATAGATTTTATAAACGCTGAAACAATATCGTAGTGTTGTTCCCCCGTTTTATCATAGAGCACCGTATTCTTTTGAACCTTGCTCATAACGAGCTTGTCAGTAATTACTATAGTATCTCCGGGTTCAGAATTTACCACGAGCTCAAAGATGTTCAGCAATTTTCGACCATCACCACCAGATAGTCGCATAAGAGCTTCGGTCTCTTTTAAATCTATTTTTTTTGATTTCAGGTATTTGTCCTCTTTAATTGCTCTTTTAAGAAGATTTTCTAAGTCATTTTTTCCAAAGGCATTCAAAATATAAACTTGACAGCGTGAAAGGAGTGCGGGTATGACCTCAAAACTGGGATTTTCCGTAGTAGCACCAATCAATGTAACCCAACCTTTCTCCACAGCAGCTAAAAGCGAATCTTGTTGCGATTTGCTAAAACGGTGTATCTCATCAATGAACAAAATTGGATTTTTTGCTGTGAATAGCCCTCCACTTTTCTTTGCCTTTTCTATTACTTCACGAATATCTTTAACTCCGCTGTTAATAGCGCTTAGTACATAAAAAGGGCGCTGACTTTCTGTTGCGATGATATTGGCCAAAGTGGTTTTGCCCGTTCCAGGAGGTCCCCATAGTATAAGGGAAGGGATAATGCCTCTTTTAATTTGGTTGGTTAAAGAGCCATCTTTACCCACCAAATGATTCTGGCTAATATAGTCTTCTAAGGTTTTAGGGCGAATGCGTTCCGCTAAAGGTTCGTTCATGGTGCAAAAGTATAATAAAGTTGTTAGAAGATGGTTTCTATAAAGAGGCAAACTAACTTTTTCGAAAGTTGAATGAATGTCATTAATAAATGACTATTTAGCAGTTGAGATACAGTTGGCCAACTTATTGCTAATTTTACAACGTATGTCTGAAAACACCTATTTTAAATTTACCAATAGTGTCATTATTGCCCCTATGTTGGCAGTGATTACAATATGGGCGGTGTTTTGGGTTGAATTGCGCTATAAAATCAACCTAAATGACTACGGCATATACCCACAGCGAGTTTCGGGTTTAAAAGGCATTATTTTTAGCCCGTTTATTCATGGTTCGCTAGAACATCTCTATAATAACACTATTCCGTTAGCCATTTTGACCGCGTCGTTGTTTTATTTCTATAGAAGTATTGCGCTAAGGGTACTTTTAATAGGTATTTTAATTTCCGGTTTATTTACTTGGGCAATGGGTAGACCTTCATATCATATAGGTGTCAGTGGTGTTATCTACCTTTTAGCAAGTTTTATATTTTTTAAGGGAATTTTCACTAAGCACTATAGGTTAGTAGCCTTGTCCTTAATTGTAGTTTTTATTTATGGAAGTATGCTTTGGTATATTTTTCCCGTTGAAGATGGAATTTCTTGGGAAGGGCATTTAGGAGGGTTTCTTGGAGGACTTCTGTTAGCATTTACGTTGAAAACCGAAGTGCCGCCCGTAAAAAAATACGATTGGGAGAAAGAGGATTATGATGAAGAAGCAGATGCGTTTTTAAGGCAGTTTGATGAAAATGGAAATTTTATAGAATTACCACCCGAAGAAGTTGTTCCTGACAAAGGAATTCAAATTACATATCACTTTAAAGAAAATAAAGATAATGACGTGGTAGAGTAGAAATTTGTTAACGCATATTGTATTACTCAAGGTTGAATCTGTTTAGAATTTTTATTCTGTACTAACTATAAATAAAGAAAAGCCACCTTGATAATTTATCAAGGTGGCTTTTAAATTGTTTTAAGAATTAGTGCTAATTACTTGGGAAAGCCCATAAGTCATCGTCTAATAAATGACCGCCTTGAGCTGAAATAGCAGCTTCGTAATTAATTAAATTAGTAGTCCGTTCAGTGATAGGGTATAAGAACCTTCTTGGAATTACTCCAGAAGGATTCACACCAGGAACGGCATCTGGATTTGGAATCAAATCCGGAAAACCTGTTCTACGATAGTCTACCCACACTTCTAATGGGGCATTTCCGTATAAAGATTTATATTTCTCTACGATGATAGTCTCTATTTTATCGGCTTCACTACCTGAAAGGCTTAATGCATTTACATAGGCGTCAGCGTCAGCCTGATCTATACCAATGTAAAGCATATTAGAAAGTACTGCGTCCTGTAGTGCGGCCAAGGCGTCTGCATCTGATCCTGCAGTTCTAATAATAGCTTCGGCCTCTATGAATTTCACCTCCCAATAGGAAATAAGTGGGGTTGGAGAATCTAGTTGCCCCCAGAAAAGACCTTCCTCTCCAGCGAAAGTTGACCCGTCTGTAGTATATAAAGGTAATCTTGGGTCTCCGGCCATTAGAGTATTGAGTGAACTAGAAAAGCCTATAGTTCCAGGTCTGTCATTATCGAAAAGTGCAAGCGGATTCGCATTTTGCGCCGGGGCACTAAATACAAAATCTGGTTGTTCGGCCGTACTGGCAAATGCTTGTTGTGCTTCAAGAAGAGCACTTTGCGCTGCGGTGGTGCCATTAACAGAAGTTAAGTGTAAATAATAACGTGCTTTCAGAGCATGTGCAGTAGCTTCCCAGTTGATACCATCTGTTGCCCCCGCTCCCATAAATGCCCCTACGCCAGAATTAACACCTTCTGCAATAGCTTCATCTAGTAGAGTTTGAATCGTACCATAAAGCTCAGATTGGTCATCGTATGTAGCGTTTAAGTTTCCGGCATCGCCTAGAAACGCATCTGTATAAGGTACATTTCCCCACATACTTGTAGTCGCCCCTAAATTAGCGGCCATATATAATTTGGCCAACGCACTAACCTCTCCGGTATTGTTTTGCATTATAACAAAGCAATCCCTCATAGAACCCGCTCCATAAAGACCGGAGCCCCATAAATTGTCTAAATCATTTTCTCCAATATTGTATTGGGCATATGCAATTTGTTGAGCATCTAGGCCATCAAAATGTTGCGTTATTATTCCAGCTATTCTTCCACCTAACGCCATTGAATTTCTATGGGTTTGAGTTATCATACCAGGGTATATAGCACCTGCATTGATAGATTCTGCTGAAGGACTATCAGGTTCGGTATTTAAGTCAGTGATTTCACATGAAGCAAATAGACCTAAAAATAGTGTACAAAGTATTAATTTTATTGTCTTCATTTTCTTAAAAGTTTAATTTTACATTAAGGCCGTAACTTTTTGTATTGGGCTGATTAAAGTAATCCAAGCCTATACCATTGGTGTCACCGGTTAAGTTTGTCTCAGGGTCAATACCTGGGTAATCCGTGCTTAACCACAGGTTTCTACCGTACCCTGAGAGAGATATGCCATCTATAAAAGTGCCTTCAAGCCATTTGTCTGGAAAATCATACGACAATGTTATCTCGCGTAAACGTATCCAAGATGCATCATGTATATTCGGTTCTGAAAGCCCTCCAAAACCGTATCTTCTCCAAAGATTATTGTTCTCACTAACTGAAGAATCTGAATAAGGAATTACTTGTGTATTAACAGCACCAGTTGATTGTACAACGCCTGGAATAACAGTGGTCTGGTCTCTAACCAAAGTTGCTTCGGAAGTACCAAAATAGTCTAGAATTCCACAAGTTCCACACCACACATCTCCGCCTTCTCTAATGTCAAACAAGACAGATAGACCAAGACCTTTGTATCTAAAAGAGTTGCTGATACCTGCTATCCAATCAGGAATTGGGTCCCCTACAACACCGTCTTCAGGATCTTGCAAAGCATATCCATTGTCATCTATCAACACTTCACCGGCATCATTTCTTAGATATCGTGAACCAAATATAACACCATAAGATTCGCCAACGACTGCACGGGAACTGGTACTAGTAAAACCTGTTAACAGTATATTTTCTACACCTTCGGTCAGTTCTTCAACTACGTTCTCGTAAGTAGTCCAGTTTACATTAACATCCCAAGAAAAATCTTCTGTTCTTATTGGAGAACCACCTAGACTTACTTCATAACCTGTATTAGAAACAACTCCCGCATTGTCAAAGCGATCTAAAAAACCGGATGATGGAGCAGCGTCCACCGGAATTATTTGGTCTGTAGTTTCTTTATCATAATAAGAGAAGTCGAATTTTAAACGGCTCTTAAGCATGGATAACTCTATACCTATCTCAAATTCAGTTGTTTCTTCTGGTTTTAAATCAGGATTTCCAGCTCTTGAGGATCTTTCAAAAGAGGTTGCATCATACGCCGGAAATGTAGTACTCTGAATAAATCCGTCTCCGCCAACTAGGGTTCCATTAAAATTTGTTGTGGTTGCATATACAGGTGCATCATTACCTGATTTACCCCAAGAACTCCTTAGCTTACCATAGTTTATAAAGGAATCTTGATTAAGTAGTTCACTAAAAACAAAACTACCACCTATAGAGTACGATTGAAATGTGTTACTATCTACAGGTAATGTAGATGACCAGTCATTACGGAAAGATGGGGTTATGAATAACATATTGTTATAGCTCAACGTAGCAGTGGCGAATGCCCCGATTAGCTTCTTAGCGCTAGAATTTTCAGAGGCTTGAGTGGTTTCAACATTACTTAAATTAAAGAAACCAGGAATTGTCATTCCATCACCAATGACAGTTTGCCTATTGAATTTAGTATAATATCCATCATATCCAATACTAGAGGTAATCCCAAGTTTTTCACTAAAATCATGGTTTAAACTCATCAAGAAGTTCCAGTTTATATCTTGGTTTGCGATAACATCGTTTAATATCCTACCGGATCCAAAGTTGGCATCTAGTACATCAAAACCAATTTTTCTGGTATCTGTATAACGGTCAATGGAAGCCGATGATTTAAAACTTATGGCATCACTTAAATCATAAGTAAGTCCCATTTTACCAATGGTTCTATTAACATCATCTTTATTGGAGTTTTTAGCAACCGTAAAATAAGGGTTGTTATAAATTCCGTCTCTATAACTTCTTTGACCTGGCAATTCTGATCCAGGAATGTCATAGTAATAAGTGGCTTCACTATCTGCTGCAGCTTGTCCCGTAAGACCATTTCCATTGTCAAAAGTTGGACTAGACCTTACTAATCCAAGCATTATACCAGAAATATTGGATCCTCTTTGAACTCTGGTACCACCAGAGTTGGTGTATTGCCCTGATGCATCCAATCTCAATTTTTCGCTCAATTTTGCTCCAAGGTCTAATCTGAACGTTTTTCGTAAAAATTCTTCATTTGGTGAAATTCCGTTTTGTTTTAATCTACCAACCGAGGCACGATAATTGACAATTTCATTTCCACCACTTGCGGACAAATTAATATCAGTAGCATCTCCAGTTTTGAAAAAGTCATATTGATCATAGGCTCTTGCTGCTACGCCGTTTCCAGTTCCCGCCGGAACTAAGCGCCCACCTCTATCAAATGGGTACGAAGAATCTCCATCAAATTCCAAATCTGAAATTTTGGGTCCCCAAGTATCACCTTCAAACGTTTCAGGGCCTCTGTATTCCAAGCCCGAACCATCTTCATTATGCCTACCTTGAGAATATACCTGTTGTAACGCAGGAACTTTGTTGTAGCTAGATAAGGTTGTAGAAGTACTTAATGTAAACCTTGTTTTACCGGCCTTACCTTTTTTTGTGGTTATCAAAACTACGCCATTGGCTGCTCGCAGTCCGTATAAGGTTTGAGCTGCAATTCCCTTAAGAATGTTTACTGATTCAATATCATTTGAGTTGATATCAATGGCACGATTCGAGAAATCACTACCACCTGTCGCAGAATTGTTAAAAGAATCCGTTGGATCCTCCGCAAAAGATGAGTTGTCAATTGGTACACCATCTACTATAAATAATGGTGAGTTAGAACGTGTAATAGAAGTATTACCTCTAATTCTAATGTTTGCAGAAGCTCCTACAGAACCTGAAGAAGTGGTAACTTGTACACCCGCAGCCTTTGAACTTAAAGCAGAAACTAAATTAGTTTCCCTAGCTTTTGTTATTTCGTCAGAATCTACGCTTTGAACAGCATAACTTAAAGATCTTGGATTGGATTTAATTCCTTGTGCGGTAACAACAACTTCTTGCAAAGCCTGTGCATCTTCTGTCATTTGAAGATTGATAGTGCTTGAAGTTGTAATGGAAACAGTCTCGTTTTTGTAACCTAGATAGGAAAAAATCAATGATTGACCTTCGCTGGCGGAAATAATATATTTTCCGTCAAAATCTGTTTGGGTACCGGTGGTTGTTCCTTGAACAACAATGTTGACCCCTGGTAACGGCAAACCACTTTCATCTGACACCGCACCGGTAATCGATTTGTTTTGTGCAAAAGTGATTTGCACTATTAAAGCCAGAAAAAGGGTTAATAGTCCTCTTAATTTTACTTTCATTTTATTAATGTTTGAATTAGTTGCCTATAAAAGTCTTAAATTAATGTTAAGAATCCTATTTTTTTTAACTTTAAATTATGCGTGCATAGTTTTTGTGCGTGATATAATTGTATTTTTCTGTCTATTTATTACAAAAAAAACACATTTTGTAGCTTCAGAATTAAATAAAATCGAATTTATTAACTTATACTGATTATGTGTGCTGAATTATATAGGATAGCAAAATTGAGATTTTTATATACTAAAAGATAAAAGCTCTTTTAATATATACTTGCAGGTAATTCAACAGTAATTTCTGTTGAAAAAAGAAGCTTAACATTAAGTAATTAGGTACATTATGGATGTAATATATTGTGACGAAGAAGTTTCATGAAAATTTTATAAAATTACCACCCGAAGAAGTTGTTCCTGACAAGGGAATTCAAATTACGTACCACTACAAAGAAAATAAAGAGAGTGATACTCTAGAATAGGCGTAGACTACACTCTGTGAACCTACTTTTAATTAAGATTTAACTGAAGTTCTTTGTCTTACAGCTTCATATAAGAATACAGCACAAGCAACAGAAACATTTAAAGACTCAATTTCACCTAATAATGGTAATTTGGCTAAATGGTCCGCAGCCTTTAGGGTAGAGGGGGAGATGCCTCGATCTTCAGAACCCATAATAATAGCCGATGGCCCAGTAAAATTAACGTCATAAACGGAGGTTTCCGTTTTCTCGGTAGCACCAACTACGCTTATACCACTTGCCTGTAAGTAATAAACGGCATCTTTAATATGGTCAACTTTTGCGATAGGCACTTTAAAAGCGGCACCGGCAGAAGTCTTAATAGTATCTGCAGTTACAGGTGCAGCACCTTTTTTCTGAATAATGATACCATCAACTCCGGTACATTCTGCAGTTCTTATTATAGCCCCAAAATTACGGACATCCGAAAGTTGATCTAATAATAAAAATAAAGGAGCTTTCTTGTCCGCTATCACAGATTCAACAAGTTCCTCAAGTTCATAAAAGGTAATAGGGGAAATATTGGCAACAACACCTTGGTGGTTGCTTTGTGTCAATCGATTCAGTTTTTCAATAGGCACATAAGAAGAGTTGATTCCGTTTTTACGAATCAATCCTTCTAACTCACGCGATAAGTCACCTTTAAGGCCTTTTTGGACAAACACCTTGTCTATGGGTTCATTAGCATTTATAGCTTCTATGACCGCGCGTATACCGTAAATTTGAGTTGTTTTGTCCATGGGCGCAAATATAGGTTATTACAGAATTATATTATTGGATTCTGTTATAAGAATAATTGGCTTGATTCAGAAAAATACCGTCAATACTTTGGCTATTTCCAGATGGAGGTAGTAAGCCAGTCGACAGCATCTTCAAAATAGGATGCGTATTCACAAAGTTCCGTGTGCGTTAAACCGCCTGCTACTACAAATTCAATTGTACTTCCTGCTTCAACTGATTGGTCTACCCACGCTTGGGTTTCGGATAAGGGGAAGAGTTCGTCGTTCTCCGCGTGAATTACATATAATGGGGTAGGGATTTCTCTAGCTTCCCCATTTGTGTTTGTAGTATTGTAAGAACTGGCCATTGGAATACCTGCGCTAAAAACTTCAGGTTGTGTTTCTGCAAAGAACCAGCTTCCAATGCCTCCGTTGCTATAACCTGTTACGACTACTTTCTCCGGGTCAATATTCCAGTATTTTAGGGCAAGTGTAGTTAGTCCCATAACTTGGGATTGGTTTATAGGTTCAAACCATAGATTTGTTCCGCCGTTCGGACTTATTACATACGCATTGATTGAAGCTGTAGCTGCTTCTAAATAACAAGATGTATTTTTATGTGCATCTGGACTCCCCCCGGCAGCGCCATGAAGATTAATAAAAAGAGATTTCTTTTCATTTGAAGGTTCGGGGGCAGTTACTCTAAAATTCCAAGAAAGTCCGTCAGGAACTTCCAAGGTATAATCGTTATTACCTTCGTTAACAACCAGTTCAGAAAAGCTTTTGTCTACGTCTTCAAATGTAATATCTACTTCTTTTACTTCCTCATCGACAGAGTCAGAACTGCATGAAAAAAGGAGAAGGGTAGATACTGAAATAATCAATATCTTAATTGTTTTCATAATGTATATTATCGTTTTAGCGTAAAATGGCCTCGTAGTAGCCTTCCATCGGCCAATGATACGCGGAACCAGTAATCTGAGGATTGCAGAGGCTGACCGTTAAAATTCCCGTCCCAACCTTGTGAAGTGGGGTCTATTTGCGCTAGAAGATTTCCGAATCTATCAAAAATAGAAATACGCGCATTAATTTGATTCTCAGAGCCAAATCCCTCTATTTGCCAATAGTCATTACTTTGGTCGCCATTGGGTGTAAAGAATTTTGGATAGGCTAAAACAGAAACTTCTTGCGAAATAACTCCACATCCATCTATATTTCGAACATAAATCATATGGGTGCCCGTAGCAACATTCTTGAAGATATTGCTTTGCTGATAGTTGCCATCATATTCTAAACTGTATTCAAACGATCTATTACTATTCATTATGACTTCAACAATATCATTTGAGACCTTGATGTTTTTAATACCGGGTAGCTCAGTTTTTTTGACTGAAATAGTGCTAGTAGCGGAACACCCGGTGTCATTGGTAACAGTTACAAAATAGATTCCTTCCTGAGTCGTGTTTATTGTGGATGTCATCTCACCGGTTGACCAGAGGTAGGTGTAGCTGGTATTAGATTCATTTTTAATACCAGATGTTAAGGTCGTACCTTCTTGATCAGTACCACAGAGCAATACGTCTTGGTTAGGTTCGATATCGAATTGTTCAATTTCGATATCGAATGTACCCGAACCATAACAGATGTTTTCATTTTCTACTCTAACATAAATTGTATTGGTGCTTGATATGAAGGTATCAGGTAAGTAATCTCCGGATCCTAAAAGCGCTTTGTTCTCTGATAGATAAAATTGAATGGTACTATTTTCAGTTAAATTCAAGTCATTACGAATAGCCTGTCTTTTTAAATCAAGGCGAAACTCACCGGTACCATCATCTAATGCGCATCCATTCAGATTAGCAATATCTAAAGTCAAGGTTTGCTTAACTTTTAATTTCACCTCGGCATAGCTATAGCATAAACTAATTGGGTTTAATACTTTGGCTACGAGTAATTCATCTGGCACGACGTTTTTATACTCCATTGGTAGTGCATTTACGTTGGTTGTATCCAATTCTGCACTAGGCAAATCATTATAATAAAATACGTTTATAATTTGATCAGCATCTAAACTGACTGAAGAATTTATATTAGCGAGATTGAATTTCTCTAGTCCATTACTATTGGGTGTATTAGTACATTGATAATATTCAACTATATCCGAAGGTGTCTTTGGAGTGTCAAAAATAATAACAGTTTTTGTAATAGGATCACTTACTGTGCTACCAATAGTTTTAGTAAGAGAAACTGTATATTCTCCAGGAGCAGAGTATGTATGTTTTGGAGATATTTCATTGGAAGTAGCGCCATCATCAAAATCCCATGTTACTGAATCAAAAGGGGCGTCACCCTGTATTTCAAATTCAGTTTCATCTCCTAGACAAACATTTTGAAATTCAAACTTTAGAAGAAATAAGGATTGAACGTAGGGTGGGAGGCCTAATTCTGAGAATCTTCCGCCCAAAGAAATAGTGTTTGCTACATAATTGCACCCAGTACCCAAAACTTCAGGGTTATTGATGACTGATATACTGGTACCGGAATTATTAATGGAATAACCTGCACGATAAATTTTTCCATCAATAGCTAACTGAAGTGCTCCAGCAACGTTTGTAGAAGAGTTTATATCCTGTATGGATTCCTTTATATCACTCGATGTCAAATCAAATTGATATAGTGAACTTCCTAAAGGGCTTCCATCATCTTTATAATTATTGACGGTAGCATATAATCTAGTTGATTTTGGAGAAAATTCAATTCCATACGGTATTTTGCTGTTTAGAAGTGCCTGTTCATTGAAAACACTTCCCGTATTGGCATCAAAATTATACAGCAAAACTTTACCTGACTGTCTGCTTTGCGTTTTTGGGCCTGATACATTGCTATTACTGACCTGGCTATGGGCAATGGCCAACTTTTTACCATCTGGTGAAACCTTAAGATACCCTATAGCATTTTGTTTATAACCACCTGTGGGTACATCCGTGTTGCTCGGGCTAATTACTGGTGTGGTATTTACCCCGCTTTCATCGACTTTAAAGGCGTAAAAAGAATCTGTAAAATGGGTGATCACCCAAGTAGATGTGCCATCTTCATGCTGTACAGCAGATACTTTTTCAGAACATTTTAGACGTAGTTCTTCTGAATTGCTTTGATTGTAAGTAACAAGATGTATGTTTTTTTCTGATGTAACGACATCTCCAAACCCATTGTTTAGTGTTAAGTCAATCAAAGTGTAATTCAAACCTTTGTTATCATCTTCATCAGGGTCAGGTTCATCAACGGTAAAGATATAGTACTGAGTTCTTTCTATGTTTTTAGGTATGATTATAGAGGACTGAGTACTAGATTCGTGTCCAAACAATCCGGTTCCATTTGGCATTAATCTATGCGATTTGTCCCATACATTTAATCCGTCTGAATAAAACAATAAATTTCCATTCTGATCTGATATGGTTGAACAACCTTCATGAGTTTCTAGTTTTCCGTTAAGTAATGGTGTAGGAATACCACTGTTGAAATCAAGACCTGCGTTGTTTCCAAAATACCACCTACTAGCTTCTCTTTGGGAATATGCGTGCTGCATACTAACAAAGAAAAATAGTAAAAAGTATTTTAAGAATTTCCTTGGAAACATTGTGATTGAATTAATTATTAAAAATAACTAAAAATTAGTTATTATCATACTTAATCCATCGGTACATTATGTAGTTTGTCTAAGACATTTACTCTTCGACCTTAATCTTGATTCCTAGGGTAGGAAAAGGTGCTAATTAGATTATTTAAGTAAAAAAAATGTGGGTTCTGTTATTCAAAGAAAACAAAATCATCATAAAAATCTTGCCAAGATTGCCACGCTGCGGTATAAGCTTTTGGGGAGTCTAATTGCATATTTTTTTCAGGACCATCAACTACTAAACCCATAGCATTGTAAACGTTTCCTAAATCATCTTTGAAAAAAAAAGAGTCTTCATCAGATACACTGTATATTCTTTTGCTGTCAATATAATAAGAGCTTACGAAGTTCCTCTCCTCATTTCCTAAGACCAGTACTTTTTTTCCAGTTATTATGGTGTTGAGTAATGTTAGACCCGGCTCTTGAAATAAGTCGTATTTAAAAATATGGATTTTAACATTGGCTATTCCTGAAATTATTCCATATCTAAAATAATCACGATTTGTGGTTCCCGGACTTGAGATATTCTCTACTACTTCATTATTCACTTGTTCATTATAAACTTTAGCAGTTGGAAATTTTTCTTTTACAGTTTTCCAATCTGTTTCAACAACGTTAAAAGTATTTGGGCTTACATAATCGTATTGGCCTCGTACCCCTCTAATTAACATTTGAGACCATATGGAGTTAGTTTCTATATCTATTGGCATAAGGTTATCATTGAATAAATAACCAGAAGCTTTTAGGGTTACTACATTGTTATCTATAGTTCTGTCCCAAGCTATAGTGCTGGATGTTTGAGGACAATGTGTTATGGCGTATTTTTTATTCTCGTACTCGTTATTGATTATTTCATAGAGTCCAATGAAAGAATTTGGATATGCTCTTAATTCAGTAGGTCCCAAACTTATTAAAGTTGTTGGGTGATTGTCCTGATAGGAAACCGTATTAATTGGAGTGAATGAAGCCGTAGTTACTAAAGGGAAAGGGTTATATGGTCCTAATATTTTGGATTCAGAGATAGACCAAGCAGGCTCTTGGGTGACCTGTTCATTAGAAATGGTCTCTACGTTTTGAATCGTTTCGGACGATTCACATGACCAAATAACAACGCATAATAAAATTATAAGGCTATTTTTTAGTGTTTGTAACATGCTTTATAGTTGAATATACTTAAATAGTCTATAAAAAATAGAAGTCCTTACAATAAAAAAGAGCCACTGGTTTCCCAGTGGCTCTTTAATCATTTTATAGTATTTGATAGAACTTAGTTAACGTCCCAAAAAACAGTGGATGTTTTTGTGTCACCCCCCATGGCTGCTGCACCTGCTGCGTAACTAGCACCGTTTCTACTTGGTTCGTTTATAGGATAGGTATACCTACGTGGAACATCTTCTCCTGAAGTAGGAGGTATATTCATCATTGGAAAACCATATTTTCTGTAAGTGGACCAAGCTTCAAAACCTCTGTTGAATAAGTGTAACCATTTTTGCACAGCAATTTTCTCTTGCCAAGTACTTGCAGCTGTGGCATAAGCTACGTCTGGGTTAGCTAAATAAGTTGCAACATCGTCAACAGCCCAGAATTCAAAAGATGCTGTAATGGCAGCCTCGTAATGAGCCGGAGCATCTGCAGGAGAACCTACTAAACCTAATTCTGCTGCTTCAGCAAGTAAAAACTCAACCTCAGCATAATCAAGAATATCACCAGGAGTATCAGGTTGATGAAAAAGATCGCCTAAGTGAGTGTAGTCTCCGTAAGGTGCGTTTACACCATAAGGGCCACCAACATATGTGTCAGATGATCCGTCTTCTTGTAAGTTATCCGCAAAGTATACAGTTCTTCTTGGATCCTCTAAGTCATTCATGATGTCAATAATAGTATTTGAGCCAATAAAATCCTGTCTTCCGCTCTCAACTAAATCAGTCCAAACCGGATTGGTATTTGGAGCACCATCTAAATATGCAAAAGTTGCATTATCGTCATTTGATGTAAATACACCACTAGCAACAGCTTCAGATGCCATAGTAGCAGCTTTACCTGCATCAACAGACTCAATTCTAACAGCCATTCTTAATTTAAGTGAATTAGCGAATTTTTTCCACTTAGCCATATCACCGGCATAAATTAAATCAGAGCCGCCAAATGATCCTTCCGATACAGTAATTGAAGCAATAGCTGCATCAAGTTGTGTAATTATTGCTGTATATATTGCTTCATCGTCATCATAAGCAGGTAACACATTGTCAATATCTAATGCTTCTGTGAATGGAACATCTCCAAAAGAATCAGCTAATACATGATACGTATAGACTTCCAAAATGCTAATAGTAGCAAGTTGGTTGGTAACCAATTCAGCAGAAACCGTTGAGTTGTCCGTATCGTTAATAATAACTTTAGCTTCATCAAGGTCTTTCAATACATCTCTGTAAAGAACTGCCCAATGTGCTCCGGGTTGATCTCTATTGATGAGGTTGTAATTGGTCTCATCCTGGTAAGTGGTTTGAGCCCAAGCTTGACTAAAGTGTCTGAAAATATTGGAATTAACACTACTTTCAGTCATTTGATCAACCAAATTCCTGGTTGCATTGGCAAAAACCGTTTCAGAAGGAACGGTAGTTGCAGATTTAGTATCGACATTAATATCTCCAAAATCTGAGCAGGAGAAAAATGCCATTGTTGCAAATATTATTAAATATTTTTTCATAGTAAATTTTGTTTAAAAGTCAAATCTAACGTTAAAACCATATTCTTTAGATGTAGGATACGGGCTAGACTGATATCCTTGTAAGTTACCTGCACTTAAACCAGCTTCAGGATCAGTATATGGAGCATTTTTGTCAATAATCCAAAGGTTTCTTCCTACAAGTGAGAAAGTGATGTTATTAAGTGGCATATTCTGCAACATCTTGCTAGGTATTTTGTAAGACAAAGTTACCTCTCTAAGCTTAACATAACTTGCATCGTATACATGTGCTGCCTGAGGAGCATAAACATAACCTAATGCATTTGCATAAGTTTCCATAGAAGTACGGGTAGTGTTGTTACTACCGTCAGCATTAACACCTTCTAGTAAGATACCTCCGCCATCAGCTATAGGATCACGTTTTGGGTTACCCAATTCGTTAGCCCCAGCAGTAACATCATAAACACCAGTAGCATAACCATACCAAGTATCAAGTGAAAAGAAATCTCCACCTTTTTGAATGTCTATTAAGAAACTCATAGAAAGATTTTTATATCTTAAAGAGTTAGTAATACCAGCTTTCCAATCAGGGTTTATGTCACCAATAGGCTGTGGGGTTGCGTCAACAACATAACGGCCAGTGTCAGCATCAATAACTTTTTCACCATTTAAATAAGTGAAATTACCACCCCATAAACTTCCGTAAGGTTGTCCAACGGTTGCATTTATTGTTACACCACCTTGAAAACTTCCCATTTCGAGATTACTAACACCATCAAATAAGCTAATTACTTCACTTTCATTTTTAGCCCATGTACCGTTTATAGTCCAATCAAAATCATCAGTTTTAACTGGTGTTACAAATAACGCAACTTCAACACCTTTGTTTTCAATGTCTCCTGAATTAACAACTTTTGAGCTGTATCCAGTCGCTCTACTAACTTCAACAGGGAAGATTTGATCTGTAGTATTCGTTTTGTAAAGAGATAAATCTAAACCAGCTCTTTTATTTGCAAAACTCATTTCTAGACCAACCTCATAAGACTTGGTTAATTCATTTACCAAATCGCTGTTGTTTCTTTGGCCATCAACACTGAATAAAGGCACTGAGAAATTCGTTGGGCTAAAGTAAGAATTGTAAACCCTCTGAGGTACTGTACTATTACCTACTTCAGCATAGTTTGCACGGAATTTACCGAAACTTAACCAGTCTGCATCAACTAATTTAGAGAATACAAAAGATGTAGATATCGCTGGGTAAAAGAAACCATTGTTATCATCAGGCAATGTAGATGAATAATCATATCGTCCAGATAAATCTAAATACACTAGGCGATCATAGTTAAATGAAGCATTGGCGAAAAAACCATATTGCTTTAACTTGCCCAAGTATTCAGTTGATGGCTCTAACAAGTTTGTTGAGTTACTTAAAGAATACAGCTTAGGAACAACAAGACCACCACTAGTTGATGCGTCAACCCATTCGGTTCTAGACTGTCTAGCAGTAGCTCCAACAACACCGTCAAGCGCAAGTTTTTCTGACAGATCAAAGTTGTAGTTAAGTAATAGGTCATAGTTTATCTCTGTAAACGATTGGTTGAATCTTGAGTATTCACTAGGAGAATTTACACTACTAACCGCAGTTCTTTCTTCTCTAAGCTCAGAATAGGTGTCAAGAGAAGTTCTACCAGTAATACTTAACCAATCGGCCGCATCATAGGTAAGGTTGAAATTACCAAAGATTCTATTTCTCGTATCACTTTGGTAGTTTTCATAAAGCGTCCAAAAAGGGTTGTCAAAAAATATTGGTTTAACCCCGTCTAGTGTTAATGGGTCGCCAGCGTAGTTCCAAGTAATGTTTCTTCCAGTTGCAAAATATGCCGCTTCCTGGTCTTTATAGTCAACATTAGTTTGGTGCCATTGTCTAAAACTTTGTATGATGTTGTTTGCATCATATCCAGTTCCATAACGCCCATTTCCGTCAGTCTTAGTGAAAGTAACCTTAACGCCAGCATTAAGTTTTTCAGAAAGTTCTTGCGTACCATTAAAATCAACTGTATTTCTTTTAATACTACTATTAGGAACAATACCACTTTGGTCAAGGTTTGTATAACCTAATCTAAAAGATCCAGTATCACTTCCTGCAGAAATAGAAATACTATTGTTAAGTGTAACCCCAGTGTTGAAAACTGATTCTGGACCATTGGCCGCAGCAACATAAGGAGTAGCTTGAAGATAGTTAGGAGATTCTGGATAGAAAGCATCCCATTGGTAAACTAAAGTATTAGGATTGAAAGCAGCACCAAAAGAAGCATCTTCAGTAAAAGGCGTGGTCAAATCATCAACACCATCTCCGTCTATATCTTGCTCAAAGAAATAACCTCCAGGACCACTATAGTAGGGTCCGTAACCTGCACCATACTCTTTTTGGAACTTAGGAAAAGTATCTTTATCATATTTCGCAAAAGACACACCTGAGTTTACTGTTATGCCAAGTCCTTGACCTTTTTTACCTTTCTTCGTTGTAATGATTATAACACCGTTCGCTGCTCTAGATCCGTATAGGTTAGATGCTGCTGCACCTTTTAAAACATTTACAGATTCAATGTCTTCTGGGTTAATGTCCATTGCGGCATTACCATAGTCATAACCACCTTGACCTGTCGTTTGGTCTTCTGCTGAATCAGACGAACCAGAACTAGAGTTACTATTATTGCCAATAGGTGTACCATCAACAACAAAAAGAGGTTGGTTATTACCAGTAATAGAACTGTAACCTCTTAAAATAACATTTGATGAACCACCCAAAGAACTACTCTTCTTAATGTCCAGACCGGCAACTTTACCAGATAGGGAGTTCATAAAGTTAGTTTCTTTAGCAGTGTTTACTTGGTCACCTTTGACCTCTGTGGTAGCATAACCAAGAGCTTGTTTCTCTCTTTTGATACCTAAAGCAGTTACTACAACCTCGTCTAAAGCCTGAGCATCCTCAGTCATTTGAAGGTTTACTATGTTTGATGCTCCAACAGGACGGGTCTCGTTTTTATACCCAATGTAAGAGAATACTAATGATTGACCTTCACTTGCTTGAATAGCATAGTTCCCGTCAAAATCTGTTTGTGTACCGTTTGTGGTACCTTGCACAACAATATTAACTCCCGGTAATGGCAGACCATCCTGGTCTGAAACCGCACCGGTAATCGATTTGTCTTGCGCAAATGAAATTTGCACGATCAACGCCAAAAACAGCGTTAACAATCCTTTTTGTTTTGCTCTCATTTTTATAATTATTTGAATTAGCTAGCGCCAAAAGTCACAAATCCACGTTAATAATCCAATTTTTTTTAACTCAAAATTATGCATGCATAAGTTTTAGGTGTGATAAAATGAGGTTTCAGGCAATAATTTTAAGAAAATCACACAGAAAATCTGCATAAAGTTATAGAAAAAGCGATTTTTCATTTGGCAGAATGAATATGGGTGTCGGTTTTTGTTAAAAAAATTGGAATTATTCAATAATTGCCATTTTTGATTGAATTCCTTGTTTTAATAGTATTTTAATCAATTATTAATAGGAATATTCTTGTTAAATTATAAAAATCTTATGCATTAATAAGTAATAATGATTGAAGATGGCAATTTCGTCGTTGAAAAAAGAGCGAAGGTGATTAATAGTTTTTAGGATGTTAGTTGTACTCAATATACGTTTATGTAATAGCATTAATTAGTTTATGTCATATTTCTTGTTGATAATGCATGATTTCTACCTTGTCTCTGCTTTTTCTCCTAATAGATTTTTCTGGTAAAAATCCACCAAGAATTAATTTCTTTGAAAATAAACTCGAAACCATTTGAATTTCTGCGAAATAGTCTTACATTTGCCGACCCTTAAACAAGGGGTTATTTATTCATATATAAGTTAGTATGCCAACAATTTCACAATTAGTACGAAAAGGAAGGTCCACGATTACTAAGAAGAGTAAATCGGCGGCTTTGGATTCGTGTCCTCAAAGAAGAGGTGTTTGTACTCGTGTTTATACGACTACACCGAAGAAACCAAACTCAGCTATGAGAAAAGTAGCAAGGGTAAGGTTGACAAACGGTAAGGAAGTAAACGCTTACATACCCGGAGAAGGACATAACCTCCAAGAGCACTCGATAGTATTAGTAAGGGGCGGAAGGGTAAAGGATTTGCCAGGAGTTAGGTACCACATCGTTAGAGGAGCTTTGGATACTGCAGGTGTTGCAGGAAGAACTCAACGTAGGTCTAAGTACGGTGCAAAACGCCCTAAGAAGTAAATGAACAAAGAATATTAAGTAAAGGTTGAGATGTTAAAGTTTCAATTGGAGTTTAAAATTCTAAACTATTAAGTAATGAGAAAAAAACAGGCAAAGAAAAGACCACTTTTACCAGATCCAAGATTTAACGATCAGTTGGTGACACGTTTCGTTAACATGATGATGTGGGACGGTAAGAAGTCTATCGCTTTTAGTGTTTTCTATGATGCAATGGATATCGTAGAAGAAAAAAAGACCGATGAAGAGAAGACTGCTTTAGAGCTTTGGAAGGATGCCCTTTCAAATGTTATGCCTCACGTTGAGGTTAGAAGTAGAAGAGTAGGTGGTGCTACATTTCAGATTCCTATGCAAATTAGACCAGATCGTAAGATTTCTACTGCGATGAAATGGTTGATTAGTTTCGCAAGAAAGCGTAATGAAAAAGGAATGGCACAAAAATTAGCAGCAGAGGTTCTTGCCGCTTCGAAAGAAGAAGGTGCAGCTGTTAAGAAAAGAGTAGATACGCATAAAATGGCAGAGGCTAACAAAGCTTTTTCACACTTTAGATTCTAATCGGAAATGGCAAGAGATTTAAAATATACAAGAAATATAGGTATTGCTGCTCATATTGATGCTGGTAAAACAACAACAACAGAGCGTATACTTTTTTATACTGGTGTTAGTCATAAGATAGGTGAGGTGCACGATGGTGCGGCTACTATGGACTGGATGGAGCAAGAGCAAGAACGTGGGATTACCATTACTTCTGCTGCTACAACTTGTACGTGGAAGTTTCCTTTGGAAAATGCGAAGCCCCTTGATAATACTAAAGATTATCACTTTAATATAATAGATACACCGGGACACGTAGATTTTACGGTTGAAGTAAACCGTTCGCTTCGTGTTTTAGATGGTTTAGTTTTTCTTTTTAGCGCAGTTGATGGTGTTGAGCCTCAATCTGAGACTAACTGGAGATTGGCTGATAACTATAAAGTCCCAAGAATTGGTTTTGTGAACAAAATGGACCGTCAAGGTTCTAACTTCTTAATGGTCTGCAAGCAGGTTGTTGAAATGTTAGGTTCTAAGGCAGTTCCAATTGTATTGCCAATTGGTGAAGAAGGAGATTTTAGGGGAATCGTTGATTTAGCTAAAAACAGAGCAATAGTTTGGCATGAAGAGGGCTTCGGTGCTACTTTTGATGTTGTTGATATTCCAGAAGATATGAAAGCGGAAGTTAAGGAGTATAGAGCTGCCTTAATTGAAGCTGTTGCGGAGTATGATGAAAACTTAATGGAGAAATTCTTCGAAGATGAAGACTCCATTACGGAAGAAGAAGTACATGCTGCTTTGAGAGCTGCGGTTATGGATAGAGCAATCATTCCTATGATTTGTGGTTCGTCTTTCAAAAACAAAGGTGTTCAGTTTTTATTGGATGCTGTTTGTAGATACCTTCCGTCTCCAATGGATAAGGAAGATATTGAAGGAACTAATCCTGATACTGGAGAAGTTGAAAAACGTAAGCCTAGTGTTAAGGAGCCATTTTCGGCTTTGGCTTTTAAAATTGCAACCGATCCTTTTGTTGGAAGGTTAGCTTTCTTTAGAACATATTCAGGTCGTTTGGATGCTGGTTCATATATATTGAACAACCGTTCGGGTAAAAAAGAACGTATTTCTCGTATTTATCAGATGCACTCTAATAAGCAAAATGCTATCGATTATATCGAAGCAGGAGATATTGGTGCGGCTGTAGGGTTTAAAGATATCAAGACTGGTGATACCATGTCTGATGAAAAGCACCCTATTGTTTTAGAGAGTATGGACTTTCCTGATCCGGTAATTGGTATCGCTGTTGAGCCAAAAACAAAAGTGGATGTAGATAAGTTAGGTATGGCTTTGGCTAAATTGGCTGAAGAAGATCCTACTTTCCAAGTTAAAACCGATGAAGCATCAGGTCAGACCATTATTTCAGGGATGGGCGAGCTTCACTTAGATATTATTGTAGATCGTTTAAGACGAGAGTTTAAAGTTGAGGTGAACCAAGGTGAGCCGCAAGTTGAATATAAAGAAGCACTTACTAAAACGGCTTCACACAGAGAAACTTACAAAAAGCAATCTGGTGGACGTGGTAAATTTGGTGATATATCTTTCGAAATGAGTCCTGCTGATGAGGATTTCGAAGGAGAAGGACTTCAATTCGTTGATCAAATTAAAGGTGGTCGTATTCCTAAGGAATTTATACCATCTGTAGAAAAAGGCTTTACAGCAGCAATGCAAAACGGACCTTTGGCAGGATTTGAGATGGATTCTATGAAAGTAGTATTGAAAGATGGATCTTTCCACCCTGTGGATTCTGATGCGCTTTCTTTCGAATTAGCTGCAAAAATGGGGTACAAAGCAGCGGGTAAAGCTGCAGGTGCCGTTGTTATGGAGCCAATTATGAAAATAGAAGTTATTACTCCTGAAGAAAACATGGGTGATATCGTAGGTGATTTGAACCGTAGAAGGGGGACAATTACGAATATGAGTGACCGTGCTGGTGCTAAGGTTGTAAAAGGTACTGTTCCATTGTCTGAAATGTTTGGATATGTAACATCACTTAGAACGCTTTCATCCGGTAGAGCAACATCAACAATGGAGTTTTCACATTATGCCCAAACACCTTCTAATATCTCTGAAGAGGTAATTAAGAAGTCTAAAGGTATAACAGCATAAATTTAAGACATGAGCCAAAAAATACGGATTAAATTAAAATCTTACGATTATAACTTGGTAGACAAGTCTGCTGAAAAAATCGTAAAAACGGTAAAGACTACCGGAGCTGTGGTAACGGGGCCAATTCCATTACCTACACACAAAAAAATATTTACGGTTTTGCGTTCACCGCACGTAAATAAGAAGTCTAGAGAGCAGTTTCAACTTAGTTCTTACAAGAGGTTGTTGGATATTTATAGCTCTTCATCTAAAACTATTGATGCGCTTATGAAGCTTGAGCTTCCAAGTGGTGTTGAGGTTGAGATAAAAGTATAGTTTACTACCTGTTCTTTATTGAATGGGTGACATGTCCCGAGCTGCGTGCGAGGGAAAAACGGATAAAAACAATCAGGGTTGAATTGTTTTGACCCTGTTTTTTTGTCCGATAGTTAGTGAATATTAAATAAGTATATATAAACGGAAGACGGGTTTTTTTAAATCTGAATTCTATAATCTAAAATCAGTATGTCTGGGTTAATTGGAAAAAAAGTAGGCATGACCAGCATCTTTGACGAGAACGGGAAGAATATTCCTTGTACAGTTATTGAAGCGGGGCCATGTGTGGTTACCCAAGTCAGAACCGAAGAAGTTGATGGGTATAAAGCTCTTCAACTTGGTTTCGATGACAAGGCAGATAAGCGTGCTAATAAGGCCGAAGCAGGTCATTTCAAAAAAGCAGGTTCATCTCCTAAGAAAAAAGTCGTTGAATTTAAAGGTTTTGATGAGGATTACAAATTAGGAGACACTATAGGTGTTGATGTGTTTGTAGAAGGAGAATTTGTAGATGTTGTTGGTACGTCTAAGGGTAAAGGATTTCAAGGTGTTGTAAAACGTCATGGATTTGCCGGTGTGGGTCAAGCGACTCACGGTCAGCATAACCGTTTGAGAGCTCCTGGTTCCATTGGTGCTGCATCTTATCCTGCAAGAGTTTTTAAAGGAATGAAAATGGCCGGTAGAATGGGTGGTGATAGAGTTACCGTTCAGAATCTTAAAGTTTTAAAGGTTGTTCCAGAAAAGAATCTTTTAGTTGTAAAAGGTGCTGTTCCAGGTCATAAGAACGCTTACGTAACTATCGAGAAGTAATGAAGGTAGCAGTTTTAGATATTAAAGGAAAAGAAACAGGTAGAAAGGCAGACCTTTCTGATGCTGTTTTCGGAATAGAGCCAAATGATCATGCTGTGTATTTGGATGTTAAACAATATTTAGCACATCAAAGACAAGGAACGCACAAAGCAAAAGAGCGTGCGGAAATTGCGGGAAGTACTCGTAAGATCAAGAAGCAAAAAGGAACTGGTACAGCACGTGCCGGTAGTATTAAATCTCCTATTTTTAGAGGTGGTGGTAGAGTTTTTGGTCCTAGACCTAAAGATTATACTCAGAAGTTGAATAAGAACGTGAAGCGTTTGGCTCGTAAATCTGCACTTAGTATCAAATCTAAAGAACAAGCAATTTTAGTTGTGGAAGACTTTAATTTTGATACGCCAAAGACAAAAGATTTTAAAGGAGTTTTGAAGTCATTAGGGCTTGAAAACAAAAAATCATTGTTTGTCTTGGGTGATTCAAATAATAGCGTATATTTGTCTTCGCGAAATTTGAAAGGTTCCGAAGTTGTAACTTCCTCAGAAATAAGCACTTATAAAATTCTTAATGCAAGTAGTATTGTGTTGTTAGAGAGTGCTTTAGAAGGATTGGAGTCAAACTTAACAAAATAGAAAACCATGAGTGTGTTGATAAAGCCAATAATAACGGAAAAAATGACCGCTGATAGCGAGTTGTATAATCGTTATGGTTTCGTAGTTGACCCAAGGGCCAACAAGATCCAAATTAAAGATGCGGTAGAAGCTACTTACGGTGTTTCAGTAAAGAAAGTTAGAACCATGAATTATGGTCCATCTAGAAAAACACGTTTCACCAAAACTGGAGTACAGCATGGTAAAACTAATGCAATTAAAAAGGCAATAGTTGATGTGGCAGAAGGTGATATCATTGATTTTTACAGTAATCTATAAAGGCAAGAAATGTCAGTTAGAAAATTAAAACCAATAACCCCCGGGCAGCGTTTTAGAGTAGTAAATGGTTTTGACGCCATTACTACTGATAAGCCGGAGAAGAGTTTACTCGCTCCGTTAAAAAAATCGGGAGGAAGAAACAGTCAAGGAAAAATGACCATTCGCCAAAGAGGTGGTGGGCATAAGAGAAGGTATCGTGTTATTGATTTCAAAAGAGATAAGCAAGGAATTGCTGCTGTTGTGGAGTCAATTCAGTACGATCCTAACAGAACAGGTTTTATTGCTTTATTGAAGTATGCAGATGGTGAGAAAAGATACATCATTGCGCAGAACGGATTAGAAGTAGGGCAAGAGGTTAGTTCTGGTAGTAATGTAGCTCCTGAAATAGGGAATGCATTACCAATAAGTGAAATACCATTAGGTACTATTATTTCTTGTATAGAATTACGTCCTGGTCAAGGAGCTGTTATGGCTAGAAGCGCAGGTACTTTTGCTCAGTTAATGGCAAAAGATGGTAAGTTCGTTACGGTTAAGATGCCTTCAGGTGAAACTAGATTAATATTATCTACATGTATGGCTACAATTGGAGCTATATCTAATTCTGATCACCAGTTATTAGTATCTGGTAAAGCAGGTAGAAGTAGATGGTTAGGTAGAAGACCTAGGACTAGACCAGTAGCAATGAACCCTGTCGATCACCCAATGGGTGGTGGTGAAGGTAGAGCTTCAGGTGGTCATCCAAGATCAAGAAACGGAATCCCGGCTAAAGGTTATAGAACGCGTACTAGGACCAAGAAGACGAATAAGTATATTCTAGAACGTAGAAAGAAATAATAAAGTAAGAAACAATGGCACGATCGTTAAAAAAAGGACCTTACGTTCACTATAGCTTGGAGAAAAAAATCCAGCAAAGCGCTTCTTCAGGAAAGAAGAGCGTTATAAAAACGTGGTCAAGAGCATCGATGATAACACCTGATTTTGTAGGTCAGACTATAGCTGTTCATAACGGAAGACAGTTTGTTCCTGTATTCGTTACGGAGAATATGGTAGGTCACAAATTAGGCGAATTTTCTCCAACAAGATCTTTTAGAGGTCACGCAGGAGCCAAGAACAAAGGTAAAAAGTAAGCTATGGGAGTTCGAAAAAAACAGATGGCCGAAAGAATCAAGGCCGAGAAAAAACAGATAGCGTTCGCTAAGTTGAACAACTGTCCTACATCGCCTAGAAAAATGCGTTTGGTAGCAGACCTTGTTAGAGGAGTTAAAGTAGAAAAAGCATTGGCTATTTTACGTTTTAACCCAAAAGAGGCTTCTCGAAAATTAGAGAAATTGTTACTTTCTGCCTTGGCTAACTGGCAGGCAAAGAATGAAGATGCTAGTGTTGAAGATGCGGACCTTTTTGTAAAGGAAATTCGTGTTGACGGTGGTAGTATGTTGAAAAGATTGCGTCCAGCTCCACAGGGTAGAGCGCATAGAATTAGAAAACGTTCCAACCATGTTACATTGGTGTTGGGGTCTAATAATAATATAGAAAGCTAGAATGGGACAGAAAACAAATCCGATAGGAAATCGTCTAGGAATTATCAGAGGATGGGAATCTAACTGGTATGGTGGTAACGATTATGGAGATAAACTAGCTGAAGACAATAAGATACGTAAGTATATTCATGCTCGTTTAGCGAAAGCTAGCGTGTCTAGAGTAATTATAGAACGTACCTTAAAGTTGATTACAATTACTGTGACTACTGCAAGACCTGGTATTATTATAGGTAAAGGTGGTCAAGAGGTGGATAAGCTTAAAGAAGAGCTTAAGAAAATCACCAATAAAGAGGTTCAGATCAATATTTATGAGATCAAAAGACCAGAACTTGATGCAAATTTGGTAGCAGCTAGTGTTGCTCGTCAAATTGAAAGCAGAATTTCTTTTAGAAGAGCTATTAAAATGGCTATTGCTGCGGCAATGAGGATGAATGCAGAAGGAATCAAGATTCAAATTTCAGGTCGTTTGAACGGTGCGGAGATGGCGCGTTCAGAATCTTATAAAGATGGTCGTATTCCATTGTCTACTTTTCGTGCAGATATCGATTATGCTTTACATGAAGCTCAAACGACATACGGTAAGTTGGGTATTAAGGTTTGGATCATGAAAGGTGAAGTGTACGGCAAGCGTGAATTGTCTCCGTTAGTAGGTATGACTAAAGGTCAGTCTTCAAAAGGTGGTGATAAACGTGATGGCGGAAGAAAGCAACGTCGTAGAAAGTAATTTTTTTAAAGAAGTAAACAATGTTACAACCTAAAAGAACCAAGTTTCGTAAGATGCAAAAAGGCCGCATGAAAGGCAATGCGGGTAGAGGGTTCCAGTTATCAAATGGAATGTTCGGCATCAAAACTTTGGATACAAAATTTATTACGTCGCGCCAAATCGAGGCAGCTCGTATTGCGGCTACTAGATATATGAAAAGGCAAGGCCAGTTATGGATTAAAATATTTCCGGACAAGCCTATTACCAAAAAACCTCTTGAGGTTCGTATGGGTAAAGGTAAAGGTGCTCCAGAATATTTTGTAGCGGTCGTTAAGCCTGGAAGAGTTTTATTTGAAGTTGCTGGTGTACCTATGGATGTTGCTAAGGAAGCATTAAGGTTGGCAGCGCAAAAGTTACCTGTAAAAACAAAGTTTGTTGTTGCTCGTGACTACGTTGATCAAGATTTAATCTAAGTTGTACCATGAAAAACAAAGAAATTAAAGAATTGTCTGTAGAAGAGCTTAAGCAGAAGCTAGCTGAATTTAAAACGCAGCAGGCTAACCTCAAAATAGCGCATTTTGTAACGCCACTTGAGAATCCGCTTCAGATTAGAAAGGCAAGAAGAACGGTAGCTAGATTAGCAACGGAATTAACTAATAGGGAAAACCAATAACTGGTTCTGCTTTATGGAAGAAAAAAGAAACTTAAGAAAAGAGAGAATAGGGGTTGTAACCAGTAACAAAATGGAGAAATCTATTGTTGTGGCAGAGGTTAGAAAAGTAAAGCACCCTATGTACGGTAAGTTCGTTTTAAAAACGAAAAAGTACGTTGCACACGACGAGAAAAACGATTGCAAGGAAGGTGATACCGTTAAGATAATGGAGACACGCCCGTTAAGCAAGACTAAAACTTGGCGTTTAGTAGAAATCTTAGAAAGAGCTAAATAATATGTTACAGCAAGAATCAAGATTAAAGGTAGCGGACAACACAGGGGCAAAAGAAGTTTTGACCATTCGTGTACTTGGAGGAACCAAGAGAAGATACGCATCTATTGGAGATAAGATAGTTGTTACTGTAAAAGAAGCTACGCCTAACGGAGGTATCAAAAAAGGTGCTGTATCTACAGCTGTAGTTGTAAGAACTAAGAAAGAAGTCAGGAGACCTGATGGTTCATATATTCGTTTCGATGACAATGCTTGTGTATTGTTGAATCCAACAGGAGAAATGAGAGGAACCCGTGTTTTCGGTCCGGTTGCCCGCGAATTACGCGATAAGCAATTCATGAAAATTGTTTCATTGGCCCCTGAGGTACTTTAATATAGAACAAGCATGAAAAAGTTGAAAATTAAAACGGGAGATACAGTTCGTATCATTGCAGGAGACCATAAAGGTACTGAAGGCAAGGTGATGACTGTTAACCGTGAAAAGAACAAAGCGATCGTAGAAGGTGCTAACATGGTTTCTAAACATCAGAAGCCAAGTGCGCAGAATCCTCAAGGCGGAATCGTTAAAAAAGAATCTCCTATCAATATTTCTAATTTGTCTCTAATAGATGCTAAATCTGGAAAGACAACAAGAGTAGGGTACGAGGTAAGAGACGGAAAGAAAGTCCGGTTTTCTAAGAAATCCAATGAAGTAATATAAGTTATGGCTTACGTTTCAAGGTTAAAGAAAGAATATGGTGAGCGTATAGTAGGTGCGCTTAAAGAAGAGTTTGGTTACAAGAATGTAATGCAAGTACCCAAGCTTCAAAAGATAGTTGTTAGTAGAGGTGTTGGTGCCGCTGTAGCAGATAAAAAACTTATCGATCATGCGGTAGATGAATTGACTAATATTACTGGTCAAAGAGCTGTTGCAACACTATCTAAGAAGGATGTTGCTGCGTTTAAGTTGCGAAAAGGTATGCCAATTGGCGCTAAAGTGACTTTACGTGGAGAACGTATGTACGAATTTTTAGACCGTTTGGTTACAAGTGCGTTGCCGCGAGTTCGTGATTTTCAAGGGATTAAGGCTACTGGCTTTGATGGTCGTGGTAATTATAGCCTTGGTGTAACAGAGCAAATAATTTTTCCTGAAATCAATATTGATAAAATCAATAGAATTGACGGAATGGATATTACCTTTGTAACTTCTGCTGAAACGGATAAAGAAGCAAAATCATTATTAACAGAATTAGGTTTACCTTTTAAAAAGAACTAGTATGGCTAAAGAATCAATGAAAGCCCGTGAGCGCAAAAGGGAAAGAACTGTTGCTAAATATGCTGAGAAAAGAAAAGCTTTGAAAGAAGCTGGAGATTACGAAGCATTACAAAAATTGCCAAGAAACGCGTCACCTGTACGTATGCACAACCGTTGCAAGTTAACAGGTAGACCAAAAGGTTATATGAGAACTTTTGGTATCTCTAGGGTTACGTTCAGAGAGATGGCTAATCAAGGTCTTATACCAGGTGTTAAAAAAGCAAGCTGGTAAAAATTAGTGAATAACTGGTTTCAGGTTCGTTAATACAGACGAAAACCGTTACCGAATTATATATATATGGTTACAGATACTATAGCAGATTATCTAACGAGAGTTAGAAATGCCAGCAGCGCTGGTCACAGAGTGGTAGAGATACCTTCTTCTAAAGTGAAGAAAGAAATGACTAAAATATTGTTCGATCAGGGCTATATTTTGAGTTATAAATTCGAAGAAGATAAAGTTCAAGGTTCTATTAAGATAGCCTTGAAATATGACAAGGCAACAAAAGAGCCTGTTATCAAAAAAATTCAGAGAATCAGTAAACCAGGTTTACGTAAGTATGCTGGTGCTGAGAGTCTGCCTAGAGTCTTGAATGGCTTAGGAATAGCGATAGTATCTACCTCTCATGGGGTAATGACGAGCAAGCAGGCAAAAAATGAGAATGTAGGTGGCGAAGTGCTTTGCTACGTATATTAATAGGATAAAAAGGAAGAAATGTCAAGAATTGGTAATAATCCGGTAGCTATTCCTGAAGGAGTTACTGTTGAGGTAAAAGGTAACGAGGTTGTCGTTAAAGGCAAGTTGGGTGAACTTACTCAAGAGTTTTCTGCCGTCGAAATAAAAATTGAAGATAGTCAAGTTTGGGTAACCAGACCGTCAGATTCAAAAGATAATAAAGCTAAGCATGGTTTGTATCGTGCTTTAGTAAAGAACATGATTGAAGGTGTTTCTAAAGGTTGGACAAAAGAATTAGAACTTGTAGGTGTTGGTTATCGTGCTAGCAACCAAGGTCAGAAGTTAGATGTCGCTTTAGGATTTTCACACAACATAGTATTAGAGTTAGCTCCAGAATGTAAAGTGGAGACTATATCTGAGAAAGGGAAAAATCCAATCATTAAATTGACATCGTTCGACAAACAATTAGTAGGTCAGATTGCCGCCAAAATACGAGGATGGCGTAAGCCTGAGCCTTATAAGGGTAAAGGTGTTAAGTTTGTTGGCGAGCAGTTAAGAAGAAAAGCAGGTAAATCAGCTTAATAGTATATCATGGGATTATCAACAAGCGAAAGAAAACAGAGAATACGGAGAAGAATCAGAAAGGTTTCCACTGGAACAGCGGAAAGACCTAGATTATCCGTTTTTAGAAGTAATAAAGAAATTTATGCTCAAGTTATAGACGATAAACAAGGGGCTACATTAGCTTCTGTATCTTCTAAAGATAAAGACTTGGCAAAAGAAAAGGGTACTAAGATAGAGATTGCAAACCTTGTAGGTAAAGCTATCGCTGCTAAGTGCAAAGAAGCAGGTATTGAAAAAGTTGCTTTTGATAGAGGTGGTAACCTTTACCACGGAAGAGTGAAATCTTTGGCTGATGGCGCAAGGGAAGCAGGACTTAATTTTTAAATAAGAGTATGTACCAGAAATATAAAAACGCAGAGACCGTAAAACCCGGTGGATTGGATCTTAAAGATAGATTGGTAGGCATACAACGTGTTACCAAAGTAACTAAAGGTGGTAGAGCATTCGGTTTTTCAGCTATAGTTGTTGTAGGTGATGAAAGTGGAGTTGTGGGTCACGGTTTAGGAAAATCTAAAGAGGTAGCAACTGCTATCGCTAAGTCTATTGAAGACGCTAAAAAGAACTTAATTCGTATTCCTTTGAATAAGGGAACATTACCTCACGAACAAAAAGGTAAATACGGTGGAGCTAGAGTTTATATCCAGCCTGCATCGCATGGTACCGGAGTTATCGCAGGTGGTGCTGTAAGAGCGGTATTAGAAGCAGTAGGGGTTCAGGATGTACTTTCTAAGTCTCAAGGTTCTTCTAACCCTCACAATGTTGTAAAGGCTACTTTTGATGCACTTTTGCAATTAAGAGATGCTAGAACAGTTGCGGGTCAAAGAGGAGTTTCTCTTGAAAAAGTTTTTAAAGGATAAGTAGAAATATTATGGCAAAGAAAATTCTGGTAAAACAGTTGAAGAGCGGCATTAAAAGACCACAGAACCAAAAGCGTACATTAGTTGCTTTGGGTCTTAAAAAAATTGGTCAAGTAGTAGAGCACGATGCCACGCCGAATATACTCGGTATGATAGCTAAAGTTGAACATTTGGTTTCCACTGAGGAAGCTTAAATAGCATATTATAATGAATTTAAGTAATCTAAAGCCTGCTGATGGTTCTACCAATAGAGCTGGCAAAAGAATAGGTAGAGGTCAAGGGTCTGGTAAAGGCGGTACTGCTGCAAGAGGTCACAATGGTGCTAAATCAAGATCTGGTTACTCCAAGAAATTGGGTTTTGAAGGTGGTCAGATGCCATTGCAGAGACGTGTACCTAAATTTGGTTTTACAAACATAAACCGAGTTGAATATCAAGGTATCAACGTTGAGAAGTTACAGGAGTTAGTCGATAACAAAAAAGTTAAAGACACTATTACTTTTGAAACTTTAGTTGAAAACGGTTTAGCCAAAAGTAAAGACCTTGTGAAAATATTAGGAGGTGGAGAATTGAAAGCCTCTCTAAAAATTTCAGCGCATAAATTTACGGCAAGTGCCAAAGCGGCCATAGAAGCTGCTGGTGGAGAAGCAATAAATTTATAAGCAAAAACTGACCATGAAGAAATTTTTCGAGACCATATCCAATATTTGGAAGATTGACGAACTAAGGAATAGAATTTTACTAACCCTTGGTTTGTTGTTGGTATACCGTTTTGGTTGTCAAATAGTTCTTCCGGGAATTGATTCTACACAATTATCGCAACTAGCATCAAGTACTGATTCTGGGATTTTTGGATTGTTGAACGCTTTTACGGGTGGTGCTTTTGCTAATGCATCAATTTTTGCTTTGGGTATTATGCCCTATATATCGGCATCTATTGTTGTTCAGCTTATGAGTATTGCCATTCCTTATTTACAGAAGTTAGATAAAGAAGGTGAGAGTGGTAGAAAAACGAAGAATCAGATTACGCGTTGGTTAACTATTGGTATCTGTGTGGTTCAGGCCCCAGCATACTTATATGGTTTGGAAGCTTTTGGAGTTCAAGATAGTGCCTTTGTTTTAGGTAAAGGATTGGATTTTATGGTTCCTGCAGTTATCATTCTTGTTACGGGTTGTGTATTTGCCATGTGGTTAGGTGAGAAGATTACTGATAAAGGAATTGGTAATGGTATTTCATTATTAATCATGATTGGTATTATTGCTACTTTGCCTCAGTCATTTGTTCAGGAATTTATTTCTAGAACGGTTGATAACAATGGTGGATTGATGTTTATCCTTGTTGAAATTATACTTTGGTTCTTGGTAATCTTGGCCAGTATACTTTTGGTTATGGCAACGCGTCAAATACCTGTGCAATATGCAAGAAGAACAGCATCTGGTGGGTATGAAAAGAACATAATGGGTTCTAGACAATATATTCCTTTAAAGCTTAATGCTTCAGGAGTTATGCCTATAATCTTTGCTCAGGCAATTATGTTTGCCCCTAGTTTAATAGGAAAAACATTCAATAGCAGCGCTGCTGGTCAGTGGATGGAAGTCCAGTTTCAAGATATATTTGGTCTGGCTTACAATGTGTTGTTTGGTTTATTGATAATTATTTTTACATATTTCTATACGGCTATTACCGTTCCTACGAACAAAATGGCAGATGATTTGAAGAGAAGTGGTGGTTTTATACCAGGTATTAGACCAGGGAAAGAAACTGGAGATTTCTTGGATAAAATTATGTCTTTGATTACATTGCCAGGATCCGTATTTTTGGCGCTTTTAGCAGTACTTCCTGCAATTGTGGTAAAATTAATGGATATTCAAGCTGGTTGGGCAATGTTCTACGGTGGTACATCATTACTTATTATGGTAGGTGTGGCTATAGATACTGTACAACAGGTAAATGCATATTTATTGAATAGACATTATGATGGGTTGATGAAATCTGGAAAAAATAGAAAAGTCGCATAATTATGGCTAAACAGGCAGCAATAGAACAAGACGGGTCTATAATAGAAGCATTGTCAAATGCAATGTTCAGGGTGGAGTTAGAAAATGGTCATGTAGTTACGGCTCACATTTCGGGAAAGATGCGTATGCATTACATTAAATTACTTCCTGGAGATAAAGTGAAATTGGAAATGAGTCCTTATGACTTGTCCAAAGCTAGAATTACATATAGATATTAGTAATACGATAGAAGAATAAGAACGATGAAAGTTAGAGCATCAGTTAAAAAGAGAAGTGCCGACTGCAAGATAGTACGCAGAAAAGGCAGGTTGTACGTAATCAACAAAAAGAATCCTAGATTTAAACAAAGACAAGGATAGTTATGGCAAGAATTGCAGGTATAGACATACCAAAACAGAAAAGGGGCATAATTGCATTGACCTATATTTTCGGTGTCGGTAGAAGTAGGGCTAAAGAGATTTTAGAGAAAGCCCAAGTGAGTGAAGATACAAAAGTATCTGATTGGAACGATGATGAGATAGGTCGTATCAGGGATGCTGTTTCTTCCTTTACTATAGAAGGTGAGTTACGTTCGGAAACACAACTTAACATCAAACGTTTGATGGATATTGGTTGTTACCGTGGTATTCGTCACAGATCAGGTCTTCCACTTCGAGGACAACGTACTAAGAATAACTCTAGGACGAGAAAAGGAAAAAGAAAAACGGTCGCCAACAAGAAGAAGGCAACTAAATAATAAGTAGGTTATTATGGCAAAGGCAACTACAAAAACAGGTGCAAAAGCGGCAAAGAAGCGTAAAGTAATCGTTGATTCGGTTGGAGAAGCGCACGTAACTGCATCTTTTAATAATATTATAATTTCCCTTACCAATAAAAAAGGAGATGTCATTTCTTGGTCATCTGCTGGAAAAATGGGTTTTAGGGGTTCTAAGAAAAATACTCCATACGCAGCGCAAGTTGCTGCTGAAGAGTGCTCTAAAACTGCGCATGAAGCTGGTTTGAGAAAAGTAAAGGTTTACGTAAAGGGACCTGGTAACGGAAGAGAATCTGCAATTCGTGCCGTACATAATTCTGGTATAGAAGTTACCGAAATTATTGATGTTACGCCGATGCCGCATAACGGTTGTCGTCCACCAAAACGAAGAAGAGTTTAATTAATTACTATTATTTCACAGAAGTGTTTTTAACGATTATCGAAGGATAAGCCTTAATTCATAATCACACTTCTAAACTTAAGAAAATGGCAAGATATACAGGACCAAAAAGTAAAATCGCTCGTAAATTTGGCGAAGCAATTTTCGGAGATGATAAATCATTCGAAAAAAAGAATTATCCTCCAGGACAACATGGTAACGCAAGACGTAGAGGTAAAAAGTCTGAATATGCGGTACAGTTGATGGAGAAGCAAAAAGCTAAATATACTTACGGTATTTTAGAAAAGCAATTTAGAAACACTTTTGCAACTGCTAAGAAAAAACAAGGTGTTACTGGTGAAGTATTACTTCAATTATGTGAATCACGTTTGGATAACGTTGTATTCCGTATGGGTATCTCCCCTTCAAGAAGAGGTGCAAGACAACTAGTATCTCACAGACACATTACAGTTAACGGCGAATTGGTTAACATACCATCTTATTCTTTAAAAGCTGGTGATGTTGTAGGTGTACGTGAAAAATCTAAATCTTTACAGTCTATCCAAGATTCACTTGCTAGTAACAGCAAAGTGTACGAATGGATAACTTGGAATACAGCTAAGAGTGAAGGTGCTTTTGTTACCGTTCCTGAAAGACTTCAAATTCCAGAGAATATCAAAGAACAATTAATAGTTGAGCTTTACTCTAAATAATAAAGAACACTAAGTCATATGGCATTATTTAATTTTCAGAAACCCGATAAAGTAATAATGATCGATTCTTCGGATTTCGAAGGGAAGTTCGAATTTCGTCCTTTAGAGCCCGGTTATGGATTGACTGTTGGGAACGCACTAAGAAGAGTGTTGCTTGCGTCTTTGGAAGGCCATGCGATTACATCTTTGAGAATGGATGGTGTAGAACATGAGTTTTCTGTTGTATCTGGCATCGTAGAAGATGTTACAGAAATTATATTGAATCTTAAGCAAGTACGTTTTAAGAAGCAAATAGAAGATTCTGAAGCAGAAGTAGTTTCAATTTCGGTAAGCGGAAAAGAACAATTGACTGCTGGTGATTTTCAGAAATTTATTTCTGGTTACCAAGTGTTGAATCCAGAGTTAGTAATCTGTAATATGGATTCTAAAGTGAGCATCAACATGGAGATAGTTATAGACAAAGGTCGTGGCTATGTTCCTGCAGATGAAAACAAAAAATCTAATGCGGCTTTAGGTACTATAGCTATCGATTCTATTTTTACACCTATTAAGAATGTAAAATATAGTATTGAAAACTTTCGTGTTGAACAAAAGACGGATTATGAAAAATTGGTTTTCGAAATCGTTACTGATGGTTCAATTCATCCTAAAGATGCTTTGACTGAAGGGGCAAAGGTTTTAATACACCACTTTATGTTGTTCTCTGATGAGCGTATCACTTTAGAAGCTGATGAAATAGCTCAGACTGAAACTTATGATGAAGAGTCACTTCACATGCGTCAGTTGTTGAAAACGAAATTGGTAGATATGGATCTTTCTGTACGTGCCTTGAATTGTTTGAAAGCTGCGGAAGTAGATACTTTGGGAGATTTAGTTTCTTTCAATAAGAATGACTTGATGAAATTTAGAAATTTCGGTAAAAAGTCGTTAACAGAATTAGAAGAATTGGTTATCAATAAGGGGCTTAGCTTTGGAATGGACCTTTCGAAATATAAATTAGATAAAGATTAATCGATATTTCTTACACGAAGGGAAATTCCCTGGGATTGGAGAAATACATTAGAACAAAAGAATGAGACACGGTAAAAAAGTCAATCATTTAGGACGTAAGACAGCGCACAGAAAAGCGATGTTGGCCAACATGGCATGTTCCTTGATCGAGCACAAAAGAATTAATACGACTGTAGCTAAGGCTAAAGCGTTAAAACAATTTGTTGAGCCTTTGATTACAAAATCAAAAGCAGAAAACAATGTTAGTGCTGAAAAAGGGACGCACAACAGACGTATTGTTTTCAAAAACCTTAGAGACAAGTTTGCAGTTACTGAATTGTTCAGTACTGTAGCAGAAAAGGTTGCTGATAGACCAGGTGGTTATACAAGAATTATTAAACTTGGTAATCGTTTGGGTGATAACGCTGATATGGCAATGATAGAGTTGGTTGATTTTAACGAACTTTATAACGCTGGTAAAGCCAAAACCAAAACTACTAGAAGAAGTAGAAGAGGTGGTAAAAGCGGTGAAGAAGCTGCTAAGGTAGAAGGTAAGGAAACTAAAACCCCACCAGTAGCTGAAGATTCTGCAAAAGAGTCTAAAAAAGATGTTGAAACGAAAGCAGACGATTCAGAAGAATAAGATGTTTAGATTTAATAATATTTGGGAAAGGATAAACTTAATAGTTTATCCTTTTTTTTATGTTTATTTGTGAAATTAAAAAAAGAACAAACGTATGAAGTATCAATCCCGAAAAAAAGCATTGTTATTGTTAGCCGATGGCACCATATTTTATGGTAAGTCCGTTGGTGATAAAGATGGAACTGCATTTGGAGAGGTTTGTTTTAATACAGGAATGACTGGATACCAAGAAATTTTTACAGACCCGTCTTATTTTGGTCAGATCATGGTTACTACAAACGCTCATATCGGTAATTACGGTACTGTGGCTGAAGAAGTAGAATCAGATTCAATTAAGATATCTGGTTTGGTTTGCAGAAATTTCAGCTACAACTATTCAAGGCCAAGAGCAGACAAAAGTCTTGAGGCTTTTCTGAATGAGAACGAACTTTTCGCAATATCTGATGTAGATACTCGCGCATTGGTTGGTTATATTCGTGATAACGGAGCCATGAATGCCGTAATAACTACAGATGTAGATAATATAGGGGAATTAAAAGCCAAGTTGGCCGAAGTTCCGAGTATGGAGGGACTGGAACTTGCATCTAGCGTTTCAACTTCCGAACCTTATTTTTATGGTGATGAAAATGCTCCATTAAAAATTGCAGCTCTAGATATAGGAATCAAAAAGAATATTTTAAGAAACCTTGCAAAACGTGGGGGGTACATAAAAGTATTTCCATATAACTCTTCATTTGAAGAAATGGAAGCATGGGGTGCAGATGGATATTTTATCTCTAATGGACCTGGTGACCCAGAACCTTTATCGGATGCTATTAAAACTGCAAAAGGGATGATTGCAAGTGGAAAACCGGTTTTTGGTATTTGTTTGGGACATCAAGTTATTGCTTTGGCCAACGGGGTTTCTACCTATAAGATGCACAATGGCCATAGAGGTCTTAATCATCCTATATTAAATCTGCTAACAGGTAAGGGAGAAATTACATCTCAAAACCATGGTTTTGCTGTAAATAGAGAAGAGACTGAGGCAAATGAGAATTTAGAGATTACGCATGTGCATCTAAATGATCAAACTGTAGCAGGTATTCGTATGAAAGGTAAAGATGTTTTTTCGGTACAATACCATCCAGAAGCAAGTGCAGGACCGCATGATGCGGAATATTTGTTTGATCAGTTTTATGAATTGATCGAGAAAAATTCAATAGCTATGGCTTAACGTTAAGTAATTGTTATAAATACAGTAATATAGTTGTGCTGTGTAATGCATTACTTTCACGGTTTTGTATATTTACAGCTGGTTAAATTTAAGAGAATTCCAAACTTAAAATAATATTTATGAGTATCATACTAAGTGTACACGCACGTCAGATTTTAGATTCAAGAGGAAACCCAACAGTAGAGGTAGACGTAATTACTGAAAACGGAGTTTTAGGCCGCGCAGCAGTTCCTTCTGGAGCATCAACAGGTGAGCATGAAGCAGTAGAACTTCGTGATGGAGGCAAATCCTTTATGGGTAAAGGAGTTCTTAAAGCAGTAGAAAACGTAAATACGATAATTGCCGAAGAAGTTTTGGGAATGTCCGTTTTTGAGCAAAATCTTCTTGATCAAGTAATGATTGACTTAGATGGTACGCCAAATAAATCAAAATTAGGTGCTAACGCTATTTTGGGCGTGTCTTTAGCAGCAGCTAAAGCAGCAGCCAATGAATTAGGCTTGTCTTTGTTCCGTTATGTTGGTGGTGTTAGTGCAAATACTTTGCCTGTACCTATGATGAATATAATTAACGGTGGTTCGCATTCAGATGCTCCTATCGCTTTTCAAGAATTTATGGTAATGCCGGTAAAGGCAAAAAGTTTTTCACACGCCATGCAAATGGGAACTGAAATCTTTCATCACTTGAAAAAGGTTTTACATGATAGAGGTTTAAGTACGGCAGTAGGTGATGAAGGTGGATTTGCTCCAAACTTGGCAGGTGGTACTGAAGACGCTCTTGAGACTATCGCAAAAGCTGTAGAGAATGCTGGTTATAAATTAGGTGATGAAATAATGATAGCCTTGGATTGTGCTTCTGCTGAATTTTATGTAGATGGCAAATATGACTATACTAAGTTTGAAGGTGATAAAGGAGTGATTAGAACTTCTGAAGAGCAGGCTCAGTATTTAGCGGAGTTAAGTGCTAAATATCCTATCATCTCAATTGAAGATGGTATGGATGAGAATGACTGGGACGGTTGGAAATCTTTAACTGAAAAAGTTGGTGATAAAGTACAATTAGTTGGTGATGACCTGTTTGTTACAAATGTAGAGCGTTTAGCAAAAGGTATAGAGAATGGTATTGCAAACTCTATTTTGATAAAAGTAAACCAGATAGGTACACTTACTGAAACTATAGCAGCTGTTAATATGGCTAAAAATGCAGGATATACTTCTGTAATGAGTCATAGATCAGGTGAAACAGAAGATAATACTATTGCAGATTTAGCTGTAGCGTTAAATACTGGTCAAATTAAAACAGGTTCTGCTTCTAGGTCGGACCGTATGGCCAAGTACAATCAATTACTTCGTATTGAAGAAGAATTGGGTGAAATGGCGTATTATCCTCAGGATAAAGCATTTAACATTAAATAATGATTTAGTGCTTAAATGAGCAATTTAAAAAAAAGCCTTTCTTTCGATATTTTTCGAATCAGAAGGGCTTTTTTTTTGCACTAATGACAAAGTTTGCCTACCTTTTTAACAAACTTCTAACCAAAGCCTCGTATGAATAATTTTCTTTTTGTCGCCGCAGAAAATGATGGGATATCCAACTGTAAAGCAGGGGGTATGGGCGATGTTGTTCGGGATGTGCCAAGACATATCTCTAATCGGGGTGATAAGGTCCACGTGGTGGTGCCGGCATATTCAAGACTTCATGTTAACGGAACCTTTAAGACTAATCTAGATTTTCATCTAAGGGGAACTAATTATAGGGCTGAACTCTATGAAGTGGTGGGGAAAAAAGAATTTCCGAATATAGTGCATTATGTTATTCACCATCCTGAAATTCAAGAGGGTGGAATAGCACATATTTATCACGATGATCCAACAGAGCCTTTTTTTACTGATTTTATAAAGTATATGATTTTTTGCACAGCTGTTGCAGAAGCTATAAAAATGGGTGCTTTTGGACAATTGGATGTTGTTCATATGCACGACTGGCATGCCAGTGCTTTATTGTTCTTAAAAACATATCATCCTAGCTACAAAGAGCTAAAGAAGATGCGTTACGTATATAGTATTCATAATTTGGCTATACAAGGTATACGCCCATTTTATGATAATTACGCGTCCGTACATAATTGGTTTCCAGAATTACAGTTGGATCATGATGTATTGAAAGATCCGCGCTACCAAGATTGCATTAACCTTATGGCTGTCGGTATTCGTTTAGCAGATTCTGTTCATACCGTATCACCATCTTATAAAGAAGACGTAATGTTGCCTAGTGCGCGGCCAGAATTTGTTGGAGGAGAAGGTTTGGAGAAAGATTTGCAACAAGCCAATAATGAAGGTAGGTTAGTTGGAATTCTAAACGCATCTAATTATAATAATATTAGAGAAGCTAAAAAAGGGTTGCTATACCGAAATACGGTCAAAGCACTTTTTGGATGGTTACAGGACGAGTCAAAGAAGTATAAATCAGATTTCTTGGCTCATACCGGTGAAAAAATAATGCAACATGTAGGTAATAAACCCAAGTTTGTTGCCTCTAGTGTAGCACGGTTAACGGAGCAAAAATTTTATTTCTTTAAAAGGTCACCCGAAGCTTTTGAGCAAATGTTGGAAAAACTTCGAGAAGTAGATGGTATTTTTATGCTTTTAGGAACTGGAGATCCAGATTATGAAGAGTTTTTCCGAAGCATGAGCTACAAGCACGCTAATTTTATCTTTACGAACGGACAATCAGAAGATTTAATAGACTCCATGTATTTGGAGACCGATTTGTATTGTATGCCAAGTCTTTTTGAACCTTGTGGTATTAGTCAAATGTTGGCAATGCGTAACGGAAACCCTTGTTTTGTGCATCATACCGGAGGTCTAAAGGATACTGTTGAGCACAATGTGACCGGTTTTGCTTTTGGTGGGGAAACCTATGATGAACAAATTAAAAATATGGTCAAGAACTTTAGTGAGGCCGTAGACGTTTGGAAGAATGATAAGCCTAAATGGAATGAAATAAAAAGCAATGCAGAGAAGGTTAGGTTCACTTGGGAGAAATCATTAGACGAATACTATGAAAAATTATATGTTTTATAATTTTTCTACAACAAGAAATCTAATCATTGTTAATTATTAATTAAACGAAAAAACATCTCTTGTTAAGATGTTTCATTTTGCGTAAATTTACGTCCACTTCAATTTTAAGTAAAATTCAAAAATGTCAGATAAAGCTACTTTAGAGTACAACGGTAAGAAATACGATTTCCCAGTTATAAAGGGTACGGAGGATGAGCTCGCGATAGATATCAAATCTTTGCGATCCGCCACAAACGGTATGATAACCATAGATCCCGGCTATAAAAATACGGGTTCCTGTGAAAGTGCCATAACTTTTTTAGATGGTGAAAAAGGAATTTTGAGATATCGTGGTTATTCTATAGAAGAATTAGCAGAGAAAGCAGATTTTTTAGAGGTTGCCTATCTTTTGATTTTTGGAGAATTGCCTAATAAGGTAGAGTTAGAAAAATTTCATGCGGATATAAAGGAAGAGTCTCAAGTTGATGAGGAGATGAAAAAGATTTTGGATGGTTTTCCAAAGTCAGCACATCCAATGGGTGTTTTGTCTTCGCTAACAAGCGCTTTGATTGCTTTTAATCCAACTACAGTTGATGTTTCTTCAGAAAAAGACATGTACCACGCTATAGTCCGTATCTTGGCTAAATTCCCGGTACTTGTTGCTTGGACGCTTAGAAAGAAAAAAGGATTGCCATTAGATTATGGTGATGATACTTTGGGGTACGTAGAGAACATTCATAAAATGATGTTCAAAAAACCGAACCAAATGTACTGTAAAGATGATTTGGTAATTGATGCATTGGATAAGTTATTGATTTTACACGCTGATCACGAGCAGAACTGTTCTACGTCTACCGTTAGAATAGTAGGTTCGTCACATGCTGGTCTTTTTGCTTCTCTTTCTGCAGGTATATCTGCCTTATGGGGTCCATTACATGGTGGTGCAAATCAAGCTGTATTAGAAATGCTTGAAGCTATTGAGAAAGATGGTGGTGACACTAAAAAATATATGGCGAAAGCTAAAGATAAGTCAGACCCTTTTAGGTTAATGGGCTTTGGTCACAGAGTTTATAAAAACTTTGATCCAAGAGCAAAAATTATCAAGAAAGCAGCAGATGATGTTTTAGCGAATTTAGGAATTGATGATCCTATATTAGCTATAGCCAAAGGTTTAGAAAAAGAAGCCTTAGAAGATCAATATTTTGTAGATAGAAAATTGTATCCTAATGTAGATTTCTACTCAGGTATAATCTATCGTGCATTGGGTATACCTACAGAGATGTTTACTGTTATGTTCGCACTAGGGCGTTTACCTGGTTGGATAGCGCAGTGGAGAGAAATGCGTTTAAGAGGTGAACCAATAGGAAGACCAAGGCAAGTTTATATTGGAGCTAACCTTCGTCCTTTTGTAGAGGTAAGTAAGAGGTAAGCATCAGTAATAATTTATATAAATGTCCTTTTTTGAGATTCTCAAAAAGGGACATTTTTTTATTCATCAAATTATTGTGGCACACTGGTTGGTTCTCTTATCTTTACCAACAAAAAGTATATGCTTAAGCTTCACGTTACAGATGAGATTTCTAAGTTAAAAGTTTTGGTTTTAGGTACCGCTAAAAGTAACGGCCCTACTCCCAAACCAGAAGAGGCATATGACCCTAAATCACTAGAGCACATATTAGCAGGTACATATCCTAAAGAAGAAGATATGGTTCTTGAGATGGATGCTTTTTCTAATGTATTGAAGAAGTATGATGTTCAGGTTTACAGACCAGAAGTCTTAACAGATTGTAATCAGATTTTTTCTAGGGATATTGCTTTCGTCATAGAAGACAAACTTATCATAGCAAATATTTTACCAGAAAGAGAGAAAGAAGTAGAGGCTATTCTTCACGTTTTAGACAGGATTGATGATGCTAATATTCTTCACCCACCTGCTGAAGCGCACGTAGAAGGAGGTGATGTTATGCCATGGGGAGATTATATTTTTATTGGAACGTATACCGCAGATGATTACCCAAGTTATATTACGGCCAGAACAAACCAAGCCGCAATAGATTATATAACGGAGCAATTTCCCTCTAAAAAAATAAAATCGTTTCAGTTACGAAAATCCAATACTGATGCAAAACAGAACGCCTTGCATCTAGATTGTTGTTTTCAGCCTTTGGGAAAAGGAAAGGCAATTTTGCATAAAAATGGATTCTTAGTAGAGGAAGAATATCAATGGTTAGTAGACTTTTTTGGAAAAGAAAATATATTTGAAATTTCTCCTGACGAAATGTATCAAATGTTCAGTAACGTATTTTCTATTTCACCAGAAGTAGTAGTTTCTGAAAAGAACTTTACACGTCTTAATAATTGGTTGCGCGAGCAAGGTTTTACTGTAGAAGAGATTCCCTATTCGGAAATAGCTAAGCAAGAAGGTCTTTTGCGTTGTAGTACGCTGCCTTTGGTCCGGGAATAATATTTGGTTTAGTTACTTGTGTCCGTATTTCTAAGTAGATAAAACTTCCCTTTTTCGTAACGTTTCTTTTAACCTAACTTTTCTTTTTATACTAGGTTATCCAGATTTAAAAGCATTAATTTTGCGAAAAATTAATTAAATCTTTATGCAGATTACGAATAACATACTAATGATTCGTCCGGTCAATTTTAGGATGAACGAGCAGACTGCGGTCAATAATTATTTTCAAGAAGATATAGATGTTCAGAATACGACAATCAATTCAAAAGCACAACAAGAATTTGATGCTTTTGTAGATGTTTTGCGTTCAAAAGGTGTGAACGTAATTGTAGTTGAAGACACGAAGGAACCAGATACTCCGGATTCTATATTTCCTAATAATTGGATTTCATTTCATGCTAATGGTACGGTAGGTCTGTATCCTATGTTTGCAGAAAATAGACGTAGTGAAAGGCGCGAAGATATTTTGGAAACTCTTGAAGAAAAAGGTTTACACATTGAAAATATAGTTGATTATACTTCTGCAGAAGCAGAAGGTGTTTTTCTTGAAGCCACGGGCAGTATAGCGCTGGATAGAGTAAACAAAAAAGCTTACTGTGCACTTTCTGGAAGGGCAGATGAAGAGTTGTTCATAGAGTTCTGCGAAGATTTTGAATATTCTCCAGTGATTTTTACCGCAAACCAATCTGTTGACGGTAAAAGAATGGCCATTTATCATACAAATGTTATGATGTGCTTGGCCGAAAACTTTTCTGTTATCTGTCTTGATACTATAGACGATAAAAAAGAACGCAAAAATGTAATTGATCATCTGAAGCAAGATGGTAAGGAAATCATTAAAATTACTGAACAGCAAATGCATCACTTTGCCGGTAACATGCTTCAAGTTTTGGGAGGTGATGACAAGAGGTATTTGGTGATGAGTTCATCTGCATACAACAGCTTAACTTCAAAGCAAATTGAAGCTATTGAAACGTACTGTGAAATTATTCATAGCTCTTTAGATACTATTGAAACTTGTGGTGGCGGTAGCGCTCGCTGTATGATGGCCGAGGTTTTTCTACCGCGTTCAAAATAATATAATTTTTAGGCCTAGTTAATTTTTCGTTTCTGAAACCAAAGATCTTCTAGGCTTAAATTCAAGGTTAGTAGATGAAAGTTCTCTTTTATCAGTATGTTTTGAATTTGACCTTTTGAGCCATAACTATAGGAAAGGTTCATCATAGATTTTTGTCCTTGACCTACGGGTATACCTATACCGGCTGTAATATTATATCCGTCTACTTTTTTTCCGTTTATAGAAAGATATCCGTTGTCATAGTTAAAACCGGTTCTGTAACGAATACGGTCTGTATATTTATAACTTGTAGGGTCTTTTACATATTCAACGCCAATTCCAAAAATGTCTTGATCGGCATAGCTGCCAAGGCTTTCTGTCTGCCCTGTAGCATCCCAATAATTCTTTTTATAATCAGCACTTAGAGTGAACGACTCAAGAATATTCGCACTCATTCCTATACCCACTTCAAGTGGCATATTAAAGTCTGCAGAAGTGTCACTTTCTCCATCTTCTACGGTAATTTCCGTGCCATCTAAACTCTTGGTTATGGAACGTTTTATGTTGCCTTTTAAGCTCGTTGGAAGCTGAACGGTACTACCAATAGTAAAATTATCGGAAAGATCAAAGTGCATACCAAGCCCCAAACGAATACCGGAATAATTTGTAGTCTCTTCTGAGCTAAAAGCACTCTGATTAATTATAAAAGCTTCGTTTTCTTCAATGTTTCCGAATAAAATAGATGCGTTAGCGCCAAGTCTTAAATTAGGTAAAACACTATAACCCAAGTTAAATTTAAGTTCGCTTAAACCCCCAATTCCGTTTACATTACTTTCAAATGTTTCATCTGTTCCCTCAATGTTCGTATTTATTCCAATTAAAGAATAACCCACTTCGCTGTAAGGAACAAGAGATATACCCGCTCCAAAACCTTCTGCTATCCTAAAGGCAATTGCTATATTAGAGAAATTTATGGTGGTTTTTGTTTCACTATCAGCTTTGTTGCTATACTGGTTGTATTCCCCTTTTAGTCCAATATCATAAAAAAATGAACCTTCTGGAATTAATGCGTAGTTAGCAGGGTTTAAATTGTTAATTTGATTTGAGGTTTTAAGACCTATTCCTGTATAGCCCATTCCGTTAGTCCGCCCAATGCTAGATTGGTTTATGGTGCCTAGACCATATAATGAATATGGGGAACTCGTTAAACCCTCTGATTGTGCCCGTAGAGAACAGAAGTTTAAGAATACTGTTAAAGTGGAAAAGAGTGCGACTTTATTCATCTTCATCATAAATGGCATAAGTAAGTTCAAGAGTGGTGCCTTGAGTATTTATATCTGTATTGAGTACAAAACGGTCCACTGTCGAATTGTAATTGCTGGGTAAAAGAATCAGGGCATCCGAAGATTCTTGGTCTACGGATAGTAGACCTTCCAGGTATCCACTTAAGGGTAATTCGTAATAAATATCATTGAACTCTTGATTATCTCTGTTTAAAATTGCCTGTGCAGCAGAACCATCTGTAGAAATCAATTGACTAGTTAGTTCATTGTTTTGATCAACGATAAAGACGGATAAGGTGTCTCGTAAGGCCAGTGCATCATTATATGAGCTTATGGCAGGTGCAATTTTAAGGGAGGCATCTAATAGCGTTCCCTGTCCTTGAATATCAAACACCGTTTTTATATTAGGAAACTCAAGTCTAGTTGCAATACCAATTCCAGACTGGATAAAACTTAGGTTGCCCGTTTCAGAGCTATGAAGATTAAATTCCTGATCAGTCAACATCTTTAAATATTCATTGGGTTCGTCTGCAGAAATTTGGTTAAAAAACGGTACAGGAGAGCTAGACGTATTTATGAGAAAATCAGTTGAGTATTGGGTTCTCTCGTTTTCTTCCGCTATGGTGTAATAGAGTCGCATATTGGAAGTCAAAGAAAAACCTATTACAGCACCGTCATCTTCTTGATCTGGTTGCATGGTAATACCGTAAAAGTAATTTTTCAACTCATCGTAAGTCGTTATTTTCTTCAGTTGTAAATTATCAAAAAGTCCTTGCCCTAAAGAATCCGTCAGTTTTATTTCAAGAGAATCTGTGCCTATGGGTCTGGGGTAGTACGTTAGACTGCCTAAATCTTCTTCATCAAAATCTATGGTACTTGTATTATAGAAATTAACGCCATCTGCAGGCTTAAGGTTTTCGGTTACTTGTTTTATATGTATCGTGTTGGATTGTAGCGTGTCATTGTAATAGTAATTGTCCGGTCTAAGTAAGAAAGTTATACTGTCATATTCAGCATCTGTATCAATATAATAGGAAGAGGGAATCAATTCCATAAAACTTGCGGTTTTGACTGTGCCAAAAACAGGGTCATTATATTTTCCAACAAGCATGCGTGAGGATTGTGATGTATCTATACTATCAAACTTCATAGTAGAAAAATCTACCGTCATGGTGTCTAACTGAACAACGCGTATATCACTATCCGTAAAGGTATCGCCCGCCTCAAAATCGGAACTGTTTATGGCGTCGGTACTGCATGAAATTAGGGTTGACAAGCAGATAAAAGTGACTAGGGATTTTTTCATATACATATTATTTGAACGTAAATGTATTGTACGCCGTAGTGCTTAAAAACAGGAATAGACCAATACTCATAGTTATAAGACCAAACCCTGAGTTTTGGCTATTAAACAAGAAATCGTTTTGGTAGATTAAATAGGCCTGTTCATGTGTTAAATACAGGGCTTCATCTATTTAGGTTTCAAGGGTGAAAACTGTGTCCTAGTTTTGGGGAAAATTAACTGGCTAACAAAATAGAAAAGCACATGAAAGGATTCAAGTACTATATAGGAACGATAACAATTTTCAGCACAGTGATCTGTTCACTGGTAAGTTGTTCAAATGATGATGATGACGATGATTACCTGGGGAACTGGGTAGATAGGTCCGTTTTTGATGGTAGTCCCCGTAGTGGAACTGCAAGCTTTACTATTGGTAATATAGGGTATACTGGAGTAGGTTATGACGGCGATGATTATCTTACTTCTTTTTGGTCTTATGACATGGACGGCGATTTTTGGTCACAAAAAGCAGACTTTATAGGAAGCGCTAGAAATGCCGCTGTAGGTTTTGAAATAGACGGAACGGGTTACATAGGTTCAGGATATGATGGATTAGATGAACTGAACGATTTTTTCACTTATAATGCTGGCTCTAATTCATGGGAGGAAATAGCTTCTTTGCCAACAACCGGTAGACGTAGTGCTATTGCTTTTGGTATGAATGGATTTGGTTATTTTGGAACAGGGTATGATGGGGAGAATGATCGTAAAGATTTTTGGAAGTATAACCCTGGTACGGATTCATGGTCTGAATTAGTTGGTTTTGGTGGAGATAAAAGAAGAGCAGCTACAACATTCACTATTGGTGATCAGGTTTACTTAGGAACAGGGGTCTCAAACGGGATTTATATTGATGACTTCTGGGCATTTGATGCAGCTACCGAGACTTGGACCAAAAAACTGGACCTTGATGAAGAAGATGATTATTCCATTACAAGAAGTAATGCAGTTGGTTTTACTCTAAATGGGTATGGTTATATCGCTACCGGAGTATCTAGCGGAACATTAGGTACTGTTTGGCAGTATGACCCAAGCACAGATGAATGGGAATTAAAAACAAGTTTTGAAGGCACTACAAGACAAGATGGGGTTGCCTTTTCTAACGGAACTAAAGCTGTTGTTGGCTTAGGGAAAACGGGAAGTCTTTATTTAGATGACCTATATGAGTTTTTTCCTTTTGATGAGTATGATGATGAAGATTAGTTGAGTTTTTTGAGTTAGTAGTGGGGCGGTACTTTGAGGGCTGCCCCATTTTTTTAATTAGGTATATATGAAAACAAAAAAAACATATTTTTTCTTAACGGCTTTGGCCGTTATTCTTGTTTATATTGCATTTAACTATAGTGGAGCGAAATTATATACCAAAGGACTTCATACAGAAGTTTTGCAGGTTGATGAAGGATATGGGTATAAAATTTTGTATGATGATAAGATATTGGTAAAACAAGATTTTATACCGGCAATACAAGGAAAGAAATCTTTTGAATCAGAAAAAGAAGCTATGCTGGTAGGAAATGTGGTTTTGAGAAAAATAGAAAAAGGAGAAGACCCCTATATTTCGGTTTTGGAACTTAAGGATTTGAAAATAAACATTTTGGATTAATAAAATGAACGCCTCTAAAAGAAAATACTTGCCACAGTGGTTTGTACATGCCTTCTTATGGTGTGCCCTTTTTGGCGTTTTAATTTATCCATTTTTACTTGAGTCAAGGTCCATACCACCTCATATTATTATTAAATTGGTAATGGCGGCGGTATTATTTTACTTCAATTATTACTATCTGGTTCCCAACTTCCTGCTAAAGGATAAAATAAAAATCTATATTGGTATTTCTATAGTATTAATATCGATTGTCGGTTACGGATCGCATAGTTTATTTCCTCCTGAAGGGCCAAAAGACTTTGGTCCCATTACGGATTATATGAAAGAACGAAGGGAATCTAGGATGCCTATCCGGTTTTCTCTAATGCCATTTGTAGTTTTTGGAATACCTTATATTTTTGCCATAATGCTCCGTGTTTATACGGAATTACAAAAGAATGAGAACCTTCGTAGGTCGGTTGAGAAGGAGAAGGTACAATCGGAATTGCAGTTTCTAAAAACGCAGTTAAACCCTCATTTTCTTTTTAACTCGCTTAATACCATTTACTCGTTATCGGTCAAGAAATCGCCAGATACATCAGAAGCTATTATAAATTTATCGGAATTAATGCGTTATATGATATATGAGGCAGATAAAGACCTAGTACCACTGAATAAAGAAATAGAATATATAAAAAGTTACGTAGCCTTGCAAAGGTTACGATTGGCAGATAGTGAGAATGTATTTCTTAAAATATCTGGTGATGATACAGGAAAGATAATACCGGCACTACTATTTATTTCATTCATAGAAAACGCGTTTAAATACGGTACGGACTATGACGGAAAGACCAGTGTAAAAATAAACCTTTTGATCAAAGAGAAGTCTATACATCTATACGTTGTAAACAAAATAGGGAGTTTCAGAGCAAAGTCAGAGAGTAGTGGTGTGGGGCTGCAGAACGTAAAGAACAGATTGAATTATTTATACCCTAATTCTCATGAATTGGTTATAAAGGATGATGGGTCTATTTATGAAGTTAATTTAATTTTAAACCTATAAAATATGAACTGCATAATTATAGATGATGAACCGTTGGCCATAGAAATATTGGTGGACTATTGTAGAAAAATAGGTTTTATAGAAGTGGTTGGTGCTTTTACTAATCCCTTAGAGGCTATAGCAACAATAAACGAACAAAAGGTAGATGTTATTTTTTGCGATATTGAGATGCCTCAAATTAACGGCCTGGATTTTATTAGTGCCTTGGATACCCCTCCACTTTTTATATTTACCACAGCGTATTCTCAATATGCAGTAGAAGGTTTTGAACTTAATGCGGTTGACTATTTGGTAAAACCAATTCCGTACCAACGATTTTTTAAAGCTATTTTAAGGACAAAAGAGATTTTGACACGTAAAGATATGCCGGCTACAGCTGCCAATGTGTTTCCTTCTAATGGTGATGCCAATGAGAGTCAGAAATTTATTTTCGTAAAATCTGAGCATGAAAGTGTAAAAATCAATTTAGACGATATACAGTACGTACAAGGGCTAAAGGATTATTTAAAGATTCATGTGGTAGGGAGTAATAAAGCAATTTTAACACTGCTAAGTTTTAAAGATATTTTGGAAAAACTACCCCAAAATCAGTTTGTTAGAGTACATAAATCTTTTGTGGTTAATGTAAACTTCATCAAAACTATACAACGGAACAGAATTGTAATTGATGACATTCGCATACCAATTGGTGAAAGTCATAAAACACAATTTTTCTCTATGTTAGGACTATAGTGAATAGTCCTTTTAAACTATTAAGTGGTAATGTAACCGCTGGGAAAACTAAGTGATTGTAGCAGTGATTTTTATCTTTTTTTTTCGAACACGTGAGGTAAGTCTTGGTTGACTACCAATCTTCAATAGAGAGGCTTTATCTAAAGCGTGTATCCCAATTCTTTTCTTAGGCTCATAGACATGACTTGGGTTCTGTTTCTTAATTTTTTTGCACTTGTAAGTAGATTTTGTGTCTGTAGAAAACGGTCTATCAGGCTGTTTTGATAGTCTTTACTTTGCAATAGATCACTGTAGTTAGATGGTTCTCCAAATTCTTGTATCCTTGTATACTTAGGGTTGTCTTTAGAAAGTATGTCTTTTAATGCCAAGTGTTTTTCTAATACGGGTTGTAGCCTATCTATTACAATCTCTTTGATTTTTGAGTCTATAGATTTTAATTTCTGTATTTCCGAAGGGTAATTTGTAATCAGACTTTTTAGGGAGTCACTCTCTATAAGCTCAAATTTGGTCGTGCTAATAACAGAATTTAGAGCGCCATCTAATAGATTTATTTCTGAGTAGTTAATATGAACAATAGTGTCTTTTGCTCCTTCGCTAATTTCTTCAGAAGGCAGACCAATATAATTCATGGTATTTTCTAAACTTTTGGAAGTATCTGAATACCGTTCAATATTGGTATTTAAGATGTTTAAGTTCATATTGAGTTCATCATATAGACTTTCATATATTTTAAGCTCAACTATTCTGTTCTTGCGAATCTCGTTCAGGTCATTGATTTTCCAAGCAATTAATATACCTATGGCAATAAGTAAAATCTCTCCAAAGGCATAAGCCAAATAGCTTTTAAGTTTTCCTGAATCTAGGAGTTTTCTCCTAATTTTTCTAAATACCGTCATAGGTCGTTATTCCTTTTTCAAGGCTTTTATATCGGTAATTAATTGGGCTACAGAAGAACGGTTTAAGCCGTTATAGATGCCCCTAATGTGTTTGTTTTTGTCAATGAGCAAGAAGTTCTCGGTGTGCAAGAAATCGTTTATATCCTTGGGAACCCCTAAATCGTTTTCAACAAAATATTGGTTTCTTCCTAGGTTGTAAATTTCTTGTTTATCACCAGTTACCAAATGCCATTTGTTATCTATAATTCCATTTTTATCTGCATAGGTCTTTAGAACAGGAATAGAGTCTATAGTAGGTGTCACGGAATGTGATAGTATCAATACGCTTGGGTCTTTTAAGAAAGCTTCTTGAACTTTTTGCATATTACCCATCATTTTAAGGCAAATGCCTGGACAGCTTGTAAAGAAGAAATCCGTTACATATATCTTACTATCAAAAGTTTTAGGAGTGATAGTGTCTCCCAATTGATTTAAAAGTTTGTAGTCCGGAATCTTATGGAATTCTTTTTCTTCTTGAGTACCTGGTTCCAACCAATGCGGCGTAAAAGATTCGTCATTAAAGTAAGGTAAAAACTCCACCCTGCTGGAGATCTCCTTTTTTTGATTCTCTTTTTTTACCGTTTGATTGCATGCTGTAAAAGCCAGAAGCAATAGTAAAAAGCTATATTTTTTTATCTCTGATAACAACTTCATCTTGTAGTTTATAACATGAATTAACCCTTTTCATTCCGAAAATCCGGCCATTTTTGGCTTCGTAGTTTACATATAGCTTACCATTTTGAAGCCAGGCTTTTTGCATTCCTTCCTCTTTGCCTTCTACTAGATTTCTCACTTTTGAAATTTCACCTGTAGCATACCAGTATTTTTGCTCTCCATGGAGAACACCATTTACATAATGAGACTCTTCGGATAGTGTACCGTTCTCCCACCAGGTTTTATATATGCCATCTAACCGATTGTGTTTATAATAGGATTGAACGCGCTGTACATTGTTATTGGACCATTGTTTGAAAATCCCTTCCCTTTTCCCGTCTACATAACCTAAGCGTTCACCCAATGCTCCATTAGCATGAAATTTTACCGAGTAACCATTGAACGGCTCATTTTTGTAGTACCATCTCCCTTCAATTTGATTTAGTATCAAATCCTTTTTTAGTACTTCAAAGTTATTGATGACAATGGTTTCTTCAACCTTTGGTTCTACTTCCTTGCTCTCTTTGCAACTTGCAAGAGAGAGCATTAGAAATAACATAAAGTAGAATAATTTCATAATATTTTCAATAACCTTGGTAAGGACCGGCAAAGGCAAGGTATGATCCTGTCGTAGAATATACTTCGTTTATGATATGGTAGTGGTATTCTTCTTCTCCATCAGTATATTGAGTAGTAGAAACATGACCTCCAGATTCGTCCAAATCTGTTGGGTAGGTACCTGTAGTAGTACATTTTCTTCCGTAGAGAAAAACACCGTCCAGTAAAATACCGACCAATTTATCATCATCATTAGTAAAAGCTATGGGCTCTAAATGATAATGGTATACACCAGGGCCAATGTGTGCGCCTGTCCAATCTAAGCTTGCAGCGGCTTGGTCCAATGCGCCGGCACCTTCCTGATCATTAAATAAGGAGGACCCACTAACAGCAATACCAATTGTGTTGAATTGTGTTTCTACAGTGTTGCCCGTTAGGTCTGGTGTGGCATCTACCCGTATTGTAGTAGCATTATTGTTGCTGGTCATTATACTAGGTGTCAATGCCACATCTGGCTCATCTTTATAAAGGCTGCTGTCTTCTCCCCAGTATACGGTTTCATGATTTGGCAAACCGGTGGTTTCAATTACAACTTCAGAGCCATCTAAATAAATGGTAGTTGCATCTGTATTAAAGGCTGCATATGCTGCATGCAGTTCCGTCATTGTTTCTTCTTCTGCGTCTTCATCAATAACTGTATCATCAGTGGCATCGGTACTGCAAGCAATAAGCCCAAAACAGATTACGCTAAAGGTGACGCCTAATGGAATAACTTTATTTAAAATGTTTTTTCTCATTGTTTTTGTTTTTAAATAACTGAATAATAAAAATGTTGTTCTTTCAATTTACTAAATGAATGGACGTTAAAATATAATAATCAGTACGTGCCAATTACTTTTCAGCGAATGTGTGGAATTAGTCGGTATAGGAAAATAATTATACCGCTCTAAGTACGACTTCCTCTTGTTTAAATATCCTTGAAATGACAAATACAGAAAAAAGCACAAGCAATGTCAGGGCGATAAAAGGCACTAGTAAACTGGACTCTTCACCACTTGCTTGAAACTTACCATTTGCTTTTTCAATAGACACCGTAAACTGATTATCTTTTTTTATTTCGAAGTTTTTAGAGGAATCCGTTGCATCTATTATATTGAAGATAGTATTATGATCAGAAGTCTCGTCAAAACCTTTTATTTGAACTCGTAAAGTGCTTATTTCATTGGGCAAGCCAATAACATTAAAATCTAGGTCCGTTTGATGACCTAATTTTATGGCACCTTCTCTCAGCTCTCCTATGAAATTGGTATTGGCATTTAAGAAAATATTGTCCTTTATATAACCTGTAACCAGTTTTTGAAATTCATCGGTAGATAACTCATCAATTTTAATATCAGGAAAATTCTGAATTAATTGATTTCTAAAACCGTCAAAAGATGAACTTATATGTAATGTCCAATTATTTTGTTGGTCCTGAGCCAAAGTCATTGTTTCTATTTTTGAACTATGAGCGCTAGCGCATAAGGAGTAGAAGCCTATTAAAATACCGATGATTGTATTCTTCATGATTTCTTGTTTAATTTTGATGATATCATGTATAAGTTTATTTCTAAAGCCCACTGTGATCCAGTAAAACTGCTTGAGGTAAGTGTAGGAAAGTCAAAATTTACAACGTTAAATGCCAAGTCTATTATAGAGCCTGCATGGTTGTTATCTTCTAGTGGAGCCCGGCTGGAGGGTCATCTGTTCGGGGGAACCTCGCCTCCAGGGACACCATATGTTTCAATTTGAACTTTTTCTAGTTGAATTTTTTATTGCTTTTTACCTCTCTTAGGCTTTGGTGCATTTTTTAATTCTTCAAGAGAAAGAAAGCCGTCTTCGTCAGTGTCTATTGTTGCAAAGTCATTTTTAATAGGGCCTTTTAATTCGTCTTTAGATAATTTTCCATCTTCATTAGCATCCATCTCTTTTATTAATTCAGTTGCTGATGGTGGTTCTTGTTTGCCTTTCTCCTGAGCAAAGCCTGTTTGAATGGTAATAAGGGTAAGAGTTGCTGTTGCGATTGCAGTATAAAATGAACTTTTTTTCATGATTTTTAATTTTAAATTGTTTGTATTTGTGATTACAAAGGTGGGCAAAGGTTATATGCGGTATGACACCAATTGGTAAGTGACGAGAGCTTTTAAGTGAATGCTGTATTCTGCTCAGTAAACCCCATTCTTTAACGGGTTTTGAATGGTCGTTTTTGGGTTTCACTGAGAAATAATTACCTTAATTTGTAGTATGAAACAAACCTATCGCTTTCTTTTTCATGTTTTCTTGTGGCTAGCAGTATGGCTTATGGCTTGGCTGTTGCTCAATGAAGACAATAATTTTTTAGAGAAAAACACACTTTCTTTTATAATGCAGATTGTTGTTATTGCCGTATTGATTTATATAACGGCACCAGCGCTCTTATTCAAGAAAAAGTATTTACTGTTTGGGATTACCTCCTTGTTACTTATTGTTTTTTGCTCCTTTTTAATTTCAGAAAACCCTGCTTTACGAGTAGGTGGTATTCCTCCACCAATGAGAGGTGCACCTAGAGGAGGAGGCCCGCCCTTAGGCCCTCCTCAAATATTTATACAGTTTTTAATTCTTTCCATTGCTTATGTGCTTGCTACTTTTGTAGAAACTTTTTTGTTTGCACAAAAGAAAGAAGAGGAGACCATAAGGAATAAGAATGAAAACCTTCAGATGGAATTGAAGTTTTTAAAATCTCAGATAAACCCCCATTTTTTATTCAATTCGCTTAATAATATTTATGCGTTATCTGTAATTGATTCTAATAAAACACAGGAAAGTATAGGAACATTGTCAGAAATGTTGAGGTATGTGTTGTATGAATGCGAACAGCCAACAGTACCTATTAAAAAGGAGATTGCTTACATTCGTAATTACTTAGATTTGTTTCGGTTAAAGAGTAGTAAACCATTCCCGATAAAGACAGATTTTCAAGTGTCCAATTCTGGTGCAATGATAGCGCCCATGATATTTATTCCTTTTGTAGAGAATGCTCTCAAACATGGTAATATTGATCACGTGGCAGATGGATATTTGGATATAAAAGTACATTCTGATGAGCATAAAATAGATTTTCATGTTGCCAATAGCGTCTCTAAAATGCCTGCTCAAAAGGATAAAGTAGGCGGTATTGGATTAGAAAATGTAAAGAAACGCTTAGAAATTCTGTACCCTAACAAGCATGAGTTAATTATTGAACAGACCCCAGAAAATTATACCGTAAACCTTAGCATAAGTTTAAATGGAACCCATTAAATGTATTGTTGTAGATGATGAAGAATTGGCGCGTGGCCTATTAAAAAGCTATATAGAGCGATTAGATTTTTTAACGCTCGTAGCGGAAGTGGCCAACCCTTTGGAAGCACTACAGATTATGAAAGATGAAAAAGTAGATTTGCTTTTTCTAGATATCCAGATGCCAGAAATAAAAGGTACTGATTTTGCCAAGTTGGTTCCTGGTCATATCCAAGTTATTTTTACCACTGCTTATTCTGAGTATGCTCTTGAAGGCTTTGAACTTAATGCGCTTGACTACCTTTTAAAACCCATCACTTTTGAGCGATTTTTGGCTGCGGTGAACAAAGCAAAACCCAACCAAGATGAAGCTGACATTGGAAAGGCATCATCAGGTAATGACAGTATTACCGTAAAGTCTGGCTATGACCTTCATAAACTAAAGTATAACGATATTCTCTACATTGAAAGCGATAGTGAATATGTCAATTTTTATATAGGAGATAAAAAGCTAATGAGCTTGCAGTCACTAAAAAAGTTATTGGATATTTTACCAGAAGACCAGTTTATGCGTGTTCATCGTTCCTATATTGTAAATCGAAATAAAGTAACTGCTTTAAAAGGGCGAGATATTTATATAGGCGATAAGGAAATACCTGTTAGTGCTCAATATTTTGATGCAGTAAAACAAGAATTGTTCTAAATATTTGTATCCGAAGGGGACTAGAATAGAAACAAGAATAAAAAAAGGACCTAGATATATCTAGGTCCTTTTCGCATTTTAAGTAGGAATGTTCGAGGTGAAAACATTTAGGCTTTTGGGAAACCTAAATAGTCTTCATAATATTTTTTAGTTCAATCCGTGTTGGGTTGAAACTTGTTCTATAGTAACGTCTGCCACCGCATGCTCTGTTTGTTGACTTTTGTTCTCATTATTATAAATAATTACTGCTGTAACAAAACTGGCTAAATAAAGTAGGCTTTTTAATTTCTTGTTCATGACGGTGGGGGTTTTTATTTCTGAAGCTAATTTACGGCGACTATTAACTCAAAAAACGCGTTTGTTGCCAAATGACATTTTTCCGATGTCAAAGTTTAATTTTTTGTTGAATAGCATTTTGGCTTATCGGAGATTTAAAACACTTCATCGAGAACCTTGTTTTTACAGGGGTTTCTGAGCATCGGAAAATCAACGGGAAAGGGCAATGAATTTGTTGAACAATAAGGTTAGGCAATAGAAAGCCTCAGTTTTATGTCAGCTTTTCTTTTCTATTCATAAGTTCCCATACAAAAGCTCCAGCCATATACACCATAAAAAGTGCAAATGGTAAAGAGGTTACAATTAAGAGCTTTTGTACAGCGGTAAGTACATCTATGTCAGGTTTGGCATTTCCTAGAAGAAGTAAGGACATGGTAGCCATCAAAATAAAAACGGCCCAAATAAGTCTATGCTTTTTATTAGGGTCCTTTTTACCATGGTCCGTAAACATGCTTAACACGAATACGGCAGAATCTACTGAGGTCACCAAAAAACTGATAAGTAAAAAGATGGTTGTGAAATTCAATAGGGTGGCTATAGGGTAGTTTCCAAAAAACACAAAAATGGATGAGAAGACATTTCCAAACTCATTATTATAAGAGCCCCATGATTCAATAAGTTCAAAAGCTGAGGTCCCAAAAACCGAGAACCAAAAAAATGTACCCAAGGAAGGGATGATTAGAACGCCCAAGAGAAGTTGTCTTAAAGTACGCCCTTTAGAAATTCTAGCAATGAAGATACCTGTAAACGGAGCCCATGCAATCCAAAAGGCCCAGTAATAAAAAGTCCAATCGGTTAAGAAAGCCATACCAGGGTGATAACTTCCGTAAGCCAAGCTCATAGGAACAAAGTCAATAAGGTAGTTCAGGGTAGCTGTACCAAAAGCAGTTAATATTCCGGTAATATCACTCATCAGGACAACAAATAACAATAGGAGCGTTGTAATAACGATATTAACTTTTGAAATAATTTGGATTCCTTTAGTTACCCCTTGCCAAGCAGAATAAAATGCAATTGCAGATATTAGAACGGCTAAAAGTAGGGTAGTGGTTACCCCAAAATTAGTGGTAAAGACATGGTTGAGGCCTCCGTTTATTTGTGTGGTGCCTAGACCAATGGCAGCTATAAGACCAAAAACAGTAGTTATAATAGTCATGATGTCAATTCCACTTTTTGCAACAGGATAAGAAATACTATCTTCTATAGTAGAGCTTACCCGTACTTTCTTTTTTCTAACAAAAAGTGCATACCCTACTACCATGGCAAAAAGCCCGTAAAAGGCCCAAGCTGTAAAACCCCATTGATAAAAAGTAAATTCTAGTGCTAATATTTCGGGTTGTAAATCTGATTGATAAGGCGGATGTTGTTGCATGAAAACAGGTTCCTGAACCGCACGTAATAAAATGCCAGAACCCATTCCGGCACTGTAAAGCATGGCCGTCCATGCCCAAAGAGAATATTCGGGTTTTGAGTTTTTCTTACCAAGCTTAATTTTTCCGAAGGGAGAAAATGCTATCGCCAATAAGAACAATACACATCCCAGACCTAAATATAGATAGAAGAAACCAAAATAGTTCCGAACCCACATTGATGCTGTCTCAATAGCTTCGTAGCTTGCTTCTGTGGCAAAGAACACTACCAGGGTAAAAATTAGGATAATGCCAATAGAGACAGAAAGTAAGGGGTTCTTTAGATGTTTCATGAAATGTCCATTCGGTTTTGGAGGTAGTTTTGCGCATTAGTCGCATTTAGTATCTAACCTATCCATTACTTCTCATAGAGGAGTTTAAAATAAGAACTTTGTCCTAAATCAGATTCCAATACGGCCATGAATTCTTCTGTTTCTGTTTTAATTAGAATAGCGGCAGTATTAGGGGCAACCTCACCTAAATTTTCGGCATGTAAGGTTATTATGTTTTGCCCTGGTTCTAATGTGAGGTCAAAAAATTGCTTTTTGCTTTTCAGTTGTACATGTTCAACGGCTATTTTTCCATTCAAATAAATGGTGACAATATCATTATCTATTCTGCGATGATCATAAAGACCCAACTTAATATTGTTTTCTGAGACGGTGTAACTCTTTTTACTGTCTATTAATTTGCGTTCGGCAATTTTGGTAGGTATTGCTGTTTTTTTGATACCAACTTTTTTGGAAAGAATAGTTTTACCTTTTGGTCTAAAAGGAAGCTGTTTGGCAAAAACACCTATGACTGTAATGTCTTTTTTAAAATCGATAGGTGATGGGATAATATCTTTATTTCCAAGAGCCACAGTTAAATGGTCATAAACTTTATCTGGTCTAACTATAAAAGTAAAATGGCCGCGAGTAGCAAAGCTAGGTGGTGGATTGACCTCTAATGTAGGCGAAGGTTGAACAGATTCTACAATATCTAAAATACCATCAGTAACTATTGTCTTGCTAGATGGGAATACGGCTATAGGGTAAGAATAACTTTGATCTGGCAATTGACGACCAAAAATCCAAAAACCAATTTCATAAGCTGTACCTGGTTGTAAAGGCTTGTTGAGTTTTGTTGTAAGAACGGACTCATAGCCAGAAGGAGCCATTTTTGGGATTTCCAATTTACTTAATTCCGTATTCTGTCCATACGCAAATGTTAGGGTTACCAAACTTACTAGGAAAAAGACTAATCGTTTTCTATTCATTTTGCTTTAGCAATATTACGGATCATGCCACCAAAGATAAAGTAATGAAGAGGTACAATGCTATACCAGTACAATCGCCCTTTTAAGCCTCTAGGTCTAAAAGTTGCGGTTTGGTGGAGTACATTGTTTTCATCAATTTTAAACTCTAGCCAAGCTTCTCCCGGTAGTTTCATTTCAGCAAAAAGTAATAGACGTTTCGCTTTTTTATCGGCAAGGAGAACACGCCAAAAATCTAATGAATCACCGGCATAAATCTTATCAGGATGCGTTCGCCCACGGCGTAGGCCTACGCCACCAGAAAATTTATCAATAATTCCACGAATTTTCCAAAGCCAATTTCCATAGTACCAACCGGTTTTACCACCAATTTTCCAGATGTTTTTTAAGACCTGTTCTGGATTATCTACTTTTACTTTTTTCTCATCTTTTAGAACACCATATTTAGGAACTTGAATGTATTTTTCCAAGTTCTTTTTAAAGCGGCCGCTTACCATACTGTCCTTCCAGCTGCTTACGACTAGGTTTTGCTCTATCTTTTTAAAGGCTAAATCAATTGCCTCTTTGTAGGTGTGTGGTTTAAGGTTTAATAGTTCTTGTAATCTTTTGTCCTTGGCAATGACCTCTATCTTCATGCTGTCCACGAGGTTCAATGCTAATTTGTACGAAGTTGAGGTTACAAAATAAAGCCAGTAACTAGATAGTTTTGGGGTCATTATAGGAACCGTAAGAATATAATTTTTAAATCCACGGACTTCTGCGTACTGCTCAAGCATTTGCTTGTAGGTAAGAACATCTGGTCCGGCAATATCAAAAGAATCGTTATATGTTTTTTCATTGCCCAGAACACCTGTTAAAAAACTGAGGATGTCACGTATGGCTATGGGTTGAGTTTTGGTTAAAACCCATTTAGGCGTTATCATAAAAGGTAGTTTCTCGCAGAGGTCACGTATGATTTCAAATGATGAACTACCAGAACCCACAATAATACCGGCGCGTAATACGGTAAGGTCAAAAGGACCTTCGTAAAGTATGCGTTCTACATTTTTACGAGACCAGAGGTGTTTAGAGAGATTTTCCTCATTAACAATACCGCTCAGATAAATAACTTGCTTTACTTGAGTTTCGCTTAGGTAGGCATTGAAGTTTTCCGCCGTTTTTGCTTCTAACGTATCAAAATCTTGTATTGACGAGCTCATAGAGTGAATCAAGAAATAAGCGGCATCAATATCTTTTGGGATTTTAAACGGCTCAACCTCTTTCAAAAAATCGACTTCTAGAACTTCAATCTGCGCCCGCGTTTCTTTATCAATAGAAAACCGAGCTTCATCACGCACAGTACACACAACTTCATGGCCCATTTCTAATAACTGAGGTAGTAAGCGCATACCAATATAGCCGTTGGCACCTGTTAGGAGTATCTTCATGTTTTATTTACGTGTTATAGGTCTTCAATTGAGGTTGGGGCATTATCTGCTCTGTAGTTCTGAAGTTTAATAAAGAATTTCTGAATAGCCTTTGTATCGGCTTTTACTTTTATAAAATAATGGTCTCGATATATCGAATAAATTCCAATATCGCCTTTATATAAAGTGAGTTTGTAAAACGGAATGACCAAAGCAAAGGTATCCAATAATGACCTAAAGCGAACAATAATTCCATTAGGGCGAAGCTCTATATTACACTGATCACGATTGTTATCTAAAATAAGCAGATTTCTTATTTCAACACTAGTCTCCGTTATGAACAATCTAGGCGAGCCAATCCCACCCATATCCCAACGTTCTCTAAGCTTAAAGGGCTTGCCTACAGCTTCGTCTATCTTTTTAGTAACCTGTTTGTCTGTGTATGATACGTTTAAAAGCATGTGGGGTCTTTTTTGCAAAACTAATTGGCCCATAGGGCTACATTTCCATAAAGTTAAAGAAAAGCGAAGCCATTACAGCCCGTCTTACGGTAAAAGCATAAAAAATGATTAGTTTTGCAGCCTGAAACGAAAGATTTTATGGGTATCCAAGCAATTTTAGAAGCCAAGGTTAAGGAAGCTGTTGCAGCTATTTTTAAAATAGAACTACCATCGGTAGAATTTCAACCGACCAGAAAGGATTTTGAAGGTGATGTTACCGTTGTGGTATTCCCAATGCTTCGTTTCGTTAAAGGAAACCCAGTTCAGATAGGTGAACAAATAGGCGCTTATTTAGAAAAAGAAGTAGCTGAGGTTACCGGTTTCAATGTGGTTAAAGGTTTTTTGAACATTGTTATTGGAGATGCTTTTTATCTTGATTTTTTTAATGAGATAAAAAATAATGAAACCTATGGTTTTGTGCCCCAAGAGGATAGTAATGCCGTAATGGTTGAATATTCTTCGCCAAACACCAATAAACCGTTGCATTTAGGGCATATAAGAAATAACCTCTTAGGATATTCTGTTGCCGAAATTTTGAAAGCCTCTGGAAAGAAAGTATATAAGACCCAAATCATTAACGACCGTGGTATTCATATTTGTAAAAGTATGTTGGCGTGGCAGCGTTTTGGTAACGGTGAAACTCCAGAAAGTACAGGTTTAAAAGGAGATAAGCTTGTTGGTAACTATTACGTTGCTTTTGACAAGGCTTACAAAGTAGAAATTGCTGAAATGGTGGCTAACGGAACCGATAAAAAGGTAGCCGAAAAAGAAGCTCCCATTCTTTTAGAAGCTCAAGAAATGCTTCAAAAATGGGAAGCGGGTGATGAAGAAGTAGTTTCGCTTTGGAAAGAGATGAACGGTTGGGTTTATAAGGGTTTTGATGTTACTTATAAAAACCTAGGAGTAGATTTTGATACGCTTTACTATGAAAGCGATACTTATTTGTTAGGTAAAGATGTTGTTGCTGGCGGACTTGAAAAAGGTATTTTCTATAAAAAAGAAGATGGTAGCGTTTGGATTGATCTTACGGAAGAAGGTCTTGATGAGAAAATTGTACTCCGGTCAGATGGTACAGCGGTTTACATGACCCAAGATATAGGTACGGCAATCCAAAGGGTAAAAGATTATCCAGATGTTGGCGGTATGGTATATACTGTGGGTAATGAGCAAGATTATCACTTTAAAGTGTTGTTCTTGATCTTGAAAAAATTAGGTTTCTCTTGGTCGGAAAACTTACACCATTTAAGCTATGGAATGGTGGATTTACCAAGTGGTAAAATGAAGAGTAGGGAAGGGACCGTTGTAGATGCAGATGACTTAATGAACGATATGACGAGCACTGCAGCTCAAATATCCGAAGATTTAGGTAAGTTGGAAGGTTACTCGGATGATGAGAAAAATGTACTTTATAAGTTGATTGGTCTTGGAGCGCTTAAATATTACATTCTAAAAGTAGACCCTAAAAAACGTATTCTTTTTGACCCTGAAGAATCTGTGGATTTTCAAGGGAATACTGGTCCGTTTATACAATACACCTATGCACGTATTCAGTCTATCTTAAGAAAGGCTGATTTTGACACTAGCGCAGATGTAGAGATTAGCGCTATTGGGGAATTACATACCAAAGAAAAAGAGCTTATTAAGCAGTTGCAATTATATCCTGAAATAATTCAATTAGCGGCAGACAACTACAGTCCGGCTCTGATTGCTAATTATACTTATGATTTGGTAAAGGAATTTAACTCGTTTTACCAACAAGTTTCAATTCTAGGCGAAACGGATGACCAGAAAAAAGTGCTACGTGTACAGCTTTCCCAGAAAGTTAGTGATGTAGTGGCATCGGCTTTTGAACTTTTAGGTATTGACGTTCCAGAACGTATGTAAACGCAGACTTACCTGTACAATTTAAATTTGTTTTTGGAGTTGTAAGCAGTATGCTTACAGAGTACAACTTTAAGATTTTAGCAGTTGCATTCCTTGGTTTTCAGGTGTTGTATATCGTGTATTATACCTTTGGGTTGTACTCTTTAAATCCTTTTATAAAGTTAAAGGCACTTTCTGCGGGAGATAAAGAATTAATTGTAGATAATTTCCCTGTTTACTCAAAATTACCTCCGTCTATAAAAGAAAAATGTAATAAACGTATCGTATGGTTTAGAAGTAAAAAGAAGTTTATTTTTTATGGTGAGGTAAACCAGAAAGAAGAATTGAAATTGCTTTTGAGTGCCTCCGTTATATTAATGACTTTAGGTTTAAAGAATTATACAATGAAACGTTCGTTATTGCGAATTGTCATTTATCCCTCAAAATATTATTCCCGAATTAGCCGAAGACATCATTTAGGAGAGTACAACCCCCGTTTTAAAACCGTTATTTTTTCTGCGGATACCATATGGGAAGGATTCCGAATTTCTGATGATAACGTAAATCTTGCTTTTCACGAATTCGCCCACGCCCTCAGTTTTGAGATGATTAAAAAAGGCTCCTGGGAAGCTCGTAAGTTTAGAGTAGGACTCAAGAAAATAAAAGAACTATTTCTTAGGGAAGGCTATGCTCAAAAGCTATCTGATTCCAATTATTTTAGGGAGTACGGGATGACCAACCTTCAAGAATTTTTTTCCGTATCAGTAGAGAATTACGCAGAAACTCCAGATATATTTCTAGCGGATTTTCCAGAGCTGTACGCTATTATTCAAAAGATGTTAAGTTTTGACTTTCAGGTACTGCCGGAAGAACGTCAGGGTAAGATTACCGTGGAATCCTAATGCAGGCCTTTAAAGGTCTAAGCTGGGTCTAGAATCTAAATGGTTCGTGTTCCAAATCTTCAATTGATTTGTATGGTCAATATTTCCTCCAGATAAAACTACCACAACACGTTTTTTACTCATGCTGTTTTTTAGCCATTGCACAACGCCTACCATAGCCATGGCACTGGTAGGTTCAACGTGTAGTTTTAGTAAATGGGTCAGCCATTGAGTCCAGTATATTAATTTTGATTCTTCAGCTTCATACATGGCATCTAGACGTTTTAGATACTCAAAAGTGATGTCGCCCACGGACATGGTCATGGCACCATCCGCAAGAGTATCAGGTGTTGAAACTAATCTCTGTATATGATTCGTGCGTAATGATTCTGCGGCATCATTGGCATTTAAAGGTTCAACACCAAAAACCTTGGTTTTGGGAGATAATGCGTTGGTTGCGATAACTGTACCGGATAAAAGTCCACCACCACCACAGGGTGCAAAAACGGCATCTATGTCTGTAACTTGCTCAAGTGCCTCGCAGATGGCTGTTCCTTGGCCTGCAATTACTTGGTGATGGTTAAATGGCGGTATCCAGTAGGTGCCTTCTTCTTTGGATGCAGCAAGAACGCGCTCATCGGCAATGTTTCTATTTTCACAAAGCTCAACCTTGGCACCGTAGGATTGGGTGGCCTGTATTTTTATTTTAGAGGCGTATGCTGGCATATAAATGGTAGCCGGAATATTAAATTGTCTTGCTGCCCATGCCACCGCCTGCGAATGATTACCCGAGCTATTAGCTATTACGTGTTTTGGTTTCTCATTATTTTCTATGAGCCAAGCCAACGTATTACAAGCACCTCTAGCTTTAAATGCGCCTATCTTTTGTAGACATTCAGCTTTAAAATAAATTTCATGCCCTAGCCATTCATTTAAAAGAGCGGATGTTAGAACCGGAGTTTCGTGAACAAAAGTATCAATGCGTTTACGGGCTTTTTTAATGTCTTCTATTGTGGGCATAGGCAAAGGGCTTGTCAATTTGAAAAAGAAAGGTGAATCCGCATAAAATTAATTATTATTTATGAAGGTGCTCGGAGATATTCTCTTTAAAATCGAACTCTAAAACTTACGTTGGGAGTGAGGCCCAAAGAAATGGTTTCCACTTTTTCTATCTCATCGCTTTCATTCAGACGATAATAGCTGTTTAGAATGTTTTTTCTGCTTGTGAAATTCAAAACGGAAACACCTGCGGATGCTTTCAGTTTTTCGCTAATATTGAAATTGTAAATTGCGGAAGCATCAGCTCGTAGATATTCTGGTAGTCTGCTGCTGTTTGGTTCTTGGTAGTTAATTCTATTTGGAAAAAAGGTAGTGTTTAAAGGCTCGTCTGTATCAGGCTCCGTATAAGGTTTACCTGCACGATAATTAAGGCCAATTCCAAATTTAATATTTTCCAAAGTGTAAGTTCCTGCAAAAGTACCGGTATGCCTTATGTCTAGATTGTTGGGAAAATTGGGTGGTAATACTTCTGAGAACGTATAATTGTTTAAGTTGTACGTGTAGCTGGCCCAAATGCTATAATCATCTGTTTTTTTGTTGATTAAAAACTCAACGCCTTTCACATCGTACTTTCCAATTTCACCATTAAACTGATTCTGATTCTGAAAGCCTTGCGTAGAAGTGCTAATACCATCTACTTCTTTATAAAAAGCTTCTAGACCCACATAAAAATTTTGGTGGTCATAGTTGATGCCTATAGAAGCTTGTTTGCTCTTGGTAATAGGTAAGTTCTCTCCGTCCGATACTATCCAACGTCGTTTTTCAATACCCAAAAAGTTCTGTTCTAAATCAATTACCTGATTGGTAGCTTGACTTTTAAATTCACCCAATGCCTGAATTTTTAGATGTCTTGTGAAGGCATATTTGAAACTTAATCTGGGCTCTAAAATATACTCTCTAAACGTACCCGGATTTTCTAAATAATTTAACCGTAGACCACCTCTAGCATAAACTTTTTTGTCCGTTGATGTAAAAGCAAGCTCGGAGAAAAGAGCGTGACTTTTAATGACGTTTCTGGCATTACTTTCAAAAGGAGGTTGTGTTACCGATGTTTCATTGGCAATACCGGTATCCGTAAACTGATAACCGTTAAGCCAGTTGAAATTGTCGTTTGGTATGTAGTTGGTATTCAGCTTCAGTGCTGTTTCTTGAACTTCGTTATTCTGAAATAGAATCTGTTCCGCATTACCAGAAGTATTTTGGGCATCTAGTTTATATTTGGTGTGGTATAAGTTTAAAAAAGTGGTGAATTTTTTAGTCCAATCGCTTTTTAGACTTGTGCCAAAAGATAGGTTCGTTTGGTTTAAAGCACTTTGTATTTCGGTATCGTCATCCATATCCCGTTCTGTGTAATCCAATAGGTTATTGATGTTGATAAAACTGAAACGAAACTTGTGTTTTTCATTAATATCATACAATAACTTTCCTGTAAAATCATAGAAATAGAAATTTCCCTCTTGTGCTACTTGGCTATCATCAAAAACACGGGTAAAGAACTTGTCGTAAGTAGGCGTATCAATTAAGTCGGTTAGAGAACGTCTAGCCGAAAACTGAACGGCCAGTTTATCAGTAACCGGTAGATGTCCATAAGCATCACCACCAATCAGGTTGAAACCTGCACCGGCAAAAAAAGTATCTGCTACTTTATCTTTGGTTCGCATATCTATAACGCCACTTACTCCATCGCCATATTGGCTTCCTGTTCCATTTTTTATCAAAGTCACCTTATCCGTCAAGTAAGGGTTAAAAGCAGAAATCAAACCAAAAAAGTGTCCGGATTGGTACATTTTTATGCCATCCCATAAGATGAGGTTTTGATCATTGCTTCCTCCACGAATGTTGATATTAGATACGGTTTCGTCCGTACTTTCTATGCCAGGTAGTGCTTGAACGGTCTGTAGTACATCTGGCTCTATTAAACCGGGTAGAATACCAAATTCCTCACTGTTCATTTCTATACTACCGTCTAATTGTTTTATCAATCCTTTGGTCAAGAATTTGTAAACTACTACTTCTTCTAATTGTTGGTAGAACTGAGCTAGTAAAAGAGTTGCGCAGGGCTCTTTTTTAATAAGCTCGTCGGCACTTATGAATAAGGTTTTATAACCTAAATGTTTAATCTGTATGGAGGAATTTCTAGGGACATTGCTTAGAGAAAATGTGCCGTTTTCATCAATGATAGTGGCTAAATTAGTTCCCAAAATTTTTACGCTAGCCCCATACAGTGTGTTCATCTTAAAATTATCTAGAACAGTTGCGCAAATGGATACGAAATTACTTTTGGTAAGGGTGTAGTAACGCTCGTTAAGTTTTTCTAACTCAACTTGGGTTTGGTTTTCAATGTCGTTTAAAATATTCGATAATAAAGTTTCCTGTGGGGTGTAAATTTCAAGACCTTGAACTTCATCATCCGCATATGAGAATTTAATGTCAAATTCCTGCTCAAGTTGTTGCAGAAAAGTAGACAGAGCTATCTTTTCGCCTGTTTGTGCTATGGCGTCGTGTGAGGTTAGAAAACACGTAAAACCTGCAATAAAAAAAAGAAGTTTACGGATTTTTATCGCCATAGAAGAGCACTTTGCTGCCCTCAAATTTAAACTTTATTTGCGAAGGGGCACTTATGCTCTTTAACGCAATATCCCTATCCGTATTACTAAAAGTTCCGGTAAACAATTGTTCTGTGTCTATGTCTTGCGTTTCTACAGTAATATTATGTTGCCTTTCTAGTTCAGCAAGAACAAATTTAAGAGGCACACTTTTAAAAGTACTCTCGTTAGTTAACCAAGATGGTTGCAGAGTTTGTGGTGCAGGTGCTTCTGTGATTTTACCGTCTATAACTATAAAAGAAGTACCAGCCGGTAGTTTAGTTTCTTTGCCATTAAAAGTAACGCTTACCAAACCTTCAAAACAGGTGACTTCAAAAAATCCTTCTCTATTTTCTACATTAAATTGGGTACCCAGAACGGCAACCTTGCCAGCATCTGTGGCAACAGTAAAACGCTTGCCTTTGGCTACTTTAAAAAAGGCTTCACCTTTTAGTTCTACGTTACGTTCTTTACTCCATTTTCGTTCACTATAAGAAAGTTCAGAATCAGCATTCAAGCGAACTTTTGAATTATCTGGGAGAACTACTTCTTTGTTTTCTGCGTATTCAGTAACTATGTTTTCGTCTAAATTATTCAGGTAAAAATAAGAAACGAATATAATTACGGCTGCTGCCGCTGCAATTCGGATAAACTTCTTGAAAGGATGCAACTGCACTACCTTGGTATCTTGCAAGGTGCGTTGGTTCTTTATAGCCGTAAGGGCTTCATCTGCATTAAAGTCGGGTGCTTTAAGCCGGTCGGAAGCGGCAACAATTCGCTCATAGGAAGCATACCCATCAGATTTTTTAAATTCTGCGAGCTCAGCCTCGGTGAGGTTATTATTTAGCCATTTTGCTAAGTGATTTTCTTGCATCAATTCTACCTTTATGCCTTAGTAACAATTCATTACGTAAATACCCTACTTTCTATATAAGAGATATTATGGTGGATTAGTTAAAACTGACTAATTTAGAATAATACCTATTAAATTCCTTCAATTTTTTCCCTGAGCGACTTCAATGCCAAGTGCATTCTTTTTTCAATAGCTTTTACACTAACCTCTTCCATTTCAGCTATCTCGGCATATTTTTTTCCATCTATACGATTTAATAGAAAAGTGGTCCGTTGGTTTTCAGGTAAACTATCTAGAGCTCGGTTCAATTTTTGTTTAAACTCTTCCTCCTCCATTATGAAATCCGGGGACTCATGGGTGACCTTCAAGGTCTTGTCCGCATACTTTAAACGTACTTTTTCTGCTTTTATCACATTTAAGTACAAATTATTGGCAACCGTGTATACGTATGATTTGGCTTTTGGGGGTGAAACCTTGGCACAATTTTCCCAAAGTTTCATAAAAGCCTCTTGAACAGCGTCATGGGCTTTCTCCTCATTCCCGAACTTATAATATATATAGTTGAAAACCGTTTTAGAATTAGCTTTGAAAATAGTATCAAAGACTTGCTCTTCGCAAACATTGCCTGTATTTTTGGTTTCCAATTAGGGTGATTTTTTTCAAAGGTATTTGAAAAAATCGAATCTGTGCAAGTAGGGTATTTTAATTATGGGTTGTTTCAAGATTAAAGTGCCCCTAAATTCCGAATCGTTATGAAGAAGTGTTTTAAATTTTCATTAGTGGCTTTCCTGCTGGCCCTCATAATGGCTTTGACGTCGTGCCAAGATGAAGAGCCTTTTGTAGAAACTATAGATGAGGAGCAAACTTTATCTTTTGACTCTACTGCTTTAGAGCTAATGAAAGAAACCGTATCAAATGATGGTTCCTATGACAATATCGTAGATGGCGCAAGTTGTTTTGATATTCAATTTCCATATAGCGTTGTTGTAAATGATGTAGAGTTGACCATAGATTCTATGGACGGCCTTCAGGTTTTAGAAGAAATTTTAGATGATGTAGAAGGTTTTGAAAGTACTATGGATATTGTTTTTCCTATTACAGTAACTATGGCAGATTATACCGAGGTTACTATAAATTCCGAAGAAGATTTACAGAAAACAGCTTTAGAATGTGTTGAAGGTGGTATTGATGCAGATATTGAATGTATTGATGTCGTATACCCTGCAACCGTATTTACCTACAATCCTAATTTTCAACAAACGGCATCAGTGCTAGTAGAGCATGATGCAGAGTTGAGAAGATTTTTTGCTGGTCTGGAAGAAACTGATCTTGTAAGCTTTGATTTTCCTCTGACTCTAAAATATACAGATAGTACAGAGGTTGTTGCTAACACGAATACCGAACTTGCTGATATTTTGAGTCAAGCAAAGGAAGCGTGTGATGAAGATGATGATAACGATTATAATGATGACGATTTTACCCAAGAACAATTAGATAGCGTTTTAGTGCAATGTCCATGGGAGCTTGTACAAGTACAAATGCAAAGCGCAGATCAATCTGCGCAGTATGATACGTATGCATTTTCATTTGAGGAAGGTGGAAAAGTTACTTCTTATGGTAAAAATGGATATAATACAGAAGGCGCGTGGAGTACGGCAATTGAAGATTATAGAGTTGTACTTAAACTAGATTTTGAAGCTGCTGATCAATTTAATTACACTTGGAAGGTCTACGAAATAAAAGAAGGAAAGATTAAAATGTTCGTAGAAGATAATTTTTTGGTGCTAGAAAAAGATTGCGATTACGAACCTCTAATATGTAATGCTGAGACTATTGAGAACAGATTAAGTGTTTGTAATTGGAGAATAACTGATGAAAAAGGAGAGTTTTTTGAGGACTTGCTAATAGACTTTGCAGAAAAACAAATGCTCGTTTATGATACCAATGAAAAAGTGGTTGATGAAGGAAGTTGGGAAGTAGAAGGAAACATATTGACATTCACGGGCTTGAGCAGAAATTTAGCTAATTACATTGGCGACTGGCAAGTGCTTGAATGTGGAGAGGAAGAAATGAAAATACAAAGATATGAAGAAGTTGTTGTTCTAACTAAGGTTTGCAATTAGCTTTTGAAAACTAAAGTTTAGTGTAACCAGATACCTATTTTGCCCCACAGTTTTTTTAAGAGCGCCCATCTAAAGATGGGTGCTTTTTTTGTGATATTATATTTTTTTCTTTACGCCCCGTTCTTTCCCTCAGTTATTATTAAATTTGCCTTTCTTCAAAAGCAATTAAGACGATGTTTGATAATTTAAGTGAAAAGCTAGATAAAGCCCTCCACACCCTACGGGGACAAGGGCAGATAACGGAAATTAACGTTGCTGAGACTACCAAAGAAGTCCGTAGGGCTTTATTGGATGCCGATGTTAACTTCAGAATAGCAAAAGAGTTTACCAACAGGGTTAAGGAAAAAGCTTTGGGTCAGGATGTATTGACTGCATTGCAACCGGGCCAGTTGATGGTAAAGATTGTCAAAGATGAGCTTACGGAGCTTATGGGTGGCGAGACAGAAGGTATTAACCTCTCTGGAACTCCTTCTATAATTTTAATGTCAGGTCTTCAAGGTTCGGGTAAAACTACTTTTTCAGGTAAATTGGCCAACTTTCTTAAGACAAAAAAATCAAAGAAACCTTTATTAGTAGCTTGTGATGTGTATCGCCCTGCAGCAATAGATCAGTTGCACGTAGTTGGTGAGCAGATTGGTGTTGAGGTATATTCTGATCGGGACGAGAAGAATCCTGTAAAGATTGCCCAAGCTGGTATTGCCAAAGCAAAAGCAGAAGGTTACAACGTAGTTATTATAGATACCGCGGGTCGTTTGGCGGTTGATACGGAGATGATGAATGAAATCTCTGAGATTCATAAAGTCATTCAACCTCAAGAAACACTTTTCGTAGTAGATTCAATGACGGGTCAGGATGCTGTTAATACGGCAAAGGCCTTTAATGATATTTTAAATTTTGACGGGGTAGTACTTACCAAATTAGATGGTGATACCCGTGGTGGAGCTGCCATTTCAATTAAATCGGTAGTAGATAAGCCAATCAAGTTTATCGGTACAGGTGAAAAGATGGAGGCTATAGACGTTTTTCATCCTTCACGTATGGCTGAACGTATTTTGGGCATGGGTGATGTTATTTCTTTAGTAGAAAGAGCCCAAGAGCAATTTGATGAAGAGGAAGCTCGTAAAATCCAAAAGAAAATAGCCAAGAATAAATTCGGTTTTGATGATTTTCTTTCTCAGATACAACAAATCAAAAAGATGGGTAACATCAAAGATTTGATGGGGATGATACCTGGTGCCGGAAAAGCGCTAAAAGGTTTGGATATTGATGATGATGCTTTCAAACATATTGAAGCTATAATTCATAGTATGACGCCAGATGAGCGTTCTAACCCTTCTAAACTGAATGTGAGCCGTAAAAAGCGAATCGCTAAAGGAAGTGGTAGAGAAGTGCAAGAAGTGAATCAGCTTATGAAGCAGTTTGACCAAATGAGCAAGATGATGAAAATGATGCAAGGCGGTGGCGGTAAGAAGATGATGCAGATGATGGGCAACATGAAAGGCATGAAATAAAGCCATAGCTTAGAAGAAAATTACAAGACCAGATTAGACCGTAATCCGACATTATGATATTACTAGACGGGAAAAAAATTTCCAACGAAATAAAGGACGAAATTACTATTGAGGTAGCGAACATGAAAGAACGCGGTGAGAAAGTACCTCACTTGGCTGCAGTTCTTGTTGGTACTGATGGTGCTAGCTTAACTTATGTTGGTAGTAAAGTGCGCTCTTGCAAGAAAATTGGTTTTGAATCAACTTTGATTCACTTGCCTAGTGAAACTACAGAAGAAGAGCTACTGAAAAAAGTTCACGAACTAAATGCAGATGCAGCTATAGACGGTTATATCGTGCAACTTCCATTACCAAAACATATTGATGAGGAAAAGGTCTTAATGGCTGTTGATCCAGATAAAGATGTAGACGGATTTCACCCTGCTAACTTTGGGAAAATGGCCTTGGATATGGAAACTTTCATATCTGCTACGCCATTCGGTATTATGGAGCTTTTAAAGCGTTACAAAGTAGATACCCAGGGAAAACATGCTGTGGTTATTGGTCGTAGTCATATTGTGGGTAGACCTATAAGTATTTTATTGAGCCAGAAAGGGGAAGCTGCAAATTGTACCGTTACTCTTGCGCACAGTAGAACAAAAAATATTAAAGAGCTTACGCTACAGGCAGATATTATTGTATCCGCATTAGGAGTGCCTCATTTCTTAAAGGCCGATATGGTCAAGGAAGGTGCTGTTATCATTGATGTAGGTATTACTAGAGTTGCTGATGAAACTAAAGCTAAAGGTTATTATATAACTGGTGATGTTGATTTTGAGTCTGTTAGTAAAAAAGCTTCGTTTATTACTCCAGTTCCAGGTGGCGTTGGTCCGATGACCATTGCTATGTTGCTAAAAAATACACTTTTAGCTAGGGAAAGAAATAGCAATACCAAGTAATTTTATTGGCTTTATTGTAGGGTTTTGTGTTTAATAATTTATTCTTTCAAAGGGTAGTTTTTATTGCATTTTGATTTATAATTATTTACTTCATTCCGAGCACAACAATACCATGTTATTCTGCGTTAGATTTTATAATTAACCCACACAATATGCAGCAGGAATCACTCGTTCCGACTAATATTCAATTAGATCCATTCTTCGATCTTTCAATGGATTATTTATGTGTTGCAGGGTATGATGGCTACTTCCGAAAAGTTAATCCAGCATTTATCAAACTATTAGGGTTCTCAGAGGAGGAATTATTTTCTGTGCCCATCTATGATTTTATTTATGAAGAAGACCGTGGTCTGACCGCCTCTAACAGAAAAAGTCTAATAAATAGTAAGCCTTTGTTGGACTTTGAAAATAGGTACGTTTGTAAATCCGGAGAGTTGGTGTGGTTGCATTGGACGTCCATTCCCATGCCGGATAAACAATTAATTTATGCTATTGCAAAGAATATCACTCATAAAAAGAATCTAGAATCCGAACGTATTTCACATGTAGCTCAGCTTTCTAAGATAAATGAACAGCTTAAACAACTAAATTATACCACTTCCCATGATTTAAGGTCTCCTGTGAATAATTTACTATATCTAGCAGATATTTTAGGTAATAAAGACAACGGTGAAGAAGAGAATGAAAAAATACTAGAGTATATAAAACTGTCTGCGGAAGGCCTTAAAACTTCTTTAAATTCTTATGTAGATGCTTTAAAAGAAAATGAGGACGATAGTGTTGGGGTAGAAGAGGTTTTCTTTAAGAAAGTTTTTGAAAAAATAAATGGCTCTATAAGCTCCTTGATTAAGGATTCCCAGGTTAAATTTTCCTTGGACTTTTCAGCTATGGAAAGTGTTCGGTTTAATTCTGCTTATATGGAAAGTATTTTTCTTAACCTCATTACCAACTCAATCAAATACGCTAGGCCTGACGTTTTTCCCGAAATACAAATTACCTCGGGTGAAACAGACGGAAAAAAAACGTTTACGTTTACAGACAATGGACTAGGTTTTGATATGGAAAAAGTGGGGCATCTTATTTTCAGTTTAAATCAAAGATTTCACGGAACTAAAGACAGTAAAGGAGTTGGCTTGTATTTGGTACATAGCCACATTACCAGCCTTGGTGGTACCATAAGCGTTGCCAGTAAAGTTAATGAAGGCAGTACCTTCACCATTATATTTGGTGATTAGTAGCAGTAGAATAGAGCTGTATTTTATTTCAGGAATTGCTTTTGTAGAACTTTCCCCGTAATTACGGTGTCTCCAGGTTTTATAATCTCTATATCATTGCTATCATCAATACTACAGCTGCTCAAAATTATGATTACAGTGAGGACGAACAGTACGGCTGCGAATTTTCTCATAGGTAAATTGCTAAAAGACTTAGTTTACCAATAACGTTCAAAACTTCGCTTCCGTATAGATTTCTTATAATCTTTACCTTAAATAATGTAGTGGCTCTGGCAAAACCGGTACTTTTGCTGCTTTCCTTTCATAGATGTCAAGCAAAAACCGATTTTCCCTCGTAGATCCCGCCAAAAGCCCAGTTTTTTATGGTTATGTAATTTTGGTAGTAGGCACCATCGGTATTTATTTCAGTATTCCGGGGCAAACTATTGGGGTATCCGTATTTACGGATCCTGTAAAAGATGCTCTTGGCTTAAGTCGTAACCAATTCAGTAATGCCTATATGATCGGTACGATCTGTAGTTCATTAGTTATTGGTCGCGCAGGTATTTGGTTTGATAAATATGGGGCGCGTTACGTGGCATTTTTTGCGGCAATTACACTGGCGGTAGCACTTATGTTGTGTTCTTGGTCCGTGCAAATGAGTGAGTTTGTGAAAACCATGTTGAATGTGGATACGTGGCTCATTCCATTTGTAATAATGGCTACACTCTTTTTTGTACTTAGATTTTCGGGTCAAGGAGTGCTTACCATGGCATCTCGAAATGTTATTATGATATGGTTCGATAAAAATCGAGGAAAAGTAAATGCCATTAGTAGTGTAGCTATTTCGTTTGGTTTCTCATCTTCTCCGCTTTGGGTGAATGCTTTAATAGAAGGGTATAGTTGGCAAGTCACTTGGCAAATTTTAGCTGTAGCACTAGTAATCTTCTCCTTATTTATATTACAATTCTATAAGAATAAGCCTGAAGAGCATGGCCTGTTACCGGATGGCGAAATTTTAGAGGAAGAAGAAGAATCTGTTAAAATTCCAACAGCAAAGCAATATACTGCTAAGGAAGCCCAGCAAACCAGAGCTTTTTGGATGTACGGACTCATATTGGCTTTCAATAGTTTCTTTATTACCGGTCTTACTTTTCATGTGATTTCCGTTTTCGCCAGTGAAGGCTTTTCTAAAGATGATGCTATTTCAATTTTTTTGCCAGCATCGGTTGTTGCGGTAACCATTTCATTGATTTTTAATTTTCTGAGTGATTATTTGCACCTGAAACTCTATTTGTATTTGATGATTTTAGGCGGAATTATGGCTTCAGTCGGATTTTTGTTTTTATCATCTTCTTTCGGTATTCCATTATTAATTGGCGGCTTTGGCGTTTTAGGAGGCTTCTTTGCTGTTCTTAATGCTATCGTTTGGCCTCGTTTCTTTGGACGTACGCATCTGGGCGCCATTACAGGCAAGGTTATGTCATTTTTAATACTAGCAAGTGCACTCGCACCTCCTGTTTTTAGTCTTTGCTTTAGCACTTTTGGATCGTATAGACTGCTCGGGTATCTAGGGTTAATGTTTTTGTTATTCCTGTCTATTGCTTCTGTTAGAGCAAATAACCCGCAATAATTACACTTGGTCGGTTCGGGTAAATTGGCTACCTTCTCCTTTCGTTTACAATTTGTCTAACAGTACTTTTTTTAAGGAGTTGAAATATTTAGCATTTATGCCTAAAGGCGAATTAGAGAAAGGGTATTTTTTGATTCTCAATTAAATGTTTGTTAGATTTAGATAGCGTAGCGATACTATAACCCAAATAGCAGATTTTAATGAAAAAACTAGCCTTAATCCTATCTATATCAGTAGCTTTAATTTCCTGTAAAAACGAAACCAAACAAAAAGAAATAGCAAAAGTAAACCCAGAGGCTGCTAGTAATGACAAACCCAATGAAGAATGGATTTACCTTTTTGATGGGACAACTACTGAAGGCTGGCGAGCTTATAATGGAGATGACTTGCCACCGCAATGGGTTATTAAGGACGGAGCCTTAACTTTTGATACGGAAAAGAGAACGGAAGAGAACCGTAAAGGCGGAAAAGATATTATTTACGCTGCACAAGAATTTGATAATTTTGAATTGGCTTGGGAATGGAAAATTCCAGAAGGAGGTAATAGCGGTCTTCTATATCATATTCAAGAAGGAGATTGGAGCATACCTGAAGTTTCACCAGAATACCAGATGTTGGACGACCTGAAATGGGAGGAAATCAATAATGCCAAATTAGAGGAATGGCAAAAAACAGGTGCCGATTATGCCATGCATTTACCTGTTATAAGCCAAAAAATAGTAAAGCCAGCAGGAGAGTGGAATACGTCTCGCATCATCTTTACGCCAGAAAATGTAGAACATTGGCTCAATGGAAAAAAACTATTGTCTTTCGTTCCATGGTCAGAAGACTGGGAAGAACGAAAAAGTAAAGGAAAGTGGAAAGATTCTCCGAAGTACGGATCTTTTAAAAAGGGGTATATAGGTTTTCAAGATCATGATAGTCCGCTTTGGCTAAAAAAAGTAAAAATCAGAGAATTATAAAAATTTAGAACAACAGCAATAATCCAAACTACTTGAAAAATGAATAAAAGAGAATTTCTAAAAAGTGCAGCGGCTGTATCATCATTTGCCTTATTGCCTAACGCGGCATGGGCTTTTCCAAAAGGAAAAAAGCTTCGTACGGCGCATATAGGTGTGGGAAATATGGGAGCGGAAGATCTTAGTGCTATTTCTTCTCATAACGCGGTAGATGTTGTTGCATTATGCGATGTGGATTCTGTTAACTTATCAAAAGCACATAAATTACATCCGGGAGCAAGAGTGTTCTTTGATTATCGCGCCATGCTTAATGAAATGGGAGATGAAATAGATGCAGTAGTAGTTTCAACACCTGATCATACACACGCACCAGCGTCTATAATGGCTATGGAGATGAACAAACCGGTTTATTGCCAGAAACCATTAACGCATTATGTTGATGAATCTAGAAAAATGATGAAGATTGCCAAAGAAAAAAATTTGGTAACTCAAATGGGTATTCAGGTACATTCTTTCTATGATTATCGTTTGGCTACACTTTTAATTCAATCTGGTATTATTGGTAAAGTACATACGGTACATGCTTGGTCTCCAAAATCTTGGGGATATAATGGTGATGAGCCTCAAGGTGAAGACCCTGTGCCTGATCAATTAGATTGGAATCTTTGGTTGGGAACCTCTAAAGAACGTCCTTACAAAGAAGGCTTTTACCATCCTGGAAATTGGAGAAAACTTATGGATTATGGCTGTGGTACTTTAGGAGACATGGGCGTACATATTTTTGATACACCTTATAATGCGCTAAATTTAGATGTACCGTTAACCGTTAAAAACGAGTGTCGGGAGCCAAACGGATTTGGTTTTCCTGAAAATAATACGGTCACCTATGAATTTCCAGGAACGGAATTTACTACTAAAAATCTTAAATGGGTTTGGTATGATGGTCCGGGAATGCCACCTAAGCATGAAGATTTAGTTTTGCCTGGAGGTAAGACTTCTAGTGAAAACCAAGATAAAGATGGTAGCGTAAAAGATAAAATATCTCTTGATGCGGGAATGGCCGGAGCTGGAGAATTACCTAGTCAAGGCGCTATGTTCATAGGTAAGAAAGGTCGTTTGCTTTTACCGCATTTTATGCAACTTCCACAGAAAATAGTAAAAGGTAAGTATGTTGATATATCCAAAGAAATAGCTGAGGTTTCCGAAGCAAATAATTTGGGAGAACCTATTCGTAATTATGATTCGGAAGGTCCAAAGCATTACCATCAATTTGTAGATGCTTGTTTGGGCAAAGGTCAGACTACTGCTCCTTTTTCATATGCAGGACGCTTAACGGAAACTATTCTGTTAGGTGTAATTGCCGGTCGTTTTCCAAATAAAACATTGCATTGGGATACGGAAACTGCCAAGTTTGCCGAAGATGAAGCCAACCAATTCTTAGGTGGTGATTATCGTGAATTTTAAAAAGATATTAATTAGGTCTGTATCGTGTTTTTCGAAACAGGAGAAGTTATAAATTATCTGGAAACGGTATGCACTATATAGTCCTTTATTTTTATAACGAAGATGTGTTTCTAAACCATATTAAATTTCCACAAAAATAAAAGTAAAATGATATATAGAAGATTCGGAAGAACCGGATGGCAAGTAAGTGAGGTAGGTTATGGAATGTGGGGAATGGCCGGCTGGACAGAGTCTGATGACAAACAATCTGCCAAATCTCTTGACCTAGCTGTTGAAAACGGAGTCAACTTTTTTGATACCGCTTGGGGTTATGGAGAAGGGCATAGTGAAGAGTTGTTAGGTGAGCTTATCCGCAGACATCCCAAAACAAAACTATACGCAGCCAGCAAGATTCCGCCTAAAAATTTCAACTGGCCAGCAAAGCCGGAATATAAATTTGAGGATTCGTACCCAACTAACCATATTATAGAGTATACTGAGAAAACGTTGACCAATCTGGGTATGGAACGTATTGATTTGATGCAGTTTCATACATGGGATGACGGTTGGTCTAGCCGTGATGAGTGGCAACGTGCTATTGAGGATTTGAAGAAAGCAGGAAAAATTGGTGCTATGGGCATCAGTGTTAATCGCTGGGAACCTGAAAATGGTATTGAAGCTTTAAAAACGGGTCTGATAGATGCCGTTCAGGTAATTTATAATGTTTTTGATCAGAATCCTGAGGACGTTCTTTTTCCTCTATGTGAGGAGTTGGATATTGCTGTAATTGCACGCGTGCCCTTTGATGAAGGAACATTGACGGGCAATCTTACTAAGGAAACTACATTTCCGGAGGGAGATTGGCGCGGGACGTATTTTGTGCCTGAAAATCTAAACTCTAGTGTAGACCATGCCGATGCCTTACGACCCTTAATTCCTGAAGGGATGACCATGGCCGAGATGGCGTTGCGATTTATTTTGGAGAATAAGACTGTTGGTACGACTATTCCGGGCATGCGAAAAGAGCGTAACGTTTTAGCCAACACCGCTACAAGTGATGGGAAAAGATTGCCAAAAGAGTTAGTTGAGGAATTACAAAAGCACCGTTGGGTAAGAAAACCCACGGAGTGGTCACAATAGGAAATAATAAAAAAAACTAGTCGCTCTGAGCGCAGTCGAAGAGCGACTAGTTTAATTGCTACTTGGCAAACAATTGCCCCATGTCTTTAAATGCCTTAAACTCTAAGGCGTTACCTGCTGGGTCCAAAAAGAACATCGTTGCTTGTTCACCTGTTTGGCCTGCAAATCTTACATAGGGCTCTATAACAAACGCTACTCCTTTATTTTCAAGTTCTTTAGAAAAAGATTCAAAAACATCCCAAGGCAAAACAACACCATAATGTGGTACCGGAACATTTTTTCCGTCAACCGGATTGCTATGGAGGTCTTCAGTTTGTGTTTTAGGTTTGTAGTGAATAACCAATTGGTGTCCGAATAGATTAAAGTCTACCCAGTGGTCACTACTACGGCCTTCTTCACAGTTTAATATTTCTCTATAGAATGTGCGGCATTCGTCTAAGTTATGAACGGGTATGGCGATATGAAAGGGAGTTACGGCTTGCATAATTTCTATTTTAGTTGTTCAAAAAATCTACAATTTGATCATTTATATGTTCTTGGTGCATAGAGTGTCCAAGACCTTTAGTGCGAATAAATGTACTGTCATTCCAATAAGAGTGAACAGCTTCCGAGGCATGAAAGGGCGCTAATTTATCTAGCTCATCATGGAATAGTAATCCTTTTTTTGTATTTGTTTTTGCAAAGCGAGAGGACGAAAATTCCTTGACTGTAAAGCCGAAACGATTAAGGACATAGGCTTCAAGTGCCTCACGAACATTGTCGTTAAAATCAAGTAGTCTCTGGTAGTGATCCATTATTTCATAAAATTCTGAAGGGGAACCAATGGTTATCATTTTTTCAACACCTTCATTTTTATGGTAAAACTCGTTGTACATAAGGGTCATTCCTCCCATGGAGTGTCCAATAAGATATTTGGGGTTATATTTTTCAATCATGGCTTGAACGCCATCAGAATATGAAGGAAGGTCGAGGTATTGACCAGAAGAATACCCGTGTGCAGGAGCATCGAAAGCCACAATGTTATAGTTGGCTTCGAGTAGCTTTGCAATAAGATTGCGCCATCTAAAAGTATTGCTCTCCCATCCATGGACCAACAGAACGGTTTCCTTACTGCCTGACCAATGATAGGTTTGTAAAGTATGGTTTTTAACTTCAAGAGCTCCGCTTTTGGCTTTGTCCAGATATTCTTTTTGATTGGGAAGAACCCTTCCTTTTCTCACCGTGCAGAAAACATAGAAAGCTTTTTCTGCCGCTCTCGTTTTAGACACTCTGGCAAGTAAATTAAAATACCTGCCGTATACCTTTGGGAGCATTTTATTCAGCGTTTTTTTCATAAGTACGTATTCCGCTATTTTAGAGGCTTCTTTTTAATCATGCCTCCTTTAATATCTTTAACAACGCCCATAACAATAAAGGCATTTTTATCTATCTTATCAATTTCGGTGCTTAATCTGGCCAGTTCTAAACGAGTCATTACAGTGTAAATAATATCTTGATTGATACGAGCGATTCCATCTTTAGAATATCCGCCTTTGCCATTATAAACCGTACAGGCTCTGCCCATTTTTTCGGTAAGCATGATGCGTATTTCTTCATTTTTGGGTGAAATTACCGTCACACCAATATATTCTTCCACACCATCTACTACATAGTTCACCGTTTTAGCAGCCACTAAGTAGGTGAGAATGGCATATAAAGCAGTTTCTATACTTAACAAATAAGCACCTGCTGAAAAGATTATAATATTAATGAGAAGGAGAACATCCCCAATGGTCAAGTGCCATTTTCTACTGAGGTAAATGGCTAAGACTTCTGTGCCATCTATAACGCTACCGCCACGCATGGCCATACCAATGCCGAGACCTAAAAAGAATCCGCCAAAAACGGCTATCAGCAGCTTGTCACTGGTGATAATAGGGTAGGAAACAAAATGCACTACAAGGGCTAGTGCTACAATGGCGAAAATGCTTTTTAAAGCAAATTTCTTGCTGATGGTTTTGGCCCCAAGAAGTACAAAGGGAATGTTTACCAATAACAATAAAACTCCCAATGGTATATTCGATTTTACCTGAATCAATAGCGATACACCTGTTGCTCCGCCATCAATAAAATGATTGGGTAGCAAAAAGCCTTTTAGACCAAATCCTGCTGCACCAACACCAATGGCTATAAAAAGTATTTCTTTGATAGCATGGACAAATTCTACTTGTCCATATCTAACTTCTTTAACCAGTTGTCTTTTGGCAATTGCTTTTTTGCCTTTAAGCTTTGCTTTAGCCCGTTGTACCAAGATGTATTGCAGAAGTGTATTCATGGTACGGTTTTAAATTTGGCTATCAATAATTACAAAGGGGTCTAATCCCAGGCTACCATCATGTACTTAATTTTAGCATCATCGGGAATCTGAACCGCTTCAATATTTACACTTGTAGCGTAACGTAAACTAGAGGGTAGTTCCTCTTTGCTGATGGTAAAGTAAACATCACTATCTTTTAAAAGAATTACTACATTGTTCATTGAAGTAATTACCTTTCTAATGGTGTAATTGTCTTTGATATCTTTAAAAGTGCTACCCAAACCAACTCCTTTTTCTGTAGTAAAACGAGTGTCTTCAATACGGATATTCTCAATAGTTGGTATACTATCTGAATTTGGGGTAAGGGTCAATAATGCTTTTCCTCCTTTTTCAAAAACTTTTACCTTTTTACTATTGTTAGCACTGTTGGTGCTGGTGCTGTCCTTTACGATAGAATCGTTTTCGTAAATAATCTTTAGGTCGCGCACCAAACTGATACGGTCCAATTTACCTACACGGTCTTTAATAATAGAAAAAGAGGTGTCTTTTTCTTCATTACAACTTGCGAGGCAAACGATTAGGCAAATACTAGCTACTATACTTTTCATGTACTTTTGTAAATTGTTTGTTTTAATCTGAAAACTACGATTTTTAATTTATCGCATTACTTTTTTCAGAACTCCTAAAACACCGCGAATAAAAGTGGCACTGGTCAATACTTTTATTATCGGGTTTTGTCTTGTGCTGGTGCTTCTTCTTGATGTGCTTTTAGGTTTGTCCTTTTCTTTTGCAGCTGCAGTTTCAGCTTTTTCTATTTTCTCGTTTAGAATTTCGTAGGCACTTTCTCTGTCTATAACTTCACCATATTTCTTAACTAAGCTAGAATTTTTAATCACGGACTTCAGTTCGCTGTCGCTCAAAACATCCATCCGGCTCATAGGTGCACGTAATAAAGTAGCAGCTAGTGGCGTAGGGCGTCCTTTTTCATCCAAAGCAGAAATAAGAGCTTCACCAATACCTAAGGAAGTTAATACTTCTTTGGTGTTATAATATTCTGAAATAGGATAATTCTCGGCCGTAAGTTTTATGGCCTTTCGGTCTCTTGCAGTAAAAGCACGAAGAGCATGTTGTACTTTGAGACCTAATTGCGAAAGTACCTCGTTAGGCACATCGGCTGGGTTTTGAGTAACAAAATAAATGCCAATACCTTTTGAACGTATCAACTTAACAATACTTTCAATTTGGTCTAACAATGCTTTTGAAGCTTCGTTAAAAATAAGGTGAGCTTCGTCTATAAATAGAATTAATTCAGGTCTATCACTATCGCCTTGCTCTGGAAAAGTACTGTAAATCTCCGCCAAAAGGCTTAACATAAATGTAGAAAATAGTTTTGGGCGATCTTGGATATCGGTCAATCTTAAAATATTGATATACCCTTTTCCATTTTCGTCAATTCTAGTTAAATCTTCTACATCAAACGATTTTTCGCCAAAAAATAAATCGGCTCCCTGTTGTTCAAGTTCTATTATTTTTCTTAGAATGGTTCCAGTAGAACTTGTAGAAATTCTACCGTAGTGTTTTGTGAATTCTGCTTTGCCGGTACCAGTAGCGTATTGCAATACTTTTTTGAAATCTTTTAAATCTAAAAGCGGAAGTTTATTGTCATCGCAATATTTAAAAACAACGGCAACAATACCTTCTTGCGTTTCAGTAAGGTCAAGAATACGAGATAAAAGTACGGGCCCAAATTCAGATACTGTAGCTCTTAGTTTAACGCCGTCTTGCTCAGAAAGCGAAAGGATTTCTACAGGAAAAGCTTTAGCTTCAAATGGTAGGCCAATCTTAGCATGGCGCTCATCTATTTTTGGATGACCGGGACTAGGTTGCGCTAAACCACTTAAATCTCCTTTTAAATCCATCAATAATACAGGAATTCCCTTATCGGATAGATTTTCAGCTAGTACCTGAAGTGTTTTGGTTTTACCTGTTCCCGTTGCTCCGGCAATAAGCCCGTGACGGTTCAAGGTCTTTAAAGGAATCTTTACATGGGCATTGGTAATGGCCTCTTCATCTAGCATTGCTGCTCCCATTACAATATAATCGCCTTTGGTTGCGTAACCGCTCTCAATATGTTTGAAGAATTCGTCTTTAATAGCCATTGGTTGTGTTTTGAGTAAAAATAAGGGAATTTTTGATGTTTTACAGTCACTTTTAGAGAAGTTTAGCTTTGGTCAAAATCAAGCGCACTAAGTAGGGTGGATGGAAGCGGTTAAAATTAGTAGTCTGATGGATTAAAGATGAGCACTTTAATTTAAGAATTAGAATTTGGGTTTTGGAATCTGCAAGACGTATCTTTGCGCGATGGTAAAAGATGAAGTTTTAAAGGAAGTGGATAAGGGGAACATGTTGCCCTTAATGGAAGAATTCTACACCATACAAGGCGAAGGTTTCCATAAAGGTACAGCAGCATATTTTATTAGAGTTGGAGGATGTGATGTTGGATGTCACTGGTGTGATGTTAAAGAAAGCTGGAATGCAGAAACTCATCCACCAACGGCTATAGAACAGATTACCGAAAATGCAGCTAAATATTCCGATACTATTGTAATTACCGGAGGAGAGCCTCTTACTTGGAACATGCAACCTTTAACCGATGCTTTAAAAGCTAAAAATCTTAAAATTCATATTGAAACTTCTGGAGCATACCCTCTAACGGGTACTTGGGATTGGATTTGCCTGTCTCCAAAGAAGAACAAATTACCTGTGGGCAGAATTTATGATGAGGCCCATGAGTTAAAGGTTATTGTATTTAATAAGCACGATTTAATTTTTGCAGAACAAGAGGCTGCAAAAACCAACAAAGACTGTATTCTCTATTTACAACCAGAATGGAGTGTGCGGGACAAAGTAGTTCCTATGATTGTGGATTATGTTATGAAGAATCCTAAATGGAAAGTCTCACTACAGACGCATAAGTATTTAAATATACCATAGCGTTTGTTATGTTTAACGGCCTCCGTTAGATTTAAGATCTAAAAGACATTCGCTATCTAAGCTAGGAGGTTCTGGTAGCTCGTTTTTGGCAGTTTTAGATTCCAATAATTTAAGAACACTTTTGCCGCTTAAAGAACAGGCAGATGTAATAGTGTTATCATCTTTTGCGGTAAGCGAAGTACTTTTACCTGTAAACCCACCACTAAATTGCAATTCTGCAAGCATAAGACAACCATCAACATCACAATGGCTGTTGCCAATAGTATTGCCTGCTGAGTCTAAAACAGGTTTGCCATCTTCGTCAACTTGTATGTCCTCATGATCATTTACGGGTGTAGTCCCTAAATTAACGAGTCCGAACAGATGTCCGAATTCATGGTTTAAAGTAGAGTTCTCTACATCGGCATCAGTAATAAAAAAGCTTTGATTAGCCAATTTACGAACCGTGGCCTCATGGATGATCATAGAAGTGTTACGAAATACAGCCCCCAAAGTTACTAGACCTTCTTCTTCATCATCGCCGTCTGCAGGAGCATCTGCAAAATAGATGTATACGGCCAAAGTTTCATCGTCATTATAAACCGTTCTGTTCTCTGATTCTAGGTCAGCAATTTCTTCAAGAGTCAGGCTTTCTTCATCAGGAGACTCCAATTGCGTGTATTTTAGTTCAATATCTTCTTTAAAAGTTCTTTCCTTTAGATAATTAACAAAACCCTCCATGGCTTCTTCGGTAGGCTTAAAACCATCTACATATGCAATTTCAATAAGAAGTTTAGTGAATTTGTCGTTAGACAAAATATCATTGGCAGAATCTCCGGTACCTTTTAGATTAGCAGTTTTGTCCACTGCTTGGTTTTCGCTTGCTACTTGGTCGTCTTCATCTTTTGAACATCCTGTAAAAAGACCAAAAAGTAAAACCAATAAAAAGATATGTATGTTTTTCATAGGGAAATTTTATAGTAAAGAGCGAAACCACAAAAATGGCGAAAATTCATGTTATTTTAGCCATAATTTAGCCAAATAGTCGTAATGTTCGCCGTTTCTTACAATTTCGCAGTTAAATCCGTTTGGTTCTGCCGCCATTTCTAAGGTCTTGTAATCTAGGTATAACCAGAAAAACGAATCACTTTTCTCTTTTTTATACTCCATTTGAAATTCAATCTCACCATAATAAGAACCGGTATCCGGTACCCAAACCCCACCATCCTCATCTTCTTCAAACATATAAATGATGTCACTGGAGTCCAATAGAATTTGTGCGCCAGGGTTCATCAGGGTTTTCATATGATCAAAAAATTTGGACATATTATTCAATTTTTCAATAATGCCAATGCCGTTCATCAGCAGTAACAAAGTATCAAATTTTTGATTTTTATAATTATATATGTCCGTACAAACTACATCCTTTATACCTCTTAAGCTGCAAGTTTCTATGGCTCCTTTTGAATAATCCAAAGCAATCACCGTATGTCCTTTTTCCTGTAGATACAAACTATGGCTACCCGCTCCACAGCCAATATCCAAAATAGTACCCTTACAGAGTTTTAATGCTTCCTGTTCTAATTTGGGCATTTCTTTAAAACCTCTAAAGAGGTAGGGCACGGGAATTGTATCTTCTTCATCTAAAGACGAAAACGTGATTATATCCTCGGTATAGTTACCTTCTTGAAAATCTAATATGGCCTTTCCAAAAACGTCTTTCATATAGCAAGTGGTTTGTTTGGCAAAATTGGACATTTTAAGTATTTCTTGTTTAGTTTTGAGTAGATTTTTAGATGAATGGAGCAAATTTTAAAAGAACTTCCTAAGAAAGCACAGGAAAAGCACAACGAAAACCGTAAGTTTTTTGCCAAGCTTAAAAAGCGGCCACCTAAAAATTTGGACTATGTAATGCAAGAATTACATTATGAAGAATTTCAGCGTACAGATTGCTTGGAGTGTGCTAATTGTTGTAAAACTACGGGACCGTTGTTTACGAAGGCTGATGTTGAACGTATTTCCAAACATTTCCGGCTTAAGCCTCAAAAGTTCATAGAGCAATATTTACGAATAGATGATGAGAATGATTATGTACTTCAAGAAGTGCCGTGTACTTTTTTAGGAGCTGATAATTATTGTTCTATCTATGACGTACGACCTAAAGCATGCCGAGAATTTCCACATACAGACCGTAAAAAATTTCAACAGATTTCTAACTTAACTTTAAAAAACGTAGCCATTTGTCCTGCTGCTTTTAATATTGTTGAGAAAATGAAGAAAGCCATTGGTAATTAAATTGTATAATCTTGGGACTAATGAAACCTAGAATAGTAGAGTTATCGGATAAAAAATTGGTTGGACATTCTTTAAAAATGTCATTAGCCAATAATCGTACATTTAATTTGTGGAGTGGTTTTATGCCGCTTAAGAGGCACATTACAAATGCAGTGGGGTCAGAATTGTATTCTGTTCAAGTGTATGAGAAGTTTCCTGATGCTGAAAGTTTCAACCCAAATACGGAGTTTGAGAAGTGGGCAACCGTTGAGGTGAGTGAGTATACTGAGTACGCTGAGGATTTTAAGACGCTCAATTTAAAAGGAGGAATGTACGCTGTTTTTATTCATAAGGGGCTGCCCAGCGAATTCAAAAAAACTATGGATTATATCTTTTTGGAATGGATGCCAGATTCGGATTATAAATTAGATCATAGACCACAATTTGAAGTTTTGGGAGAGAAGTACAAAAACAATCATCCGGACTCTGAAGAGGAAGTTTGGATTCCTATACAATTAAAATAATCAACAAAAAATAGCTTAATATTTCAGAATTGGTTAATTTTTCTATCTTTAAGATATGGAATTCATAATTAATTATTTTGAAACAATACCTTCTTTGCATCGTTCACTTATTCTTGTGGGTGGCATTACTTTCTTTTGGATATTAGAGGGTATCGTTCCTCTTTTTGGTTTTACGTATAAGAAATGGAAGCATGCTTTGCCTAATCTGTTTTTTACGTTTACTACTATAATCGTAAACTTTGCATTAGCCTTTCTATTATTAAAAACTGCCGATTTCACGGTTGTAGAAAAGTTTGGCATTATTAATTGGTTACCTGAAATGCCGCTATGGCTTTGCGTGATTGTAGGGTTGCTTCTTTTAGATTTAATAGGTGCTTATCTAGCACATTTGGTAGAGCACAAAGTAAAACTTCTATGGAGGGTTCATTTGGTGCATCACACGGATCATAATGTAGATACCACAACAGCAAATCGTCACCACCCTTTAGAAAGTATGATTCGTTTTGTTTTTACCCTTTTCGGAGTTTTGATTGTGGGTACACCAATAGGTATCGTTATGTTGTACCAGTCGCTTTCATTGATAGCCACACAATTTAACCATGCCAATATAAAGATGCCCAGAAAGTTAGATGAGGCTCTTAGTTGGGTGATTATTTCCCCGGACATGCATAAAGTACATCATCACTATAAGTTACCTTATACAGACAGTAACTATGGGAATATATTTTCTCTTTGGGATCGTCTTTTTGGTACTTTTATGAAGTTTGATAGGGATAGTATTGTTTATGGTGTGGATACTTTTCCTGATGAGGTTGAAAATGCAAGCATAAAAGGCTTGCTAAAACAACCTTTTCATAAATCAAGAAAACCAACAACCTTGTCAGAAACGAGCGAAGTTTTATAGCTTCGTTTTGTTTATGGATATAACAAGTATTTGTTTCTGATTTTCTTGAATTTGGTCAAATCTGCTTGCCAGCTTTCTTTGATGGTCTCTTCAAGTTCTCCTTTTTCTATATGTCCTTGTAGTTTGTCCGTACCCGCATGTTTGGTAAATCCACTTTTGTTGAAGACTTTGGTTTTGTCTTCTGAATTTACATACGCATCTATAAGCCATTGAACGGATACCTCGCTCATCCTTGGGATTTCGGATAAATCCTTTCCAAAGCAAAGTTTTCCATTTTCTTTTGGCGTTTTTGAACCAAAATTAGGCATAGGTGTATATCTAAAACTGTATTGTGTACTGTCTAGAAAAGAAGCCCCATAACATTGAAACTGTAATTCTGTTCCTCGTCCTGCATTTACGTTCGTACCTTCAAAAAGACCCAAACTAGGGTAAAGGTTAATGGCAATATCGTTCGGTAAATTTGGAGAAGGACGAACGGGTAAACTATATTCGGTTTCGTGTGTCCAGTTCTCTAAGTGTATTATGGTAAGGTCCGCTTTCTTCTCAGTTTCAATCCATTTTTCTTCGTTGATCATTTGAGCATATTCACCAATGGTCATTCCGTAAACTAACGGTATTTCCGTCATGCCCAGAAAGTTGGTATGGGCTTTTTCCATTGTAGGACCGTCTATATAATGTGCATTGGGATTAGGCCTGTCCAATACAATTAGAGGTTTGTTTTGTTCCGCACAAGCTTCCATGACCAATTGCAAGGTGGCAATATAAGTGTAGAAGCGAACACCCACATCTTGAATATCAAAAAGGACAACATCAATATCTTTCAACTGTTCAGCAGAAGGTTTTCTGTTTTTTCCATATAAAGAAATAAGAGGAAGCCCCGTTTTGCTATCGACACCATCTTTTACTTTTTCTCCAGCGTCTACAACACCTCTAAATCCATGTTCAGGAGCAAATACTTTCTTAACATCAACCTTTAAGGAGAGTAAAGAGTCTACCAAATGAATATATGGCGTAGGTGTATCTATGCTATCCTTAGATGGTTTAAAAATAATGGAGGTCTGATTACCAACAATACCCACTCTTTTACCTTTTAGCAAGGGTAAATAAGCGTTAGTTCTGTTGGCGGCAACAATAATGGGCTTCTCAACAATAGTATCAGTGAGGACCAAAGTGGGTTCATAAGTAGATTTCTCTGTTTTAGTCGGGTTTCCACATGCTACAACAAGCAAAAACCAAATGAAAAATGTACTTTTGAGACAGTTTAAAAATGCCATATATTGAATTTTGAATATTTTTTGGCCAAGCGGCTTATTAAGGGCGAAGCGCATAAAATTAGCATTTCCGCTCCAATAATAAAAATAGCAATTGCAGCTATTGCATTGGGGGTCGTTATGATGCTGATAACTATCTCTACAGGAATAGGTCTTAAATATAAGATTCGGGAGAAAGTAGCAGCCTTTAACGGTCACATTCAGATATCCAGTTACGACAACAATGCATCTGATGTTTCGGTGATGCCGGTTTCGTTAAATCAAGATTTTTATCCAGAATTTAAAGATGTTGATGGTATTGACCATGTGCAGGCCGTTGCCAGTAAAGCGGGTATTATTAGAACTGAGACTACTTTTGAAGGTGTCATAGCAAAAGGTGTAGGCAGTGATTACAACTGGTCTGTTTTTGAGGAGTATCTGTTAGATGGCAAGCTTCCCAATTATTCTGGCGATTTAAATGAAGAGGTGTTGATGTCGGAACTTATGGCAAATCGTCTCGATTTAAAAACAGGTGATACTTTTTATTCATTTTTTCTTAAGGATGGTGATGTTTCAAAATTACCCAACCAAAGAAAATTTAAGATAACCGGACTTTACGATAGTGGTTTTGAAGAGTTTGATGGGCTTTATCTGTTTACGGATATACGTCACATTCAACACATGAACAAATGGGGCGATGATCAAGTTGGTAATTTTGAGGTCTTCCTGAATAATTTTGATGATATAGACGAAAAAAGTAAAGAAATCTATGGCAAAACCCTATCTACTTTAGATACGCAGACCATAGTGAACAAATATTACAAGATTTTTGAATGGATCAGCCTTTTCGATTTTAATATCATTCTAATCATAGGTATTGTAATTATTGTAAGTGGTTTTAATATGATTACCGCTTTGTTGGTTCTTATTCTAGAACGTACACAAATGATAGGCATACTTAAAGCTTTAGGGTCTGCCAATTGGAGCATTCGTAAGGTCTTTTTGTACAACGCTAGCTACCTGATTGGGGTGGGCCTTCTTTGGGGTAATATTATTGGGCTAGGGGCAATCTACCTTCAAGATAAATTCCAAATACTAAAATTTCCAAATCCAAAAGAATACTATATAGATTATGTGCCGGTACACATAGATTTTATTACTGTACTGATTCTAAATATCGGTGTACTAGTTCTATGTATCGTTATGCTTCTGGTACCTTCTTACATTATTACAAAAATCACTCCCGTAAAGGCAATCAAGTTCGAATAGAAGAGAATAAGAACGTCGTTTTTTTTATGTGTCGCGTTCTTTGTATTTTACCCTTGGTATAAAATAAGCAACAGTTCATTTATGAAATACGCAGAGAATATATTGGGAACTATTGGCAATACACCATTAGTGAAAGTCAACAAGCTTACTGCGGATGTATCTTGTTTGGTTTTGGCCAAGTACGAAACTTTCAATCCCGGTAACTCGGTAAAAGATCGCATGGCTTTACAAATGATAGAAGATGCCGAAGCTTCTGGTATATTAAAGCCCGGAGGCACTATCGTTGAGGGTACTTCTGGTAATACAGGTATGGGTTTAGCATTAGCGGCCACCATAAAGGGCTACAAGTTAATTTGCGTTATTAGTGATAAGCAATCAAAAGAGAAAGTAGATATTTTAAAAGCCATGGGTAGTGAGGTTCATGTTTGTCCTACGGATGTTGAACCTAGCGATCCAAGAAGTTATTATTCTACAGCTAAACGTTTGGCTACAGAAATCCCTAATGCTTGGTATGTAAATCAATATGATAATCCAAGTAATGCAAAAGCACATTACGAAAGTACGGGGCCTGAAATTTGGGAACAGACAAATGGTAAAATCACGCACTTTGTTGTTGGCGTAGGGACTGGTGGAACCATTTCTGGCGTAGGAAAGTTTTTAAAAGAGAAGAATCCGAATATTAAAATTTGGGGTGTGGACACCTATGGTTCCGTCTTTAAGAAGTATCATGAGACCGGTATTTTTGATGAAAAGGAAATCTACCCATATGTCACAGAAGGCATAGGGGAGGATATTTTGCCAAAGAATGTAGATTTTGATGTTATTGACGGCTTTACGAAAGTGACTGATAAAGATGCAGCAGTTTACACACAACGTTTAGCAAAAGAAGAGGCTATGTTTTTGGGTAATTCTGCTGGGGCTGCTATAAAAGGGGTGCTGCAGTTGAAAGAACATTTTACAAAAGAAGACATAGTAGTAGTCCTTTTTCATGATCATGGAAGCCGGTATGTTGGTAAGATGTTTAATGACGATTGGATGCGTGAAAAAGGGTTTTTAGATTAGCTTTGTAAGACCGGGTAAGAAAAACGACTTCTTATAAATAGCTATAAAATATAGTGCCATGATAGAACTGAAATTTGAGAATCAAAAAGTACATATAGATGCTGGCGAATTGGTGAGTTATACCGTAAATGGTTACGAGTATATTCATCAAAAAGGTAGTTCTGGTTGGCGTAGTTCGGATACAGAGATGTTTCCGATTATTGGCCCCACGGCAGAAGCTAAGTTTCAAGTGCAGACTCCAAGAGACATTGCTATTCAAGATCAGCACGGTCTTCTTCGTGAGATGGCTTATGAGGTAGTCTCTACAACAGATGCCGAAGCGGTATTGCAAAAGAAATATAAGACAGGTACTCGAATAAAAAATTCAAAATTCCCGAGTAAATCTAATAAGGAATGGTTGTTCTGGACCTATGATTTCAACTTTAGAAAAACATTCCGTTTGTCCAAAGAAGGACTTGAGGTGAACTTTACAATCTCCGGGGAACGAGATATGCCTTTTATGTTAGGCTATCATCCTGCATTCAAACTATATGCAAAAAGCCCAGTTGTAGTGGCAGGCGAAAAGGAAATCACGTTAGCAGAAATCATGGCTGTTGGTAATCGTGCTTTTCAAGTTCCCGGCTGTACGGAAATCCTTCTTAAGGACCAGAAAGAGCTCCGTATTCGTACAGAGGGCTTCGGTAATTTTATGTTATGGACAGAGGTGCCCAATATGGTTTGCATAGAACCTATCACTTTTTATCCGTATGCTGTAGCACAAACCAAACTTCATGAAGGTTTTGATTATTTAAAGGATGAAGATGCCCAGTACAGCGTCTTCATTAGTGCGGTAAACTAAAAAATAAATATGGAAGAAGGTCTTTTACAGAATTACGGGTATCTTTTTGAAGATGCACTCTTAGCGGAAATGCAAGAAGTAGGTGTGGTTAAAATGTTTTCGCAGGGTACTATTATAATGGATATTGGTGAGACTATTACCCATATGCCTCTCTTATTAAATGGTGCTATTAAAATTCTTCGCGAAGACGAGAGTGGAGATGAACTTATCCTTTATTTCTTAGAAAGAGGAGATACCTGTGCCATGACATTCTCATGTTGTGTAGGAACGCATAAAAGTGAGATACGTGCGGTTGCTGAAAGTGATACTGAGCTTATTATGATTCCGGTGGAGAAGATGGAAGCATGGATGGCAAAATATACGTCATGGCGCCAGTTTATTCTAGATAGTTACCACACCCGGATGACGGAATTACTGGAAACGGTAGATACAATAGCTTTTCTCCGAATGGATGAAAGGCTACTTAAACACCTTCAGGATAAGGCTATGGTTAACCATGATGAATACGTTCAGACCACGCATCAAGATATTGCTTACGATTTAAATACCTCACGAGTGGTGATTTCAAGGTTACTTAAAAAACTAGAGAAAGAAGGGAAAATCGAAATGCAGCGAAACAAAATTAAGGTCATTGATTTATAAGAGTTCTTCACTTTATTATAAAACGTTTTTACAGAAATTTTAAAAATTAGTTAAATATTTGGAATGATTGTTCCAAAATGTATACATTCGCCACGTGAATAAGAAAGATAGCATCTTACAGTCTGCTTTAGAGCTTTTAGTTGAAAAGGGAGTGCACAATACACCTATGTCTGCTATTGCCAAAAATGCAGGAACTGGTATGGGAACGATATATAATTACTTCCCCACTAAAGATGTCTTGATAAATGAGTTGTACGTTAACATTAAAAAACAAGAAGACACTGTGTTTCCCGACTTTGATGCAACACGTCCAATTAAAACTCAATTTGAAGCGTATTTAAGAGATATTATTCTTTTTTTTATTGATAATGCCCAGTATTTCATGTTTATGGAGCAAGTTAGAGCTTCACCAATTCTTACGGAAGAAAGCAAGAAAGTGGGGATTGCAACGGTACTACCGGTTTATGATTTGATCAATAAAGGCAAGGAGGAGCGTATCATAAAAGATATAGAGACAGATGAGCTCATTCAGTTTATGGGTGGGGCAGTGGTTTCATATTTAAGATGGTACCATGTGCAAGAGCATACAAATTCAAGTTCTATTCAAAATCAAGTGAATATGACCTGGGACGCTATAAAAGAGTAAAAAAATTTAAATATATTTTGGAGTGAACGTTCACTCCAAATAATAGCAATATTTTAAATCAATAGAAATGAAAAGAAACGTTTTAATTACAGGAACATCAACAGGAGTAGGATTTGAAACTGCATTGCTTTTTGCCGAAAATGGATATAAAGTATATGCTACTATGAGAAATCTAAAAAAAGCAGACGCCATAAAAAAGAAACGGGATGAGAATAATCTAGATATTGAAATTCTTGAGTTGGACGTAACTAAAACGGATTCTATAAAGACTGCTGTAGATACCATTATAGCCAAAGATGGTAAAATTGATGTTTTAGTGAACAATGCCGGTGCTGGATTTGCTAAAACCACAGAACAAGCAACAGAAGCGGAAATTAGATGGGTAACCGATGTAAATTACTTAGGTGTTGTATTCTGTACGCGAGCAGTTCTTCCTTATATGAGAAAACAGAAATCTGGTCAGGTTATTAGCTTAAGTTCAGTAGGTGGTCTTGTTGGTCAGCCGTTTAATGAATTGTATTGCGCTGCTAAATTTGCTGTTGAAGGCTATATGGAAAGTATGGCTACTTATGTTAGCGATGCCTTTAATATTAAGTTTACAATCGTAGAACCAGGTGGTATTGCTACAGAATTTATGACCTCTGCTGTAGAGAAAACTTCGGTAGCTGGTGAAATGGCTACGGGCGAATACCTACCTATTTTTGAAAAGTATCTTGCTGGAAACCAAAAACGCGCTAACGAATCCCAAGAACAAACCTACCAAACGGGTCTTGAGGTTGCTCAGGTGGTATTGGGTGTTGCGAAAAATGAAAATCCTCCGGTACGCATTCGTACCTCACAATGGGCCAAAGACTTTTGTCAATTTAAAACAAAAGCGGATCCAGATGGTACCAAGTCTGTGAACATGGTAAAAAGTAGCTTTTTATAGAAAAAGACAAAGTTTTTAAAAATATACCTATTAATTAAAAGTGACTACTGTCATATTTTTATTAGTAGGTATTTACTTATTTTTACTGTTCTGTCGTATAGGTAACTTATGTCTAGAATAGAAACATCTCTTCTACCAATACTACTGCTGATGTTTCTCATTGGATGCGGTAGTAATGAAAAAAAGCAGGTAAAGACTTCAAATAAAACTAGGGTCGTAACTACGTATACAGCATTGCCAAGGACAGTAAAGTCTCCAGCAGATAACCCGTCTACTCCTGAAAAGGAAGCTTTGGGCAAACTACTTTTTTACGACCCTATTCTTTCCGGAAACAAAGATGTGGCTTGCGCCACTTGCCATCATCCAAATAACGGATATGCGGAGTTTTTAGATATCAGCATTGGACCCAATGCCAGTGGTCTAGGCACGCGAAGAAAATTCAATGCGTCCAATGATATTCCTTTTGTAAAAAGAAACGCGCAAACTATTATCAATTCAGCATATAACGGCATAGATGCTTTTGGAAATTATGAACCTTCTGAAACAACTATGTTTTGGGATGATCGTGCAAAAAGTCTCGAAAAACAGGCACTAGAGCCTATAAAGGCTTTTGAGGAAATGCGCGGACATGGTTTTGCCGATGATAGTATTTTGCAGGTTGTTGTAGATCGGATAAAAGACATACCGGAATATCAAAAATTATTTGCTTCGGTATTTGATGAGCCAGATGCCGTTTCGGTAGATAATTTAGCAAAGGCCATTGCTGCTTTTGAACGTTCATTGGTAACCAACAATTCTAGATTTGACCAATATATGAGAGGGGACCAAGACGCTATATTAATTTCAGAGAAAGAGGGATTTGAACTCTTCAAATCGGTAGGATGTGTTAACTGTCATAACGGCCCTATGTTTTCAGATTATAAAATGCATGTGTTGGGCGCTCCTGAGAATAATAAACTTACACGGCCAGATGCTGGTTTTAAAGATACCTTCGCCTTTCGTACACCTACACTTCGCAACTTAAGATTTACACCCCCTTACATGCATAACGGTAGTTTATCCAGCCTTAAAAAGGTGCTGGAATTCTATGAGGACATTGCTAACGGAAAAGAACGTAACGAACATGTATCTGTTCAGAAGTATGATCCTTTTGTTAGAGAACTAGATTTATCGGTAAAGGAAATGTCCCAGATTATTTCGTTTTTGAATACCCTTAATGATACTGATTTTGATAAGACCATACCAGAGCGCGTACCCAGTGGTCTGGCCGTGGGTGGCAATATTCAATAATTATAACAGTTTTAGTCATAGTTTCTTTGTGTTCATGTAACACAGGTAACACAGGGGTTTTAGATTAAATGGTACATTTGTCTTATGCGAAGAATTCTCCCTTTTTTGGAGTGGATTACGGACTATAACAAGAGCTGGTTTTCCAAAGATTTAATAGCGGGTCTAACCGTGGGTATCATATTGATCCCGCAGGGTATGGCATATGCTATGATTGCCGGTTTGCCACCTGTTTATGGTCTCTATGCTTCATTAGTGCCTATGATCGTGTATGCATTTTTTGGTACATCTAGACAGCTTGCCGTAGGACCTGTAGCAATGGATTCTCTTTTGCTGGCAGCTGGTCTGGGTACATTGGCTATCACTTCTACTGATGATTATATTGCCATGGCATTGCTGTTGGCTTTTTGTGTTGGAGTCGTACAATTAACATTAGGTGTTCTGCGCATGGGTTTTTTGGTAAATTTTTTATCAAAACCCGTTATAAGTGGTTTTACATCCGCGGCAGCGTTAATTATCATGTTCAGTCAATTAAAGCACCTTTTAGGGGTGGACATCACACGTAGCAATCAGTTTGATGTTTTGATAATGAATGCCTTTGAAAGGATACCGGACACCAATTTATACGATTTTGCTATAGGTTTGGTGGGTATCATCATCATCGTGGCTTTAAAGCGATTTGATAAGAGAATCCCAGGTATTCTCTTTGTGGTTATTCTAGGGATATTGGTAGTTTACTTTTTAAATCTAGCCACTTTTGGGGTCAATATTGTGGGTGAGATTCCTACTGGTTTACCTTCTTTTGGCATCCCGGAATTCAAGATTGCTACGATTATAGAATTAGCGCCTATAGCTGTTACCCTTGCTCTTATTGGATATTTAGAGGCAATATCCATCGGTAAATCTATGGAAGAACAAACGGGTGAAGAAACTATAGACGCCAACAAAGAACTTATTGCTTTGGGAAGTTCTAATATGTTAGGTTCTTTATTTCAATCTTACGTAGTAACAGGTAGTTTTTCGCGGTCGGCAATTAGTGGTCAGGCAGGAGCAAAAACACCTATGGCTTTAATTTTTAGTGCTATTGTTGTAGCTATTACACTGTTGTTTTTAACACCGTTGTTTTACTATTTGCCTAATGCTGTTTTGGCAAGTATTATTATGGTATCCGTATTTGGGCTTATTGATGTTGCGTATCCAAAGAGTCTTTGGGAATACCGAAAAGACGAGCTTTTTGTTTTAATCACCACATTTTTGATTACACTTTTTGCAGGTATATCAGAAGGTATTTTAGCAGGCGTATTGTTATCCTTATTATTAATGGTGTACAAGAGCTCAAAGCCTCATTTTGCAGTTTTGGGAAAGATAGAAGGTTCGGATTACTATAAGAATGTAGATAGGTTTGGAGAGAACGTTGTGGTTCGTGATGATTTGCTTATCGTTCGGTTTGATTCCCAGTTGTATTTTGGGAATAAGAACTTTTTCAAAAAAGAGCTTTTAAAAAATGTAGCTGCCAAAGGCGATAAACTCAAAGGGGTTATTCTAAATGCAGAAGCCATAAGTTATATAGATTCTAGTGCGGCACAAATGCTTGTGCGAGTTATTGAAGAACTGCATGACAGAGGACTTCAGTTTTATATTTCTGGAGCTACAGGACCAACGCGGGATACTATTTTCAGTAGTGGCATTATAGATGTATTGCTTAAACAATACCTATTTGTACAGACCAAAGAAGCAGTAGATTATTTTGATAACTTAACGCCTTTGTCCGTATTAAGTTCACAAGTAGCCCATCAGAACCGTAGGGACCGTAACTAATGTTACCTTCCAATTTCATGAATAGAGGTATTTTTGTAAAGAGCAGTGAAATAAGCCTTTTGATACCGTAGTATTTAAAGCGCGTAATTTTCCCTAACGGGATATAAAAAGACAAAAGATTTGAAGATAGAACAGATATATACCGGATGCCTGGCACAGGGCGCATATTATATTGAAAGTAAAGGTGAAGTGGCCATTATTGATCCACTACGCGAAGTACACCCATATATAGAAAGAGCGGAAAAGGACAAGGCTAAAATCAAGTATATTTTTGAGACTCATTTTCATGCAGATTTTGTGAGCGGCCATGTTACGCTTTCAAAGGAAACAGGAGCGCCTATTGTTTACGGTCCCAATGCAGACCCTTCTTTTGAAGCAATAATTGCAACAGACGGACAAGAATTCAAAGTAGGCGATATCACTATTAAAGCATTGCATACACCTGGGCATACCATGGAAAGTACGACGTATTTGTTGAAAGACGAAAACGGAAAAGATAAAGCGATTTTCTCTGGAGATACGTTATTTTTAGGTGATGTAGGTAGACCGGATTTGGCTCAAAAAGCTGCGAGTATGACCCAAGAAGATTTGGCGGGTATTCTGTTCGATAGTTTAAGAAATAAAATCATGCCTTTAGCAGATGATATCACGGTTTATCCGGCACATGGTGCAGGTTCCGCTTGTGGTAAGAATATGATGAAAGAAACGGTAGATACTTTGGGCAACCAAAAGAAAATGAACTACGCCTTACGTGCGGATATGACCAAAGAAGAGTTTGTTGAAGAGGTTACCGATGGTTTACTTCCTCCACCAAAATACTTCCCTTTGAATGTTAAGATGAACAAAGAAGGGTATGAAGATATTGCCGATGTTTTAGATCGCGGTACAACGGAACTGAATCCGGATGCTTTTGAATTATTAGCAAACGAAACAGGTGCGGTAGTTTTGGATGTTAGACCTCAGAAAGATTTTATTACAGGTCATATTCCACGATCTATATTTATAGGTCTTAATGGCGATTTTGCTCCGTGGGTAGGTGCGCTTATTGCAGATACGAAGCAGCCTCTTTTACTGGTGACGCCAGAAGGCATGGAAGAAGAAGCGGTTACCCGTTTATCCCGTGTAGGTTTTGATGCTACTATAGGCGTTCTAAAAGGCGGATTCAATGCTTGGAAGAAAGCCGGTAAGGATTATGATACGATTACTTCGATTTCTGCGGAAGAAGCAAAATCTAAAATCGAGAATAAAGAAGCTGAGGTTTTTGATGTGCGTAAAGAGAGCGAGTTTCTTTCTGAGCATGTTCTTGGTGCTGTGAATACGCCGTTAGATGGTCTGAATGATTATCTGAGCGAATTTCCAAAAGATAAAACCTTCTTGGTTCATTGTGCCGGAGGATATCGTTCGGTTATAGCAGAATCTATTTTAAAGAGCCGAGGTATACATAACTTTATAGATATAGGAGGTGGTTTTGGAGCCCTTAAAACGGCCGAAGTCCCTTCAACGGACTATGTTTGTCCTACTACTTTATAAGTGGGCTTAGAAGCTTAGAAACCCCATTGCTTTAAAAGAGTGATGGGGTTTTTCTTGTATAAAACACTCAATAACGAAGTCTTGATTTGTGGCACTAAAGGTTTTAGTTTTTCAAATATACTTTTTGGATTTTCGTCAATCTATTTGATGTAATACCAAAGAAGGAACTTATCGCAAGAATGAATCCAATAATTATTAATATACCACTTAAAGGGGAAGCATTAACCAGAAAAAACCCAATTATTGTGAGGACCAATGCGATGACAATTTGTTTTACACACTTTTTATAGGTTGTGTATTTGACTTTCAAAAGAATATCCTCGTCTTGTATTTTATTAAATTGTAAATCGTCAATTAACCCCTTCTCTTTTAGTTGAATCAATTTTTCTTTTACTGTTAATCGACCATATTGAAATCGTTCATGGGTTAATAACTTGGTTATTTCGATTTGTTCTTCCATTTCGCAATTGTTTATCGATTTAGTTTTTAGGCCATATCGTTTCAAAATACTCACAAACAACTAGCATATCCTTGGTGGGTTCTTGCTCGCTTTCTTTCATAGTGCTTGTAAAGAAATCCCAATGGGCTTTTTTCCATTTTTTGAGAGGTTCATCCGTTGTTCCCATATCTAGAGTGGCGTATGCTTCTGATATTTCATTAAAGGGAATAGTATCTACTTTTTTAATTTGAATGATAGCCCGTGCAGTTCCATCAAAATCTGTGATGATGTGTTTTGTGCCTACGGATGGTAAATCTGCATTAGCTTCTGCATACCAAGAATATAAACCGGAACCCGCTTGCTTTTTTCCTTTTAAGACCAATTCAGCTAGACGATTGGCATCTTTCTCATTATTATGAAAAAACCAAGATTCTGGTTGTTCTTCTTCCTTGAACTCAACATTAGATTGGGTAAAGCTCTCCCACATTTCCTGAACAGTTGGGTCTATAGCAACCTCTTGGTTAGCTTTTGTTTCACCTTTACAGCTTGTCAGAATTAGGAGTGTGATTAGGATGAGGTGTTTCATGTTATTGTTAGATTTTGGTGAAATGTGTAGCTATTCTGCTTATTAAACGAAAAGTAATAGAAATTTCTGACAACTTCAATAACGCATTCAGTTTATCATTTGAAAAATTCTATTACTCTGATAATTATCATATTTCTTGAAGCTATTTCATCTTAATTTTAAGTATTAATTTAAAAATCAAAGTTATGATCTCTCAAGTTTTTACCTCGTTTGATTTAAACATTACCAGTGTAGTAATTATGGTACTTGGTTTTATGTTCATAGGTTTTGTAATAAGCTCAGTAATTTTTGGGCAACATGACCATAAATGTTAGACTAAGATGCATTTTGGTATTTAGAAAGGAACCTTCTTAAGGTGTATAGCTCGTTGAATTCCAATTGAATTTGCGTTGGTATTTTATGTTTGTGAGACATCTTAATAGATGTCTTTTTTTATTAAGATTTATAATTGTTATTCATGTAATAGGCTACTTATGTTTTAGAAATAGGTCTCTAAAATGTTCTTAATAGGTGGTAGGAAATATGCTGATTGAACTTTAAGAATATAGCCATGAAAAAAAGTAAAAAAGTAGTTTTAGTAATAGCAAGTATTATTGGTGTTATAGCCATAGCAGGTTTTATATATTGGTTTTCTATGCCTAGCGAAGAGCGGAATATGATTTTATTCATGATGGAGAAGGGAGAAACGTATACTAACTATCAGGAATATCAAGTAATTGATCGTAATGAAGACCCGTTAGCGCCAGCGTCTTTTAAACCTAGTGTCGCCCAAACTATTGACGGAGCTGTCAACAGGAATATAGTGGCAATTACAGAAATGGTGAAGAATGAAAATTCAAAGATGCTAAAAAAAGGCATGATGCAATCTACGGGTATAGATGATTATACGGGATGGCATCTCATTGCCGATGAAGGTGCTGCGGAAGGTTCTAACCCTTTTGGGCCATCACCACTTAGTTATTACACCAGTGGTTTGGCAGCAAATTTACACACCCAAATTCTTTGGGCGGCAGGAGTCAAAGGAGTTACGTTAGATGATATAAAAGTAGAAGTATTAAATAAATTTCGTTGGCACGATATGATGTCTCCTGACGGAGCTGGATTTTTAGATGAAACAACTACAAATATAATTTTGCAAAGCAGTGCATCTAAAGAGGTTATTCAGGAAATAAAAGAGATGGCTCTTAGTTCATGGACTGCGGGAGAAGGGCTAAGAAATGAAACTGTAATTGAACCAACTCTAATTGTAAATGGAGAAAACTGGGAAAAATATCATGCTACTCCAGGAACAAGCCTTTCTGAGGAATCTTTTGTTGATGGATTTAAATTAAGTTCTATCACAGCTATACCAAAAAAACCAGAGTATCTAAAACCAGTTGTTAAAGATGATGGAGTTTTAGGTTTTGATACCATGGCAAACATGGAGTTTGAAATATTTGCTATAGCGGAGTCTGTAGAAAATAAGGAAAGACCCTATTTGAAAAAAATTACTGTTTCAACACCTACACCAGAAACTTGGGAAATATACTCAGATGAATTTATTGGAGATAACGATAGCCCTTTAGCGCCTACTTCTTTGGAATATTTTACGGCTGGCACAGCTTTATGTTTAACCTCGCAGACCACATTGGTTAGCGCTATGATGAGGTTGGAGTTTACTGATTATCGTGTTGAGGACCAGATTGATTATAGGCAAGAAGCTATAGATTCCGTAAAAATGGTAAGTTATACAGATACGGTTCATTCGCACGTTTTAATTCAATCCAATGAATCTCAAGAAAGACTAGAACAGTTCTATAATAAATCTTTGGCATTGTGCTTTGCGGGCGAAGGACTAAAAAACGCAACGGAGATGAATACCAATCTTTATTTAAACGGTAAGGAAATCAAATAGATTTTAAAGAAGATATACCGCTTTTAGTAAATCATGGTCAAATTATCCTGAGTGTTCTATTATATGAGTGATTTCTTAAGTTCTTGAAAACATCAATAGCACCATCTTTTAATCCTTTCTAAAATCTTAATACCCTGATAATTATCATATTTTGAATTGTTGTTTCGTTATAACTTTGTTCAAATATAAATTACCAATCTATGATCTCTCAGAATTTACCCCTCGTTAACTATGGCAACGGCATAATTATGATTGCTGTATTTGCGTGCGTTTGTGTTGCATTAGTAGTAACTGTGCTACTTTTAATGAATAGCGGAAAGAAAAAATAGTTGTATCTACTTGATTTTCTGCATTTAAGTTAATATTTTTTGCGAATAAGACATCGTTTAGGCATTTTTCTTAACATTTTTGTAAATGTTAAAACAATCTTAATTCGTACGGGCTGTTTTCTCTAATTTTTGGTTATCTTTAATAAGAATCGGATTACAAGTTGATGCGCGGTTTTGTTTATCAATATTTGTAACTCGAGTAAAACCACCAAATCTTTGTACAACCTGAAATCAAACTTATGGATGCTATATGGATATATACCGCTGTTGTTGCTCTAATATTTAGCGTATGGTTATTGTTCGTAATCCTTATGTACAAGAAGTTGAATAAATAACTGAACCGTTATTAATCTTCACAATTACTTTCTAGAAGTAACTCTTTACCCGGATTTTTACTAATATAGGATTTAATGATACTTTCGGTCTCCAAGGTATTATTTTGTGGAACCAGAAAAGTTTCTAGTTCATGCTCTGCAGTAATGGTCTCTTCTCGGTTTATAAACCCATAACCAACATAAGCACTGTTCTTTACCAGTACAAAAGACTCTTCTTCTGTATTTCTACCTTTTTCCTTAATTACAAAATTTTCTTTCTGGGCCCTAATATGGTTTAAAGCAAGTAGTACTTTTTCATTATATAAGGCAAGGTCTTCTTCTTCCCTGCAGATGCCATCACAAGTTTCTATGCGGTAATGAGAACAGGTTTTTACGTTTTCCTGTAAATGGCAATATTTTGGACAGAGTCTAAAGCTCTTACAGACCTCCTCTATGAATAATCTGCAATCCGTTGGGTTATATAAAGTCAGTACAGAATTGGGTGCCATTTTTAACTTATTAAAAGCTAAGTGCATGATGCCGTTTCGGTCTTCATAACTGAATATCCCGTACGGTTGAATCTTTCTTTTCTGCGCACGGTTAAATTCCGGGTAATGATGTTTTATGGCATTAGATTCCATTAACAAAGCCAAAAGTTCGCTTCCGGAAAGTTCAAAGTCTATATCTGCCGTTACTTGGCAAAGCTGTATTTCTTTGGTTTTCTTATCGTAAAAATGACTTAGTATCCGCTTCTTAATATTAATGGCCTTCCCTACATAGATGATTTTTCCTTTTCCATCCTTAAAATAATAAACGCCAGGAGCCGTGGGTAGTTTTTCAAAAGCTTCTCTCGGTAAAGAAGAAGGTAAGGTAGCTTCTTGGGAACGGGAGTTCAAGAAGGACTTAAAAACCTCGTCGGCACCATCTGCACGTAATAATTTTTTAAAGAGTAGAGTGGTAGCATGCGCATCGCCTCTAGCACGGTGCCTGTCCGTTAACGGAATGCCCAAAGAAGAACATAGTTTTCCTAAACTATAGGAATGATAGCCAGGTAGCAACTTACGCGATAAGCGGACCGTACAAAGCTTTTTACGAATAAAATCAAGCCCCAAAAGCTGTAGCTCGTTTTTAATTACATTGTAGTCAAAGTTTACACTGTGGGCTACAAAAATGGTGTTCTCGGTAATTTTAAGAATATCCTCTACAATTTCCTCCAGTTTGGGAGCATCACGGACCATATCATTATCAATTCCAGTTAATCCGGTAATGAAATAAGGAATTTCACACTCAGGATTTACAAGAGAAGTGAACTCGTCCACAATCTCATAACCGTCATATATGAATATGGAAATTTCGGTAATTTTATTACCCTTAATACCGTTGCCGGTAGTTTCTATGTCTACGATGCTATACAAATGCGAATGTGGAGGGATTGAACTACAAAATTAAGCAAACTAAGATGGACATTAAAAAGTTTAACGTTATGACAAGACTTGCATTTAAGCCAGCTTATTTTTGAGTCTAAAAAAATCTGGTTAGGGTTAACCAATCCTTGCATAAAGTGCAGAAATTATTGACTTAACGATTATATTTGTTCTTATGAAACACACGCCGATCATAGGACATATCATAAAGGGATTTATAGATGTCAGAGATAAGTTAACGGGAGATAAAAATCCGGTTAAGGAACAAGAAGAGGTACTTGAAAAATTGTTGAAAAAGGCAAAGAACACTGCTTTTGGTAAGCATTACGATTTTGAAGCAATTCTGGATTCTGAAAGTCCTGCGGATGCTTTTGCAAAGGCTATTCCTTATTTTGACTATAACCGCATTAATGAGGAGTGGTGGCAAAAATTGCATGATGGAGAAGAAGACGTTACATGGCCGGGAACTCCAGATTATTTTGCTTTAAGTTCTGGTACTACGGGTAAAACCAGTAAGCGTATTCCCGTAACGGATGATATGGTAGATGCTATCCGTAAAACAGGAGTTGAGCAGGTGTTTGCATTAAGCAATTTTGATTTGCCGCCAGATTTTTTTGAGCTTGGTATTTTAATGCTGGGCAGTTCTACGGATTTAAATAAAGTAGAAGGTCATGAGGAAGGGGAGATTAGCGGAATAAGCGCCAGTAATATTCCAAATTGGTTTAGAGGATATTATAAACCCGGTGAAGAAATTGCCGAAATTGATGATTGGGATGAACGTGTACAGAAAATAGCCGAGGAAGCGGCCAATTGGGATATTGGTGCCTTAAGCGGAATACCTTCGTGGATGGAACTGATGTTGCAAAAAGTTATTGATTACCACGGCCTAAAAAATATCCATGAGATTTGGCCCAATCTGCAGGTATATACTTCTGGAGGGGTTGCTTTTGGTCCTTATGAAAAGAGCTTTAATGCGCTTTTGGGTAAACCCATTACTGTAATAGATACGTATTTGGCTTCGGAAGGCTTTATGGCTTTCCAAGCTAGACCAGAAACCCACGCCATGCAGCTTTCTACGGATTCCGGAATTTATTTTGAATTTGTTCCTTTTGAACCAGAGTATATAAAGCAAGATGGGTCTTTAAGTGATGATGCACCGGCTCTAAAACTTTCCGAAGTAAAAGAAGGTCAGGATTATGTACTCATTATAAGTACGGTCTCAGGAGCTTGGCGTTACCTCATTGGAGACACTATAGAGTTTACCGATGTAAAACGTGCCGAGATAAAAATTACCGGTAGAACCAAGTTCTTTTTAAATACGGTAGGTTCTCAGCTTTCGGTGAACAAATTAGATGACGGCGTACAAGAATTAGAAGAGAAATTTAGCATCCGTATTCCAGAATATACGTTATGTGCCAAAAGAATTGATGGCGAATTTTACCACTGTTGGTATTTGGGTACGGAAGATAAAACAGATGACGCGGAGTTGGCCAAAGCGCTGGACGAATCCCTAAAAAATGCCAATAAGAATTATAAAGTAGCTCGTTCAAAAGCACTAAAAGGAGTAAAAGTTGTTTCCGTATTACCTTCTGTTTTTCATGACTGGAACGGTAGGAACAAGAAGAAAGGCGGACAAGTGAAAATGGAACGCGTTATGGGTGAAGAAAAGTTTAAGGAATGGGAAGATTTTGTAAATGAGTAAGGATTTGATTCTCATTTTTGAATAAATCTACCTATTCTTTATCAGTAGTTTCATGCTGCTTGACGACATCCATGATCTCTTCTGGAGAAAGGTAATAGCGACGGATACGTTCTTTGTATTTCTCGTCTATTTTGGCATGGTCTAAAATAAAACGCTTGGTCTGCAAAATGTAATCATGCATACCATGGGTTACGGCATAGGTGTCTGCTGCTCGTTCCGCTTCTTTAATATATGACCCAGAAAAATAATATTTTATTCCAAACCAAATAAGGTTTAATGAGCTCCTGTGGCTATAGTCTATTACGTGTCCTAGCTCATGACCAAGCCAACCGATCATAATGCCTTCTGGCACGTCTTTGGTTAAAAACACTTCGTCTGAAATCTTTATTTTTTCACTTATTAAAATTACATATGCCCGCTTTTTCTTCGATTTTAAAAGGCTTCCTATTACAGGTTGGGCCCTCATCGTAGATTGTTTTATATTCTTAATAATTTTAAAAGTTATAGGCGTATCCTTTAATTCCGGATAGTGAGATAGCGCGGTTTTAGCTTCTTCTAAAATAGTTTTTGGAATAGTATGCTGGGCATTTAATTGGGCTAGTGCCATAAAGAATATGAATAGTTTAAGACGATTTAAAATTGAAGTAATGGGCATTGGCAAAAGTATTGCGAGGATAAGTTATAAAACACTTTGGTTACTGAAAACCGTTTTTCTTAACCGGTCAAATATTAATTGGAAAACACACCTATTTTTAGGTTTAAAGAGCCAATTTTAAAAACTAAGGGTACCATGTAGTTACCGTTCCTTAAAGATAAATACAAACAATGCATTTACACAGAATAGGAAAAATTATTTTCAGAGTTTTTTTGGGACTGCTAATTGTTGCAGCATTATTAATGCTTAGTGCCCAGTTAATGGCTAAAAAGTCCATAGCCAATTTTGTGGAAACCAAATTACCGCCACATATGCAACTGGAGTATAAACTTATTGACGTGAATGTCTTGACGGGAACTGCGAAGTTCAAAACCATAGATTTTAGAGTGCAAGCAGTAGATTCTTTAAAGCAAGGAAAAGAAACAAGATTGCAAATAGGCTCTTTGGAAGTGATTGGTTTGGGGTATTGGCAGTTTCTTTTCAATAAGAAAATAGCATTGAAAAGTTTAAACATAGAAAAACCGATTCTAAAGTCTTATGTAAAAGAAAAACAGATAGATACTAATCGAATTTTGCTTTCAAAACAGATTCATATTGATAAAATACATGTTGTAAATGGTGATATGGTCCTTTTAAAAGAAGAAAACGATAGTCTAGCAATGAAGCTGGATTCTGTGAATATTGAATTAGATGATTTTACTACTAATGATTCACTCATCAATTCAAAACTTCCTGTTGCTTATGGTTCTTTAAAGTTTGATGGAACTGCTCTGTATGCAGATTTAGGATCGTATGAATCACTGAAAGTTGGTAAGGTGCATGTAGGTGATGGCAATATTACGATTTCGGACTTAAAATTGAAATCAAAATATAGTAAGACTAAATTATCTTGGCATTTATATAAAGAACGGGATTATATAGATTTAAAAATTCCCGAAGTCAGTTTTGAACATATAGACTTTGGTTATATTAAGAATAGATTATGGGTAAGCACGGGCATTGGAAAGCTTAAAGGCGCCGTACTAGAAGTGTACCGAGATAAACTATTACCAGACGATACGGAAAGGAAGAAATTATATAGTGAGGCGCTTCGTAAATTGCCCATACAATTAGATATTCCCAAAGTAGAAATTAGCAACGGTTATATTGCTTATAGTGAACGGGTAAATAGAGAAACACCACCTGGTAAAATTGTTTTTGATGATGTTCATGCAGAAATTATTGAGGTTCAGAATGTACCGCAAAAGAATGAGAAAACATCAGTTACTGCAAAGGCTTTATTAATGGGGGAAGCTCCCATAACGTTGAACTGGTCTTTTGACGCTAAAAAGAAATCAGATGCGTTTATTGCTTCGGGAACGGTTAAGAACTTTCATTCCAAAAACATAAATTCTTTTCTAGAATCTAATTTGCGAGTGCGGGCAAAAGGAGAAATACAGGAACTTTATTTCACGATAAGCGGTAATTCTATATCCTCATCCGGAGATATGAAAATGAAATATGAGGACTTTAAATTTTCGGTTTTAAAGAAGGACCGTTTACGCATCAATAAACTTTTGACCGCCATTGGAAGTTTGTTCGTAAACGACGGTTCTAAAACCGATGAAAATGGATATCGCTATGGTAGTATTAAAGCGGAAAGAGACCCGACAAAATCATTTTTTAACTACCTCTGGCTAAATGTGGGTGACGGTTTAACTTCTACCATTATTGGGAACGGGAAGAAAGAATAGAGAAAAAATTAATTTTTTAGAGGTAAGGTATAGCAGCTATAACACTTAGCTTCATGATAATATAACATGAACTAAAATCTAAGAAAATGGGAGTCATATCAAAAGATAAAAAGAAGATAACATTATACTACAATTCGGAGAATTCAATTGGTAAACAAACATATGCTTACGTTGAGGCTGCTGATGAAGCTATTCTGGCTATAGACATATCAAAAACAAAAGTTACGGGCACACAGTGGACGGAGATAGCTCAAGGGATGCACGAGCCTATAGGAAGTCTGGTAAATCAAGACCATCCTGTTTTCAAGGAAAAATATGGAGACAAAAAAGTAGATTTAGATGAACATGATTGGTTGCGTGTTTTGGAGAAATCGCCTGCAACCTTAGCTTTCCCTGTTGTTATAAAAGGAGACCGATTTATACCGATTCAAAATCCGTCTGATTTTGTGAAATTCATGGATGACGATAGTGCTGGAATAGAGAAACCGTACAAGTAATTTTTAAGATCAAAAATTGATTTTTTTGGATTAATGAGCGAAGCAATTCAGTCTTAATTTTAGGTAGTAATAAAAAGAAGTTTAACCACAAAAATAAATAAAATGAATCAGGAACAATTAGAAGGTAAGTGGAACCAAGTAAAAGGTAAACTTAAACAGAAATACGGAAATTTAACCGATGACGATGTAACTTACACGGAAGGAAAATTTGACGAAATGATGGGTAGGGTACAAGAAAAAGTCGGTAAAGGAAAAGAAGAATTGCAAGAAGAAATTGCAAGTTGGTAAGATAAAGTCAATACCAATCTAAATAAAATGCCCGAGCAGTAATGCTTGGGCTTTTTTGTTGTTACTCCCTATGATAATTTTCCTCTGGTACATTCTTAAAGAACATAGCCGTATCCGTATCAGCAGATGGTCCGTAAGCCATTAGAAAGGTGCCTTTTGAGCCGTCATCAGTTCCTATTATGTATAGAATAGAAAGGTCGTCAGGGTCGCTCATTCCTTCGTACCTAAATTCTTTTACAATCGTGATGTTTACAGGTTTATAATTTTTGTGTGTTTCCAGATTAAATAACACGTCATTTTCGTATCGATATCTGGCCGTATATCCCTTCTTTTCAAATTCGTCAATAGCATCTTTTTCATGCTTGGCATATGCATCGTTCATAATTGTATGTTTATAGTGTGAAATAAAAAAGGATGGCGTGCTCGCCATCCTTTGTAACTGTAAAATTTATATGGTGATAGGCTTTAAATCTTTTTGCGTCCCATAATCAAACTGATTATGAAAAGTACAATAAAGATAAAGAATAGGATTTTGGCGATACTAGCGGCTCCGGCAGCGATTCCTCCAAAACCGAAGATTGCAGCGATAATTGCTAATACGATAAATATAACTGTCCAGCGTAACATATTTTTGTGATTTTTACGATTAATATTAGATTGTTTTTGATACAATATTCAATTTGTATCATGTCATATAAAGGTCTGGAAAAGAAGTGGATGACCTTAACTCCATTAAATTTAAAAATACCGTGATAGCCAGCCAAAAAGGAGTATTTAGGTCAGAAGTATACCAATTACTGACAGAAGAAATAGTATTGTAGATGGGCAATTTGTTTCTACTAGGAACACTCAATTAGAGCTTTTGTATTTTTGTAAGAGGTAAGGTAAGAACAGAAAAAAGCCGCTTACTTGGTTTGTACCCAAATAAGCGGCTTGTAACTTTTATACATGTGCCATCAGTTGATGGCAAGGTTGTACTAGCTTCTTAATTTCTTGATTAACGCTAAAGTCTCACGTACTTTAGTTTCTAATCCTGCGTAATCTTTATTAGCTAAAATTTCTTTGCTAATAAGTTTAGAACCCATTCCTACGCAAGTTACACCAGCATCAAACCAACCTTTTAGGTTAGCCTCATCTGTACTAACACCACCTGTTGGCATAATGCTTGTCCAAGGTTGAGGTCCTTTAATTCCTTTTACGAACCCAGGTCCGTAAAGATCTCCAGGAAATAATTTAACGATTTCACATCCTAGCTCTTCCGCATTGTTTATTTCGGTTAAAGATCCACATCCAGGTGACCATAGTACTTTTCTACGGTTACAAACCATGGCTATATCTTCTCTTAAAGAAGGAGTCACGATAAAATTAGCACCCATCTGCATGTAAAATGAAGCTGCTGCTGCATCGGTGATAGAACCCACACCCATAATCATACCCGGAAGGTTTTTGATTGCGTATTTGTTCAATTCAGAAAAAACTTCGAAAGCGAAATCGCCACGGGCTGTAAACTCCATTAATCTGGAACCACCATCATAACAGGCTTGTAAGATTTTTTTGCCCAATTCTACGTCTGGGTGATAAAACAAAGGAACCATACCATTTTCCTTCATTACGTTTGCTACTTCTATTCTTGAATACTGTGCCATAATGTTATTATTGTTCTGATAAAATTTTATTGAAATCATATCTTTCCGGATTCGGAAGATATGCTTTTGCTGCTTCGTAATCGCTTTCCTGAATATAATGCATATTCTGAAAGAAAAGCTTAGCGAATTCAGAGTCTATATTTACTAGGCGAGGGGCAATCTTACCATCCGCTCCTTGTATATCCTCTAAAAACAATGGGGTTACTTCACCGCGGGAGTTTGCCGTAACGATACAACCACTAATACCTTGGTCAAATAGTTTTTTAACACCAAGTCCTAAAAGGGTACAAAGAGTCAGGTCAAAACCAATAGGCCTGCAGCATCTAAGTTCATAACCTAGTTCTACTGGTCTACTTTTTATATTAATACCCAATTCTTTTAATTTGGTCTGGACCAACATATTAAAAATATGAGATTTACTCACGTTACCCAATTCTGGGTGGCCGTGGTCATCATACGTAAAATTGATACCGCAATGGTCAATCTCGTTATCTGGCATAATATGAAAAACGCCTTCGCTTACGAGCGCCACACCATAATTTATATTTTCTATTTTTCTTTTTATGATGGATGAAATAATCAACCGTACTACCTTATCAAAAGTGATAGGGGTATTGTTGAACATCTCGGGAATGACCACCATAGGGAAATGACAACTGGTAGCAATACCAAATGCCAAATGACCTGCAGAGCGCCCCATAGTAGACATGACGAACCAGTTTTGACTGGTACGGGCATCTTCGTAGGTAGTATTACCAATACGCACGCCTTCGTCCTTTGCCGAATGAAATCCAAAAGTTGGGTTTCGGTCGGGTAGGGGTAAATCGTTATCTATAGTTTTAGGAACGTGAATATTTGAAATAAAAATATTCTCTTTGGTCAAATACCCTGTAATTCTGTTAGCCGTAGAGGCGGTGTCATCACCGCCTATACTGACTAATAGTTTTACATTATTATCGGAAAAAAGTTTCGTATTTATTTTTTCGTCCTTTGGTTTAAATCTACTCATAATTAGAGTAGATCCGCCACGACTGAAAATACGATCGGCATGTGCAAAATCGAATTCCTTTATTTGTGGTTCTTCGGAAAAAATACCTTTGAACCCTTCATGAAGGCCTAGTACACGATAGCCATCTTTAAGAAAGATTTTTGCCACCGTACTAATAACAGCGTTGATGCCCGGTGCGGGACCACCACCACAAAAAAGTAATATCGATTTTTTAGGAGCCATCTTTTTTTTTGGTTTTGAAAATTAACGAGCTACTCTTCCAGAGGCGTCACCACCCATTAGTTTTTCTACTTCGCTAACCGTTGCTAAGTTGGCATCACCTTTTATAGTATGTTTTAAACAAGATGCAGCTACAGCAAAATCCAATGCGTTTTGGTCATCTTCTGGGTATTTTAATAATCCGTAGATTAATCCACCCATGAAAGAATCACCACCACCAACACGATCAACGATATCTGTAATTTGATACTGACGCGTCTCGAACATTTTAGTACCATCCCATAATACACCAGCCCATGTGTTGTGCGATGCAGAAATAGAACCTCTTAAGGTTGTAATTACTTTTTTAGCTTTAGGGAATTTCTTCATCATCTGCTTACATACAGATAAGAAAGCTTCGGCCTTAACATCAGCACCATCTTTATGAACATCCAAACCTTCTGGGTGAATACCAAAGTGCTTTTCAGCATCTTCTTCGTTACCAAGGATGATATCACAATAAGAAGTAAGTTCAGTCATAATAGCTTCTCTATCGCCACCGTAATTCCAAAGCTTAGCTCTGTAATTTAAATCGGTAGAAATAGTAATACCTTTTGCGCTGGCAGCTTTAACAGCTTCCAAACAAACATCTGCAGCACCTTGTGAGATGGCAGGAGTAATACCGGTCCAATGAAACCATTCTACACCTTCAAAAACAGCATCCCAATCAATCATTCCCGATTCAATTTCCGCAATAGCAGAATGTGCACGGTCATAAACTACTTTGGATCCACGAGATACAGCACCAGTTTCTAGAAAATAAATACCTAGACGGTCACCACCATAAACTATTTTGTCTGTTCCTACGCCTCTTTTGCGCATTTCCATTAACGCACAGTCACCAATATCATTCTTTGGTAAACGCGTCACGAAATCTACGGGAACGCCGTAATTTGCCAATGATACCGCTACGTTGGACTCACCGCCGCCGTAAACAACATCAAAAGTATTAGTTTGTGAAAATCTCAAAAATCCAGGAGGTGCTAAACGCAACATTATCTCTCCAAAGGTTACTACTTTTTTCATTTGTAATGGTGTTATTTTAAATTGAATCTACTTATTTGCTTAATCGATTAACCTGATTTTGAAAAATAAATCAAAACGTGTGAGTTTTGATTGGCGATTTTAAAAATATATCTTTGCTTAATCGATTAAACAAATATAGAAAAACTTGTTGAATAAAAAAAAGACCACATTAAAAGATATCGCAAATATCTTGGAAATATCTACCGCTGCCGTTTCAAAGGCGTTGCAGGATGACTCTAGAATTAGTTCAAAAACCAAAGAGGCTGTAAAGAAAGTAGCTAAGGATTTGAATTATCAGCCAAATCATTTGGCAAGCGCATTGCGTAAGGGAAAGAGTAACCTGGTAGGTGTTATTGTGCCTAGAACAAATAGTAATTTCTTCTCTTCAGTAGTTCAAAATATGGAGGAGGTTTTAAATAAGGCGGGCTATAATATTATAATCACACAATCTAATGAATCGTACAAAAAGGAATGTGACAGTATAGATACCCTATTGTTTACGCAAGTTGATGGTATTATTGCTTCTATGGCCAATGAAACTACGGACCTAGATTATTACGAAAAAATTAAATCCAGAGGTATTCCATTAATACTATTTGACCGAGGAGAGAATGATTTAAATGTAGATTATATTGGTATTGATGACTATGCTAGTAGTCATATGATTGTTGAACATCTGGTTGAACAGGGGTGTAAAAGAATAGCACATATTGGTGGATACCAGCGTACCAGAATATTCAATAATAGAATTAGAGGGTATAAGGATGCTATTAAAAAACACGGTTTACCATTGGATAGCGAACTTTTATTGGAAAGTAGTCTAACACAGGAAGATGGCCGTCTAAAAATGGAACAATTACTTTCGTTAAAGACGAGACCGGATGCGGTTTATATTGCTGGCGATTATGCCGCACTAGGAGCATTACAGGTCTTGAAGGAAAATGCTATTAAAGTTCCCAATGAAATAGCTCTGGTAGGTTTTGGGAACGAACCTTTTACTGCAATGGTCTCCCCGCCAATTACAAGTATTGAACAGCATAGTGCGGAAATAGGAAGATTGGCCGCACAAACATTTTTAGAACATGTTAGCTCACCTGATGTTAAGCAGTCTTTAAATAAAAAAATCCTAGATGCCGAGTTGATTGTCAGGGATTCTTCAAATAAAAAAGCCTTTCTTAATTAAAAGAAAGGCTTGATTGTATTATAAAATGAATTTTCTAGATTCCTAAAGCTTGTCCACCACCAATTTGGATAGTTTCAGCAGTAATGAATTTAGCATCTTTGCTAGCTAAGAAAGATACAACACCAGCTACATCTTCTGGCTGACCCAATCTACCTAACATAATGCTGTTAGCCCATGAAGCGAAAACCTCTGGTTTAGTTGCTTTGATCTGTGCGTGAAACGGAGTGTCTATTGTACCTGGAGACACAGCATTTACTCTAATACCATATTCAGCTAAATCTTTTGCTAATCCTTTAGTGATAGCATGAACGCCCGCTTTGGAAGTTCCGTAGATTCCTGCTCCTGGTCCACCTGCTGTCCAAGCTGCGTTAGAAGTATAGTTAATGATAGAGGCATCTTCTCCTTTTTTAAGGTAAGGAATTGCTGCTCTAGATGCAAAGAATGTTGAGTCAAGGTTTAAAGCCATTACAGATCTGTAGAATTCTGTAGTCATATCTTCAAATCTTGATCTTCCACCTAAACCACCAGCATTGTTTACAAGCGTATCGATTTTTCCGTACTTCTCACCAATTGCTTTAATGTTTGCTGTTACTTCATCTTCCTTTGTAACATCAAAACCGTAATACTCGGCAGTGATACCTTCATCGGTAAGCTCCTTTACTCTTTGAGCACCAGCTTCATCTTCAATACCGTTCAAAATTACGGTGAAACCATCTTGTCCTAATCTTTTTGCAACTGCAAATCCAATTCCTCCAGTTGCTCCTGTTATTACTGCTACTTTTCCTTTCATCTTTGTGTAAATTACTATTAATTAGTGTTAGTTAATTTGTTTTAATTTTTACTTTTTAGCGGCGAAATATTTGGAATTAAAAACCAAACACTTGCCATTGTAATTAGAGCTAAGGCAGCACCAATTACAAACGCTGGCGTATAATTACCTCCTGACGTAAGCCAAGGTACTAATGCTGTCAATCCAAATGCTCCTAATTTAGCAGCCGTACCAGCAAAACCAGAAAGTGTACCTACTGTTTTTCCGCCGAATAAATCACTCGGTAGGGTTTGAACATTTCCAATAGCTGTTTGAAAACCAAATAAAATAAGTGCCATATATACCACGGCTGTTTCTGGTCCACCAGGATTAGCCATTAACAGTAAGAAAGGTAGCATAATTACACATCCAAGGGTAATTACAAACTTTCGTGTTTTGTTCACTGTCCAGCCCGCTTTAATACGGTTTTGTGCTAATAGCCCGCCAAACCAAGCTCCTAGCATGGCACCAACATAAGGCACCCAGGCATAAAAACCTATAGATTTTACATCCATTCCATATACCTCGTTTAAGTAAATTGGGATCCAAAAAATAAACAACCACCAAATAGGGTCAAGGGCAGCAGATGCTAGAATAACTCCCCAACTTTCTTTATGCTTTAGCATCTTTCCAGTTTCTGGATTGTAACCATCATCTGGTTCTCCATCTTCATCTTTATCTTGGTTCTTCTGTCCCGTTAAGATGTACGTGCGTTCTTCATCTGAAATCCAAGGGTGGTTTTTAGGTGGAGATTTTACTAAAATCCACCAGGGAATAAGCCATAGTAAACCTGTTACACCTACTAATATAAAAATCCAGTTCCAACTAAAATAGACAGATAGTAATCCAATAGTAGGAAAGGCAATGATACCTCCAATAGCTGCACCAGAATTGAAAAGTCCTTGTGCAAAGGCTCTTTCTTTTGTAGGAAACCATTCTGCATTGGCTTTGGCTGCTCCAGGCCAGTTACCGGCTTCGGAAACCCCTAATAAAGAACGGAAAATACTTAACGTAAATATTCCTTTAGCAAAAGCATGTAATCCCGTTGCAATGGACCAAAAACCAATGGAAAGCGCAAAACCTATTCTTGTTCCGTATTTGTCAAATATCTTTCCGAAAATGGACTGACCAAATGCGTAAGAAAAGATAAATAGTGTGGAGATAAATGCATAAATTTCTTTTCGTTCGTCAGGCGTTTTATCTGGATATAAATCCTCAGCAATGTCTGGCCATAGAACGGGTAATGCTTGTCGATCAATATAATTGATAACGGTAGCTAAGGCAATTAAACCTATAACCCACCATCTTAATCCTTTCAATTTCATCTTCGTTCTTTTAAATTGTTCTTAATATATGGGCATAGGAATGGCTGGCCGTATTTATAAAAATAGGAGATAAGCAATTCTAAATGCTTGTATTTAAGTAACTTAAATACTTTGTAAATTAGGATAGAATTCTAACGGCTCTAGCCGTTTATCTTCATTGAATAAGTTGTTTTTATGTATTAGTTTTCCTTCAGTATCTATTAAGAGGATAAATTGTGCACTTTTATCCTTTCTTTAATTTTATTTTTCGGTCTTCACCGTAGATGTAATCGTACAATTTACTAAAGTGTACCTTCATCGTTTCTTTAGCTAATTTTGGGTCTTGATTTAAAATAGCCATGTAAATGTCTTCATGCTTTTTGACTTCTGATAAGGCTACATCACCTTTGCAGACAGGGTCTTTGGCATAAGCAACTATAATCTCTGGCGTTATTAGTAGCATGAGTGTGTTCATGGTACTATTCTTACTTGCAGCTGCTACTGCTAAATGAAAAAGCAAATCTTCTTCTAGACAATCTTCACCAGCAATCATCTTTATTTTATAAGCATCAAAAGCAGATTTAATTCGTTCTAAATCCTCATCTGTTCTTCTCAGTGCGGCTAATCTTACTGTTTTTAGTTCAAGTAGAATACGTGTTTCTACTAGTGATTTAAAATCTTGTTCTTCTAAACTTAGAATATCATCGATCATACCATTCATGGCAATTTGACCAATATTTGAAATAAACGTTCCGCTTTGCGGTTTGGAATTTAATATTCCATAAAATTCCAGTTTTTGGATTGCTTCACGAACACTACTTCTGCTGACTTCAAATTTCTCAGATAGTACTCTCTCGGCAGGTAACTTATCACCTGGTTCAAGATTTTTATAATTAATGAGATCACGAATTTTTGAAATAATACTATTTTGTATTTCTCTGTTTTCGTGCTTAGTCAGTATTTCTAATTTCATAGGGGACAGTATGTTGAAAATTGGTTAACCAGATTGGTTTGTTAAAAATAATTAAAACAAATGTACTAAAAAAGTATTTTTTGCTTTAAAGAGTTTGGTTTCTAAAGGGTCTGGAGATTTTAAAAATTTTACCGACTCGTGGTGAGCGAGCCGGCAAAATTACTCTCAATCTAACTCAAAACAACATTCTTCGTATTCTTTATATTCCCTTTATGGGTTTTAGTTATAATTAATCTTTTTAGTTAAAATATCACCTTAATCATTAATCAAGGAAATGAAGTATTAGTATCCTGGATTTTGTGTTAAGTTTGGATTTCTTTCTAACTCATCTTCAGGTAATGGTAATAAGTAATCATCTACAGTAAAGAATGGCTTTTCGCCTTCTAATCCAGAGGCGTTGAATACTTGAGCGCCTATCTTTCTTCTAGCAATATCGTACCATCTTATGCCCTCAAAAGCAAACTCTAATCTACGTTCTTCCAGTACATCATCAATAGTAACTGTTCCTGTAATATCTGCAGGTTCGGCGCTAGGATCAACAACTACCTCTACACCGGCACCAGTTCCTGTTACTCCACCTTTTCTTGCTCTAGCTCTTACTTGATTTATATAATTAAGAGCTGAGGCATTATCACCTAATTCAACAGCGGCTTCTGCTGCGATTAATAATACTTCTGCGTAACGAATCATAGAATAATTATGACTAGTTGCTCTAGCATTTGCACGAGCAAATGGCTCAGGAAAACGTGTGTATTTAGCGATATATGGGTTGTTCTTAGCGAATTCGTGTCCACTGATATCAAATTGAGTGTAATCCACTACAGTACCGCCAATTGATACTTCGTCATCCATACTTACGGCTCTTCTGTAATCATCTTGATTCCATGTAGTATATACTTCAAGAGTAGGTACTGCAACTGACCAGCCTCCTCCTAAGTTTCTATCATCTCCTCTAATGCCCGTCATTGGAGCTATTTGATCATAGGCATTATCATCCGCTTCAAAATTATTATAATCTAAAGAGAAAATAGGTTCTGGTGATGCGTCTATTTCTTCGGCATTAAATAGGTTTTGAAAATCTTCATCTAAAGCTAATCCATAAGTTCCAGCATTATTTATCACTTCTTTAGCTTCGTCAGAAGCGTTTTGCCATTCTTCCATCGTTAAATAAACCAAAGCTAAATAAGAGCTAGCTGCTGCTTTAGAAGGTATAGCTCTTGATGTTACTGTAGTAGGCAACCAGGTTTTAGCATATTCTAAGTCTGCAATGATTTTTTCATATACTTCTGCTGCTGGAGTTCTACTTATAGAAGTCATCGCATCAACATCTATTATGGGCTCATCGATATAAGGCACATCTCCAAAAAGTCTTACCAAATGAAAATAGTAGAAAGCTCTTGCAAAATAAGCTTGTGCAGTTATCGGGTTTTTGATTTCATCAGCAACGTCTACATCTTCAGCACCAGCAATGGCTCCGTTTGCAGCAGCAATTCCTTGATATGTTCTTGGCCAGAATTCACTAATCATTCCATTACTACCGAGCGTAGTGAATTCATTCATCTCAACTCTTCTTGTTTCGTTAGAGGCAAGACTTACCATATCAGAGCGTAACATTAAAGCTATAGAAAGTTTTCTTCCCCAAAACTTTTCGTTGATAGCATGAGTCAAAGATCCATCTACTGCTGTTTGTATATTTGTTGTAGTTTCAAAAAAACCATCAACTGCTAATAAACCAACAGGTTCTTCTTCCAAATCTGAGCAACCCATTATTGAAAAACCAATCAATAACAGTAATAATTTATATGTTTTCATATTTATATTTTAAATTAATTCTTATTAAAACTTCAAATTAACCCCTATGTTAAAGGATCTTACAGTTGGGTAATTTCCAAAATCAAAACCTTGGGCAGTATTAGCAGATGTATTATTATCACCATTAGAACCGTAATAACTAACTTCTGGATCTAATCCTGAATAATCTGTGAAAGTCAATAAGTTCTGTGCACTTAAAGATAATCTAAGCATATCAATACCTAATTTCTCTACAATATCGGATGGTATTGTATATCCTAATGATATGTTTTTTAGTCTAATATAACTTCCATCTTCAACAAAGCGAGAAGAAATTTCTCTATTACTATTATTTCCTACACGTGGCTGATTTGTATTAGTATTTGTAGATGTCCAAGCGTTATTGTAATAGTCTCTAGTAGTATTTGCATCTCCATTAGTCAACTGTACATTAGTCAAGTTGAAAATATCGCCTCCCTGTGAACCTTGAAAAAAGATACTTAAATCTAAATTTTTATAGCTAAAGTTGTTCGTAAGACCCCAAGTATAGTCTGCATTTGGGTTTCCTATAGTAGTTCTATCGTCTTCAGTAATGTCACCGCTATTATCTAAATCAGCGAATAATGGGTCACCTGCTACACCTCCTGATAAAGGAGCTGTTCCTGCTGGTGCTGCACCTCCTTGGTATACGCCTGCGTAATCATATCCCCAAAAAAGACCAACTTCTTCACCTACTCTCAGAACATAACTTCTATCATGGCTAAAATAACTTGGTGTAGCATCGAAGAATAAATCTGCGTCGTTTACCAAACTTCTAACTTCATTTTTGTTAAAAGCTATATTGAAGTCTGTAGTCCATCTAAAGTCTTCTTTCACAATATTTTTAGTACTCAAAGCTATCTCCAAACCTCTGTTGTTTATCTCACCAACGTTGGCTAAGATATCATCACCCGAAAAACCTAAGTATTCAGTTATACTATTGTCCGTTAATATTAGGTCTTTAGTATCAATAGTGTAGTAGTCTAATGAAAGCGTAATTCTATTATTGGCAAAACCTAAATCAAGACCAAAGTTTGTTTGATAAGAAGATTCCCATTTTAAATCTGGGTTGGAAGGTTGTTCCGGTGTAACTGCACTTACAGTTTGCCCATTACTAGAGGCGTAAAGCGTTTCAAGCCTTGCTAAAGACTCATAAGCGCCAATTGATGGGTTACCGGTCACACCATAACTGGCTCTTAATTTTACATTAGAAAATGTTTTATTGTCTTTAAGAAAGTTTTCATTTGATAATTTCCAACCTAAAGCTGCAGATGGAAAAATAGCATATTTTTCATTTTCTGCAAAGTTAGATGCACCATCTCTTCTGACAGTAGCTGTTAGTAAATATTTATCATCAAAATCATAGTTAATCCTCCCGAATTGAGATTGAATTTCTACTTCTGATTTTGAAGCATCTGGTTGTAATATATTTGTAGCCGAACCTAAACCATAGTAAGAAAAAGCATCAGAAATAAAACCTGTTGCTTCTGAATAAAAGTTTTCTGAAACAGTTTTTTGATAAGAATAACCACCTAATAAGGTTAAGTTTCCTTTTCCTATTTCCTTAGTATAGGTTAAATAGTTTTCACTTAAAAGACTAGTTTCTTTATCGCTCTCAACACTAGCTCTACCGCTATCTCCACCAGCTGTCTGAGTCAATAATGATGGCAGGTAAATTCCTCTAGTTTGATTTTCCGTACTTAAACCAAATGTAGTTTTAAAAGTAAGACCTTCTAAAATTTCATAATTCGCATAAAAATTTGCTCTAAAATTATCTGTTTTAGTTTCGTCTATTCTTGCTGTAGCAACTGCGAATGGATTATCAACCGGGTCACCAACAGTATTACCAAATGTGAAACTCCCATCTGCATTATATACAGGTTGATCCGGAGCATATCTCAATGCTAAAGTAATTACATCATCTCCACCTGCAGAAACAGAACCGTTTGATTGAGTAGCTGAACCATTTTTAGTTCCTCTACTACCAAAAAGGTTCATTCCCAATTTCAGTTTGTCTGTTACTTGAGCATCAACGTTAGACAGAAAAGTTAATCTTTCAAAATCTGAATTAACTATAATACCATCTTGTTTAAAATAGTTTGCAGAAGCATAAAAATTTATTTTATCACTTCCACCTGAAAAAGAAACTTGTTGATTAGATGTGCTACCAGTTGTGTAAATTAAGTCCTGCCAGTCTGTGTTTGCAGGTCCTTGTGCATAAGGAGTAGTAACGCCATTGTTAGTCCTTATCTGATTTTGATAATTAGCAAATTCATCGGCATTCAATAAATCTAGTCTATTTGAAATGTTTTGAATAGCGTAAGTCGTATTGGCTTCAATAGTTAATCTGCCACTTTTACCTTTTTTAGTAGTTACCAATACTACACCATTGGAACCCCTAGAACCATATATTGCTGTTGCAGAAGCATCTTTTAAAACTTCCATAGACTCAATGTCATTTGCCTGTGGCATGGAAGCACCAACGAAACCATCAACAACTATTAATGGGGCACTACTTGCATTAATTGATGTGTTACCTCTAATTTTAATACTGATAGGAGCTCCTGGCTCACCACCGTTATTAGACTGTACAACTACACCTGCTGCACGCCCTTGAAGTGCTTGCTCAGCATTTAATACAGGGTATGCGTTTAGTTCTTCAGATTTTACAGATGATACAGAACCTGTAATGTCACTCTTTTTTCGAGCACCATATCCTACTACTACAACTTCTTCAAGAAGGCTTGCGTCTGTAGCAAGAATAACATTAAGAGTTTCTTGACCATCTACAGTAACTATTTTTGTGGAAAAACCTAGCGATGAAATTTCCAATACATCGCCATTAGTAACTTCAATAGAATAATTACCATCAAAATCGGTAGAGGTTCCTGTTGTTGTGTTTTGAATAATTACACTAGCCCCAGGAACAGGTACATTTGTATCATCAGATACGGTACCGGTCAAAGTGTAACCGTCTTGTGCAAATAGCGATATGTTGAAACACAATAACGCTATAAGTGTTAGTTGAGATTTAAAATTCATTTGTTTAATGTTAAGTTAGTAATGTTAATTAATTTTAGGCCAAGCGCCTAAATGAGAGTCTTGTTTAATCTTCAATTTACTAGGGTGCAATACTCATTAATGTCCCTGAATTATTTATAATATAACGATGAGCGTGCGTAGTAAAAAGTACATGTTCTAAGTGTTACTTTCCTTCATAAAGAAGTGACTTTGCAAAAAAATTATGGGTGAACCCCATTCTTTTTTCATTACAGTATGTTACAGTTTCATAAAGTGTTTTTTTGATAAATATTAGTCAAAAATTATTAAATTCAATTGGTTTTCCATACTGGTTTACCAAATTGGTTTACCAAATATAACTTAATACTTTGTTAAACAAAAATTAATATCAAGAAATTTGGTGGTGTAGATTATCTACTTGGCATTATAAAGAACTGCTATGTGCTAAATTAGCAATTATGTGTTGTTGAGGTAATCCAAAAAAAACCTTTCGCTTTTATCTATATTGATGCTAAGGGATAGTTATACTGATAGATGCCAGTTAGGGCAGGGTAGAGGTGGGTTTTTGCCTCACCCTCTACTTTTTATGTGAGAAGTTACTATTTTTCTGTACCTAGTTCCATTTAAAATGAAGTGTGTGTTACAAATGGAGTCGATTGTGCTTAATTAGAATGAATTAAAGCTTATAAAACTTTTCTAAAATTAACATAAATAGGTAGCCATTGAATTTTACCCGGACTATTTCTTTGGTAGTTGTTGTATCTATTATAAGTTATTTTAAGAAAAGAACCCTATATAAATTAACAGACATCCTGAGACAAAATACTAGTGCTGTAGTTGTTCTTAGACCATAATAGAAGCTATGGTTCGAATTTTTGCTTTATATAATAAAGTTAACTTTTTCTTGTAAGTGATATTGTAGGACTAATATATTATTACTAAAAGTGCCCCGGAGGTGTTTTTTGGAGTTCGCTAATGTAACCAATTGATAGCCTTTTTTATTGGCTAACTCATTTGAGAATAACCCACTTTAGGTTTTATCCTGTACTTTTTAGAAGTACATATCCGGAAAGGTGCTCTTTCTTTTAGAAATATTCTATTAGTGCTATAACACCATTATATGAAATAACACAAGAGAAAAATAAAGCAGCGAATAATCCTATATTTAGAGGAAGCTTGGCTTTATAATTCTTCATAAGCTTAGCATTGTTGATGAGTAGAATAATACCAAGTATCACTAACGGAAGCACAAAGACATTAAAAACCTGAGAAACAATTTGCATTTCTATTGGGTTAGCACCAAAAGCAGGAACTATTAAAGCAAACAAACAAGCTATGCCTGTTATGATTTTAAACTGCTTTGAAGTAGTATCCAACTCCCCAGATTGATAATCCGAAAGTAAAATAGGGGCAATTAATAAGCATGGAAAAATAGAAGAAAGTCCGGCACTCAGAGTTCCGAAAAAGAAAAGTGTAAGGGCAAATTTACCGGCTACCGGCTCAAGCGTATTTACCATATCCAATACTTGGGTTACAGGTTGTCCTTCATGGAACAATGCGCCACAAGCCACAGCCATTACCGAAGCGCTAATAATGAAAACAAGTGAAGCAGCTATAATTGAATCTTTCTTTTGCTGTTTTAAGTTCTTTATAGTCCATCCTTTTCCTTTTACAAAAAGGGGACGAGAAAGAAAAGTGGCTGCTGCCATGGTAGTTCCAACGAATGCCGCTACCATCATACTACCACCTTGTACTTTTGGAACAGAGGGTATAAGACCTTGGGCAATTTCTATAGGTAAAGGGAAAACCATAAAGAGGGAAACAAAGAAGGAAAGCCCCATGATGGTTACAAAAATCACTAGTATTTTTTCAAAGAAAACATACTTTCCTATGAGAAGAAAACGATACATAACAGCAATTACCACAATGGCAATTGTAAGGACCAATTCATATTTGTGATCAACTAACGAAGGAAAATATATAACGAAAATCTCAAAAATGATATTAGCCGAAATCCCTAGAATACCCATTAGTGAGTTCCATTGGCCAAATGATACACCTAAAATTATAAGAATGGCAATGGGTTTGCCCCATTTAATATGTTTTTTAAAAGCGTATAGTGCTGTTTCGCCTGTCACCAAAGCGTAATTGCCATAGGCATACATAAGCATACCAGAAAATATACAACTCAAAACCAATACCCATAATAATTGCATGCCATACGTACTACCAGCAACAATCATAGAAGTTACACTACCGGTACCAATGGTATAACCAATAGCAAAAATTCCTGGGCCAAAAGCTAGGACCAAAGCAAGAATTTTTTTAATGAACGATGTTTTAGCGACTGGGTTTTCCATTGTTTAATTTTTTGATAAGATGATTGGCGTATGATTTGGCAGCTCCACTATATGGGTGTCTTTAGATTGTAATCAATTTGTTAGTATAATATCTTAAGTTTCTGCTGCTCCTCAACCCTGATTTTTCCAGAATTTATTAGTGTATTGTCCAAATGATGATTGTTCTTTTCTCCCCATAGTAACGCAACAAGTTCTATAGGGTTGTTTTTGAAAGTGTTGTTTTTAATGGTTACGTTAATGATACCTCTGGTTTTTATCAAGATACCGTTTTTTTCATTTTTTCCACTATCCATGAAGGTGCTATTTGTGATAGATAAAGACCCTCCTATAGTTGATTCATCGTAACCTCCCCGATAGAAATTAATAAGGTTGCTTTGCACATTTTCAAATATACATTGGTCAATAGATACCATTTCGGCGTTATAATCGCCTTTGTCCTCAGCGGCTAATTCAATACCGTTTCGGCAGTTTTTTATTGTTGTTTTTTTGAAATTGATGGTGTCTGCAAAGGACCCTTTGTAAGCCTTTAGAACGTAGTTAAAATTCTCAATCACACAATTCTCAATATACAAGTTATAGGCCGAAGCCATATTTTTCTTTAAAGGGGCAAAGGCATACTTGCCTCTTTCGCCTTTTAATAAGATACTTTGCAACCTGAGGATTCCTTTTGGCTTCATTTGAAAAGCCATAGAATCTTGCTCTCCAGTGAATACGAGCTCTGCTCTGTTTTTAGGGTCTTTAGAACGAAGCGTAATTTCCTTGTCTATTTTAAGTGAAGAGGGAAGTGTATATAATGCATCGCTTAACTCAATGATATCTCCCGAAGACGCTTCGCTAATTTTTTTGGTAAGTTGGCCAACTGCAGATGAAGCGGTCAGTATTTTTGGCTCAACATTTATTTTTTCCGTTGAAAACCACTTTGGTCCGTATTTCTTCTTATCGATCGCAAATTTTTCAGCTGTTGCGGTTTGGTTAATTGCGCCAATGCTATTCTTTTCCGTTCTTGATGCACCAAATATATCGTGGTTAATTTTAGCAAAATCGTAGCCAGTATAGACAGTATCCAAAATTTGGTTTTTGGAATCAGCTGGTGCATATAACCAATCGTTAATCTTTTTCATTTTTATAGCTCCACTCTGCAAAACATCATATTCAGAATAATCTTCACTAGCATTATCTATGATGTTATTCTTAAATAGAATTCCTTCCATGGTACTATGGTTTATTACCGGAGTTTTATCTACCTGGGTATTATATATGATGTTATTGGCTACAATAGTTCGTATAGGTGGTGCCGATCGAATTTCACTTGGAGGAAGTACATCGGCACTTTTAAGATTCTGGCCAACCCCAATTTGCCAAGGAGATTTACAATCTATCCAAGTATTATAGGCCACAACAACATCACTAACTTGTAAGTACCTGTTCAAAGGTGTCATGGGAATACCATTCATAATGGCAAGGGGACTTCTAAATTGCTCTCCTTTAATTTTGTAGAAATAATTATTGGTGATCCAGTGCCCTGTATTCACTATCCTGATTCCTCCATAAAAGTTAGATTCATCGCCACCAATAAAAATGTTTCCGTCTACAGTGGCATAGCTCCCATGCCTTAAGACTAAGGAACCTTCGCACTTATAGAAAATATTATTTTTGAATGTATTAAAGTTTGTTTTGTCGGAGATAATCTCAACCTCGCCATTACATGCTTCGAAATAATTATTAGACACGTTCGTGAAACTAGGGGAGACTCTTGTTTTGCTATCTCCAATTCGTATAGTTTCGGCTCTAGGACCTCCTTTTCTAGGACGTGGCCCAAAATAATTATTTACTATTTGGTGGTGATTACTAATATGTTCATTACCTGTAAAAAATACTCTTACCGTTTCGCCATCGTTAGATTTTCCTGAGAGGTAAGAGTGATCTAGCTGATTATGTTTACCGTAAAATTCAACCCAGCGATCGTTTGTTAATCTATTTGGCTTTGTGAAGTCTTCAACAACTGTATTGGTTACCCTACAGTTGAAGGCAATACTATCCTCGCTTATCATATAACGGATAATGGAATTTTTTGGTGAATGGCCATTTCTAAAGTATAGACCATCAACTATCAAGTGTTCTCCTCCCATATGAAGATAGGATTCTCCCTCAATAAAAACTTTACCAGGAGTTTCTGCTCGTAAGTTGATTGGCTTTTCTTTTGTGCCTTTTCCAAAAAATATGATTGGAACATCTTTCCAAACGCCGTTTGACATTACAATGTTATCTCCTGGGGTAGCTTGATCAAGTGCTTTTTGCAATTCAGGGGCGTCTTTTACATAGACGTTTTGAAGATTCGAATTTTCTCCGCAAGAAAAGAGTAGAAGCGTAATGCCTATTACTAATAGTTTGATTTTCATTATCTAATTTTCATTCTCTCTAAATTGTAAGTAAGATGGTGAATTAATGGTGGTATCTACCTTTATATTGAATAAATTATTTGAAGTATTAATTTATCCTAGAATATTTTTAATTAGCACAAATTATGTACTTCTATTTTCTTTTTAACTTAACATCGCGATCTTTTCCGTAGATGTAATCGTACAGTTTGCTAAAGTGTGCTTTCATCTTTTCTTTGGCTAGTTTTGGATCTTGATTTAAGATGGCCGAATAAATGTCTTCGTGCTTTTTAATTTCAGATAAGGCTACGTCTCCTTCACAGACCCGGTCTTTGTCATAAGCAACAATAATCTCAGGAGTTATCAGTAGCATTAGTGTGTTTATGGTACTGTTTTTACTCGCAGAGGCTACGGCTAAGTGAAATAGCAAGTCTTCTTCTAGGCAATCTTCACCAGATATCATCTTCTTATTGTAGGCATCCAAAGCAAACTTAATTCGTTCTAAATCTTCATCAGTTCTTCTGATGGCCGCTAGTTTTACTGTTTTAAGTTCAAGTAGAATCCGGGTCTCAACTAAAGAAACAAAATCTTGTTCTTCTAAACTTAAAATATCATCGATCATACCGTTCATGGCAATTTGACCAATGTTAGAAATGAAAGTTCCGCTTTGCGGTTTGGAATTTAAAATTCCATAAAATTCAAGTTTTTGAATGGCTTCACGTACACTAGTTCTGCTGACATCAAACTTCTCAGATAGTACTCTCTCAGCAGGTAATTTGTCACCTGGCTCAAGATTTTTGTAAATAATGAGATCACGAATTTTTGAGATAATCCTATTTTGGATTTCTCTATTTTCTTGTTTTGTTAGTATTTCTAACTTCATATCGCGTGTGCAGTTCAAAAAATTATTAGGTCGAATAGAATTGTTAAGAGTAAGCTATTCGAGATTTGTTTTTACCGTGTTTTGATGCTTTTTAAATTTTACCGACCCGTGGTGAGCGGGCCGGCAAAATTACTCTCAACTAACTCAAAACAACTCAATTTCTATTATTTTACCTGTATTATAAAACTATCTAGTGTGTAACTTCTAAGTTGTAAAACTTAACTCTTGCGAAACTACCTTCATCTTTAGTTTGTAGATAGTTTCCTGCTTTAAAGTAATTTTCGAAAACGCCCCATTTTTCCATGTGAATATCTTCGTAAATAATGGACTCTGTTTCATTCAAAATGATTTCAAGTCTACCATCTGAAGCAATTATTTCTAAAATAAATTTATTAGTTCCTATTTCTTCTGAAAAAGTATAACCGTCAGTATCACTCCAAGCATCTGTATGTAGTATTTCTTCATCAGAAGCATTGAGATCACTAAGCACTTTGGTTAATACCCTGATTTTTCCATTCTGCCAATAAATTTTTAAAATTGGTGGCGCATTATTGTCATCTTCTTCTATCAAATCTCGCTGGGCATTAGTAAGTCTACCGTGTATTTGCATAATTATGGTACGGTGATATTTACCTTCAGCATCTTTTGAAATTTCATCAACGGCCAAAGTCCCTTTCATAGTTCCGCCTTCAGTAAAAGTCCAGTTGGTGCTATTGCTTCCTGGAACGAGTTGCTCTCTCAGCTCTGTTCGCGAGTAAGAAGAATTGGTGGTTGATGAACCTGGCGATGTATAAAAAACCAGTGATCCACCTGTTGAATCATTATACATATATGGTAGTAAGCGATCATCAGTAGCGTAATCAGATATTTCTGGAGGCTCTACTTCATCCGGACTACCAGTTGGCAGGGTAACTTTCCAATTACTTAAATCAATATTTGGTAATAAAAATGTTTCTTCAACAACCTCTTCAGGTGTCTCTTTTATAATTTCAACTTCTTCTTGAATCTCTTCTTGCGCAACCATTTCCTCTTCAACCTCATTTTCAATAGCATCAGAAGAATTGTCGCAACTCCATAAACTGAACAGTACAATAAGAATCAAGCAATTTTTAATAATTGCTTGTTTAAAAAAATATTGAACACTGTTGAAGTTCATAAGTATTGTTATTAATGGTTTACTTCAAGTTCATAAAAACTAACTTTAGCAAAAGAACCTTCATCCCTGCTTTGAAAATAATTACCGGCTTTAAAGTAATTTTCGAAAATGCCCCAACGTCTCATATTAAAATCATCATAAACGGCGAATTCAGTTTTGTTTAATGAAACCATCATTTTTCCATCGGAAACTTTCACTTCAATCTGAAATTTTCTAAAACCTACTTCTTCTTCAAAATTGAATCCTTCATCATCTGTCCAAGCTTCTTCATGTAATATTCCTATGGAATTTACACCTGTGTATTTTAGTTTTTTGGTCTTAACTCTAACCTTACCATTCTGCCAGTAAATTTTTAATACTGGAGGGGCGTTATTGTCCTTCTGGCCAATTAAATCTCGTTGTTCATTTGTTAGGCGGCCATGTATTTGTAAAATGATAATTTTATGATATTTACCATTTTCATCACGGGAAACTTCATCAATAGCAAGTTTTGCTTTTAATGATCCTCCTTGTTTAAAAGTCCAATTTGTATTATCGTCACCTGGAACCATTTGTTCTCTAAGTTCTGATCTGGAATATTTTGTATTGGCTGTAGTAGCTGAGGTAGGATAGGCATAAAATGTTAGCGCTCCTTTGGTAGAGTCATTATACATATAAGGTTGTAAAGTCTTATTTGTAGCATAATCTAAAATCTCTGGCGGCTCAACACTAATAGCTCCTCCTTTTCCTGTGCCCTCAGGAATGGTTACTTTCCAATTGGTTAAATCAATTTCAGGAAGTCTTATCTTTTTCTTCCTCTTCTTTGATTTTTTAGTTTTTATACCCGATTCTGTAACGCTACCCTCGTTGTTCTGACAAGTAGCGTTTACAGATATAAAAAGTATTAAAATTGATATTAATAATTCTTTTCGGATATAATTCATTACACTCAATTACGGTGCTTGAGTTACTTTAACATTGTCAATCCATCCATCTTGTGGAGTCACTGCATAAAGCCATATAGCAACTTCACCACTTTCATTAGAAGTAAATGGTAATTGAACTAATGTTCCAATTTCATCAGAGAATTTACCCTCTGCTATTGTTCCAAAATGACTTGCTAAATTACTGCTCTCTGCAGCTATAGCATCAGCTCCATCAATAAAGTGACCATCTAGAACTACAGCTACCATTCTTCTTCCTCCTACTGGTTCAGTATCTGCACTATCATCTTTAATAGCATATTCATACTCTAAGATGTAATCAGTATTAGGAGTTAACGTAAGAGCTTGATACGCATATCTACTTTTATCGCTAGCTTTTTCTCCTCCAGAAGTACCGTCACTCCATTTAGCTCCTCTTGTTTTACTTCCATTAGGAGAACCGTCATAATTTGTCCATGATCCATCACCACTTCCGTTAAGAGCATCAATGTTTCCACCTGTATGGGTAGCTATTTGCCATTGAGCTGCACTCAAGTCAAAACCGCCATTTAAAATAGTTGTACTGGCTGCCTTGTATAAATAAACGTTATCTACATTAATCGTTGCTTGATCATTTGCAGTACCACCTGTTCCTAATTCAAATTTTATTGAATCAATTTGAACAACAGGAATAGAGAAATCAGTAGCTAGATTATAATCTAAACTAGCCCATTCGCCATTTGTTAAATCAATACCATCAATAACTGATTCATCACCAGTTTCGCCATTAAACAGTGTTATTTTTAACTTGTCGATACCTTCTGCAAAAACAGAATGAACATCAAAATGAATATCTGTAACGCCAATACCGTCAAGGTTGTCATTCGCTGGCGCTGCTAAAGCTTCAGCGACAACAATTGGTTCTCCTTCTGCTTCTTCCAAAATTGTTTCACCGTCTTCCTCATATGTAGCTGGTTTTCCAAATAGAATACTTCCTACATTACTGCCAAGTCTAGAATATTCAATTACTGAATTTCCATCTTCACTTGTAACTTCTTTATCAACGGAAGAGTTTTCTAAAGCCTTAGTGTAACCTACAAAACCACCGTCATAATCAACACCGTCACTAAAAATAGCAAATACGTCTGCATGATTTCTAATAGGTGATGGGGCCATTACAGAAATAGCTATAGGTGTATGAATAACAGTTATCTCTTCTGATTTAGTGATATCTGATTGACCCGCTGCTTTTGTAGTCACAGTTATTGTATAATCTGTTTCTTCATCTGCGTTAGGATAATCATAGGAAGCAGAGCCTCCTTGTTCTGAAATTGTTACAGGACTACCGCCATCTCCAAAATCTACTATATAAGAATCAACCCCTACAGATACTGGTGTTACCGTTATATAAGTACCGTCATCATTACCATTTCCATCAGGACCTGGCGTGGCAGGAAAACTGGAGAGTACACTCATGGTATCGCCACCAGATGAGTCCACTGGCGCTATTGTGGTATACCCATCGTCTTCACAGGACGATATAAGGCCTGTTAGTAACAAGACGCTTAATCCTTTATTTATTAAATTCATTTTTTTATTTTTTATTAGTTTGTTCGTCTCTATTGAAATTAGCAACAAAAACAAATACATCTGTTGCGATATTTATTACTATAGAAATGCGTATCAGAAAATAACCGTTAGCATTTCTATAGCAACAATTCAATGGGATTAATTACTCAATCTGTTCTATGCTGATTTTAGAAAATCTAGCTTCAGTACCGGCATATTCAATATTGAATCTCATGTTTTCTGTATTGGCCCCTGTTTCTACTCTGTATGATATTGGTTCGTAATTAGAAGCATCAGTAGACAATGGAATACCTTCATTAAGGAAAGCTGGTTCGTCTGCGTTGTCCGCATCTTCAATTAACAACGTTCCGGCAGCAGTACCACTCTGTTTACTTACATACCAAAAAGTTATTTCATAAGTTCTGCCAGGCAGTACTAATATGGTTTGGTCAAGCCACTGAGAATCACTACTAATTTTAGCACCACCATTACCTTCTGGAGGTACAGGAGAAGTACTACCGGAATATGTACTTGTACCTCGTCCTCCTCCCCAAGGGGTTCTTGGGTCACAATTAAAATCCGCACATTCAAAAGCGGATATCAATATATCTTCAACAACTACATCTATTGTAATTGAGGATGATATACCGTTACCATCACTAGCAGTAAAGGTTACAGGATAAGTGCCTTCCCCAGCTTCAAAGATATACGTAGGATCTTGTTCTGCAGAAGTTTCTCCTCCTCCAAAATCCCATGCATAGGTTGATGCTTCACTAGAAAGGTCAGTGAAATTTATTATTTTAAAATCATCTTGATCTGCGGTATAATCAAAATTTGCTTCTGGAAATACAGTATCTAATTTTGAATTAGCATCTGGTAGGTCATCTCTGAACAGACTATCATCACAACTAACAAATAAACTAGTTGTAACCACACCCAAGAGCAATAATGTCTTTTTACTGAAAATATTTATTTTATTATTCATTGTTAAATATTTATATGTTAATATCCTGGATTTTGAGTCAAAAGACCTCCGCTTAAGTTTATTTCTCTTGCCGGAATAGGTAGTAATAATTTTCTAGCATCAAATACATAACCTAGTTCGTTAGCATGAGCAGTCAAAACCGCATCGGCAACGCCAAATCGTAATAAATCAAACCATCTTTGGTTTTCAAAAGCCAATTCTACCCTTCTTTCAAGTAATAGGTCCTCTTTAGTAATACTGCTAACTGCATCTGTTAAACCTGCTCTGTCTCTTACTTTTTGAAAGGAAGTTAAGGCAGCAGCATTGTTAGTTGATGCTCCTCCCGCCATAATAGCTTCGGCATGCATAAGAAGTACGTCTGCATAACGTAAAGCAATATAATCGTTACCAGCATCACGTGAGCTTCCACCGTAAGTTGGGGGAGTAGCAGTAACATCAGACCCTTCAGGTAAGAACTTTGTTACCTCAGTTGCATCAGAAAATGTAAAATATGAAACAGCCGTTCTATCACCTCCTGCCAATTCAAAAGCAGCGATAAGGTTATCGTTCACGATATTTTGACCATCTTCTTGTCCTTGACGTCTACCTCCGGAAGTAAATTCAGAAGAAAAACTTTGACTTTCAAGGCTATTACCAGTTACGTATTGAATAGCAAAAATGATTTCATCATTTAATTCAGAATAAAAAACATCCGAATAATTGCTTTGTAAACTAAAGCTCCCAGTATTAACAATGGCTTCACACATTTGCTGAGCACCTGTATAATTAGGGTTTGGCTGTGTTAAATATACCTTAGCCAAAATACCTTGTGCAGCTGCTTTTGAAGCTCTTGATTTAGAAGAGTTATCTAAAACAGTAACAGCTTCTTGCAAGTCGGCTACAATTTGTGTGTAAACCTGAGCTTCAGGTGTTCTAATAAAAAGAGCTTCATTCTCTGTAGGACCTACCACGGAAGTTACTAGAGGTACATCACCAAACATACGAACCAATTTAAAGTAGGCGTAAGCTCTTAAGAATTTGGCTTCAGCAGTATACTTTGCTTGATTAGCTTCATCTGCAATATCAATAAAATTTAAGATATTATTAGCTCTGAAAATAACTTCATACATAGAAGCATAATAATCTTCAGATTCTACATTGTTGGCGTTAACGGTATATCTGTGAAAATCAGCTTTAGATCCCTCTAGTGTCGCATTTCTAGTGTTATCTGTTCTATGCTCAGTTAAAAGATGTTCAAATTGAACGCCTCTGTTCGCGTCACCAATGTTTGATGTTGTGTTTTCGTTTACACCTTGCAGGGCGTCATAGATGCCTGTTACCCCAGCTAATACATCTGAATCGGTTTGAAAAAAAGCATCTACTGCGACCGCCGTGTCTGGTAATGGGTTTAAATATTCCTCAGTATCACAAGAAACAAAAACGGACACTGTTAAGGCAAAAATTAAATATTTTATAGGTTTCATTTTTTGTTTTTTTAGATTAAAAGTCAAGATTTAGACCAAAAGTAACCGTCTTAAATATTGGCGTACCCGCTCTTTGCGAGCCATATGCTCTAGGATTGCTACCATCTACATGCTCAGGGTTAAAACCGTGATAATCGTCTGCAGTTAAATAAAGTAGATTCTGCGCTGTTGCGTAAAGTCTTAAGCCTTCTAAGCCTAATTTTGTAGTAACATCATCAGGAAAATTATAACCAACATTTACGTTTCTTAGTGAAAAGTAATCCGAACTTGCAATAACTTCGCTGGTCAATACTTTTTCTTGAATGAACGATTCATGTGGTACTAGACCATTGGTAACCGCTTCCGTTTCACCACCACTACGGGTTCTGTTACCAAACCAGTTATAGAAATATTGGTCACCAATATTATTTACCTGGCCACCTACACTTCCTTGAACCATGAAAGAGAAATCAAAATCTCCTAATTTAAATTCATTAGTAAAACTATATACCATATCTGGATAAGGATCTCCTAAAATAGTTTTGTCCTCATCTGTAATTAAACCATCACCATTTAAATCTTTTACGATAGTATCATCAGATTGACCATTAATTCTGTTCCAAGGACTATCAACATAAGTTGTTCTAAAAGAAGTCTCATCAAAAGCTTCTTCATCTACTACATAACCCCAGAAAGAAGATATAGGTTCTCCTATTCGGTTAATCCATTGTGAATTTCTACCATAATCATCTTCAATTAAAGCGTTATTAGAATCTCCAAAACTGAGTAACTCATTTTTGTTGGTAGAAGCAATAAAAGTTGAGTTCCAAGAGAATTTTTCACCAATAATATTTTTAGTTCTAAGCTCTAGTTCCCATCCAGTGTTTTGGACTTTTCCTAAGTTTACTATACCATTGTTAAATCCGGTAAGATAGGATACAGGGTTATTTAATAGTAGTTCATCACTAGTTCTTTGATAGTAGTCTAAGGAACCTGAAATTCTATTGGAAAAAAGTGCGTAATCCAATCCAACGGAAAATTCTTCAGAAGCTTCCCATTGTAATAATGCATTAGCAATGTTACGCGGCGAAACACCTGCATTAACATTTCCATTATCAACTGCGTTTGAATTTTGTAACAAGGCTAAATAAGGCCATGCATTTACAACATCGTCCCCAACATTAAAATTCTCAGCACCGGTAAGACCGTAACTAATTCTGAATTTTAAGTTGCTTATCGCATCACTGTTCGCTAAGAAGTTTTCTTTGGACACATTCCAACCCGCAGAAACTGCAGGAAAATTACCCCACTTGGAGTCTATACCAAAAACAGAACTTCCATCTCGTCTAAAGGAAGCATTAAATAAATATTTCCCGTCGTATGCGTAATTTACTCTAGCAAAATATCCTAATTTCTTTAATTCCGTATTGGTTTCAGTAGGAATATCAACTAGCGTAGCACCTTGAAAGTTTTTCAACAAATCATTAGAAAACCCACTACCAGTAGTAATACTTTCTTCAGAAACTCTTCTTTGTGCAGTCATACCTAGAAGTAAATTTAGGTCATGCTTATCATTAAAAGTTTTCGTATAGTTTAAGGTGTTATCCGAAATTAATCTACTTCTAAATCTATTAGCTAAGTAATATGAAGCATTACTATTACCACTCGCGTGATATAAAGTACCGTCATATCTAGTTCTCTTTCTTTGTTCAAGAGTTACACCTAATGATGTTCTAGCGGTAAGGCCATCTGCAATTTCATAACTTAAATATGTTGAACCGAATAACTTGGTGTTATACTCGTAATGTTCTCTCTCAACATATTGTGCGTACGGGTTTGAGTCACCTGAAGTACGAGGTCTACTTGTGCTTCCATCACCATTAATATCTAAGTTTAATAAATGGTTTTCATAGAAATAATCACCAACACCAACATCTGGATAAGAACTACGATCAATAAACTGAAGTGACTCTTCAGTATGATAAATAGGTAACCAAGGTGATTGACGAATAGGATTGTGTATTGATGTAGGCAGACGTCTCTGTTTAGTATAAGACGGCGTAGCACTAAGACCAAATTTTAATTTATCTCCTATTTTAGAATTAACTTTTAAACTAGCAGTATATAACTTATAGTCATCTGTTATTACAACTCCTTCATCACTAAGGTATCTTAATGATGCACTAAATTTAGTGTCTTCCGTACCACCTCTTGCAGATAGGGAATGACTTGTTACTGTTCCTCCATCAAAGAAAACATCTTGCCAATCTCTGTCAACACCAGTAGTGTTAACTAAAAGTTGCGCGTATTGTGTTTCATTAGAAAGTGTACCTGTTGCAGCTAACTCCTTATTAGCCCAATCTGAAACACTCTTGCTATAGTCATCACTTTTATGGGCGCTTTTATAACCTGAGTACGTTTGGTAGCTGAATTTTGTTTTTCCGGCCTTACCACTCTTAGTAGTAATTAAAATTACACCGTTAGAACCTTCACTACCGTAAATGGCAGCAGAAGCAGCATCTTTTAATATTTCAAAAGACTCCACATCGTTCATATCAAGGTTTCCAAGGAAATCTGAACTCACGATTATTCCATCAACTACCAAAGCAGGTCCTGAATCAGCGGTTACAGATCCAATACCTCTAATTGTAATAGTAGGAGCACCACCAGCTTCCGCGTTGGTTGCTTGAATATTAACACCGGAAACTTGACCAACAAGAGCATCATCTACCCTTGAAACAGCTATTTGATCTAAGCTTTCATTGGTTACTTTGGATATGGAACCGGTTAATGTAGATTTTTTCTGAGTACCATAACCTACTACGACAACTTCGTCTAATTGGCTAGCATCTTCCGTCATGGTAATTGCTAATTCTGTTTGACCAGTAATTGCTATTGTCTGAGTTACATAACCGATGTAAGAAAATTGAAGTACATCACCTTCTGAAACGTTTATTTGATATAATCCGTCAAAATCTGTGGAAGTACCTGTAGTAGTATTTGCGATGATGACGTTAACTCCTGGTATTGGAACGTTGTCCACATCGGAAACCGTACCTGACAGCGAGTAGTTGTCTTGGGCAAATAGAGCTATATTGAAAAACAATATAGCTATAAGCGTTAGTTTGTTTTTAAAATTCATTTGTGTTAAAGTTAAGTTAGTAATGTTCATCGGTTTAAGCCCGACCCCTGAATGAAACTGTGCGAGAATTCCATTTAATCATCAACTTACTATAGCACGTAACTCATTAACGTCTCTGAATTTTGTATTTTTGTAATGAGCGTGTATAGTAAAATGTACGTGTTCGTTGTGTTACTTCCCTTCAGAATGAAGTAATTTTAGTTAAAAAAGGATGGGTGTGCGCCCGTCCTTTTTTTTTATTAGGTACTTTATATTTTCATTAAATATCTCTTTAATTAATATTAGCTAGTAATTCTCGTTTTTAATTGGTTATCCATACTGGTTTACCAAATTGGTTTACCAAATATAACTTAATACTTTGTTAAAAAAAAATAATATTTACAAAATTGATGTTGAATTTTGCGCATCTAATATTTTATAGAGTATCTATTTACTAAAATGATAATTGTAGTGTGGCAAGGCTCAGGACATAGTAATTTTGAGGCCAATAACCACGCTGGCCCTGTGACATATTGGTCTCGTTAGAAGTTAAGCAGGTTGCTTTATTAGCAATTTTTTCTGTTTTATTCTGTGCCGAATGGACTAGCATCAGCAACTTTTGATGTGCTTAGTCGGTTGTGAATGAATTGTTAAAATAATTCTTATTACATCTTCTTTTACTAGCGAAAAAGAAATGATTTTGTTGATATCTTTAAAAGAAATAGGGTAATCCGCAAGGCTATTTAACTTGAAACCAAAATTTATTATTTAGCTATAAAATCTTTGCTGATAGGTCTAAAAACACCTTTATTTTTGCGAGTAACCTTAAGTGTTTCCTGTAATGGTATATAAGGATAATCGCCTTGTTTTTGTTTTATTATCTCTTAAGTTGTCATTTTAAAAGCATCTTTTTTTAAATTGGTTGGTACTCTTGCACTGGACTAATTGCATATTTTTAATCTCTAAATCTATAAAAATGACTTTGTCATTATGGTGTACAATTCGTCTCTGGGCATCTTCATCTATGGTTTTCCAGATGTGGATTTTAGGCGAAAAATAGAGTATAATACGGATAGTTTTATTTCAGCCTTTTACGTGTCTAATACGCTCTACTTTACTAATTGTAGATAAATAGATAAACCGTTGGCTGTCAACCTAAAAAAATAACAAAACATATGCATTAAAATCGTAAATTTTCTAATTTTTAGCTCGCTAATTATTTGAAATAAATTATATTGCTTAGGTAATTATTTTTATAAACTAAAAACAAAAAATGAAACGATTTAGTGAAAAGTACATCACCACAAAAGACATGGAATGGGAAGTGCTTGGTGGAGGAGTATCAAGAAAATTCTTAGGTTACGATAATCAAATCATGATGGTAAGAGTGAAATTTGACAACGGTGCATTAGGTGCTCCACATCAACATTTTCACACACAAGCTACCTACTGTGTTTCAGGTAAATTTGAATTTGAAATTGACGGAGTAAAACAAATTGTTGAAGCAGGAGATGGTGTGTATATTGAGCCTAACTTATTGCATAGTGCAGTTTGCTTAGAAGAAGGAGAGCTAATTGATACATTTAGCCCAGTAAGAGAAGATTTCTTAACTGGTGAAGGACCATCTTATTTTGGAGATAAAAAATAAGTGTAAAATAACTTTTCTTAGCTTATAACGGGAGATTAAGAATAGTTCTCTCAATTATATTGCTTTGGTATATAATACTTAGAGAAGTAACTAATAAAATTCTATAATTTGGTTCTCATAGTCTTAATGAAAAAAAGACTTAAAAATCAAATTATAGAATTAATTGAAAACAATAAATTATCCCTTATTAAATTTTAATAAAATCATAAGGACCCGTCCAACGGTACTCCTTATTTTTTATTTTTAAAACGTGTTCCTTGTCGGCTGTTTTGTCTTCGTTAGATAGTACCAGCATCATCTGGTCGCCATTAGCCTTTGTTTCAATTACTACCGCTGTATACTCTTTAGTATCTTCTATAAGTTCTATTTTGGAAATTGCACTATTCGAGTTTACCGAGAATTCAGAAACCGGACTGTAATTTCCATGTGATTCCACGACCGAAACGAATGTTGTGTTTTGTGTATTTTTTCTGCGAATAACAAGACCGGCATCTCTTCTTAAATTAAATTCCGGATCGTTAGCGCCAATGCGCACAAATTGTAGCTCTTCATTTTTTAAGCTAGTAGTGGTTAATGTATAAAAATGCCCGTTTTCTAACCAACTTAACTTGGAATTATCTTCTTTAGGTTGCCCTGTACCTTCTGACCAAAGATGTTGATAGCCATGTTCAGAACCCAATGTCTCTAAACTTTTGGGTGTAGAGAAATCAAAATTAGTTTTCATAACCTGGCCTTTAAAGTAGAAGGGAAGGTCATATTGGTTTTTAGTAGTAGAAACCACTTTTAAAATATCCAATAAAAAAGGTTTTTCAAAACCGTCGGTTTTTATGAGGGCCATGGTTCGTTGCATTTCTGTGCCAGGATATGCATTTTTCTCTTTAGCACTTACTACTTGGACTTCTGGATTGGAAGTGTCAAAAAAGTAGAGTTCTGAATGGTATTTGCTACCTACTTCATATTTTCCGCCAAAATGAGAAGTTTCATTTTGTACAAGTGTATTGTGGGCTATAGTTTGTTTTGCCCAGGTCTTATTTTCTTTTAAATAATTGCCACCACCTTTTTGTTCGATGTTTACAAAACGAGCAAGTCCGTAATCTTGTAATATCTCTGTACCTTTTTCGTAAAGCGAAAATGATAGCTTATCATAATGCCCGTGGCTTAAACCCTGTGCGGCATATTTGAAAACCAAGCTCATATCTTCATTACCATACCTAAGTATACCTACACCACCTTCGTCGCCATTGGTACCGTCGGTTAGGTTTATTGATTTTTTCTGAAAAGGTTCAGCCTTGCCATCTCTAATGCCTATGGCTACGGCTAGTCCTGAATCATCCAATAAAACTCGGCCTTGGTCTTCGGCAATACTTAATAATTGTGGATTATGGCCTCCATAATGATACGCAATATCAAGAGCGGTGACTACGTCTGGAGATTTATAGGACATTCCTTTCTGAGAATCGTTCAGAGGGAAAAAATCTCCATCAGCATCAGAAAGATTTATAAGTACATTTACGGATTTTAGCAACACACTATCCTTATGTTCAAAAATCTTTTGCTCAGGCTTCACATTGTGCAACGCCTCGGCAAAAATTAAGAAAGGATACATAGCATATCTTTGGTAGTAAGGTCCTTCGGTATAATATCCATCAGGAGAAAATGGTTCATCTACATTGGCAAGAAAACCAACTTCTTGTCCTTCTGTTTTAATAAAACCACCATCGTTATCTTTTGCTCCAACAGGTAATCCGTCGTCTTCTATTCCGTATAATGCTCTTTGGATTAATTCATCGTCGTTCATTACCAACCCGATCATACCTACGGCAGCATTACCCCATGTACTATGGTTGTGAACGCGATTGTAGAATTGAGGGTTTTCTATGGATATGAAATCTGCAAAAGGTCTGAAAAGATTTTTTTCAAGTTGCTTGCGTTCTTTTTTAGATAGGTAGTCATATACACAATCATAAGCCTGACTTACGTAAACCAACCAATTAGAATCATTAAGGCATTGCCAGAATAATTTGCCTCTAGCGTATGAGCGCGTTTGTGGGTGTACAGGCAAATCTTTATACATGCTTTCATATTGAAATAACATGTCCTTAATATATAAGGCATATTTTTCATCGTCTAAAATCTGATATAATACCCCTGCTTTTTGAAGCGTCTGAAAATTAAGCTTGTGACGTGAGTGTGTATATCCGCCAGAAAAATCTTTAGGTATTGGGGTGTCGATTCCCAATGCAATTTCGGCATCTACCTCGGCTTTCACTTTTTCCAAAGTAGCATCAAAAAGAGGAGCATTGCCTAATTCCGCTCTTATTTTCTGCACACCTTCTTTGGTTAAAATTAGGCTTGGGTGGTCTTGTGAATGTCCGCTGAAGGAGATTAAAAAGACGCAGATAAAAATTTGTAATACACGTATATGTTTGATCATATTGATATTGAGTTAAGTAGTAAGCCTAAATTAATAGTAGTAACTATTACGTTGAAAGTAGAATAGGCATTTAAATTGTAATCTGAATCACCGGTAAAATAGAGACCATTTTTATTATTTTTCAACACGATAATTTTGGTCGCCGATCATCTCTGTTTTTTTTGAAGGCTCAGGGTTTTATTCCTGTTTTTCAAAATTGGCTCATCGACGACCAAGTGCATGTTAATGGCTCTGCTATCTTTAAATATTTTTTCTGTTGTATTTATCTAATGTATGCCATAAGGTGCAATGGCTGCCTACATATTAATCCACTAAACCAGTTGATTGGTTTACCAATTTGGTTTACCAAAAATAGGAATATTCTTTTATTGCACAAATTATAGAGACCCTATATAATATATTTAAGGTGTAAACGTGTCAATAAAACACATATCAACCATATTTTCTGGCCAAATACTTTAAAATAGTGTCTACGATGTCTTGTTCAGAATGGGTAATATCTATGGTTAGTGCCCTCTTAGGAATTTCCAATAGTTCAAAGTCCGATTCTAGTGAGGACTCAGTTTGGTGTTTTGCATGCCCCTTGTCTATACGTTGGTTAACCTCGTCGTAAGTACCGTTCATAAAAACCCAGTCAATATTTAAATTTAGATTTTTAGCAAGCTGTAAACGTTGTTCTTTCTTTAAGATAGAACAAGAAACTACACATCCATCTTTGGTATACTGCTCATTTACCAAGCTTGTAATAGCTGATAACCATGTGTTAGATTCGGTATTGGTATTTTCCTTATCCGCGACTAGCTGCTCACTAAATAGCGCATCGGCATCAAAAAATGGAATGTCTAATTTTTTAGCTACCTTCTCCCCAACAACACTTTTACCGGTTCCACAAACGCCCACTAAAACAACTGTAAACTTATCTTTTCTACTCATTTGTTAAATAATTGGTTTACCAAATTGGTTTACCAAATATAGTTATATTTGACTATTAACAAAATATTAAGTGTTAAAACCGTTTAAAAAACTACCAGATTATGGCCATTTACAAAGCTCAAGTCAGTCGCAGAAATTTCATTAAGAAATCTAGCTCTGCAGTGTTGGCAGTTCCATTATTATCAATGTCAGACCCTTTTTCCTTAGCTACTAACCTTTTCAATGAGGAACCTCAGGTACATCTTTTCTCTAAACATTTACAATTTTTGGAATATGATGATATGGCTAAGGCTGCTGCCGAAATTGGTTTTGATGGATTGGATTTAACGGTAAGACCAAAAGGGCATGTTTTGCCAGAGCATGTGGAGCGTGATTTACCGAAGGCTATGGAAGCGATGAAGAAATATGGTTTAAAGTCAAAAATGATGACCACCAATGTGTTGGATGCAAAAGAAGATGTGGACAAGCAGGTGTTGGAAACGGCTAGTAAATTAGGCATAACACATTACAGGACCGGATGGCTTACCTATCCAGAAGAGCTAAGTATTCAGGAAAGTCAGGAAAAGTATCGTGAACTTTTTAAAGAACTGGAAACAGCCAATAAAGAATTAGGTTTAGTGGGTTGTTACCAGAATCACGCAGGTAATCATGTGGGGGCGCCTATTTGGGATTTGCCTCCTATATTACCATCTCCGGAAAGCAAACATTTGGGTAGTCAGTATGACATACGGCACGCTGTAGTGGAAGGCGGTATGAGCTGGGAATTGGATCTACGATATATAGCACCCTATATAAGAAGTATTGTTATTAAAGACTTTAAATGGGGAATGGAAGAAGGCAAGTGGAAACCAATAAATACACCTCTAGGAGAGGGAATGATAGATTTTGAACGTTACTTTTCATTGCTTAAAAAATACAAAATTAACGTACCTATATCTTTACATTTAGAATATGACCTTGGCGGTGCCGAGCATGGCGCTACGGAAATTACCATGGATAAGGAGGAGGTTTTTTCCAAAATGAAAAAAGATTTGACCTTCCTAAAAGATACTTGGAACAAAGCGGAATAATAAAAAAAACTGAAGCACAGCATGACAGCAAAAGGAGCAACCACAACAGAAAAATTAAGAAAGGTCAGCACGGCAACTATAGCCACTTGTCTATTTAAAAAAGGCCTAAAAAATCAATTTATTCAGGATGTTAAGCCGTTAAAAACGGGCAAGCCCACCATGGTAGGTAAGGCCTATACGTTACGTTATATTCCTGCTCGGGAAGATTTGAATCCTATAGAGGTGTTTAGAGATCCAAAGCATTTACAGCGCGTTGCTGTAGAAGAATGTCCAAAAGGATATGTTATGGTCATAGATAGTAGAAAAGATGCCCGTGCCGCTTCTGCAGGGTCTATATTGGCTACGCGTTTAATGGTGCGTGGGGTAGAGGGTATTGTCACTGATGGTGGTTTCCGTGATTCTGCTGAAATTGCCGATCTTAATTTTGCATCTTATCACAACAGGCCTACGGCACCTACTAATTTAACCCTGCACCAGGCTATTGCTATCAACGAACCTATTGGTTGTGGAGATGTGGCTGTATTTCCAGGTGATTTTATTGTGGGTGATGATGATGGTATTATGGTCATACCGGCAGGCATTGCAGATGAAGTTGCGGATGAATGTACTACAATGACACTTTTTGAAGAATACGTTATGGGCGAAGTTGAAAGCGGAACATCCATAGTAGGGCTTTATCCACTAACAAATGAAGCATACAGAACTAGTTTTGAAGAATGGAAGGCTTTGAATGGTAAGGCCTAGTTTTAACTAAGACGAAGATTCTTGGATGGATAAACGGATACTGGTAAACCATAAATTAAAAGAGTTAAATTACGCGCTAATCTCTGCCTTATGAAAATAGCTTACACCTTAATGGTACTGATTACATCTGTGTTATTTTTTAATAATCCAGAGAACAAAAAAAGCCAAGAAGAAACTAGATTGAATGCTATTCAAATTATTGGAAGCCACAATAGCTATAAGGTGGCAATTGAGAAACCGTTATTTGAGTATTTGCTGAAAAAGGAACCTAAATTAAGTAGTTTGGAATATGACCATATTCCCCTATCCGCGCAATTAGATTTAGGACTTCGTAATTTGGAGCTCGATGTTTTTCATGATCCAGAAGGAGGTCATTTTTCAAACCCCAAAGGTTTGGAAATCATAAAATCTATGGGACTGGAACCAAGACCTTTTGATGTGGAACAAAAGTTGAAAACACCAGGTCTTAAAATATTTCACGTTCAGGAAGTAGATTTTAGAAGCCACCAATTACTCTTTAAAGAGGCCTTGATGGAATTAAAAGCGTGGTCCAATGCTAATTTGGGGCACACGCCAATTATCATCACCATCAATACCAAGGATAGTGAAGTGCCAGAGACAAGAAAACCGTTGCCGTTTGATGCTCAGGCTTTACAAAATTTGAATACAGAAATACGAGACATATTTTCTGAAGAAAACTTAATTACCCCTGATTTTATAAAGGGCGATTATGATACTTTAGAGAAAGCGATTTTAGATAAAGGTTGGCCAGAATTGACCAAGGTGAAAAGCAAGTTTTTATTTGTTCTGGATGAGGGAGACGAAAAAACGGATGCCTACTTATCCAATTTTTCAAATTCAAAAGGAGCGGTATTATTCGTAAATAAAGAAGAAGGAAATCCAAATTCAGCTTTTAGGATTATAAACGATCCGGTAGCGGATTTTGAGAAGATCAAAAACCTCGTTGCTTTAGGATATATGGTTCGTACGCGAGCAGATGCAGATACCAAAGAAGCAAGAACAAATGATTACAGTAGGTTTGAAAAAGCCATGGCCTCTGGTGCGCAGGTAATCACTACAGATTACTATCTACCCAGTAGTTTTTTTAAATCGGATTATAAAATCAGTTTTGAAAATGATGGGTATGAAAGAATAAAGGATTATTAAAAATCCTTTGAACGTAGTGGATTTCAAATAAAAAGAGGAGCTACATAGTAGCTCCTCTTTTTCATGATTAAAATATAATGGCTAAAGTAAATTCTTATTGTGTTAGTACTAATGAGGTAATAATACCTGCTAATCCAACATGTTGTAGCTCTATTTGAGTTTCGGAAACCGAGACTACTTCCCAATCTGCATTAAGCAGATTAAGTGGCGGAAGTAAACCAAAATCCAAGGTCATCTCAGTATTATCTTCATTAACAACCCATGTACCGCTTAATGGTAATAAGCCACTTCCTACAACACCTCCATCTTCATCAAAAGTAAGCACATTACCACCCAAGAGAGGAAGTTCATTGACACCATCTACTAAGTAGTTGGAAACGCCCCAAACACCAGTCGTTAATGATTCTACAATATCAATGACAGGGTCAACAATAGGGTCTATAGGATCAATCACAGGAATGTCCGGTAAACAAATACTTCTAAAATGGACTTTGTTTTCTCCTGCTATCAGTCTAACATCAGTATCCAATAGTGTGCGTTTTATTTCTTGAAGCTCCCATAGGCCATTAATATCATCTAGACCAGGAACAGTTATTGTTATAAAGACCTTATCATTGGCGCTACTAGAAACCCAAGTCCCAACTATAGTCTCCGTATCGGAAACAGCTAAAACTGAACCATCTTGGTGGAAGGTAAAGACATATGAGGAGTACTCAAGGGCACGTGACTCTCCGTCAATCTCAACAAGGTGTGCTTCCCAATTGGAGCATTCTGCCCATACTTCTAAGAATTCAGTTGTGGTACAGTCAATACAATCATCATCATTAAAATCATTGTCATCGTCTTCATCACAAGCATCTTTATTCTCTTCTATAACATTTTCCAATGCCACTAGGTTATTTACTTCAACAGAGGTGCCATCATGTAATAACAGAGTTATAGGAAAGTTTAGGCTTACGAAATCATCGTCCGTTAAATTGTTTAAAAAGCTATTGAAGGACATATCGTCCATAAAAGAAATCGTATCTATAATTTCGCTGTTTGAATTGAAAATAGATGCCGTAATTGGGTATAGAATATCTACACATTCAATATCATCATCCGCTTCATTTTCTTCTGGGCAACCATCTCTAAATACACTTAATTCCTCAGCATTCAAAACAACATTTGTAGAAAAATCATACATTATAATAGTTATAGGGAAGATAATTTCTAAAGTGTCTTCATCATCTTCATATTCATCAAAAATGAGTTCTATTACCTCATAATCTTTTTGGTCCTCTACTAAAATTTGAGTTCCATTAACGATTACGGAAACGGGTAGTTGTACGGAAAAGCAACTAGCTTGGTCAATTAGGTTATCTAAAGAACCATCATTGGAGGTGGTGCCTTGTAGTAAACTTACAACAGTGGACCCAAGAGATAGCGATTGCTCCGGCGGCGTACCCACATAGGCATATTCCTCTTGCCTACAGGAAGAGATCAGCATTAAAACAGTAAGTAATAAAATACTTATAAAACCGTTAGTCTTTTTCATAACAAGGCTATTTTATGGGTGCCGTATAGTAATGAAACAACTAAACGTGTAAAACTCCTGAAAATTTCTTAAAAAATTTTTTTTCGCCCTCTGTTTATGTGTCTAACAAGATTATTTTGAAGAGAAACCTCCATGAAAACGTATGTGAAGAAACTGTATTTGGTAGTCTATACACCAAATATGCAAAGAACCTTCACGACTTTCTTTATTATAAATATGGGGATAGACTAAATCCCGGAGACAAGGCACAGGATGCATTTGTTAAGCTATGGGAGAATTGCGGCAAAGTAACTCCAGATAAAGCAAAATCATTTTTATTCACAGTAGCCAACAATATGATGTTGAACGAAACAAAACACCAAAAGGTAGTTTTGAAATATCAAAGTGTAGCCCCAAAGGGGTATACGAATGAGAATCCAGAATATATATTGGAACAGGAGCAGTACTACAAAAAGTACCAAACTGCATTGGCTAAATTAACGGAAGAACAGCGTACCGCTTTTATGCTAAATAAGGCAGAAGGGAAGAAGCACGAAGAAATTGCACAAATGTTAGGGGTCACCAGAAAGGTTGTAGAGTACCGTATTTACTCGGCTTTTGACCAATTGAAAAAAGAATTACATGATTTTAAGATAAAATAGTCAGGAGAATTTAGGTCTCGGTTGTTTTATATAAAATGAGTCATACCATGAATAAGAAGAGCTTGATAGAAAAATGGCTATCAGATGATTTAACTGAAGAAGAACGCATTGCTTTTGAAGCTTTGGAGGATACTCCGTTTCATAAGGATATAGTAGCAAATGCTTCTAAGTTTAAAGCTTCTGGTTTTTCTGAAATGCCAAATTTTGAAAGTTTTAAAAAGCGCATAAAAGCCCCGGAAGTTCCTGTTAAAAAGTTACAATGGCTAAACCCTATGCTTAAAATAGCAAGTGTTCTTATGCTTGGGCTGGGTGTGTATTACTTCCTTTTTATGAATGTAATGACAGAGGTACATACTATGGTTGCCGAAAAAACGACCATTGAATTGCCAGATTCCTCTCGTGTAGTGCTTAACGCGCTTTCAGAAGTTAGTTACAATGAAAAAAACTGGGAGGATAAAAGAGAGATTAAATTACAAGGGGAAGCCTTTTTTGATGTAGCAAAAGGAGCCAAGTTTGATGTTGTAACCTCAAAAGGTACGGTAACCGTAATGGGAACCGAGTTTAATGTAAAGCAAAGAGGCGACTTCTTTGAGGTGGCTTGTTTTGAAGGAACTGTTCGTGTGGTTACGGATAACAAAACAGAAATCCTTAAAGTAGGCGATAACCTTAAATGGTACAAAGGTGTTTTGGTAACTGGTCAGCACACTCAAAAAGAACCACAGTGGACAAAGAATTCAAGTGCTTTTCAGCGTATTCCCGTTTCGGAAGTACTTGCTGAGCTAGAAAGACAATATGATATAAAAATCACGCTAGAAAGTGTAGATGTAAATCAACTTTTTACAGGTGCTTTTGTACATGATAATTTAGAAAATGCGCTTATGGCTATTAGCGAGCCTCTTAGTCTAGAATATGAGGTAATAAAGCCCAATACTGTGCGTTTAAGTACAAGTGAATAAGAGACTTTTAATTTTACTTTACTTTGTACTTGCATTCAACAATTATACTATTACCGCACAGGAAGTACAGAGTACAACTTCGCTACCAAGTATTTTAGTTGAATTGCAGGAACGTTTTGGCGTGCAGTTCAATTATGCCTCTGCCTTAGTAGATGAACTTCAAGTTATACCTCCAGATACTAAGCTGTCTTTAGAGCAGACCATAGATCATTTAAAAACGCAAAGTAACTTAGATTTTGTGTTGGTATCGGACAGTATTATTTCCATCAAAAAAAAACGATTAAAGCTTTGCGGCTATCTGTTAGATGTTCAAAGTAATGAAGCTTTGCCCTATGTTACCGTAAAAAATGGAACACGAGGTACGATAACCAATCCAGAAGGTTATTTTGAAATTGAAGCGGTACATGCCACAGATGTCATTCAAATTCGGCATATAGGCCACAAGACAATACAGCGCGAAGTCAAGTTTTTTAATACGACTAAGTGTGCTAGAATATATCTCATCCCGGAACACGAGCAGTTAGAAGAGGTTATACTTTATCAATATCTCATACGTGGTGTAGATAAGCTGGGTAACGGTTCCCTTCAAATAGATTTTAATAAATTTAGTATTCTGCCAGGTCTTATAGAAGAAGATGTGCTGCAGTCCGTTCAGGCATTGCCCGGTATACAGAGTATAGATGAAACGGTTTCCAATATTAATATTAGGGGAGGTAGTAACGATCAAAATCTTATTACTTGGGACGGAATCAAAATGTATCAATCGGGTCATTTTTTTGGTTTGATATCCATGTATAATCCGCATATGACCCAAAAAGTAGAACTCCATAAAAATGGAAGCGGCGTGGGCGATACCGATGGCGTTTCCGGCACTATTGCCATGAAAACCAAGGATTATATTAATCCGGAAATAAATGGCAGTATTGGAGTGAATTTAATAGATGCTAATGGTTTTGTAGATGCTCCATTGGGACAAAAAGCATCTATTCAGATATCTGCCCGAAAAGCAATTAGCAACTTTATAGAGACACCTACCTATACCAAATATTTTGACCGTATAGCACAAGACACGGAAATAGAAAAGAATACCGCCACAGAAAAGAATTCTGATATTGGTTTTGATTTTCATGATGCTTCTTTCAGGTTGCTATTTCATCCATCGGATAAAGACCGCCTTCGGGTTAACTTTATTTACACGGCCAATGAAGTTTCTTTTAATGAAAATGCCCTAGTATCGGGGGAGGTTAAAGAAAGACAAAGTACCCTAAATCAAATGAGTATTGCAGGAGGTATTCAATACCAAAGGGATTGGACGGAAACCTTAGATTCTGAACTTATGGTTTATGAAACGGATTATCAATTAAAGGCCGTAAATGCCAATATTCTTGATGACCAGCGGTTTTTACAGAAAAATAAAGTTTCGGAAACAGGGGTGAAGCTTAAGGTGGGAAAAAAAATTACTCCGCATTTAAAATGGACGAACGGTTACCAACTAATGGAGACTAAAGTAACCAACTTAGATGACGTAGATGACCCAGAATTTAAGCTCTTGGAAGCAGAGGTTTTACGGGCACACGGTATATTTTCAGAAATAGGTTTTCTGTCCGATGATAAAGCTACTAGATTTAACCTAGGAATGCGTTTTAACCATTTAGATAAGTTCAAAAAACAACTATGGGAACCTCGTTTAAGTTTCAACCATGGTTTTGGCAAAGGTTTTACCGTTGAGGTTTTAGGAGAGTTCAAACATCAGAATACGTCCCAGGTCATTAATTTTCAAAATGATTTTTTGGGTGTTGAAAAACGACGATGGCAACTTTCGGATAATGATTCTATTCCAGTTATTACCAGCAAACAAATCTCTACGGGCCTTAGTTATAATAAGAATGGTTGGCTGGCGAACGCCGTTGCTTTTTATAAAAAAGTGAATGGTATTACTACGCAGAGTCAAAGTTTTCAAGATCGATATGAATATGTAAAGACAGCTGGAAATTATGATGCCAAAGGTATTGATGTGTTGCTCCGTAAACAGTTGAAGAATGCTAGTTATTGGCTTAGTTATGCAACTTTAAAAAGCGACTATTATTTTAAAGATTTACCAGAACCTAATTTCCCTAGTAATTTTGATATTACCCACGCGGTAACGGTAGGAACCAATTATACGTTAAACCGGTTTTTAGTTGCTGCAGGCCTAAATTGGCGTACTGGAAAACCCTATACGCACCCAGTAGCTGCTGATGAGGTAAATGATGATGCGGTCAATTTTGGTAGCGCCAACAGTTCTAGGCATGATGATTATTTGCGTTTAGATGTGTCGGCAAAATATGAGTTCAAATGGGGAGAGAATACCAAAACCCAAATTGGTGTAGCTGCGTGGAACGTACTGAACCGAGACAATACGATCAATACATTTTACAGGCCAGAGACCGCTACAAACGCCAAAGAGTATAGACAAAGCTCTCTTGGTTTTACACCTAACGCGTCTATTAGGCTAATCTTCAACTAGGGTTAATAAAAGAGTTGGACTGTCTGCTTTTGATAATCTGTGTGAGTCATAAAAACAAGAAAAACTGTGTCTACCCAAGACACAGTTTTTACATCCCAAAGTACTAATCTACAAATCCAAAGAAGGTTAAGTGGGTTATATGTTTTATAGGAAAGCAAGAAGAATAAAATACTGCACCACGGCAAAAACAATCAGACCTAGCAATAGGTTGGTTTGATTATCAAATATTTTTTTGATTTCTTCTCTTTCAGTATTATCGGTAATTTGAATCGGTTCTAAATTTTTCATCTGAGTGTGTTTTGGTTAGGTAATTTCCTATTTGATTTTTTTATTTGGTCATTTAGTTTTGTACTATGAACATGAGAAATATATATTGTAATACGGCAAATAGTAATAACCCTTTCAGTAAGTAAGTCTGCCCTTTTAACAAGTGTATTTGGTAATTGAATACCGCTTGTATTTTTTTTATTTCCCTTTCTTTTACTACTTGAGTTGATTCGAGAGTTTTCATGAGAATTTTTTTTTTGGTTTCTGTCTATAAAACAATCGATTAGAGGAAACTCCTGAAAAAAAGTTGATTTTTTTTTTAAAAAGTTGATTTTAAATCTTAAAATACTAATTTAAATAACTGTTAATAAGGGTGTTGTGTGTTTTTCTTAATCTCCTGTTTTTTGCGTTTAAAACCCAAGAAACCTAGGGATAATGATGCTTAGAATGGAAAAAATAGAAAGTTAAACGTTAAAATCGAACAAAAAGATAATTTCGATTTCTTTAAAGCATTAAGGCTGAGTTAGCCAATTAGGTCTGAGTTGAATTTTACCTTTCTAAATATAAAAAACCTTGAATAGGTAGCTTATTTTCACCAACGGTAACCAAATAAAAGTATACACCCTCTGGCAAACCTTTATCTCTTTGTATTGCGGATATTCCTGTACCCGTTTTGCCATTAAATTGATTTAAATAGTTTTCTTGTTCAAAAACTTTAAGTCCATTTCTGGCAAATATGAAGAGATGGTTGCTTTCATAATCTTCCAATTCTGGTATATAGAGAAAGTCATTGATACCATCTCCATTTGGAGTAACTAAATAGTGATAACCTTGATGAAGCGCACCTGTTTTTGCTTTTAAGATGCCAAACGTTATTGCGCTGTACTGATTGGGAATAAATTTCCTTGATGAAATAAAACCTTCTCCAAGATTTCCTGTTCGGTCTGTGGCTCCCAAATTTGTCCATTTCATCGCTTCCTTATCAAAACCTGCCACGGTAATAGTATTTAGGTCGTTAACTATAGCTTTAAGCGCACTTCGTTCATTCCAATCAATTGTTACTATAGTACTGGTATCTCCTTCCAAAACCCAATACTCCTCGTTACTGATTGCTGTCAGTTCAGAATTAGTATTTAAAAAGTTTGAATACGTTACCGTGCCATCTTCAAAGAGATAGGTGCTTTTAAAAGAGGCTGTTACACCTTCTGTATCTATAAGTAGAGGTCTTAGATAGGTTTCGTCACCAATGGGAAATAGAAATTTCTGTACATCGGAAACCGATAAAAATCCATTTACTTTTGAAAAATTTGATTCCCCATTGTAGAAAGATGTAGCAAGGAGTTCAACATAATTGGTATCTAGGTATTTTGTAGTTATAAAATCTCCAAAAACAAAATTGGTGTTATTCCCAATAGCTATAGGAACCTGAAGAACAATTCCCTGGTCATTATTAATTTCAATATCATGAAATACAGGAGAAACAGAACCAGAAATAGTATTTTGGTAGCGTCCATAAAATCCTGCAAGGCCAGATGAACTGTTGAAAAATCCATCATTTTCAAGGGAAGAATAGAACCCCATTTTAGCATCCGTATGAATTTCTAAATCACCAAAATTTCTCATGGTCTGTGCATTTAGACTTTCTGCCATGAGAGAAGATAAAATATAAATTAATATACATCTAATCATGTTATTAAAAGTCTAATATGGTGAAATAGCAGGTTCTGTCTGCATAGGTATCTGCGCCTAACATGCCACCTCCCTCATGTACAATAGCAATACTAAAGGTTGTTGTGGTTTGGCCTGTAACATAAATATGAATATTGTTAGTACTGGTTTCTAAAACACTTAATTGAATTGGGTAATTAGCAGATGACCTAGCGGTCGTCATTGTAAAGGTATATCTACCCGTACCTATTTTGGTAGCAGCACTAAGACCACTGGCCGTAATGCTATTACTTGCGGGAATTAATGTTCCATAAGCCTTTATTGGGCTTTTGTAATAGGCGCCACCATCGGTACCCGCTGTAATACTATTATTCGCATTTGTACTAATAACAGTTACAGCTTGCGAAGTGCCGTCTTCACTAGTATGGGTTATTGTTCCTGTACCGGTATTCTGAGCTATGGAAGTTTTTGTCTCTAGATCGGAAAGCGGTAATTTTCTCAAAACGCCGTCTGCATCTGTGGTCACAATTTGGTCTGTATTAGCGCCAGCATCCAGTGTACGTATTCTGGCCTTTCCGTTTACATCCAATTTTTTACTGGGCGTATCGGTGCCAATGCCAACTAGGTTATCATCACCACTAATGACTAATGTATTTGCATCAAAGTTCAGGTCATAATTGTTTTGTGTTACCGCACGGTTATCCGTTAAAATTCCATTGTCAGAATAGAGATTTACACCGGCTACAGCGGCTAGTTCCGTATCTACATAGGTCTTTACCGCAAGTTCAGTAGGGAACTTTGTATTCGTAGCATCGGATAAATCAACATCGGTGGACTTATTGGCCGCGTCTTCTTTTTTTGAAAGCGCATCTAAATTTATGGTCAGCCAAATACTTCCATTATAAACCTTGGTTACTTCTGCACTAGAATCAAACCAAATATCATTTTCTAAAGGGTTAAGGGGAGCTGTTGGACCTGTACTTACTACAGTATTCCTAATACTTACCTTCGTCCCTTTATGATCTATAACCATTTCCTGTTGCGCACGAATGCCTTGCTGTAGAAACAGGCAAACTAGAAAAGTCAAGAGGCGATATTTTAATTTTGGTGCGAAAATGAAGAAATGGTTAAGATGGATGAAACGTAATATTCAAGTACACATGAATACGGACGAAAAGCAGTGAAATTTCCTTTTATAGAAAATTAATACACTGCTAAATGACCCACACCTTTTTAAAGATGTATAAAATTATCTATTGAATTTAAGCTTACTTGGTATACTGCACCTCAATAACGTCGCCTCCATAAACGGAGTAATCATTTTCAACCAAAGTAACGGTTGAAGCGGCTACCGTATAATCTACATTAGCAACCAATTTAGCGCCATTTCTATATACCCATACTTGACTATAGCTTGGTAATATTGGCGAACCGGTAAGTGCATATGCGGTTTGATCGGCGGTGGCAGTAAAAGCTTCTTGTCCGCTTTGGATAAGATCGGTGGCCAATAATTTTTTTAAGGCACCTGTTGCTTCGTCTCTAACCAATAGAGTATAACCAGAACCCGTTCCGGCATCAGATTCAGTAGTTGCATCTGTAGAGGCAGTTTCCGTAGAAATCAATTCTATACCATTAAGACCAAAAACATTCCCGTCAACGTCTATTAAGGTATCATCGGTAAGTGTTCCTCCTAACTGCCATGTTGTGGTAGTTACATCATTTGTAGTGTTGGAAAGTAACGTAAGTCCGTTTTTAGCTTGAAGATACTTAATGGTACCCTTATTATCTATTACACGAACGGCACCTGCTGTTGTGGTGGTGCCAGGGTCAACATCGGCTTGTTTGACAACATCGCCTGTAGTTTGCTGTGCAGAGAGTGATACTCCAGTTAATAAAACGACACCTATGGCTAAGCTTTTGAAATTTTTTGATAGATTTTGGGTTTTCATAATTTTTAATTTAAAGGTTTAAGGATGTTTTGTGGATTAGGTATTAGAAAAGTTGTACTATTCGTATGCTGTCATTTTGATAACAAGTAATGTCACTTTCCAATTCTATGGTATTGGCATCTATAGTGATGAAATTTACTCTCACGCCATTTCTGAATACTTCAATTTTTTTACTGTCAATTATTGGTGCAGGTGTGGTAAACTGTGTTTGACCATTACTGGCTATGATTACTAATTGTTCTTGTTGTATTTCACTACCATCTGTGCCGGCCGGTCCTTGAGGTCCGGTTTCTCCTTTCAGTTCTAATAAATTAGGTGAGGTATATACAGTGCCGTTGGATGAGGTTATGGTAAAGGAACCATCTACATTATTTACTAAAGAAATAGAACCAGAGGCATTAGTACAAAGGTTTTGCCAATTGCTACCGTCAAATACATGTACACAATTGGTGTCTGTATTATAGACCAATGCACCGTTTAGGGGTACAATGTCTAACATTTGAGCGGTGGTAACCCTAGTTAAAACCAAAGCCTTTGAAGTACTCTCCAATTCAAAAAGCGAAGCTTCGTGAATGGTACTTACATCATCGCCAATTTTCACTTGAGCTATCCCGCTAGATGTAAGAAATAGCAAAAGGATTACAAATAAGTAGATTTGATTTAATTTCATAGCACCAATGATACACAGGGCTAAGTAATTCAAAATCCATTTAATAAGTAAAAAAATGTTGTATAACGTAAGAAAATAGTGTCAAAATATACACATTATGATGTAAGAAAATGGCTATATAGTAAATCTGTACGGGTTTAAGGATTTAGTACATTCTTTCGGCAAGCAGAGTTTTTATTCGATGAAGTGTTCTTTGGCTAATGAAAAAATGCTATTTCGCTTAATTTTTAATACCGGATTTAAAAGGTTATGAATTGAAATGTCAATTATTATAGTCAAATTTAACTGTATCCAATTCTCTTTTTTTCTTATACTTGCGGCCATACCATAATAGCACACCCGTTACTGGTAAAGTAGCGGTTAACAAGCTTACTAAAAAGGCAATTATTTTTCCGGTAATTCCACCAATGGCACCAATATGGATGTCGTAGGTCATACGTACAATCTTGTCGGCTGCTTTGCCATTTTTGTACTTCCCGTAAATACTAGTAGTCTCTATTTCTTCCAAGGTATTTTGGTCAAAAAAACGAAAATCGGCATCATAAAAAAGGTCTTCGCTGTTTGAGACTTCCACGTAAATACTTTCATTTTCAGAGGTAGGGTAGTGGAGCTCGTAAGCGGTGGCCTCCGGAGATTCCTTCATTAGTTTTACGATCAACCGGTCCATGGGAATTTCATTGGCGTTAACCAGTGGTTCGCTGTTGTTTTCTGGAATAATAAATGCTACGTCCTTATCTCCGCCAAAAGATTTATACACACCGTACATAAGCCACTTGTAGGACATCATAGAACCGGTAAAAGCTAAAATCAATGCGAATGAACATATGTAGAAACCTACCACGGTATGTAAATCAAAGTTTTTACGTTTCCAACGTGTTGTTTTTTTCCAATCAAATTTTAGGCGTTGTTTTAAGTTTTTTTTCTTTTTGGGAAGCCATAGGATAAAGCCGGAGATTATGATGAAAATGAAGAGTAAAATGGATGCGCCTACTACCTGTTCTCCAATATCTTTAGGCAGCCATAAGCGAATATGCCCTTTTAGTACAAAGGCAAAAAAACCGGTAAGGTGATTATCAACTTGAATCACTTCTCCCGTATACGGATTTAAAAACACACTTTGATAAAATTCAGGTTCCGCATCATAAAAAATAACCTCTATGGCATCATCGGCTTTTTTGAATAAAGTACCATGAATGTGGTTGTCAGGAAACACTTCTCCAGCAAGAAATTTAGCCTGGGTGGGAGTGAGGATGGTTTGGTCTTGGGGAACTACTTTTTTATATTGGTCGTAAGTGCTTTCTATTTCTGCCCTAAAAGCCCATAAGCATCCGGTAATGGCCACGATAAAGACAACCACTCCTGTGGCCAGGCCTAAGATTTTGTGTAGTGTAAGTATGTGTTTTTTTATCGCCATTTTGTGTAAAGAATAAAGACAACCCTTACGGGTTGCCTTTGTGAATTATATTTTAAAATTTAAAACTTAACGTACCTAGAATTGTTCTTCTTTGCTGTGGTGTTACCGTACTCCACCCGGAATAATAAGATGTATCAGCTAGGTTATTTCCTTTAATACCAAATCTAAATTTATCCGTTTCATAGTAGACAGAAGCATTAACAATGGTGTACGCTGGGATGTAAAAAATTCCCGTTGTTGCTTTATAGTCAACCATAGTATCATATTCGCTAGCGCCATTAAAACCAGCCCCTATACCAAAGTTTTTTAGAAACTTATAGTCCGTCCAAAAGTTATAGGTAATTTCCGGACCGGATTCACCATACCTATTCCCTTCTAGATTTGGCGCAGAAGGAGAATCTGTAATTTCAGAATCGTTGTAACTAAAACCGGTATGTATGTGTAACCCTTCAGTTGGGTTGGCGTTTACTTCAAGCTCAATACCTTGGCTGTTTATTTCTAAATCCTGTGTTTGTGTCGCCCAGTAATATTTGTTGTCTACGTTTATGTTGTAATAGCTTAATGTAGCTTCTAATTTATTATGGAATAGATTAGATTTCATCCCCACTTCAAATTGGTTTGCTTCTTCAACATCATAGGATTGTAATACGGTTTCACCTGTGGAAAAGTCGGTGATGTATTGCGGATTTACATAAGAAAATCCATTTTGGTAATTCGCAAAAACGGATAACTGATCTAAAATGGGTTGGAAAACAATACCAAACTTTGGGGAGAAAGTAGATTCGGTATATTCAGTGTCATCATCATCTACCGTATTAACATCGCCTTCATAATCAAATCGGTCATAACGCACACTTGCCATAACGGATAAAGAAGGTATAATATGGATAACATCTGAGACATAGGCTCCAAATACATTTTGTCTAACATCAGAATCTAGATTTCCTAAACCAGATAATGCAGCACTTAAATTCTCGGCATTAATTGCTGGCTCACCAAATATTAAATCGCCCTGTAGGTTTATAGAATGTAAGTATCCCCAGTTAGAGCTTTTGTCTATAGTTTTAGAGTCTAGGTAATCTAAACCGACTAATAATTTATTTTCTAAATCCCCTAAATAAAAGGTGCCATTAAAGTTTTGCTGAAGGTTTAAGGTCTTGGTTCTAGAATCTGTGTCTTGTGCATATAGGCTAAAGTTTTCTGTACCTACGGGAGCTGCTGGATCTGTATAATCTGCAGTGTTCCATAAATAGGTGTAGTAGCCTAAAGATTTTGCCAATCCGCCTGCTATTAGGGTTTGAGAAGACCAATTGTCCGTCATTTTCCACGCAATTTCTCCTCTATAATTCTGGGTGATATTATCTATGGTAACATCGTTGCTCGTAAATGATAAATTGGTATCGTAATCTAAATCTTCAATAGAATTAAAAGCAATAGGACCATATCTGTTTAGAAACAAGAATGTCTCATTAGTTTGTTCATTTCCTGATGCTTCATAAGAAAAGTTTAAGGATACGTTGTTGTTAACCTTGTATGAAAGTGATGGCGCTATAAAAACCGACTTCTTAAAACCGGCATCTTGAAAGCTGTTGTCTTTTTGAAAACCACCATTTAAACGGAACGATAATTTTTCCCCATCAGAGATATTTACATCTACATTTAGTTTGGCAAAATCATTTGAACCGCCAGATACCGTTATCTCTCCCCCAGTGCTGTTATATGGTTTTTTGGTGACAATATTAATCAAGCCACCATAAGAGGTAACCGAGCTTCCGAATAAAGTTCCAGAAGGTCCTTTTATGACTTCCACACGTTCTACATTAGACGGGTTGATAAACCCATTTGTAATTCCGGCAACGCCATTTACCAATTGCGGTTGAACGGCAAAACCACGACTAGAATAATACCCGGCACCATCGCCACTTCTACCTGTAGAGGACCATAATTGTGTAATACCCGCAGCATTTACTAAAGCATCTTGGAAGGTGTTAACGGACTGGGAAATAAGTAATTGATTTGTAATGGTGTTGTAGACCTGTGGGTTCTCTATATTCTTTAAGGGCATTTTAGAAACATACGCTGTTTGCTTTCTAGAAAACTTGTTCCGTCGTTCGGCTTCAACGATTACTTCGTTAAGAATTTCATTTCCTTCGTAAAGAACAATCTCAGGTAAGGTTACGTTTTGATTACCGGCAACCGAAAATGGAATTTCCTTGGTTTTGAATCCCAAATAGGAGAGGGAAAGAATATAATCTCCGTTGGTAAGATGGTTAAGTTCAAAAGAACCCGCTTCGTTGGTTTGGGTTCCGGTACTCGTATTTTTTAGGAGGACGTTTACACCAAAAAGAGGCATTTTGGTGTTGTCCGTTATTTTTCCGGTTACAGTTGTTTCTTGGGAAAAACCAACGTGAGAGAGGATTACTAACGCTAAGGCTGATATAAAATATTTCATTATATTTATTTAGACTTGATATGAATAGTTAATTTCCGACAAATGTATCTATGCATGTTTAATCTGCCAAATTATTTATAATAAATCTAAATAATAAAATTCAACCCCTTGGTTTACTGTCGTTTTATAGGGATGGTGTTTTTATAGAGTGCTGCTATTTGTGGAAAATGCAGTCAGATTTTTAAAGTTTTATTTTTAGAATAGAAGCGTAGCATAAAAAAAGCACTCCCTTTTTAAACAAAGGAGTGCTTTTCTAAATACTAAAAGTACACTAAATGGTAAAACCAGCGGAGTACAAGATATTAGTTATTTTCTTTCTCGTAATAGTCTTGAAGGATGTAAAAAGCTTGTTTTCTCATGCCCTGTTCAGAGATCAATCCTTTTCTATTAAAATCGTCTTGAATTCTTCGTAAAGGACGTCTGGAAGAGCGAAAATCCATCAAAATCCACGGAGATAGACCGGATAGGAAATCAATGTTACGCATCATTTCAATATTGGTTTTAAATACTTCTGCTTGGTATTCTTCCGTCCATCGTTCGTTCTTATTACCATGATGACCGTAAAGGGCGCCTCCACCAACTTCACTCATAATCATGGGTTTATTGTACGCACTTGCCCATTTTAATGAAGCACAGGTATCGGTTGCACCTGCGTACCAGCCACAGTAATTATTAATGCCTATAACATCTACAACTTCCCCAAGAGGGTCTTCAATTAAGTTGCCGTCATCACCTTGTCCTTGCGTATCTAGGGCAGCGGTAATCAGGCGGGTATCATCTAACTTTCGGGCTTGTTCGGCAAGGTTTCCTATGAAATTCAATCTAGATTCACCTTCAGGGGTTTCATTCGCCATAGACCATAATACAACGGCTGCGCGGTTTTTATCCCTAGAAATCATTTCCGTAAGCTGGTTTTTTGCATTGGCATAGGTATCTTCATTATCAAACTGAATAGTCCAATACACCGGTATTTCGGACCAAATTAAAAAGCCCATTTTTTCTGCTTCCCGGACCATGGCTTCGCTATGAGGGTAGTGGGCAAGCCGGATAAAATTACAGCCCAATTCTTTGGCCCATTCCAACAATATTTTGCACTCTTCTACAGAAACTACACGCCCTGTTTTAAAGGGGGCTTCTTCGTGAATGCTTATCCCTTTTAGAAATATCTGTTTTCCGTTTAATAAGATTTTGGACCCTTCCGTAGCTATGGTTCTAAAACCGATCTGATCCGTAATCTCATCCGTGGCCGTTTTTAAAACAACTTCATAAGTTTTGGGGCTAGTTGGACTCCAAAGTTCTGGTTTCGCTTTAATCGAGAATGCTGCTTTTCCGTTTTTAAGAACGGTGTTTACTGTTTTTTTCAGTTCGGGAATAGCTATACTAACCGCATCGCCATCCTTTCCGTTGGCAACCGAAACCCAACCTGTAATGGCATTGGTAACTCCTTTTGGCAATTGAACCGAATAATCGTTAATATGAGATTTTGGCGTAGTAATCAAATGAACCGATCTGGTAATACCGCCATAGTTCCACCAATCTTGGTTTACCGTAGGCACGTTTTCTCTTTTCCGTTTGTTATCCACTTTTACGACCACAAAGTTGTTACCCTCTTTTAGCTTGTCCGTAACCTCAAACTGAAATGGGGTATATCCACCCACATGCTTCCCAATACGTTCGCCGTTCAGGTAAACAATGGCCTCATAATTTACGGCCTCAAAATATAAAAAGGCGGCCTGGTCATTCTTGGCGGTATAGGTAAAGTCCTTTTTGTACCAAACGGTGCCCTCGTAGTAATACAATTTGTCCATTTGCGTATTCCAATCCCCAGGAACCATAAGTTGCTTGCTGGTATCAAAATTGTATTCTATTAAGTCAGACGGAGATTGCATTTGGGCATTCATAAAATAGCCGTCGTCCTTGGGTTGTAACCTATGGTTGTAATATCCGTTCTCTAGTGGATCAACAATCATGTCCCATAGGCCATTTAAACTGGTTTTCTCTCTAGAATCTATGTTCTGTAATAAATCGGAAAACGGAGTCTCCTGTGCCTTTATAGTTGTGCTTAGCGTTAAGAGGAATACAAATAGGAGGGTTTTAATGTGTTTCATGTGTAGCTGTTCTTCAGTTTTTAAAGTGATGTGTTTCTTGTGTTTTTATACCAGAAAAAACACGTCCTGACCCAAAAGAATGTAATTGGCTAACTCTTTTGAGTTTGGTTTGTGCGGAAGATAAAAGTAAGGAACTTTCTAATAGAGCCTTTAGTATACTTTTGTATTTTCATTTATAAATGCAAAAAGCAACATTTCGTTTGAGCGAAATGTTGCTTTTAATTAGTGTAAAATTCTTTTAACAAGAAAGAACCTTTATCTTATTTTTTTGCTTGAGTTAAGCCTGGAGACCCTTAAAAATTGTCTCATATCCCTGCCCATTTTTTTCATAGAAAGCAACCCCATTTACCTCAAAAAGCACCCCAACATTACACAATAAAAACAATCGGTAATTTTAGTTGGAAACCGATTTTTTACCGAATTTTTTATAAAAAAAATAAAACAAGGGAATCAATAAGAGCAATAGATACGGAGTATTGTTTTCCTTTTTTAATTGAAAAGTACCCTTCTCGTTTCCGGTTTGGAATGTTTCATTGTTCTTACCTAGAGCAAGGGTGTTGTAGTTTACCTGATTGCCGTTAAGGTTACATAAAGTAGTATTCGTTACTTCAGAAAGACTTGTTCCCTTAAAAGTGATGTTATAGGTATTTTGATGGGCGTGTTGGTTATTATCCAGTTCTTCAAAACCTAGCAATTGGAGAACCACGCCATTTTCATCTTTTAGGATAAGATTTTCCCTTAAGTATTCTAAAAAGGTAGTTTCAAAATCACAGTTATTCACCGCCTCTTTTAAGGAAGGTTTGTAAGCAAGAAGCGCATTTCTCAACGTCCACGGAAATTCGGCCGCTACTTCAATGGTATTTTCCGTTTGGGTGAATTTAAAAAAAGCCTCATTGGCCTCATGTGCCCAAGAAGCAGAAAAAGACATACTCCATATCAGCAGGAGAATACTATATTTCATTTAACGTCCTATTTTAAAATCGTCCGAAGGCGTGCCTCTAAAATACCTAGGTATACTGGGGAAAGCATCCGTAATAACATAATAATACGTGCCATTAGGATATTCTGGCGTAACCCCATTTCTTCCATTGGCCCTATCCAAAATACCAGCGGTTTCAATATATTCATAATCGTTGGAATAAATACCATTATAGACATCGCAAGGAGCCGTAACACCATCTCCGGGTCTGTCTCCGGTTTTTAATTCGTAGCTAGGTGTCATGGCAATAACGGCAGACGAAGCATCGGTAGCATCCTCATAGGCATATTTATAATAAATGGGAAAACCGTCTCCGGCATAGCCGATCATGGTCATTTCAGTATCGGGAATATTCAGGTTTTCCAGAAAAAGAATAGGCGAACCGTGATAATGGTATTTTCCCGTAGGTTGCACATGTGCATTATTGCAATCCAGGCCAAGGTTTACGTTCAAGGCCTCTAAGTTCCATTCCCAATTTACATTAGCGCTCAAAGCACCTTCATGCGGAAAGGGCTCTGCAGCAACGGGATCTAACTCCACGCCGTTTAATAACACACCAAAAGAATATTGCGGTCCTGTATTTTGATTTAAAAGCGATGTAAAATCATTCGCTTCACTGGGGTCCAATGGTAACTCGTAAGTTTCGGATTGTTCCGAAATAGCATTGGGGTTCAAAGAACCGGAACCCCCACCAAAAAGTCCCACCAGATGCTCCGGTATGGAATTGGAAGCTATGGTGCGGGTAGTTTCTGAAGTAGATTCCTCAAATTCAGAAGCGTAGGGCAAGGTTACATCACAAGGGCCTCTACTGCTATCCAGAACTTGGTCTGTAGTACAGGCTTCTTCCGTGGGGTCTATAACCGCAGTCTCGTCAGCAGTGGAGTTGTCGTCACTACAACTGTGTAATGCTAGCAATAGCGAAAGGAATGCGGTAGGTCTTATAAAATTCATTTCTTGTAGATTTTATGTTAAGTAAGACAAAAGGGTGGGGCAATGGTTTAATTTAAAATATGATATTCCATATTCTATATCTTTTTTTGGTCCAACCTATAAGTCTTTTATCCAATCACAGATAGTTGCTGTTAGATTCCTAAAAGCCGACTGTGATTAGAATAGAACGCATAAAAAGAAAGTATATTCTTATGTGAGTGAAGAGAATTTTTTCAAGAAATGTTGTTTCTAGACTCCTAATTTTTTGCTGTCCTGTGCATAACTTACTCCAAACCTAATTGGTTGTTGGGTAGTCGAATCTGCCGTAATTGCGGTTATACATTGCTAGCATTAATTTCTCATCAATTTAAAATATTTGTTATTCTGTTTACTTGGTTTTCCGTTAAAATAGGTTCAAAATATTTTATGTAATCGTTCATTTCATTCAAGAGTTTAACTTTTACATATTTGAACTCACCTTTTGGTTTGTTATTGATCATAACAATAAGATTTCGTATTGGAATTTGTTGTTCTCCCCAATGATGTCCATTTAAAGTTATGTGTTCCGAAATATGGATGTAAAGCGCAAAATTTGCCCTTTCTATTTGTTCAATCGGTGACCTTAAACTGATTGACTCTACTGATGATGTACTCCAGTTTTTTGTTTCAATTATAAAAATACCTGCTTTACATATCAAGAGATGGTCAATTTGTATGGAATAGATTCTTTGATTCTTTTTTTTGTAAAATATAGGAGGAGAAAAATTTAAGCTAAAGTCATTAATTAAAATATAATCATCAGATAGTTTTTTTATTTCCTTAACGACCAAATTTTCCCCAATTGCCCCCGAAATTAGATTTCTTGAACTTTTTATTACACTCAGGGTATACTCTAATTTTTTAATGTTAGGTTTTGCTCTTTTTTCAATTAGGGAAGTTTTTTCCGTTTCATATTCTCTTATAAAAGCTTGGTCATTTTCAATACTTCTAGATATATTTTTAAGAGCTGAATTTGCCAGTTCGGTTGTTTTTCTTTGATAACGCTTAGACTCTTTTTTAAGAAAGAAGAGATTGATACGTGACAGTATTTTGTTTAAAAAGTTCGCTCCATTCTTATTTTGGATTACATCAATTTTCTGCTGTATTTCACTGGTTTTATTGTTTATTGACTCTTCCTTAAAATTGATTATTTCATTTTTTTTCTGGGTTATAAGCTCTAAGTTGTTGCGGGTGTTAACATATTCTGCTTCTAACTGCTTTGAAGTGTCATCAAGAATTGATTGTATTTCTGACGTATAATTAGCCAAAAAAACTTTAATTTCTTTTACAGAACCAAACCTTGAAATTCCTTTATTCTCTAATGCGGATTTTAAGGATTTCAATGATTCTATAGTTCCATAAATTCTTGCCATTTGTGTTTGTTCAAATTATAGATTAAGGTCTGGTCTATAAAAAGGAGTTGGTATATCTTGTGTTTTCAAGTTGGTTATTCCAGCAGGTTTGGCACGAGCGGGGAAAATCCGTCAGTATTTTCAGAAGTAGGCGAGAACAAGCAATTACTTATAGCCATTGTTGTGCGTTCGTTTTTATTCTTCATTTAATAATTCTTGAAAGCTCTCAATTTTTGCTTTTAATTCATCAAAGGTTATAATTTCAACATCTTTACTATTGCTTCTAGAAAGTTCAAAAGAATATCTTTGGTCTTCGTCCAAATCCGCCAAGTTTCCAATTAGTACAATGCATTTAGAATTAAAGGTTTCAAAATTTCCGTTTTTCCTGCTTTTTGCCTTTAATGCATAAAATTCCTTTTGAAAATTATCTCTTTGATTTAGAACTTGAGCAGTCGAACCAGAAAGGTCTTTTGAAACACTATAAACATCTTCTCCTCTGTAAGAACTATTCTCAACAAGTTTAGTTTTATGAGTCTTTATTTCCAAGAAAGAAACATTATCACTTAGACTATTTTTAATTAGAAAATCATTCATTTTTCCATTTGTATTGTCAAGACTTTTTCCTCCAACATAAGCTTCTCTTTGATATAGAATAATTGGTTGTGCGAATATTGAAGAAAAAACCCAGTTGTTTTCTTGTAGAAATACTTGCCAATGTTTTTCAAGACTTTCTCCATCAGTTGATAATGCAAAAAGTTCATTAAATCGTTCAATTGTCTTTTGAATAAATTTACTATCAACAATTTCCTTTGTTTTAGCTAAAGATTCTTTGCTTAAAAAGTCTGTTCCTATAGATAGTTTGTCAAATAAATCTTGAATAGCTTTTTTATCTCCATCTGAAAATTCATCTATAGAATTTCCCCAACTTGCCAAGGAAGAAGCAAGAGCATTTTCAATATATGTCTTTTCAGGTTTGTCAATTACTTTTGGGAAAATACTATTTAAAGTTAATTGTAATACAAAATCTATTTCAGCACGATTTTTTTTATAAATAGCACTAAATGAATCTTGTAACTCTTGTAAGCTAGTTTCATTTAAATAAAGTAATTTATTATCAACGTCTAACTCTGTTTTTCCTTTTTTTTCAATTATTACTTCTTTAATTTCATAGGTTTCATCAATAAAATATGAAAATGGATTTAAAGTTTTAGTAAAACCATAACCATATGAAGTAGCTTTGACAACTCCAACAGGCAGTTTACCGCCAAATCCTAAATAGGTAAATTTTTTAATAAACTTATATTTTTCTCCACCTTCAAAGCCTCTTGGGTAATGAATAAGTTTGTCAACTTTTTTGAATACTTCTTTGGAAATTTGTTTTATGCCAGCTTCTGTGTCGTGGTAGAACCAAACTTGTTTTGTGGTTAAATCTCTTTCTATTTTTTCACCTTTAAATTCTTCTGGCATAGTTCTTTAGTTATTTTTTTGTCAAATGACGCACAACGTTGATGTATAAGAATAGTTGCGGGTTTGTATGCGAGGATTTTCCGCAGGAAAATCAGACTTTACAAACACGCAACGACCTTTGATTAAGCACTAAACCGCAATCATTTTTATACGGTGTTGTGGGTAGTGTTTATTCGCTATCATTTTCGTCCTCGTCCTTAATCGTATATTTATCAAGTAATAATTGTTGCTCTTTTTGTTCAAGTTTTTTCCATCTTTCTCTGACTATTGATGTTTCAGTTCTCAATTCTGTTGAAATATCTGGTTCATCTTCTTCTTCTGGTTCTGGTGGTGTTAATAGTTTTACTTCATTCCCTTTAACAATATGGTCAGTAATAACTTTCGCAATTTCATCGGCTTTTTTAGTCGCTCCAGCTTTTAATGGTGGTGAATCGGATTTCAAATTTTCTTTGTGCTGTTCTAATGCTAATTGTTTTATAGATTCTTTAATATTATCAAGCATTAGTTTTTCTCTGCCCTTTTCGGTTGCAATAAGTTTTTTATTACCCATATATGAAGCAATAATTTCTTTTGCAGTTTTTGATTTATACATTAAATATGCACCATAAACCTTTAATCCTGTTTTAATTAGTTCGGTCAAATCTATTGCAACGTCAAAGTCAATATTGAAAATTACATCTATTGAGCCATTTTGGATTTCTACAAGTGAAATTTCTTTTGGCGATTCTTGTTTTAGTAAAGTATGGTAAATCAGAAGAGTTCTATTCCAACGATGTAAAACTTTTGAAAATTCTTTTAAACTACCTGTCGATTTTAAGTCTTTAAAAATTAATGACATCACAGCTTGTTCTTCGTCACTATCATATTCATCATCTTCTGAAACGTATTTGTCAAAAGTAGTTTTAACCGTATTTAATTCAGATTCGTTAGTTTGAATTGCTTTTTGTAGTCGATTAAGTATTGAATTAAATTTTTGAAAATATTGTGGTCCATCAATTTCTTTATCTGAATCTAATTCCTCCAATTCTGTTAAAGTATTGAGTGACGTAAATGGTTCGTTCTCTCTTAAAACACTTTTCAGCTCTCCATTTAATGAATTATTTTCAAAATAGATAAGATTAGATTTTATGTTTTCGGAAAGTCCTTTCATAAAAACTAAATTCTGATTTTGTGCTTGCCCAATAGATTGTCTATAATCGGTAACGTCCCTTTTAAAACCTGATTCTATTACTAATTCAGCGAAGATTTTTATTTTATTAAGTAAACTTTCTACATTCATTATTATTTGTTTTCTCGATGGTTCTTACATTACCCACAACTACTGGATACAAGGCATATGCCGTATAACCATCATGTTTAGTATTAAACAAATTACTATTTTAGTGCTCATAGTTGTTCTTGGTACTATTTACCCATTCCTAATTCTATAAAAATAGGGAGGGTTAAACGGTATACTACAAATATCTCCGTTTTGAATTGTACAGCCTTACGTAAAAGCGTAATCTCAAAAAAAATAGGGTCAAAAGCTAAACGAAAACTTGTGTTGTAACGCATAGTATCCTTTTTATTTTTCACTCAAACCCCAACATCCTTTTCCGACAGAACTTTAAATATCAAGAATTAAGTTGAAATACGGTAAGTGTCCCTTTTACAATTGCTTCTTTCTGACAGTTATTCGACAAAACGTACGAATTTATGGACGTATGACGCTGTTGATGAATTCATAAAAAAACAACCTCTTTTTTATCATCCCCTTAAATAACAGTGATACAACCATAAATAATAGTAATTGAGTTAAAAATAAAAGTTAAACTATTAAGTTATGATAGTATTACTATTATATTTGCGAGTGTGTTTGCTCAACAAAGCATAATGAAGTAGTATCTCAACTTAATAAGCTCAGCACTATGGATAAATTATTACAGTCGGTTAAAATCGGCATCAACGAAAAAATATATATCAAAGACCCCGAGTCTACTACTTTGGGTAGGCGTATTGTAGAGGAAAGTATTCTCATGATCAATGCTATGGGTTTTGAAAGTTTCAATTTTAAAAAATTAGGAGCTAAGATAAAGAGTAATGAAAGTTCTGTATACCGCTATTTTGAGAACAAGCACAAATTACTGTTGTACTTAACGTCTTGGTACTGGGGTTGGGTAGAGTACAAATTGGTATTCGCCACCCACAACATACAAGACCCAGAGGAAAAGCTAAAAAAAGCGTTGGCGCTGGTTACCAGTGCAACAAAATATGATTCGGACTTCTCGCATATTAACGAGGTGCTTTTAAGCAAGATCGTTATTAACGAATATTCTAAATCCTACCTTACCAAAGAGGTAGATACAGAGAACAAAGAGGGCTATTTTGTAATCTATAAAAGACTGGTAACCCGTTTGAGCGAGATGATCAAAAACGTAGACGGCAATTATACGTACCCCAACAGTTTGGCCAGCACGGTGCTGGAAGGCTCCTTGCACCAACATTTTTTAAAGGACCATTTTGAGTCCTTGACCGATTGCCATGAAAATGGCGACCCAACCGACTACTTTACACAACTGGTATTTAATTCTTTAAATAAAAACCCGAATGGCTAAAAAAATACTGACCTCTTGGCAGCGCCTTATGGGCTTGCTAAAACTGGATAAACGAGATGTACTGCAAACTTTTTATTATGCCATTTTTGCGGGTTTGGTGAATCTTTCGCTTCCGTTGGGTATTCAGACTATTATCAATCTTATACAAGGTGCGGAAATCAGCTCTTCATGGATACTTCTTGTGGTCTTAGTGACCGGTGGTGTTGCTTTTGGGGGTATTTTGCAAATCATGCAGATCCGTATTGTGGAGAACATGCAGCAGAAAATATTTACACGCGCCTCTTTTGAGTTTACCTATCGGTTTCCAAAAATTAAAATGAGCGAGCTGCGCAACTACTATCCGCCAGAGCTGGCCAACCGGTTTTTTGATACCATTACGGTTCAAAAGGGACTTTCCAAACTTTTGCTAGATGTACCGGCAGCTATTTTACAGATTATTTTTGGCTTGTTGCTGCTTTCGTTCTACCATCCGTTTTTTATCATTTATGGTATTCTGCTGCTGTTATTAGTCTACCTGGTGTTCCGTTTTACGGTGCAGAAAGGTATGGATACCAGTTTGGAGGAATCCAAATTAAAGTACAAAGTAGCGCACTGGATTCAGGAAGTGGCACGTTCGCAGGTGAGTTTTAAACTATCCGGACGTACCAGTCTTGCCGTAGATAAAAACGATAACCTGGTTTCCGAATACCTGAAATCTCGCGAAAGTCATTTTAGGGTATTGCTGATGCAATTTATTCAGATGATCGGGTTTAAGGTTTTGGTAACGGCCGGGTTGTTTGCCATTGGGGGCTTATTGGTACTGAACCAAGAAATGAACATTGGGCAGTTTGTAGCTGCAGAGATTATTATTCTTTTGGTGATTACTTCCGTTGAAAAATTGATACGTGGTTTTGAAACCTTTTATGACCTGTTGACCTCCCTTGAAAAAATAGGACAGGTCGTAGACCTTAAACTGGAGAACCAAGGAGGTGAGCAGCCATTAAAAGATGATGACGAGTTAACGGTAGAGCTGGATAAAATTTCTTTTGGTACGGCTACGAAGAAAAACATTCTACATGATATTTCTTTTAAAATAGAACCGGGAAGCAGACAACTGGTCATAGGGGAGAACGGTTCCGGTAAATCTACCTTGTTACGATTGATCGCGGGTATTTTTGAACCTACCGAAGGTAATATTTATGCGAACGATTTTTCGCTGAAGGGAATAAAACCCAACCATTACAGGTCGTTCTTAGGGCAGTGCATTCCAGAGGAAAGTCCGTTTGAAGGTACTATTTTGGAGAACATTACTTTAGGGGATAAACGCGTCCCGCATGTAGACCTGCATTGGGTTCTGGAGAATATTGGGTTGCTACAGTTCATAAAGGAACAGCCCAACGGCCTCAATTCTATGATTTATCCGGAAGGGCAGTATATACCCTATACCATTGCACGAAAAATAGTCTTGGCGCGAAGTATCGTGCACATGCCAAAACTACTGTTATTAGATGATCCCTTGGACCAGTTTGATGAGGTGGAAGCGGAGCGCATCATGAAGTTTTTGACCAATAAGTCAAACCCGTGGGCGCTAGTAGTCGTAAGCCAAGACCTAAGATGGGTAAAGGCATGCCAAAAAATAATTACGTTGAACCAGGGGCAACTTGTTTCCATAACTTAAGAAGCTATGCTGAATATATCTAACAATCCGATAAATAAAACGGTGCACCTAACGGGATACAAATCTACAAATAAGGTTTTTCACCAAAGGCACTACAAGCACTTTAACCGGTTCTTGTTGGGGTCCGCGCTTTTTGGCTTTATTCTTTTATTCCTACCGTGGACGCAGAGTGTGCGTGGTACGGGAAGTCTAACTACGCTAAGTCCGGAGCACAGGCCGCAGAGCATACAATCGCCCATTCCGGGACGTATTGAAAAATGGTACGTACAAGAAGGTGATTTTGTGAAAAAAGGAGATACCATTTTACATATTTCCGAAGTAAAGAACGAGTATTTTGACCCACGTTTGGTGGAACGGACAGGGCAGCAGATAGCGGCAAAAAATATGTCTGTTGAATCGTACCAAGGAAAGGTAGGTGCATTAAACAATCAGATTTCCGCATTGGGCAATGAGCGTGGTCTAAAATTGGAGCAATCCAGAAACAAACTGCTGCAATCCAAACTGAAGGTAAAGAGCGATAGTATAGACCTGCAGGCCGCACGTACCAATCTTGAGATTGCCCAGCGGCAATACGATCGTATAGCGCAATTGCAGCAAGAAGGCCTAAAGGCCATGACGGATGTGGAGGCAAAAAGATTGAAGCTACAGGAAACACAGGCCAAACTTATTTCTCAGGAAAATAAACTGTTGGCCGCTAAAAACGATGTGCTCAATGCCACCATGGAAATTAACCGCGTGGCCGTAGCATACACGGATAAGATTTCCAAGGCGCAGAGCGATATGTACACCGCACAATCCAATCAGTTTGATTCGGAAGCGCAGGTAAGCAAATTAGAGAACCAATACGCCAATTATGAGGTGCGTACCGGTATGTACTATATAAAGGCGCCCCAGAGCGGTTTTATCAATAAAGCGGTGCAAGGTGGCATAGGTCAGAACTTTAAAGAGGGAGATCGTTTGGTAGGTATTATGCCTTCTGAGTTTGAAAAGGCCGTAGAAACTTTTGTGGCTCCTATAGACTTGCCATTGGTACACGTAGGCGAAAAAGTACGGATACAGTTTGATGGTTGGCCCGCTATTGTTTTTAGCGGTTGGCCCAATGCTTCCTACGGAACGTTTGCAGGAAAAATCGTAGCGGTGGAAACCTTTATAGATGTCAGCGGAAAATACCGTGTATTGGTCGCTCCGGACGATGACCCGGAAGCAGAACCCTGGCCAGAGGATATTCGCGTTGGTTCCGGTGCCAATACCATATCCCTTTTAGACGATGTACCGATTTGGTTTGAGCTATGGCGGCAAATAAACGGATTCCCACCTAACTATTACCAGCCTAAAGAAACGACTGCTAAAAAGGAAAAATGATGAAGAAATTACTATTTTATCTCCTTGTTGTATGCTGTTTTGGTGCGCAAGCCCAACAGCCCGGAGAGGTGGTTTTAGGTTTTAACGAATATCTAGGGTACGTAAAAAAGTACCACCCCATAGCCAAACAGGCCCAACTAAATATAGGCATGGGGCAGGCGCAACTCATGAGTTCGCGTGGTGGTTTTGATCCTAAGATAGAGGTAGATTATGACCGTAAGGAATTTAAGGGTACGGAGTATTATGACCGTCTGAACGCTACTTTTAAAATACCCACTTGGTACGGCGTTGAGCTAAAGGGAAATTTTGAGCAAAACGAAGGTGTGTACCTGAATCCTGATCAGACCGTACCTGATGACGGATTGTATAGTGCCGGTATTTCTATGTCCGTAGGGCAAGGGCTTTGGATAAACCAACGTATGGCTACTTTAAAGCAAGCCAAGATTTTTAAAGAGCGTTCATTGGTAGAGCGGGATTTGCAGGTGAACGAGGTGCTTTTTGAGGCTTCTTTGGCGTATTTTGATTGGTTGCATGCTTACCAAGATACCCAAGTATATGCTGATTTTTTGACCAATGCCGAAATCCGTTTTGAAGGGGTGAAAAAGAGTGCCCAAGTTGGCCAGGTTGCTGCAATTGATACGGTAGAGGCTAAAATAGCCATGCAAGATCGCGAGCTGAATTTGGAGCAGGCAAAAGTCCGCTTTATGAAAAGTGCTTTGGAGCTTTCCAATTTTCTTTGGATGGGAGATAATATGCCCGTGGAGCTACAGGCCAATGTAACGCCGGAGACCAATTTAGCAGGTGATATTGATACCACTTTAGAAATTATGGGTATGCCTTTAGATAGTTTTTCCATAGAGAACCACCCGAAGTTGAAATCATTGGGGTATAAGGTTGATGGGCTCACCGTTGAAAAGCGATTGAAAGCCAACAAGCTTTTGCCAAAAATTGAATTACAGTATAATTTCCTGACACAGAAACCGGAGTATATTTCCAGTTTTACTACCGAAAACTATAAAGGTGGCGTAGCTTTTAGCGTGCCCCTTTTTCTTAGAAAAGAACGAGGCGATTTAAAACTGGCAAAGCTGAAACTACAGAACGCCGAGTTTGAAATGGATGATGCAGAAATACGAATTAAGAACAAAATAGTAGGCCTGTACCGAGAACTGGAATCCTTTGAAAAACAAAATGTCTTAATAGATGACGTGGTATTTAATTATAATACCATGGTAGCGGCAGAAGAACGGAAGTTCGGTTTTGGGGAAAGTTCTTTGTTTTTGGTGAATTCTAGGGAAAGTAAACTCATAGATGCCGAGCTGAAAAGGAACGCCGTACAGAACAAGTTTTTCTCCGCAAAAGCGAAGTTGTTTAATTCTATTGGGGTGAATCCCAAAAACCTGTAGTGGAATTTAAGAGCTTCACTTTTTAGGCGAGAGAATAAATTCGCTGTGCGGTATGGGTTTTACGACCATGTAAATATCGTATACCTCTTATCCTCAATAGGTTCACTTGGTCGGTTTTCTGTTTCCAGACAGGAATTAAGAGGGAACTTTGTACCAAATTACTTGTTATGAAAGCAATTTATACAAAGCTTAAAACCCGTATAGAAGGGGAGGACACCTTGGCAATGATTGTCTGTTTTTTCATTTCCCTGACTGTATTCTTTATTATGAAAGTGTTGAATAGGGAAATACCCTTATAGTCCCTAATAATTAGCATACAAGAGGTTATACAGACACCTTTATAACCTCTTTATTTACTTCGTTACCATCTACATCATAGTGCGTAAATTCAATTACCGCTTCGTTATTCTCTCGGTACACCTTTACCGCTAAAAATCCTCCTTGTACTCTTAGGAATTTATGCTCCGGACGTTTGTCTTCCTGATTCCAGCCTTGGGCATGAAAATTACTCACCGGCCCTTGACTATATTCTCGTAGGCCTGTTACCGGGTCTACGGAAACATATTGCCAATGCCTATCGCCATTAATGACCAATACATTTTGGTCGGCCAAATACTGGCGCAACCATTTTCCTTCTGTTTCAAACGACGTATTGGAGTGGTTGTCATATTTCCCTTTTGAGCGGTCAGGCCCAACTATAGGAGTGGGCGAAACTAGAATTTTAAAAGTAGCATCCGAAGCTTCCACGGTTTCTTTAAACCAAGCAATCTGTTCTTTTCCCCAAATGGTTTTTTCTTTTCCGTCCGGTGATTTATTGTCACTGCGGAATTCGCGTACCTCTACGTTCCATATCTGTACATCTTTCCCCCATTTAAATGTTCGGTAGGGCTTGTCAATAATGGGTACTTGCTCCCGCCAAATATCAAGACCGTCTTCATAGCTTAATTCGCCAAAAGGTGTGGAATATGAAGTCGCGTCGTCTTTCAATAAATCGTGATCGTCCTTTTGTAAGTAAGCTGGCGTGTTTTTATAAAAGTCGAATAGGGCAGGCCAAGAATTCATGGCGTGCCATTTGTGTCTTGCCAATTCTACGGTGTAGGCCATGGGTCCGGGTTTGTCATAATACACGTAATCTCCCGTTTGGCAATGGAACAGCGGATTCATTTTAAGCATGCTGTCATAGATTTTAAAACCACGAACCGCATCATCATGAGACCAATAAAATTGACAAGTAGATGAGGTAAAAAATACCGGTACTATCTGGTCTGCAGACGGAGCGGTAGAGAAAGACCCTTTTATTTCCGCTACTGGGGCATCTTCACTTTTTCTTCCTTCAATTTGTATGTCATAATGGGTATTGGGTTTTAAGCCATCAAATTTTTGTTTCAGTGTGAAATCTCTGTAACCGGAAACATATTCCCATTCCGTACTGATTAGGGTGTCTTTTGATTTCAGGTTGATTTTCACTTGCCCCGAAGAGCCGCCCACCGCACCTTCCATTTCAGAAATAGGCATGTTATTATCAAAGTCGATGGGAGGTCGGAACACCTTATCTTCTTGCTTGTGATACACCGCCACAGGCTGGGCGGTTTTGCAAAGTCTCGTCAGAATAATAGCGGAAGAATCCGTTACTTCCCCAATTTTGAATCCGGTGGTAAAATAGACATTCGCTTCGTTTTGGGCAGCGCCAAAAAAAAGCCCGAGTGTAAGCAGTACTAGGGTAATTGGTAGTCTCATGTTGGAATAGGTATAGGTTGTGGTCTCCGGTTGCTAACTTGGAAAAGCTAAAACAGGAGTATAAATATACCAATTTTGAACTCCTTTAATGTCAAGATTATATTTGATATGAAGCTATGAGCATTTCCATCCATTCTTGTATGCGTTCAGGCGATGGTCTATCCGCTTGGTCAAAAAAGAAATGTTGTTCGATTTCCAGTCCACAATACTCAAAAACACCTGTGTCCGATGTTAGGAAAAGGGCTTTGTCCATGCCAATGCTTTCGTATTCGGCCTGTGATTTACCGTGGGTATTGATTATAGTGGTTTGCTTTCCTTTGAGGAGTCCTTTTTGAATACCAGCATCATAGCTGTAAGCAAAACCATAACTAAAAACACGATCTATATACCCTTTCATTATGGCGGGCATTCCGGTCCACCAAATAGGGTAGATAAAAGTGATGTGCTCCGCCCATGTAATGTATTCTTGTTCTTTTTTGACGTCTTGTGAAACCTCACCCATGCGCTGCCCAGATATATCTTTTAAAGACAGAATAGGGTTAAAGTTGAGGTTATACAAATCCCTGATGACCACTTCGTGTTTTTGCTGTTTTAGGGTTTCTACGACCGTCTGTTTTAAATGGCAGTTTAGACTGCCCGCATTAGGATGGGCGTAAATAATAAGATGCTTCATTTTCTATGGATTTTAGATTGATGAAGCAAATTTAGCTCTGTCCTTTGGGCTGTAATTGTAAGAAAACGAAATGCTATTCCGTTTGGCAAATATCCTGTGAGAATTTGAGGTATTGAGTAGGCGTGTGCCCCGTGAAGTGTTTGAAGTCGTGTATCAGTTGACTTTGGTCATAATAACCGCAAGCCTCAATAATAGCGAACCAATTTACTTTAGAGGATTGGTTTTGTAGCAACCCGATGGCTTTTATGAATTTCTCGTACCGGCTCTTTTCTTTGCCGGTATAACCAAAGTATTTTTTATGGTTGAGCTGAATAGTTCTTTCGCTCTGTTGGGTTTCCTGAGCTATAATTTTAATGGGGTTAAAGACTGTATAGTCGCCTGTATAATCAGCTAATTTTTGAAAAGCTGTTTCACTTTCTTTTAAATAGGGTTTGCAGAAATCTAGAATCAGGTTTACACGCTCTTTTGGGGTTACGTTTTTAATAAGTTGCCAGAGATTAGTAAAGCAATTCTCGGTTAAAAGCGAATCTGGATTTGTGGGTAGGTAATTGGATAAAATCACCTTCCCAAAAAACATATAAAAGGCATCATCTTTAAAATTGGCGACCAGCATATCCGAACCAGCAGGTAAGGTATAATCAAAAGCTTTTTTTATGGGACCAAGGACAAGGCATTTTTCAATCGTAATTTCAGATTCATGTTCCGTCACAAATGAAATAGGCGCACCAAAACTAAAAACCATAATAATTTGAAAGCTGGGAACAAGCGTTTTGGTAATGGGTTTTTCTGAACGGTTTTCAGCTCTATAGAAATGCGTAAAAATATCCTGAAAATTTTCAGGGACTTCTATTCTTTTACTTGTGTGTTTATTTGGTTCAGTTCCCATGTCTTTTGGGTAATAGGGATGCTTTTAAGCCTCTAAGTTTTTAGTGCTAACAGCGTTTAAGTGAGCATTGAGAACAGAGGTAAACGAAACTTCATTCGCACTTTGAGGCACATTACTTGCCCGGGTGTCTTTTTGCTGCTGTGCAAAGGAACCAATAGTCAATAGTAAGAAAACAAGAAGCAGTATTTTGGAATGAATTGCTTGTTTCATATTCAATTTTTAAAAGTGAGTTTCACCTATACAAGTAAGCGTAATTGTATTTCTAAAGTACTGTTTTTTCTTTTACTCTAGTAAAAGGAGATTTGCAACCTGATTTAGAATGTAGATTTTGGGGGTACAAATTTAGCTAGGGGTCGTCTTTATGCGCAGAAAACCTTGAATAGTTTAAGTGGAATTTGTCATTTGTACGTAAATTCATACCATGTATACATTTTCAAACTCCATATAAACAGTTGATTGTTAGATTTATATAAGTAATGTGGCTTGATAGAAGTGAGGTAGTCATTTGTATCTCATTATTTAAAATCAAAGTCAATTATCACATAGCTGTTTTAATAAGATGTATCCATTTATTCCGAATTGCTAATTCGGAATTTCCGAGAATTCCCCCTGTTATCAATATAGAATGTTTTTTGATGCTCCTATCTGTGAGCATAACATACTGAACTTTTATCAATACTATTTATAAACATGGGAGATGTAATCACAACAGAAATAGAAAAAGAGCTTGTTTTTCATAAACCGGTTGAAGAAAACCAGGGAATAAATGAGAAAGAGATAACCAGCGAATCATGGATTGAGCGGAATGAAGATTTAACGAACGAAACGGTTTGTGGAATTGATCAGCGCCAAAAAGTATTAGCAACTCAGCAAATGCCGTATATGGCTATTTGTAAGCTGTACATGAAAGCCAGTAATGGCTTGAATTACGTGGGTTCTGGATGGCTGGTGGCCGGAAACATTTTATATACGGCCGGACATTGCGTCTACAACAAATCTTCTGGAGGTTGGAAGACTTCCATCATTGCCATTCCCGGTAAAAGTGGACTCGCAGAGCCGTATGGTAGGTATGAGGCTGTGGAACTTATGGCCACTAGAGGATGGATAGATAATGCCTCTACAAGATATGATATGGGTGCTATTAAACTCAGTAAAGAGGTGAGTCATTGTAGTTTTATTACACCTGCCATGGAAGACCCGAACATAGCTGAAATTTGCGGGTATCCTGCGGACCGTGATAATGGATTGTTTCAATATAAAATGTCCGATAATCTGGTAAAGGAAAATGGTAGGTTCTTTTATCAGGCAGATACGTTTGGCGGGCAAAGTGGAAGCCCGCTGTTGAGAAATAGATGTATTGGCGTGGGCATTCACAATTACGGTGGTTGCCCCAATAAGTCTTCGGACCTGTATCAAGAATTTATAGATGGGGTTGCCAATTGGTAGGGTCATTTAGAAAATACGCTTCTAACTCCAAAATTCAAAAAATGAAAACATTGCGTAAAGGCAGTTTTAATTCCTCCGTTTCATTCTTAAAAAACCTTTTGTGTAGGTCAGGATATCCTTTGGAAATTTCACCAAATTTTGACGAAAAAACACATGAAAAGGTGGTCCAGTTTCAAAGAGCTAATTTTCTTCATGTAGATGGAATTGTGGGCAATAATAGTTGGAAAAAAATAATGTTGGCAGGCTATAAATTCAGTTGGGGCACTATAGATTATATACTTGAAGATGATGAGTGGATGCACGAATACACGGAGAAAGATACCATCTACTTGCATCATACCGCGGGCCTTCATAGACCTGATTATACCATTGGCTGGTGGGAGAATGACAATAAACCGGGCACCCTAAATAGAGTGGGAACGTCTTTTGTAATTGGTAGAAAATCGTTAGAAGGTGATGATATGTTTGATGGGGTGACCTACAGGGCTTTTAATGAAATGTTCTGGGCACACCACTTGGGAACGAGATTGAAGAACAATAGTATACTCAACAAGAAATCAATAGGGATCGAGATTTGTTCTTTAGGTCCGCTTCAAAAAAGCAATGACGGTCAGTTTTACTTTCAGAGTAATTCCAAGAAAATAGTTGTGCCGGAATCTGAGGTTTGTCAGTTGGATACGCCGTGGAGAGGACATCAATATTTTCAGAAATATACCGAAAAGCAAATCGTAGAATGTGAGCGGTTGCTACTCACGCTAGCTAAGGTTTTTGATGTACCCATTAGAGATTTTAAATATACCAGTTCTTGGTTTTCTATGAGTGAAGAAGCACAGACGGGGGCACCTGGTGTGTGGACGCATTGCCATGTAAGAACGGATAAAACGGACTGTTTTCCGCAACCTGAGTTCATAGAAATGTTAAACGGACTTTTTACCAAATACCAAGATTTTGAATTGGATTATGTAGAACTGGAAGCTATAACAATGGGAGCACCCAATGAATTGAACAAAGCGGATTTGGACCATTATGCTCTGGATTTAGAGTTGATTGTAAATTAAAAAATAACCATTTGTAACGCTGTATATCATGGATGATAAATTAAGGGATTTGGCCGAGAATGCATACGCTAATTATACGAGTGTCTTGGGTGATATAGACCGAATAAAAACGGATATTACCCATGTGAGACAGGGAAAACTAGAATTGTCCGAAATACAAACTGATACCGAGCGCTTGTACAACCGGATTTCCCGTGAAGGCACGGCAGAATTGCAAGCATTGGAACGTATTAATGGAGAGGCCAATTTTCAGGATATCCGTATTATTCAGCGCATTGTAGAGCTATCCCAAGCGGTTGGTAGAATAACCACTAATTCTAGGTTGGGCAATACAGGTTATGGAACCGGTTTTTTGATAGGCCCAAACCTGATTCTTACCAACAACCATGTATTGGGAACTGCGGAAGTGGCCGCAAATTCTACCATTCAGTTCAACTACGAATTGGATCAAATGGGAAACCCTAATAAGTCTGAAAGTTTCAACTTGGTGCCACAAGAGTTTTTTGTGACATCCCATTATAAAAAAGATGCTGGTGACCCGTATAGCGGTCTAGATTTTACCATTGTCGCGGTGGAGAAAGTTTCCAATGAAGGAACACCGATCAGTAATTTTCCCGTTGCCCGATTGGATAAAAAATTGGGTAAGATTATAGATGGGGAGAACTGTGCCATTGTGCAACACCCAAAAGGGGATTACAAGAAAATTGTAATGAAAGACATTCGCATGCTGGTGCTTAAAGATGACTTTCTAATCTATGAATCGGATACGCTTCCCGGTTCATCGGGAAGTATGGTTCTCGGTTTGGGTACGGGTGAAGTAGTAGCGCTACACCACAGTGCCGTACCCAGAAAAAACAGACACGGACAATGGCTGAGAAAAGACGGGTCCGTAGTACAACCCGGAGACCCATATAATATGATAGACTGGATGGGGAACGAAGGTATTCGTGTGAGTAGTATCCTGAATATGATAGCAAAAATGCCTGTTAGCAAAGCAATGGAAAAATACAAGTCGTCTTTGGTCAGTGTTTTAGATACAAATGTGAGTTCAACTCCTGTTCATACCGAAAATAGAACTACACCATCAACACAGTATGCTATGAACCATTCCGAAAGTACAACCAATCAGACCCTTTATTTTGAGATACAATTATCCGGAGTCAAAGAAATGCAGAACGACTGGAAGCAAAACGCAGCCAGTTTGGTTTCCGGTCTGGTGCTTAGTGAGCCTTTATACCCGATGTCTACAGAACAGGCCCACAGGCTTTTTTATTACATACATGTACAATCCGATAAAACCCCATGGGAAGTGGCGGCAGAACTGGAAGGGTTGCCACAAATAGATACCTGCACGCCCGATTTGGAAATGTCTACGGATATCAAACCCGGGCATTATGGGCGATGGTCCGGTAATGAAAGTTTAGAATCACTAGATGACGGCACGGCAGATTGGGACAAGAGTGAAGGTGATTTTAAAATCCGTTGGGCGAATGCCAGTTTGGTAAAGGAATTTATTCCAAAAGGGCAGAGTGGCGAATATAGAAAGTGGAATCTAAATGCGACCAACGCAAACAATCTGAAGGATGTTAAAGCATATGACAGTTTAAAAGCAAATGCCGATAAAATACGACTGATACAATTAGATACGGGCTATACGGACCATTCCAAGGTTTTGGGAGGCTACAACTTACTGCAGGATGAAGATTTTATAGATGGGGAAGATGCTAGGGATGAAATGAGCATGGGCATTTTAAAACAACCCGGTCACGGCACCCGTACCGCAAGTATAATTATGGGGAACAGGGCTAACGGCAGAATTGAAAATGACGGGAATCAAGGGGTTGCCGTTGCGGAAGAAGAATCATTGGTAAAGGTAATTCCGTATCGGATTTCAAAATCCGTGATTTTAATCGGTAGAGGGCGCAATTTGTTCAATGCCGTTTCTCAGGCAATCAACGCCAATGCAGATGTTGTTTTTATGTGCATGGGTAGTTATCCGCGTCCTATGATTTATAGTATTGCCAAAACGGCCTATGAACGAGGGGTTATTTGGGTATGTGCGGCAGGTAATATGGTAGAATCCGTAATTGCTCCAGCAGTGTATCCGGGTACTATTGCCGTAGCTGCATCCAATCCAAATAACGAACCTTGGCGGTATACATCGTACGGCCCAGCGGTAGATATAACGGCACCCGGCGAAGATGTGTATGTGCCGTTCAAGAACAAAAAGCAAGAAGACATAATGGTATTTGGTTCGGGTACGAGCTATGCAACGCCACACGTGGCTTCTGCTGCGGCTTTATGGAAAGCTAAAAACCTTAAAAATTTGAACAAATTCATAGAGAAACCGTGGCAAATTGTTGAGTTGTTTCGGAAGCATTTAAAAGAATCTGCCCAGAATGTAGTGGATAATAGAGAATGGGACCAAAAGAGATTTGGTGCGGGTATTTTAGACCTGACGGCTTTGTTGGCAAAAGAAGTAACCTCCGATGAAATTAAAGGGTTGAAGAATGCTTATGCAGGTAAGGAGAGCCGCAAAGAATGGGACTTGGGCGTTCGTGAAATCGTGCATTTTTTATGGAACACCGCACGTAGAAAATTAACGCCTGGTTTTGAAAGCGAACAAGTTGGAGAAGCCTTAACAGAACGAGCACGGATAAGTGTGGCCGCAATGACGGGAAGACCGGTAAACAAGGTGTTTGAAAGTTATGGTCAGTTTGATGAAGACCAAACGGAAAGATTACTAAAAGTATATTTTGAAAGTTTCAATTAAAAGCAAAAATCATGGATAATTATTTTGACCTTCATTTTCATCCCATGGCAAAAAACCACTTGGCACCAAAGCCAAAAGAGTCGCATTCAAAAAAAGCGAATGCAGCCACCATGCCCATAAGTATGACCAAAGCTTTTAAAGATTATACAGATGAGAATGTACTTCGCAGGCTTGAAAGTCAATGTTGTATTGATTACCTGAATGAGGCTCCTGTAAGGTACGGCATAGCCGCTATTGCCGCTATAGAATTTGGGATGGCTTCCAGTAAAGGGTTTCTAGCCGATGTATTAAAAAGTTACCTCAAAAAACCGTTAGATGATGCCTATTTTGATGCGATTAAAGAAGGGGAGGTTTCATATCTAAATTTGTATCTGAAAGAGGTGGCATTATATCTAAAAAACAGAAATTTAGAAAATAGGGAGCCACACACAAAAGGAAGTTTAAATCTTATTGCCAGGCCTTCTAAAAATACTAGAGAAGCCGTGTCAAAAGCGTTGCCAAATTTGGTGTTCGCTATTGAAGGTGGACATAATCTTTGTATGAAAAAAATAGGGAATGCCCTTGATTATGATAGTTTTGAGGGATTGGAAAAAGACCCGTTTTTTGATCCTAATTTTGCCATTTCCGAAGACAATAGAAAACCACAGGAGGTACTTAAAAAGTTGTATAAAGCTTTCCGGGATTATGGGCTAGATGTATTATACCTAACGCTTACCCACTTAACGCATATACCGGAGCAACATTTGGCGACACATGCTTATGGAACGAAAAACCTCAGGCATCCGTCTTTTTATCCTTTTGGGAATGGATTAAGTGAATTAGGGGAAGAAGTTGTTAGAACAGCCTATAAATTAGAAGCGCCTACCAAGAAAAAGGATGATGCAGGCGTATTGATAGACATCAAGCATTTAAGCCTGAAGTCCAGGGAAGATTTATACGCCTTACGAGAGAAAGAAGGTTTTGGTAAAATTCCCTTGATTGCTTCTCACGTTGGTGTAACAGGGTATTCCATAAGTGATTGGAAGCACAATCTTGAAATTGAAAAATGTGCGAATCACGTGGATCAAGGAATAAAGACCGTGAAGCTCTACACAAAACCCAAAGTAGCAGGATATTGGGGTGCTGATGCCAACACGGAATTCAGTTTTCATCCCGGAACCATTAACTTAATGGATGAAGATATTATTGAAATTGCCAATAGCAACGGACTTATTGGAGTGGGGCTAGATGTGGATATATTGGGGTACAGCACAAAATCTAAACTTCAAGAAGATGTGTGCGAGTTTATAACCACACCAGATTTTATCCATTACTTCCCATACACGAGTATTAAATCAATAGACTATGCCAGTGTAGAGGAAATACAAGCGGAAGAGTCATGGTTAGAGCCTTCCAAGAAAGAAGTACATCCGTTAAATTTTTGTTTTAATATCATTCACATTATGGCGGTGATTGGTTTAAAATCCAAATTTCAGGATGCACCGGAAAAATTTATCTGTATAGGTAGTGACTTTGATGCTTTTATTGAGCCGTCCAATATATGTAGTGATAGCCGCCAATTCAAAAATTTAAAAGCATGCTTGATGAAATGGTTGCCCGTTGCTGCCAAGAAATATCAGAAGGTGAATGGGGGAGCCAAAGATTTGTTCGATTTTACTAAGAAAAAGAAAGAGTTAAATGAAGTTGTAGTAGGCATACTCTATGAAAACGGGCGTGAATTTTTAGATAGACGTGGTTTTTTAGAGGGTTTATCTGAGCCCAAAAAAGGGGAGACAAGCACGGAAGCCGAATTGGTTTAAAATAGAACTCATTATGCCAGATAAAACTAAAGTAACTACAGGTAGCTTTCCTGAACCATCTACCAATCCTAAAGGTTGGTTCACTTTTGAAAATATGATTGCACTTGCCGTTCTTATAGCCTACGGCATTTTTATCTATTTTTTAATTGGAAAAGTTGATAGCGGCGACCCTAGTTGGAGCCGCTTAATCTATTTGTTCTCGGGTGTAGAGGCCATTGTATTTGCGGCAGTAGGGTTTCTATTTGGAAAAGAAGTGAACAGGAAACGCGCTGAAAAAGCGGAAACGGAAAAGAAAGAAGTAGAGGAACAAAAGGAAAAAATGAAAGACGAGAAAGTAGCGGAACATAATAAGGGCCTTGTTCTTGGTGCAATGATAATGCAAGCGGAAGGCGGTCAAAATAAGTCAATGGAAAATAGAGGTCTGGAAATGGAAATGTCTTCAGGCGAATTGCAGGGTATAGCTGCTAAAGCAAGAAAATTATATCCTGAGCTGGATACGTAGCTTTTATTTTTTTCGCTCTCTGGTGAGGTTGTAGGTGAGCCCAACATAGATGCCCCATTTCGATTTTTTATAGGTGGGGACTGAGGTGATTTCTGCGGGGACGTACAAATTTCCATTTTCACTTTCCACGCTATTTGAGAGTACATCTAGTCGCGCTAATGAAGCTCCGGCGTTTATTCCTATGAGCTGCTCTCTGCCAATCAATACTCCAGCCCCGAACAGATATCGGGTAATCCCGTCTAGAGGCGATACCGCTGCTCCGGCATTTAATCCGCCTCGCAGGCCCGCTTTAAATTGATAACTTAAATGTGCCAATGCACCGATGGCTATATCAAAATTACTTCCGTTTTCTTCAAGTATTCGGTTTCGTCCATCATCCTGACTTTCCAAATAGTACGACTTTTCGTTGAGGTTGTTATAGAAGAATCCCGTTGAGAAATCGAACTTAAAACCACCTTTCTTTGTAAAAAAGTCGATTTTTTTAGTAAAAATAGTATCGTTTGTAAACGTATTGATCAGCGTTATTTTTGCTTCCATAACGTCTTTAGATGCCTTTAGCAGTTCTGGAAATTGCTCGTAGTTCTTCATCTCCGTAGCACCCACAAGAAAATCAAAATACCTTAAACTGGTTTCCAAATCTATAGCTTCGCTCAGAACCTCCAAATTTGAAGAATATAAAATCAATTCATTGGCTACACTAGAATCTATACTCAGGTCAGAGTTCTCGAGAAGGGTTTTATAATAGTGTTTAGCACTTTGAATGTAATGATACGATTGGGCCACATTGCTTCTCAGTACATCATAATCTACCTTTTTTGGCTGCAGTATATCTGCAGTTGTATTGAAAACTTGGTTGAGTTCTCGTAAATGAAGTTGGGCCTTCTTTTGAATGCCTTTCACCATGTCCAATGTTCTAAATTCGGCATTGTCATTGGAGACTTCATAAAGAGCATTGGCACGTTCAGTAAGTGAATCGAGTTTTTTAACATGCTCCATAGATTGGGCATAGATGAGACCATATTTTGGGGCATCGCTCTCCTGAGATATAAAACCTAAAATACCCGAATCTGGAATTTTAAGTAAAAGCGATTTTAGAAGACCCGGTGTGCTAGAGGTTAAACTGTAATCTGTAGTTGTAACCACAACCGCAACAAAAGCAGTGTTGACACCTAATAATTTCAAATCATAAAATTGGTTCGCTTTCAGGTCGTCTGTGGCTACATGTTCTAATTCTTTTTTTACTAAATCGGCTTTGAACGTAATGGTTTCCTGTGCCTCCATTGAAAAATAACAGAAGCACAGAAACCATACGAATGGAATTACTTTTCTCATAATGGTTCTTTTAGTATGAAGTTTGAATTGTTATACCACAATAGCAGTGTTGATGGTATGAAAAGGCATTACTAAATGTATAGGCGTACCATTAATATCAACAAGGCATTTATTCCAAGCCATTTCATAGAGTCTTTTCAAATCCCTGATATCTTCTTCGGTCATCACACTTTTTGCACCGTAATTCATGATGGAAAAAGGTTTGTGTTCCCCAAAAATTTCGGATGGCCAAGCCTGCTCGCTTATCTTGGCGAAAAAATGGCGAAGCCCAAAAATATGCCCCAATTCGTGCATCATAGTTTCCAGTTGTTCCTGTTTGCTTTGCTCGAACATTTTTGGATATATCACCAATTGGTGTCTTCCGCTATCGGGAAAAAAGGCACTTGCCAAAACGCAACCGTGGGCATTGCAATTATCGGATGGGGAAACGTGTATCTGAAAATCTGAATTGTCCGCATTCTCATTAAAACGAACGGGTACTGCCTCGCCCCAACCCAGTAAGGCCTCACCCAATAATTCCCTAACATAGGTTTTTATACCCTCTGCATTCTGATAATAATACAAGGCAGTTTCGTCAAAAGTCCAACGTAGCACTTGGTATTGCGCCCAAAGGGGAATGAATCCCTCACTGGCATCCACTAAAATTTCAAGCGGAGATCGGTCACCCGGTGTGGAATGTCCCGAGCGGTCTGTGGCACAAATAAAGTTATCCCCGTACTTGTGTACGCCAGATTGCCCGTTCTTCATAATTTCTTCTTTGCTTTTTTGAGCGAATAGCTCTTTTTTGGAATTTGTTTTCTTTCCCATGATGTGTGTATTTAGTTATTATAATTTTTGACCTCCAGAGGCCAATAGTTTACTTATTAGAGGGATTAATACGCCTAGTCCGCCCAGTGTGCCAACTAGCGTTTCAAAATCTTTTAGTAGCTCTGGCTTCCCTAGACCAATGAACACGATGACAGTTATAATCAGCAGATAAAATAGAATGCGTGTGTTGGCCCAAGTCCCTTTTCCGCGGTTCTTGTTTTCTAGTCGTAAGGCTTCATTTAATGACACTGAAGTCATGATAAAATTCTTAAAACTGTAATTGAAAATCTTAGGCCGATCATGCCATACCACCAAACCTTTTTTCATTAGTGAGAAAAGTGAGTTCCTATTTTTGATGTTCATAAAACCATCTTTGGCTAGATCATATAATAAATAGCGTTCACGTGTAGGTAAGGTGTTCCAGATGTCATTATAGTAGCCATGCGCTAAGTTTTGGGTATGCATTACCATGCGTTGCCGGTCTAAGCGATGCGGTTGATTTATAGCATATGGTGTATCATAAAGCGATTTGACCAATATAACAGGCGCCAAAGTGGGCAGGAATTTGCTATACCCCAATTCATCAGTTAGAATATCAATATCATTTGAAGATGGTCTTTGAGCACTTTGGAGGCCAAAATTGAGTTGTTTGGATACTTTTTTAGTGTTTTTTGTAATGCCAATTAAGATTTGCGGAAACGCACTTAAAATATTACGCCATGAATTAAAGTCGTCTTGAAGACTTCCCAAAGAACGTTCAGCTTCTTCTTGAGCGGACTCATACATAGAAAAAATTTGGCTTGGATATACTTCAGAGACGAGAATAATGCGTTTTCGCTGTGAAATAAGAAATAGGATAATCCGGAGTTTGGTATGGTTGGCGTCAAACGATTTTATGTTATGCTCTAAATGTTCTATTACATAGGCTTCATAATCCTCATGATGAAAATCATTTTGTCCTTTTTGATAGCTGCTGGAAAGGATGCCCAGATTCTCCCCAATGTCAGAGTTCATTGGCATATTTTCGAGCTGTAACATAGAAAGTGTGGCTATTCTCAGGTAACCGGCATCAATTAAAATTTCCTTCGCAAAGGTTTGTTTTCCACAAAAAGGAGGTCCAATAAGGAGCAAACCAGAATTTGATTTTTCATCGTGAAGAATTTGACCAAATTTTTCAATGTAGCCTTCTTTCTCATTGGTGTCAAAATCGTTAGGTTTTAAATGCCTAAACCGAAAAGCGAAAAAACGATCCGAGAAAAATAAAATCAAAGAAAATAGAATAGCCAGAATAATAATAAGACCTATGACCACTAAAAGAATGAATTTAGGGGGTAGAGAGTCCGCTGAGTTTTTTAGACTGGTGTCCGCTATGCAAATCGCTTTATTACTGTCTAAATAATTTAGATAAAAAGTGTTGGGGTTTTCTTCACTAGTCCACGAGAAATCATGCGCATATGCATAAACCATTCCTTGGAATTCAGCTATGCGAGCGTCATAAGTAGGGCGTATGTGCCATAGGAAATCTTCTAGGCCTGTGTTTTTTGGGGTGTTTTTAGAAGTTTTGGTATTTGTTGTTTCCTTTAGGGTAAATGTCTCGTGATATTGACCTTCACTTAAGTGTTTTTCTTGAAGCTTCGCATATTCATCTTCTTGACCGGTAAAGGCAGGGAAACTTGTTTCCAGTTCTTTTTCTTTATCCATGAAGCGTCTGGCCATATCAATCTTATCCGTCTTTGTCCATATTTGGTCATTTAAAAACTTAGCATTCTTAAAAATTAAATACGCTGGAAAAATGGTAGACAGAATCAACCAACAGAATAGAAATAGGGCATACCAATAGCTGTAGCCAATTCGTATGTTCCTGTTTTTACGTCGGCTAAAGTCACTCACATTTTTAATTATGGAATGTACTTTATGGTGAACTTTGGTAATGAACTTTGTTTTTTTTGATGACTTATTAAAGTAAATCACAGCTAAACAAATGAACTGAAGAATTAAAGAAGGAAGCACGTACTTAATCTCATTTTCATTGACTTTACAAGTGAGAATATTGAGGAAAATTATGGCTAATAACAGTAGAATATCGCGAACCTTAAACTTAAAATCGTTGTTTCCTCTATGAGGGTGCAACGTGTAGAATATGATTAAATAGGAATAGATACCAAGAAGGAGACATAGAATATAGGCTGTAGTTGGAGGTATAAGAAAACTAATGCCAAATGCAATGGTAATAAGGCCTGTTAGTAGAATAGACAGAATAATGTAAGAGTCTCTCAACTCTTTTTTTGGAGTTAAAAAGTCAAATAAGAATCGGTCGTATTTATAGAGTCCTAGTTTCGGATTTCTAATGATGAGCGAAAGGATAGTGATAATCAGTAATAAAATCAGAGCCAATACAATACCAATACAGGAAAGGGTTAAAACTTCAGATACTTTGGTACGGAGCAGTCCTATATCATATAGGGCAATTACACTAAGATTAGTGTTGGCTATGGGTCTAATACTATATAATTGCCCTTTATCTCTATAGTTGACCATGCCTGCTGTTTTTATTCGCCCCAGCATGGCGGCCTCTATTTTTTCTTTGTTTCTACTTACATAGAGAAAATTTTCTAGGGTAGCTCTTCCTTTTTTGGAGTGAAACCAGACTTCGCCAGTTTCATCTACCACGGCAAACTGAAAGCCAAAGGGTAAAATGGCTTCATGCAAAGATTTTAGTTGAGCGGCGCCCACTCTATAACCAGAGATGGAGTCCCGTTCATTTTTCAATAGGTAAACGGCTTCCTCGCTTTGGTCTTCAATGGAAACCACAGGCCTCATGACATATTTGATTTTATGGGCGAGTGTATCTAGGAACCAGAGGTTTTTAGAATTAACATAATCCGTGTAGTAGGGGCGGCTACCAAGGTTTTTTGTATTCTCTATGTTATTTTTATCAATTAATCTTATGTGATACTTTACAGCGCCGGTGGTAGTATCTATTTTAGAGATAAACTTGTGGTTTTCACGATAGGCTTCATTGCCCTTTGAAATACGAATAGACAGACTGTCGCTGTTTTCTCTAGCTCGCTCTTCACTGGCGAGCGACATATCATAAAGTGTGGTAACATTGGCTGCGTTTTCAGCTTCAAAACGGGTTTTGATTTTTTCACTTAAATCATCAAGTCTGTCCGGAAATTTGTAGTAATAGTCGTAATAATGGTTCATGAGAGAGAAGAACACGATTATTAAAATGGGCGCACCAATAATTACAGATATGCCAGACAAAATAATGTCATTACTGGATAGGCGTTCATCTTCAGCAATAAAGAGCATTTTAAAATAGGGCATTCCAAAAAGACCAAGAAGTAAGAACGTGGTGAGCAAAGCAATTATCCAGGGATCTAATTTTCTGACGGCTTCATTGTAACGCTCTGTCTCCACAAGTCCAAAAATTTGAATATCATAATGTACGCGGGTATCTAGGTCCGTTTCATAGGTGTATTCACGTCCAAATAGCTGATAAACCTCATCGTTCTTGGGAATGCCAATAGACATGCCAATGTTAAACGGATTGAGTTTATTAAGGCTGTCAGGTAAGATAATCCGCCCCTTTAGCGAGCTTAATTCTATAATTGAATCCGCCTGATTTTTTTCATTTAATTCTGCGGATTTTTTAAAAACGACAATGTATTCATCAAACTCTTGGTCAAAAGGTGTACTCTCACTTATTTTTTGTTTAAGAGCTCTCCAAACTTTGGGTCTTATCTTGTTCTTGGTAATTGAATCTCTTTGATTTAATAGCGAATAAGCTCCATCTTTTTCTTCATTTTTAGTGAGTTTTTTTATGATACCTTTCGATGGAGTAATTTTACTGACCTTATTTAATAGGACATCCCATTGCGAGTTGTTTAGTTTGTTATAAAAAATTGATCTAAGCTCGGCTGTTACTTCTTTACTGGAGTAAATGGAATCGTACTCCGTAGAATAATACTTCTGGAAATTATTATTGAGTTGCTTGGTAATAATGTCAAAATTGGCATCTAAACTGTGAAGTTTAGACTCGCGATAATGGTGCTCGTTATTTTTAATGTGGGAGTAGTAAATAGCAAAGAACAGCCCAATAATTATAAAAGTCACGGTAAGTAACGTAAAGAGCCGCTTATTTGCTGTAAAGGGTTTACGTAGAGAATTTCCTAAAGAAGACGTGGTGGGCATAGGTTCTGCAATAAGAATTAGAAAATGAGGTGTTCACAATGGAGACCATCGTGTGTTTTTAACTATGTGCCAATTGAAACATAGTTTCGATGGTCGTGTATAGTCAGTTTCTATTTTTTAGGGAACCTTTTACTGTAAATATGTGCTTACCGTTCAGTAAGTAAAATCTTAAATTAGTGATTTTGATGCCTAGCTAGTTCGGCGTTGTGTGGATTGTAGCTGATTTTGTATAAATGGTGTTTTTGAGGTTTTACTTGTTTGGTTATCAGAGCTTTTTCAATACATTCAGCTTTTGTGAAAAACAAAAACCCGTACAGTTTTCACCATACGGGTCAAGAATTCTAAATTGGAAATTAGTCCAGTTCGGGACCACTTCCGCCATCGTCCATATCTTCATCGGTAGCGGCGGTTGCATCATCTTCTTCTGAAGTTGACTCGGACATGGCTTGAAGAAGCCATTCTGGTGGACCGCCAATATCTACATGCCCATCTTCCATTGAAGCAGTAGCGTCCATATCATCTGAATTCTGGTCGTCTGCGGATGTAACTGCTACATCAGAGGGCGGAAGCCCTGCATCGGCTACGGCACTTGTAGTTTCCGTAGGGTCTTCAGCAGTATTGCTGGTAGCATCAGACGTTTCGTTGATATTAATATTTATATTCATAATTCATATATTTTTAGTGTTACCAAATATTTTTATCGGTTCATTATAGCGTATCGCGCCTCAAACTGAAGGGTTGAGCCCGTAAGGTTTTTGGCCTCAATGAAGTACTTGATTTTAGTACTACTCTGTCTACAGACTTGAATCTTCCATTCCAGTTGTGCGCCTCCATCCCTAATCGGACTTTGCGGAACACAATTCCATACCACATGCCAAGCTTCCGGCCAGCTATGGGTAAACCATTTACGTGTACTATTTCTAGGTACACTGCCAGTAAATTGAACACCTACTCTCATAATTTTAGATTTTAGGGAAAGGCTAAATTTTTGACCTTTCCGGATTAATATTATTTGTTTTTATGATGCAACTACACAGTAACGTGCTTGTACGTTTACCGTATAATTCTTAAGATTTTTGATCTCTATGTAATACTTGATCAGCCCCAAAGCCTGTCTTGTAGTTTTCACTTCAAATTCTATCTGAGCAGAACCGTCAATGGCCGGTGCTGTTGGAACTACCGTCCAGATGACATGGTAATGATCAGGCCAGCTATGGGTAAACCATCTGCGGGTAGCATTACGTGGTACACTACCATTGAACTGAACTCCACACCAAGGTCTACGGGAAGCGGTAGCTCTAACCAATGCCCTTAGGTCTGGACGTCTACCAATGCGTTGTGATACCGGATTAGCTCCTGCCTGTTGTGCGGAACCCGTGCTTCTCAACAATTGGCGAGCTCTACGAGGCGTAAGCATAGCCCTTCCTGCTGCTTTTTGAATACCTTGCAAACAGGCTACAGCACCCGTAACGATAGGTGAAGCACTACTGGTACCACTAAAGGAATTTGTGTACCATTCATTCTTATTATTTGGGTTGTTGCCCGTAACATTTCCATAACCAGCTGTAGTAACACCTCGGCCCCAACCTTGGGTATCAACACAAGAACCATAATTACTAAAGCCTAAGCGGCTACGGTCAGCGCCCCAATTTCCTCCATTAGTGCCAGGAGGCGGCGCACCTGCACCCACAATAACACAGCCGCTATCATGACCTGCAGTTCTACGAAACGGATTTCGCCAACTGGATGGGAACCCATTAGGTCTTGTATTATAGATTGCGGCATCAAGGTTTTGAGACCCGTTTCCAGCCGCTTCTATGACTATGATACCTTTATTGGTGGCATATTGCAAGGCCGCAAGGTCATCTGGCCACCATTCAATGGCAATGAAGCCCATTTGCGTATTTCCACCGGGATAGTTAGGCCCTCCTCTATGCAATTCAATTAACATAAGGTCACCGGCGCGGAGATTATCAGCTGCTCTTCTGATAGCATTGGCACTCCCCACACCAAAAATAGAGTACGCCCTGACATTGGCGCTCGGGCATATTCCGGTTACCCCAAAACTGTTTCGGTCTCCCGTCATTTCACCAAATACTGCCGTACCGTGATTGTGCCAACGTAGGTCGCTTGTGTTGTTGTTTCCTCCAAGTAAGCCACCTACGTTTACCCGTAAGTCCTCATGGTTAAAATTCCAACCACCCTCAATATCAATAATACGGACACCGTTACCACGTCCACCAGGTAGCGTCCAAGCGTAACGCGCGTCTACCCCTTGTGGTGCAGCATTTAGATACCCTTGGTTGTTTGTTAGGTTTTGGGTAATGGGTGGTGCATCATCACTAGGTGCTGCTTCCATACCGTCATCACCAAAATAAACGGGAGGTAGACAGCCGGGTTTAACATACGCACCATCCACTTCGTCTAGTTCGTTCAATGAGGCAGCAATACTTTCCAGGTCTTCTCCTTCCGGTGCTGCTAGTTTATAAAATTGCCGCATTTTTGAAAGGTCTTCGGCACCTTCTTCTTGGCTTGCCTTTGAAACCAGTTCTGCCACTTCTGCATCTGTGTCCGCGAATAACGGAACAAGCTGCAGCTTTTTACCCACCACAAAACCTGCTAAGGTATTTGCCGATGGTTTGGACTTCGATTTTGCTGCACTTTCGGCTTCCTCGGCATGAGGTGCCTCAACGCTTTTTGAGACGACAATGAGTTCTGGTGGTGAACCCGATGGCGAATCAATGACTACTTTACTTTTTTTTGTTGCCATAAAATTGAATTTATAGGTCGACTTTTTTATTAGTATCGACCAAGGTTAATACTGAGTTTCCAATAAGAGCGGGGGTATTTTTGAACTTTTGAACAGCTTTCTTTTACAAATAGAAACTGTTACATTGGGGGGAAGTCAAGTGGTTTTTGATAGGCAGCTTTAATGCCTTTTATTTCCATGAGTAGACCTATAAGTTTCTGTACAGGGGCATGGTCATTTAGCGTTAGGTAATGAAAGCATTTGTCCTCCAGACAAAGTACATCTGCGGAAATAACAGGATGGTACGGCTGGAGTAAAGTTTTTACCTGTGGGATTTTCCATAGGTCGTTGTTTTCTCTTCCGGTTTGAATAACCAATTCCATTTCAACTATGTTTTTTAAGTATTGAATAAAGTTTTCAATGGTTATATTGAAACTGGATTCAAGTTTAGTTTGTGGAGGAATATGGGTTTTAACTTCACGACAAAAATACCGTACTAAGAGGCAAAAAAAAACCAGTTATGTATAGTTTGATGGAAATTCTTTATAATCTGCAGTATTTTTTATTATAATCTCAAATTATTGACTGTCAATATGTTAAATTGACATTAAGTGAATTTTTATTTAAGATAGCACAAGATTTTATACCTGATTTTTATCAACGAATTATCACCGCATTTACCAAGGTTTAAAACTGAAAAGGAAAGAAAAAAAAGAAGCCTCATCAAAAGGATAGGAACCAAATGATGAGGCTTGATCGGTGTGAACTAAAAGTATGGTTTACGAATTATAGCTATGTAATTAAATGTGCGGGCTGTCCGCTTTTATCCAAAGATTCAATAAAATCGTTGGGCACATTTTGATACGTTTCCAATCCTAATGTGGTAATAAATTCGTTGGAAAATACATTCGCCATTTTCTCGGAAAGCAGCCAACTTCTACATTTCATCCATTGGTCTACGTTGTTGCCGTACATGTGGTGGGCTAGATCGGGAAATGCATAGTCCATGCTTTTGCCCCAATGCACGGTAAACGGAATATTTTCAGCTTGCATCGCCTCGATCATAAACCGACCATATTCCTCCAAACTGGGAATTTTATCGGATTTATTCCATTGGATGCCGTCAATCTCAATAACGCAGGTTTTATGGAATTTGGTAAAGCCCAAAGTGGCTTCCGTTTTGTTGACGTAGCGCATCGCAAAAATTCCGGGAATAGGATGGTCTTTGGTCATTTTTACCAGCGCGTTCAATGCCCTTTCGGAATCTTCAATGGCAACGCCCATAGAACAGGCAAAAGCAGGGCCTTTGTAACCGGCATCCCAAAAGGTTTCATAGAGCGTAGCCCTAATTTTTTCTTCGTCTTTGGTAATTTCTGGCAGAATACTTTTTTGCAAACTCTTTATAAACCACGGAATACTTTTCGGGAATTTCTCACTGAATTTGATCAGCAAATAAATAAGGTCTTTATAAAGCGATTTTTCAATTTTAGTAAACGGGTCCGGGTAGGCTAGGGTGTACTTTTTCTTGTACATGGCCTCCACCACATATTGGTCTTCGTCCACATACGGGTTAATGAAAATTTTATAATGGTACGGTCGGTTAGGTTTTCCGTTTTCATCTACTTCATTATCAATTTTAAACTCGGAATTCTTAAAATCTAAAGTTTTGGATAAGGAAAGGGCCAGGTTTTTATCAATTCTTCTCACGTATCTATCCAACAGGAAAAGGTCGTCTGCTTCTAGGGCAACGCCGTGAATAAACCCAAAACTGCCCAAACCCACCAAAGCGGCATTGAAAAGGTCGTCATTCCTAATGACCCTAGCGTTTATACTTTGCGCAAAAGCATCGTTTAAACTGGGTTGGGAATGCCGTTCCAGATACACATTATCTTCAGCATTTGGTCCCGTAATGATGTTCAGGCCTACGATATAATCCTGTACCGCACCCGTATCAAAAGCGGACCCATGTACACCGGTGGAAATACAACCCGCAATGGTCTGCCCATTACTGGCACCTGTGGTTTTTAAGGATTTACCGTATTCATTTAGTTTTTGTGAAATCTGTTTAATGGTACTTCCGCATTCAAAAAAGAAGATATTTTCATGCGCGTATTCAGAATCGGGGTGCATATCGCCTTCCTCTATTTCAAGGTCTAGATACATCAAATTGTTTTGATGCATATTATCTTTCTGATGCGCAATTTTGGACATGGACCAACGCGAACCGAATGCGCGGAAACCCTCGTTTTCCGATTCACATTTTTTAATCAAGCGCTGAATTTCTTCCGCAGCGTCGTTATAGCGCAACACCCTGCTGGGCATAGTGGCTTTATGCTCGTGACGGGTAATATATTGACGCTTCAGGTCAAAAGCCCCGTTCTCGTGCAGCGTATCCCATTTTCCAACTAATAATTCACTTGTCTTGGCCATAATATTAAAGATCAGGTAGCATACATACATATTTTATCTTCACTTTTCTACGGCTTCCAAAAGTTACTAAGTACAAAAGGTTGCCTCCAAAAGTGTCCGTGAATTCAACCGAAAACAGTTTTCCGGATTCACATTTGTCTTTGGGAACTTTGATCATCATACCATCTGTAAGCACGGAAGTTTTTACTACGGCCGTATATTCTCCGTACATTTTATCGCGGTACCAGTCTTGGCCTTCCATAGTTTCAGGAGGCATGGGCACGCCGTGTGTGCTTACCAAACGGGTGGTGTAACAAGATTGTAATAAGAGTGCGGCAATTAGTGCAATTGCGCTGGAGATATAGACCCTACGTAGTTGAACATTCATTTTTTGGAGTAGTTAGATTGCGACAAAAGTTCGCAATACGTTACATGATGATGTACGATAGAGGGAATAGTGGTGGCAATATAAAAAGAAGAAGGTCACGCGCTAGGCGGTTTTGTATAGGTAGACCGTTATTTTGTGTGGATGGTGAGTTTTTATTTTTTTGTGGAACTCTAGGAAATCCGTTCCGTGTAGAATCAACGGCTTGTGCAAAGGTTACCATTGTTACAGCATGTATTTTTTTTTACGATATAGCGGTTACTTTAATTTTATCAATTATCCATTTCCCATTCAATTTTCTAATGAACACTAGTCCACTAAAACCACAAAGTCTACCGCAACCAAAACCGCTTATCATAACTCCATAATTTTTTGTTCGGTCAAATTGAATACGTGAAAATCCAGTTATTCCAGAAAGACGGAAATCATAATCACCTTTCCAAACTTTGCTTGTCGCTGGAAATTCCGAACGATATTTAAGTTTAAACTTATCATCGTGTTTTAATTCCGATAAATTGATTTTATACGATTGGTCAATATTTGCTGTGTCCAATTCAATTGCGAAATCCCTATAAAATTCAATAAGCTCTTTTTTCGCTCTTTCATTTATTTGGTAAGTGCTGTCCACAATCGCAATTACCAATTTGGTTGTGTCTTTTTCTAATTCAGCTTTCCGTTTTTCGTATTCGGCTATCATTTTGGATTCGTCCCATTTAACTGCCGTTGAATCACTCCATTCAGAATTTGGTGGTGGTGGTGGTGATGGCGCTAATCTTGTATCGTGGAATAAAGAGTCAAGTAAAGCTGGAAAAATTTCATTCGCAACAGACTTTTCAAATTCCAAAGCAGTCTGCTTTTTTTCACAGCTAATGAACAGCAGAAATATTGTAATTATAACAAATGTTTGTTTTTTGGTCATATGTGCTGTAACGTTTATGTATATGGTTTGTTGCGTGTTTTAAGCACCTTATTTAGCAAATAAAAACCGAATAGAAAATCCGCGAGGATTTTCGTAAGTAGGCGAGAACAAGCAAATACTTATAGTCATTGTGGCGGTTGCAGAACCATTAAAATTATTTAAAACACCTATTTTTTAAGTTTGTTAAAATTATAACAACTTGGTTGTCAGTTATTTAATTTTTTTTATACCATCTTAAAATCATCTATTAATTTTGTAAAAGGAGTTGTGCAACGGTTACCATTGTTGTCAACAGTATTTCATTTAGAATCATATCTTTCCTCTATATCATAATAGAACTCTTTACCACAATCACATTTCTCAATCAAACCCGGTTCGTAGAAGTTTATTAGCTGTTCTACAGAAATTATAGCTTCGGCGTAATCAAAAGACAGTAATTTTCTATAAGTGGTTTTATATTTGGTATTAGTTGTTTCTTCTATAGGTGTTAGGTGAATAATTTCGTTTCGTAACTCAATTACTCTTCGTACTAAAAAATTATATTTTCTGAATTTACTTTTAAATTTTTTCCCTTTAATTTCAGGTAATGCTTTATCTAATTTATGAAATATTGAAGGTTCGAACTCTTTTCCATTTACATCTAAAAATGGATGGTTATCTGGTATTTGGCGATTAGCAAAACTTTCTAATGCCGCTTGTAGATTGACAATGCAATTAGAAGCTAATTGGAAGAAATTTCCAAAAAGATTTAGATTAATTCGCTTATTAAAATTTTTTACTGTTGGAGAATTTTCAAATAAATCTTTTTTAAAGGAAACCAATCTTCTATGAGACATAACAGCATTTGAGTAGAAAACTGTTGATGGATTTATTTCGGGAATGAGTATTTTTTCTTTTCCAATAAAATAGTCAAAAACGTAAATTAGTTTTTGGTCAACAACTACCATTAAGTCCTTGCTATAAAAATCCGAATGCTTATTTGACTTTAAATATTCTTTAGACTCTTCAATTGCAGATTTTGGGGATTCTATTCCTTTTCCAATTTCACTTGTATCAAAATTGAGGTCAATTTTGGTTGTTGGTTTAAGTTTGATATGTGTTAAATGCATGCAATAAAGCTATTTTGAATATTGTTGACAACTACTGGATACAAGGCCTACGCCGTATGACCACTGTATATAGGGTTAAATAAATAACTTTTTTAGTGTTCATTTCTAGTATGTGCCCATTCCCTGCTTTTATGAAAATAAAGAGGGTTAAACGGTATGCTACAAATATCTCCGTTTGTAATGGTATAGTCTTACGTAAAAGCGTAATCCACTATAAAAAATGTGGTCAATATCTAAACGAAAACTAGTGTTGTAACCAATAGCGTCATTCTCATTTTTCACTCAAACCCAAAGGCTATTTTCCTAAACACCTTAAATATCGTACAATAGCCATATCAAAAGCAAGTGTTATTTTTACAATTGCGGTCATCTACTATTTTACTCGTTAAAGTGTAAGAAATTACGGGTGTAGGTAGCTTTTTGTGGTTTTTTTTTCTTTTTGCATTTATGTACTATTCAACTTTTTAAAACCAAAAATTTTAATGGAACTTGTTGAATGCCTGATAAATCCGTAAAAATAGACGTACAGGTTTCCGTATATGTTAAAAAGGCTTCCGGCAAACGTCCAGATAGGGCTAAGCTCCGTATTTTACTACCAAGACGAACCAATTATATACCAAAATTGCCGAATGATCTATTTTAAAAAACGGCTTGTTCTTTTAATTTCCCTGGTGTTCCTGTACCATTCGTATGGTCAAGAGAAACAACAATATAATGGCCCGCTAGAAGTTGGCGCCTACAAGGGGAAAGCTGCCTACACCTATGTGGTAACGGAACAAGATACCCTCTACGATGGTGCTTTTCAATTACAAAGTAGCAACCTCAATGCCTTATTGGAAGAAGCGGATACTTCTTTTTTAATGGAAGGCAGGTTTTATAAAGGCACCCCATCGGGACCTTGGCATTTTCAGTTTGGCGAGTTCCAAACGGAGAGTGAAAGTAAGCTCGTAGGTTATGAATACCGCATATTGATCAGTGGCCAACAAGAGGAGGGGAGAGGTGCCCTTTCAAAAGGTAAACCCGATGGGAAATGGTCGTATGAAGTAAACCGCATTAAATCCTCAGAAATAGAAACCACACTTTTTAGTAGTGTTATCAATTTTAAAAATGGCGTGCCCCAACAAAGTTTTCAGATGGAAAACGATAGTACGGTACTCGTGGGTCGCTTTCTAAGAAACGGACTAGCACATGATGAATGGACATCTTACGCATCTAACGACCTAGAAGATACTGAAAACTGGATTTTTGACGAGGGGCTGCTACAGGAGATTAATTGGACTACGGATGGTATATCCAAAAAAATCAGTGTTTTTGCTTCGCATAATTCTTATAAAACCATAGCTCTAAACCAAGGATATATAGACCTTTTAAAAGCAACCATAACTTCTGAAAATTCCATTGATTTTAAAAGTGATGTTGCTCAGCTGTTAGCCGAGAACGACGGTTACTATGCAAAATTAAACGGCATTCTAAACGAAATGGGACCAACTGAACTGACTCCGAATTTTAAGGTTAAAGTCCCGTTTTACGAACTAGATGCCCAGCAGAAATCAGATATTGACCAAATTGCCCAAGATTATAAAACGGCAAAATCCATAAGCGATACCCTTTTACATAACAGTCATTTGAACATAGTACGACGCTCCGATGCAGATGCGCAGTATAGATATGAAGTGGTCAAAAAAATAGATGCCGACTTTCTGCAACCGCTCAGTACTTTCGCAAAATACAAAGAGGAAGATATTTTGGAGTATATGGAGCTTCCTAAGTTGATGCAACAACTGTGGCCCTCTGGAAAACCCAGTACGAATATTGAAGTCGTAACCGATAGTACACAAGCCACTAAAACATTTGTATTGGCCAATACCGGTGAGTTCAATTTTAATGGCAACTCCACAAAAACCGTCGCCGCAATAGCGGAATACGCCAGACTAAGTTTGCAAGAGCTCATGGAGTCCTTATCCGACCGATTGACGAACGAGGCACGATTACAGGCCTTAAACGGACTAGAAACAGACTTGATTGCCGAGAACGATACTTTAGTATCGCAAATAGACTCTTTACTGCCTGCGCTTCCGGTGCTATACAATGCTCCGCTGAACAACTTAAAAAAACTGGCGGACAAGTCACTAGGGGAATATGCTTCCCTGAACAATCCCAAAGAGAAATTAGCTTTTGGTAACAAGCTGAAAGTGTGCTTGGATGAATTACAAGAATTAACGAGTGTTCTAGGTGCCCTTCCCGCTACATCCGAGGAAATAAAAATACTGTACGAAGATGCCATTTGGAATCCTTTTATGGCAACGGTGATGCAAGAAGGGGTTAAAAAGAAAGTCACTTCCGCCTACAGCGAAATACTAATTCCGAGTTTTCTAAAACAAGCAACCGAAGTGGATTGTGAAAATGCAAAAAAGCTTACCGAGCAGATTACGCATACCAACGATCGTATGGTGAAACTTAGGGAAGAGGATACCAAAAAACTAGAACGCAAATTGCGTAGGGAGAAGAACCCCAATGAGATTATGAAACTGCTTCATGAGCAATCAACCGCCAAAGAGAACTAGACATGGAAAGCAGAAAAAATAATTTTATTTGGCTCGTAATGTCGCTATTGGTCGTAACCGGAAGCGTCTCAGCCCAAGAAGAGGAAAAAGTAGAATTACCATTTGAGTCGGAATACAAAGAACCTAAGACTAAATTATGGGTAAATACCTATGGTAAGATTAGAATTGGCAAGCGTCTATTTTGGGATGCGCAAACGCATTTTCGCTTTGAAGAAACCAAAGCCACGCCTTTTATTGGTCAGGTAGGCCAGATTTATAATCGTCATGCAATCGGCTATATTTATTCTAAAAAAGTGAACTTTAGTCTAGGTGGAGTAGTGCGTATCAATTTCAATACGGACGAGGATTCTGAAGATAGAAATGTGGTACCGGAATGGCGTATATGGCACCAGTACCAATTTGCACAACCCTTGTATACGGCAATGATCTATCATCGCATCAGAATTGAACACCGATGGACGCAAAGTTTTGTGGAGAATAGCGAGTATATTTTTAGAAATAGATGGCGTTATATGTTCCGGGCAAAAATTCCTTTGAACAGCCATAAGCTAAAACCTAAGACCATTTATGTTTCGCCGGAAGCGGAATTGATTATGCAAAGTGGAAAGGCAGTTGTGGGTAGCCCTATGGAAGACTTACGTTTAACAACCACCTTTGGATATATTGCTACGCCTAGATTGACATTTGCAACGGGATTAATGTATTCCCAAGGACAGGATTTAACCAATGCGGGATATTACAAACAAAACTGGACATTGCGTTTTCACATGTACTATTCCCCAGATTTTAGAAGGGTGAAAAACAAATTACCGGAAATTCACCTAGACGATTAAGACGAACCTGAAAATTTAGAAAATCATGAAAAAGAATGTTATTCTCTATTTGATTCTGGCCGCAACCATTGGCTGTTCTTTGTTCTATTTTACAAAGTCAAATTCACTGCAAAAACAACTTACCGAAGTAAAGAAAGAACAAGGACATATTTCCGAAGAATTGAGCGAATATGAGAAGTTGGCCATAATAGATTCTATTTTGCTAGAGGGCCAGTATGATTCCGCAATTAAATCGTACACCGCTTCTTTAAAAGTGAGGGAAGAGAATAAAATGGGTATTCCGTTGCGCATTGCTTTGGCGCAGAAGTTGGCGGAAGCAAAATCTGGAACACAGCCCAAAGCAGATTCTGTAAAAGCGGAATTGGATAGTTTGCCAAAACCCGAAATTGCTTCTGCAAGGGAGGTTCGTAAATACGATTCTTTAAACTTTACCTTGGAGAAAACCAAAGTACAGTTGGCCCGTTTAAAGAAACAGATGAAAGATAAATCTTCTGGGCAATACCTAAAATTTAAAAGTGCGAAAGGCAATTTAATGCATTATGTAGGTAAGGTGAAAAACGGAAAAGCTAATGGCTACGGGATTGCTCTTTTAGACAGTGGTAGCCGTTACGAAGGACTTTGGGTAGGAAACGAGCGCGACGGTGAAGGTACTTTTTATTGGCCTGATGGGGAATATTACATTGGTGCTTACAAGGAAGATAAACGAAGTGGATTCGGTACCTACTACTGGCCAAATGGAGAGAAATATGCTGGACAATGGAAAGATGACAAACGAAGTGGAAATGGTAAATTCTTTGATTCCGATGGGGATTTGGTAGCCGGTGGTGAATGGAGCGATGATAAACTGGTGGAACGGATTAATGATAAGTAAGCTTACCCTCTTAATAAAAAAACAAAACCCCGTAAGCTCAAAGTTTACGGGGTTTTGTTTTTTATAATTTTGTTATCAAGCTTCCCTTCTCAATACTTCTAAAGGCGAGCTTCTTAATACGGTTTGAATATTGCTTAGACCGATTATTAAAACGAGCAGTGTAATTCCGGGTAAGAATATCGTAAACGGAATCAGGGATGGCACAAAAGGTTCTTTAAAAACGAAAACTGCCAAGCAAAGGCTGCTTATCAAAGCAAGTATAATTCCGACCAAACTACCCAGTAGACCTAAAAAGATATATTCTAAGGCGGATATTTTTAAAATCTGTTTGTTTTTTGCGCCCAACGTACGGAGTAGTACGCTTTCTTTGATGCGCTGGTATTTGCTTGTTCTAACGGAGCCAATAAGTACGATAATACCGGTAAATATGCTAAAGAAAGCCATAAAATTGATGACCCAAGACACTTGATCTAGTATATCTGCGAGCAAAGTGGAAACCTGTCGCAAATCTATTATAGTCACATTGGGAAATTTAGCAACCAAATCCCGTTGTAATAGTGCCGAGCCTTTTTCGTCTGGTATATTACTGGTAAAAACATTGAATTGAGGTGCTTTTTCCAAAACTCCTTTAGGAAATACAACTGAAAAATTAAGTTGCATCTGCGCCCAATCTACTTCGCGTATACTGCCAACTGTAGTTTTTAATAATACGCCTTGTACATTAAAAACAACAGGGTCGCCCACGCCTATTTCAGCATCTCTGGAAAGATTATCGGAAATAGAAATGTACACAGGTTCGCCCTCTTTTATCTCAGGAGTCCATGTGCCTTCCAGCAAATTTTCAGAAGGAGTAAGGGAATCGCGGTATGTGGTTCTGAATTCATGATTAAGAATCCATCTGCGTAATTGGTGTGTGGTATCTTTCCGGAGTTCATTAACCGATCTACCGTTAATATTCTGCATACGCATGGTTACCAAAGGAATGTTGTTGAGTACTGGGAAACCTTTGTCACCAATAGTTTTTGCAACTGAATCTCGCTGTTCCGGTTGAATATCCAAGATTATCATATTGGCACTTTCAGAGCTCTGTCCAATTTCAGCTTTTGATAATAGAATATCTTTGGTAAAATATAAAGTGCTAATAAGGAAAGTACCCAAACCTATAGCAACGACCAGTACAACGGTTTGGTTGTTTGGTCTGAACAGGTTGAGTAAACTTTGCCGTGCCGTAAAGCTCCAATGCTTGGGAAAAAAGCGTTTCACCATCTTAGTGAAAAGCGATGCCACCACCCCTAATATGACAAACGTAATTACGGTACCGGCAACAAATGCCAAGGCATACAAGGCATCTTTAATCAACCAAAAGGAAAATAAAAACAAGAATATCAAAATGGCTCCAAAGACCAAAAGTCGAACGCTTTGCGGTTCTTGAGATGAATTTTCATCGACACGTAAAACATCTAATGGCGATACATACCACGTTCTTAATAAAGGCAGAAGTGCAAATAAAACGGACATAAATAGCCCAAGCAAAACGCCAATTATTAAAGGTTGCGCGGTAATGGTAATTTCCAGATCAAAAGGCAAAAATTCTTTGAGTAAATACGGAAATAATTGTTGTACACCAATACCTATGAGCGACCCAATGAGACCTCCAACGACTCCAATTCCAGCAATCTGAATTAAGAAAATCAGAAAACTTTGAATTCTAGAAGCGCCCATGCATTTTAAAATAGCAATGGCTTTTAATTTTTCTTTGATGTAAATATGTACAGAACTGGCAATACCGATACACCCTAAAAGCAAGGCGATAAATGCTGCTAGGTTTAAGAATTTACCAACATTGTCATAGCGTTTGCCTAAGCGTTTTGTGGCACTGGTATGTGTGTCTAGGTCTGCGTTTTCTAGTTCCAGTTCAGGCTCAAGTTTGTCCTGCAGTCTTTTTAGGTTGACGGTATCTTGAATCTTGTAGTAATATTGATATTCCTTTCGGCTTCCGAATTGTAATAAATTTGTAGCCTCTATATAGCGATAGGGTATAATTACAGGAGGTGCTACAGAAGTTGAAATGGCGGTAGTTCCCGGAATCGCTTTTAATGCACCTGCAATGGGGATGGTTAGTTCACCTATTTTTATAGAATCACCTGGATTCATATTAAACTGAAGCATCAGCGTAGCATCAACCAAAGCGCCACCAGATTCTTGATAAGTATTAGCTGCAGCAGACGGCTGGGTGTCTATGTCTCCATAAAAGGGGAAATTTCCGTCCAAGCCCTGTACCTTTACCAACTTGGTGCCACCATTTTTTGGGAAAATAGCCATAGATACAAAGTTGACTTCATATGCATCAGGTTGTAATGAATCTATAATGGCCTGTGCTCGTTCTGTTGGTATTTGCTTAGAGTCTATGTTGAAATCGGCACCCATCAAGGCCTTTGATTGGCGCTGTATATTGTCCTTTAAATTCGTGCTGAATAATTGTATGGATACGACAGCTGCAATTCCCAGAATAATGGATGCCATAAACAGCAACAAACGCACTTTACTAGCCTTGGCATCGCGCCAGGCCATTTTAAAAAGCCAAGATGTCTGTATATCTTTTTTAGAGGTAGAATTCTTCAAAATGCCGTAGTAGGTTGATTGGTTACTATTTTTCCGCCTTTAAGTTGTAATATTTGCTGTGTTCGGTTAGCTAATTCTAAATCGTGGGTGATGATGACTAAAGTTGTTCCGTTTTCTTTATTCAAGTCTAATAATAACTGAATTACCTTCTCTCCGGTTTCAGTATCTAGATTTCCTGTAGGTTCATCTGCAAATAAAATGGAAGGTGCATTCGCAAAGGCCCTTGCCAAGGCTACGCGCTGCTGTTCGCCACCAGATAATTGTGACGGATAATGATGCATGCGGTCTTTTAAACCCACTTTTTCTAATAGCTCCGTGCTTTTCTGAGTGGCATCTTTGGCGCCTTGTAGTTCCAAAGGAACGCTCACATTTTCTAGTGCTGTAAGTGTAGGTAACAATTGAAAATTCTGAAATATAAAACCAACTTTTTCATTTCGTAACTGGGCGCGTTGGTCTTCATTTAGGGTGTTTAAATCCTGTCCGCATAATTCTACAGAACCTGCATTTGGTGCATCTAAACCAGCACATAAGCCCAATAAAGTTGTCTTGCCACTTCCCGAAGGTCCTACTATTGAAAAAGTCTGGCCTTCCTCAACATCAAAAGTGATGTCGTGCAAAACTGTTAATTGCTTGTTACCGCTGGTGTATGTTCTCTCCAAACCGGTAATCTTTAATATCTTTGACATTATTTTAATTTAAATACCATTTATGTTCAAGCCGCATAATAAAGATTTCCAGTCTAAATTACCAATGTCATTAGGGCAGAAACTCATAAAGTTTAGTTATTTTTTTCTAGCGCTATTTTTTCTTTCATGTGGCGATGCAAAAAAGGAAAAAGCAACTGAAGTTGCAAACTCTTCTGAACAGGTAGAAGATACGGTAGTGACCGATACTGAAACAAAGAGCATTCTGTTTTTTGGAGACAGTATTACAGCAGGTTATGGTCTTGATGATAACAATGATGCCTACCCGGCTGTAGTGCAACAAAAGATTGATTCTTTAGGCTTAGAGTATACGGTAATCAATTCAGGGGTAAGTGGCGAAACAAGTGCTGGAGGTAGAAGCCGCATTGATTGGGTAATAAAACAAGATTTTGATATTTTTGTTTTGGAACTCGGTGCCAATGACGGTTTGCGTGGTGTGGATCTATCGGAAACACGCTCTAACTTACAAGCGATAATAGACGTGGTAAGAGAAAAAAGTCCGGATATTAAAATCGTGCTTGCGGGTATGCAGTTGCCTCCAAATATGGGAGAAAAATATACCACGGAATTTAGACAGTTATTTGTAGACTTAGCCGAAAAAAATGACATAGAATTTATTCCATTTATTTTGAAAGATGTGGGTGGAATTGCCTCGTTGAATCAAGCTGATGGTATTCACCCTACTATTGAGGGGCACAAGATTGTGGCAAATACGGTATGGGAAGTTTTACAACCGTTATTGTAAAACTTGGTTTAATTAATATCCCGCTGCCTGACCATCTTTTCTGGATTCTGAAGCGCCAAAATAAACGCCTCTTTCTGCATCGTAAAGTATGGCCTGATAGCCGCCATAGTAACCGCCAAAGCCTACTTTGTGTCCCATAGACATTAATTTTCTGATTTCATCAAATTCAAATCCGCTTTCAAGCAAAATCTCGCCTTTTCCTTTTGAAGGCTCACCAACGACTGAAGAAGAACCAATATGTTCAAACCTAGGTGCATCACCTGCTTCTTGTACATTCATTCCAAAATCGATAATATTCATAAGAATCTGCACATGACCTTGAGGCTGAAAATCACCACCCATAACCCCGAAGCTCAGAAAAGGCTTTCCCTCTTTGGTTACAAAACCGGGTATGATGGTATGAAAAGGACGTTTGCCCGGTTCGTAGGAATTGGGTTTGCCCGGTGTTAACGTAAAAGCCTCGCCACGGTCTTGAAGCATAAATCCTAATTTAGGTGGTACCATGCCCGAACCCATACCTCTATAATTACTTTGTATAAGCGAAACCATATTCCCGTCTTTGTCGGCTACCGTCAAATAAACGGTACCTGTATGGTCTACTTTGCCACTTTCGTAGGTACCTGATTTTTTAGGATTTATTAAATCTCTACGTTCGGTCGCATAGTCTTTAGATAGTAGTTGTTGCACAGGTATGGGAGAAAAACTGGGATCGGCATAATACTTTGCCCTGTCTTCGAAAACCAATTTTTTTGCTTCGTTTACAATGTGTAAGTGTTGGGCGCTACCGTATTCAATAGCGCTAAAATCATACCCTTCTATAATATTCAGCATTTGTAAAGCCGCAAGACCTTGACCGTTTGGCGGAAGTTCCCAAACATCATATCCCCTATAGTTGGTGGAGATGGGTTCTACCCATTCGGAACGGTGCTCACTAAGGTCATCATACGAAAGAAAACCGCCTTGTTCTTTAATAAAAGTGGAAATTACTTTAGCAATGTCTCCTTTGTAGAAAGCATCTCGGCCTTGCTTCGCAATTGTTCTGTAGGTATTTGCCAAATAAGGATTTTTAAAAATATCTCCCTTTTTAGGGACAGTTCCATTATTCGTATATGTTTCGGTAACATTTGGATACTTTTTACTGTAGTACGTGACCGACTTTAGGTAATAGGCAATAAGTTCGGTTTCCGGAAATCCGTTTTCGGCATACTGAATCGCGGGATTTAGAATTTCGATCATTTTCAATTTTCCGAATTTCTTATGAAGTTCAAACCAACCATCCACACAACCGGGCACGGACACAGGCAACGGTCCTGTGGAAGGTATTTTTTCTAAATCATTTTTCTTGAAGTACTCCAGTTTTAGGCTTTTTGGCGAGCGTCCGCTAGCGTTTAGACCGTGTAGTTTTTGGTTTTTTTCATCCCAAACGATGGCAAATAAATCTCCTCCAATTCCACTTCCTGTGGGTTCCATGAGTCCGAGTGCGGCATCAACAGCAATGGCCGCATCTATGGCCGTACCCCCTTTTTTGAGAATATCTAATCCTATTTGCGTAGCCAGTGGGTGACTGGAGGCAACCATTCCGTTGGTAGCGATAACCTCTGAACGGCCAGCAAAATTTTCCCCTGTAATTCTATCTTGTGCGTAGGCAAGATTACCGGACCATAAACCTATTAGAACTACGCCTAATAGCATATTCATGCTTCCTGTACTGATACCCTTTTTATAGGTTGCTGTCTTAAAAAAATCTCTCAAAATCCGATTGTTTTTGATTAGTATACCTCCGCCATATTTTTATAAGGCATCATGTTTCTAAAAATAATACTTTCTACTAAATAATTGGTATGGTATTTTTAAGCTGTTCTAATCGCCTGAATTTTTCAAAATATGATATTAAACTAGTTGAGTTTTTTACGGCAGTATCGTTTTTATTTGAAAATAAAAAACCCCGTAAACAAAGGGTTTACGGGGTTTAAATGTGGAGCCGGAGGGATTCGAACCCTCGTCCAAACAAGCAATAACAAAGCTTTCTACATGTTTAGTTTCCGATTAGTTTTCGACGCATACCTGACCGGAAACGGCCCAATATACGCTTAGCTTCTTAAAGTTTTGGTGGCAGTACCAAAGCGAATACTACCCTTATATCGACATTTATGGTGCTCCGGATTGAATCGCCGTCGACAGAGGCTATTCAGGAACATCTCGCTTCTCTACCTAGTAGAGACGAGGCTAATCTTACTATAATTCAGATTAAGCGGCAAGAGCGTAGTTATTATCGCCAATTAAAAGTGTGAAAAATGATATTAACGAGCTATTTCTCAGCGCTCGACATGCTTACAATACCATTGGTCTCGCTGTCAAAACCAGTCGGCCCCGTAAAAAAATTCACAATAGTAAAAACTACTGCGGTCGGCAAAGATACCCCAAAAAGTATTCCAAAAAAAGTTTTGATAGGCTCCAATCATAAGTTACATTTGAAACCATAGTCCACTCATAAGTTGTAAAAGTCTATTATCATGAAGTTCGGAATCATTAAGGAGCGTAAAAGTCCACCAGACCGCCGTGTTGTTTTGTCACCGGAGGCCTGCCAAAAAGTCGTAGCCCATCAGTCAAAAGCAGAAATTATTGTAGAGCCTTCGCCTATTCGCGTTTTCTCTGATGAGGAGTATAAGGCCAAAGGCTTTGTGGTAGCTTCTAAAATGGAAGATTGCGATGTGCTCTTGGGGGTAAAAGAAGTGCCTATAAACAGTTTGATTCCCAATAAAAAATATTTTTTCTTTTCGCATACCATAAAAGAACAACCGTACAATAAAAAATTATTGAGAGCGGTGTTAGAAAAGAACATTGAACTTTATGACCACGAAGTTATAACCAATAAAAAAGAACAACGTTTGGTGGCTTTTGGTCGTTATGCGGGTATTGTTGGAGCGTATAACGGACTGCGGGCATACGGACTCAAATTCGATCTATATCAATTACCAAAAGCTGAAGATTTGGCCAATCAGCAAGAACTGATTCAAGAGTTGAAAAAGATAAAACTACCCAATATCAAAATTATTTTAACGGGTAGGGGTAGAGTTGGTAATGGAGCAAGAGAAATGTTGGATGCTATAAATATTAGAAAGGTAAACGTTACACCATATCTTGAGCAGACTTTTGATGTGCCAGTTTATTGCCAGATAGATGCTTCTGATTATAACAAGCGTAAAGATGGTGTAAGAGGAAACAAAGCCGACTTCTTTGCTAATCCAGAAGAGTATAGAAGCAACTTTTTTCGCTTTACCCAAGTTTCTGATTTTTTCATCGCAGGTCATTTTTATGGTCAAGGAGCCCCTTATCTTTTTACACGGGAAGATGCTAAGCAGAGAGATTTTAAAATAAAAGTAGTTGCAGATGTAAGTTGTGATATAGATGGGCCTGTAGCTACTACTATACGACCTTCTACCATTGCAGACCCCATTTATGGATACGATGCTGAGAAAGAATCTGAAATCGACTTTAGAGACGAATCTGCTATAGCGGTTATGGCGGTGGATAATTTACCTTGCGAGATTCCTCAAGATGCTAGTGAAGGGTTCGGGCAAGCGTTTGTTAAAAATGTAATACCCGCATTTTTTAATGGCGATAAAGACGGGGTTCTTGAGAGAGCACGCATGACCAAAGATGGTAAGCTCACGCCACGCTACCAATATTTATCCGATTACGTGGGAATTTAATTTTAAAATTTTTTCGGTTTTAGTACTTAAGATACCATCAATAGTATCTTTGTTTTTTTGGGTAGCTCAAGTATCCGATACCTGTCGTAAAACATAGTTTATCTTGTTGGAAGAATGAACAAGCACCAAAATTTTTTACAACTGTATTGAGGGAGATTAATCTTTTGGTTTGTTAATAGCCATTGTACCGTGGCCTCGTAAGAAAGGTTTAAGTGCCCAAAATGAAACCCATATAAAACTTCCGAAACCAAAAATCCACATCCAGGCGTCTACTAAAAATAATGAGTTGAATAGACTCTGGATTAGAACAAGAGGCTTGGTTACAATATCCCAAGAGTTAAAACGTAAGAAACGACCTAAGAAAACACCGTAGCCACTAAGTAAACTTACAAACAGTAATATGCCGTTGGCCAAAACGGGGTGGTTTCTCTTTCTAAGGTAACTAAAGACATCCATCATAGAAAGAACCCCTAAAATCAATCCGTTTAAGGAAAAGACAAAAAATAATAAAAGGTCTAACCAAAAGGTAGGTCTAGCGCTATCTAAATGAACAAAATCTGTAATGATATACGGGCTGTTAGGCAAAAAGAGAACCCATAATAAAAGTATGATAACGCGTAATGTTTTTGATTTTCCAACCTGAACATTAAATAAAAACTGCTTGGATAGAAAAAGGGGAATTAGTGCTAAAAAGAGATTCCATAATAAAAAAGTAAAGTCTATAGATTGCGTCAAATACACCCGTAAGGCTAAAAGCACCGTACCCAATGCGGTGAGCAATAGTAATCTTTTGTGAAACAAATTATTTTTTAATGTGCTGATAATCATGAAAAAAATGAAGATTTAGTCTATAAAGTACAACGGGCGGTAGTTATATTTGTTGTTATTTAACCTGATTTTAAACCATGAACCCTGCAGAAAATTACATACTTGATAAGCCTGAGCCTTTTAGGAGTATTTTGCTGCATTTGCAATCGGTAGTTGAGCGAACTGTTACACAGGTTGATTTAAAGTTCAAATATAGAGTTCCCTTTTATTATATCAATGGAACGCCCTTTTGTTATTTGAATCAAAGTAAAGATTATATAGATCTTGGTTTTTGGAAGGGAGCACACTTTACAGTGCATCAAGAGCATATGATCAGTGAAGGTCGTAAGGTGATTAAATCTTTGCGTTATACTTCTTTAGAAAGCATAAACGATTCTGTTCTTATTGATATTCTTAAAGAAGCTTATGCGGTTAGGAATGCTAGATTTTATAAGTAATTATCTAATTAAAGTCGGTTATTTTTTTTTAAAATTACAAGAGAGTTGTTTTGTATATCAGTCACATAACTAAAAACAGTCTTTAAATCTTCATAATCTTCTGCTGATATATGTGGTGAGTTAAATGAAAGATTAAATTGAATAATGACAGTTTTTTCATTTCCATTTGACTGAAACTTCATCTCTACGGCATTGTTGCCTAATTTAACGGTCTTAGATTCTGGAAGTTCATGAAGTGCATACCCATCTGGTATTTTTATTACCGTTTGATATTTGTAAATACGAGAATAACCGAAATCTACAGGATAGTTACGTTCTTCTAGTAAAAAAGGGTTTTTATTAAAGAAACTGATCAGGAATGGATTAAAATAGACCATATCTCCATTTAATACATTTGCTAATTCAAATTTTAAACGTTCTGAAGTTTTTGTTTCTGTTTGCTGTTCTACATTTCTACTATAATCGGTTATGATAAAGTCTCCTTCAATATCATCTTCCAATGAGTTCAAGTATTCATTTTCTGTTTGTGTATTTATATTTTTACGGACATTGATTGCGTTGTAACCAGTGTTGGTAATGTCCATCATTCCAGTAGCTTTTTTTTCTTCAATATCAAAATCCAGTTGAATACGTATCTGATGTATGTTGTCGCTTTCAGCGATAATGGTGTGCCAATAACTTTCATTTTTAAAGTCCATTACCCTGCCATAGTAGTTAAGAGCTCTAAAAGGTAACATGCCAAATGCCATATATTTATCTGTAGCATCTAACAAATAAATTTTTCCGTCGATGGTGAGATGAGCAATACAGTAATTAAAATCACTCATAACTGGATGACCTTGTTTTGGAAGCCCGTTTTTACGGGTGGACATTAGCATTAAATTAGCTTTGAGCCCAGCAGCATTCAAAAGATTAATAAGTGATAAATTAATTTCAGAAACATTACCTCTACCTTGGTTAAAAGCTTCTTTAACACGAGCTTTTCCGTAAATTCCATATTTCTCATTCCAATTGAAATGGTTTTGAACAAAGGCATAAATATTCATTGCGCGTTGTTCTTCGTTCGGTTCGCTAAGTAGTGTCTCTGGCACATGGTTTTCGAAAAAACTCTTTTTAGTCAACTGTCTTCCAATATTTTTATCATTTCTGAATTCTTTGTCAACATCATTCCAAGTTTTAGTATATCTACTCTTTAACCCTTGAAAATCTGTATATTCGGAAAGCTCGAAATCTAGGCGAGAAATATAGTTTGAAGGTGCTAGCATAAAATCTTCTGCAATTTTAAACGCAGGTATATCATTCATTGCATACTTTAAAATTTCACAACTGGCACTTCGATATCCTTCTATATGAAAACATTCACTTTTAACATCAGCTTCGTTAATATCTAATTCTATACTACCGATCATTGCTCGGTTGTAAACGTAATTCCCTGGGATTTTAGCATTGAACTCGCTATATATTTTAGGAATATCCGATTGAAAATCCCAACCCTTAAAATTGTAGATATATGGTGATATTAATTTGTATTTATATTCTATTACACTTCCTTGTTTTATGTTGGGAAAAGTAAAGGTTCGTTCACTGGCAAATTTGTGTACATCTGTAGTATACATGTTTTTTGAGAGGACTCTGATTTGATTTTTTCCGTTATGGGTAATGGCTTTTAAATCCTTTAGAATTTCAGAATTTTTTTCCGTTTTCCTAATCGGAATGGAGATATCAGCCTGATTATATCCCTTTTCGTTTAAAATTTTTATTTTAACGTGGTATTCTTTTATTATGCGAATGCTATTATTGATTACTTTAAAATAATTATCCCCACGTTCATATAGGACTACGGCATTGGCAGATGAATCATTAGGGTAATTGGTCATCTGCAATTCTTCTGCGGTAACTTCTCCGAAAGTGTCTGGCTGCTGTGATTGAATCGTAAAACTGATTAAATGAAATAAAACTAGTATTGAGAAGCGAGTATGCATTTTCGACTGTTTTTTAGAATCGATAACTTTTTTAAGTTTCAAATATTGCAGGATTGTTTTAGTTAACGAAAAGTATTCGAAGACTAGTTTTAATAAAAAAGAAATTTCAGAAAGAAACTGCAGGAGTTACTTAAGCTCATTAATTGTTCTCCTAATAGCTGTTAAATCGGTCAATAATTTTTTCATCAACCCTAAGTCAAGCATATTGGCACCATCACTTTTTGCATTGGCGCAATCAAAATGAGTTTCTATAAAAAGACCGTCAACACCGGAAGCCATTCCTGCTCGTGCCATTGTTCCGATTAATGAAGGCCTACCGCCTGTAACACCCGAAGATTGATTGGGTTGTTGTAATGAATGGGTTACATCTAAAACAACAGGGGCATATTGTTTCATGGTGGGTACGCCTCTAAAATCAACTACCATATCATGATAACCAAACATGGTACCACGATCTGTAATCATAGCTTGTTGGTTACCTGTTTCTGTAACTTTGTTAACCGCGTGTTTCATGCTTTCTGGACTCATGAACTGTCCTTTTTTAATGTTAACTGTTTTTCCTGTTTCAGCAGCTGCAACAACTAAATCTGTTTGACGCGCCAAAAAAGCTGGAATTTGTAATACATCTACGTATTCCGCAGCCATAATAGCATCTTGTTCCGTGTGAATATCGGTTACAGTCGGTACATGAAATGTTTCAGAAACCTTCCGTAATATTTTTAATGCCTTCTCGTCCCCAATACCAGTAAAAGAATCCAATCTGCTTCTGTTTGCTTTTTTAAAACTACCCTTAAATACGTAAGGTATTTTTAAATCGCTGGTAATCGTAACAATATGCTCTGCAATACGCATCGCCATATCTTCGCCTTCGATAGCGCAAGGACCTGAAAGTAGAAAAAAGTTGTTGCTATCTGTATGCTTTATTTGAGGTATTAAGGATAAGTCCATTCGTCGAATATTTTGAACAAAGATACTATTTTAAGCAGCTTACGGTTGTATTTGAATAAGATTGTAGAAAACCCAAATCAAAATGTATTTTAAACAAAGCTTACCCTTGTTTTTGCTGATACTGCTTGTGAGCCATGTCAATGCTCAGTTCGGTAAAAATTGCGAATTAAGACAGATGAAAATTAACCTTGTAAACCCTGGGTTTGAATATGAAATGGCAATTGGCACCAACACTACGTTTGATGTCAAAGCAGGAATGCAAGTTGCACTAGACCCTTTAGTATCTAAAGTTTATGAAGAGTTAGGGTTTTTCCCAGCTATTGCTGGGCAGTATAGGTATTATTACAATTTTGAAAAAAGGCAGCAAAATAGAAGGCAGATTTATGGTAATTCCGCAAATTACGTGGCGCCTGCTGCTGCAGTATTTTTTCCTGGAGCTAGAATAATTGAAAACAGAGAGGTAAAGGGTGCTTTTGGTTATGCAGGTTTGGTAACTGGTCTGCAGCGCAGTTATGATTCAGGGTTCAATTTCTCTGTTGATGTTGGTGCTGCTTATTATGCTGGTCAGTTTAAAGGTAGAGTTTACCCTGTAGCCAATATAAGTATCGGGTGGATTATAAGCGAAAAACGATGGTGCGTAGGGAAATAAGTGGTTGTTCTTGTTTAAGGAAAGTGTAGGTTTTTTAAAGTAAAAGTAGTAGTTGCTTGTCAAGATATCTTAATAAAGTTTTTTTCCTACAAATATGTTAGGAAAAATGAGTTAATGGCTTAATGTTTGATAACTTAAAAAGCTTAACGGATAATAGAACTATCTTATGAAAAGCATCAATTTTTTATTAATTTTTTTCGTCTTTACAATTTGTGCACAAGCACAAACCAACAAAAATGTTGAGAATCATCAAGTTCAGTTAGGATTGCCTGTGCCTGCAATTCTCTATGAAAAAGGATTAGGAAAAAATACAACGGCTAGCTTAGAGCTTGTTGTTGGTTTTGGCTTAAGAGGATGTAGCGGTTGTGAAACAGATTTTGGTATTTATCCTACGCTAAGGGGGCAGTTCCGTTATTATTACAATATGGAGAGAAGATTGGATAAAGGGAAAAATATCTCTGGTAATTCAGGGAATTATATAGCTGCGGTAATGGTCTATCAAGATGCAAATCCAATATTCGGAGATTTAGAATTGGCTGAGAGTATTATTGGTGTTGGTCCGGTATACGGCTTACAACGAACCTATAAGCGTGGGTTTTTCTATCGCTTAGAGGGTGGAGTAGGGTATTTTAGTACGCAATCCGACAATGGTTTGGGACCCATTCTATCAGCGCGTGTAGGTTGGGTATTAGGAAAACGGCGTTAAGCTATTAATTGGATTTTTTATAAACACTTTTTGTACGAATAAGAGCATCACTTATAGTCACTTGTCCTAATTAGAGCGAACTGGCTAGAAATCAACAACATAAAAATAACATAAGTTTGTGTTACTGCATGGAAAATAGCAGTATCTTTGCACGCTTAAAATAGCGGCTGACTGCTATTAAATATTTACATATGCCAATAACTAAAAACATTGCGATTATCGCACACGTAGACCACGGTAAAACAACCTTGGTAGATAAAATTATGTATCACTGTCAATTGTTTCGTGAGAATCAAAACACAGGAGATTTAATTTTGGATAACAACGATTTAGAACGTGAACGTGGTATTACCATTACTTCAAAGAACGTATCTGTTGTTTATAAAGGAACAAAAATTAATATCATTGATACTCCTGGTCACGCCGATTTTGGTGGTGAGGTTGAACGTGTTTTAAACATGGCAGACGGAGTTTTGTTATTGGTGGATGCTTTTGAAGGCCCTATGCCTCAAACGCGTTTTGTACTTCAAAAAGCAATTGACTTAGGTTTGAAACCTTGTGTGGTTATCAACAAGGTTGATAAAGAAAACTGTACTCCAGAAGAAGTTCATGAAAAGGTCTTCGATCTTATGTATGAATTAGGTGCAGAAGAATGGCAGTTAGATTTTCCTACCGTTTACGGTTCGGCAAAGAACAACTGGATGAGTGATGATTGGAAAAATGAAACAGAAAACATAGAGCCATTGTTAGATATGGTTATTGAGCATATCCCAACTTTTGAACCAAAAGAAGGTAATACTCAAATGTTAATTACATCTTTAGATTTCTCTTCTTTTACAGGACGTATTGCTATTGGAAGGTTAATTAGAGGTGGTTTAAAAGAGGGACAACAAATTTCTTTGGTTAAAAGAGATGGGTCTATCGTAAAATCAAAAATTAAGGAGCTCTTTATTTTTGAAGGGTTAGGAAGACTTAAAGTAAAAGAAGTAGTTACAGGAGATATTTGTGCTATAACAGGTATTGAAGGTTTTGAAATTGGTGACACTGTTGCTGATATTGAAAATCCTGAAGGTTTAAAAACAATCGCTATTGATGAACCAACAATGAGCATGTTGTTTACTATTAATGATAGTCCATTTTTTGGTAAAGACGGTAAATTTGTTACTTCAAGACATATTAAAGAACGTTTAGAGCGTGAGCTAGAAAAGAACTTAGCACTTCGTGTTAATGAAACAGATAGTGCGGATAAGTTTTTAGTTTTTGGTCGTGGTGTATTACACCTTTCTGTATTGATTGAGACCATGCGCCGTGAAGGTTACGAACTTCAAATTGGTCAACCACAGGTTATCATTAAAGAAATTGATGGTGTTAAATGTGAGCCAATAGAAGCGTTGACTATTGATTTGCCAGAAAATGTTTCTGGAAAAGCAGTAGAAATGGTTTCTATCAGAAAAGGAGAGATGACCAGTATGGAAGCTAAAGGTGAACGTATGATTTGTGAATTCTTGATACCTTCAAGAGGTATCATTGGTCTTCGTAACCAATTGTTGACCGCTACTGCTGGTGAGGCTATTATGTCGCATCGCTTTTTGGATTACCAACCTATGAAGGGAGCTATTCCACAAAGACAGAATGGTTCTTTGGTTTCTATGGAAAATGGAAAAGCAATACCTTATTCTATTGATAAACTTCAGGATCGCGGTAAGTTTTTCGTTGATCCGGGAGAGGATATTTACGAAGGTCAAGTAATTGGTGAGAATTCTCGTGGTGATGACATGACGGTGAATATCACTAAGACTAAAAAGATGTCAAACGTTCGTTCTTCAGGTGCGGATGATAAAGCAAAGATTGTTCCTGCTATCAAATTCTCATTAGAGGAGGCGTTAGAATATATTCAGAAAGATGAGTATGTAGAGGTAACACCAAACTTTCTTAGAATTAGGAAAATATATCTCACAGAAGTAGATCGAAAGAGATACAAAATAGCATAATTTAAAAAGCCCTGAATTAACATTCAGGGCTTTTTTTTTGCCTTTTTTGAAAGGTATAATGTATTGAATCGACTTAAGGTTTTAACCCAAAAAGAATACCTATGAAATTTAATGTTCAAATTATCGGTTTTTTAATGATTGGTACGTTATTATCATCATGTAATGAGCAACCAAAAGAAAAGAAAGAAGCAACCGCAGTTGCTACAGATGAAGCTACAGAAGGTTATGTAATACCTGAAGCTTGGGTTAACAATCGTGTAGAGAAGGCTAAAAGCAGGTTAGAAAAAACAGATGCAGGTAAAATCGTTTGGGCAGGAATGGAGGCTCACGGTGGGCTTAAAAATTGGTATGGTAACGGAGCATTGGCTTTTCGTTTTAATTACCAACCTTTAGATGGTAGCACGGTACGTGATAGTTATGAGGTAGTAGATGCATGGCGTAACAAAGCGGTGCATACAAGCGTTACGGATAGTACGGCAACATTTGGATGGGATGGTGAAACTGCCTGGGTACAGGCTAAGGATTCTACGGCTTTTGCATACGATACTAAGTTTTGGGCGCTAACACCACTATACTTAATGGGACATCCATTTGTATTGGATGGTGAAGGTGTAAATCTAGAACTGTTGCCAGAAACAACCTATAAGAATAAAGCTAATGATGTAGTGAAAGTTACTTTTGATGCTGGTACTGGTGATGCTCCTGATGATTATTATATTCTTCAGTTTGATAAAGAATCGCATTTATTGACCGCAAACAGATATATAGTTTCATATCCTGAGTATTTTAAAGATGGAGGTCACAATCCTGAAAAGTTTATGGAAGTTGGTGAATTGGTAGACGTAAGTGGAGTATTATTGCCAAAAGAACTAAGAACACATTGGAGTACGAAAGAAGGTATGCAAGGTGAGTATGTTACTCAAATAGATATCACAGATATCCATTTTCTAAAAGATATTGATCAAGACTTTTTTGCAGTTCCAGAGAATGCAAAGATTAAATAAACAAAAAAGGCCTTAATTCTCAATTAAGGCCTTTTTTTGTTTTATAGTTATTGTTCTTTAATGGTATGATATGTTGTGAAAAGCTGCAGCCGCTGCACCTACAATTCCAGCATGATTTTGAAGACCAGCAGGTATAACGGGAGTGTCTATAGTAATACAATCTTTAAATTCGTCAAAATCTTTTGATGCACCGCCACCCAGAAGAATAGTATCTGGGGAAACAATTAAATCTACCAATTTTAGAAACTTGTTGAAGCGCTTGCCCCATTTTTTATAAGTCAATCCTTCACGATCTTTAGCAGACCCTGCCGCCCAAAGTTCTATTTTCTTATATTTCTTATATGGAATTTGTCCTAGTTCAAAATTAGGAATCAATTTTCCGTCTAGAAATGCACCACTACCAAGTCCGGTACCAATAGTAAGCATTACAACAAGGCCTTCCATATCTTTACCTGTGCCATAGTTCATAGAGGCATAACCAGCTAAGTCGGCATCGTTAATTACGGTAAAGTCAAGACCGGTCTTTTTTTGAAAAAGCTCTTCTACATTGGTGTTCAACCAACTTTTATGAAGATTTCCAGGAGATTTACAGACTCCTCTTTTAATAACAGTCGGAAAACCGCAGCCTACTTTACCCTTGTAATCAAAATGCTTTACAATCTGGGCAACGCTATCTGCCATATCTTCTGGCTTACGGGACTCAGGGGTAGGTATACGATGACGTTTCGTAACTAATTTTCCGGTTTCGATATTTACAATGGCACCTTTTATACCAGAACCTCCTACATCAATACCTAAAACTTCCATTATTCTATTTTAAAATTTATAGCGGCAAAGTAACAAAAACTTTTGAGAGTAATCGAACGATACGCACTTGCTTACATTTTATTCGGTAATCGTGAAAATACCTGTATCTCCTTTTGTCAAAAGCGGCATCAATTCTTTTACAATCTCTAGTTTTTCTTCCGCAATATTTTATCCTCTTTAACATTGCCCAAGTCATGGTCGTACAGTTCAATAACGGGTTGGTCTTTTCTAAAGTATTTTGTTAACCTGTAATTTTTAGTTCGCATAGAGATTCCGTTCTTGAAATAACTGTATGCAACTTCTTCGGTATTGGGAATAAGGAGAGTTGATAATGAGCGTGCTTTTTAAGGCATTTTCAAAAAGAGTATGTTTTCCCAGACGTGGTGGTCTCCCAAATACCAACCATGGTCTCCCTAAATTATAATGACGGTATTTTTGTCTAACTCTAAGTCTTTTTTAATTCTTGATAGACCTTGCCAATTTGAGCATCTATATCGCTTATTGAAGCTAGGTAGCCATGTATGTCTCAGTTTTCTGGCATATGCATCAGAGACCTGTATGCCCAGATTTGCTTTTTCTTCACCTAATGTATATTGGTTGAACTCACCCCTGGTTTGCAGGCTGTTTAAGTTGATGTTTTTAGGGGGTTTAGGATTTGATAAAAGGAAACTAAAGATACAGATTTTAGGCAAGCTCACCGTTTTGATATAAAACATCAAAAATTAACTGATCTACCTCGCTCAGGTTAGCTTTGTCTTCATACGTTAACCACACTATTTCGTTGATTTTAGAATCAGGTTGCAACTCACCTTTATGTACTGCCGTATAGCAAGTCATGCGTGATAAAATTCCTGGTTTCTTCCCGTTTGCCTGAGCCTCAAAAATACCAACGAATTCCATTGATGTAATATCAATATCTACATTAAAAATTTGCTTGGTGCTTTTTTCTAGGGTTTGAGAATCGGTATGACCAACAATACGCATGCCTTTGGGAATAAAATAGAAATCTTCGTTTACTTTCTTGAGACAGAGAATTTGCTCGTCTTCAATACGTATCCATGCTAAATGGTCTATGATGTTTTCCGAAGGTTCCACATAATAATCAATGGAATTGAGCGAGTGGTCTGGGTCAATAATATCTAAAATCTTATCTATAAGTCTTCCTGCTGCGGTAAGTGTCCCCAGCTTTTTATTGCGTCCTAAGGCACTTGAAATAGTCTCATCTCTATTACCAAATTTATAACCGTTCTTATCTGTCCAGAGTATATTCATTAAATGTTGCATCATTACATTTCCCAGCTGATCTATAGAGATAGCAATTTTTAAAAAATACTCGCCAACACCTTTAATCCCTCGGGTAAACAGGCTATGAAAAATACCGTAAACAAAGCCAAGTGGCCCGGTGATTAATAAAAGGATAATTGAGATTAGAAAAAGGAGAGCCCCAATAAAAGGGTTTGTGGGCTTGTCCGGTCTGTAGGTTTGCTTTTTTAAGATCATGATAACGGCTTGAGGCTGCCTAAGCGGCAAATCTTTAATTACGTTTTAAAGATACCCGTTTCAATTTATTAGAACACATTTTATGGTCTATTCTCAGTAATTGAGTTTCAACTTTAAGGGTAGGTGGTCTGAATAGCCACTGGGTACAAAATTAGGTTTGGAAGATTTGTATTTAAACGATCTTGGCCTTCCGCTAGAGGTTGCCAATGTGCCGTCATCAACAATGTCAAAAGTGTCTATTTCTGCAGTAAGGCCGTTACCGGATAAAAAACCACGCGTTACCACTAGCTGGTCTAACATCTGATAGCGGTTGGTAAATACTGTGCCATCAAATAATCCGCTTAAAAAATAAGTCCCTGTATTCCCCGAAGCAGATTTATTTATAAGAGTGGTACTTAGGTTGTAAAGAAAAGTTTCTCTAGCCCTGTATTTATAGGTGTGTACGAATTTATCAAAATCGTTAGTAGCTCCTTTAACTTTATCTAAGTCTCTAGAGGCTTTTAAATGCTGTATAATACTGCGGTCAAAAGGCTCATCGTTAAAATCACCAACTACCAAAACTTTACTTTCCCATTTAGCTTGAATAGCTGCCAGGTCATCATTTGCTTGAAGCGTCTCATAAGTTGTGGAATCTACTTTGGTGTGCGCTTCCACTAAAAATGCAATGTGTTCGGCAACGGCAATACGCAATGGTTCGGAATGATATTGACCTCTGCTACGTGATGGCCAATGAGAGGCGATGACTACAAATTCTTCGCCTGTATCATTAATTCTAAAAACCACTTCAAAAATATCTCGCGTACGATACCTGAGGTGAACAAGATGAGATGTTCTTGAAACCACCGTAAGTTTGTTAGGGTTATAGGCCATGGCAACATCAATGCCTCTTAAATCACTTGTGCCAGCAGCATCAAAGACAACGCTTAGGTGGTCCATGCCAGCTTCTTCCAATAAGTCTTGAAGAAGCGTATCTTTTTCTATTTCACAAACGGTGAGTAAATCAATTTGCTCATTGGGCCAAATAAGATTAAGGCCTTCGGCTAGATTTTCTTTTTTCTTATTGAATACACTATCTGTCCAGCCTGCTGCGGGTGTAAAGCTAAAGTCATTTGAAATAGGGTCGTCATCAGTATCAAAAAAATTCTGAAGATTCCACCAAGCAAAATTGATATGGGGCATAACGTCTTGTTTTTAAGAATTTACGTTGCCATCGCAATTTATCCACCAAAAAAGGAGATAGTTGCCATGTGCCCTAAAGTTATGAAAATTAACAGCCCTATATATTACTCTTTTGTAGGGATAAGGTTATTTTATGTATAAATGGTAGTTAAGTCTACACGGCTCGTTGTACGACTTCAAAGATTTTGTTGCCGTCGCATTTAAGTGTTTTTGACGGATATTTTAGAATAAGTGCGTAATCATGTGTGGCCATTAAAATAGAACGCCCAGACTTATGTATTTCCTGTAGAACTTTCATGACCTCTACACTGGTTTGTGGATCAAGGTTTCCTGTAGGCTCATCGGCTAGAATAAGATCAGGGTCATTAAGAAGTGCCCTTGCGATAGCTACACGTTGTTGTTCGCCACCGGAAAGCTGATGCGGAAATTTAAACCCTTTTGTTTTCATACCTACTTTATCCAAAACGTCCTCTATCTTTTGGCTCATTTTATGGCTATCTTTCCAGCCGGTAGCTTTAAGTACAAAGTAGAGGTTTTTATTAATTGTGCGGTCTGGTAATAATTTAAAATCTTGAAAGACAATGCCAATTTTACGGCGTAGAAAAGGAATGTCTTTTTCGCGTAATTTGGTGAGGTCAAAATCTACAATGCTCCCTGTACCTTGTTTAAGAGGAAGGTCTCCATAGAGCGTTTTCATAAAACTACTTTTTCCACTTCCCGTTTTTCCTATCAAATAAACAAATTCGCCCTTAAGTACATCAAGCGTTACTTCATTTAAAATAAGACTATCTTTTTGAAAAATAGCTGCATCCTTTAGCTCTAAAATCGTTTCTGACATCTTTAAGGGTACCGGGTTATAAGTTCAATTTGTTAATCAATCGTTAAAGGTAGGGCGTAGTTCTGTATAGTGATCGCCAAATCTCGAACTTTGAATCGTAATTATAATATAAAAGTAATAAGTTAAAGATTAACGTAGGGCTAGCACTGATAAAATCTTTTTGCTTTTTTCAAGATTGCCGGTGGTGTGAAATTATTAAGTTGAAAACACCCCTCACTATATACTTAGATGCAATATTCAACGTTATTAAAATTAATTAACGGTAATACATATTTCTAGTTAGAACACTATGCTAAAAAAAATCACCGCGCTTATCCCTGTTTTTCTGGGGATGGTTTCTATGGGAATCGCTCAAGAGACTAAAATTTATACTCACGATCAGAAACAATATCAAGATGCCTTGTCGCTCTATAACAATGAGCAGTACCAAGCTGCACAGTCCATTTTTGCTAAGGTTAAGGATAATACCAAGAATTTAGAGACCAAGGCCAATAGTGCTTATTACGAGGCCAATGCTGCAGTTCGTTTGAACCAATTGGGAGCTGATCGGTTAATGGAGGACTTCGTGGCCAATTATCCAACATCTACTAAAAGGAACTCTGCTTATGTAGATGTGGCCGAGTATTATTTTGAAACCGGAAAGTATCCGTATGCATTAAAATGGTACAATAAGGTTGAACAAAGTGCACTATCCCGTAAAGAGATGGACAAGTTCAATTTTAATTATGGGTATTCCTTGTATTCGTCTGGAAAACAGAAAGAGGCAGAAAGCTACCTTCAAAAAGTAGAAAATTCACCTGTTTATGCTTCTCAGGCTAAATACTATATGGGCTACATTGCTTATCAGCAAGATGATTATGAAACGGCCAACCAGCGTTTTGATCAGATAAAAGATCCTGATATTCTTGAAGAGAAGATGGACTATTATCAGGCAGATATGAACTTTAAGCTTGGTAAGTTTGATCAGGCCATAGGTTTGGCAAAGAAGCAAATGGCAAAGGGTGATCGAAAAGAGAAGTCGGAGCTTAGCAAAATAATTGGCGAGAGCTATTTCAACTTAAAAGAATATTCAAACGCCATTCCTTACCTAGAAGATTATCAAGGTAAAAAAGGCAAGTGGAGTAATACGGATTATTACCTTTTGGGCTATTCGTACTACAAGCAAGGCGACTATGCCAATGCCGTTCAGCAATTCAATAAAATTATAGGAGGTACTAATAGCGTTTCTCAAAATGCATATTACCATTTAGCGGAATGTTATCTGAAGTTGGATAAAAAGCAAGAAGCATTGAATGCGTTTAGAAATGCTTCTCAAATGGACTTCTCCCAGGAAATTCAGAAAGATGCATATTTAAACTATGCGCGTTTAAGCTACGAAGTTGGTAATGCTTACGAACCAGTTCCACAGGTTATCACTGATTATTTGGCCAAATACCCAGATAGTGCCAACAAGGAAGAGATGCAAGAGTTATTAGTAGACTCATATATTACCTCTAAAAACTTTGCTGGAGCCATGGAGCTGCTTGAGAAAAACAAGAATTACGCTAGTAAGGCTACCTACCAGAAAGTAGCATACTACCGCGGTATAGAATTGTTCATGAATGCTGATTACCAAAGTGCGGCAGAGAATTTAGGAAAGTCGCTTGATAGTGCCGAGGATAATATGTTCCGTGCAAAAGCAAACTATTGGAAAGCCGAAGCGGAATATGCCCTAAATAATTTCAGCAAAGCATTGGTAGACTATATTCAGTTTCAGCAAAACCCATCGGCTAAATCTACTGAAGAATATAAAGAGCTAGATTACAATTTAGCATATACCTATTTTAAGTTAAGAGATTACAGTAATGCCATTTCTTATTTTGAAAATTTCGTCAATGCGGGTTCTAGCGATACACAGAAGCTGTATGACGGTTACCTTCGTTTAGGAGATAGCTATTTTGTGACCAGTAAATATTGGCCAGCTATAGAAACGTACAATAAAGCACTTTCACTTACCGGAACGGAAAAGGATTATGCGGCTTATCAAAAAGCGATTAGCTACGGTTTTGTAGATAGACGCGATACTAAAATTGAAGAGTTAAGAACATTCGTTTCGGCATATCCAAAGTCGAGTTTAAAAGATGATGCTCTTTTTGAATTAGCAAATACCTTAATAGCTTCAGGACAAGAGCAACAAGGTCTTCAGACATACCAACGTGTAATTACGGAGTATAAAGCTAGTTCTTTGGTGCCACAGGCAATGATGCGCCAAGGTTTGGTCCATTATAATGCAAACCGTAATGAACAGGCGCTGACCGAGTTTAAAGCAGTGGTTCATAATTTTCCAGATACACAAGAGGCCATTCAGGCGGTATCTACGGCAAAATTGATTTATGTTGATTTAGGCCGAGTTGATGAGTACGGAGAATGGGTGTCAAAATTAGATTTTGTTGAGGTAACGGATAGTGAATTGGACAACGCCACCTTTGAATCTGCCGATAAACAAAATATGGAAGGCAAAAAAGATGGCGCCATTAAAGGGTATGAGAATTACATCAAACAATTTCCAAAAGGATTAAATTCCGTTAAGGCCAATTTCAACTTAGCACAACTATATTTTGCTAAAGGCGAAAAGGAAAAGGCATTGCCAAATTATAAATTCGTTGCCGATAAAATGGGAAGCGAATATGCAGAGCAGGCGTTGACTAGGGTTTGTGAAGTCTACATTGGTAAAAAGGATTATGCTTCGGCCTTGCCTTATTTACAACGTTTGGAAAATCAAGCGGATATTCAGCAAAACAGAATTTTTGCTCAATCTAACTTAATGAAAGGATACTATGAGCAGAAAGACTATGGTAAGACATTGGCTTATGCAGAAAAAGTATTGGCTACACCTACAATAGATAACCGTATTAAAAGTGATGCACAGATAATGATAGCACGGTCGGCCATCGCAACAGGTGATGAGGCAAAAGCAGAAAGTGCTTATGCCGATGTGTTAAAAATAGCATCAGGGGGTACAGCGGCTGAAGCCTTGTATTACGATGCCTATTTTAAAAGCAAGTCTCAAGACTATGAAAACTCAAACATAGCGGTACAAAAATTAGCAAAAGACTATTCAGGTTATAAAGAATGGGGAGGGAAAGGATTGATTATCATGGCCAAGAACTTTTATGCTTTGGGCGATGCCTACCAAGCCACCTATATTTTGGATAGTGTAATAAGTAATTTCAGTCAGTATGCCGAAATTGTTTCTGAGGCCAAAGGCGAGCTTTCGATTATTAAAGCTAAAGAAGCACAGAGTAATTCATCAGTGAGAACCGATTGAAATTAGAAATAGATTTAACAAGATTGAAAATTGAATTTGAACGAGGCCTTTTAGAACCGGCTTCGCTTTTAAGGTGTAAATTCAAAAAAGAACACAGAATGCACAAACATATAAAGCTTACACTTATTTTCCTTATTGGTGTTTTTCAGTTTGCCATTGCGCAAGAAGAAGAAAAAGACGATATAGGTACGGAAACCGTTACCGTTACCAAGGCCTATACGCCAACGATTAGCGATGCTTTTAAAATCAAGACTATTCCCGATCTTAACGATTCTATTGTCTTGCAAAAGAAAAAGATAAACTACAGTATATTTTCTGTTCCCGTAGCCTCTACTTTTACACCGGCTAAGGGTAAGGCTTCTGCCGTAAAGAAAACGCCGCCACCGGTATTGTACAATTCGTATGCTTCTGCAGGAGTTGGTAATCCTGCCAATTTAATGGGCAAGTTTTACACCAGTAGAACTATTGACCGCGAATCTGGTTATACGCTTGGCTTGGAACATAATTCTTCTCGTGGCGATATTGATGGCGTTGCTTTGGATAATATTTACTCAAACTCTAAATTAGATGCTAGCTATACCAAAAGAGATAGCGATTTTGATTGGGGTGTAGATGTAGGTGCACAGCACCAGTTGTATAATTGGTATGGTATTCCAGATGCTACTTTTACAGAAGAAGAGGTAGATGGTATTGATGAGCGTCAGAACTATTATATGGCCGAAGCATCTGGTCATATAAATGTTGAGGATTCTTATTTTGAAAATGCAAAATTGGAATACAGAAGATTCTGGGATGCTGTTAAATCTGGAGAAAATAGAGCTGTTTTTAAAACAGGTTTTTCATTTCCGGTGGCGGATGAGAATTTTGGGGTTAAAGCTAAAGTGGATTATGTAAGCGGTAGTTTTAAAAATTCTAGTCTTAACAATCCAACCAATACACCAGAAATAAATTATAGCAATCTGCAGGTAGGTATTAACCCAAGCTTGGCATTGTTAAACGAAGATTTTTCATTGAATTTAGGTGTAAACCTTGTGTACGGACTTGATTCTGAAAATAGCGATAGTAATTTTTATATCTACCCTGCGGTTACTGCATCTTACAGATTGTTAGATGATATGGCAATAGTCTACGGTGGAGTAGAGGGCGATTTAATGCAGAATTCCTACTATGGTTTTGTTGAGGATAATCCCTATGTTTCACCAACGTTGAGTATTGTTCCTACGGATAAGAAATACGATGCTTATGTGGGTTTAAAGGGGCAGATTTTACCTAATTTAAGTTATAATGTTAAAGTGAGTTATACTACGGAAGATAGAAAGGCACTATATAAACTGAATGCTAGAAACGATTCTAGAACGGATGAAAAAGGGTATTACTATGGTAATTCTTTTGAGGTGTTTTATGATGATGTGAAGACTATAGGAGCTTTTGGAGAATTAAATGTAGACGTGAACCGTAACTTCAGTTTAGGAGTGAATGTAGAATATTTCAACTATAATACGGAAACCGATAACCCAGCTTGGAATTTACCAGATCTTAAGGGTTCATTGTTTATGGATTACCAAATAGGAGAGAAATGGTTTGCAGGAGCAAATCTATTTTACGTAGGTGAGCGAGATGATGTAGCAACCATTGCAACTGCAAGTGGAATTCCTTCAGAATTTTTTGCTGATCGGGTAGTATTGGATGGCTATTTTGATGCTAATTTCCATGTAGGATATCGCTGGAACGATCAACTTTCTTTCTTCGTGAAAATGGCAAATATTGCCAATAACAATTACCAACGTTTTTCTAACTATCCTGTTCAGGGCTTGCAAGTTATGGGTGGTTTGACCTATAAATTCGACCTATAGTTTCTTCAGGGAAATAAGAGAAGTGTGTTTGCCCGATTTTTTTAGGGTCTTATCTATGCTGTCGTAAGATTTGTGGTAGAATACTTATTTTTGTTTCAGTTGCTAATAAGAAAATACATCATGTTTCAGAATAATAAAAAAGCCCAGGCTAATCATAGAATTTTTAGATTTCTTTCAGGAAGAAAAATTGCTGGTACTATACTTGTAGCATCAATGATTTTATTTGCTGCTTGTGGGTCAGATGATTCTGAGGCTCCGATTTCTGTTGATGTAGATACAGATGGTGATGGAATTCTAGATTCAAAGGAAATTTTGGATGGTACAAGTAAAACCAATCCTTGTGACCCAAAACCCAATTCTGGTTATACAGGTTACGATTCGGATAATACCATTTGGTTAGGTGCCGATTGTGATATTGATGGTGTTACCAATGCAGAAGAACTTGCCAATGGTACAGATCCATACGTAGATGAAACCAAAGATACGGATGGTGACGGTATTCCTGATTTTCAAGAAGATGCAGACGGAACTGATAAAGACAGTCCTTGTGATCCTATTCAAGAAGAAAACTATACGGGGTATAATGCGGCAAACAATATTTGGAAAAATGCAGATTGTGATGCAGATGGTGTAAATAATGGCGATGAGGTAACAGCAGGTAGTAATCCGTATTTAGACGATACCGTTTATGCAGTGGCTGAGTTTCTTCCAAAATTATCCGATTTAAAAATATTCAGAGGGAATCCAAGTGATTTGGTTCCTAATGCGACATCATATGAGTATAGCTTAAGTACACCTTTATATAGCGATTATGCTCAGAAATTCAGAACGATATCCCTTCCTGAGGGTGCTCAAATGACATACAATGATGAGGGGCTTTTGCAGTTTCCAGATAATACGGTAATCAGTAAAACTTTTTTCTATTATAATGACGAAAGAGATGAATCTCTTGGCACAAAATTAATAGAAACCCGTGTAATGATTAAAACTAATGGTGCGTGGAGTATGGGTAATTATCTTTGGAACGAAGCTCAGACAGAAGCGGATTTTAGTAATGATGCGCCTACGATACAAGTAAGTTGGATAGATGGTTCGGGTAGTAATCAATCCGTTGGTTATAAAGTGCCGTTTACAATTAATTGTACTCAGTGTCATGATGTAAACAATACAACTATTCCAATAGGCCCTAAAGCGCGAAACTTAAACTTTGTGTACAAGGGTAAAAATCAACTTCAAAATTTTATTGATAAAGGTTTGCTTTCCGGAGCACCTGCTACTGCAGAAATAGAAAGACTTCCAGATTGGTTGGATGATTCTTTTACACTTGCGGAACGTGCCAAAGCTTATATGGATGTGAATTGTGCGCATTGTCACCAACCTGGTGCCCTACATAATTCAAACGAAGGTGTTCGTCCAGATTTTAGATATGAAACCTTGTATGCTAATAGCAATGTAGAAGAATTTAAAGCAGATATTAGAGCAAGAGTTGATACAGACCCTGCTTACGGACCTTCTATGCCGCTCATAGGTATTACAGAATTACACACGGAAGGTGTAGACTTGATTCAAGCCTATATTGATTCTCTAAACTAACGTATTCAATAGTTTTCATATTCTAAAAAGAAGTCCCTGCTGAGATAGGGTAAATCTGAGTATTTTTTTATTTGTCTATTTTAGAGTCGACCAAAATGCTCATGATGACCAAATTTCCACTCGGGAACGTTATGTTTCTTTTATTCGGGATGTTATTTCTGCATCCGCTAAAGTCACAGAATTTAGTTGAAAATCCCAGTTTTGAAACTTATGTAAATTGTCCTAAACGCCTGGGTAATTTTAGTACTGATGTTAAAGGTTGGTCAACTCCTACTGAGGGTTCTACAGATTACTTTAATGGATGCAGTACGGAAATGGGTACACCAAAGAATTTTAATGGATCGCAACCTGCAAATTTCGGTCAGGGTTATGCTGGACTTTATCTTTTTGCACCAGATGATTATAGAGAATATTTTCAAACTAAATTACTTCAACCTTTAAAAGAAGGGGTAAAGTATAGGGTGTCTTTTTATGTGAGTTTAGCTGAACGTTCGGATTTTGCCATAAAAGAATTTGGAGTCTTGTTTTCTAAGGATAAATTGAGTGTAGATACAAAAAAGGAGCTGTCAAAAAAACTCATCTATCAGCAGAAAAAAAACACTTATAATTATTTAGAAATTGGGTATTCCAATTTCTATTCGGATACTCAAGATTGGATATTGGTACACACGGAATTCGTTGCCAAAGGCTCGGAAAAATATCTAATGATCGGTAACTTTAAAAGTAATGCAAGAACTCGCCTTTTTAAGACCAAACGTAATGCCAAGCAAGGTGCGTACTATTATGTGGATATGGTTGAGGTTTCAGAAGCAAAGAACAATAAAGCTAAACAGGAAGTTGTTCTTGCCAATGTGGAGTCACGCACATTTGAACTAGATAAAATTCATGTATTTGAAGACGTGCTTTTTGCTTTTGATAAAGCTACATTGCTTGAAACTGCTAAGAAAGAACTTGGTAGCATCTATTTCTATTTATTAAAGAATAAGACATTATATATTTCAATAAACGGTTTTACGGATTCTATTGGAAGCAATACATATAATCGTTCTTTATCTAAGAAACGAGCAAAGGCTGTTGCCGAATACCTTGTGCATTTAGGATTAGATAAAAATCGAGTAGTATGGCAAGGTCACGGAGGAGACAAGCCAATAGCTAATAATGCTACTTCTGAAGGCAGAAAGCAAAACAGAAGAGTAGAGTTCATTATCAGCAAACCAAAACCCTAAATTTTCATGTCTAGTAATCAGAATATTCCGTAGGGTAAAGCAATATTATATCTGCCTTGCTTACATTGTTCTGGTAGTTTGGGTTGGCTTTTAATTCCAGCCACTTTTCAGCAGTTCCAAAGGCTTTCCAATGTGCGTCTCTAGACTCCTTATTTGCAAAAGTGGTCATATACATTAAGTTGGGCATACGATCACCGGATAATACTTCGGCATAAAAAACAGCATTAAAACCTAAAGAATCAAAGAGCGTAACTTCACCTCCTGCATTGAACATATCTACCTTGTTCTGGTAAATAGCCTCGGTGGCAGATTCATAGCTACGAAGTTCGTATACACGTTCTTTTCTTGGTCCTTCTATTTTAGATGCTTCCATCATGGGCATTTCCGGAAAGGCTTTCATTAAAGTAGAATTGATACGCTCGTAAGGGGCATTGTCATGTTTAGCATGAATGTAGCTGTCACCCGCGGAAAGGTAGCTTTTGTCTTGAGCCAACATATCATCTAATGTCAAAAATTGTTCAATAGAGCTGAAAGGTAATAGAATATAGATTTTAAGGTCGGTTATCTCTTCTGTAGGGATTAATTTGAACACCCCAACATTTTCTATCCCGGCTCTTTTTAAAGCAGGTAGATATGCGTTTTTTAAGTAAGTATCTACAACCTTCTCTTGATTTCCATCCTTCAGAAAATAGGTTTTCAATTGATAGAACTGTTTCTCTTGATTTTGTGCGTTTGCAGAAAGGGCTACAGCTAAAATTAAAATGAAAGTTATAAAAGAACTTTGGATGGAATTTTTCATAAAAGTATAGGGTTTGGAAAATCAAACTTAGTGAAGAACCTTCTGAAAACCTAATAAAAATCAGTGAGGCCAGAAATGGGTAGATTGTCACTTTTTATGTAAAAATCGCTTCTTTTTTTTGAAAGAATCGACGTAACTTGCAGTAAAGAAAATATAATCATGATGGATTTAAATCTTGCGGTACTTATAGACGGTGACAACATTCCTTCGGCTTACGTAAAAGAAATGATGGAGGAAATTGCTAAATACGGCAATCCTACCATAAAGCGTATTTATGGCGACTGGACCAATCCACGTCTTGGGAAATGGAAAAATGTTCTTTTAGAGAATGCTATAACCCCAATACAGCAATACGGTTATACCCAAGGTAAGAACGCAACAGATTCTGCTATGATCATAGACGCCATGGATGTTCTCTATGCCGGAAAGGTCAACGGGTTTTGTATTGTGAGCAGTGATAGTGATTTTACTCGTCTGGCCACGCGTTTGCGAGAAGCCGGTATGCAGGTATTTGGGATTGGAGAAAAGAAAACGCCCAACCCTTTTATAGTAGCCTGTGATAAATTTATTTATATAGAAATCCTCAAGAAAGAAGACGAGGAAGAAGACAGTTCCGTTAGTGCTAAGACACCAAAGGCAGCTAAGAGTAATGTAGATAGAATTACAGCTAAAGATATTAGGTTAATCGCTTCTACAATAGATGATGTAGCCGATGATGACGGCTGGGCTTTTTTGGGTGATGTAGGAAGTCTTTTGCAAAAAAAACAACCTAATTTTGACTCTCGTAACTACGGTTTTCAAAAACTTACTCCACTTATAAATTCCATTAAATCAATAGAAGTAGATCGTCGCGAAGATTCAAAAGGACGTAAAAAATTGGTTTACGTTAAAATGGCAGACAAGCCTAAATCGCGCTCAACAAAATAATAAAGGTCTTATGTTCGTTTTATATAGATGGTTCCGTTTTTCAATGAGAAATGTGCCTGAAATTAGTACGAATTAATTTGTTGAAGAAATGAGAACTTTTAAGAAGAATTCCCTCGCAGTATTGACCACTTTTTTAATTAGTATGACTTTTGGTGGCGCCATTAGCGCAAATGATTTGAGTACTAATGATAAGGAATGCAAAGATGTAAAGCCTAGGGAGAGTGAACTACTTGGAAGTTGGGAGTATTCTGCAGAAAATGCACCCGAGCAATATAAGCTAGGGGCGCTTTCTATTTTTAAAGAAAATGGAGAGAATAATGTATTTGTTCAACTTGATGAAAATGAAGTTTTTGGTAAAAAAGTTAAGCTAGAAGGTAATACTATTAGTTTTGAAGTTAAGTTGGAAGGCATAGTTTTTAATGTGAAATTAACGGCAAAAGGAGAAGTTTTAACAGGTACGTATACCTATGCTGATGGAACTTTTGGAATAAAAGGAGCGCGAGTAAAAATCATGTAACTTCAAGAATGTGAAAAAAGACTTTTTTTCACAATAGTAAGTAGTAAGAGAGTAGTACATAATTTATGTATTTTTGGTATCCTTCAAATTCTCTTACTATGAAAAAAATACTTCCTTTATTATTGTTGTTCCTTACGGGTTGTGAATACCTGAAGGAAGAAGTGGACCTAGTTATCGTGAATGCTAATGTATACACAGTTGATGAAGAGTTTTCTAAGGCAGAAGCTTTTGCTGTTCATGAAGGAAAATTTATTGCTGTAGGTACTACCGAAGAAATTAGGGGTAAATATACTTCAGACCAATTGGTAGATGCAGATGGTCGTACCATAACCCCAGGTCTTATAGATGCCCACTGTCACTTTTTTGGTTTAGGTCTTAAACAGCAAGTGGTTGATCTTGTCGGAACCAAAAGTTTTGATGAAGTTTTGGAACGTGTTCAAGCTTTTCAAAATGAACACCCCAAAGATTTTGTGCTAGGGGAAGGTTGGGATCAGAATGATTGGGAAGTTAAAGAATATCCAACCCGTAAAGAATTAGATAAAATTTTCCCTGATACTCCCGTGGCTTTAAGTCGCGTAGATGGTCATGCTTTACTAGTAAATAAGGCTGCATTGGATTTAGCAGGTATTGATTGGCGAACAAAAGTAGCCGGAGGAGAAATAGTAAAAGGTGCAATGGGTATTACCGGGGTACTGGTAGACAACCCAATGGATTTGGTGTATGCTAAAATTCCGATGCCAGACTTAGATGCTCAAGTGAAAGCATTAAAAGATGCTGAAAGGATTTGTTTGAATAATGGATTAACTACCGTTGATGACGCGGGATTAAATCGCGCTACTATAGAGCTTATAGATAGTTTACAGCAAACAGGTGAGCTTTCAATAAAGGTGTATGCTATGGTTAGCAATATTCCAGAAGACGTAGACTATTTTATTTATAAAGGACCCATAAAAACAGATAGGTTAAATGTGCGTTCTATAAAGGTATACGGAGATGGGGCACTCGGTTCCCGTGGAGCAGCATTAAAAAAACCATATGCAGATAAATGGGGTCATTATGGAGCCATGGTAACACCTGTAGATGAAATTGAAGATTTAGCACGCCGTTTGGCAATTTCCGAATATCAGATGAATACTCATGCAATTGGCGACTCTGCCAATGCAGTGGTGCTTAGAACATATCAAGAAGTCTTGAAAGATAAACCCAATCGCCGTTGGAGAGTAGAGCATGCCCAGATTATAGACTCATTAGACTTTAACTATTTTGATAATGGAGTTATACCTTCCGTACAACCTACACATGCTACTAGTGATATGTATTGGGCAGAAGACCGTTTAGGTGAGGAACGAATGAAAGGAGCTTATGCTTATAAGAAACTTTTAGATAAAGCAGGAATTCTAGCTTTGGGTACAGATTTTCCGGTAGAGCAGGTGAGTCCGTTTCTAACTTTTTATGCTGCGGTGACTAGAAAAGATGTAGAGGGTTATCCAGAAGAAGGATTCCAAATGCAAGATGTGCTAACGCGAGAAGAAGCATTGCGTGGGATGACCATTTGGGCGGCATATTCTAATTTTGAGGAAGAGGAAAAAGGAAGTATAGAATCTGGAAAGTTTGCAGATTTTGTAATCTATGATAAAGATATGATGACCGTTCCTGCTGCTGAAATTCCTACTATTATGGCAGAGCAAACCTTCATAAACGGTAAAACAAGGTAATTAGAAGAAGCTAGGTACATAAAAAAACCCGAAGCCTTAAAGCTTCGGGTTTTTTAATTATAGATTTCAGGATATTTTAACTTTTAGCAACAACAATAGGAACTGCAACTCTAGTTTTGTCCCATCCCATTATCATTTCAAAACCAGCTCCGGCTTCTTTAAAAACAATAGAAAATTCTTCTAAAGAATTTGAATCTTCAGCGCTTGGTACGCTAACACGAGCAACATCTGCACTTTCGTCATAAGAATATGCGCCCCATTGGTTCAAGTTTTTGTTAAGAACAACGGTCCATTCACCTTGTCCAGGAATAGTAAAGATAGAATAGGTTCCAGCTTTAATATCTTTTCCACCAAAATTTACATCAGCATAAAAAGTTACTTCGGCAGCTTCGTTAGCACCCGTACGCCATACTTTTCCGGCAGGAGCAAGTTCAGATAGAGAACGACCTTTTAACTGTGGGCGACTGTAAATTATACGAGCAGTTTTTGTAGACACTTTGTAATCGGTAGGGAAAGCAGCCATATCCATTGGGCTCTTATCTAGTCCACTAAATTTTTGAGCCAGTGCATCGGTTGAAACGGTCATGGCAAATGCCATTAAAGCAATAAAAAGTACTTTTTTCATAATTGGATTTGTTTTGAGATAAAACTAGTTAGTATTCAATATAAATTCAACTAAAAAGTCGTTAAATTTTATACTACTTACAGAACGAATGATTTTTAATCTAAAAAAATGGATATAGTGACGTATTAATGTCGAATAACATTTTAAACTTACAATATGAAATCATTAATAGAATATATGTTTCATAATTGAAAGTTTAGTTGCATTTTTGACTTCAAATTAGAAATAAACAAATTGTTATGTGTGGAATTGTATGTGCATTTGATTTAAAAGAAAGTTCAGATGTTTTAAGACCCCAGCTGTTGGAGATGTCTAAAAAAATACGTCACCGTGGTCCGGATTGGAGTGGTATCTATGCCAATGATAAAGCAATCTTGGCGCATGAGCGTTTGGCAATTGTTGATCCAGCTTCCGGTACGCAGCCGTTGTTCAGTGAAGATAAAAAATTGGTTTTGGCCGCTAACGGCGAAATCTATAATCATAGAGAATTGCGTAAGCAATTTGACGGAAAATATAATTTCCAAACAGAATCTGATTGTGAGGTTATTTTAGCCCTTTACCAAGAAAAAGGAGCTGATTTCTTAGATGAGATGAACGGTATTTTCGGTTTTGCAATATATGATGTAGAAAACGATTCTTATTTCGTAGCACGTGACCATATGGGTATTATTCCACTTTATATTGGTTGGGATCAAAACGGTACATTCTACGTGGCTTCTGAATTGAAAGCTTTAGAGGGTACGTGTTCAAAAATTCAACTATTTCCTCCAGGACACTATATGAGCAGTGAAGATGGTGAATTCAAAAAATGGTATACAAGAGATTGGATGGAGTATGATGCCGTTAAGGATAACGAAACGAGCATTAAAGAAATTAAAGAAGCATTGGAAGCTGCGGTACACCGTCAGTTAATGTCAGATGTACCTTATGGCGTATTGCTTTCAGGAGGGCTTGATTCTTCTGTTACATCGGCAATAGCTAAAAAATACGCACAAAAACGTATTGAGTCAGGTGATACAACAGATGCTTGGTGGCCTCAGTTGCACTCTTTTTCAGTAGGCCTTGATGGTTCTCCGGATTTAGCAGCTGCACAAGTAGTAGCTGACCATATTGGTACGGTACACCATGAAATTAAATTTACCATTCAAGAAGGTTTAGACGCAATTAAAGATGTTGTTTACAACTTGGAGACGTATGATATAACTACTATTAGAGCTTCAACGCCCATGTATCTTATGGCAAGGGTAATTAAGTCTATGGGTATTAAAATGGTTCTTTCCGGAGAGGGCGCAGATGAGCTTTTTGGAGGGTATCTTTATTTTCATAAAGCACCAAACGATAAAGAATTTCACGAAGAAACTGTACGTAAACTAAGCAAGTTACATATGTATGATTGTTTACGTGCCAACAAGTCTTTAGCTGCTTGGGGTATTGAAGGTCGTGTGCCTTTCTTAGATAAGGAATTTATGGATGTGGCCATGCGCATTAACCCAAAAGATAAGATGATCAATGGCGAGCGTATGGAGAAATGGGTTGTTCGTAAAGCTTTTGAAGATATGTTGCCAGAAAGCGTAGCATGGAGACAAAAAGAACAATTCTCTGATGGAGTAGGATACAGCTGGATCGATACATTGAAGGTTGTGGTTAACGATGAGGTTTCAGATGAGCAATTGGCAAACGCCAAATTCCGTTTCCCTATTCAGACACCAACTTCAAAAGAAGAATTCTATTACCGTTCTATTTTTGAATCTCATTTCCCATCAGATGCTGCAGCACTATGTGTGCCTCAAGAAGCATCTGTGGCATGTAGTACACAAATAGCTTTGGAGTGGGATGAAGCGTTCAAAAACATGAACGATCCTTCTGGTAGAGCAGTGGCGAACGTACACGATGATGCGTATTAGAACCATTTTTGACGGTATTTATATAATTAGCTAGGAATTGACCTGTTGCGCGATAAATGCCAGCAGGTCTTTTCTTTTGGACCTATAATTGCCAATTATAGTTTAGATATAACCTAATTATTTAAGAGTTCATAAGTTTCAGAGTTTGGTCTCAAGAGAACAACTAGTTTTTATAGTGTGATTTTGAGAAACATAAGCTTTAAACCTAGGCTAATTTAGATAGAATGCTATAATCGCATTTTTCCACAATTTTTGTTGATAACTTAGAGGTTATGACCCCTCTCAGAACCCCATATTTTATGGGGTTTTCCGTATATTTGTGAGATTGCCAAAAATTAAGTCTAAAACTAGTTAATTTTATGAGCGAAGAAGCTAATAAAGAAGAAAAAAAGAATCAATATTCCGCGGACAGTATTCAGGCCCTAGAGGGTATGGAACATGTACGTATGCGTCCATCCATGTATATTGGAGATGTGGGCGTTAGAGGTCTTCACCACTTGGTATATGAGGTGGTTGACAACTCCATAGATGAAGCTATGGGCGGTCATTGTGATACAATTAGTGTCATAATAAACGAAGACAACTCCATTACCACTCGTGATAACGGTAGGGGTATTCCGGTAGATTTACATAAAAAAGAAGGCATATCCGCTCTAGAGGTGGTTATGACCAAAATTGGTGCCGGTGGTAAGTTTGATAAGGATTCCTATAAGGTGTCTGGTGGACTTCACGGTGTTGGTGTTTCCGTAGTGAACGCACTTTCTGATAACCTAAAAGCAACCGTTTATAGAGATGGTAAAATTTGGGAGCAGGAATACGAGCGCGGTAAAGCAATGTATCCTGTAAAGAGTATTGGCGAGACAGATGAAAGAGGTACAATGGTTACTTTTCATCCGGATGATCAAATTTTTCAGCAAACAATAGAGTATAGTTATGAAACTTTGTCGAACAGAATGCGTGAGCTTTCGTTTTTGAATAAAGGAGTAACTATTACTATTACAGATAAGAGGCAAAAAGACGAGGAAGGAGAATTTCTTTCTGAGGTCTTTTACTCAGACGAAGGGCTTAAGGAATTTGTTAAGTTTCTTGATAGTAACAGAGAGCCGTTGATTAACGGTGTAATTTCAATGGAAGGCGAGAAAAACGACATTCCAGTTGAGGTCGCTATGATTTACAATACGAGTTACACAGAAAATTTGCACTCGTATGTAAACAACATTAATACACATGAAGGTGGTACACATCTTTCAGGTTTTAGAAGAGGTCTTACAACTACTTTAAAAAAGTACGCAGATGCTTCGGGAATGCTCGAGAAGTTAAAATTCGAGGTTCAAGGAGATGACTTTAGAGAAGGTCTTACTGCTATTGTTTCTGTTAAGGTCGCAGAGCCTCAATTTGAAGGTCAAACAAAAACTAAGTTGGGTAACCGTGAAGTTTCATCTGCAGTTTCGCAGGCTGTTTCAGAAATGTTATCTAATTACTTAGAAGAGCATCCGGACGATGCTAAAATAATAGTACAAAAAGTAATACTTGCGGCTCAAGCACGTCACGCAGCTACTAAAGCTCGTGAAATGGTACAGCGTAAGACTGTAATGAGTATTGGTGGTTTACCTGGTAAACTTTCAGATTGCTCTGAACAAGATCCTGCACAATGTGAAGTATTCCTTGTTGAGGGTGATTCCGCAGGTGGTACGGCCAAGATGGGTCGTGACCGTAAATTTCAGGCAATTCTTCCTTTACGAGGTAAGATTCTGAACGTAGAAAAAGCCATGCAACATAAGGTTTTTGAAAACGAGGAGATTAAAAATATCTATACCGCGTTAGGAGTTACTATTGGTACGGAAGAAGATAGTAAAGCATTGAACTTAGAGAAACTACGTTATCATAAAGTAGTGATTATGTGTGATGCCGATGTAGATGGTAGTCACATTGAAACACTAATTCTAACGTTCTTCTTTAGGTACATGCGGGAGCTTATAGAAAGCGGGCACGTTTATATTGCTACACCACCTTTATATTTGGTGAAGAAAGGGGCTAAAAAACGATATGCATGGTCTGATAAGGAACGTGATGAAATAGCTGATAGCTATAGTGGAGGTGTAAGCATCCAACGTTATAAAGGTCTTGGTGAGATGAATGCTAATCAGTTATGGGATACTACAATGAACCCAGAATTTAGAACGTTACGTCTAATTCAGATAGATAATGCTACTGAAACTGATCGAGTATTCTCTATGTTAATGGGTGATGAAGTTCCTCCAAGAAGAGAATTTATAGAGAAAAATGCTGTTTATGCAAACATTGATGCATAACAATTAGTGTTTTCACAACAAATATTCGTCCGCCACTTGGCGGACGAACTATTTTAGGGGTAGTGCAATAATCCTAAACCCCTATTATGAAATTACAATTAGTATCAATGGTATTATTTATGTCCAGCGTTGTTTGTTTTGGGCAAGAGAGTTTAAAAGAGCGCGAACAACAAGCCGCGTTCGATCCAGCTTATTCTTCTTACTCTCGAAAAAAACCAGCTTATGTTACCCTTAAAGATGGCACCAAATGGGAAGCCGACATTAAAGATGTAGATCGTAAGAAAGGTCAGATTAATGAAATCAAGTTTATTAAGCCAGATGGCGAAAAGGTTCGTGTTAAAGCGGAAGAAATTGTCGATTTGTATATGGCACCTTCTGGGCTAGAGAAGCTCAACAACCAAAGTAACTTCATGAATGATGCTACTAAGTGGGGTAAAACGGATGCTTCTAAATACATGAACAAAGGGTATACCATGTATACTAACCAAATGGTTTCTTTGAAAAATAAAAAGAAAGAAGAAGAATACTTAATGCAAGTTGTCAATCCTAAATACAGTCAGTTTATTGAAGTGTATTCTGATCCATGGGCTAAGCAGACTGCTAGCATCGGAATTGGTGGTATGAAATTAGCTGGAGGTATAGCTAAGTCTTATTACATTAAGAAAGGTGATGAAAAGGTATTATGGCTGACTAAAAAGGACTTCGATGAGCATTTTGAGTCTTTATTCATGGATAATGATAAATTCAAAGCTAAATATGGTGGCGAAAAATTTAAGTGGAGTTTGTTAGGTGTATATATTTTAGATTACACTGAGTTTCTTTTGGAAGATAGCAAATAGAGTTCTTAGATAGTTAACCGCTAGTACAGAATACAAGGCTGCAATCATTTATGATTGCGGCCTTTTTTATGGTTTTTAAATTGTCAATTATTTAAATATTTGATAATCTGCAATGTGCAGTGCTCTTTTTGTGAATGGCCTTTATTTGTGGCGTAATATAAAACCAGAAAGTATTGGATTTTTCAGTTGTAGTAATGTATTTGGGCTTCACTTTGGCCGCATACTCCGTTGTAGGAAATGATACTATACAAACCTTAGGTACATTTCTAAGTTCCAATGAAAGAAAGAAATGGTGGGTACTTTGGTTGTTTGCCGGAGGTATTCTGGCGGGAACCCTAATTTATGGTTACATGACACACAATGGGGATGTCTCTTATGGTAGGTTGGCCAAATACCCCATGCCAGACCCATTTTCTTGGTATTATTTGTTGCCGCCTGTAATTCTAATGCTATTAACCCGTACCGGTATTCCGGTAAGTACATCTTTCTTAATTCTTACTTTTTTCAATGAGAAAAATTTAAATAGTATGGTCATCAAATCACTCTCTGGCTACGGAGTGGCATTTGTTGCGGCAATTATGCTCTATTTGGCTATATCCCGATTAGTGGAGAGGAAGTTTATAGAAAGGCCTATTACGGATAAAGAGGAGAAGATTTGGACCATATTACAATGGTGTTCCACCGGTTTTTTATGGTCACAATGGCTAATTCAGGATTTTGCTAACATTTATGTTTACCTGCCAAGAGAATTAGATATCTATTCTCTGATTTTTTCATTGGTAGTTATTTTGGGTTTACTGGCTTATATCATAGCTTCTAAAGGAGGTGCTATCCAAAGTATAATCAAATCCAAAACGAATACGGTAGATATTCGGTCAGCAACAATTATAGATTTTGTATACGGTATAGTTCTCTTTTACTTTAAGGAATTGAACAATGTGCCAATGAGTACAACTTGGGTGTTCCTTGGTATTTTGGCGGGTAGGGAAATAGCATTGAACTATATGCTCAGGAAAAACGAGCCTAGGGCCAAGATGTTTAAATCATTGGGTATAGATCTCGTTAAGGTGGTTATTGGTCTTGTGGTAAGTATCGTCTTGGTGTTCGCTGTAAAATTTTTGGCAACGTCTATTTAATTTTAATCGGGAATGAAACTCAGGTCACTATTTGTATTCGTTGTTTTGTTGGGTGAAACCAGTATTGCGCAGGTATCTAATTCGGATGGTGATGAAAAGGGAATTAATATTGCGGACTTAGTTGAAATGTCTGGGGATTGGTTTATTGCCTACCGTGATGGTGTAAAACAGGTTCAAGCAGATGAGACATTGCCCGCGGTAAATGAACACACAAGTAGTTTTGTATTAAAACGAAGTTACTTTACTCTAAAAAAGGATTTGAACGATGTTTTTTCTGTTCGTTATACCATGGATCTTACTATTGATAATGAGGGTGATGATGCCGGTAACGTAGAAACACGACTTAAATATCTTTATTTAATGACTAAGCCTAAGCTTCATAGTAAGTTGTTTACCAGTACAGCTATTGAGGTGGGCATGGTGCATAGGCCATGGTTAGATTATGAGCAAAAAATGAATACATATAGAGTTCAGGATAACATGTTTATTGAGCGTAATAGAATATTTAACTCGGCAGATTTTGGACTTACGGTAACGGGGAATATTGGTCCTAAAATGGATGATGATTTTTTAAAGGATGTAAATGGTGTCATGAAAGGAAAATATGCGAGCTACTCTTTAGGTATCTACAATGGTGGCGGTTATTCTGGTATAGAAAAGAATACTAATAAAGTAGTGGCGGGCCGTTTAACGGTACGTCCGTTTGCTAACTCTCTGCCGCAATTACAAGTAAGTGGCTATTTTAATAGAGGAAAGGGTAATAGTGAGTTTTCTCCAGACTTCAATCAGGTTTTAGGTTTTTTGGCATTTACAGAAAAGCAATATAAATTAACGGCTCAATTACATGATGGCGTTGGTGATTTTAGAGCAAGATATATTGACTCTAATGACCCTTCTCGTGCTTTAAAAAATCATGGGTATAGTTTCTTTGGAGAGTATAGGTTTGGTAGAAGTCCATTTTCCTTATGGGGTCGTTTAGATGAATTTAAAGTAGAAGAGATAGATGAACGAACACAAAGAATTATTGGAGGACTTACCTACAGGGTAAATAAAATGATTCGTCTTATTTTAAATACGGAGCATACTACCGTAGATAATAATACAGAAGATACGTACGAACTTAACCTAGAAATATCATTCTAAAAACAATTACTATGGACTGCATACTTTTTCCTACAGATTTTTCGGAAGTTTCAATGAACGCCTTTTTGTATGCGGTAGAGTATGCGAAAAAGACCGAAAAGAAAATTATCGTTTTCCATGCCTATAATCTTGAAACGGAAACTTCCGAAGAAGAACAGAAGCTGTATGAAAAGCTGGATATACAGAATTTTAGAAATAAAAAAGAGACTTTTCCTCCATTCGAAAAAATACTTAAAAAATCAAAGGTAGATAGTCTAAAGGTGAAATATGTAGTTCGGGAAGGTGATTTCATTGAAACGTTTACCCAGTATATAGAAAAAAGGGAAGATAAGATAGATGTTGTTGTTATGGGTACCCAAATCAGTAAAAGCGGGTTATTTCAGCTGTTTACGGAAACCAGTACCTTGAAGATATTAGATGAAATACATAAACCGGTCGTTGTGGTGCCGGGGAATGCAAGATTTGATGGGGATTTAGATAATATTTTATTCTTGGTGGACTATCAAGAAGATGAGAAAGAACCATTAGAAGATTTGATAAAGGAATCCAAAAGTTTTAAAGCAAAATTACATGTAGTCCATTTTGATTTGGCCCATGGCGATTCTATTGTACCAATGATGGACCGCTTTAAAGCTTCATTAAAAAATCATGATGTTAGCAATGTTACGTTCAAGACCATAGATTCTATAGATATTAAAAAGTCGTTGTTGGACTATTGTATCGAAAATGAAATAGATATGGTTTGTCTGATCAATCACAAGCGTAATTTTTACCAACGCTTGTTTACCTATAGTCTTACTGAAGATTTAATACGAAATATTAATACCCCCGTAATGGCTATATATAGGGATTAGAAACAAGAAATTTAAGTTAAGTCTGTTGAGGACATTGGGTAGATAGAGGTTTACCTAATTTAAAAACCCATATTCAGTGAAGAATATGGGTTTTAGCGTATTTGAAACCTAGTAAAATTGTTATTCTCTAAGGGCCATTGTATGTCCTTCGGAATCTGCTAATGTGCTTCCATCCTCAGAAGTCTTCATAGAGACAATTTGGCTCTCCATGTCCGTTCCGGGATATGATATGGTATAGGTGTCATTTTCATAACTCCATTTAAAGTCGGTTTTAAAAGTAATGCTACCGTTACTCTTTCGGTGGTATCGCCCTAAATAAGCATCATTAAATATCCACTCCTTGCGAACGGTTTCTGACTTAGCGGTTAGGCTGGCAGGAGCTACTTCTACATCTGACCAAATGCCGATTACCGGATCATCATTTTCAGGTATTTGTGTGCAGTTACTTACGAGTATAATGGATATTATTGCTAAAAATGAAAAGACTTTTTTCATTATGGTAGGTTTTAATTATTTGGGGGTTTTGTTATATTAAGAACGCCCAATTGTAAAGTACTATTGCTACAATTCGATGTATGGCAACAAAACCCTTTTATCTTCGTTAAAGCGCATTCTTTTTTAACAGGAGTGCATTTGGTCGAGCATTTGGTCGATAATGTTTCTGCTATTTAACCCAATATTCACTGTATTTTTCCTTTAAGATTGTTTATTTTTGAGAACGTATTTCAAAAATTGACATTATAGGTTATATATGCCCCTTACTAAATGTCTTAGGAGAGGCAAGTCAATATTTGAAAAAGGATATTTCAAAGAAAGTTTTTAATAACAAATAAATTATAACAAATGAAAGTTACCGTAGTAGGGGCAGGAGCAGTAGGAGCAAGCTGTGCCGAGTATATTGCCATTAAGAATTTTGCATCTGAGGTAGTCGTTTTGGATATCAAAGAAGGATATGCCGAAGGTAAAGCTATGGATTTGATGCAAACCGCATCTTTAAACGGTTTCGACACTAAGATTACAGGTGTAACTAATGATTACTCTAAGACAGCCAATAGTGATATTGCAGTAATTACCTCTGGTATTCCAAGAAAACCTGGTATGACTCGTGAAGAGTTAATAGGTATTAACGCAGGTATCGTAAAAACGGTATCAGCTAACTTGGTAAAGCATTCTCCAAACGTAATTCTAATAGTTGTAAGTAACCCAATGGATACTATGACTTATTTGGTGCACAAAACAACAGGTCTTGCTAAGAATAAGATTATAGGTATGGGTGGAGCTTTAGATAGCGCACGTTTTAAATACCGTTTGGCTGAAGCTCTTGAGGCTCCAATCTCTGATGTAGACGGTATGGTTATAGGTGGCCATAGTGATACTGGTATGGTGCCATTAACATCTCATGCTACAAGAAATAGTATACGTGTTTCAGAATTTTTATCTGCAGACCGTTTAGAGCAAGTAGCTGCGGATACTAAAGTAGGAGGAGCTACATTAACTAAATTATTAGGGACAAGTGCTTGGTATGCGCCAGGTGCAGCGGTTTCAGGTTTGGTTCAGGCAATTGCTTGTGACCAGAAAAAAATATTCCCATGTTCTACTTTATTAGAAGGTGAATATGATCTTAACGATATCTGTATAGGTGTACCTGTAGTTTTAGGGAAAAATGGAATCGAAAAAATAGTGAATATTCCACTAAGCGATGCTGAAAAAGCAAAAATGCAAGAAAGTGCAGCTGGTGTAAAAAAGACCAACGGTCTACTAGAATTATAGTCGTTGAGACGATAATAAATTAGAACATCTGTCCTAGAAGTATTTCTGGGGCAGATGTTTCTGTTTACAATAACTCCAAATATATTGTCAATTCCTAAGGGAAAATCATATATTTGCACGCTGTTATAAAAAGCACGCAATTAATTCACACAACCAATGCAGAATAAAGGACTTATTAAGCTTTTTGCCCTACTCTTCGGGCTAGTAAGTATCTACCAATTATCATACACTTTTATAGGTGGTAAGGTAGAAGACGAAGCAAAATCATATGCGGAAAGCCGTATTTCAGATGCAGAAGATAATTATATTTCTAAACGAGAAGCTTTAGAAGCTAGTTATTTAGACTCGATTGGAGACAACTCCATTCTTGGTTTCACTAATTATAATGAAGCCAAAAAGAAAGAGCTAAACAAAGGTCTTGACCTTAAAGGTGGTATTAACGTAACCCTCCAGATTTCCGTAAAGGACATTCTTAAAGGATTAGCTAATAATACTAAGAGTCCTATTTTCAACAAGGCTTTGGCTGATGCAGATGCAGCATCCAAAGACAGTGATGATACCTATGTAGAGCTTTTTTTCAATGCTTTTGAAAAAATAAAAGGGAATACTAAATTAGCTTCTCCAGATATTTTTGCCAACAAAGGACTTAGTGGTGAGGTTAATTTTCAGATGTCAGATGATCAAGTTAAGCCAATCATCCGTAGAAAAATTGATGAATCTATCGTTTCTGCTTTTGAAGTACTTCGTGAGCGTATTGATGGTTTTGGTGTAACACAGCCAAACATTCAACGTGAAGGTAATTCAGGTCGTATATTGGTAGAATTACCAGGAGCAAGAGATATTGCTCGTGCACAAGGGTTGTTATCAAGTACCGCACAGTTAGAGTTTTGGGAAACCTATGAGCCTAATAATCCAGAGCTACAAGGTTTTTTCTTTCAGACCAATGAAAAATTAAAATCACTTATTGATGTAGCTGATGTTAAGGAACCAATAAAGAAGGAATCTGAGTTAGATTCTCTTCTTTCTGATGTTTCTGCTGACTCATTGGATATTGCTGGACAAGTTAATCCGTTGTTCGATAAGTTTCAATTAGGTGCGCCTAGCTATGCTGTTGGTGTTGCCGCTATTCAAGATACTGCCGAAATTGGTGCGTACCTCAGAATGAAAGAAGTGAGAAGGTTGCTTCCTGCGAACTTACAGTTTGTAAAGTTCTTATGGGAAAGACCATCTGAAGGTTCGGAAATAGCTGAGCTATATGCTTTAAAATCTAACAGAGATAACACACCAAGAATTAGTGGTGATGTTGTTAGTGATGCACGTGATGAGTTTGTAAACGGTAAACCAGCCGTTACTATGAGCATGAACACAAAAGGTGCGAAAGAATGGGAAAAGTTAACTGGTGATGCATATACCAATAGAACAGGTATTGCTATTGTATTGGATAACAAGGTGTATACCGCTCCTGGCGTTTCATCAGGACCTATTTCTGGAGGTCGTTCAGAGATTACAGGTACATTTACGGTTAATGAAACAAAAGATATTTCCAACGTATTACGAGCTGGTAAGTTACCGGCATCTGCGGAAATCATTCAATCAGAGGTTGTAGGGCCATCTTTAGGTCAAGAAGCTATTGATAGTGGTTTTACATCATTTATGATTGCAATGGCAATCGTATTGGTATGGATGATCTTCTATTATGGTAAAGCAGGTGGTTTTGCAGATATCGCTTTATTATTGAACATTCTATTGATATTTGGAGTTCTTACCAGCTTAAGCGCTGTGTTGACCTTACCAGGTATTGCAGGTATTGTTCTTACCATTGGTATGTCTGTAGATGCTAACGTACTTATTTTTGAACGTATAAAAGAAGAATTAGCGAAAGGAAAAGGAAAATCATTAGCTGTGGCGGATGGTTTTAGCAATGCACTTTCATCTATTCTTGATGCGAACATAACAACAGGTCTTACCGCAATTATCTTATTTATTTTTGGGTCAGGTCCTATTAAAGGTTTCGCAACTACTTTACTTATTGGTATTTTAACTTCTTTGTTTACTGCAATTTTCATTACCCGTCTATTAGTAGATTGGTATGTTGAAGGTCAAGGTCGTTCGTTGGATTTTTCAACAGGACTTACAAAGAACTTGTTCAAAAATATTAATATCGATTTCCTTTCAAAAAGAAAGATTGCATATATTTTCTCTGCTATTTTAGTAGGGGTGAGTGTTTTCTCTTTAGCAACTAATGGGTTGCAACAAGGTGTTGATTTTGTTGGCGGACGTTCGTACCAAGTTCGTTTTGAGCAGTCTGTTAATCCATCTGAGATAGCTTCTGAGTTGAATGACGTATTTGGTAGCGGTACAAACGTGAAAACGTTTGGTGACGCTAATCAGATTAAAATTACTACGGCATATAAAGTAGATGTAGAAGGAATTGAAGTAGATAATGAGATTCAGGATAAACTATATGTTGCTTTACAGAAATATCTTCCGGATGGTATCAGCGAGCAGAACTTTAAAGTAGGTTCAGGTGATAAGTCAATTGGTATTTTGCAATCTGTAAAAGTAGGTCCTACAATTGCAGATGATATTAAGAACAATGCTTTCTTGGCTATTTTAGGTTCGCTTGCAGTTGTGTTTTTATATATCTTATTCCGTTTCCGTAAGTGGCAATTCTCTTTAGGAGCGGTAGCAGCAGTTTTTCACGATGTTATGATTGTGTTAGGTATATTCTCTTTGTTTGGTACGATTATGCCTTTTAACATGGAAATTGATCAAGCGTTTATTGCGGCGATATTAACCGTAATTGGATACTCGCTGAATGATACCGTTGTTGTTTTTGACCGTATTCGAGAGATTATTGGCGAGAGAGGATGGCGCGGAGGCGACAATATTAACTTGGCATTGAACAGTACATTAAGTCGTACGTTAAATACCTCTTTAACTACCTTGGTCGTGTTATTGGCAATATTCATTTTTGGTGGTGAATCATTAAGAGGATTCATGTTTGCTATGATAATTGGTATTATTGTAGGTACATATTCTTCATTGTTCATCGCAACACCAGTAATGTTTGATACGTTGAACAAGTCCTCAAGAGCAGGAGGACTAGAAAAAGAAACAGTTGAGCCGGAAACGGAGGAAGTAAAATAAATTTCTCTATATTTAAGGCGTTAAGAACTAACTAAATCAATTAATTACAAAAGCCGTTTGCATATGCAAACGGCTTTTTTGTTGAATGGTTTTTTTTGGATTTTGATAAAAGATAGGAAGGAACTATGAAGTCAATACTTCTCCTGTAGAACCGGTTTCTGTTTTTTCTAATTGATAGACCAGTTCTGCTTCAAGACCTGGTTCTTTTCTATGTGATACAAAAATGACCGTGGTATTACTTTGCGTTGCAAATTTATTGACTAAAGCCACGAATAGGGCCGCGCTGTCATCATCCAATCCCGCTGTTGGTTCGTCAAGAATAAGTAGTGGTGGATGTTTGATCATTGCTCTTGCGCACATAATCAATCTTTTTTGCCCCATAGATAGGTCATGAAAGAGAGCGTCTTTCATATCCCATAACCCAATAAGGGTTAACCACTCTTTAGCTAGTCTTAGTTGAGCTTCAATAGGGTTTATATATAGGCCAACGGAGTCATAAAAACCTGAAATGATCATATGGCTTACAGAATGATAGCCAGTAAATTTATCGGTCATAGAGGGCGTGAAATAGCCTATTCGTTTTTTAATCTCCCAAACACTTTCTCCTGTACCCTTCTTACGTCCAAATATGTAAAGTTCTTGACCATAGCCCTTGGGATTTTCTCCAGTTATCATGGATAGGATGGTTGTTTTTCCACTACCATTCCTTCCTCTTAACTCCCAGAATTCACCTTTTTTAATATGCCAATTAATATCTTTTAAAATAGGTTTTTCGCTATAGGTGACGTCAACGCCTTTCAGCTCAATTAAAGTATCGCCCTCAATTTCATATGAACTGATGGGTTTTGGAACATCATTTTTAAAGAGTTCTTTTTCCTGTTGGTTCGAAAATGCTTCCACAGAATCCGCAAAAACTAAATCGTTGCCGTCTAATTTTGCAAATGTATTCGCGAAAGGCAATAAATCCGATCTACGGCTTAATAACTGCACCATTGGAGTATGTGCTGAAACTTCTTCTAAAGTTAATTTCAGGTCTTCTTGAGCAGTGGTGTCAAGGTTATCAAACGGGTTGTCCAAAACAATAAAATCCGGCTGAGAGCTGAGTATATGTTTTAGTAAGGCTTTCTTCTGCTCGCCGCTAGACATTGATTTTAAACTTTGCGTTGTTTCTGAAGTTATTACCGAGCTTCCATGGCGTTCTTCTTCATCAATAAAACGCTCAACTGCCAATTTGGATAAAAGTATGCCTCTTAAATTTTTTAGTTCGTCAAAGCCATTAGGAAGAGGGCCTTTCAGTAGGCTATTTATAAATTCGCCTTTATGAGAAGTATTTGCAGTAAAAATGGCCCAATGTTTTTGTTTCATAGCAGGACTCTAAAAATATGTACGGAATTATTGTGATATGTTGTTGTCTTATCTAAGTACATGCCGTTATTAATGGCAACCTTTTGAGATAAAATGTTATCTACATGAATTATGGAAATCAAAGAATCTGTAAATTGTTGTTGCCTTGCATAGGTCTTACATTTTATAACAGCTTCACTTGCGTAACCTTGTTTCCAATATTTAGGTAGAATGGAGTAGCCTATTTCTAGCTCTTCTATTTGATCTACGGTCTGTTTAAGAAGTCCACACAGTCCAATGAATTCTCCGGTAGATTTTGAAATAAGGGCGTTCATGCCCCCTAGGTTATTTTCGTAGCGTTCAAATATTCGGTCAAACTGTTCTTGGCAAGCAGTTTTAGGGTCTGATGGCAGTCCTTCCCAAAATTCAGAAGAACGTTTGTCTTCATGAAAAGGTAGCCAAGTTTTAAAATCGGAAGGGAGTACTTTTCGGAAAAGCAGTCGTTCGGTTTGTTCTCCTTCTAAAAGTAAATCCATCTAAAATCATATCTTTTTAAACGCAATGCTATCTCCAGATTGTATACCTAATTTTTGAATGAGGCCGGCGTTCAATTCCAATACATATTGAACTGCACCTTGGGATGGTAGGCTGGATTCATCCATAGGCTGTGCGTTTTCGTGATAATTAGCGATGGTCATGTCTTCCTTTACAAATATTAAATCCAAAGGGAACTCGGTATTTTTCATATAAAATGAATGCCCTGCTACTTCAGGAAATACGAATAACATACCTCTATCAGCTTTCATGCTCTTGCGGTACATTAAGCCAGTCTGCGTTTCATATTCACTATCGGCAATTTCAATATCAAAAGAAGCGATTAAACTGTCCGTCTCTTTTCTGAAAATGGAAAGTTCACCTTCTTTTTTAAAGACTACCGGCTCTGCTTTTACTACTTTTTTAGTCTCTTCTTTACAAGAGTGAAATGCAAATGCCATAAGGACTAAATACAGACTTATTTTAAAATGTTTCATTTTAGTATCGCTAAGTTTTAAAGTCGATGATAAATGAAGCGATTCACCTTTTGGTAAAACACTGATTTAGTTTTTTTGGAATCTCTATTGAATTAAGATTTGCCAGTTTTTGGTCGGAACATAAAGTAAAAACCAATAAGGATGAATGGAATACTTAACCATTGCCCAGTTGATAATAATCCAAGGCTCTCTTCAAAGCCACCTTGACTTTTCTTTACAAACTCTACAAAGAAACGAATGGTCCAAAGCAGTACTAAGAACAAACCAAAAAGATAACCTGTGCTATTTTTTTTGTTAGTATGCCAGTAGAGGTAATAAAGAAGAATAAAAACAAAAATATAGGCAACCCCTTCATATAATTGCGCTGGATGACGAAAAGGAATCTGAGCTAGTTGTTCAGCAAACTGAGGATTGTTCTCTATAGCGTCATAAGCTGCATTTACAGTTTTTTCCTGAGTAATTGCCAATGCTTTTGATGGGTGCATGTCATCCGAATCACGAATAAATTTTGTTGCGAAAATAAACGACTCATCAGTTATCTTTCCGTTGATTTCTGAATTGAAAAAATTACCGAGTCGAACACAAAACGCGCCAATAGCAGCTGGTATAACCATGCGGTCCAGTAGCCACAGGGTTTTCATGTCTGAGTGCTTTCTTTGATATAGGTATGTGCCAATAAGAATTCCTATAATAGCACCATGACTGGCAAGCCCTGTAAAGCCTGTAAATTCATAACCTTTTATAAATCCGAAAAGCACACCTGATGCGCTCTCACGAATAGGAAGCAATATCTCAGCCAAATGGTTTTGGTAATAAGGCCAATCGTAAAAAAATACGTGACCTAGTCGTGCTCCTAGCATAGTGGATAAAACCGTGTATATGAAGAGCGAATCCAACTGCTCTACAGTTTTGTTTTCATTAATAAAAATGCGCTTCATGATATACCAGCCAAGAGCAAAAGTGGTAATCCAAAGTAGATTATAATATTTAATCTGTAACGGACCGAGTGTGAAAAGTGTTTCGTTCGGATTCCAGATAATACCTAAAAAGTACATGTAAAGGAGTTTTAAGGGCACTAAGATAATAAAATAGATAACCGTTAAGCTTTACTACATCTTAAATCGACGTTATAAATTTGAAGGATTAGTAGGAATTAGCCCAGTCAATAATAATAAAATGGATTAAGGTACTGGGTCATAACCTTTTCCTCCCCAAGGGTTGCAACTGAATATTCGTTTAACAGCCAACCAGCCACCTTTAAAAAGTCCGTGTTTTTTTAGGGCTTCTAAAGTGTATTGAGAACAAGTGGGTGAGTAACGGCAGGTTGCAGGCGTGTAGGGTGAGATGGCAAGCTGATAAAACCTGACAAAAAATACGAAAGGGGCAATCATTATTTTTTTAATAGTTAATGCCAAAATAAGCTGTTTTAGAAGTGTAAAAGTACGATTTTTTGATTAAAAATTTAAAGGGAAGATTGATGCCATTATGTAAAAAAATCCGCATTTTTCAATGCGGATTTTTGTTTGTGAATGTAATCTTAATCAGGTTTTAAGCGTAATGAATAGGCTCTAAATTAAGTGCTTCTTCTTCTGAAAATAACCTTGATCTTACAATAAACCGAATTCCCAATGGTATTTCTAATGAGAAGCTTGCGCCTCTTCCTTTGGTAATATCAATTGTTAATTGCGTATGTTTCCAATACTCGTACTGGTCTTTAGCCATGTGAAAATCACAGTCGGCTATATTTCCAAGCCAAACATCGGTTTCGTTCAGCATAAGTTCACCTTTACTAAAACACATGGGAGCGGAGCCATCGCAGCATCCGCCGCTTTGGTGAAACATAAGTTCACCATGTGTTTCTCTTAGCTGTTCGATTATTTTCTTGGCTTCATCTGTAACTAAAACTCTTTTTGTTTTCATATTAAAAGAAGCCCATGGCTTTTTTGTCGTATGAAATCAGCATGTTTTTAGTTTGTCTGTAGTGAGCTAACATCATTTTATGGTTTTCTCTACCAATACCCGATTTTTTATATCCTCCAAAAGGTGCGTGAGCAGGATATAAGTGATAGCAATTTACCCAAACTCTACCGGCCTGTACCGCTCTGGATATTTGGTAAGCTTGGTGCGTATCTCTAGTCCAAACTCCAGCTCCTAAACCATATGGGGTGTCGTTTGCAATTTCTATAGCTTCGGCTTCATCTTTAAAAGTAGTTACGCAAAGAACAGGCCCAAAAATTTCTTCTTGGAACACTCTCATTTTATTGTTTCCTTTTAGAATAGTAGGCTGAATGTAAAAACCACCTTCTAGACCTTCAACATAGGCAACATCTCCTCCTGTCAATAATTCACATCCTTCTTCTTTGCCAATATTTATGTAGCTCATTACCTTTTCAAATTGATCATTTGATGCTTGTGCACCCATCATGGTAGTTGGGTCTAAAGGATGTCCTAATTTAATAGCTTTAGTTCGCTCAATGACTCTTTCAATAAAACGGTCATAAATACTTTCCTGTACCAATAATCTAGAAGGACAAGTACAGATTTCACCTTGGTTCAAGGCGAACATAACGGCACCTTCCAAGCACTTGTCAAAAAAGTCATCATCGGCATCAATAATACTTTCGAAGAAAATATTAGGTGATTTTCCACCTAACTCTAAGGTTACTGGAGTGATATTTTTAGAAGCATATTGCATGATTAGCTGTCCTGTTGTGGTTTCACCGGTAAATGCCACTTTATCTATTCTTGGACTTGAAGCTAAAGGCTTGCCTGCTTCTGCTCCAAAACCGTTTACGACGTTCAGTACGCCTGCTGGTAAAATACCCTCAATAAGTTCCATAAGAATCATGATTCCGGCAGGAGTCTGTTCTGCTGGTTTTATCACAACGCAATTACCTGCTGCCAATGCTGGTGCTAATTTCCATGTAGCCATTAATAAGGGGAAGTTCCATGGTATAATTTGAGCTACTACACCTAGAGGTTCAGTAACGTTTAAAGCTACCGTGTTAGAATCTAACTCACTTACCGAGCCTTCTTCAGCTCTGATTACACCTGCAAAATATCTAAAATGGTCTATGGCCAAAGGAATGTCTGCAGCAGTGGTTTCGCGAATGGCTTTCCCATTGTCCCAAGTTTCAGCGCGTGCTAAAGTCTCAAGATTACGTTCCATAACATCGGCAATCTTTAATAACATATTACTTCTTGTAGTAGCAGATGAAGTATTCCATTCTGGAGCGGCTTCCCAAGCGGCATCAATTGCCAGTTCAATATCTGCTGCTGTAGAGCGTGCTATTTTTGTGTATACCTTACCATCAACAGGCGAGAGGTTGTCAAAATATTCCCCTTTTACGGGTGCGACCCATTTTCCACCAATATAGTTTTCATATTGATCTTTAAACTTAGGCTTTTGTAGAAGATTGTGTTCAACTGTCTGTGTGCTCATAGTTAAGTGTATTTAATTAATAGTATGTTCATTATTATATACCTGTTTATCAGACGTATATAAATAGTTTTCTAAATGTAGTGGAGTTGAATTAAAATTGTCTGACCAATTCTACTATTAGTATGACCAATTCTATCATTATTTGTTAAATTGGCATTTTAATAACAGTTGTTTTGTATATTTCTTAATAATTTCCATATTAAATTGATACTTGATTGGTTATGATAGAATTGACTAATAAATTCCTCTCAAATAGAAAGTTAGAGACATTGGTGGAGAATCAAACCTCGTACACACTTAATAATGCAGCTTTACACGTGTTTGAAACACACCAGCAGGCAGACCGAGTATTGTTAAAGTTTGACCAGCCGGTATTGGCTAGCATGATAGAAGGAAAGAAAATAATGCATCTAAGGGATTATGAATCTTTTGATTTTTTGCCTGGCGAGTCTTTAGTACTTCCTGCAAACGAAACTATGTGTATAGATTTTCCGGAAGCAATGAGAAAAAATCCAACACGTTGCTTGGCATTGGCTATTTCTGAGGATAAAATAGATAAGGTAATGCAACTCATGAACGAGAATATGCCCAAGCACGATAATAAAGAGTGGGGATTGATGGATTATAATTTCCATTTTGTGAACGATGCGGGTATCTTTCAGATTTTACAGCGTTTATTGTTTTTGTTCTCTGAAAACCATCCTTCCAAAGATTTCTTCGTAGATAATATGTTGCGGGAATTGATTATTAGAATCTTGCAGACCAATGAACGTAAGATTTATTCAAATTCTACGCTACAGCTAAATTCTAACAGTAGATTGGCTACGGTAATACGTTATATAAGGGAGCACCTTCATGAGCCTTTAAATATTGTAGAGTTAAGTAACAAGGCGTGTTTGAGCCCGTCTCACTTTCATAGGGTCTTTAAAACGGAATTAGGAATCTCTCCTATTGAGTTCATTAACAATGAAAGAATAAAACTTGCCGTAGGTCTTCTGCAAGACCCTAAAAGGAGTATAAAGAATGTCTACTTACAATGTGGTTTTGAAAACCGCTCGTACTTCAACAGGGTGTTTAAGGCGCGACAGCACCTTTCACCAAGTGAGTATCAGGCTAAAGCAATGAATATTCGCAATCAGATGTAATTTTAGATGCTAAAAGTGGTTCCTTCTTTACCGTCTTTCAGTTGAATACCAAGTTCTGCCAATTGGTCACGAATTTTATCAGAGGTTGCAAAATCTTTATTTTCACGAGCCTCTTTTCGTAATTGAATCAACAGTTCTACTACACCAGAAAGTTTTCCGGCATCTTCCGTAGTACCTCCCTTTTCCTTTAGACCTAAAATGTCAAAAATAAAAGCATTTAAGGATTGCATGAGTAATTCTTTATCAGCAGCAGTAATACTTTCTTTACCTTCTTTGATTAGGTTAACATGTTTAACGGCTTCAAAAAGGTTGGCAATGAGGATCGGTGTATTGAAATCATCATTCATGGCATCGTAACATTGCTGCTTCCATGCTTCTACGTCAAAGTCACTATTTGCTCCGGTCTCTAAAGCTTCAAAGGTTGAAAGCGTGTCCATTAAGCGACCGAATCCTTTTTCAGAGGCTAACAGAGCATCATTACTTAAATCTAGAATACTGGTGTAATGTGCCTGCATCATGAAAAAGCGAACCACTGAAGGCGAAAACGCTTTACTTAGAATATCGTTCTCACCAGTAAAAATATCACCGGGAAGAATATTGTTCCCTGTAGATTTAGCCATTTTTTTGCCGTTCATAGTCAGCATATTGGCATGCATCCAATACCGCACAGGAGAATGTCCATAACAAGCTTCGGCCTGAGCTATTTCACATTCGTGATGTGGAAATTTAAGGTCCATGCCGCCACCGTGAATATCAAAGGTCTCGCCTAAATATTTGGTGCTCATTGCGGTACACTCAAGGTGCCAGCCAGGAAAACCATCTCCCCAAGGAGAAGGCCAGCGCATTATATGCTGTGGCTCGGCTTTTTTCCAAAGTGCGAAATCTTGTGGGCTCTTTTTCTCATCTTGACCTGCCAATTCACGAGTGTTGGCAATCATGTCTTCTAATTTTCTACCGCTCAATTTGCCATACTCGTAGCTATCGTTGAACTTGGTAACATCAAAATATACGGAGCCGTTTACCTCGTAGGCAAATCCCTTTTCAAGAATATCCTTTATAATTTCTATTTGCTCAATAATATGCCCGGTAGCCGTTGGCTCTATACTTGGGGGTAAAAAATTGAACTGTTCTAATATATTATGAAAATCTATGGTGTAGCGTTGCACGACTTCCATAGGTTCTAGTTGCTCTAACCTTGCTTTCTTTGCAATTTTATCCTCGCCATCTTCGGCATCATCAACCAAGTGACCTGCATCTGTAATATTACGTACGTAACGCACCTTGTATCCAAGATGTCTTAGATATCTAAAAATCATATCAAAAGACATGAAAGTACGGCAGTTTCCTAAGTGTACATTACTGTAAACTGTAGGGCCGCAGACGTACATGCCTATATGGCCTTCATTTAAAGGTTCAAATATTTCTTTTTTACCGGAAAGGGAATTGTAAATCTTTAACTGTTGGTTCTGATACAAATGCATGTTATGCTAGGGCTATTGAAATTTGGTCTCTAATTTTATGTACTCTAAAAATTCGCGGCGTACGGAATCTTCTTTAAACTTACCGCCATATTCAGCTGTTACAGTGCTGCTTTCTATGTCGCGTATGCCTCGTGAGTTTACACAAAGGTGTTTAGCGTCAATTACACAAGCAACATCTTCAGTACCCATAACTTTTTGAAGTTCTCTAACAATCTGGATGTTCAAACGTTCTTGTACTTGTGGTCTCCTAGCGTAATAATCTACCACACGGTTCATTTTGGAAAGACCAACAACAGTTCCGTTAGAGATGTAGGCAATGTGTGCACGACCTACTATTGGTAAAAGGTGATGTTCGCAGGTAGAATAGAGGGTAATGTTCTTTTCTACAAGCATCTCGCCGTATTTGTACTTATTGCTAAAAACCGATGATTTTGGTTTTTTATCTGGGTTAAGCCCACCAAAAATCTCTTTTACGAACATTTTAGCAACTCTGTTAGGAGTTCCTTTGAGACTATCGTCATTTAGGTCTAGGCCTAAAGTGAGCAATATCTCTCTAACATTATCTTGTATTTTTTCAATCTTTTCGTCATCGCTTAACACGAATGCGTCTTCACGTAAGGGTGTATCTTCCGATGCGGAAACGTGATCGTCTCCTAAATCTTCAAATTGCTTTTCCAAAGTACTATCAATTTTCATCTGCTTATATCTATTGGTATTTCTAATGCCCAATTCGTCTTAAAAAGTTTCGATACATTACACTTCGTGCCAAGTAAAACGAACTGCAAAGATATACATAATATGGCACTTTATGTTCTATAAGTCCTGATACACAACATAAATTGCTGTTAACAAAAGTAAGGAGCTACTTTTATATTATATAAGTTCTAGCCCGTAAAATGAGTCGTTTTGTAATCTTATGGTTTGTGTTATTAATTTGGGGAATAAGTGCTGTTTCTGCACAAGTTTCTTCAGATTGTAGCAGTGCTATACCCATCTGTAATAATACTCCTGTAAATGGGGGTACAACAGGATTTGGTATAGATGATTTTAATAGTGCCGAGACTAGTGGTTGTTTAGAACAGACTTTAAGTGGGGTAATAGAATCAAATTCTGCCTGGTACCGATTTAGAACTGGAGCTTCAGGGCAATTAGGTTTTAATATCGGGATTGATACGTTAGAAGATTGGGATTTTGCCCTATATAAATCTGATGATTGCAATAATTTAGGCGAGCCTGTACGATGTAACTTTTTTGATAATCAAGATGAAAATACGTTTATTGGAGTAGGAGAGGACCCTTCTGGGGATACTGAAAACGTTCAATATGAAACTTGGTTAGAAGTTACGCCAGGAGAAGATTATTATTTACTTCTTAATAATTTCAGCAATAATAATTCTGGATTTTCTATTCAGTTCTCTGGTCATATATTCGTTACCAACCCTTTTGATGCTTTAGATTGCTCTATTATAAATAATCTTCTTGGGCCTCCAATAGCGGCATGTGAAAATGAAACGGTTATTTTGGATGCTACAACTGTGGACGCATTATCTTATAGTTGGTTTGTAGATTCAGGAAGCGGTATTACACAAGTGCCTGGTGAAAATGGTCCTACCTATGAGGTAAGTACATCTGGTAATTATAGCGTAGAGGTTGCTCGTTCTGCTGGAAATTTCAATAGTGATGTTCAAGTCTTTTTTTCTGCCATGCCAGTAGCCAATGCGGTTACTGATGATGCTTCATGCAGCGGTTTGGAAGTTTATGACCTTTCTCAAAAAGATATAGAAGTTTTAGGGAGTCAAAATGCAAATGAGTTTTTGGTTAGTTATCATCTTACTATAGGCGACGCAGTTGATGGGGTAAATGCCCTACCTCAAGAATATCAGGCGCAAGCCGGTTCTCAGACTATTTTTGTTCGTCTTACCTCTATTGGAAATAAAAAATGTTTTGATGCTTCTCAACATTTTCAATTAGTTAATTTAGAAACTCCGAATTTAGATTTTTCTTCAGAAGCTTTTTTGTGCGAAGATAATGCTGGGATAACTATTGGTCTGGAAAATGGAAATTCTAATTATGTCTATCAATGGAGTTCGGGTGAAACAACGCCTACTATAATAGTATCTGTAGCCGGAGAATACAAACTGACGGCTACAAACACGCAATCTGGTTTAAGCTGCAGTGCTTCTAAAGTGGTGAATGTGGTTACATCAAGACCACCGCAAATCATTGATATTGAAATTGAAGATCTTAGAAATAACAATACGGTTACCGTAGTCACGGATGCTTTGGAAGAATACGAATACCGATTAGACGATGGTGCCTATCAAACTGGTCATAAGTTTTATCAAGTAGAACCAGGAATGCACACAATATCTGTTAGTAATCCTAAAGGTTGTGGGGATGTTACAGAGGATATCGTTGTAATAGGTTTTCCAAAGTTTTTTACTCCAAACGGTGATAACTCTAATGACCAATGGAGCATTACAGGGGTAGATTTATTGGATTCTCCCGTAATTACTATTTACAATCGTTTTGGAAAATTGCTGGCACAATTAGATGCAACGAACTCACAATGGGATGGTTCTTTTAACGGGAAACTTTTACCGGAATCCGATTACTGGTTTAAACTAACATATACCACTGCAGATGGTCAAATTGTGACGGCCAAATATATTAATAACCACTTTTCTCTAAAGCGCTAACTTTCAGAATAAGCTTTTTGATTGGGTATTTTATCGATAAACTGCCTGAATTTTCTGTTTAAACATACTAAAATCAAGGTCTTTGAGTTATTAGATAGTATCTATTTAGCCCCATACTTATGCGTTTTTTACTATCTATTGTCTGTGTGTCTTTTTTCTTTAGCACAGAGATTCAAGCACAAAATTCAGCTGATTGCCGAACGGCCATTCCCGTATGTGCTGATGCACCCGTTATGGGCTATGCAGATGGTTCGGGTGCAATAGAAGACTTTGATCCAGAGGTGATTATTGAAACCGGCTGTCTTGAAAAAGGTAGTGTCAGTAATGCTAATATTGAAAATAACACTTCTTGGTTTGTGTTTAGGGCTGGTACCGAAGGTCAGGTTGGATTTGATTTAGAAGCGCTCCCCGTAAGTGGTTCAGGTACGCCAACAGCGGAATGGGATTTTGCAGTTTACGGCCCAGACGTTAGTTGTGTTGATATTAGTTCTGGTGCGGTTGAGCCTATACGATGTAATTATGAAGTGAATACTACAAGGTTTACAGGGTTAGGGGTTAACCCAGAAGATGGGAAAGCCGGTGTGCCCTCTATAACTCAGAATTTGAATACCTATGATGAGTACTTAGATGTGCTACCTGGAGAGTTGTATTACATTCTAATCAATAATTTCAATACTAATTTTGATGATGAGCGGGAGCCTTTTATGCTCACGTTTACAGGAAACTCTGTGGCGGCTAATCAGAAGACGGCCCTTGATTGTACTTTGCGTGATGAATTTTTAGGATTAGATATAACCGCTTGTGAAGGTGATCCAGATATTCCATTAATTGCATTGAATTCTCCAGCAGGTCCAAATTTTACTAATGTTGCTTGGACAGTAGATTATGAAGACGATGGCATAATTGACGCACCTTTAGGTTCTGGTCCTTCTGCTACTGAGATTTCGGTAGCAAGTCCTAACTCGGGCAGATATTTTGTTGCGATAACTACAGATGAGGGAACTATAATTGAGGATGATATTCTTATAACGTATTACGGAACCCCTGTGCTTGATCGCGTTGAAACGCTAAATTCCAACTTGTCATTAGACCCAGACATGAATAACATAGAAGTTTTTGCTGATGGAGATGGTGAATATGAATACGCCATTAATGAAGGTGAATTTCAAGACGATGCTGTTTTTAACGATGTACCTCCGGGCATAAATACGGTGATAATTAATGATAAAAACGGATGCGGAACAACTGAGGCTATTGAATTTTTGGTGGTAGGTTACCCTAAGTTTTTTACACCTAATAACGATGGTGCCAATGATACTTGGAATATTAAGGGTATTGAAACCTTGACGGATCCAGTAGTATTTGTTTTTGATCGATACGGTAAACTCTTAGCTCAATTAAATACCAACACGGATTGGGATGGAACATTAAACGGAAATCTATTACCCTCTTCCACATATTGGTTTAGATTAGAGTATGGCGAACAAGAAAATAATATTGAGGTAGCTAAATTAACTAAGGCGCATTTTGCCTTAAAAAGATAAAAGTCCGGCATAAGCCAGACTTTTAAGTCAATATAATATGTATGTTTTGTCTAGAAATTCAAAGTATATCCTAAGGTAACATTAGTATTAACGTTGTTTAATAAAGCAGGAGTATTTATTCCCGTATCAAAGAAGTATTGTAATACATCTTGTTCTGTACGGCTAATGGCTAAATCTAATCGGCTTCTACCAAAATTATAGCCTACACCTCCTGATATTCCATTAAGGTCTCCAACGATATTTCCACTTTCATACGGGCTTTGCTCGTAACGATATCCAGCTCTTAGGCTTACTCTTTTAATACGGTATTCACCACCAACTCTAATTGTAGAAACACCACCTAAACTTTCTGAAATAAATGCATTTTCACCGGCAAAGCCAGAATCACTGGTAGGTCTTAATTCTGCTTTAGACATATCTTGGTAGCCGTAATCAAGACTTAAAAGTCCGCTTTTGCCAAAAACAGCAGAAATACTTCCTGTTACCTTTCCAGGTGTTTTTATCTGATAGTCAAAGATGTTAATGTAATTCAGGTCGAAAAAATTGAAATCGCTATCTTTATTAGGATAGTCAGAATCTATTCCTTGAGAGAAATTATCCGTTAAGCGGTACCATGTTGGTGATTGGTAGCTGGCTCCTAACCTAATAACATCATTAACCTTTGCAATAGCACCAATGCTCATAGAAAATCCTGTTCCTTCAGTTTCTAAAAGGTTATCAAAAGCTACAAACCTCGATTCTCCCTCATTAGAATAGGATTCATCGTACCTATTTAATCTCTCATACTGTATCGTGTGAAAGTTTAAAGAAGCTCCAAAGTAAAAGTTATCTCCATATTGCGTTGCTCCATTTATGGTAAACTTGCTATTGTAACCAGAAATGTACTGGCGGAAATCTTGGTTTACATCGTTGTAATTGGCATTTGAAAAATAACTACTGTTGTCATCTTCGTCTAAAGTGGGCTCAATAATTCCAGCTTGAAAGCCTAAGAAGGCCTGCTGGCCAGAAAAACCTAAACCGTTAGTTGCGCCTATATCTAAATAAGCATCACCAATTCTTTCGTTTCCTTGTAATTTTAAAGGTTGCAAAGGTATGCCATCTGCATAGTCTAGGAAATAGTTGTCAATTCCTTCACTGCTTGATCCTTTTGTTATTAGGCGATCATCATAATTTTGAACAACATCGTAGTTAAGGGCTAAAGAGAATTTTCTCCATTTGCTATCAGGATTGGTAGATTTGAAAACAAATGCACCACCAACCTGGTTAATATCAAAATTATTATTGGTAGAGTTGCTTAATGTACCGTTATAATCGGAATCCGTATTTCTATTATAGTTAGTTCCCGATATGGAGAACATGCCGCTATTAAAAACAGCACTACCTGCGGGGTTAATGTTCAAAGCGGATAAATCACCACCTAAAGACCCAAATGCTCCGCCCATAGCCTGAAAACGTGCAGAGCCTTGTAAGTTCTCTGTGCTGTAGCGTAATACGTCATTTATATTTTGAGCGCTTGCAATAGCACATGCAAACAATCCTATGAATGTTATATATTTTCTCATTCCTAGCAATTTTAAAGTAAGTTACTTATGATTTTGGACTTAGTTTCTACGACTTGACGATGACGATCTTGAGCTTGATCCAGATGATCTAGAGCTTGAACCTGAAGAAGATCTGCTTGAACTACCCGAGCTTCTGTAAGTTCCCGAGCTTCTTGAGGAGCTTCCTGAACTTCTGTAAGTACCGCCACTAGAGCTACTTCTACTTGTTCCAGATGATCTAGAGGTACTTGTTCTAGGTGTTGTGCTTCTATAAGTACCACTATTGCTAGTTCTTGTTCCAGAACTTCTATAGGTAGAACTTCGTGGTGTAGACGAGCTTCTAGATGTACTAGTCCTAGAGGAGCTATTGTATGTTGGTGTAGATCTTGTACTTCTACTTGTTCTATATGAGCTATTTCTATCAACACCTACAGTTCTTCTTGATGCCGAAGAACGGTTGGCATTAGAGCTACGTGCAGTTGTACTTCCGTTTGCATTAGATCTTGATCTGGTAGCAGAGTACCTTGGTGTAGATCTACTACTTCTATTAACATTTGATCTAGATGTGTATCTAGAATTGTTTCCTGAAATAGCATTGGTGTTTGTATTATAACCTCTTCTAGTGCGGTTGTAAGCATAACTTCGGTTTCTGTACGAGTAATTGTTATATCCATTGTAATAGCCGTAAGGAGGGCACCATGTTCCGTAACCACCCCAGCCAAAACCGCTGTAGCCGCCATATCCGTATCCGTAACCAAAGCCACCCCATCCCCAAGGACGATATCGGTTTCTCCACGGATTGTAGAAACCACCATATCCGTAGCCGCCCCATCCATAAGAATTAAATAACCATGGAGAGCTCCAGGCAAAACCACCGTAACCGTTCCATCCGTTATCGTAAACATTAATTTCTACACTGGTTGCATTATCACCCCATCCTGCGTAACCGGCATAGTCATTGTCATTATTATAATAATCGGTCAGTTCTCCACCAGAAATACTATCCTGAGCCGTTCCGCTTGAATAAGAATCTACATCAGTGAAAATTTCACCATCAAGAGCCTGGTCATATTGGTCAGCTTGTTGTCCGAAATAGTCAGAATAAGGTTCATCATTAGCCTGAGCTTGCTGCCTAGTCTGTTGCGGCCTTGTTTGGCGCTCTACACTAACTTGATTGTCACTGGAATAAATACCGTCATTATCATAATATGAGGTTGATTGGTACGAGCCGCAAGACACTGCAACAATGCCAGTTAGGGTGCAAAGAGCAATGAGACGAATTTTACTGTGGGATGGTAAATGTATCATGGGTGCAATTTTTATTGTTGAACATAGTAAAAATAAGTAGTTTTACCCAATTATTTTGCTAACATAAGCACAAGTTTTGTGCCAAACTAAATATAATGGGTAAGAATTTGACAAAACGCAGCGAGGATTATTCCAAATGGTATAACGAACTCGTGGTAAAAGCCGACATGGCCGAAAATTCAGCTGTAAGAGGTTGTATGGTAATTAAACCATACGGTTTTGCTATCTGGGAAAAAATGCAGGCAGAGCTAGATAGGATGTTTAAGGAGACAGGGCATGAAAATGCTTATTTTCCATTATTTGTGCCCAAAAGTTTATTTGAAGCCGAAGAAAAAAATGCCGAAGGTTTTGCAAAAGAGTGTGCGGTAGTTACTCATTATAGGCTTCAAAATGATCCGGACAAACCTGGTAAATTAAGAGTTGATCCAAACGCTAAATTAGAAGAAGAACTAGTTGTGCGCCCAACCAGTGAAGCTATTATATGGAATACTTTTAAAGGTTGGGTACAATCCTATAGAGATTTACCTTTATTGATCAATCAATGGGCCAATGTAGTTCGTTGGGAAATGCGTACACGTTTGTTTCTTAGAACCGCAGAGTTTTTATGGCAAGAAGGGCATACGGCTCATGCTACTGAGGCTGAAGCAATAGAAGAGGCTAAAAAAATGAACGGGGTCTATGCTCAGTTTGCAGAAGAGTTTATGGCTATGCCTGTAATACAGGGGGTAAAGACAGAAAGTGAGCGTTTTGCCGGTGCAATAGAAACCTATTGTATTGAAGCGTTAATGCAAGATGGTAAAGCATTACAAGCGGGTACTTCTCATTTTTTAGGACAGAACTTTGCCAAAGCGTTCGATGTTAAGTTTGCTACCAAAGAAGGAAAACAAGAGTACGTTTGGGCTACATCTTGGGGTGTATCTACAAGGTTGGTAGGTGCACTTATAATGAGCCATAGTGATGATAATGGTTTAGTGCTGCCTCCAAAATTGGCACCGATACAAGTGGTTATTGTACCTATTTATAAGGGAGTAGAACAATTAGATGCTATTTCTGAAAAGGTTGGCCCATTGGTGAAAGAATTGAAAGCTAAAGGTATTTCAGTAAAATTTGATAATAGGGATACTCATAAGCCTGGTTTCAAATTCAATGAATATGAATTAAAAGGTGTTCCTGTTCGTTTGGCTATCGGTCAGCGTGATTTGGAAAATGGTACGTATGAAGTTGCTCGTAGAGATACTTTGGCCAAAGAGACCGTTCCTATGGATGAGGTGGTAGCTAAAATTGAATTTCTGTTGGAAGATATTCAAAAGAACATTTATCAAAAGGCACATGCTTTTAGAGCGGATAATATTACCGAAGTAGATACGTACGAGGAGTTTAAGAAAGTTTTAGAAGAAAAAGGTGGGTTTATTTCTGCTCATTGGGATGGAACTAACGAAACTGAGGAAAAAATAAAAAATGAAACTAAGGCAACTATCCGCTGTATTCCCTTAGCTACCGAAAACAAAGAGGGGAAGTGTATGGTGACCGGAAAAATATCACCAAAAAGAGTACTTTTTGCAAAAGCTTATTAAAAAATATATGCTAACTATTGTGTTAGTAAAAAATAATTGTATTTTTGCATCCGCAATTGCGCAAAGTATGGTCCGTTCGTCTAGGGGTTAGGACGCCAGGTTTTCATCCTGGTAACAGGGGTTCGATTCCCCTACGGACTACAAAGTACAATTGAACGGTAGATGAGTTCTCACGTAGAATTCGCGAAGTCTTAAGTTTAGTGTCGTACTTAGAGTGTATTTATTGGTCCGTTCGTCTAGGGGTTAGGACGCCAGGTTTTCATCCTGGTAACAGGGGTTCGATTCCCCTACGGACTACAAAAGGTTCGATGAGCATTGGCGAAAAGGAATTTTTAAAAAAATTAACAAGTTAGAAAAAGATGGCAAATCACAAGTCAGCATTAAAAAGAATCAGAAGAAACGAAGCAGTACGTTTACGTAACCGCTATCAACACAAAACTACTCGTAACGCTATTAAGAAATTGCGTAGCGAAGAAAGTAAAAAAGATGCTGAAGCTTTATTGCCTAGCATTGTTAGCATGATCGATAGATTGGCTAAGCGTAATATTATTCATAATAATAAAGCTGCCAACTTAAAAAGTAAATTAGCAAAGCACGTAGCTGCATTGTAAGATTTATATAATTTATAAAAAAGCCCTGATATAATTTATATCAGGGCTTTTTTTGTGCCTACAAAAGAGTGGCATAGCTTTATTCTGGTAACCTTCTCCTCATTCGTAAAAAGCCAATAATAAAGCATAGGTAGCTTACTATTATTAAGGTAAACTGAATTCTTTTAACTATTGGAGGGGTTGGTGTTTCATGAATAGTATGAATGTAACGTATTACCTTTATTGGAAGATAGCCTACGTAAAAAACTACTAATCCAGTACTTAACCAGAATAGAAGATTTTCTTTCGTCGTAAAAATTTTATCTATAGCGAAGAACTTTTTCAAATATAAAACAGAACAATAAATTAGAATTAGACCACCAGTTACATAAGAATATACCTGTGGTAATTTGCTAAAGTCATCAATGAAAGCATTTACCAAGCAGACTGCTAAAAAGAAAATGGCTCCGAATACTATATGTTGTTTATGTTTTAAATTTTCAATATAAAACCTGAATATATAATAGAAATACAGGTAGAATATCAACATATAAATATTGTATATCAACCAATTATAATTGTGGTAGGTGTCTGCCGAAATTAAACTGAACTCTTCATAGTTATTTATTAAATAACCTAGAAATTCATTTAATAAAGTGTAAAAGAATAGAATAGGTAGATACTTGAGTTTTGAGTCAAAGTACCTAGGATACTTATATAAAGACAAAAGCAACGTTACTCCATAAATGGGCATATACGAGTTTTGTAGAAAATAATCTATGTTCTCCAAAGTATATCTATTCTGTTAGCAATGATTATGGGTTTGAACTTCCTTCATTTTTAGTTGTACTTCTTGGTGCGTAAAAAGGAGCATTAGAAAAAGAGAAAAACCCAGGTAAAAAAGAAGCTTCGTTTTTGGTGTTCGGAGATGCTTGGTTTTCTTCTTGAGCTTTTCTAGGATTAAAGTTGTCATCTAGCAGAACAATTCTGCGCTTACCATCTGCGGCATCATCGGTGTAGAATATATGGTCTGCTCCATCCTTGTTTACCGTAGGTGACATCATAATCGTATTCTGTCTAGGGTGTTTTACAAGGGAATCATTGTCAAACTTCTTTTCGTTTGCGTAATTGGCAAAGTAAAACCGTAGTGTAGTCAATTTTTCACCTGATAATTTGGCTTCATTTTCAATATAAGCCAAGTATTTTTTTAGGTCTTCGTATTCGTAAGATACATACTGGGCCACTTTAAATTTTTCTCTATCTACATCGTTTTTATAATCACTTTCAGTACTACGGGATTTCTGTTCGTATTGCTGTTTAGGATCTTTGGCTCTTCCGTCTATAGAATCTTCATACTGCTGAATGAGATGTGCTCGTCTATCTTTATAGTTAACGAAGAGTTTGTGGGCCTTTTCGGGCATGATGATACCATTGTCGTAATTTTTGTCAGCAACGGTTTCGGGAGGGCATTCAGGACAAGGTTTTTGTGTATTATCGCCGCATGCGGCTAAAATCAAAAAAAGGAATACAGTAGTGCATTGCTGCACAAATTTCAGCGAATTTTTCATGACATAAGTTTTTAAAGTTCTACTTCGTTATACATGCAAAATTCGGGGGAAGAAAAATTTTTGCGCTATAAAGATATCCGAAAAAACGGATAATTAAGATGCTATTGGTATAATTCCGTAATCTTTGAACTACTACCGCCGTGAAAAAGAGAGAGTTTTATATTTTTTCTGAGAATGAGTAGAAGGATTATATCCATAAAAAAATCCCGAATTCCATTTTATAATTAGGAATTCGGGATTCTATTGTTTGATATTTCAGTATATCAATAAACCGTTATTGATTCATGGTAAGCAAGAATTCATCATTATTCTTAGTCTGCTTAATACGTTGTTCAATGAACTCCATAGCTTCAACAGGATTCATATCTGCCAAGTATTTTCTTAAGATCCACATACGTTGTATAGTGTCCTTGTCCAATAATAAATCATCCCTACGTGTACTAGATGAAGTAAGATCAATGGCTGGGAATATTCTTCTGTTAGAGATTTTACGATCCAACTGTAGTTCCATGTTACCTGTACCTTTAAACTCTTCAAAGATAACTTCATCCATTTTAGAGCCAGTTTCAGTAAGTGCAGTAGCTATAATAGAAAGAGATCCACCGCCTTCTATATTACGAGCAGCTCCAAAGAAACGTTTTGGTTTATTTAATGCATTGGCGTCTACACCACCACTTAATACTTTACCAGAAGCTGGTTGTACCGTGTTGTATGCTCTTGCCAAACGGGTGATGGAGTCTAATAAAATAACAACGTCATGACCACATTCTACTAATCTTTTTGCTTTTTCTAATACGATATTTGCTACACGAACATGTTCAGAAGGTTCTTTATCAAAAGTAGAAGCAATTACTTCACCTTGAACGTTACGTTGCATATCGGTAACCTCTTCCGGGCGTTCATCTATTAAAAGTATAATTTGATAAACTTCAGGATGATTAGCTGCAATGCCATTTGCAATATCTTTCAATAGCATTGTTTTACCTGTCTTAGGTTGGGAAACGATCATACCCCTTTGTCCTTTACCAATAGGCGAAAATAAATCTATAATTCTTGTAGAAATATTTCCTTGTCTTTCAGCTAAATTAAACTTTTCGTCTGGGAACAAAGGTGTTAGGTGTTCAAAAGAGACACGGTCACGAACGATTTGAGGGTCAATTCCGTTTATTTTGTTCACCTTAATAAGAGGGAAATATTTCTCTCCTTCTTTTGGTGGTCTTACGTTTCCTAAAACAGTATCTCCAGTCTTTAATCCAAATAATCTAATCTGGGATTGTGATACATAAATATCATCGGGAGATGAAAGATAGTTGTAGTCAGAAGAACGTAAAAAGCCATAACCGTCTTGCATAATATCAAGAACGCCTTCACTTTCTATAATACTGTCAAATTCAAATTCAGGTTCCTTGTAGCGGTTTTTTAAATCCTTGTCAAAATTACTTTTGTCGTAGGTAGGCTTTTGATTACGCTGATTTTTGTTGTTCCCGTTGGAAGTATTCTGGTTTTTGTGTTGAGGATTACCTTTTGGTTCTCTCTTAACAGGTCTTGGGCGCGGTTTTTTTATTTCCGTTGGTTGGGCCGGTGCAGCTTGTTCCTTGTTTGCCGATTTTTCGGGAGTAACCACAGTCTTAACTTCAGGCTTCTTTTCTTCGATTACCGTTCTTGGCTTACGAGGTCTTGGTTTCGGTTTTAGCTTCGGTTTTTCTTCTGTTGTTTTTGGCGCGGTTACTTCTGCCACAACTTTGGGGTTGGCTGCTTGTACATCCAAGATTTGATAAACAAGGTCCAGTTTTTTTAGGGTTTTGAACTTTGGCACATTAAGGCCTTTGGCAATTTCCTGCAATTCAGGCAGTTTTTTTGCTTTTAAATCTGAAATTTCAAACATTAAGTATGATATAAATTATACGTCTCTTGAGATTGATAAGAAGTGAATTGTTATCTGAGTATTACGAGGGAAAGATTTCCCGATAGGTAAGATAATAACTAATAATCTCACAATATTACGAATTATTTTGCTTTCGACACTGCTTTTTTTCAAAAAGACGTGTATTTTTGTCGCGCACAATGATGTTTAGATAATGATTCAAAGAATACAAACTATTTATTTGTTGATAGTAGCCCTTATTGCTGGGATATTGCCATTCTGGATAAACCTTTGGTCAGATGTAGAAGGAAATGAAATATTTGCCAGAAATGACGTTTTCATATCAGGAGCTTTTTACATATCTGCTGTACTTGCTATAGTTACTATAGTATTATTTAAAAATAGAAAAAATCAATTTGTGTTAAACAGATTGAACATGATATTAAATATTTTTTTACTAGGATTTTTCGTTTACCGGTCGCAAAATTTATCCGGAGAGATTTCGGTCTCGGAGAAGGGTATTGGGATGCTGATTCCTATCATTTCTATCGTTTTCTTGGTTCTTGCAAATAGGGCCATAAAGAAGGATGAGGATCTTGTAAAATCTGTGGATCGTCTACGATAAACCTTACATCTTAGTAGTATTAGTGCGTAAAACCCGGAGTAGTTACCGGGTTTTTTTGTGCTCTTTTTTTAATGTAAAAATCTTCTTTTTTCTGAATTTATCACAGAAGTGTCCCGTTATATAAGGTTCCTGTGATAGACTCTTTATACTTCCTTGAATACTTCGTGATACCACCTTTCTATGTTTGTCCCAAGAAACAGCAAAGCTATCGATAGTCGATTGCAGAACTGTTTTAAAAATGATAAACAATTTAAATTTTACGATTATGAAAAACAGAAACTTTTCTATTGCACTTTTAGCTTTGGCCATGACAACATTTGTAGTAAGTTGTTCCGATGATGACACGGAAATAGAAACGGTAACAGTTACCGAAACGGAAACTATTGAAGTAGATTCTTCTTTGCCAGTAGGAGACTTGGCAGTTGCTGCGAGTGGAAACTTAACGGCAGAAAGCGGTACGCCTACACAAGGTCTGGTAGAGTTAGGAATAGACACAGGCGATACAAATTTCGTTCACTTTGCAGATGATTTTACTACTGAGTTAGGTACGGGTACCGTAGGTATATTTTTGTCTACTTCAGAAACGTTTACGGCAGATCCGGCAAACGGAAATCCAGATTTAATGTTGATCGGTAACGTTCAAGGTAATGGCGAGATGTATATTAAATTAGATGCAACGCCAGATGCAAAATATACACACATCATCTTATGGTGTGCTACGGCTAACATTCCATTCGGAAATGTAGCATTGAATTAATAAGGATTTTATGGCCTTTGGGAATAGAGACACATGATTCTGTTTTTCTATGTCTCCCAAAGGCTTTTTCTTTTTTTTAGGTATCTGTTCTTCGGGACTAAAATATCTACTTATAATCTAACAGAATTATGAAACAAAATAAATATATCATTCTCTTAATGCTTACATTTTGTGCTACTTATTTACAGGCCCAAAGTGGATGGACTAGAGAAGCAAAAGGGTTCTACGTTCAGGCCACAGCATCATATTTTTCTTCTAATAATTACTATACAACCGAGGGTAGATTAGCCGATCAGGGCAGTACATTTAATAGTAGCGGACTTTTATTGTACGGTGAATATGGTATTTCTAACAGGCTTACGGCTATAGTAGATGTTCCGTTGGTAAGGTTAAATAGTTTTAGTACAACAGAAACTGTAGGGGGTGTCGGTAATATTCAACTAGCTGTAAAGTATAAATTATTAAAAAATTTCCCGTTGTCTTTACAAGTTGCATTAGACATACCTAGTAACGATGGAGAGAACTTTGCAAAATCTAATAGTCCTGATGATTTCGGGCAGATTAACGAGATTAACTTGCCTTTGTCAGATGGTGAGTTTAATGTGTGGACCACCTTAGCTGCATCTCATGGTTTTGCTAATGGAAAGACCTATGCATCCGCATTTACAAGTATCAATTTTAGAACAGAATCTTTTAGCAATCAACTTCAGGTTGGGGCAGAGGTAGGCCACTTATTCTTTGATAAACTGTATTTGATAGGGAAGTTGAAAATTCAAGAAAAACTATCTTCTGAAATCAATAATCAAAGTGGCTCTTTTTTATATGGCGAGGGAACTACCTTTACAAACTTTGGAATTACATCTATGTACAAGCTAAACAACCATTTAAACTTGGTGGCCAACTATTCGGACTATGCAGGTTTTTTGGTGGAGCGCAAGAATATTTATGACGGAGGAACCTTTTCATTAGGGTTGTCTTTTGAATACTAATTAAGAAAATATAGATTACCATTCTAGTTAATGTTGTTTTATAAAAAAAAAGGTATTTTATTGTATTAGCTATTTTAACCCGGGTTGGATACCGGGTTTTTTGTTTCTTAAAATCTCTAAAATCCTTATTTATAAAAAATGGAACTATTACGGAACTTTTTGTTTTCGTAGATTTTTCCTCTTTCTGTTTGTAGTTTAAAAACTACTGGAAAACCAGTATTTTTATATGAATATGATTTTTCGCAACTATATTTAACTACATTTGATTGCCTTATAGTACAAAATTACTGTACATAGGCGACCATTATTTCCAAACCAATTTTAGTACTCTAATAACTCATCAGTGGGCACCTTTGAATTTTTCATAGATGCTTTATGTAGCGTTCGTATAGATTTTTTTTAACCTAAAACTGGAATAATGAAATTTCCCCCAATTTTCTTGTCTGGCTAAAGTCTGTTTTTTTAAATACCCAACTTTAGTTCACGACCAACCCCCTTTCAAATACATTGCAAATAGCTTCAGGTTTAAAGCACGTCCGATAATCGGATGCGCAATTGAATATCCCTAAATTTTGAAGTTATGAGAACAAAAATTACTTTTCTGTCTATCGTATTTTTTACGATATGCTTTTCTAATGTGCTATTGGCACAAAACAGTATTAAGATTATAGATCCTCCATCTTCCGTTGAAGCTGGAGAAACGGTAGATGTTACTGTGGCCTATGCAATGAATGAACCATCTGCTTACATTCTCTTGCGTCTTATTAATCCTAATGGAGAAAACCCACAAGATTTTGTTACCAAATCTGGTTCGGGAAGCCATAAGTTTAGTATCAAAATACCAGATTCACCTGGCAGTGGTTACCGCTGGCAAGCTCAACTTTTGAAAACTGCTGATTGGGGAGGTCTCGCCAACGAATTTATTGATGGTGTTAGTGTAGAAAGTACGGAACCACCAAGTCCAGGAGCGAATTCAATTAAATTTACAGACGCACCAACCACATTGGTCGCAGGAGAACCTGCCACTGTTACTGTAGATTTTTCTACAAATGAACCATCGGCCTATGTATTGGTGCGTTTAATAAATCCAAATGGGGCTAACCCGCAGGATTTTGTCACCAAATCGGGCTCAGGAAGCCATACATTTAATATTAATGTGCCCAATTCTTCTGGTAGTGGCTACAGTTGGCAAGCTCAGCTTTTAAAAATTGGCGATTGGGCAGGATTGGCAAATGATATTGTTGATGGGGTTTCCGTTGAGCAAATAACTCTACCGCCAAGTGGGCAAGAGCTAATATCATTAACGACTACGCCTAGCAAAGTGGCTCAAGGAGAAACTTATAATGTAAGTTTTGAATATAATTTTTTAGGGGATAGATATGTTCAGGCATACATTACCAATAAGAATGTAGATGCAGATGGACAATGGGTTAAGATAGGAAAGGTTTTACAGGAATTTACTCAAGGAGCCAGTAGTGAAACCCTTCGACTAGAGATAACGGGAGAGCCTTTAGAGTCTAACATGTTGGTTATACAAGTATTTGAGGTAATAGCAAATGGTAATGAAGACCAATGGAATCTTGTAGGGGAAGATACGGTAGATAATATTGAATTTGGTAGTGGCTATGGGTTTGGTGAGAAAAATACAACCCCAAATGGAACTGCTGAGTATATGCGGTATTACAATAGAGATCTAGAATTAAATGGAGGACATTATAATGGCGACGGCCAAGGTTCTGGCATGGATCACACCTTAGCGCCTACAAATTCTTTATATCGTTCCAATTGGTGGGTTAACCGTAATTGGGTAGGCCCAATAAAATCGCACTATGGTGAAGATAATTTAAATGGCAAAGAGTTTTGGGTAGAGTGGCAAAGTTTGGGGTCATCAAGTAATGATGGTCATGGTGAATTTGATATTAGGGTTGAAAAGAGTACGCAATCAGATTCAAACGGAGCATACGGTTTTCCTAGTTTTATAGGAGATATAACCGAACCTTTATTGGCATCTTTTACAGGGAGATGGACCGAAGGAAGCACTGGGCGATGTCATATCAATATGACCGCTTGGATTTATGGTGTTGATTCCGAAGGGAAAAGAGTTAGAAGTGATGTAATTATTCATGCTTGGGATAATTCAGGTGATATTAGAAGTAATTATGAGCGTTCTTATCAATGGTCGCAGGAAGGGAATAACACAATTTATACTTTTGAAAAAATCGGTACTGCGTCTGACGAATATAACACGTATGATGTTTTACGTACGGTACCCGGTGGTGAAGGAGAGTCATGTTCTTATAATCTTGTTCCGGTAAACTGGAGGCGGAATCATATAGACAATTTCCCTACCCAATCTTTTACCAAAAAGATTGACGTAGCTAAAATTATTAAGGAGGTTATTAAACGAGAAGCTGAGAATGGCCCAGATACCAGAAGGATAGTAGGTAGTAATCAGGTTATCTCTGTTCCTACCATGACCGATGATTGGACTCTTGAAGTAATGGAGTGGACTGTAACCGGACAGTCTGGGGATTACAAACACGAGCCCGGCAACCCTGATTTTGATGTGAATACCTACATTCCTAATAGTAGAGGTCGTTTCACTTTTGAAGAATATTACATTCAGAATCCTTGTGAAAGTAACCCTAAAATAGATTGCCCTAATTCAGTGGCCCTTAAAACCCAAATAGTCCAACAAGACTCAATAGTTGAAGCTAAAGATTTCAGCGTTTCCCCTAATCCATTCATCAATTCATTTGAGTACGAATACAGTGTAAAAAATTATGATGAGGTAACGGTGGATTTATATGCTCTAAATGGTAGAAAAATAGAGACTTTAAAAAATAAGGAAAGCCATAGACCGGGAAATTATAGTGATGTGGTAGATACTAGCGACCTGGATGCCGGGATTTATATTTTAAGAATCAACACTTCTGAAGGCGAGGAGGCAATCAAATTAATCAAAAATTAAATTTTGAAAGTTCCCGTTCCATTGTGGGGTGGAGCGGGTTCTTTATCCAAAGTTTACTTCCGGTATTTATTTTACACAATTTTTTAAAACATAAAATATTGAAATTATGAAAACAAAAATTACACTACTTTTTACAACTACTTTTCTTGCATTGCTCTTCTCTTTAGCAGGTAATGCCCAAAACTAGATAGAAATTTATAATGCGCCCACTTATATATTTTCTGGTTTTAAAAGTGCTTTCCCCGTAAGATATACACAAGAAGGTTCTGGTGAAGTACATATACAAGCAAGATTGATGACTACTTCTGGTAGGGTTATAAAAGAAATTACAGAAGGAGAATATGCCAGGCCAGGTCATCAGGTATTTGAATTTGATATACCAAATCTTCCTCTGGGAGGTGTTTATAAGTGGCATGTTCAAATGTACAATAGCAATTGGACAAAAAAACTTGCTGAAAACTATTATGAGGAAACGGTTACGGTTATGACACTAATAGGTCCGCCGGCGAACAATTCATTTTCTGATTTTTCGCCACCTAGTAGAATCATTGCTGGGAAAATTGCTCGGGTATCTTATAATTTCAACAAAACAGAAAATGACGGAGTACATATACAAACAAGGTTATTATCTAAAGAAGGTAAAATATTACTTCAAGACACACAGTCTAGTAATAATAATTCAGGGCAAATTTCCGTTGAGTTTAATATTCCATTAAACCTAGCTTCAAGAACTGATTACAAATGGAATATTCAGATGTTTGACGATGATTGGAAAAACAAATTAGCAACGTCTACCAAGTCGGATATTACAGTGTCTGGGGCAGGTAGTGCTTTAAAGGCAAAGCTACCTAACGAACTTAATGATACGGACAATCAGACATTCAATGATTTTACAGTCTCTCCAAACCCATTCGTCAATTCATTCGAGTATGAATACAGTGTTGAGGACTATGATGATGTAACTGTAGATTTATATGCACTCAATGGCAGAAAAATTAAAACTTTAAAAAGTAAAGAAAGCCATAGACCTGGGAATTATAATGATGTAGTGGATACCAGTGATCTAGATGCAGGAATTTATATTTTGCGCATCAATACTTCTGAAGGTGAGAAAGCCATAAAATTAATCAAGAATTAATACCCTCGAAACCTTAGAGTTGGAAACCTGCACTATTTTGTATAGTGCAGGTTTTTTTATTTAAGCACCACGCTTCCCTAGTTCTATAACTTCTAGGTCTTTTATGTCTTTTCCGTCTATGGTAAAGCGGAGCATTGTTCGTATTTGATGAAAACCGTGTTTGCCACAAGCACCAGGGTTCATATGCAGCACACCCAATTTTTTATCCATCATTACTTTAAGAATATGAGAATGTCCAGAGATAAATAATTTTGGAGGGTTAGCCTTTATGATATCACGTGTTCTTATATTATATTTTGGAGGGTATCCGCCAATATGAGTCATGAAAACTTCTACACCTTCGCAGAAAAAACGGTTGTTGAGAGGAAATTCTTTTTGAATTACGTGATCATCAATATTTCCATGAACCGCTCTTAATGGCTTAATTTTTTGCAAAGTGTCGGTTACTTCTAAAGTTCCTATGTCACCAGCGTGCCATATTTCATCCGCTTGACGGGCATATTTTAAAATGGCATCGTCCATATGGGAATGGGTATCAGAAAGCAATAGAATTTTGGTCATGTACTGAACTAAAAGTTATGTGATTAGACTTGGCCTTATCAATAGTTTTGAGAGCCTTCTTCTGTTTAATCAAAGAGAAGTATCTTTGAGGTTCACAAAATTAAAGGTTTCGGTTGAGATATTTTATTGAATTTTCATACTTGGGTAAAGACTACCATGGTTGGCAAAACCAACCTAATGCCATTACCGTGCAGGAGGTTCTTGAAAAGGCATTTTATACCTTACTGCGCGAGCCTGTGGCTTTGGTAGGTGCTGGCAGAACTGATGCTGGTGTTCATGCCAAGCAGATGTTCGCCCATTTTGATTTTGATGAAATTAAGGATGTACAGTTATTTGTTTATAGATTGAATGCGCTTTTGCCAGAGGCCATTGCTGTTCATAATATCTTTGGTGTAAACGAACATGCTCATGCTCGCTTTGATGCGGAAGAACGCACCTATGAATATTGGGTGTTGCAGTATAAAAATCCGTTTTATGGTGATTTTGCACATTACATAAAGCATCCCTTGGATATTGAGGCAATGAATCAAGCCGCGGGATTGCTTTTGCAGTTCAAGGATTTTGAATGTTTTTCAAAGTCCAATACAGATGTAAGGACGTATCTGTGTGATGTTAAAAGAGCAGTTTGGGAGGTAAAAGGAGATAAACTTGTTTTTACAATAACCGCAGACCGTTTTTTGAGAAATATGGTGCGTGCCGTAGTAGGTACGTTGCTAGAAGTGGGCACGGGTAAAACAAAGCCAGACCATGTTAAATCAATCATAAATAGCAAGAACAGAAGTAAGGCCGGCCCATCGGTACCGGCAAAAGGGCTATATTTGACCTCTGTTTTATACCCCAAAAAGATTACGGAAAAACATGGATAAAGATTCTGGAAAAGCATTTGATATGCGGCTGTTTAAACGCTTATTGGCGCATACGCGTCCATATCGTGCAACCTTTTATGGTGTTGCTCTAGCGGCTATTCTGCTATCCGGATTTGCCGTAATGACTCCTATAATAGTTCAAAGAATTATTGACGACGCCATTAAGGTGGGCGATGAAGAAAAGTTATTGATTCTAACTTTGGCAATGGCCGGTGTTCTCTTGGGGCAGGTTATTAGTCAGCTTTCATTTAACTACTACGCCAACTGGTTGGGAGAATCAGTCATAAAAGATATTAGAGTCAACTTGTTCAAACACATGTTGGGCTTTAGAATGAAATATTTTGACAGTTCTTCTCTTGGAGTACTGGTAACGCGTGCGGTTGCGGATATGCAGCGTATTGGTGAAATTTTTAGTCAAGGCTTTTTTGTTATAGTTGCAGATTTGTTGAAAATGCTGGTTGCCGCTGTGGTAATGTTAATAATGAACTGGCGTCTAGCGCTCATTGTTTTTGCCATATTGCCGTTAATTCTTTATGCAACACGTTTGTTTCAAAAGGCAATGAAAGTTGCTTTCGCCGAGGTTAGAACACAGGTTTCCAATCTTAATTCTTTTGTGCAAGAACGGATAACAGGTATGAAAATCGTACAGTTGTTTACGCGTGAAAGGATTGAAAGTGAAAAATTTAGGGTTATCAATGAAAAGCATCAGAATGCTTGGTTAAAAACAGTTTGGTACAACTCCATTTTCTTTCCGATTGCAGAAATTTCTTCTTCTATTGCAGTGGGCCTGATCGTATGGTACGGTGGACTTCAAAATGTATCTAATCTTTCTAAGGAAGAACTAGGTACGCTGTTCGCATTTATTCTGTTGATAGATATGCTTTTTAGACCTTTACGACAAATAGCAGATAAGTTCAATACCCTACAAATGGGAATGGTAGCTGCCAATAGGGTTTTTAAAATTTTGGATACCCAGAGTAATATACAAGACTTAGGTTCTGTGGTTAAAGAAGATGTACGAGGAGATATAAAATTTAATGACGTACACTTTGGATATTTAGAAGAGGAAGAAGTATTGCACGGTATTTCTTTTGAAGTAAAAGCAGGGGAGACCGTGGCAATTGTAGGAGCTACCGGTGCAGGGAAGTCTACTATAATTAATTTATTGAACCGCTTTTATGAAATAAATTCGGGTTCTATTTTAGTTGATGATATAGATATTAAAGACTTTAGTTTGGTTTCGCTTAGATCTCAGATTGCTGTTGTGCTTCAAGATGTATTCCTTTTTGCTGATACTATAGAAAACAATATTTCTTTAAAAAATACCGAGATAACCCACGAGCTTATTGAAGATGCTGCCAAACAAATTGGAGTGGATGAGTTTATAAGCAGTCTGCCTGGAGGATATCAATATAACGTAAAAGAAAGAGGAACAATGTTGTCTAGTGGACAACGCCAATTGATTGCGTTTTTACGGGCTTATGTAAGCAACCCAAGTATTTTGGTTTTAGATGAAGCTACGTCATCCGTAGACACTTATTCTGAGCAGTTGATACAGAGAGCAACAGAGAAAATAACCGAAGGAAGAACTTCTATAATCATTGCACACCGTTTGGCCACCATTAAAAAAGCCGATAAGATAATTGTAATGGATGCCGGTAAAATTGTAGAAACGGGAACTCACAAGCAGTTGCTTAAAAAAGGAGGATATTACAGCGGTCTTTACGAAGCTCAATTCCTTTCGGAAGAAGTAGCTTAACTTATTAAATCTTCTTTTATTATGGCCGTTAATTCATCCATATTGCCAAAATCAACAAACTTTCCATTTCTAATATATGAGATATTTCCCGTCTCTTCGCTAACTACTAATCCTAATGCATCTGTTTTTTCAGTAACACCTACAGCTGCTCTATGACGAAGTCCAAAACGCAACGGAATGTTACGTTCATTGGAAACTGGTAAAATTGCTCTAGTGGCAACAATATAATTGTTTTCTATTATGGCTGCTCCATCGTGTAGCGTACTGTTCTTGTAAAAAATGCTTTCTAGGATAGGAGTATTTACTTCACAATACATTTTGTCTCCGGATGATTTTATAAAGTCCAAAGAGTTGTTTCGTTCTAAAACAATCAATGCGCCCGTTTTTGTGGAACTCATTTTTTTACATGCCTCAACAATAGAATCCACATCCATGCTTACGGTTGCACCATCTTGTCTTAAAAATTTAAAATGTTTGATGAAATTTCTTTTGTTGGCAAAATTGGTAGAACCCACCATTAAAAGAAATTTTCTAATTTCTTGCTGAAAAACAATGATAAGGGCAATAAGCCCTACTTGCATAAACGCACCTACAAGACTACTGATCATCTCCATGCCCAATAGCTCGGTCAGTTTCCAGAATCCCCAAACGATTACAATACCAAGAAAAATATTAATAGCAACAGAACCTCGTACCAACTTGTAAATGTAGTACAACAGTATAGCTACCAGAATAATATCTAGTATATCGGTAATCTTAAATTCAAGAAAATTCAGAAAGTCCAATGCGGAGGCGTTTTTGTAAAATTAATGAAATCCATACACTTTTAACAAGGCATTAATTCTTCTGCAAGTTTAACACATTCATACGCTTCTTTAACGTCGTGAACCCTTAAAATATTGGCGCCATTCATTAATGCGGCCATATTGAGGGCTGTGGTACCGTTCAAAGCACTTTTTGCATCGGTTTTGAGAACTTTGTAAATCATGGATTTTCGGCTAATGCCAACTAGTAAAGGATATTCCAAATTTTGAAAAAGGTTCAATTTTTGTAGAATTTCATAATTCTGCTCAAGGGTCTTGGCAAATCCAAATCCAGGGTCTACAATAACATCGGTAATACCTAAAGCTTTTGCAGCTGCAATTCGTTCAGAGAAATATTTAATTATGTCAACTAAAAGGTTGTCATAATTTGTCTGTTGCTGCATGTTCTGCGGCGTTCCTTTCATGTGCATCATAATGTAAGGCACGTGATGCTTGGCCACTGTAGACAACATATTGTTGTCTAATTTACCTGCAGAAATGTCATTTATAATAGCAGCTCCGGCATCAAGACAAGCAGATGCAACATTGCTTCTGAAGGTGTCTATAGACAGTATAATTTCAGGAAATTGTTTAAGCAATAGTTCCGTTAACGGAAGCATGCGTTTCATTTCTTCTTCTTCCGTAACATGGTTGGCACCTGGTCTAGAACTGTAGCCGCCAACATCGATAAAGGTGGCACCATCATTTAACATTTTTTCAGTTTGCTTTAAAATGGAGTTATCATCTAGATATTTTCCACCGTCGTAAAACGAGTCTGGAGTGCAGTTTAAAATGCCCATCACTTTTGGTGTGGATAGGTCTATAAGGCGGCCTTTACAATTTAGAGTCATATGTGATAAAGTTGAAGCGGTATCCCTTGATTAACCAAGTTTAAAACACGAACTTTGAGCAATTCAGAATTTTGAGTGAAATTTACGCAAATTAGAAAGGATAGCCATGCAGAAGACATCCGAACAATATGATGAGGTGATTAAAACCTGTAGAGACCTCTTTGAAAAGAAAATGAAGGACTACGGTAGTGCTTGGCGTATTTTACGGCTTCCCTCATTAACAGACCAGATTTTTATTAAAGCACAACGCATCCGAAGTTTGCAGGAAAATGACGTGCGTAAGGTAGATGAAGGTGAACGTTCTGAATTTATTGGAATTATCAATTACTCCATAATGGCACTTGTTCAGTTGGAAAAAGGAGTGGCGGATCAGCCAGACCTTTCTGTGGCTCAGGCAGTGGAACTTTTTGATAAACATGCTACGACCACAAAGACGCTCATGGAAAATAAAAACCATGACTATGGAGAGGCTTGGCGCGATATGCGGGTAAGCTCTTTAACCGATCTTATTTTACAAAAGCTTTTGCGGGTTAAGCAGATAGAAGACAATAAAGGTAAAACTTTAGTGAGCGAAGGTATTGACGCAAATTATCAGGATATGGTCAATTATGCGGTTTTTGCCATGATTCATCTCGGTGTAAATTCAAAATCCTAATATGAAATATCTTGTTGGCATTAGCCGAGTTTTTGTAGGTATACTTTTTATCATCAGTGGTTTTATAAAACTGAACGACCCTGTTGGTTTTTCGTTTAAGTTGGAAGAGTATTTTAGCCCCGGAGTTCTTGATCTTGCATTTTTTGAGCCCCACGCTTTGGCTATTTCCATTTTTGTAGTAATCCTAGAAGTCCTTTTAGGAGTGATGCTCTTAGTAGGTTTTCGGGTAAAATTTACCGTATGGAGCCTACTGTTAATGATTGTAGGGTTCACTTTTCTTACGTTTTATTCGGCATATTTTAATAAAGTAACGGATTGTGGTTGTTTTGGAGATGCTATTAAACTTACCCCTTGGGAGTCGTTTACAAAAGATATTGTTCTTCTAGTGTTTATAATTATCCTGTTTAAAGGAAGGCAATATATTACGCCTATTTTTGGAGCTAATGCAAAAAGAATTGCTACCCTTGTGGCATTGGTACTTTGCGTTGGGTATTGCAATTATGTGTTAAATCATCTGCCAGTTATAGATTTCAGACCATACAAGATTGGAGCGAATATTAGCGAAGGTATGACTGTGCCAGATGATGCGCCCAAACCTATTTATGATTACGCATGGCGGTTCAATGTAGATGGTGATGATAAAATTATCGTTACCCAAGGAGATTATCCTCAGGTAGATGGTGAATTTATTGATGTAGAAACTACGGAAGTACAGAAGGGTTACGAGCCACCTATTCATGATTTTACCATAGAAATGGATAAAATAAACATGGCAGATACGCTTCTACAAGAGCCTAAGTTACTCATGATTATAGCATATGATCTTAGGAAAACGAACAGAGACGTGTATTCTGAGGTCAAAAAAGTGACGGATAAGGCAATAAAGAAAGGCTATAAGGTAATTGGTATGTCTGCATCTAACGATGAGCAGACGAGTACCTTGAAGAAAGCCTATAGATTAAATTTTGATTTTTATTTTACAGATGAGACGGCCTTAAAGACCATTGTACGTTCTAATCCCGGAGCATTGGTTTTGGAAAAAGGAACTATAAAACAAAAAGTACATTATAATGATTTAGATGAGTTGACTTTTGATTAATTTTTAAGTTGATAAATTTGAATTGAACCCTATACAATAACACTAAACACTTTGAAAATGAGAAGCAAAATTGTTGCAGGAAACTGGAAAATGAATAAAAACTTACCTGAAACGGAAGCATTGTTAACTGAGTTAGCAGCTAAGTTACCGGATACTCAGGCTGAGGTTATGGTTGCGCCAACTTATGTAAACTTGGCTTCTGCTGTTAGAACTTTAGATTCTTCGGTTATAGAAGTTATTGCCCAGAATATGCATTTTGCAGAAAGCGGAGCATATACAGGTGAGATTTCAGCAGATATGTTGTTGAGTATCGGTGTGGATACTGCAATTATTGGTCACTCGGAAAGAAGAGCTTATTTTGGTGAAACTGATGAGATATTGGCTAAAAAAGTAGTTACAGCTTTAGGTAAAAACATTCGTGTAATGTTTTGCTTTGGTGAAGAACTAGAAGATAGAAAATCTGATAATCACTTTAATGTAGTAGAAAGCCAATTGAAAAATGCGCTTTTCTCTTTAGAAGCATCTGCTTGGAGTAAAATAGTTTTGGCTTATGAGCCAGTTTGGGCTATTGGAACTGGTGAAACAGCTTCAGCAGATCAAGCACAGGAAATGCACGCTTTTATCCGTAAAACAATTACAGAAGCTTATGACGCAACTATAGCGAACAATGTTTCTATTCTTTACGGAGGTAGTGTTAAACCTGGTAATGCAGGAGAAATTTTTGGTAAACCAGACGTAGACGGTGGTCTTATTGGTGGAGCCGCTTTGGTTGCAGATGATTTTGTTGCCATTATAAAAGCTATCTAAATATAGATTGCAATGTTATTTTGAAAGCCCTTTCCCAGTTTATGGAAAGGGTTATTCATTTAGCAACAAAAAAACATGTTGAGAAGTAAATAAAGCCTATTGAGGTTTTCGTAAGATTTAAAAGGTAAACCCGACCAACAACCCGTTAAAAAACAGTAAAATGTCCAACACGATTTATATCGAATACAATTTCTCAGTAACCCCGGTGCAACCAGGATCGGATATTTTAATTGCCGAGCTTGGAGAGGTTGGTTTTGAGAGTTTTCTTGAAAATGAAGACGGTGTATTAGCCTATATTCAAAAAAATGATTGGAACGAGCGCATTCTTGAAACAGTAGAAATTTTGGATAGTGAACTGTTTAAGGTAAGTTTTGAGTTAAAAGAAATAGAACAAGAAAACTGGAATGCCACTTGGGAACAGAATTTTGAAGCCATTCAAGTAGCGGATCAATGTGTGGTTCGTGCTCCATTTCATGAGAAGCCCAATGTGCAATATGATATTGTTATTGAGCCAAAAATGAGCTTTGGAACAGGACATCACGAGACTACCCACATGATGCTTCAGTTTATTCTTGAAAATGATTTTGAAGGGAAAGATGTTTTGGATATGGGAAGTGGTACGGGAGTTTTGGCTATTCTAGCTGCCATGAAACATGCCAATCATATAGATGCTATTGATATTGATAATTGGTGTTACCTGAATGCTATAGAGAATGTAGAACGAAATAATTGTGAGCATATCTCGGTCTTTGAAGGCGATTCTTCGTTACTGGGAAGCCGCAAGTATGATATCATTTTAGCAAATATCAATAGAAATATTTTGTTGGCGGATATTTCTGTTTATGCAGCGAACTTAAAGGAAAATGGAACCCTTTTCTTAAGCGGTTTCTATGAAGAAGATATTCCCTTAATTTCAGAAACGTGTCTAAAGGCGGGGTTAAAGTTTAAAAAAAATCTGCAAAAGAATAATTGGGTTGCGGTAAAATATGTATTTTAGAGAGGTATACTATTTTAAATTGATTGATATGAGTTTCAAAGAAAAAGTATCGGAAGAACTATTGTTGGAAGAAGAAGTTTCAAAACAAAACGAAATTGTTGTTTTTAATGACGATGTAAATACGTTTGATCACGTCATAGACACTTTGGTAGATGTGTGTGATCATACACCTGTTCAAGCAGAACAATGTTCTCTTATAGTACATTATAATGGTAAGTGCACCGTAAAAACAGGCGATTATAAAGACTTAGAGCCTCGTTGTAGTAGGCTACTTGAGGCTGGTCTGAGCGCAGAAATTGTTTAATTTATACGTGCGGGTATCGCTATTAGTGAGGTAACTTATCTCTAAGTAAGCCGTAAGCGAAAGTACCCAGCGTTGCTGCTGCTATTACTATAAGCATGCTAAAAACCCCAGTGCCTAATAGAATATACATAGGGCCTGGGCAAGCACCTGCTAACGCCCATCCCAAACCAAAGATACTACCTCCTAAGATATAGCGGGTATAGCTTTTATTTTTTGGTGGAAGGACAATTTCTTGGTCTTCAATACTTTTTACCCTGAACTTTTTAATAGCCCATACAGAAATGGCGCCAAGAACTACAGCAGAACCAATTATGCCGTACATATGGAACGACTGAAATTTGAACATTTCAAATATTCTGTACCAAGAAACCGCCTCAGATTTAACGAGTACAATGCCAAAAAAGATACCTACGAGTAAGAATTTTAGATATTTCATGTTGTAAAGATTAGGGGTATTAGAAAGTGTGTCATTATAAGTCCGCCAACAAAAAAGCCAATAACGGCAATTAATGAAGGTAATTGCAAATTACTTAAGCCTGTAATAGCGTGTCCAGAAGTACATCCACCGGCGTAGCGTGTTCCAAAGCCAACAAGAAAACCGGCAACAATTAATATGGCCAACCCTTTTAAGGATAAAGCATTGTTCCAATCATAAATCTCGCCCGGTAATAAAGAAGCTCCTGCATTTTCAAAACCAAGTTCTTTTAAGTCTTTTACAGTTTCAGGATTCAAATCTATTGCGGAACCGTTAGAAAGAAAGGTTACAGCAATAAAACCGCCAATAATAGCACCAAGTACTACGGTAAGGTTCCATCTTTGAGCTTTCCAATCGAATTTAAAGAAATCAGAATATTTTGCTGCTCCTCCAATACTACAAAGGGTTCTTAGGTTTGAAGACATGCCAAAAGTTTTTCCAAAGTATAAAAGAAAAACCATTACCAAGGTAATCAAGGGGCCGGAAACGTACCAAGGCCATGGTTGAAGTATGCTATCCATATTAAAAATTTATGCGAAGTTAGAGCTAATGAGTTTAGTTAATGTGACAGATGTTACATAAGAAGTTATTGGAGTCGGTATTGCGGGGTATCCTTACAAAAATAAACATCTTTGATGTAAATTATTCAAGGGTAATTTTATGTGATTTTGATAAAGATTAAGCTTGTAATCCTTTAATTATTAAATATTTAACTTATAATATTAATACAACTTCAACTATCTAATGTATCTGGTTTTTGTTCATCTCTAATACAACGCACGAACTATCTGATTTTGAGACTTCTCTACATGGTTTATTTCGGTACTTTTACCCTCGTAGGTATTTAAATATGGTAAAAATATCCCATTAAAACTTTACTCTTATTAGTGTTTTAGGTGGTTCAATGTATTTGCTCTGAGCTTGGTAAATAATATATCGTAGAAAAATAAGTTATCCATGGCATACGCTTACGTAATGGGAGTACAGGAAATAAGTTGCGATTATAAATGAGACATATTACATTTAAGTTACTTGTAGTTCTTTTAATGGGTTTAGGTAATTGTTCGGCACAGTTGTCGGATTTAGCTAAAATAGATTATACACGCCTTCCCAAGGGAGGTTCAGAAGTGGGGTATGATCGCTTAAGAGGTGTTTTTAATTACCCGATTAAGATAAATGAAGATAGTTATTTGCTCGTGGGGATGGACTATAGTAAAATAGATCTGTCTGTTGATAGTAGTGTAACCAACTTTGATATTGCAGCTATTGAAGATTTTCAATTGTTGGATTTTAATTTAGGGTATACTTTTAAAATGAAAGGGGACTGGCGTTTTGGAGCTAGGTTTTCAACAGGTTATAGCTCTAACTTAGTTAGAAAATTATCTGTAGAAGATGCGGTTTTTGCTGGGGATGTAGTTTTTATCAATGATAAAAGAAAGGATAGTACGGTATCTAAACCCTATAGATTAATACTTGGCGTTTCTTATGCAGAAAATAGGGGGATTCCATTTCCTATACCATTTATTAGCTATTACCGAAAATTTCATCCTAATTGGTCTTATAAATTAGGGGTTCCCAAGGCAAATTTGCAATACCATGTTTCTGAAAAATCTAGATTGAAATTGATAGCGGAACTTGATGGTTTCACGGCCAACATTCAGGGTGGGCTTCTTGTAAATGAAAATGAAATAGCGGACAAGGCAAATATGTCTATTACGATAGCTGGTTTGCGTTATGAATATAAATTTACAAAGCACCTTGAACTATATTTTAACGTATCCAGAATTCTTAGTAGTAATGCCAAGCTAAAGGATAAAGATAACAATACAGTAAATTCAGTAAAAAAGAACAATATTTATTATTTAAAGACAGGAATGCGATTTAAAATTTAGAACTAAAGACATAGTAAGTAATCTTCTACTAGGTTTCAAAGTTCATTGCTTTCTAAGAATTTCTTAAAACGTAGATCCAATACTAAATAAAATTAATGCAGATTCCTCATCTGAAAATCCTGCCGAGACACCAATTGCAAATTCTTCTGAAAGTGGGACAAGATATAGCCCAAAGCCGTATCCTTTATGCCAATCGGAATTCGTGTCAAAATCAGAATACACTCTGCCACTGTCATAAAAACCTTTAATACCAAATTTCATTGGTACAATAGATGTTCGGAATTCTGCCAACTGTAGACGTAATTCTGTATTTAAATACAAAGTAGATTTCCCTGTAAATCTGTTATTTACATAACCTCTTAAACTGGAGTTTTGACCTAAGTATTTTAACTTATAAAAGGGAATGGTTCCCGCACCATAAGTAGTGGAGCCACCAAAACGAAGTCCTAACGTAATTGGTGTTTGATTTCTAGTAGTCAGATATTGCTCGAAGAAAGCCTCAGTGATTCCATAATTGGAATTCATGTTATCCGAAACCAAACCACTTTGGTGTTTTAGGAAAAAGCGAGCCCCTTGTTCAGGAAGACTAGAACGATCTCTAAAGTCAAAATCTAATTTTGCTATAATCTCATAAAGATTGGCATCCCCAAGGCCAAAAGCTCCTAGTAGTGGATTAGGGTTGTCCGTGGCCAAAATAGTGCCTTCTTCCCTAATTGTTTTATTGTTCTCATAATTCAGTTGAAAGCCAAGGCTACTTTTTTTCCAAAAGTCTTTTATTAGACCAGCTTGAAGGCTATAGGAATCATACCGAGTTTCGTAAAAATCTTCAGAATCCAAGTCATCGTCTTTTATAGTTCCGTTACCAATACCATAGAAATCTGTAAACCCAGTATGATCTGCGTACAAGCCACCAATCTGAATATCCCATTTTTTAAATACATGGTGAAACCTACCCTCATACTTTAAAATGTTCATATGTTCAGTAGTGAAAGTGCCGGTTATTTTATGCTTGGAACTATAGTCCTTTTTCATGGCATTCTTTTGAGTAAACTCAATTCCGGCGTTTAGTCCAAGTCCTTGATTACTGTTATACCGGATGGTGGCAATAGGAAAATACCTGTTGAAACCAAATCTATGTCGGTCATAAGAATAAAGTTCCTTGTTCCAATGGTCCATCATTTTACCTTCTTCGCCAAAATTCAGTTTGGATGTATTTCCCTTTTCATATATCAAGGTTTTTTTACCTCCTTTTTGCACCTCTGAGTTATCAGTAATAACATCAGGGTCAGGCCCTCCAATTACTCGTATTTTTATAGACTTTTTTGCTGCTCCTGAAATATTGAAAACATCATGACCATCTAATCCATAAAGCCGGATTTCTTTAGTTTCTTTTGGGTCAAAAGTCCGGTGGTAGTAGAGTCGTTTGCCTTTTTCATCCTTGTCATCTTCTGTATTGTACATGGCAACTTGTACAGACCCATTATCGTTCCTAGTCACCTCAAAATATTCCCGTTTGTTGGATCCAACTACCTCTACGCCTCCAATCATTAATTGTTTGTAATATTGATTGGCATAGGTACTCAAATCCTTTTTCCGTTGTTTTAGTTTATTTGCTATTTCTTTACCTGAAAACTCATAAATTTCCGATGGCATTGCATTGATTCCCTCTTCAATAACTTGATCTGTAATATGGGTCTGGATATAAGTTGCAGCTTCTTGCCAATCCTCTCTAGTGAGTTCATTTAACAAGCGGCGGTCTGCCGGTTGAGAACTAAATGTTAGACTGCGAATGTCGTTGATTTTATATCCAAAGTTTTCTCCACGCTCTAAGCCCCATTTTCTGTCAGCAAAGTAGGGTAGGAGTCCATTCCAAAGCGAAAAGACATAATCCCTATCTCTAGGAATTGGTCTATAAAGGTTATCATGTTTTTTCTTGTAACCTGCCCATTTCCAATTGTCCTCGTGTTTTCCCCAGTCGCCTACCAGAATATCGAACATTCTTGCTTTTGCGTACTCTTTGGCATCTACTTTATTATCGTGGTCTTTATAAAGTTCCCTGAACATTTTACGGCTTTGAAGAATCTCATTGGCATCTCCAAAGGGCTTTGTTACCTTTTTTACATTCACCGGTTTTTCTTCCAACATGCCCAGTAAATTGGAATACTTCCCTTTAAATGCGCCTAATTCATCTGAAGGAGGCATCATATAGAGCTTTGGCGTTGCGTGTAGAATGTCAGTAGCATTCAGCATAGAACCTATGGCCATGGCACCGTAAGGTTGTTGCCAAGAAGTAACGTCTTGCATTACTCTGGCTATTATAGTTCCTTGAAGTTCATAGGGTAGTAACTGAAGAGGGTCTTTGTCTACAGAACGGAACGCATATTCTCTGCCATCCCCTCCTTTGATTTTTAAGGAAGTGGTCTGGTGTCCGCCACCCTTTTCGTACACGGACAATCCCCCAAAAGTTTGCTCTAGGTCTAAGTAGGGTACTTTTACGGGAGTTTTCCAAGTGGTTCTATAGTGTTCGCCCATAAAGAACTTTGTTACACCCCCTAAAGTGTAATCGCCTGCTACCGCGGTAGTGTCCGTGGCCCATGTTCTTGGTCCATGACTTGCCGTTACCAAAGGTTTACATGGATTATAAGCTGAATTAAAATTGTCCTCGTTACCTGGTTCGCAAGGAGATGTAAATAAGGTTTCGGTTGTGTTTAATTCAAATTCTCCTGATGGTTCAAAACTGTGAATAGTATAGGCTACTTTGCCGGAAGTAAAATAGTCCAATTCTACTAGGCCGGGAATGGACTTTGCAAAAAGGGCGTGCTCTTTATCTTTCGCTACGTATTTTGCCTTGGTTGGTGATCCACTGTTAATGATATAATTTTCACCCATCTGCAATACTTGTAGATTTTTCTCATGTCCCGCCGCATAGATTACAGATCCTTTGCGCAGTACAATGTTTTCAATGCTTCCGCGGATATTATCAAAACGGGAGTTAACTATATCCACTGGAGAGCCTATATTTTGTCTATAGCCAGCATTTAGACTTCCAATAATTGGAGGCGATAAATATTTTGCCAATTGAAAATGCCCCCCGTAATTACCTAATGACTCCAGCGGAAAATGGCCCGCTACTAGAATATTCTTATCCTCGGAATCCTCAACAGCATTTTCTAGTTCAATAAGGAAATCGCGTTCTGTAGCTATCCCACATTCCGCTGTAGTAGCTTCGGGTTTATCATAAGGGTGGTTGTACCATTGCGTGCTTATGGATACCAATATTAAATGGTCGTTCAATTCTATGATATCCGGTCCGGGACACCCTTTGCGAATAGCCCATTTTACATTTTCAAAATCCATGGACTTAACCAACTTTTCAAGTTTATTAACGCTACTTAGTCCTTTTTTTCCAGAATTTGCCCAATCCCTATCTCCAGGAATGATAACGACCTTTCCATTTTCATGTTGGGCGATGTTCCGTAGGAGCTTGTCTATTTTTAGAGAATCTTGGGTAGTGGGTTCTTTAGTCTTGCCGCTGTCCATCAGGTCGCCATTAAGGATAACCGTAAAAGGTTCGGTTGTAGAAAGAAGTTCAGAGAGGCTATCGTAGAATGGGGACTCCAATTCAATATCCGTAGTATTGCCTAATAAATATACACGGTGTTCAACTTTGGTAGATTGCGCAATTGTATGATGTGTTCCAGTAGCTGTGAGAAATAATAGAGATAAAGTAAGGTATACACGGTTATACATAGCTCAAATTTTTAGTGAAACTCCAATTGATAATATGTAGGATATATTATGTTGAGTTTCAATTTTAATGTGTCGCAGGGATAATAGCTGCAGAAAATTATGAGAATTGAAATTTGAGGATTGGGGTTATGTAATCATAAATGTGCTTAGCAAATACAAAATATGCTTTTCCTAGGTGATATAGTCGGCGAAAATCAAGAAATTTACAAATAGCTTATCTTAAAAGTGAGATTTTATTAAAAAAAAAGAAAGCAGCTACAAAAAAATGTAACTGCTTTCTTTTGAAGTGACCCTGACTGGATTCGAACCAGTAACCTTCTCATTCGTAGTGAGATGCGCTATCCAGTTGCGCCACAGGGCCAATAAAAGTACTCTTGTTAGGTCTTTCCTCAACGGAAACTAGTTTTAGCTAGTTTTTTGCCTAACGGGGTGCAAATATATTTCTTTTTACATTTACGGCAAAATATAAGTTACTTATTAAATGAATTTAAAAGCCTTTATTAGAGATATAGACAATTTTCCGCAAGAAGGTGTCATCTTTAAAGATATAACACCGCTATTGGCAGATGCCAAAGCCATGCAGTATACATTAGATAGACTTCTAGAAATGGTGGGTGATGTTAAGATTGATAAAGTTGTTGGTATGGAAAGTCGCGGATTTTTTTTCGCACCTCTATTAGCTCAGCGATTAAATGCCGGATTTATTCCCGTACGTAAACCTAATAAATTACCTGCCGAGAAAACCAGTCAGACCTATGATTTGGAATATGGTACCGATACTTTAGAAATACATAGCGATGCAATTTTAGCAGGAGAAAAAATATTAGTACATGATGATGTCCTTGCTACTGGGGGTACAGCAAAAGCTACGTGTGATTTAATCAAACGTTTGGGAGGGGAAATCGTTCAATGTAATTTTTTAATTGAACTAGATTTTTTAAACGGAAGGAGTAAATTGGATAAAACTGATGTAAAGGCGCTTTTGAATTATTAATCCAAAGCCCGAGTGGTAACAAAATAACGCCAGCCAATTAAAGCCATCTGAAATTTTGATGCTTTAGAAAGGTCAAGCCTTTTTTTAGTAAAAGAAGGAAGAAGTAACTGGTTTACTTTGGCAAGAGATTTAAATATTATTTTTTTCATCGGTTAGTTTATCAAAGGTGCTAACTTATTGAAAATAAAGTAAAAGACCGCTGTACGGCGGTCTTTTTATTATATAGGCCTATATGATTTAACTTACGCTACTATCGTAATCAGCGATACTAGTAGTAATAACAGAAGTTTAGCAAGTGTAATCATAATTAGGGATTTTTAGGGTTAATAGATAGTTGATAATAATCGATTATTCAATCAAGATAATTAAAAGAAATATTCATATCCAAGCAAATTGATGCGAATTAATCAATTATAATACGATTATATAAGTGTATTAATGGATTGACTTTATAATTTAAAAATATTTTCTTCAGTGTAGTTACAGATTATTATTAAAATTATACTATATGATTACGTTACGTAATATGTGAAGGCCTGTTTTGATAGGCCTTTTCTTTTTTAAGCATAATTTTGGTTCACAATTGGTATTTTTTGAGTAAATCCATTTTTATCAGGCTCATTTTTCTGGGTAAATGATGCTCTGGTAACTCGTTAAGAAAGGTGCTAATAAGTTAAAATGTTCATATATCTTTGTTTTTTAATTCCCTGAAACCAGTACATGCAGAATCTTCTTTTTATTGCGCTTGGCTTAGTACTTTTAATAGCTGGCGGTAATTGGCTTTTAAAATCCGCCGTTGCTCTTTCTTTACGATTAAATATTCCAAAAATTGTTATTGGTATGACGGTGGTGTCTTTTGCTACCTCGGCTCCGGAGCTTATTGTTAGTATAAAAGCAGCTTTAGATGGTTTTCCTGATTTAGCGCTAGGTAACGTGGTTGGTTCTAATATTGCTAATCTCGGTTTGGTGCTTGGAATTACCATACTTATGGGAAGTATAGATGTAAGAAGAACTTTTTACACAACGGATTGGCCGGTTATGATGGCTGCCTCACTGCTTTTTTTCGGTTTCATATATTTTGATGGAGTATTGCAGCAGTACGAAGGTATTATTATGGTTGTAGTGTTGTTCTTGTTCTTGGTCTATTTACTACGCTTTCAAAAACAGGCAGTTGAGGATGAGTCTCCAGAGGATGATGAACCTTTGCCATTGTACAAGCTAGTGTTGTTTTTAGGACTTGGTGGTACGGCGCTATGGGGAGGCTCAGAGTTACTTATTAACGGTGCGGTAGGTTTGGCTACTTTATATGGGGTTAGTGAGCGTATAATTGCAGTCACAATTGTTTCCGTGGGTACCAGTATACCAGAATTGGCAGCTTCGGTTATTGCGGTCATCAAAAAGGAAAAAGCTATTTCTTTGGGGAACCTTATTGGGTCTAATATTTTTAATCTTTTGGCTGTACTTGGTATTACCTCTATTATCACACCAATTAGAGTAATGGATGAAGGTTTGTTAAGTAGCGACATTTTTTGGATGTTAGGTATTTCTTTTCTCATTCTTCCTTTGGTATTTATTCCCAGGGGTCTTCGTTTAGGATGGAGGGATGGTATTATATTACTAGGAGTTTATATTGCGTTTGTTTACATCACTATCCAATAGTTTAATCAAATCTTCTGTGAAACATTATTTTTTATTTTTCTTTTTTCTATGCTTCTTTTTTGGAGTAAGCCAAAACAAGACAACTGTGAAATTTAAAATAAACGAAACAGATTTAGATGAGTTAAAGGTTCGTGTGTATCCTCCTGGTTTATTTAAAGAATTTGAATTTGTAGTGCCGCAAATTATTCCGGGGACTTATATGAAAGTGAATTATGCAAGGTTTTATTCTGACTTTACGGCATATGATACAAGGGGAGAGATAATGAAGGTCTCAAAATATGATAATGTTTTTAAGGTTGAAGGGGAGCAGCCATTACTTTTTTTGGAATATACGGTAAAACAATCCTTGGGTAATAAAAAGGTGTGGAATAATAGTATACCATGCGCAGGTACGATAATAACAAAGAAAAGTGCGCTTTTGAACTTTCAGTTGGTCACAGGCTACTTTGAGGGTTATGAAAATTTACCATTTGAAGTAGAAGTGGTTCGTCCTAAAAGTTTTTTTGGAGCTACAGCTATTCAAAAAAAGATACTGAATGATACGACAGAAATTTTGTCTACCTCTAATTATGGTTCATTAATAGATCAACCGGTTTTATATGCAGAGCCAGATACTACTTCTTTTAAAATTGATGAGCACAGATTTAATATCGCTGTACATTCTGAAGATGGAAAAAATTCTGCATTAGAGCTAAAGTCAGGAATCAAAAAAATAGTAGAAAGCATTTCTGATTATTCGGGGTTTACTTCAAATGAGGATTATACTTTTATTTTTTATTTTATTAAAGAACAGCGGTTAAAGGGTATTTTAAAAACTTTTGGTGTTGATGCTGCGCTTGAGCATACAAACAGTTCTGTGTACTGCGATTTAGACTATCCTTTACAAGATAATTTTTCATACTATAACCATGTTGTGCCACACGAATATTTTCACACTATAACACCTTTAGGCTTTCATGATGATAAAATCACCAACTTTAATTTTCGTAAGCCTGATATGTCAAAACATATTTGGATGTATGAGGGAATAACGGATTATTTCGTCTTTTTACTTAATGCCAAATACTTATCCAAAAACCCAAAGTATGATTTGCGATCAGCTATTGATTACTCCTTAACAAAGAAGAGGCAGAGCATGACGGAAAGTGGGCGGAATATTATAAGAAAAAACAATGTCATTAGTTGGTTAAATAAAATGCTAGATATTGAAAATTTTTATCAAAAAGGTAAGTTGATCGCTATGGGGTTTGATATAGCAATCATGGAAAATACTAATGGCAACAGGCGATTGATAGATGTATTCATTGAATTAAAGAATGAGTATGAAAACACTGCTTTTTTAGGGGATGATTTAAAGGATGTTTTAATTAGAACTGGTATTCCTGGTGTAGAGGATTTTTATAATAGATATATTGTAGGTACTGAAATACCGCCTTATAATGAATATCTCAATAATCTTGGATATGCATATTATCCTGCAAAATCAAAACTTCCAAGTTATGGGGCATTTGATATTCGAAAAATTAAAAATGATACCAGTTATTACGTTACATGGGCTAAAAAAAATTCTCTAGGACTTAAAAAAGGAGACTCTATTTTAAAAATAAACCATATACCTACACATATATTTTTGTCAAGTGATACTGTTTATGAGGATGTGATATTGAATCCTGTCTTAACGGATACCTTGTCAATTACCTATAGGCGTAACGGGAGTGAGTTTAACGTGAAATCTAACCCTTCACTACAAAACAAACGAACTTCAAAAGTATTGGAGGTTATGAACGTATCGGTGGAACAAAGAGCGTACAGAAATATGTTTTTTGGCTTAAATACAAAAGCCAAATAAGAGGAAGAGAGTCTTTATTCTTTCAATTTTCTTTTATCTTAAATTAACTTGCAATCTAATTGTATTTACATTCTCCTAAAGGTTACGATATCTAATCGTATTGATATGGTAACTTTCTTTTACGCTTAGCTAATATTCGTTTTGTTGTTTTAGTGTTAACTTTAAAACCACTAAAATGAAAAGAATGAATTTTTTATCAATGGCAGGTTTCGCGCTGTTAACAATGGGTGTCTCATGCGATAAATTAGATGATTTTATTGGAGGAGGGCATCAGGAAGAAGAGAGTAGAAAGCCACTAATTATTGCACACAGAGGAGCGCAGTCCATTTATCCAGAACATACGCTAAAGGCCTATGCCAAGGCTGTTGAAATGGGTGCGGACTATATTGAGCCAGACTTTGTAATGACAAAAGATAGCTTTTTGGTAGCTAGACATGAGCCTTTTATTTCTGGTACAACAAACGTTGCAGATCTACCTGAATTTGCCAACCTAAAAACCACTAAAAATCTAGATGGTAAAGAAATAACGGACTGGTTTGTTTCGGATTTTACTTTAGAACAGATTAAGAAATTAAAAGCCAAGCAGGCACGTTCTGATCGCTCTGATCAGTTTGATGGGATGTTCGAGATTCCAACAATAGATGAAATCATTGCTTTGGCTAAATCAAAAAAGACCCTAAAAGGAAACGATGTTGGTCTTTATCCAGAAATGAAACATCCATATTTTCACAACCAAATAGGTCTTGCTATTGAAGATGCACTATTAGCTAAGTTATCTGAAGCAAAATTAGACTCGTATGACTCGCCTGTGTTTGTGCAGTGTTTTGAGGTGGCGCCTTTACAATACATCAATTCAAAATCAGACGTTAAGTTGGTTCAATTAATTTCGACCTATAATGTAAATGCAGATGGTACTTTGGATTATAATGTGCCTGAAGGCGATTTTATTTCATACGCAGCGCCTTTTGATTTTTATGCCAATGGAGATGCAAGAACCTACGAATTTTTTTCTACTGAGGAAGGTATGCGCTTTACGGCAACCTATGCAGATGGTATTGGCCCTTGGAAACCGTTTGTAATTTCGTTTACAAAGGATGAAAGCGGAGCTATTTCTGTTCTGCCAAAAACCGATTTTATTGAGTTGGCGCACAAAAATGACTTGCAGGTACACCCATATACCTTCAGAAACGAAGATGAGAAGTGGAGTAATGGCGATGCTGAAGCCGAATATCACATTTTCTTTGATGCAGGCGTAGATGGTGTCTTTACAGATTACACAGACGAAGCTGTAAATGCCATAAAAACTTGGGAAAGCACAGATAAAAAGTAGATTTACCGATTCATTTAGATATAAAAAAACGCCCGAACCAATTGGTTCGGGCGTTTTACATTATGTTAACAACAAAAAATCTTATAATTAAATCTTAGCAGATTTAACTGTTTTGATAATTCTACCAGCAATCTTGTATGGATCACCGTTAGAAGCAGGTCTTCTATCTTCCAACCAACCTTTCCAGCCTTGCTCTACTGTAATAATTGGAATACGGATAGAGGCACCTCTATCGGAAACACCAAAGCTAAAGTCGGTAATAGAAGCAGTTTCGTGAAGACCAGTCAAACGTTGGTCGTTAAATTCACCATAAACTTCAATATGTTCTTTTACAACTGGACGGAAAGCTTCACATATTTTCTCGTATGTTTCTTTAGAACCACATGTTCTTAAAACCTCATTAGAGAAGTTGGCATGCATACCAGAACCATTCCAGTCCATATCTTTACCTAATGGTTTTGGGTGGTAATCAATATAGTAACCATATTGTTCAGTTAATCTATCTAAAAGGTATCTAGCTACCCAGATTTCATCTCCAGCTTTTTTAGCACCCTTAGCGAACAATTGAAATTCCCATTGTCCAGAAGCAACTTCTTGGTTGATTCCTTCAAAATTTAAGCCAGCATCAATACAAAGATCAGCGTGCTTTTCAACTAGTTCTCTACCGTGTGTATGTAAACCACCTACAGAACAGTAGTACATTCCCTGTGGAGCAGGGTATCCACCGATAGGGAAACCTAACGGAAGTTGTGTTTTTGTATCCATGATAAAGTACTCTTGTTCAAAACCGAACCAGAAATCATTATCATCGTCATCAATACCGGCTCTACCGTTTGAAACATGTGCAGTACCATCAGCATTCAAGACCTCAGTCATTACTAAAAAGGCATCTCTACGTGCAGGATCTGGATAGATTGCAACAGGTTTTAATAAACAGTCGGAAGACCCGCCTTCGGCTTGTCTTGTTGAGCTTCCATCAAAAGACCACATATCGCAATCCTCTAATTTACCACCAAAATCGTTTACAACTTTAGTTTTGCTACGCATGTTCTGTGTGGGGAAATATCCATCCAACCAGATGTACTCTAATTTAGTTTTGCTCATAATTACGGTAATTAATTTTAAATTTAAAGACGAACAAAAATATGTTTTTTACTGAATTATACTAATTTTTAGGGGGGTAAATATGAAAAAAATGAGTATAATTTAATATAGCCCCGTTTTTAATGGGGTATTTTGAAATAAGTTGATTATTTTAAGTTTTTATTATTAATTCGTTAATCCTTATTTTAGCCGATAAAAATCCAGTAAAAGTATGTCTAGACAACGATTTGATGCTATTGCCGAGAGTAGAAAAAGAGAGCGTGTAAGCGTTGATGAAAATGGGCGTAGATCAGAGCTTTTTGCGAACAATGTATTCAATAATCAACGCATGTTACAATACCTTACCAAAGATGCTTTGGCAAGTGTACAGGGCGCTATTTTTTCAGGGTCAAAAATTGATAGAAAAATTGCGGATCAAGTGGCCGAAGCCATGAAGGGGTGGGCTATTGAAATGGGTGCTACACATTATACGCACTGGTTTCAGCCACTTACTGGAGCTACCGCAGAGAAGCATGATGCCTTTTTTGATTTAATGCCGGATGGTAGGGCTTTGGAGAAATTTGGAGGCGGACAATTGGTACAACAAGAACCAGATGCATCTAGTTTTCCCAGTGGCGGAATTCGTAATACATTTGAGGCAAGAGGATACACTGCATGGGATCCAACAAGTCCAGCTTTTGTATATGATACTACCTTATGTATACCTACGGTATTCGTTTCGTATACCGGAGAGGCCTTAGATAATAAAGCACCTTTGTTGCGTGCTCTAGGTGCTGTTGACGAAGCTGCAACGGCCGTAGCTAGATATTTTGATAAAACAGTAGTAAAAGTAAATGCTACTTTGGGTTGGGAACAAGAATATTTCTTGGTAGATAAGGAACTTGCTTTTTCTAGAATTGATATTAGTTTAACTGGGCGAACATTAGTTGGTCATTCAGCGGCAAAAGGTCAGCAGTTAGACGATCATTATTTTGGAGTAATTCCTTTACGGGCCATTAATTTCATGAAGGAATTAGAGGTAGAGTGTATGCGCCTTGGTATTCCATTAAAAACAAGACATAATGAAGTGGCTCCTAATCAATTTGAATTGGCTCCTGTTTATGAAGAAGCAAATTTGGCGGTAGATCATAATTTGCTTTTAATGGATGTTATGGACCGTATTGCGGATAGGCATCATCTAAAGGTTCTTTTTCATGAAAAACCATTTGCAGATATTAACGGATCGGGTAAGCATAATAACTGGTCATTAGCTACGGATACGGGGGTAAATTTATTGAGTCCTGGTTCTACGCCAATGAAGAATCTTCAGTTTTTGACGTTTTTTATAAATACGATTAAAGCTGTTGATACCTATGAAGAATTGTTGCGATCGTCTATTGCCTCAGCAGGTAATGATCATCGATTGGGGTCTAATGAAGCGCCACCAGCTATCTTATCTATATTTGTTGGTAAACAGTTAAGTAGTGTTTTAGACGAATTGGAAGGTGTGTCCAAAGGGAAATTATCGCCGGAAGAGAAAACGGAACTTAAACTGAACGTTGTTGGTAAAATACCTGAAATTTTATTAGATAATACAGATCGTAACCGTACATCTCCCTTTGCGTTTACTGGTAATAAATTTGAAATGCGTGGTGTTGGGTCAAATACAAACTGCGCAAAACCAATGACTATTTTAAATACAATTGTAGCGAAACAGTTGCAAGAGTTTAAAAAGGAGGTAGATGCATTGGTAGATAAAAAAAGCCTAAAAAAAGATGAGGCTGTTTTTAATGTGTTGCGTGAATATATCAAAACTTCAAAACGTATTCGTTTTGATGGAGATGGGTATAGCGATGAATGGGAGAAAGAAGCAAAGCGAAGAAAATTAAGTAATAATAAAAATACGCCAGAAGCTTTACAGATTTTGACTTCAAAAGAGAGTTTAAGCCTTTTTGAGTCTATGGGTGTAATGAGTGAAAAAGAGGTTACGGCAAGACAAGAAGTTGAGCTGGAAGCTTATATTCTACATATTCAAATTGAGGGTAGGGTTTTCAATGAATTAGTTTATAATCATATTATTCCTTCGGTAATAGAATACCAGAATATTTTGATTAAAAATGTTTTGGGCTTAAAAGAAATTTATGGTGCCGCACATAGGAAATTGACGGATGGCCAGTCGGGAATTATTGAGCAGATTGCCGAGCATGTTACCGAGCTTAAAAAGCAGACAGATGCAATGATCGATGCCAGAAGAAAAGCGAACAAGCTTACCGATACCCATAAAAAAGCATTTGCTTATTGCGATAATGTAAAACCATATTTTGATGAAATACGAATGCATTGTGATAAGTTGGAAAGGTTAGTGGATAACCGCTTTTGGCCTTTAACTAAATACCGTGAGTTGTTGTCTATTAAATAGGAAAAAACAGTATGTTCTGTCACCTGTATTTTAGATGGCAATTAGCTGAGAGGCACAAATATTGGTCAAAGTGATGTAAGGCAGCGGTGAAAAGGTATACTAAGTAAAGAATATTATAAATATTTTCAATATGCATAGTACCTTAAAAAAATACCTTTTCACCTTGCTTTTTTTATTTTCTATTTCTCTTTTTTCTCAGGGAGCGTGGACAAAAGCAAAAAACGAAGCTTACGTTCAACTATCTTATTATAATATAGCTGGTTATTCCGGTATCTACGGAAATCCCGATTATAGAACCGAGCGTAAAATAACAGATAACACCCTTCAACTTTTTGGTGAATATGGTATTTCTGATAAGACTACTGTTTTATTAAGTCTACCTATTAAAATGATAAAAGCTGGCGATGTAGTATCATCTGCTACTGGCATACCTATTACTTCAGATGGTTCTGAAACCGCTTTGGGTAATTTGGTTATTGGCGTAAAACATCAACTTTATAATAATAAATGGGTGATTTCCGGTCAATTTAATATTGAGGCCAACACCGGAAACTATTTTGAGGCATCCGGACTTAGAAGTGGTTATGATACATTTACATTATCTCCAAAACTGAATATTGGTAGAGGTTATGATAATTTCTTTGTTCAGGCATCTACAGGAGTTGATATTCGTTTTAATGACTATAGTTCAAATTTTAGAGCTAGCGCTGAAGCTGGTGTAAAACCCATAAAACGACTTTGGTTAATTGGTTTTCTTGACTTTTTAACTTCTTTTGAAAACGGAGAGGTTATACTTCCGGAAGCTAATTTGGCCACAGGGTTGTATCTTAATGATCAAGAATATGTTGCCTATGGCATAAAGGGTATAGTTGAAATTACAGAAAAGTTTGGCGTACTAGCTAACTACACTTCAGCAATTTCAGGAACAAATGTGCCTAAAAGAGCTGTTATTGGTGGGGGTATTTATCACAAATTTTAATCTACTTGAGAACTTTTAGAAAGTTTTTTTTGTCAAGCTATGATTATTCGGTGAATACCTTATTTTTGCCCAAAAGCCACAATAATGAGTTCGTCTACTAGTGAAAGATATAGCCAAAGAGGTGTTTCAGCCTCAAAAGAAGATGTGCACAACGCAATAAAGCATATTGATAAGGGACTCTTTCCAAAAGCGTTCTGTAAGATTGTGCCAGATTATTTAACGAATGATGAGGGTTATTGCTTGGTAATGCATGCAGATGGTGCCGGAACAAAATCTTCGTTGGCATATATGTACTGGAAGGAAACGGGAGATCTATCCGTATGGAAAGGTATTGCCCAGGATGCACTTATTATGAACATAGATGATCTTATCTGTGTAGGAGCAACTGATAATATTATGCTTTCTTCCACTATTGGACGCAACAAAAATTTGATTCCCGGTGAAGTAATTTCGGAAATCATTAATGGAACAGAGGAACTGATCAAAGATTTAGCTACACACGGTTTAACAATCCGTTCTACAGGTGGCGAAACGGCAGATGTGGGTGATTTGGTACGTACCATTATTGTAGATTCTACGGTTACTGCTCGTTTAAAGAAGAAAGACGTTATAGATAACGCCAATATAAAAGCAGGAGATGTTATTGTTGGTTTGGCCTCATTTGGTCAAGCTACTTACGAAAAAGAATACAACGGAGGTATGGGTAGTAATGGACTTACCTCTGCAAGACATGATGTGTTTTCTAAATATCTTGCGGAGAAATATCCAGAGAGTTTTGATGCTTCCGTGCCAGATGATTTGGTGTATTCAGGTAACACAAAATTGACCGATAAAATTGATGATGTTCCTTTGGATGCTGGTAAATTGGTATTGTCGCCAACCCGTACCTATGCACCTATTGTAAAGAAAATCCTTACTAAGTATACTTCTGAAGATATTCATGGTATGGTGCACTGTAGTGGTGGTGCGCAAACCAAAATTCTACATTTTATAGATGAGCTTCACGTTATAAAGGATAATCTTTTTCCTGTTCCACCACTTTTTAAATTGATTCAAGAGCAATCCGGTACAGATTGGAAAGAGATGTATCAGGTTTTTAATTGTGGTCATCGTCTTGAGATTTATACGAATGAAGCTGTAGCCAAAGAGCTTATTGCTATTTCAGAAAGTTTTGGCGTAGATGCTCAAATTGTGGGTAGAGTAGAGGCAAGTGCTTCTAAAAAACTAACAATTGAGAGCACTTATGGCAAGTTTGTTTATTAAAAGCATACGAATCGATTCAATACTTCGTTTTCTATAGTAAACCTCAGTACTATGGAAAGAAAACAGTTCTTAAAAACTTTAGGAGCCAGCGCGGCTTTTGCTCTCGCTTTCCCATGTTTACATGGTTGTTCTAATGATAGCGAAGAGGATGAAGAAGCGGAAGGAAATACCCCTATACCTACCGGAATAGATTTTACCCTAGACTTAAGTGATCCCGAAAATGCAAAACTTGCCGATAATGGCGGATTTGTATTGAAAAATTTAGTGGTTGTAGCTAAAAATCTGCAAGGAGAATTTGTTGCCGCTAGCCAAGTTTGTAGTCATCAAGGTTATGAGGAAGTACGTTTTGTTGATTTGGATGGTGGTATCTTTTATTGTGATGTACACGGGTCTCGTTTTGAGCAAAACGGAACGCCAATCAATAAGGTAGATGGCGCAACAGCAAAAACATTGAAGATTTTTAAAACCGAATTAACTGATAATATGTTGCGCGTTTTTGAATAAATGGCACCGAATTTGTTTTAGCCAAGATATGAAGAAGATCTTATTTTTATTTTGCATGATTGTTGTCACTTCTCTTTCTGCCCAAAATTGGCAGGAAAATTACAAAGAAGCTCAGGCTTTGGCAAAAGAGAACGACAAGAATTTACTATTGGTTTTTGCTGGGTCGGATTGGTGTGCACCTTGTATAAAACTAGAAAAGGCAATTTGGGAATCACAAGAATTTAAGAAATTCGCCGAAACGGATTTAATACTTTATCGAGCTGATTTTCCAAGAAAAAAAGCTAATAAACTTAGTGAAGAGCTAACAGCTCAAAATAACAACTTAGCAGAAAAGTACAACGCTCAGGGTCATTTTCCTTTAGTGGTTCTGTTGAATAAAGAGGCTAAGGTCTTAGGGCAAACAGGCTACCTTAAGCTTTCTCCTGATGAATATATAACACATTTAAAATCTATGTTTTAGTGAGAATAGTATTTTACATACTTTCTTTTTTTTACTTATCCAGTGGCTTTGCCCAGGAGAAGAAACTAGTGACTGTGCATAAGGCTATGGAGCTTATGGGTACACGGTTTGATATTACTGTTGTATCTGGTAATGAAGATTTAGGGTATATAAATATTGAAGAAGCCACTGCGGAAATTCTTCGGATAGAAAACATGATTTCTGCATGGAACCCGGATTCCGAAACTTCTTTGATAAATAAAAATGCAGGTATAAAGCCAGTAAAAGTTAGCTTGGAGTTATATATGTTGATTGAGAGAGCCAAACAAATTTCTGAAATTACGGATGGCGCTTTCGATATTACGTTTGCTTCCATGGATGATATCTGGAAATTTGATGGATCCATGAAGAATATGCCAAGTCCTGAAGATATTAGTGAGTCGATTAAGAACGTAGGTTACGAAAAAATTATTTTGAACCCCATAGAGAGAACAGTGTATTTGAGTCAAAAGGGCATGAAGATTTCTTTTGGAGCAATTGGTAAAGGCTATGCTGCAGATAAAGCTAAGGAGTTTCTTGTTTCTAAACAGGTTTTGGGTGGCATTATCAATGCGGCAGGAGACCTCACTACTTGGGGGACAAAAGCAACAGGAGAAAAATGGTTGATTGGTATAGCGAACCCATTAAGTGACGAAAAGATTTTTTCTTGGTTACCAGTTGTAGAATCTTCAGTGGCAACCTCAGGCAATTCTGAAAAATACGTCACTTTTGATGGTGTAAAATATTCGCATATTATAAATCCTAGAACTGGTTATCCTTCTACTGGAATTAATAGTGTTTCTGTTTTTGCAAAGAGCGCAGAACTTTGTGACGCTTTGGCAACGGCAGTATATATAATGGGCAAAGAAGATGGGTTGGCTTTGATAAATCAATTGGGCGTTACCGAAGTTATTTTAATTGATGCTGATAATAAAGTGTATAAGAGTAGTGGTATTCTATTAAACGAAAAGCCCTAATATCTTCAATTTTTACATCTCCACGATACAATGAAAGATAACCTTCATTTCTTAAATTTTCTCGGAATTCATTTGTTTGGAAAATCTTCTTTAATTAGATAGAATTGTTAGAAGTTGGGTTTATTCAATTGTAAACCTGCTAAATACTTCAGATGTCGTAAGCGGAAATGAAGAAGAAAAATCAGGTAGGTTGTTTTATTTTATAACTTTTTAAAGTAGATAGCACCATATAATTGCGATACAACTTCATTAGTCTATAACTAAAAGAATGCTTTTTATCAAAACAAAGGTATATCAATAAATGTACAAATTTGTCGTAAATTCGCAACACAAGTGATGTAAGATAATGATAGATAAACTCAATATTGTTAAGCAGCGTTTTGATGAGGTTTCTGACCTTATTATTCAGCCGGATATTATTTCGGACCAGAAGCGCTATGTAGGATTGACCAAAGAATATTCCGATTTAAAAGAGCTTGTAGCTAAACGTGAGCTGTATTTAGAGCTTATGAACAACATTGAAGAAGCGGAAGAAATTATAGCGGACGGTAGTGATGCAGAGATGGTAGAAATGGCCAAAATGCAACTAGAGGAAGCCAAAGGGGGAATCCCTAAAATAGAAGAAGAAATTAAATTAATGCTCATACCAAAAGACCCTGAAGACGCCAAAGATGTGGTAGTTGAGATTAGGGCTGGAACTGGTGGTGACGAGGCTAGTATTTTTGCTGGAGACTTATTTCGTATGTATACGAAGTATTGTGAAGGTAGGGGTTGGAAAACCAATGTTATAGATTTAAGTGAAGGTACCAGTGGTGGTTATAAAGAGATTCAGTTTGAAGTAACTGGTAAAGATGTTTACGGAACGCTTAAGTTTGAGGCAGGTGTACACCGCGTTCAACGTGTGCCGCAGACAGAAACCCAAGGTAGAGTGCACACCAGTGCCGCAACCGTAATGGTACTTCCTGAGGCTGAAGATTTTGATGTTCAGATAGACCCAAAAGATGTTCGGATAGATTTTTTCTGTTCTTCAGGTCCTGGAGGTCAGTCTGTGAACACCACGTATTCTGCAGTGCGTTTAACACACATTCCTACGGGGTTGGTGGCGCAATGTCAAGATCAAAAGTCGCAGCATAAAAATAAAGATAAAGCTTTTAGGGTATTGCGCTCGCGTTTGTATGATCAAGAACTTGCTAAAAAGCAAGAAGAAGATGCGGCAAAACGTAATTCTCAGGTAAGCAGTGGTGACCGTTCTGCTAAGATTAGAACATACAATTATCCACAAGGTCGTGTTACGGATCACCGTATTGGGTTGACTCTTTACGATTTGCAAAATATTATTGATGGTGATATTCAAAAAATTATTGATGAACTTAGTTTTGTGGAGAATACTGAAAAGCTAAAAGAAGCTTCCGAGATTTTTTAAAGTACCAATTTTTTAGAAACTTAATTATAGATGTAGCTTCTCTACTATGACTACTGAAGAACTTGTTGCCCAAATTAGAAAGAAAAAGTCATTTCTATGTATTGGTCTTGATACCGATTTAGAAAAAATTCCGTCGCACCTTCTTGGAGAAGAAGATCCCATATTCGCTTTTAATAAAGCTATTATTGATGTTACGCATGATATTTGCGTATCGTACAAGCCCAATATTGCTTTTTATGAAGCTTACGGGATTAAAGGGTGGCAGTCCTTAGAGAAGACTATTAAATACATTAACGCTAATTATCCGGAGCTATTTACAATAGCTGATGCCAAGCGGGGCGATATAGGTAATACTTCCACACGTTATGCAAAAGCATTTTTTGAAGATTTGGAATTTGATTCCGTTACCATAGCCCCATATATGGGAAAAGACTCGGTTGAGCCATTTTTGGCTTTTAAAGATAAACACACCATATTATTAGCATTAACATCTAATGTTGGTGCTTTTGACTTTCAAACGAAATTAATAGACGGTAAGGAATTATATAAAACGGTACTGGAGACCTCAAAAACTTATGATAATTCTGAAAACCTAATGTACGTAGTAGGTGCAACCAAAGCAGAGTATCTGAAAGACATTCGGAAAATTATACCTAAAAGCTTTTTATTGGTGCCAGGTGTTGGTGCACAAGGAGGAAGTCTAAAGGAGGTTTGTGAAAACGGTATGAGCGAAAACGTAGGTCTTCTTATAAATTCTTCTAGAGGAATAATTTATGCCTCAGCAGAATCGGACTTTGCGGATGCAGCAAGGCATAAAGCTTTAGAGCTACAACGTCAAATGGCCGAACTTTTATAATTTCCGAAGAAATTACTTCATCATATTTTCTAGAACCCTTTGAATCTTCTCGGCTTTTTGCTCGAAAAATTCAACCAATTTAGCATCTGTGTACTTCATGTCACTGGCTTTGTTCAAAAAGGTCTGATACTGATACTCTAAAAGCGAAATCACGTTTCTGTTTGATGTGATTGGAGTAACTGTTCCTACTTTGCAATACTGATTTTCCATAACTATAAATCCTTTACTACAAATATACGCACGGAATCTAACTTTGGATCTCGATAATCGCTGTAGATAGCAAAAATTAAGTTGAATTGATGATTTATTAACAGTAACCAAATGCAAAGCTTGCGAATCCCTTCTAAGACTTGTTAATAACTCTTTTTTTCTTGCGGTTCTGTTAAATCGTTTTTCGTTAAAATGATAAGAAATTAATAATACCATTCAGGGTACATAGGGAGTGGTGAATCAGATTCTTAGTAATCTTTGATTTTTGTTGAATTTTTCGTTGTCTAATATCTTTGTGAATTATATTTTTAGGTTAATTCAAAAATGGATCAAAAGATTTAATACATTGCAAGGTTCCCAAATGGGAGAAAATAATAGAACACTTGCTGAATTATGTAACATATCTAAATCAAGAATCAGATTCTTGGGTAACCTTCGTGCACGGAGCCGGAGGCAGTTCTTCTATTTGGTTTAAACAATTAAGGGAGTTTAAGAAACACTTTAATATTTTGTTGCTGGACCTTAGGGGGCATGGTGATTCACAACCGGGCTTAAAAGATGCCTTTGACGATAAATATACTTTTGACTTTATCACAGAAGATATCTTAGAGGTGTTAGATTATCTCAAAATCCAAAAATCGCATTTTATAGGTATTTCCTTAGGTACCGTACTTATCAGAAACTTAGCTGAAAAATACCCTGGCCGTGTAGAGAGCATGGTATTGGGCGGTGCTATTATTAGGCTAGATATGCGCTTTAGGATTTTAATGGGCTTTGGCGGTCTTTTTAAATCTCTTGTTCCGTATATATGGCTTTACAAACTGTTTACTTTTGCGATAATGCCAGATGGTAATCATAAAGAGTCTAGATTGCTTTTTGTTCGTGAAGCAAAACGAATGTATCAAAAGGAATTTGTTAGATGGTATAAAATGGGCTCGCAGATAAATAGACTCCTACGTTTTTTTAGAGCAGGAGATATTAATATTCCTACACTCTATGTTATGGGCGGTGAAGATTATCTTTTTCTTCCTTCTGTAAAGAAAATGGTTCAGAAACAATCACAATCTAGTTTGTTGACTATTGAACATTGTGGTCATGTTGTTAATGTAGAACAGCCTCAACTATTCAATCGTTTTGTTATAGATTTTGTTGCTGACGTAGATAGAGGGTTGTAGTATATTGGACTATAGTGGGCACCTTCTCCTGGGGAAAATTAAATATTATCCTTATTTCAAAAAAAAGCATAAAAAAACCGGTGCTCCCACCGGTTTTAAACTAACTAACTCAAAAATTACTAACTCAAAAATTCAGTATCACAATCTCTAATTTAAAATGATCAACAAGGTCTTAGAGATTGGTAGCCAATAAAGACTACTTATGAATTTAACGGGTTAATTTTCAAGTTATTGTAAGGTTAATACAAAATATTTATTTTTAATCCTGTAAGCTAAAAACACGTCTTAAAAGATCAGTTGTTCTAGAGCTTGCATCATTTCTTATTTCCTTTTCTTCTACAGCGATCATCGTGAATACGCCATTAAGTGCTTCTTGTGTAACATAGTCAGTTAAGTCAGGATTAACCTTCTTTGTCAGTGGTATGTTATTATATTTTGTAATAAGGTTGCTCCAAATCTTATCGGCACCTACTTTGCTAAAAGAATTCTTTATAACCGGATTGAATTTAGCGTAAAGTTGCGTTTGTGTAGCCGAGGTCAAATATTGAGTAGCCGCATTGTCGCTTCCTAATAAAATATTTTTGGCATCACTAAATGTAATTCCCTTTACCGCATCTACAAAAATAGGAGTGGCTTCGCCAACAGCATCTTCTGCAGCTCTATTCAATACTTTAAGACCTTCATCGGCCAAACTACCAAGTCCAATATCACGAAGAGTTTTATCTACTTTCTGTAGTTCTTCTGGTAGAAGTATTTTTACGGCTTCGTTTTTTAAGAAACCATCTTCTTGTGTAAGCTTGCTTACTTGCGTTTTAATGCCTTTGTCCAATGCTTCTCTAAGTCCCGCAGCAATTTGATCATTGCCTAGGGCAACGCTTCCTTGCGGTAATTGGTTTACGACCTGTTGAAGTTCGTGACAAGAATTTAAGCTCAGTGCAAGAAATAATATAACCAGTTTTTTCATAACTTTTTTAAAATTTAGTATTGAGAAAAAAGAGCAGCCTATTAGGTACAGGTATTCTATGTAACTAAGAACCTTTAACACTTCTTTCTATGTCTTAGGATATACTACGAAAAAATCACTGTCTTATTGTTGTAGACCATAGTCTTTCTAAGAATATGTAGTTTAACTGCTCTAGAAAGCACAATTTTCTCTAAATCACGACCTTTAGCAATAAAATCTTTTATACTATGGGCATGCGTAACTGTAGTAACATCTTGTTCTATAATGGGTCCTGCATCTAATTCTTCGGTAACATAGTGACTTGTGGCTCCAATAATTTTTACACCACGTTTAAAAGCCGCGTGATAAGGTTTAGCGCCCGCAAATGCCGGTAAAAATGAGTGGTGAATATTTATAATACGATTAGGGAAGTTGCTTATGATTTTTGGACTTACAATTTGCATGTATCTTGCCAAAACAATAAAATCGACTTCATATTCCTTTAAAAGCTCTAATTGTTTCGCCTCAGCTTCGGCTTTAGTGTCTTTCGTTACAGGTATGTGGTAATATGGAATATTAAATTGGTCGGCAATAGGTTTAAGATCCGGGTGGTTACTGATAATGAAAGGAATATCAACTTCAAGTTCACTAGAGTTAAATCTACTTAAAAGGTCGTATAAACAATGGTTGTATTTAGATACAAAAAGTGCCATCTTAGGTTTTACACCTGCCTCGTGCATACTCCATTGCATGTTGTACCTATCGGCAAGTTCACGCTGAAATTCATCTTTGAATTTCTCAGTAGGGAAACTTGAGCCTTCAAAATCACTATCCAAACGCATGAAAAATACGTTAGTTTCTTTATCTACATGCTGGTCAAGATAAATGATGTTCCCTTTATGTTGATGTATAAAGTTAGTGGTAACACTTATGATTCCCGCTTGATCGGGACAATGAATAAGAATAGTTGTTTTCAAAATAGATAATTTAAAATCCAAAATTAGAACTTTAAACTAACAATTTTAGTATATCGTAAATTTAAAACAAAATGAAGAGGAGGTTGTTTAATTAAAATAATTGGTACCTCCTTCAGGGAAAGAATTTCGCCATTTCTTAAAAGAACGTCTAAAGATTTTTATTTCCTTTCTCAAAAGGTTCAGGTATTCTTTTTCTTTTACTCCATCCTTTTCTAAGCCATTACAGTAAGAATTAATATTACGAATCATAATATTAATGAAGCTCGCACTTTTCATCCGCTCTAAATGACACCCACTAATTTCTGCAGAAGCAATCTTTTTAGGTATAAGAATAGCGTCCGTTAATAAAGAATTTGCAATAGTATCTCTGTGGCTATTAGATTGATAGAGATTCATGAGATCTTTGTTAAAAGAAACGTACGAAGCAATCTCCCTGCTCATATGGCAGAGCTGTAAAGCTTTTTTATAGACCGGTAAGGCCCGAAGATTATCGTAAGACATTTTTCTAATACTAAGAATTAGGATTATTAAAGTTACGGCCAGTTTCTAAGTTTTACCTTTAGAATCGAAAGTGATTTCATATATTAGCTTTAGATAACAAGCTATTTATAAATTTTAGGCTCGAAAATGAATATAGACGATTTAAACTGGAAAATACTCAAACTTTTACAGGCAAATGCTCGCGAAACCTATGTGGACATTGGTAGGCAAGTAGGCCTTACGGCACCCGCTGTTGCAGAGCGCATAAAGAAGATGGAAGACCTAGGTATTATAGAAGGTTATAACACTAAAGTTTCACATGCAAAAACAGGACACCATCTAAAAGCCATAATAACTTTAAGAGCCTTCATGGGGAAACTAAAACCTTTTTTAGAGACCGTAAAGACGTATAAGGAAGTGGTAAACTGTTATCGTATTACTGGGAATGAGAATATTGTAATGGAGGTTGTATTAAAAGATCAGTTTCACCTGGAGCGATTTATAGATAAACTAATTCAATACGGTGAGACACGTACCCATATTATCCTATCCAACGTAGTGTCAAGTGCACCAATAGGAAAGAATCCCTTTTAGAAAGGAGTTATAGATAAAATAATTCCGTTCCCCGAAATTTCTAAATAAGTGTCAAGAACCTGTAAAGAGTTTCTTATATTTAACTTTCAGGCTTTCTGAAATCATGCTATTGAAAATGAAAATATTAGGTTTTTTAGTATTATTACTGTCGTCTTTTGGGCTCTGGGCTCAAATAAACGTTGATGTCACCACGTACTCCGTAGAGGAGTTGGTGAAGGATGTTCTAATAAATAGTAATTGCGCAGAAACCGATAATTATACTTCAAAGACAGGTACCGCAGAGGGTGTGAACGGCATTGGTTATTTTGAGGCTAATAGTTCTGACTTTCCGTTTGAAGAAGGTATTGTTTTAAGTACAGGTAGGGCCAAGCTGGCAGAGGGTCCTAATGATGATATTCACAATTCAGGGAGTGATCAGTGGCTGGGTGATGCCGATTTAAAATCCATTACGGGGTCAGATTTACTTTTCAATGCATCTTACATTCAATTTGACTTTGTTCCCCAAACCAATAGCATCAGTTTTAATTTCTTGTTTGCATCAGAGGAATATCAAGAAAATTACCAATGTACTTTTGGAGATGTTTTTGCATTTATATTAACCGATTCAAACGGTGTTTCTACAAACTTGGCTATAATTCCCAATAATAAGTTACCTGTTAGTGTTACTAGTATACGGCCGGGAGTGACAGGGGAGTGCGACAGTCGCAACCTTTCTTATTTTGATAAGATTAACGGAGCCGATTCAGCAATATCTTTTCATGGTCAGACCGTTAGTATGACAGCGGAGTCTTTGGTAGTGCCGGGAGATTCATATACCATTAAGCTGGTAATAGCGGATAATCGCGATTCTCAAGTAGATTCGGCAGTTTTTTTAGAAGCAGGAAGCTTTTCTTTGGGATATGATTTAGGTGATGATAGGACTGTGGTTAGCGGAAACCCAGCTTGTGTTAATGAAACTATAGCTTTAGATGCTACCGTTGTAGGTGTTAACGATTATATATGGTTTAAAGATGATGCAGAAATTGTAGCTTGGTCGGGACTATCAAAAGTAGATGTTACTGAGGGTGGCGAATATCGTGTAGAGCTTGTTTTTTCAGAATCTTGTGTTGCCACAGGAACTTTAGAGGCTGATTTTATTCCTGTTCCTATAACTAGTGATGAGCCGGATTCGTTAATTTTTTGTAACGTAGACGGTACTGCTGGTAAGGTAATAGATCTTACCGTTAATGATGAACCAATACTTGGTGAACAGGACTCTAAAATATATCAAGTTACGTATTACTTGTCATTAGAAGATGCAGAGGCTTTTGAAAATGCAATTGAAACTCCTGAAGCCTATGAAATAACAAATGCATCAGAGACTATTTTTGCCAGAATATCATCTGGAAATAGTTGTTATGAAACCTCCTCTTTTGAAGTAGAGCTATTGGGGGTGGATTTTGAGTCAGATTTAGAGGAAGAGTATATTCTTTGTTTAGATTCTAATGGGGAAACAATAGAACCCTTACCAATTTTAAATACAGGACTATCAACAGTAGAATATGGTTTTACATGGTATAAAGACAGTATTTCTCCGGAAAATTTAATAGCAGGTGCTATGGATGCTTTTTATATAGCAGATGAAGAAGGTATTTACGTGGTCAATCTCAGTAATAAAGAATTAGGCTGTGAATTTTCTTTGTCTACCCAAGTAGTTGTTTCGCCACAGGCAGAGGTTTTTGAAGTTGTATTTGTTTCGGACCCTTTTACAGATAATAATACAATAGATATTGTGGCTGAGGGAGATGGCACTTATCTTTATAGTGTTGATGGCGCAGATTTTTCTTCAGGAAATAGATTTGAAAATCTAACAGCAGGAGAGCATACTGCTTTTGTAACTGATATTCATAACTGTAGCACAATCTCACAAGAATTTACAGTTGTAGATTTTCCACGGTTTTTTACGCCTAATGGTGATGGTGATAATGAAAGATGGTCTATAGTAGGTTTTGAGGGAATGGAAGACCCGGATGTAAGTATCTATAATCAATATGGAATGTTGTTGTTTCAGTTTAGGGGAAACGATAGTTGGGACGGTACTTTTAATGGAAAAATAGCCCCATCAAATGATTATTGGTTTAGGGTGGAATATACCAAGGATGGAGAACGAAAAGAGTTCAAGAGTCATTTTTCCTTAAAAAGGTAACAGCCTTACACCTTGTTTAGAAACACCAAACGCTATTTTTTAGTGGTATTTATTAAGTTTTACAATGTAAAATGTATAAAATAACAAACTTTCTGTAGGAGAATGCTCGCTAATCATTAATTTTAATTCATGGATTTGGAAAAAATTAATGAGTACGCTCAGATTGCTACGGATAAGGTAATTTTTTATGTACCTCGAATTTTCTTAGCGGGACTCATTTTGTGGATCGGTTTTAAGATTGTCAAGAAAATAGTAGAACTCGTAGGGAAGGCCTTAGAAAAGACTGGGTTTTCAGAAACGTTAAGACCTTTTTTATCATCCATAGTAGGGGTGCTTTTAAAAGGTACGGTTCTGTTTGTCATAGCGACCGTACTTGGTGCCGACTTAACTGGTTTGTTTGCAATATTAGCTGCAGCTGCCTTTGCTGTAGGTATGGCTTTGCAGGGCAGTTTAGGGAATTTTGCTTCTGGGATTTTAATTTTAACTCTTAAACCTTTTAAGGTAGCAGATTGGATTCAGGTTGAAGACAAGTTTGGTAGAGTGGTTGAAATTGGTATTTTTAGTACAGATGTACTTACTCCCGGTAATAAAATATTGATTATTCCCAATTCAATGATTACTGAATCTGTCGTAACGAACTATTCTGAAAAAGGGATGATCAGGTTGGAGCTAGAGGTTACCATGCCTTATGAAGAAAGTTTTCCAAGAGTAAGACAGGTCTTAGAGGACGCTTTAAAAGAAGTTTCAAAAATACTTCCTGACCCCATGCCGGAAATTGGTATTGTAGATTTTGATTCCCATAATGTACAATTGATTGTGCGGCCATATGTGTTGCCCGATGATTTTTGGGAAGTAACTTTTAGTGCCAACAAGGCCATAAAAAAGGCCTTTAGCGCACATGATATTAAAGTGGCTTACTCAGAAGGTGTTGAAATAGGTAAAATAGGAGAATAATCTTATCTCCCTGTATATTTATGAGATACATAGCTAGCAAAGATTTTAGGTACTGGCCGTTTGGCTAGATTTTTGATGATTAAATTTTATGAAAAGAATACTACTGTTACTGGCCCTTAGTGCTACGTTTATTGGTTCTGCCCAAAATATCACATTAAAAAAAGGTGTAATAATAGATTCGTTAATTGTAAACGATACAATTCCTGAGACATTTTCGTTATACCTGCCAAAGAAGTTTGAGGTTTCTAAAACTTGGCCGGTAGTATTTGTTTTTGATATGAACGGTAGAGGCAAACAATCTCTAGCTATGTTCAGTGCTGCAGCTGAAGAACAAGGATTTGTGCTTGCGGCTTCCAACAATATTAGTGATACACTATCTATTGCTAAAAATATATTAATTACTAGTAGAATGTTTAATACGGTAACAACAATGTTACCCATTAGGAAGAGAGGCATATATACGAGTGGTTTTTCTGCCGGTGGCAGGTTCTCTACTTTGATTCCTACTTTTATACAGGGAGTGGAAGGCGTAGTTGCTTGTGGTGCGGCAGTAGCTAATTTTGAGGTGCTTACCAGTAGAAACCCATTTCATTTTATTGGAATTGTGGGTGATGAGGATTTTAGTTATTCTGACATGTTGATCGTAGAAAAAGTACTGAGCAGAATGAAATTCCCTAACCAGTTATTGGTTTTTGATGGAGGACATGAATGGCCTAAAACAGAAGATTTGAGTTCCGCTCTTAGACTTTTGACAATGGCAGCTATGGCTAAAGGTAATGTAACAAAGGATGAGGCGTATGTTGATGCAAACTACACAGCGGATTTGGTAAAAGTAAATAGGTTGTATACCGCAAACAAACCTGTATTAGCCGATAACTGGTTGGAAGAGATGTCCGAGATATACCAGCCTTTTATACCTTTAGATTCTATAAAAGCTAGTAGAAAGGCGGTACGAAGAAGCCGATTGTTTAAAAATCAAAATAGAACTCAGAATGCGCTCTCTTTAAAAGAAAGCTTAATTAAAGATGAGTATAATTATTACTTGGAGGAAGATATTCTTACCTATAATTACAACAATTTAGGGTGGTGGAAATACCAAATGGAAGATCTTCAAAAATTTCAAAAAAATCCAGTAGTGCTTGGGCAAAAGATGGGGAAACGTTTGGAAGGTTATTTGAAAGCATTGGTCTCTGATAATGTAGATATGCTAAGCGCAGAAGAGCCGATTGATGGAGAAGCCTTAAATTTTTTATGGATGCTGAAGACTGTCATTGAGCCAGATAATTATGAAAGTTACTTAAAAATCATATCCTACACTGCCAAAACAGATGATTATGGTACAGCTCTTTTTTACTTAGAGGAGCTTCTGAAAAAAGGGTATAAGAACCGTAGTGAACTTTATGGGCTAGAAAATACTGCATTGTTACGCATTACGCCAGAGTTTAATGAATTGGTCGAGAAATATTTAAAAGGTGCCCGCTATAACATTATTGAAGAGTAATAGCTGTTAGTTCACAATAAGATGTGGCGTTTCCGTTAAGTTCCAATCAATGACCAAGCCTTTAGCTAGGGCATCAGTAACTTCTTTTCCGTATAGGTATTCACATAGGTAGAGGGCTGCTTCAAAACTTTTAGCGCCTCCTGCAGAAGTAATATATTTTCCATCGTGAACAAATAGAACGCTATCGGCTACTTTTAAGTTGGGAAACATCTTTCGGTATACTTCAATGTCACTAGGAAAGGTAGTTGAGGTTTTATCTTTAAGTACATCGGCTTTTGCTAAAACAAAAGCGCCATCGCAATGGCTCGTCATAAATAGGGCAGAACTATCTATTTTCCGAACAAAATCTAGCATTATGGTATCCTTCAAATCTGTGTCTAAATGATGTTCCGCACTAGGTATTACCAGAATATCTATTGGTGGCAGTTGCTCCTTTGTGTAATCAAAATCAGGCAATAGGCGCATACCTTCAAAAGTGGTTATAGGCTCCAATGTGTTTGCTACGGTAAAAGTATTCATGGCCTTTATGTTTTCTCGGAATTTAGTATGTTGAAAAATATCGAACGGAGCTGTTAGCTCCGTATTGAAAGTTCCGTCCATAATTAGGAAGGCTACGTTGTAACGATCAGGAGAGATTTCTGGCACAATTCGTTGTAAATCTGTTATGGTCGTAGGCTGTTCTTTTGGTGTGTTGCAGGAGTAAAACAAGATTAGGGTGAGCAGTATTGAATAAAGTTTGTTCATTTTTGGTCTTTTACACTGCAATGTACAATCGGTTCAATTAGGTTAATAACTTTATATTGTATTTTTGTTGTAAAAATTGATTGTATGCGAATTCTTGTTTTGGTTTTTTCCTTTATGATTTTGGGATGTAAGACCGATAAAAAATATCATGATGCACCTGAAGAAAAGGTAGTGGTTGTTGAAACCGATGCATTACAGGCTATCTTGGACCATCAAGAGGAATTAAATAAGGAGTTCAAAGACCCTGAAACGTCTCCATTACCGGATCGTTACAGAATGAATTTTGAAGCATTGGATTTCTTTGCGCCTGATACCAATTATGTTGTAACTGCCAAGTTTGTTCGTACGCCGGAGGCATTACCCTTTTTAATGCCCAGTACTACCGGCGATTCCTCTGAGGAAACGGTTTATGGTATTGCTCATTTTACTTTAAAAGGAAAGAACAGACAATTAGAGGTGTATCAAAATAAAGAGCTGATGCAACAAGAGAATTATAGAGATTACCTGTTTTTGCCTTTCACAGATAACACCAATGGTGTAGAGACGTACACGGGTGGTAGATACATTGATCTCTCAATACCTGATGGTGATACTATAATTATCGATTTTAATAAAGCCTACAATCCATATTGTGCTTATAATAAGAAGTATTCTTGTCCTGTTGTGCCCGGCATAAATAATTTGGATACGGAGATACTTGCAGGTGTAAAAGCTTTTGAGCCTACCAAAAAATAAAGACCCCAACGTTTCACGTCAGGGTCTTTACATAAATTAGCTTAAACTATAAACACTTAACCATTAAAAATCTTTTTTAGAAAGAGTACACTGCAGCTAAAACAAAAGAAGATAAGCTCTTTTGCGCCATTAAGTCACTATCAAGAAAATATCCAGAATCATCTGAAGCCGTATCTAAACGAAGTTCAGGCTTGATCATCAAATTTCCGATAGTAGCACTACCTGTTAAAGTAACCGCAAATACACTTGCATCTCCATCGGCAGTACTTGTTCCAATAGCTCCGAAAGAGTCAGTTTCAGCAAAATATTCTGCTCTAAGACCAATTGCAAAGCTTTCTGAAGTTGTTAATTGAGGGTAAATTGCTGCACCAGCAAAACTTCCTGCGCCGTCACCATCAAAATAAGCTGCGTTCAATCCTAGGAAGAAAGAATCAGATAAATCAAATCCACCTGTATAATCAACTTCGTAAGCACCGTTATCAATCAATAGGTTTAAATACTGTCCGCTATATCCTATTTGTGCTCCGTATGTATATTTACCTGTAACATTCAATTCGGTCATATCAGTTGGGTTCATTACTGCTAACATTAAGCTGAAATCATCTGATAAGGCAATATCAGCCTTTAAACCAGTATGAGAAAATGGACCATAAGAAAACAAGTAAGACGTACTATAGTTGAAATTGGCAACCGGTGATATAACCTCATAGCCTAAGAACGTATTGAAGTTACCAAAGGTTAAAGTAACAGCGTCACTTACATTCCAGTAGGCATATAATTGATTTACTATATTACCTGTTGCTGAATAAATTGGAGAAGCGAATATAGCATCTGTTCCTCTTGGGCCAAATACTAAATCTGCTACAAAACCAACTTTTTCGCCTTCATAACCTGCAACAAAGTTTGCCATACCTAACGAAAAACCTGGCAAATTTGCGAATGATGAACCTGGCGCAGCGTTTGGAGCACCATCTGGCGCAGAGTTATCTCCGTTTAGATTAGCGCGGTAGTATGCGTCAATAGAACCGGTAAAAGTAAACTTTGGTTCAGTTTCTTCTTCTTCCTCTTGTGCAACAACAGCTGTTGCAGAGAAAAGCAGTATTGCTAGAAAAAATAGATTTTTTACGTATTTTGTATTTGTAATCGCTTTCATCTGTATTTTATTTTGTTATCCCTATTAGGAATGATTTAATTGTAATCTGTGAAGATTTAGAAAGGGTTATATAACGGAGCGTTCTGTAAAACGCTCCGTTTCTAATTAATATATTTAATCGTTTATGAAATCTGGGTAAGCATCCATTCCATGTTCATGAATGTCAAGACCTTCGATCTCTTCTTCTTTACTTACTCTAAGTCCCATAGTAGCTTTTAAGGCACCTAGGATAATGAATGTACAAATTACGCAGAAGGCACCTACGATCAATACACCGTACAGCTGAACCATAAATTGACCACCACCGGCTTTTGCTCCAAAAAGACCAACTGCCAAAGTTCCCCAGATACCACATACAAGGTGTACCGCAACGGCACCAACTGGATCATCTAATTTCATTTTATCTACTAGAGAAACTGCAAAAACAATTAATAGACCGGCTAGGAAACCGATAACTACGGCTTCATTAGGAGACATTAAATCTGCACCTGCCGTGATACCAACTAGACCACCAAGAATACCGTTTAAGAACATAGTTAAATCCAAGTTCTTGTAAAGTATAGTTGATAAAATCATAGCTCCAAAACCACCTGCTGCTGCAGCTAAACTTGTAGTTACCAATACTAGAGAGGTTAATTCTGGATCAGCAGATAGTACAGAACCACCGTTAAAACCAAACCATCCCAACCAAAGGATAAGTACACCGGCTGTTGCCATTGGAATACTATGACCAGGTATTGCTTTTGGCTTACCGTCTTCATCAAATTTACCAATACGTGATCCTAATAGGAAGATAGCAACCAATGCGGCCCAACCTCCAACAGAGTGAACTAATGTAGAACCTGCGAAATCATAGAAACCCCATGAATCCAAGAAACCGCCACCCCATTTCCAAGCGCCTACTATAGGATAAACAAGTCCTACGTAAACAACAGTGAAAATCATAAAGGCTCCAATTTTAATACGTTCTGCAACTGCACCAGATACTATAGTTGCTGCTGTTGCTGCGAACATACCTTGAAACAAGAAGTCAGTCCACCATGTGTAACCTCCATCTGCATATTCAGGAGTCATTCCGTTTTCAGGGGCTGCAATACCAAAGCCTGCAAATCCGAAAATTCCTGAAGATCCTTCTTCAAAACCGGGGTACATCATGTTAAATCCCCATGCGTAATAGAGTAAAAGCCCACCTGTAATAATAAAGATGTTCTTAAATAATATGTTTATTGTATTTTTTTGTCTTGTAAGGCCGATTTCTAAAAAAGAAAATCCGGTGTGCATGAAGAATACCAAGGCGGTAGCCAACATCATCCAAACGTTATTTGCTGTAAATAATCCTGCGTCCATTTCTATAAAGTTTAGTTATTGGTGATTTTTAGTTGATTCCAGATTGTCCGTTTTCTTTCGTACGGATTCTGTATGCTTCTACAACTTCAGAAACAAAGATTTTTCCATCTCCAACATTGCCAGTGTAGGCTGTTTCAAGAATGGTGTCAACAGTACGTTGTGCAAATTCATCAGATACTACTATAGAAAGGTATCTTCTTTGAATGTCGCTCGTGCTATAAGAGATACCTCTATATACATGACCTTGTTTTTCATTTCCTACTCCGGTTACATCCCAGTAACTGAAGAAGTTAACCTCTATTTGATGTAGTGCTTTTTTAACTTCATCAAACTTAGATTTTCTAATAATTGCCTCGATTTGTTTCATAAGTATTATATTAATTAGAGAAACAAATGTATGTTAAAATTATTAACACCCTAAAAATTTTGGGGTCTAAGTAGTTATTTTTATGTTTATAGGAATTATACCCCCTATATTTTTTGGGGTATCCAATAATATTTGCTCAAAAATGATTTTTCGTTGATTTAAATCTGCAAAAAGTAAAGGAAAATTGAAAAAAATGAAGAAAAACTGCCATAAGATTAGATAATCTTAAGTTTTCTGCTGAATGTGCTAGTTTTTTAACAAAAAGAGGGGTTAGCTGTTATAAAATTTTAATTTATAGCAATTTTGATAGCCATAGGCCAAAGGATACTGCAGCTATGCCAACTACTACACTGGCAATTAGGTAAATAGAGAAGTGTATTAATTCGCCGGAAGTTAAGAGCGAATGTTTTTCAAAAGCAAAAGTAGAAAAAGTAGTGAAGCCCCCGCAAAATCCTGTTGCTAGTAAAAGCGTTTGGTTTGGGGTCAGATAATTGGTTTTAATAGAAAGCCCTAAAATAAGACCAATGAGCAGGCAACCTATAATGTTGACTAAAAAAGTACCTAAAAAGAAATATTGAAAGTGGGTATTGAGGGATTTAGAAACTAGATAGCGAAGCATGCTACCTATGCCACCTCCTAAGAATACGAGTAACAATTGTTTCATCGGTGCAAATTACGTAAATAATTTATCAGATGAACTGTGCATTTAGCACTTACTTGTTAAACCGCTTTCTTAAGTTTAGAAGAAAGATTGTTTAAAGGATAAACTTTAGAAGATGTAGATTTAGATACATTTCCTTCGGATTTTTTACCTCCGTTAGTTGCTCCACTTAGACTGAATACCATAAACAGAGCGTTTGCTCCAATAAGTACTAAAAGTATTGTGAAAAAAGTCATCATAATATTGCCCCTTTGGAATAGATAACGCAAAATTACGCTATTTGTTATGTTATACGTCAAAAAACGGCTTTTGGTCGTTAAAATCGGTGCTTTTAACGAAACTGTGAAGATTGTCTTAATATTTAAGGAAATGCTTAATAAAGAGGAGAATTATTACGAATGCTATGAATAAAAGTCCTACCCATTTCACCCCTTTGTAGTTTTTTGCATGTAATTTTTTGTCTTTCCTGTAAGAGAAAAAGATAATAACGATAAAACAGCTAGCAAAAATCGCAGCAAAAGCGATTTGTCCGGTGGTGAACATATTCTTTATTTTTCGGCAAAATTACGCTATTATTGGCAGAAACTATTTTTAATTCAATACAACTATAGATGAAAAACAAACTAAGTGCCGTAGCGCTTTTTCATACCTCTTTTGGGCAAGGCGTTTCGGAAACCATGAAAGCAGATTTGGGAGAAGCTAAGAATTTGCTTCGTTTTAATTTGATGGACGAAGAGAACAATGAGTATTTTGAGGCAGCGAAGAACAATGACCTTGTTGAGGTTGCCGATGCTTTGGGTGATATGCTTTATATATTGTGCGGAACAATATTAGAGCACGGTATGCAGCATAAAATAGAAGAGGTCTTTAATGAGATACAACGCAGTAATATGAGCAAGTTAGGTGCGGACGGTAAACCCATCTACCGCGAAGATGGGAAAGTCTTAAAAGGCCCCAGCTATTTTAAACCTAATATCTCCGAGATTTTGAAAGGGTAGGTTTGTAGTTTGCAAGGCATAAAAAAAACGGTCACTAATAAATAGTGACCGTTTTTTTTATATCCTTATAATATGGAATACGTAAAAGTAATTACTTTTTAAAGACCAACTCTCCAACCGAATGGATCTTCGGAACGGTTATATTGAATATCAGTAATATCTTTCTTCATTTGTGAAGCAAAGCTATTTTCTATTTCGGGTAAATCATAATCTACTCCTCTATAGCCAAATGTTGAAATTGGAGAAATAACAGCGGCAGTACCAGCTCCGAACATTTCTTTCAATCTTCCGTTTTTGGCAGCTTCAACCACTTCGGTAACAGTAATTTTTCTTACCTCTGTTTTTATTCCTTTTTTCTCGGCAAGTTGTAAGATGCTTTTTCTGGTAATACCATCTAATATACGGTCACTGGTTGGACCCGTAATTAAGGTGTCATCAATACGAATGAAAATATTCATCGCACCAGCTTCTTCAATATATTCGTGAGTGCTATCATCCGTCCAAATAACTTGGTTGTAACCTTTAGATACCGCCAATTGGGTAGGGTAGAACTGGCCAGCGTAATTACCACCGGTCTTTGCGTAACCTACTCCGCCATTAGCTGAACGGGAATACTTTTCTTCAATAAGGACTTTTACTTTTCCTGAGAAGTAAGATCCAGATGGTGCAAGACAGATTATAAATTTGTAAGCATCAGCAGGAGAGGCATGAAAGCCATTTCCGGATGCAAATATAAATGGTCTTATATACATAGAACTTCCTTCGGTCGTTGGAATCCATTGGTTATCTAATTCCAAAAGCGTTTTAAGTCCTTCCATGAAAAACTCTTCTGGTAATTCTGGGATAGCCATGCGATTTGCCGAGACGTTCAATCTTTTATGGTTTTCTAACGGTCTAAAAAGCCACGTTTTGTTCTTATCATCTTTATAGGCTTTCATTCCTTCAAAAATAGATTGACCGTAATGAAAGATTTTTGCAGATGGATCAAGACTAATAGGTTGGTAGGGAGTTATTTTTGGAGTTTCCCAAGCACCATTTCTATAATCGCAGACGAGCATGTGGTCGGAGAATACACTGCCAAAGGCAAGATTGTTAAAATCTACTTGTTCGATTTTGGATTCTTTTACCTTTTCGATGCTGATTTTTTGCATGGTCGAGTTCATAATTTTTAAAATTAAAAAATTAAAATTAACGATTTATCCTTACCTGTTCTTCTTTTTTCGTTATAAAATGTCCAGTTTTGTGGTACAAATCTAATTTTTATCGGAAATGCGTCTATTTAACAATTTACTTGCGGTTTTTATGGTGGTTTTGGCCTGTAGAGGCCAAGAAACAGAAAAGGTCACTTTTGATGGTGTTGACTATCAAACTATTGGTGCTAATCTAGAGGTTAGTAATGTCTTGACCGATACCGAAATGACAATGAAGTTTGACAAAATGACGGCTAAAGATACGCTTCGGACAAAATTTAAAGCCACGGTAACAGATGTTTGTAAAGTAAAAGGCTGTTGGATGAAGTTAAAGTTAGATGATGGACAAGAAGCTATGGTCCGCTTTAAAGACTACGGTTTTTTTATGCCAAGTGATATAACGGGAAAAGAGGTAATTGTAAACGGTTATGCCTATGTTGAAGCTATGAGCGTGGAAGACCAAAAGCATTACGCTAAAGATGGAGGAGAAGCAGAGTCGGAGATAGCGAAAATTACGGAACCTAAAAAAACCTTCGGTTTTGAAGCAGACGGCGTTTTGATTAAAAATCAATAGTTTGGAAAGAAAGATTATTACCACAGGAGACGGGTCTAAGACTATTCAGATTTCTGAATGGGATGAACAGTACCACTCAAAACACGGGGCTGTACAAGAAGCATATCACGTATTTATAAAACACGGTCTGTCCCTTTTCTTTGGAAAAAAGGTAGATATTCTTGAAATAGGTTTCGGTACAGGTCTTAATGCCCTAATAACCCATATTGAATCGAAAAAAAGTAATACAGAAGTGTCTTATAGAGGAGTGGAAGCCTATCCTGTTTCTCCGGAAGAATTAGAGCAGCTCAATTATATTTCTGAATTGAAGGCCGAAGAATTCCAAAAGGATTTTAAAAAAATGCACCAGTCTCCCTGGGAAAGCGATATTCTAATTTCTGAAAATTTTATTCTTAAAAAAGAGCAAAAGCTTTTTGCCGATATAGCGGATGAGAATGTTTTTGATCTCGTTTATTTTGATGCCTTTGGTGCCCGAGTTCAACCGGAATTATGGACGGAAGCTATCTTTTTAAAAATGTATCGCGCCATGAAAATAGGTGGAGTTTTAGTTACTTATGCAGCCAAGGGTAGTGTAAGAAGAGCTATGCTTGCGGTAGGTTTTGAAGTTGAGCGCTTGCCTGGCCCACCAGGAAAAAGAGAAATGTTACGAGCCAGAAAGTAGCTTTTTAGTTATAAAGAAAAGTTAAGGAAACACAGGTCATCCCATTTTCTTAACATATGGACACGGTTTAGTGTTAAATCCGAATTAAATGATAGTCAGGTGATTTGGAAATCCTATATCTTTGGTTTATGAGAATACTGATTACAGGGGCAACAGGTCTGGTAGGCAGTGCGATTGTAGAGCAATGCCGCAAGAAAGATATTGCAGTAAATTATCTTACTACCAGTAAAAGTAAAATTACTTTAGAGCCCAAATTTCAAGGTTATTATTGGAACCCTGATAAAGGAGAGATCGATTTAGATTCCCTTGTCGGAGTTTCTGCTATTATAAATTTGGCAGGTGCCAGCATCTCCAAAAGATGGACCTCCAGTTATAGAAAAGAAATAATGTCTAGCCGTGTCAATTCTTTGCGAACGCTGCATACTGCGTTGGAAAAGGTTGATACAACAGATATATTCTCTTTCGTCTCGGCATCTGCAATTGGCAGATACCCAGATTCTTTGAGCAAATTTTATACGGAAGAAGAAACAGCCGTAGATGATAGTTTTTTAGGGGAAGTAGTAGAGGCTTGGGAAAATGAAATAGATAAATTCAATAGTTTTAATTTTAAAGTAGCCAAAGTAAGAATAGGTTTGGTAATGTCTTGCAATGGTGGGGCGCTTCCAGAAATGGCCAAACCGGTAAAGAATTATTTGGGAGCTGCATTTGGTACTGGCGAACAATGGCAGTCATGGGTTCATATCTCTGATTTGGCACGGATTTTTATGTTTGTTGTGGAATATGGTTTGGAAGGTATCTATAACGGTGTAGGTCCTAATCCTGTAACGAATACTAAGCTTGTTAAAGAAATAGCCAAGGTTCTAGATAGACCGGTTGTGCTGCCTAATATACCTAAGTTGGCAATGAAGATAGTTTTGGGCAAAATGTCTTATTTGTTATTTGCGAGCCAACGGGTAAGTTGTAAAAAAATAGAGGAAGAAGGTTTTAATTTTACCTTCCCTAATGTATGTTTGGCCTTAGAAGCAATATATAGTAGCCCGGAATGTACCAAATCATCTGAAATGGGGTCTTTTACAAAAGAATATACTTCCTAGAATAGATATTTGTACGGAAAAAATGAATAGAACATCTACAATTTGTAGGTGTTTTTTTATGACTTGTATTCAACGTATTGTTGGATTGTTGTCTGTTAAGCATAGAGAGACATGTTATGGGTTCTTTTTTAATGACATTTTGACATTTTTAAATAAATGGCAGTACTTTTGCCAACCTTAAACGAGAATTCAAATTGTATCACAATGAGCGATAAACAAAATACAGAAGATTTTGAAGAAGTTTTGGATGAAAACCAAACTGAAGCAACGTCTGAGAGCAATATAGAGCAAGAAGAACTAAGTGTAGAAGAACAGCTAAGGGAAGACCTTGCGAAGGAAAAAGATAAATTCCTTCGGTTGTTCGCTGAGTTTGAGAACTTCAAAAGAAGAACTTCAAAAGAGCGGGTAGAGCTATTTAAAACAGCCGGGCAAGAAATTATGGTTTCTATGTTACCGGTTTTGGATGATTTTGAGCGTGCTTTAAAAGAGATGGCCAAATCAGAGGACAAAGAAATGTTTAAAGGTGTAGAGCTTATTCGTGTAAAGTTTCGCGAAACCTTGAAATCTAAAGGATTGGAAGAGGTAGAAGCAGAAGCAGGCGATGTGTTCAATGCAGATTTACATGAGGCTATTACACAAATACCTGCTCCCAATAAAAATCTCAAAGGCAAGATTGTAGATGTCGTTGAAAAAGGGTTTAAGCTTGGCGATAAGATAATTCGTCATCCAAAAGTGGTTGTAGGAAACTAAAAATCAAGCATGAAGGAAGATTATTATGAGGTACTTGGCATTAGTAAAAGTGCCAGCGCAGCGGAGATAAAAAAAGCCTATAGAAAAAAGGCATTGGAGCATCACCCAGATAAGAATCAGGGTGATCCCAAGGCTGAAGAATTGTTCAAGAAATCTGCGGAAGCATATGAAGTATTGAGCAATCCTGACAAAAAAGCACGTTATGACCAGTTTGGACATGGCGCTTTTGACGGTTCTGGCGGTTTTGGAGGTGCCGGTGGCGGAATGAATATGGATGATATCTTCAGTCAGTTTGGAGACATCTTCGGTAGCGCCTTTGGTGGCGGTGGCGGAGGAGGTTTCGGCGGAGGAGGTTTTGGCGGCGGCCAACGTAGGGTTAAAGGAAGTAATTTACGTATACGCGTAAAGTTGACCTTAGAGGAAGTAGCCAATGGCGTTGAGAAAAAAATAAAGGTCAAAAGAAAAAAACAGGCAAGCGGTGTTACATACAGGACCTGTGGAACTTGTGGTGGTGCTGGTCAGGTGACCAAAATTACCAATACAATTCTTGGTCGTATGCAAACTGCAGCAACCTGTAGTACTTGTGGAGGTAGTGGTCAGGTTTTAGATAAAAAACCTAGTGATGCCGATGCTCAAGGGCTTAAAGTTTCTGAAGAAACAGTATCTATCAATATTCCAGCAGGGGTAGAAGATGGCATGCAATTAAAGGTGCCAAATAAAGGTAACGATGCACCGGGCAATAATGGAATCCCTGGAGATTTGTTAGTGGCTATTGAAACCATAGATCACGAGACTTTAAAACGTGAGGGAGATAACTTGCATTATGATTTGTACATTAGCTTTTCTGAAGCTGTTTTAGGCACTTCTAAAGAAATTGATGCTGTTGTTGGGAAAGTCCGCATAAAACTAGAGTCCGGTATTCAATCGGGTAAAATATTACGCTTAAGAGGTAAAGGTATCTCAAGCCTTAATGGTTATGGTAGTGGCGATTTATTGGTTCATGTAAATGTTTGGACTCCAAAAGAGTTGAACAAAGAGCAAAAAGACTTCTTTGAGCGAATGCAGAACAATGAAAATTTTATACCAAAACCTGAGAAATCTGATAAGTCATTCTTTGAAAAAGTAAAGGATATGTTCTCATAAATCCATTTTATTGGGTTTTAAATAAAAAACGTATATTTGGTTTAATATTGGTAATCCAATATTAATTTTCTTTTTCATAGCAATTTTTTTCCCATCCTTGATTTACTTAAGGGTGGGTTTTGTTTTTAAAGATATTGGCAACGTCTTGTGAAGACAAAAAACTATCTTTGACAAAATTGCTTGTATGAACAATATTTTGGTCACTAAAGAGGTTACCAAACAATTTGGAGAATATACCGCTCTAGACAAAATTTCTTTAGAGATTCCTGAAAATAGTATCTACGGACTCCTAGGTCCTAACGGTGCCGGAAAGACTACACTTATTCGTATTATAAATCAAATTACATACCCAGATAGTGGTGAGGTTTTGTTTGATGGTAAACCTCTAAAAGCAGAGCATATTGCCCAAATTGGATACTTGCCAGAAGAAAGAGGTCTATACAAGAGTATGAAGGTGGGGGAGCAAGCACTTTATCTTGCGCAGTTAAAAGGATTGTCAAAAACCGAAGCAAAAAAGAGATTGAAATTTTGGTTCGAACGTTTAGAGATAGGCGATTGGTGGAACAAAAAAATTCTAGAACTTTCTAAAGGTATGGCGCAAAAAATACAGTTTATTGTAACTGTATTACACGAGCCAAAACTCTTAATTTTTGATGAGCCATTTAGCGGGTTTGACCCCATTAACGCAAACATTATAAAAGAGGAGATACTTAGGCTAAGAGATAATGGGACTTCAATAATATTTTCGACCCATAGAATGGAATCTGTAGAAGAACTTTGTGAGTACATTGCATTAATACATCGCTCCGAAAAAATACTGGACGGCAAGTTGTCTGATATTAAAAAAGCCTATAAGAATAACATATTTAATGTGGGCTTGCAGACGAATAATGCAGATGTACTTTTAAAAGAACTAACAGATAAATTTACAATAAGCGCTTCTCAATTTGATGCTAAGGAAAATCAGTTAGATTTTACCCTTCAACTACCTACAGACGATTCAGGAGAATTATTGACTTATTTGGCATCAAAAGCGAACATCAATCATTTTGTAGAGACCATCCCGTCTACAAGTGATATTTTTATACAAACGGTACAAAGTAAAGGAAAAGGTTTAGATGAATAAATTACCACTGATTATAAAAAGGGAATATTTGGCCAAGGTGCGGAATAAGTCTTTCGTTATAATGACATTTTTAAGTCCCATTCTTATGGTCGCAATGGTGGTTCTTGTTGCATATTTGGCCAAACTGAATGATAACGAATCTCGGGTTATCGGTATATTAAACGAGAGCAATTATTTTTCAAATGATTTTGTGCCTAGTGCTACCACGGCATTTGTAGATTTTAGAGATGTTACACTACAAGAGGCAAAAGATTCTGTTGCCAGTTTGGGTTTTGATGGTCTTTTATATATACCAAAAGATTCAACTGTAAGAGCAGTAACGGAACGTTCTTTTTTTTACACAAAAGATGCTCCTCCTAGCCAAGTGGTAGAAAGACTTGAGAATACTTTTCAAGAACGATTACGTCAGGAAGGATTACATCAATTGGGTATCTCTGCGGCAGATTTCGCAAAGATGGATACTCATTTTCAGATGAATACGGAAACTTTTTCTGGAGAGACGAACCTTAAGGGTATAAATGAAATAAAGGCTTTTATTGGTGGTGGTTTTGGCTACTTGATCATGATGTTCATTATCATCTACGGAGGTTTTGTTATGCGGAGTGTAATAGAAGAAAAAACCAGCCGAATTATTGAGGTGATTATTTCATCCGTAAAACCGTTTCAACTTATGTTGGGCAAGATTATAGGTACTTCTCTAGCAGGGCTTACTCAATTTGCTATTTGGATCATATCCGCAAGTATTCTTTTGGTGATATCATTTGCTGTTTTTGACATAGACCCATCTGCAATGAATGCGGGAGCATCCATTACACCAAATATGGGGCCTAGCTTGCCTACCGTGGACCAGACCATGCAATTATATGCCCAAGAACTTTTTAAGATTCCGTGGGTGATGCTTATTACTTTCTTTTTGATATATTTTATTCTGGGTTATTTAATTTATAGTTCAATTTATGCGGCAATAGGAGCTGCAGTGGATAATGAAACGGATACCCAACAATTTATTTTCCCGATTATTTTACCTCTAATGCTAGCTATCTATGTAGGTTTCTTTTCGGTTTTTAGTAATCCACATGGCCCTATTGCTGTTGGTTTTTCATTATTTCCATTAACCTCACCAATTGTTATGCTCATGCGCCTGCCAGGAGGTATTGGAGAAGGTGGTGTGCCCGTTTGGGAATTGGTCACTTCTATTATTCTATTAATCGTTACTTTTATAGGTATTGTATGGCTGGCTGCAAAAATTTATAGGGTAGGTATTCTTATGTACGGTAAGAAACCAAGCTATAAGGAATTGTTCAAGTGGTTAAGATATTGAGCATGATTCAAGAAACACAAAGTAAGGTAGAAGAAATTCTAGAAGAAAGTCTTTGGGAAGGGATTAAGAATTTTCTTAATCTTGGTCTCAGGTATGGAGAAGGAGAGAACTCCATTAACATTACTATTGGGCTTTTACTGCTGGTTACCGTTGTTTTCTTGATTACGGGGTTTGTGCTAAAATGGTTGCGTATACTTATGACGCAACGTATGGAAGCTGAAGATAAACTTAAGTTTGTTAGTGTTTTTAAGTTCATAAGATACATAGTCTATTTAGTCGTTATACTTTTGACTATGAGTGCGGCCGGTATAGATATAACACTTCTTCTTACGGCATCTGCAGCACTTTTTGTTGGTTTGGGCCTAGCCTTACAAGAACTATTTCAAGATGTTATTGGAGGTATTTTTATTATTATCGATAAATCCCTTCATGTAGGTGATATTATAGAAATAGATAGTAAGGTTGGCAAGGTGTTTGAAATAAAATTGAGAACAACCAGAGCTATAACTAGAGATGATAAAGTAATCATCATTCCCAATCATAAGTTTATAAGTGATATCATTTATAATTATACCCAAAACCATAAAACAACCAGGGAGCTAATCAAAATTGGTATTGCATATGGTAGCGATATTAATTTGGCGACTAAAATCTTAGAAACTATTGCAGGTGGACAAAAGGGTATATTGAAAAGTCCAAAACCATTTGTAATTTTCGAAGATTTTGGCGACTCAGCCTTATTGTTCACGCTTAATTTTTATACAATTGATAGTTTTAATGTCACTAAAGTTAAAAGTGAAATGCGTTATAAATTAGACGAGGAATTTAGAAAGAACAATATTTCTATACCTTTTCCACAAAGAGATATACATATTATTCAACAGCAACCGTTTCAATATAGTAACACCAATAATATAGAAGAAAAATAGAGTGAATAGCGGAAAATTTAGTACCTGTGCTGTCTTTTTTCTTTTGTGTTCTTTTGTTGGTCTAAGCCAAACTCCAGACATAGTAAGGGCAGAATATATGATGATGCCAAGAAACGGTTCGGATGCGGAACTATCTAGGATGAAGCTTTTGGTGAACGTGCCTATAAAAGTACAAGATTCTAATAATCTGGTTATTGGAGTAGAATATAACCGGTTGGCTTATAATTTACAAAGAGAGCTTCCCTTTAGTAGCGCTGGTCTAAAGCAATTTCATGTGGTAGATTTTAATATGGCCTACGTTTGGAAATTTACGCCAAACTGGCGGTTTATAGGCGTGGTTACACCTCGGTTGTCATCTACCTTATCAAACCCTATAGAAAACGGAGATTTTTCGGTGAATGCTACGGCAGGGTTTCTGAAAGAGAAGAAGAATATAGATAAACCTTCTATAATGGTATTGGGTATTGCTTATAATTCTACCGTTGCCCTCCGTGTACCCTTACCTATTTTCTATTATGAAAAACGCTTTCATAAGAACTGGAGCTATGTTGTGGGATTGCCCAAAACCGGAATGAAATATCACATGAAAGAAAAGCATCAATTTCAGACTGAATTTATTTTTGATGGTTATTATGTGAATTTACAGAATAATATCGTTCTACCTAATACAACAAGTGCTTCTTCGGTATCATCATCGGCCGCATTAGTTACTGTGGGGTATCAATATAAATTAGCAGCAAATACATTTCTTTATGCTTATGCTGGTCATACGGTATTTCAAGATGGAGTATTGAGAGATGAAGATAGAAATGATATTTTTACATTAAATGACAATCCTAGTTTCTACTTTAGAACAGGATTTAGAATAGGACTTTAAAATTTAAGATACTATGCCCAAAATATTGGTAATCGAAGACGAAGCCGCAATTAGACGTGTACTGGTTAAGATTCTTTCCGAAGAAAGCGACAGTTATCAACTGGAAGAAGCAGAAGACGGTCTCAAAGGTTTAGAAGCTGTTAAGAACAATGATTACGATCTTGTGCTCTGCGATATTAAGATGCCAAAAATGGATGGTGTAGAAGTATTGGAAGCTGCTCGTAAAATAAAGCCAGAAATTCCTTTTATAATGATTTCGGGCCATGGAGACTTAGATACTGCAGTAAACACTATGAGGCTCGGTGCTTTTGATTACATTTCAAAACCACCAGATCTTAACCGTCTTTTGACAACTGTACGAAATGCGGTAGATCGCAAAGTATTGGTTGTTGAGAATAAGGTCTTGAAGAAAAAGGTGAGTAAGAATTATGAGATGATCGGTAGTAGTGAAGAGATTACCATCATTAAAGATATGATAGAGAAGGTGGCTCCTACTGATGCCCGTGTGCTTATTACGGGTTCAAACGGTACGGGTAAAGAGCTGGTAGCACATTGGGTTCATGAAAAAAGTTACCGTAGCGGTGGTCCTTTTATTGAGGTGAATTGTGCCGCTATTCCTTCAGAATTAATAGAAAGCGAACTTTTCGGTCATGTAAAAGGTGCTTTTACATCCGCAGTACGGGACCGTGCCGGTAAATTTGAAGCGGCTAATAAAGGCACAATTTTCCTTGATGAAATTGGTGATATGAGCTTATCTGCCCAAGCTAAGGTACTCAGAGCTCTTCAGGAAAGTAAAATTTCACGAGTAGGTACTGATAAAGATATTAAAGTAGATGTGCGTGTTATTGCTGCAACGAACAAAAACCTTAAAAAGGAAATAGAAGAAGGTAATTTCCGAGAGGATTTATACCATAGATTGGCGGTAATTTTAATTCAAGTTCCTGCTTTGAACGATAGACGGGATGATATTCCGTTGCTTATAGAGCATTTTGCTAAAAAAATAGCTTCTGAACAGGGTATTGCACCTAAGGTTTTTTCGGCTAAAGCCATCAAACTTCTTAAAAGTTATGATTGGACAGGGAATATTAGAGAACTAAGAAATGTTGTAGAGCGTTTAATCATCTTAGGAGGAAAAGAAGTGGCAGAAGAAGATGTAAAACTATTTGCTAGTAAATAATTTGCATATTCACGTAGCTACAATATCCCGAAGCTTAGAATAGGATTATAAAATAATCCTATTTTCTTCCGCAATTACCTAAACGGTCAAGAGCTTTCTCCGTAATTTCTTTGGTCTTAAGATTGTAATATTTCTTGCTTTCAGACAAGTGTGGTTTTAAAAGTTCTTGTTCGCAGTTTTCGTAAATATTTTGAGCAAAAGCACGAGCTTCGGTGCAATCTACGGTATTGATTACCTTATCTAAAGAAGTTTTATATTTCAGTAAAGAAGTGTCTATTCTCTGGCGTATTTTAGTATTGTCAAGAAAAGCCATAGTCTCTTCTTTTTTGGAACTTGTAACGTTCATAATCAAATTATCAGAACCATATATACTACCATGCTCATCATGGTTTGCAATTGCTTCCAGGCTTTCTACGCTATATAAAAGTGCTTTGTTCAATAATATTCGAGCACCAGCAAGAGAAGTGGCTTTAGTAGCGTTTTTTAAATATTCAATATTTTCCAGAGCACTGTCCGAAGCTTCTTCACAACCGCATTCTGCAATATTATTTTTTGATTTTTCAAGGGCAGTTAGCGCCTTAAACGTGTAGAAACGAGTCATTTGTAAGTCTTTCATAGAAAGAGCTTTCTTGGTCTGGTTTTTTACGTAACCTATATTAGAGGTTGCGTAATCACAATCCTGACTGGCCCCATAAGAGGAAGAAAAGGTAAATATGAATAGAAATAGTATAAAGTAAAATAACTTCATATGGTAAGTTTTATGTGCTGTAAAATTTGGGATTATTACAATGTAAAGTTAGCCCAGTCAGGTGGTTAACGTGTAGTTTTTTCGATGGATGGCGCCCCCTCTAAGGTATTTTGGATGAACCGGAAGTTTCTGTTGTTAAACGGTCATTTTTTTTAACATTCACAACCGTTCAACGGTAAAATAGTTTTATATTCAGCCTATGTATGGAAAAAAAACAACCTCATTTAGGGTCGATAAGAGCATTGAGTTGTCAAAATGTGCTACTAGAGAAGATTTTGGCGTTAGTGATAAAAAACTAAAAAAGGACTTAGAATCCATCCGTGAGGAGCTGGGTGATTTTCAAGATACGCTCTACGCTCACTCAAAGTATAGTGTGTTAATTTGCCTTCAGGGTATGGATAGCGCTGGAAAAGACAGTTTAATTCGTGAAGTTTTTAAAGATTTTAATGCACGTGGTGTTGTGGTGCATAGTTTTAAGGTCCCAACCAAATTGGAGTTAGGTCATGATTTTCTATGGAGACACTACATAGCTTTACCAGCAAAAGGAAAGTTTGGGGTATTCAATAGAACTCATTATGAGAATGTTTTGGTAACCCGTGTTCATCCAGAATATATACTAGGAGAACATATTCCCGGTATTCATTCGGTATCGGATATTGACCAGAAATTTTGGAACAAACGTTTTGAGCAGATAAATAACTTTGAGCGGCATATTGCTGAAAGTGGTACAATCGTATTCAAGTTTTTTCTTCACCTTTCAAAAGAAGAGCAAAGGTTAAGGTTGCTTAGAAGGTTGGAGTTGAAACGTAAGAATTGGAAATTCTCTCCAGCAGACCTTGAAGAACGAAAGTTGTGGGATACGTATCAGAAATTTTATGAAGAAGCTATTAACGAGACTTCAAAACCACACGCTCCATGGTACGTTGTTCCGGCAGATAATAAAAAGGAGGCACGAGTAATTGTGGCTTCCGTCTTACTGGAAGAACTAAAAAAATATAAGGATATTAAGGAGCCGGAGCTTGATGATAAAATTAAGGCCAACTTGGCAAAATATAAAGAACAATTAGAAAAAGAAGTTTAATGAAGAAAATAATCCTTTTCCTACTATGTATAGGTCTTAGTGTAAATGGCTATACCCAAAACGAAGATGAGAAACAGTTAAAAGAAATATATAATCAAGCACTTACTGATGGTAAGGCGTATGACTGGCTTAATTATCTTTCTAATCAAATAGGGGGTAGGTTATCTGGTAGCCTTCAAGCACAAGAAGCGGTAGAATATACTAAGGCTCAGTTAGATTCTTTGGGTCTTGACCGTGTTTGGCTTCAGCCGGTAAAAGTACCTAAATGGGTTCGTGGCACACCGGAATTCGCTTATTTTGAAACCAGCCCAGGTCTTTCAACCAATGTGCCTATCTGTGCACTTGGTGGGTCTGTAGCAACGCCTCTACAAGGAATTAAGGCAGGTGTTGTTGAGGTGCAAGGTATTGAAGATTTACAAAAGTTAGGTAAGGCTAAGATAGAAGGTAACATCGTTTTTTATAATAGGCCAATGGATCCTACTGTAATTAGCACTTTTGCTTCCTATTCAGGTTGTGTAGATCAACGTTATTCAGGAGCAGAGGAGGCGGCAAAATACGGAGCGGTTGGGATAATTGTTAGGTCTATGAATTTGCGATTAGATGATTATCCGCATACAGGGTCTATGAGTTATGGAGATACACCGGTGTCAAAAAGAATCCCTGCGGCAGCTATAAGTACTAAGGGAGCGGAATTGTTGAGCACTACTTTAAAGTTAAACACAGAGATTCAGTTTTATTTTAAACAGAATTGTAAGCAGTTTAATGATGTTGATTCTTTTAACGTTATTGGTGAAATAAAGGGAAGTGAGTTTCCAAACGAAATAATGGTAGTAGGGGGTCATTTAGATTCTTGGGATTTAGGAGATGGGTCTCATGATGATGGTGCCGGTTGTGTGCAAAGTATGGATGTACTTCGCCTTTTGAAAGCCACAGGGTATAAGCCAAAAAGAACCATTCGTGCTGTGTTGTTTATGAATGAGGAAAATGGACTAAGAGGAGGCAATAAGTATGCAGAGGTAGCCAGTGGAAAAAAGGAAAAGCACGTTTTTGCTTTGGAAAGTGATGCTGGTGGTTTTACACCACGCGGATTTTCTTTTGACTGTTCGGATGAAAATCTGAAACAAGTTCATAGTTGGAAAAGCCTTTTTGAACCCTATTATATTCATCTTTTTGAAAAAGGATATAGCGGTGCAGACATTAGACCATTAAAAAGTGATGACATGGTGTTGGCAGGTCTTAGACCTGATTCACAACGTTATTTTGTGCACCATCATGCAGAAAACGATACGTTTGAACATGTTAATGAGCGTGAGTTGGAACTTGGGGCTGCTACCATGGCTAGTTTAGTTTACTTGTTCGATAAATATGGTATTGTAAAGTAGACTCTTTAAAACTAGGGAGAAGACCGTTAAGAATTTTTTTTGTTCTTCAAATAATTGGGTTTTTACTTTGGATAGAAAGATGTAGAATTGATTAGTGCTAAGGTTTGCGTCCAAGATTTTTGAACAAATTTGCCTATCTTTGCCGCTCATTAAAAAAATGAAAAATGCAAGACGGAATCTACGCAAAATTCAATACGGATAAAGGTGAGATATTAGTAAAACTAACTCATGATAAAACTCCGGGTACGGTAGGTAACTTTGTTGCCCTTGCCGAAGGAAAACAAGATAATTCTGCAAAAGCTGCAGGTGAGCCATATTATGATGGATTAAAATTCCACAGGGTAATCCCCGATTTTATGGTACAAGGTGGATGTCCACAAGGTACTGGTAGCGGTGATGCCGGTTATAAGTTTGATGATGAATTTCACCCAGACCTTAACCATTCGGAGCCAGGTGTACTTTCTATGGCTAATGCCGGTCCTGGTACTAACGGTAGCCAGTTCTTTATTACTCATGTACCAACACCATGGTTAGATAACAAGCATACTGTTTTTGGTAAGGTTGAAAGCGGTCAAGATGTGGTAGATGCAATCGCTCAAGGCGATAAAATAAACAGTGTTGAAATCGTTCGTGTAGGTGATGAAGCTCAGAAATGGGATGCTCTTGCGAGTTTTGCCAAGTTTAAGAGTTCTAAAGAAGAACGTTTAGCTGAAGAAAAGGCCAAGCAATCTGCAGAATTAGATAAAATAGCTGCTGGCTTTGATGAGACTGAAAGTGGATTGAGATATAAGATGATTCAAAAAGGAAGTGGTGCACAGGCTGAAAAAGGTCAAACTGTATCAGTTCATTATGAAGGTTCTTTATTGAACGGTCAGGTTTTTGATTCTTCTTATAAACGCAATGAACCAATAGATTTTCAATTAGGAGTTGGTCAAGTAATACCAGGTTGGGATGAAGGTATTCAACTTTTAAAAGTAGGAGATAAAGCCAGATTGGTGATACCTTCTAGCTTAGGATACGGTAGCGCAGGTGCTGGTGGTGTTATACCTCCAAATGCTACATTATTGTTTGATGTTGAATTAATGGGTGTTAAATAAAAAAGCAACTTTGCTCTTTTAATAGATAATGAAAAGCCTTGACAGAAATGTCAGGGCTTTCTTTTTTAACTGCTCTATAGTCTAAGAGTATCTCTTGGATGAGTGTCTCAATCAAATATACCTACGTTTAGGAGGCCACATTATAATACTTATGTTGGTGATTTTAATTAAAAAAAAACATGGTAGAGGAGGGCAGGGTGGTTTTTGTCCACTCGGCTAAAGAATCAATGAATCTACCCAATACCGTTTATCGGGAGTTCTTTGCTCTGTCTGTGCTCAGGATTAGTAAAATAATATTTACCACAAGCAACACGAAAATAATACCAAAGAAAGCAAGCATATTCTATTGTTTGGTTAATTGGGGGAAACCTAGTCTTTAATTAGACGCACAAATAGCAAAAGGGTTGCGTTAAAAACTTTAGAACAAATGTATGAAAAATACGACAAGATTGTCACTACTTACTTATGTGAAATAAAAAAAAGCCCTGTTACCATTGGTAACAGGGCTTTTGTATAAAAAAAGTTTATGCGTCTTTCTTAGTCAACTACTTTCACATTTACCGCGTTCAATCCTTTTTTACCTTGTTGTAGCTCAAATTCTACAACGTCACCTTCACGAATTTCATCGATTAAACCAGAAATGTGTACAAAGTGATCTTCGCTTGAACCATCTTCAGTGATAAAACCGTAACCTTTGGAATCATTGAAGAATTTTACTGTTCCTTTACTCATAATACAAAAAAATTAAATTAAATTATGGCACAAATATAACTATAAAAAATTAATTCAATGATTTTAACTAAGTTATATTTACTTTAACTGAACGTTATTTGTAAAATATTTCATCTACCCTGTAAATGGGCTAACAGCTTTCTTCTGAGATTTTTACGAATTTTAAAATAGACACTCAATTGAACGACGGCAAAAGCAATGAGTTTGTAAGTAGCTGCTCTTGTAATTTTTTTGTAAGAATTAAAGAAATCATAAAGCCATCTATATTTTTAATTTACAGATAGCTTTATTATCATCTAGAAATATTTTACAATGTTGGGTCTGGTGTCATGCGCAAATAAGGTTTTACCTCTTTAACACCTTTAGTGAACATTTTTTTTGCTTCTTCTGTAGGAATTGCTGGACTTACAACAACATCTTCGCCATTTTTCCAGTTGGCAGGTGTTGCTACTTTGTGATTAGCCGTAAGTTGCAAAGAGTCTATAACACGTAATAATTCATAAAAATTACGACCAGTAGAAGCTGGGTAAGTCAGCATTAATTTTACTGTTCTATCTGGTGCTATTATAAATACGGAACGGACTGTTAACGTACTGTCTGCTTTTGGATGAATCATATCATACAAGTCAGAAACTTTCCTGTCCTCATCTGCTATAATAGGAAACTCTACATTGGTCTTTTGAACCTCATTAATATCTTTTATCCACTCAAGGTGAGATGCGGCACCATCTACACTTAAGGCTATCATTTTTACATTGCGTTTGTCAAATTCGCCCTTAAATTGTGCAGCTGTACCTAACTCTGTGGTACAAACTGGGGTGAAATCTGCAGGATGAGAAAAAAGTATCCCCCAACTATCTCCTAAATAGTCATAAAGGTTAATTTTTCCAATAGAACTGTCTGCTGTAAAATTAGGGGCCTTATCGCCCAATCGTATTGTTGCCATTATATATGTTTTTAGGTTTGAAACTTAATCCTATAAAATTAGTAGATTATAGAAAGACGACCTTAGGTTTATGGTTAAAAATGTATTAAAGTTTCCTATTTTTAGTGCATGGAAAAAATAGATTTAGAGCAGTTAAAATACCCGATAGGAAAATTTGAAAAACCAGAACAGATAACTCATGACCAAATTCAGGAATGGATTCATATTTTGGAAATGATTCCCGAAGAACTGGAGGGTATGGTTAAGGATTTAACAGAGGAACAACTAGAAACCCCTTACAGGCCTGGTGGGTGGACAATAAGGCAAACGGTGCATCATATTGCAGATAGTCACCATAATAGTTATTTACGATTTAAATGGGCGCTTACTGAGGATAACCCAATTATAAAAGCCTATGATGAAAAGGCTTGGGCAGAACTTTTTGATACGAAGACCGCACCTATTCAATTATCACTGGATCATTTAAAAGCGGTTCATGGTAAATTAGTCTATTTATTAAAAGGACTTTCTAGTCTTCAACTTAAAAAGACTTTTATTCATCCTCACAATAATACGGAAGTGTCATTAGATGAGAATATAGGAACTTATGCGTGGCATGGAAGACATCACTTTGCTCAAATTTTTAATTTAATCGAGAGAAAGGGCTGGTAGTATTATCTACGTTAAAAAAAAAAGAAATGTTACTTTTTCCATTTGATGTTGCAACCAATACTAGGCTTTTGTAGCTCACTTATCGGCCTATTTTCAAGTAAGGCGTCAATGGCATTTCTTAAATCTTTTCCGGTTACGGGAATGCCATTTTCTGGTCGGGAATCATCTAACTGACCGCGGTATACTAATTTTAAATCAGCACCAAATAAATAGAAATCAGGTGTGCAGGCAGCATCATAATCTTTACCAACTTGCTGTGTCTTATCATATAGATAAGGGAAAGTATAACCTTCTTCCAAGGCTACTTGTTTCATTAGATGCGGAGAATCTTGTGGGTAATTTTCAACATCGTTGCTGGAAATAGCAACAAAACCTATTTCTTTAGGTTGATAATCTCTTGCCAATTTTGCAAATTCTTGGTTAATATGCTTAACAAAGGGGCAGTGGTTACATATAAAGGCTATAACAGTTCCTTTTTGGCCTTTCAGATTAGTAAGAGATGCTTGCTCTCCGTTCTGGGTATTCAATAAATTAAAATCTGGGGCTAATGTTCCTAACGGAAGCATATTACTAGGAGTTCTTGACATTTTTAGTTGAATTAAAACTTAAAGTTATAAAAAGTATTTTGAGCGCCTTTGCAAAACCATAATCTATTTTTACCTTCATCTTCTTTAAATACTAAATAATAACATGGACGATACGATAAATTGGCAGGACTTTGCAAAGATAGATATGCGGGTCGGAACGGTTATTAAAGTAGATGATTTTCCCGAGGCTCGGAATCCTGCATATCAACTTCATATAGATTTTGGAGAAGAAATAGGAGTAAAGAAAACATCTGCACAAGTCACTACGCTATATACTAAGAAACAACTTTTAGATACTCAGGTGGTTGCCGTAGTAAATTTCCCTAAAAAGCAAATTGCAAACTTCATGAGTGAATGTCTTATATTGGGCGCCGTTAATGGCAAGGATGTAGAGCTTTTACAACCGAAAGCTACAGTTGCCAACGGACTGAAAATATCGTAATTGATTGACCGAAAACTTACTAGATAACGTATCTCTTAATTTTGACGCCCAAGCACAATGGGTATTGAATATTTCACTAGCGTTCGTAATGTTCGGTATTGCTTTGGAAATTTCTATATCAGATTTTAAGGGACTTCTTAAAAAACCAAAGCCAATATTTACAGGTCTCTTTAGTCAGTTTATTTTACTTCCGCTATTAACTTTTCTTCTAGTATTGATAATCAATCCTATACCTAGTATTGCCTTGGGAATGATAATGGTGGCAGCTTGCCCAGGAGGTAATGTTTCTAATTTTATATCTCATTTGGCGGGAGGCAACACTGCCTTGTCTGTTAGTCTTACAGCGGCCGCTACTTTATTGGCGGTTGTAATGACTCCTTTAAATCTTCAATTTTGGGGTAATTTATATGTACCTACGCAACAGATTTTGACAAAAGTAGCATTATCGCCATGGCAAATGATTCAACTAGTTTCGCTGTTATTAGGGTTGCCGTTGGCTTTAGGTATTTGGGTAAATCATCTCAGGCCCAACTTTGCAAAAAAATTAGGCAAAGTTCTTAAAGTAGTTTCATTGGTCTTTTTTATACTATTGGTATTTTTGGCGCTGTATAATAACCGAGCAGTATTTTACGATTACATATGGTATGTATTCTGGATTGTGGTTTTGCATAATATTTTGGCTTTTCTAACGGGGTTCTCGTTTGCTAAACTTATGGGGCTATCAAAAAGAAATATACGTTCGGTAACCATAGAAACGGGCATTCAGAATTCAGGACTAGGCTTAATTTTGATTTTTTCCTTTTTTGATGGCCTTGGCGGTATGGCGCTGTTGGCCGCTTTCTGGGGAATTTGGCATCTAGTCTCAGGTCTTTTGCTCGCTGCATTTTGGGGTTATAAACCAATTAAAACAGAAACACTTACTTGAAAAATATAGGCTACCGATTATTAAAAAAGTGGATAAAGACCGGATTGTATTTTTACTATGGTAAAATTCAAGTTTCAGGGCTAGAGAATGTGCCAAAAGACAAACCTGTACTCTTTTTACCCAATCACCAAAGTGCGCTGTTAGACGTACTTTTAATTGGGGTAAACTGCAACCGTAAACCGTTCTTTTTAACACGATCAGATGTTTTTACAAAACCTACACTAAAAAAGTTTTTCGCCTACCTGCGGATGATTCCCATTTATAGGATTAGAGATGGTAGGGAAGCTTTGAAAAATAACCAAGCTGTATTTGATCAATGTGCTGAAATTTTCGGAAATGGACACGCAATCCTTATGTTCCCAGAAGCGAATCATAATATTAAGCGTCGCGTAAGACCTTTAAGCAAAGGGTTTACCCGCATTTTATTTAATGCTGTAGAAAGATTGCCAGATACGGAGATTCATATTGTTCCAGTAGGACTTAATTACAAAAGCAATTCTGGTTTTCCGGATAGGATGGCTATTTATTTTGATAAAAGTATTGTGGTAAATACCATGTACGATGTTAACGATGTTCAAGGTTCGGTGAATAGGGTAAAGGGAATGGTGTCTGACAGACTTAAAACACTAACTACGCACATTGCAGATGAGAAGCAATATGATAATATTTCAGGGCAATTAAATGCTTTAGATGTTGATTTTCTGAATCCTTTTGAGACCAATAAAGTTATTGAGAGCATTGACCCTTCAAAGTCTGTAAATCCTGTCAAAAAGAAAAAGGGGTTTTTTGGGATTTTGGGCAATGCCGTTTTTACGTTGTTAAATTTTCCTTTACTTATTTTGTGGCGTAAATGGGCTAGACCCAAGGTTTGGGAGCCAGAATTTATGGGAACCCTGCGGTTTGGGTTTGCCCTGTTGGCTTATCCGGTCTACTATGCGCTATTGTTTACGGTAATAGCTTTGTTCTGGAATGGAATTGTAGGTTTAGGAGCTATTGTATTCTTGTTTTTGTATAATTGGTTATACGTGCGAACCAAGTAATTTTTTGATTGTAGTACCAACTTGTTAAAACAAAAAACGACCCGAAAGGGTCGTTTTAATATTGTAGTGCTAACTTTTAGATATCGTCAAAACTAACATCGGTAAAGCTTTCTGTTTCTGTAGATTTTAATTCTTCAGTAACATTTACTTCCTCTTCTTTTTTGAAATCTTTTTGGTGACGTTCAGAGATAACTTCAGAGCCTTTTTCTTCAATAATGAAATTCATCATTTCTTCTACATTTTCCTTGAAAGCCTCAAAATCTTCTTTATATAAATAAATCTTGTGTTTCTTATAATGAAAAGAACCATCATCATGAGTGAATTTTTTACTTTCTGTGATGGTTAAATAATAATCGCCTGCCTTCGTACTTCGTACATCAAAGAAATACGTGCGTCTACCCGCCCGTAAAACTTTGGAATGAATTTCCTCCTGGTCCATTGAATCTTTTTCGTTCATCGCGTTTATAGTGTAGTTAATAGTTGTTAATCTTTCAAAAATGTAAAAAAAAAGCCAATACGGCAACAATTTTTTAGTTTTCTTTTTCTGACAGTTGGGTGTAGTATAAATCTTTGTAATACCCTTCAACACTGTTTAAATCAGTGTGGTTGCCTTCTTGAAGAAGTTTTCCATTGGAAAGAACTAATACTTTGTCTGCATTTTTAGCAGATGATACCCGGTGACTCACTATAAGTGTAGTACGATTTTTAGAGGCTTTTTTCAGGTTATTTAAAATGTCTTCTTCCGTTTCTGTGTCTACAGCAGATAAACAATCGTCAAAAAGATATACTTCTGGTTTTTTCAATAATGCCCTCGCAATAGATACGCGCTGTTTTTGTCCGCCGCTAAGCGTAATTCCCCTCTCACCTAAAACAGTATCATATCCTTTTGAAAACTCTATTATATTTTCGTGTACCACGGCATTCTTGGCAGCTTCTATAACTTCTTCATCAGAAGCATTTTCTTTGCCAAACTTAATATTGTTTTTAATAGAATCTGAGAACAAGAAAGCATCCTGTGGTACAGCTCCTATTGCTTTTCGTAAACTAGTAATGTTCAATTCTTTTATAGGCGTGTCATCTATCAATATTTCTCCAGAGGTTACATCGTATAAACGTGCAATCAAATCTAATATGGTGGATTTTCCTGAACCGGTTTTGCCAAGAATAGCTACTGTTTCTCCTTCATTAATGGTAAATGAAATATTATTGAGAGCGGTAATTTCTGTATCCTCGTAGGTAAAGGTTACATTTTTGAATTCTATTTTTCCTTTAATCGGTGTTTCTTCTAATACAGTATTCTTAATATCCGGAGTCTCGTTCAAGAATTCATTTATACGTTTTTGTGAGGCTTCTGCGCGTTGCACAATAGAGGTCAACCAACCAATAATGGCTACTGGCCAAGTAAGCATATTAACATAGAGAACAAATTCAGCAATAACTCCTGAAGAGGCTATTTCTCCGTTTATGTATTGCTTTCCACCTATGTAAATAACAAAAATATTACTGATACCAATAAGAAGTACCATTAAGGGGAAAAACCATGCATTTACCTTGGCTAAATCCATACTTTTTTCCTTGCCCTCAATGGCCAAAGTGCTTAAGTCATTATTTATGCTGGGTTCTAGAGCATAGGCCTTAATTACAGAAACACCCGAAAACACCTCTTGTGTAAAGGTAGACAGTGTGGAAAGATACTGTTGAACAATAGTACTGCGTTCATGAATTATCTTGCTTATATAATAGATAAGAACCGATAAAATAGGCAAAGGTATTAATGTGTAGGCGGCCAGTTTAGGTGCCGTCATAAACATAATAGGTATGATACAGGCGAATAAAGTTATAGTGTTGATGCCGTACATTAAGGCAGGTCCGGAATACATGCGCACCTGGTTAACATCTTCACTAATGCGGTTCATGAGATCACCAGTCCTATTTTTCTTGTAAAAGTTTAGGCTCAAAAACTGATAATGGTCAAAAATTTCATTTTTAAGGTCATACTCTATATACCTAGAAACATTGATTATCGTCTGACGCATTAAAAAAGTGAAGAAACCTGATAAAAGGGCGGCTCCTACAATAATTAAAATATACTCTAGAAGGAGCCCTTTTGCGGCTGATTCCTCAACCTTTCCGTCCATGAAATTTTCGATAACCACGATCGATTCTTTTACGAACCTAGGCATAACCAATTGTAGCACACGAGCAATGATGGTTATGAACAGTCCAACTAGTAATTTGGACCAATATTTTTTAAAGTACTTATTTAGGTGAGCAAGTTCCTTCATGAAGGGTATAAACTAAGGCTATATTTAATTGACCAAAGATAATGGTTTGGGTATAAACCATATGTTATAAATACCATAAGATGTTGGTAGGTTACAAATTGCTTTAAATTAAATATAGGAAGGACAGATAGTTAAGTTTATGGTAATTTTTCATCTTTTTTTAACCGTCAATAACCTTAAGAACAGGGTTTTGCGGTTGTGTTTCTCTCAGGTAATCAAAAGGTATGATTGTTTCATCGTTTTGTATAGTAGTCTTTTGGGGTTTATTCTTATTTTTGCCACGTGAAAGTCAAACCAATACTATTCCAAAAAAGTTCTTTAAAATGCTAACACGAAGACATATACGGGTAAAAGTAATGCAATGTATTTATGCAATTACCCAATCTAAAGACGATTCTTTAGAGAAACAAGAAAAATTTCTACGGTTTAGCATAGACAATATGTATACGCTTTACCTTTTAATGCTGAGCTTAATTATCGAGATTCAGAAAAGAGGGTCGGACCAATTAAGAATTTCTTCAAAAAAGTATCTAGCTACTGAGGCAGATAATTTACCAGATCAGGCAAAATTTGTCAATAACAAATTATTGCTTCAAATGGTGCATAATGAACCGTTAATAGCTGAGCTTAAGAAAAGAAAGTTAGATAACTGGTATTTGAACGAAGAGTATGTAAAGATTATTTACAAAAACATGGTTACAAGTGAGGCATATCTAAAATATATGTCTGTTAAAGGCAGCACTTACGCAGAAGACAAAGAGTTTGTTATTACTTTGTTTAAAGATATTATTGCTCCCGATGAAAAAATTTACGACTATTTTGAAGACAGCAACCTTACATGGGTAGATGATATTCCTATTGTAAATACCTATATCTTAAAAATGTTCAAAAAGATTAAGAGCGATCAATCTACCTCTTTCTTCTTACCTCGTTTGATCAAGGATAAAGAAGATATGGAGTTCGCAAAGAATCTACTTAGAAAAACGTTGTTGAAAGATGGAGAGCTTACCAAGGAAATAGAAGGTAAAACTCCTAATTGGGATAAAGACCGTATTGCAGATATGGATGCTATTCTATTAAAGATGGCAATTTGCGAACTTTTGAACTTTCCGTCTATACCAGAAAAAGTGACTATCAATGAATTTTTGGAGATAGCCAAAGAGTATTCTACTCCAAAAAGTAGCATCTTTATCAACGGTATTTTGGATAATCTTGTGAAAGAATACAAAAAAGAAGGTAAGCTTAACAAAATAGGTAGAGGCCTGATTTAAAATAATTGATTAATTTTACCCCAAATTAAAGTTAGAGATATGAGAAAAACATTTTTTGCCTTGAGCATGTGTTCACTTATGGCGTTCGTTTCATGTAAAGAAAACGCGTCTAGTAAAGTAAAAACAGATAATGTAGTCGAAGCTGCACAACGTGATGAAGCTGGTAAACAAATTCCAGTAATGGAGTTTGAGAAAGCAGAGCACGATTTTGGTACAATAGAACAAGGTACTCCACAGGAGACTGTTTTTATGTTTACAAATACGGGTAATGCTCCATTAATAATTACTAACGCAACAAGTTCTTGTGGTTGTACGGTTCCTAACCCACCAAAAGATCCTATTGCACCTGGTGCTACAGGAGAGTTGGTTGTTAAGTTTAATGGATCTGGACAGAACCAAATAACTAAAACAATTACTGTAAATGCTAATACTGAAAAAGGTACTGAACAATTACGTATTAAGGCATTTGTGAACCCTAAAGGAGCTGCTCCAGTAGGACCAACAAAATAACAATAGATTATATATTTAAAATATGGGTGATATAGGACAGTTTCTTCCGATGATTTTGATTTTTGTGGTAGCGTATTTCTTTATGATACGTCCTCAAATGAAACGCCAGAAAGATGAAAAGAAATTCGCAGCTGAATTAAAAAGAGGCGATAGGGTAGTTACAAAAAGTGGTTTGCACGGCAAGATCATGGATCTTAACGATAGTGATTTTTCTTGCATACTAGAAACTATGGCTGGTAAATTAAAATTTGATCGTTCTTCCATTTCTATGGAAATGAGCAAAAAATTGAACACTCCCGAAAAGAAATAACTGTACATAATCAGTAATTTAAAACACCGCTAAGCAGTTAGCGGTGTTTTTTTTTGGTCTCGTGCTACCGTAAATTAGTATATTCATCTTCTGAACAAAACAACTTGAACGATGTACCAAAATAGAAGAAACTTTATCAAAAAAAGTTCATTGGCCTTAGCAGGATCCAGTGCCGCATTTTTATTTCCAATGGAGCTTTTAGCTACTATGCGGAAACGCGTAGGTCCTAATGATCGGATTAACGTTGGGTTGATTGGTTGTAAGGGAATGGGTTTTAGTGATTTGACTTCAATGTTGAAGATGAGCGAAACAAACGTGATTGCGCTTTGCGATATAGATGAAGCTGTACTCCAAACAAGAACTGCAGACCTCGAAAAAGCAGGAATCAAAAAGCCCTTATGGTATCGGGATTATCGTAAGTTATTAGAGAATAAAGATATTGATGTAGTAATTATTGGAACGCCAGACCACTGGCATTGTCTACAACTGACTGATGCTCTCATGGCAGGAAAGGACGTTTATTGTGAGAAACCAATAGCAAACTCTATTCAGGAATCTAATATAATGCTGAATTACGTAAGCTCCAGCGACCGTATGGTACAAGTTGGACAATGGCAGCGTAGTCAACCTCATTTTGTAGATGCTATTAATTTTGTGCATTCCGGTAAATTGGGAAATATACGCTTGGCAAAAGCTTGGGCCTATCAAGGTTGGATGAAACCTGTACCTATAGTTTCAGATTCCGTAGCTCCAGAAGGTGTAGATTATAAAATGTGGTTGGGTCCTGCTCCAGAGCGTGCTTTTAATGCAAATCGGTTTCATTTTAATTTCCGATGGTTTTGGGATTATGCAGGGGGATTAATGACGGACTGGGGTGTGCATTTGTTGGATTATGCTTTATACGGAATGAAAGCAGGAACCCCTAAATCTGTAATGGCATTAGGTGGAAAATTCGCGTATCCTGAAGATGCTTCTGAAACTCCTGATACTTTACAGACCGTTTATGAGTATGATGGCTTTTCAATTCTTTGGGAGCACGCTACGGGAATAGATGGCGGGAATTACGGTCGTAACCATGGTATTGCTTTTATTGGAAATAACGGAACTCTTGTAGTAGACCGCAACGGTTGGGAAGTAATACCTGAAGAAGAATTTGCGGGTTGGGGCAAAAAAGGAACCCCTAAAATGGAAGCAGTTTCTTATAATAAGGGTGACGCTAGCGGTTTGGATTTGCATACAGAAAACTTTATAGAAGCGGTAAAGAGTAGAGATAATACCAAGCTTAATGCACCTATTAAAGTGGGGTATGACGCGGCATTGGTATCGCACATGGGTAATGTGGCTTTTAAAACAGGTAATCGTATTTATTGGGATGCAGCATCTGGTAAGTTTAAAGAGGAAGATGCTAATAAGCTGATTACGGCCAACTATCAAAATAATTGGAAACTACCTATGTTATAATAAAAGAAAGCTTCCAGGTTTTTGTAAATAAGAATTTGGAAGCTTTTCTAGCGGTACATATCATTTAGGCCTTTGCCGTCAATAATCATCGGTAAAATCTTTTCAAGCCTATTTACTTTTGTCTTCTCACGTTTTGCGCTCGCAATGTATTCCGTGTATTCTTTTTGCTTGTAAGGAGTTAATTTTCTGAAAGCACTTTTTGCTTTCGGGTGAATGTTAAAAGCGTCTTTCAATTCAATGGGAACCACAACGCTTGTTGTTTTCTTTTTTGGAACTCTAATTAACTCAACTCCCTTTTTTTGATTTTCGATAGCTTCATTGATGTATGCAGAAACATTTAAAAGGTCTACATCTTTTTCAGAATAAAACTTCCAATGACGCATGGCTTGGGTTTTTCCTTTTTGTGCATTTTCGAGGATATTTTCTGGATCGCTTAGAAAGACCCCGTTAAAGAACCAGATACCAAAATGATTCTTGAATTTACAAATAGCTAGAACGTTCTTCTTATTAATAGTGTACGTTGGAAAGTTCCATTTGTATGTTTCTACCACATCTGTTTTCAATGCTAAATCGCGCAGCAAAGCAATACCCGTTTTAAAAGGATGCTCTTCTGCGTAATAAGCTTCTGTTTTTTCAGATGTATCCATAGAAATGTGGACCTCTATTTAGTCTCTTTCCTAAAGATAAGGATTTGTTATTATACCGCCTTTTTAGCTTCTAACTCACAAATTTTAATAATAACCTCTGTGGCTTTTATCATGCTTTCTACCGGGACGTACTCATATTTTCCATGAAAATTATGTCCACCAGCAAAGATGTTAGGGCAAGGTAGCCCCATATAACTTAGTTGTGAGCCATCCGTTCCTCCACGTATGGGTTTTATAATAGGCGTAATACGCATGGCTTCCATGGCTTCCTTTGCAAGTTCTACAATATGAAAGACAGGTTCAACCTTTTCACGCATATTAAAATACTGATCCTTTATTTCTATGCTTATGCAATTGCCATGAATATCGTTAAGTCTATCGGTAATATCACGAAGCAATTGTTTTCGATTTTCAAAAAAGGTTTTGTCATGATCACGAACAATTAGCTCAAATTCGGCATGTTCTATTTCTCCTTTTATATGATGCACGTGAAAAAAGCCTTCTCTACCAGATGTGTTCTGAGGCGTTTCTTCAGGTGGTAAGATTTCTAAAAATTCGCTGGCTATGCTTATAGCATTCACCATTTTATTTTTGGCGTAACCAGGGTGTACGCTTCTACCTTTAATGACCACTTTGGCACTGGCAGCATTAAAGTTCTCGTATTCTAGTTCGCCAATTTGGCTTCCATCCATAGTGTAGGCCCAATCTGCTCCAAATTTCTCAACATCAAAATGATGTGCCCCACGACCTATTTCCTCATCGGGAGTAAAACCCACCCTAATCTTACCGTGTTTTATTTCTGGGTGGTTTATAAGGTATTCCATTGCCGTAACAATTTCCGTAATACCTGCTTTGTCATCAGCACCAAGTAATGTTGTTCCGTCTGTTGTAATTAAGGTTTGTCCTTTGTATTGTAACAAATCTTCAAAATAATCTGGGGAAAGTACTATGTTCTCCTGTGCATTAAGAACAATATCCTTTCCATCATAATCCTCAATTATTTGAGGGTTAACATTTGTTCCTGAGAAATCTGGTGAAGTATCAAAATGAGAGATAAAACCAATAGTAGGAACATCTGTTTTAATATTACTGGGTAATGTAGCCGTAATGTATGCCTTATTATCAATGGAGACTTCTTCCATTCCTATTTCCAATAATTCCTCAACAAGCAAATCTGCTAAATGCCATTGTTTTTCTGTACTAGGGGTAGTTTCGGAATTTGGGTCGCTTTGGGTATCAATTTTAATATACTTTAAAAAGCGATCAATAATATTTTGCATTATTCTGATTTTAAATCAAAAGTACAAAATAGGACTTATAAGGTACAAATGCAGATTTTTTTAAGACTATATTTTTAGTGTTTTTCTTACATAAAACTTAAAATTTAGTTAACTTCTCATAGAATTAACTCAAACTTATGATTATGAAAAAACAGTATTTTTTATGCTATGCACTCTTCCTGAGTGTTATAGGTATTGCCAGTGCTCAAATATCGGGTACGGTATTAGATGAAGACGGTGGCCCTCTACCCGGCGCTTCAGTGGTAATTAAGGGAACAACCACTGGTTCCACTACAGATTTTGACGGTTTATTTTCAATAAATGCTGAGGTTGGAGACAAGCTTGTTGTCTCTTATATTGGTTATGAAAAGAAGGAAGTTATTGCTGAAGCTGGCGGAATGAGTATACAGCTCTCTTCCGGCGTAGCTTTGTCAGAAGTTATTATTATAGGTTCACGTAACCCTAATAGAACAGCTACTGAGAGCATGGTTCCAGTAGATGTGATAAGTATGAAAGAACTGAACAGTGTAGCCCCGCAGGTAAACTTAAATCAGATTTTGAATTACGTGGCACCTTCTTTTACTTCTAACACCCAGACTATTTCAGATGGTACGGACCACGTTGATCCAGCTTCTTTAAGAGGATTAGGTCCTGATCAGGTATTAGTACTGATTAATGGAAAAAGAAGACATACATCTTCTTTGATCAATGTAAACGGAACTTTTGGACGTGGTAGTGTTGGTACCGATTTAAATGCCATACCAGCAGCGGCTATTCAGCGTATTGAAGTTTTAAGAGATGGTGCAGCTGCCCAATATGGTTCTGATGCCATAGCAGGGGTTATCAACATTGTCTTGAACAGAAGTGTTAATGAACTAAATATGTCAGTTACGACAGGGGCCAATTTTTCTAAGAACGCTAATGATCAAACAGGTGGTGTAGATGGAGCAACAACTAACATTGCTGCTAGTTACGGAGTTCCGTTAGGAGAAAATGGAGGTTTGTTAAATCTTTCTGGTGATTTTGATGTTCGTCAGCCTTATGGCAGAATGAACGAGTGGGAAGGTGATGTTTTTAATCAATATAATGTAATTGAAAGACTTGCTAATGGTGATGGTTATGATTTAACTAATTTGTTAGATGATGATGTAACGGATGTTATTCAATATGCAAATCAAGCAGGAATAGATTTGAATGGAGCTACTACCAAAGCGGAGCTTCAGCCAATTTTATCTGCTGATGCTACGGAAGCGGAACTCGCCGCAAGAGGACAACAACGAAGCGATTACAACATGAGAGTTGGTCAGTCGGCCTTACGTGGTGGACGGATTTTTGCTAACTTTTCCTTGCCCTTAGATGATAACGGAACGGAAGTGTACTCTTTTGCGGGTATCAGTTCTAGAACTGGTAATTCAGCAGGTTTTTATCGTTTGCCTAATCAAAGCAGAACGTTTACACCGGCGTATATGAACGGATTTTTACCTGAAATTAATTCAACTATTCAAGATAAGTCTTTATCTGTTGGTATTAAAGGAAAGATCAATGAGTGGGATGTTGACTTAAGTAACACCTACGGAAAAAACTCTTTTCTGTATACCATTGGAAACACATTTAACGCTTCTTTACAAAATGCATCACCTACGATTTTTGATGCAGGTGGATTTTCTTTTGCGCAGAATACGGCTAATTTAGACGTAACTCGCTTTTTTGAAGATGCTATGTCTGGTTTAAATGTAGCTTTTGGTGCGGAATATCGCGTTGAAAACTATGATATTGTTCAAGGAGAAGAGGCTTCGTATTCACAATATACTGCAGATGGGCAACGTATAACATTAGCGTCGCAACAAGCATCACAAGATTTCTTTGGAAATGGAAGACCAGGTGGGTCACAAGTTTTCCCAGGATTTAGTCCTAATAATGAATTATCTCGCGGCCGTAGTAGTGTTGCTGGTTATGTTGATTTAGAAGCAGATTTTTCAGAAAAGTTCGTAGCTAGCTTTGCTACACGTTTTGAGAATTATAGCGATTTTGGTTCAACAATCAATTTTAAATTAGCTGCTCGTTATAAAATCAATGATAATATAAACCTTAGAGCTGCGGCCAATACAGGTTTTAGAGCACCTTCTTTACATCAGATAAACTTTAACTCTACATCTACTATTTTTGATCAAAATGGTGATCCACAAGAAGTGGGTACTTTTGCCAATGATAGTAGAGCTGCTAAGCTTTTGGGTATTCCGGAATTGAAGGAAGAAACTTCAAGTAGTGTTAGTGTTGGATTTACAGCCAAAATTCCAGATGCAAACCTGACCTTAACTGTAGATGGTTATTATGTAGAAATTAATGATAGAGTAGTGTATACAGGTCAATTTGAAGGACCGGGTACAGGAACTGAATTGGATAATTTGTTAAGTCAGGCCAATGCTACCGCTGCTTCTTTCTTTGCCAATGCAATTAACACCGAGTCTCGTGGATTGGATATTGTGCTTACACATACAGCAAACTTAAGTGATAACTGGAGATTGAAATCTGATTTAGCAGGTACGTTATCTAAAACGAATCAAATAGGTGATATTAATTCATCAGAAGTATTAGAAGATGCAGGTCTTGTAGATACTTATTTTCCAGAAGATAGTAGAGTGTATTTAGAAGAGGCCGTACCACGTACGAAACTTAATCTTTCAAATAGTCTTACGTCCGATAAATGGGTTATGTTCTTAAGAAACGTATATTTTGGTGAGGTTACTGAAGCTACTACCGTTATAGCCAACCAACAAGATTTTGGTTCTAAGATAGTAACAGACCTTTCTATTGGGTATAAGGCAACGGATGCTTTAACACTTACATTAGGAGCTAACAATTTATTGGATATCTACCCAGACAGAGCAGAAGAGCAGTTTGGAAATAGAAGTTCAGGTCGTTTTGATTGGTCTCGTAGAGCACAACAATTTGGTATTGGTGGTCGATTCTTATTCGCAAGAGTGAGTTTCACACTTAAGTAAAATAAAAAATCAAAATTTCATTGATAAAGGCTGTCCTAATAGGCAGCCTTTATTTTTGTTTAAAGATGTCATTCAAAGAAGAAATATAATTTTTCACTTAAATTGCTGTTTATATAAATGGAATTAAATTTTAAACAGAAATATATGTTGCCAAAATTATATAGTTTGCTAGTATTTTTAATGTTCTTTTCTGTTGTAAATGCCCAAAACTGTACATTAGATATAGGTGGTAAAAACAGCGAAACCATCAAAACTATCTTTCAATTAAATGAGGAGCAAATAGCCATTATGGAAACCTTGAAAGGGGAACTTGAGGTGAAAACAAAAAGTACGGAAGACCAAATTGAAAAATTATTGGCAGAACATCCGCAAAGTACAGAAGAGGATCTTATTAAATTAGCTGATAAGTATAAAGTTTTACAGAAGCAGCAGTTAGATTTAGCCTACGAGAGTGATAAAGAACTTCTTTCTGTTTTTAATGCTAAACAATATGAGCGTTACCTTCAACTTTGTAATGAGGCTATAAGACAACCAATTAAAGTAGAGCCTAAAATCTACGGAATTCCCGGAATAGAAGAGTAATTGATAGCGGTATACTGGTTAATTTCTGCGGTTAGACTCCATTCTTTCATTTTTAAAAATAGTGATAAGTTGTGCCCTTACTTGGGGTAAGTTTGTATTTTTGCGCAAACACCACCCACCTTCATGTATAAGTCTATTCTTCAGCCCTTACTTTTTTCGCTTGATGCGGAAAAAGCTCACCATGTAACCTTTTCATTAGTTCGTTTTCTTTGTAAAATCGGTTTTTCCGGTTTGTTCAAGGCTATATATAACATAGAAGACCCGCGGTTGGAAAAGGAAGTTTTTGGTATTAAATTCAAAAACCCGGTAGGCTTAGCAGCTGGTTTTGATAAAGACGCTAAACTCTATAATGAATTATCCAACTTTGGTTTTGGTTTTATAGAAATAGGGACGCTTACACCTAAGCCACAGGCAGGAAACCCTAAGAAGCGATTATTTAGGTTGAAACCTGATCAGGCTATTGTGAATCGTATGGGCTTCAATAATATGGGCGTAGAGGATGCAGTAGAACGTTTAAAGAAACAGCATAAAGTGCTTATTGGAGGTAACATAGGCAAGAATAAAGTTACGCCTAACGAAGATGCTGTTTCGGATTACCTAATCTGTTTTAATGCACTTTTTGATCATGTAGATTACTTTGTGGTCAACGTAAGTTCTCCAAATACTCCGGGACTCCGGGAGCTTCAAGACAAAGAACCTTTGACAGCTCTTTTGTTGGAACTGAAAAAAGAAAATACAAATTTGGCTTTGCAGAAACAAAAGAAGGAAAAACCTATTCTATTGAAAATTGCACCAGACCTTACGGATGACCAGTTGTTGGATATCATTACTATTGTTGCCGATACAAAAATTGATGGGGTTATAGCTACTAATACAACCATTGAAAGAAAAAACTTAAAATCAGAAGTATCGCTTACGAAGGAAATGGGCGGACTAAGCGGAAAACCATTGACTAAAAGAAGTACGGAAGTAATCCGATTCTTGGCAGAAAAGAGCAACAAAGCTTTTCCAATAATTGGAGTGGGCGGAATACATTCTGAAGAAGACGCTCTAGAGAAGCTAGACGCAGGGGCAGACCTTGTTCAATTATATACTGGTTTTATATATGAAGGGCCAGGTTTGATAAAACGGATTAATAAGGCTATTTTGAAAAAGTAAGCTGATAATGTAGCGCTAAAATCGAATACAATATTAAGGCTGTATTAGATGTTTGTAACTATTAATTACAAATGAAAAATGACTAAAGCAAACCGTCAATCCCATGGTGGGTTTATGTATGCAATCATAACACTGGGGTTATCTTTGATTTCAATAACCTTAATATTAGTTAAGGTTACACAGAATACGGATTCGACATCAATTATGGTTGGTTTGCTAATTTTGGTTAGTGGTTTGTTAGCTATTATTGGTCTTGTAAAATCATTAAAAGGTATTAAGGAACCTAATACCTTCAGAAAAATATCAGGGTTGTTAATTAATTTTTTAATTTCTGTTTGCTTTATTCTGGCAGTAACAACAAATATTGTTGATATAATTCGGTATATAGCTTCATGATTAAGACCTGTAAATAATACTGCCTTCTGCGAAAACCCTAATCCAATCTTCTAGAATTTGGATAAAAAATTTTATTTAGCCCAATAGTCCACAACAAGTACACCACCTAGATGTGGAGTCAAAACTTCACCAAACGCTTTGTGGTCTGGATGAGGTAAGTAAATAGCGCGGTCTTCCTCACTTTCAAAAGTCAGGAAAAAACAATGGGTGAAACCTTCGTTTAAACCTTCAGGGCTGTTGTTCAGTCCCCATTCATAACTAACGATTTGCGGGATTTTTGAGGGAAGTGCAGTAAATGCCTCTTCAACTTTTTTGATATCTTCTTTGGAAGTTTCTGGTTTGAACTTAAATAACACTACATGACGTAACAGGCTGTCTTTCTGCATGAAGGTTTCTGATATTGGTTTGGTTTCACTTCTGATTTCAAAGGCTACTAAAAGCAGCGCTACCAAAACTAAACTCAAAGTGAATGTAATGTGACTTTGTTTCATGTCATATATTTTTTGTGATGCAATTACTCTTATGGCCTAACAGGAGGGGAAATTGCGACCAGCTAAAAACTCAGAACATAAAAATTGGATTTTGTTGAAACCTGAATTTGTGACAAGATATAAAAAAGAGTAGTTACTTTAGTGCACACATTAAGGTTTCCAGAAGAAAATTTTAGAACCTAAGATTTATACTTAAAATAAAATGGAATTTGGGTACAGTTAATTACGAAATACTTTACACTTTTATGTTGGCCACCATGGCTTTGTCCATTTCGCCGGGTCCGGACAACATTTATGTGTTGATGCAGAGTCTTGTAAATGGTAAGAAATATGGATTAGCAACTACAGCCGGTCTTATTTCTGGTTGTTTGGTGCATACCAGTTTATTGGCTTTTGGGGTGTCTATTATCATAAAAGAGAGCGAAACCCTCTTTTTTGGAATTAAAGTTTTGGGAGCTATTTACCTCTTTTATCTCGCCTTTAAGGTTTTTAAAAGCAGTGGTTCTTTAGATTTAACAGAAGGGGCCGTACCTAAGAAAGGACTATGGCAATTGTTTAAGCAAGGTTTTATAATGAACGTGCTAAACCCAAAAGTGACCATATTCTTTCTAGCATTCTTTCCTGGTTTCCTTTTTAGCGAAGAGATTAGTACCATGGTGCAGTTTTATGTTCTTGGACTGCTGTTTATGTTTATATCCTTTATTGTTTTTAGTTTAATAGCTATTCTATCAGGGAGTATTTCCGTGTATTTTAAAGAAAATTCTGCAGCCGGTATTTATTTAAAGTGGCTGCAAATCATTGTGTTTGTTGGTATTGCAGTCTATATTCTAGTATCAGATAATTAATGCTAATTTTGAGTAGTTAAAGGGGTAGTTTAAACTGCCTACTTAGAATTTAATTTTCATGAAGGAAAAGGTTAAGGTTATTGAATGTCCTAGAGATGCCATGCAAGGCATCAAACCTTTCATACCTACCAATGAAAAGGTAAAATACATTCAAGCTTTATTGGGTTGTGGCTTTGATACCATAGATTTTGGTAGTTTCGTTTCTCCAAAGGCTATTCCGCAGATGGTAGATACCGCTGAGGTACTATCAAAATTGGACCTTTCTAAAACAAATAGCAAACTGCTAAGTATTGTGGCTAATGTTAGGGGCGCACAAGATGCATCCGAGCATCCTGAGATTCAATATTTAGGATACCCTTTTTCAATTTCTGAGAATTTTCAGATGCGGAATACGCACAAGACTATAGGTCAATCTGTAGAAACCCTTCAGGAAATACTTAACATTGCCGATGCTTCCGGGAAAGAGGTGGTGACCTATATATCTATGGGTTTTGGAAATCCGTATGGTGACCCATGGGATGTTGACATAGTAGGTGAATGGACAGAAAAATTAAGTGGAATGGGAGCTAAAATTCTCTCGCTCTCTGATACGGTAGGGTCATCAACACCAGAAGTAATTGAATACCTCTTTTCGCAATTAATTCCAAGATATCCAGATATTGAATTTGGAGCACATTTGCATACAACACCTACCAAATGGCATGAAAAGGTAGATGCTGCTTACAAAGCCGGTTGTCGTAGGTTTGATGGAGCCGTTCAAGGATTTGGAGGTTGCCCAATGGCAAAAGACGAATTAACCGGTAACATGCCTACCGAGAAAATGCTCTCTTATTTTACTGCTGAAAAAGCGGATACCGGTGTTAATTGGATGGTTTTTGAAGCTGCTTACAACAAGGCTACTGAGCTATTTTCCAAGTACCATTAATCATCTTGTCCATCACACATTTTATCCAAGTAGCTATCCAAGTTCAATTGAAATAACGTGCCTTCTACCAAATCTTGAACTGCATTCAGTTCCTTTAAATTCATAGCTAAGGTTATCTGTGGAGCAGGTGTATCCAAAAGTAATGACCTGCAAGTATCATGCTGGTTACAATCTACACATGGCGTGTTGCTACTCATGGTATATTCAATATTTTTTTGAAACTTTTCAAGTTCGTTTCGAGTTAAAAGTAAGCCGGTATCCCTAAAAACTATTTGTATTTTTCTAACGTCTTTAATGGTATTCCTCTTCCACTGGAACGCTACGCCAAATGGGTTGTGGTAAATGGGGTTAATATCTTCCATAGTGTAATCATTAATTTATTTGGGGTTAGACAACTTTGGGCAGATTCCTTGTTTTTAAAGAAAGGACTTTGCCTTTAAATGATAAATCAAAAATACTATTTTTATTTAGATTTAATATAAATAGTGGATATTTTGATTTATAAAAAAGAATGTAATAATTAATATAATTTTATTAGTAGTAATATTATTTAGATTTAATAAGAATAATTTTGCGTAGCTAAACTTCATGTATTAGTTTTGCGCTTTATTTAAATCAAGTCTAAATAAACAATAATTATATAATGAAAAGAGTCCTTTTTACATTAGCCATTAGTTCGGTAGTTTTTTTAACATCATGTAGTTCAGATGATGACGCAACGGGAACAGAGATGGAGGAAACTATTGTAATCGATAACCCTGCTAGTTATACTTTTGATAGAAATGGAGAGACTACTGTGAGTTACGGAGGTCAAACCACTCGTATTTTAATGGCACAAGAACTTTTAGGTGCTTTTACTACCAATACGAATACAGCAGAGACTTTAAAAGCAATGTATGCTCATGAAGAAGGTGCTGCAGATTTTGAAGATGCAGATTTAAATGCTTCGGATAAAAGTCTTCGTAGTAAAACTGCTGCTTCCGTAGATTACTTTTCTACAAATGCCACGGATCAAGCACTAATTCGTGCTGATTTTGAATCATGGATAGATGGTCAGGTAAATAATGTTTTTACAAATTGGAATGTTACTGCAGAGGCTGGTACAGCTGGGCAATTAGCAGACGGTGAACGTACACGTTACGTAAATGCGCAAGGTCTTGAATACAACCAAATGTTCGCAAAAGGTTTGTTGGGGGCTTTAATGACGGATCAAGTATTAAACAATTATTTAAGTACCGCGGTTTTGGACGAAGGTTCTAGTCGTGAAGATAATGATGCAGAAACGGTACTAGAAGGTGAATCGTACACGAATATGGAGCATAAGTGGGATGAAGCTTATGGATATGTTTACGGACTTAATGCAGATGCTTCTGATCCAAATGCAGATTTAGGTGCCGATAGTTTCTTAAACGAGTACATAGGGAAACTTGAAGAAGATGCCGATTTTGCTGGAATTGCCGATGAAATTTTCCAAGCGTTTAAGTTAGGTCGTGCTGCCATTGTAGCTGGAGATTATGATGTTCGTGATGCTCAAGCTGAGATTATTCGTGAGAAGATATCGCAAGTTATTGCCGTAAGAGGTATTTTTTATATGCAAAACGCAAAAACTACCTTAGCGGAAGAAGTTCCTAATTATGCAGGTGCTTTTCATGCACTATCGGAAGCTTATGGTTTTATCTATAGTTTACGTTTTACACGCAAACCGGGTACGGACGCTGCCTATTTTACAAAAGCGGAATCTGATGAGCTTTTAGAAGAATTAATGGGAGACGGTGTTAATGGCTTATGGGATGTTGAAGCAGAAACTATTGATGAGATTTCTGAAGATATTGCAGAACGATTCAATTTTACCGTTGCGCAAGCAGGTGAATAATTTCACCTGTATAGAATAAAATTTTAAGTGTTGAAAAAAAAGCAGCATCTGTTAGGTTATAACAAGCTGCTTTTTATACTTTTGCTTAATTAGAATAAATAAAAATAAGGTATGAAAAGGTTTTTTGCCATTTTTGTTATGGCCACAATGATTTGGGCTTGTAGTTCCGATAATACCGGAGATAGCACTCCTGAAGAGATAGTAGATCCAGAGCCGCAAGAGGTAAGTTTTGAGCGTGGCTCAATGCTCATTAATTGGGCAGATAATATTATCATACCTTCTTATGAAGCATTTTCTAGTGAAATGTCTGGTTTACAAACTGCATTTGATACCTTTAAAGGAGATGCTAGTGAAGTTAACCTTGTCGCATTTAGAGCGTCCTGGTTATCCGCTTATAAAATGTGGCAACGTGTTTCTATGTTTGAAATAGGCCCTGCGGAAACGGTTGGCTTACGCTTAAATATGAATATTTATCCTACCGATGGAACTAAAATAGATGGTTTTATAACCACGGGAAGTTATGACCTTGCTCTTGCTTCTAATAGAGATGCAAAAGGTTTCCCTGCTTTAGATTATTTAATTAATGGACAGGGAGATACGGACGAAGACATTGTTGCAAAATATAATGGAGCTGAAAAAGAAAGTTTAATGGCATATATAGGTGATGTTATTGCCGATATGGAAAGCCTAACATCAGGCGTGATTGCTGAATGGAATTCAGGGTATAGAGATACTTTTGTAGAAAATGATGGTGCATCTTCAACGGCATCTGTAGATCGTTTTATAAATGACTATGTTTTTTACTATGAGAAGTTTTTAAGAGCTGGTAAAATGGGAATCCCTGTAGGTGCCTTTTCTGAAAACGTACTTCCTAAAAATGTAGAAGCTTATTACAAGGCAGATGTTTCTAACGAACTTTTCTTGGAAGGTTTTGAAGCTGTACAAGATTTTTTTAATGGTGTACACTACGGCAAGAGTACCTCAGGAGAAAGCTTAGCATCTTATTTAGATGCATTGAATACTATTAAGGATGGTGATGATTTGACAAAATTGATTAATGATCAATTTGATTTAGCTAAAACTAAAGTTGGAGCATTGGCACCTTTCCGAGAAGAGATTGAAAATAATGTGCCGCCAACTAATATGCTATTGGCGTATGATGAAGTACAACGCATTGTTCCAATGTTAAAAGTAGATATGGTTTCTGCCATGAGCGTAAGTATTGATTTTGTTGATGCAGATGGCGACTAGAAAATGAAACGTTTCATTGGCAAACATATTACAGCCCCCATAGAGGCCGCCCCTTTGGCGGTCTTTCGCATTTTATTTGGTGTGATGATGTTGCTTAGTATTGTAAGGTTTTGGAGCTACGGATGGATAGAAAAGTTATACATTCAACCTAAGTTTTTCTTCTCGTATTATGGTTTTGAATGGGTAAAACCATTAGGTGTCTATACCTATCTCCTATTTATTATATGTGGTCTCTCAGCTATTTTTGTGGCTTTAGGATATAAGTATAAAGTAGCAATCATCACTTTTTTTATCAGCTTTACCTATATAGAACTGATGGATAAGACTACTTATCTCAATCATTACTATTTTATTAGTCTACTAAGTTTTTTAATGATTTTTTTACCGGCCAACGCCTATTTTTCTTTAGATGCCAAGCAAGATTCTAAAAAGGCATTTCAAAAAATACCAGCGTGGACGATTAATAGTATAAAACTCATGTTAGGCATAGTTTATTTTTATGCTGGATTGGCTAAACTAAATTCAGATTGGCTTTTTAAGGCTATGCCTTTAAAGATTTGGTTACCATCAAAATTCGATACTCCGTTTTTAGGTCAGTTTTTACATGAAGAATGGGTGCAATATGCGTTTAGCTGGTTTGGAGCCGGTTATGATTTGGCTATTCCGTTCTTATTATTGTATAAGAAAACACGGCCTTTTGCTTTTGTAATGGTAGTTGTTTTTCATGTGATGACACGCGTGTTATTCCCCATAGGGATGTTTCCGTATGTCATGATTATCTCAACACTAATATTTTTTAACTCCTCGTTGCACCATAAGCTTTTAGGATATTTCAGTAGTCTTTTTCGTATTCCAATGAACTTATTTGATAATGGACGAAGCTTAGCAATGCCTTCAAACCTTAAAACAAGGTCCAAACTGGTTTTAATCTCATTATTTTTTGTGATTCAATTACTAATGCCATGGCGTTATTTAGTTTATCCCGGAGAATTATTTTGGACGGAAGAAGGATACCGATTTTCATGGCGGGTAATGCTAATGGAAAAGTCCGGATACGCGCAATTTAAAGTAGTTAGCAAAGATTCTGGAAAGTGGTTTTATGTGGATAACTCAGATTTTTTGACACCTTTTCAAGAAAAACAAATGTCTTTTCAACCTGATTTTATTTTAGAATATGCTCAATATCTAAAAGAACATTTTAAAAAAGATGGACATAAAAACGTGCAAATATTTGTTGATAGTCGAGTTGCTCTGAATGGGCGATTGAGTACTACGTATATAGACCCAAAAGTAGACCTTGCCCAAGAGAGGGAGTCATTTGAACATAAAAATTGGATAATACCTTTTACTGATGAAATTAAGGGAATTTAGTATCATACTCATAGTATTCTTAACCTCGTTTTCTGGCTTTTCTCAGATTACGATTTCCGGTAACGTAACCGATGAAAAGGGGAAACCTGTTCAAGATGCAGAGGTGTATTTAAAAGAGGTACAACTTCTAAAAACCACGGATGCCAATGGTGATTTTGAGTTCTCCAATATTGCTGGAGGTAAATATACTGTAGTAGTTTTCGCTTTTGAATATGATGTATATGAAAAGGAGTTAACGTTTGATACTACTTTTAATCTTAATGTTCAACTCCAGCCTATAAAATCACAACAACTTTCTGAAGTAGTTTTAACCGAAAGACGTGAAAAAGTATTCGCATTAAAGCAATTAAAAAAGGTAGAAGGCACAGCTATTTATGCAGGTAAAAAAACAGAGGTAGTACTCATGGAGGGCCTTACTGGAAACCTTGCGGCTAATAATGCCAGACAAATCTATAGTCAGGTTGTTGGGCTAAATATATATGATAATGGCGATGCTGGTTTGCAGCTAAATATAGGCGGTAGGGGTTTGGACCCTAATAGAACAGCTAATTTTAATACGCGCCAGAACGGTTATGATATTAGTGCAGATGTATTGGGTTACCCAGAAAGTTATTACACTCCACCTGCAGAAGCTTTGGAGGAAATTCAAGTGGTGCGCGGGGCAGCTTCTTTGCAATACGGGTCTCAATTTGGTGGTTTAATCAATTTCAAGTTCAAAAAACCAAATCCGAATAAAGAAATTGAGCTTATTTCTCGCCAGACCGTTGGTTCGTATGATCTGTTCACAAGCTTCAATAGTTTAAGTGGTACGGTGGGTAAATTCAGTTATTACACTTATTTAAGTTATAAAGATGGAAATGGATTTCGGCCGAATTCAAATTTTAATAGCAAGAACTATTTCACGCATTTAGGATATGAGATTTCCGATAAAACCAAAGTAAGCTTAGAGACCACTTTCTTGCACTATTTAGCGAAGCAACCAGGTGGTTTAACCGATGCACAATTTTATGAAGACCCAACTTTTAGTAATCGTGATAGAAACTGGTTTGAGGTAGATTGGCGCTTATATTCGTTTCGTTTGGATCATGCTTTCTCTGCAAAAACAGATTTTAGTCTAAACGTTTTTGGTTTGAATGCCTCTCGTAGAGCCTTAGGTTTCCGCACCAATAGGGTTTCTCAAGAAGATATAATATCTGAGCCTAGAGAATTATTGATTGATAATTTTAGTAATTGGGGAGCTGAAGCCAGGGTATTAACGAGATATAATTTGGCAGGAACCGAATCTGCCCTTTTATTAGGCTCTAAAATTTACAAAACGAATAACGACCAAAGGCAAGGACCGGGCTCTGCAGCAGCTGATGCTGATTTTAATTTTGCCGATGCTAGTTTTCCGAATTATGAAAGACAGTCTCAGTTCAATTTCCCGAACTTTAATGTGGCCTTGTTTGGAGAGAATATCTTCAACCTTTCAGATAAATTAGCTTTAACTCCTGGGTTTCGTTTGGAGCATATTAAAACTGAAAGTATAGGTAGTTACCAGGAAATTACTTTAGACTTGGCGGATAATCCATTGCTAAATAGAGAAATAGAAGATAATAGGGTTTTTGATAGAACCTTCGTTTTATTGGGACTTGGTGCTACATATAAGCTATCACCTAGCGTAGAATTGTACGGGAATTTTTCGCAAAACTACCGTTCCGTAACTTTTAGCGATATCCGAGTGGTGAATCCTTCTTTTCAAGTAGATCCAAATATTTCAGATGAAGATGGCTTTACGGCAGATTTTGGGGCTAGAGGAAGATTCAAAGATATTCTATCCTATGACGTAAGTATATATGGGCTTTATTATGATAATAGGCTAGGAGAAATATTAAAAGAAGAAACGCAGGTTAATGCGGCTGGTGAAGAAGTTTCAACGGGGAGATTATTAAGAGCAAGAGGGAATATCGGAACCGCTTTTATATACGGTCTGGAAAGCTTTGCAAATTGGAGTATAAAGGAAACTTTCTTTCCGCAATCGGAAAAAGTGAAATTGAATTACTTTGCTAATTTGGCAATCACTAAATCAGAATATCTTTCTTCTGAACGTAACAATGTAGAAGGCAACGAAGTAGAGTTCATTCCAAAAGTCAATCTTAAGACAGGATTAAATTTTGGTTATGATAACCTTTTGGGAAGCCTCCAATATACTTATTTTGCTGATCAGTTTACAGATGCTACCAATGCACCTCAAGATGTAAATGATAACCAAAGAGGAATAGAAGGTGTGATTCCTGCATATGATATTTTGGATTTCTCGCTCTCTTACACGTATAAAAAATGGAAGCTAGAAGCAGGAATTAATAACCTTTTAGATAATTCATATTTTACTAGAAGAGCCACGGGCTACCCAGGACCAGGTATTATTCCGTCTGAACCTAGAACATTTTATACAACACTCCAATTTAAGTTGTAATGGTATTCCAAAATCAATTTTCTTGTTTTGAGTGATTCTTGCCCTGTGGCTTTTTATCGATTTATAGAAAATAATCAGGGGTGTTTTTTGATGGTATTTAAAGATATTCTTCAGAAAGATGTGAGTGATTTCTACACGATTTACTTTGGCGGCAATCCAGCGTTGATAATAAGGGGATAACGAATTTATTTCACTACATTTGCACGCAATTAAATCATTAATTGCTATGGAAGCTCACCTGAATAAAATTGTTGGAGAAGGTCTCACTTATGACGACGTACTTCTAGTCCCTGCCTTTTCTGAAGTACTCCCCAGAGAAGTTAATATTCAAACCAAATTTACGCGTAACATTACTATAAACGTACCAGTTGTTTCAGCTGCTATGGATACGGTTACCGAGTCGCGAATGGCTATTGCCATTGCGCAAGAAGGAGGTATTGGTGTGCTTCATAAAAATATGAGCATTGCTCAGCAAGCAGTAAAGGTGCGTAAAGTAAAACGTGCGGAAAGTGGTATGATCATAGATCCTGTTACTTTACCATTAAATTCTTTTGTTCGTGATGCAAAAGCGAATATGAAAGAATTTAGTATTGGAGGAATTCCGATAGTAGATGGCGAGGGTAAATTATTAGGTATCGTTACTAATAGAGACCTTCGTTTTGAAAAAAATAATGACCGTCCAATTTCTGAAGTGATGACCACTAAAAATTTGGTAACGGTTAGTGAGGGTACTTCATTGGCCCAAGCCGAAGACATTCTTCAAGAAAATAAAATTGAAAAGCTTCCAGTAGTAGATAAGAACTATAAATTGGTAGGGCTTATTACTTTTAGAGATATTACAAAATTGACCCAAAAGCCTATGGCTAACAAGGATACCTATGGTAGGTTACGTGTTGCTGCGGCCATTGGTGTTACACCAGATGCAGTAGATAGGGCAGAGGCTCTAGTAAATGCAGGTGTTGATGCTGTTGTTATTGATACGGCACATGGGCATACTAAAGGTGTGGTTACTGTTTTAAAGGCAGTTAAAAAGAAGTTTCCAGATTTAGAAGTTATTGTAGGCAACATTGCAACTGGTGAAGCAGCTAAATATTTAGTAGAAGCTGGCGCAGATGCCGTAAAAGTTGGTATTGGTCCAGGTTCTATTTGTACTACCCGTATTGTAGCAGGAGTTGGTTTTCCACAGTTTTCTGCAGTATTAGAAGTAGCTGCGGCTATTAAAGGTTCTGGTGTTCCGGTAATTGCCGATGGCGGAATCCGCTATACAGGTGATATTCCAAAAGCTATTGCTGCTGGTGCTGATACGGTTATGCTTGGTTCCCTTCTTGCAGGAACCAAAGAATCTCCAGGAGAAACTATAATCTATGAAGGCCGTAAATTTAAGTCATACAGAGGTATGGGTTCTGTTGAGGCTATGAAAGAGGGTAGTAAAGACCGGTATTTTCAAGATGTTGAAGACGATATTAAGAAATTAGTTCCAGAAGGCATTGTAGGTCGTGTGCCCTATAAAGGAGAATTGTACGAGAGTATTCATCAGTTCGTTGGTGGTCTACGTGCTGGTATGGGTTACTGTGGTGCTAAAGATATCAATGCACTGAAAGAGAATGGCCGTTTTGTTAAAATTACTGCAAGTGGTATTAACGAAAGTCATCCTCACGATGTAACCATTACAAAAGAATCACCCAATTACAGTAGATAGATATTGATTATCTTGAGGTAATAAAAAAGAGCCCTAATGGAGGGCTCTTTTTTGTTATTTGCTATTCCCGCAAAATCAAATGCTACTTGGCAGGAACTGAATCTTCTTTTTCGCTCAAAGTATGCACCCTATATAAATCATCGGAAGCTTGTAATAGCTTGCTCAATAGAGTCGGTTCTAAATTGGGGTTATCTTTTAAGAAATCATTTAAAATAGTATACGCTTCGGCAGATGTATGTTTACCGATGGTATTATTGAGCCATCCTTTAGGAAAGAAAATATCACCTGTGGTTTGAACTTCCTCTAACATATCCAAACTTGTTCTTAGGTTTTTAATACTTTCTTCATCTCTTAAGGGATGATTTAGGTTGCCTAAAGCATTCAAAACCCAAGATTCTTTTTGCCTGTTCTTCTTATCTTTAAGAGATTCGAAAAAATCATTTCTGATAGTCAAATCATTTGATAACGAAGGGAGTAAGAAATTAAACTTCGCCAAATCATCAGGGTTTTTAATATCTTGCTTGGCCTCTTGCAAAATGTTCTGGTAGTCGACATGATTGAATAGAGCTAAATTTATTGCCATTTTGGTGTAGTCATCTTGGTTCAGTTTTAAATTGGGTATGATCAGATCTTTATGCCAAACGTTATACAATTGGGCTCTTGATTTCTCCGAAAAAGCAATTGAACGAAAAGTCGAAAATAGGGTTTTCTTTATGTTAGCAGGAATGTCCATCTGTAATTGAGACCAAAGCATGTCTCCAAGAAGAGGTTGGTATTTTGTTCTTTCTTCGGGAGATAGGTACTTCCAAAAAATGTTGCTAATGTAACCGGAGAGTAGATTGGTCAATAGCTCGTTTTTCTCAGTAGCTAAGCTTTCACGGTAGTATTCTAATATAGTTTCGGGCTTAATTAAACCGTTTAAGGCACTTTCATAACTATTGATGTACATGTAGCCACGCGCAATATCATCCTTAATTTCAGGGGTTTCTTGGCTTTCTATATCGTACATGGGGAAAACACCATAGCCCATGCCATTGGAATTATAGATAATAGATAAGGGTTTTGATTTTCCTACTGCTGCGCTAAGTTCTACGCTGCTCCCTTTCATATCAACTGCAATGTTCTGTAAACTATCTTTATAGACTAGAGCTATGTCAAAAGTTTGTGGCCACACCCGGTAACTATCATCTTCTGCAGTTTGGCTTATGGTAAAAGACATTATTCTCTCATTGGAATCGTACACTATTTGTTCGTGAAATATAGGGCGCCCCGGACCGTTCACCCAAACCTCGCTCCATTTTTCAATGTCTACGTCTGTGTTTTCCACAAACAAGGTTATAAGATCGTTCCAAGTAGCATTACTGTTGCTGTAAGTTTTAATATATTTTTGAACCCCTTTTTGAAAAGCTTCCTTGCCTAAAGCTGCTTCCAGCTGCCTCATCATTATAGGTGCTTTGCTGTAGATAATACTTCCGTAGAGGGAACCTGCATTCTGTAAATTATCCAGTTCTTGGCGAATAGGATTAGACCCTCTGGTTCTATCTTCTCCATACGCTCTAGGGTAGTGCGTGGTCATAAAGGCGAGGTCATGATTGATTTCCGGGAAAACGGGATTTGCGATTTTATCGGCTATAAAATTAGCGAAGACTTCTTTCATCCAAACATCATTAAACCAGTCCATAGTTACTAAATCTCCAAACCACATGTGGCTTGTTTCATGAGCTATGAGTTTTACCCTTTGTAGTTTTTGGTTTTCAGTAGCTGTTTCATCCAAAAACAAGGTGCTTTCTTTGTATTGAACAGCACCCACATGTTCCATACCTCCATACTGGTAACCGGGAATAGTTGCGAAATCTAGTTTCTGAAAGGGAAATTTATAGTTGGTATAATCTTCTAAAAAGGATATTGACTGTTGATGAAGATTAAAAATGGTATCTGTACTAAAGGCAATCTTATCCTCGTTGGTTTCGCGGTACAGCATTTTCATATCAAACTTACCTAGGTTTTGATGGGTAGATTTGAATTCACCCGCAACAAAAGAGAAAAGGTACGTGCTCATTTGGTCGCTTTTGGCAAAATGATGCTTAATAGAACCTTTAATTTCTTCTTTGCTGACTTCTGGAGCACCACAAAGTACGGCCCAATCTTTTGGCGCTGTAATAGCTAAGGAATAAGTAGCTTTTAGGTTAGGTTGGTCAAAACATGGAAAAAGCGTTCGGGCCCGGTCCGGAACTAAAAGTGTATAGAGATATGTATCGTTTCGGTTTAATGATGATTCACCAGCAATGAACTCAATTTCTATGGTATTCTTGCCAACTTTAAGATATTTTGATGCAATTATAATATGCTCTTCTTTATGAACAACGGAAATACTTTTGTTATTAGTTACAATAGATTTTAGATTGGCAGTTTGTTCTTTAAAGTCTAGATATAACGGAGCCTCTAGATTAGAAACTTCTACATTAAGAACTAATTTTGCGGGTATAGGCGAGGTTCTATCCTTTGGTATTTTAAAATCGAGTTGATAGTTTATGTTGGAAATTTGGCCTTTTCTATGGTTTGCCAATTCTAATGAAACTCCATCTTCTAATTTAAAAGGAGCATTATTTTTGTCTACGCAGGAAAGAAGAGCGAGGCTTGCAATTATTGTGATAAAGAATGTTTTCATGAACTTTTGAACTGGGAATTTGCTTTGGTAGAATGAAAGTACTCAAAAGTAAAAACGAATACAAGAAGAATAGGGTAATTGAGCTTTTGACTCATAAAAAAAGCCCGATATCATATAAATGCTATCGGGCTTCGTAATGTTTTATTTTAAAATCTTATTTTCCTTCGCCCGTGTAGGTCTTCCAGTCTTGATCTTTATAAATATTATCGCCAAAGTATTTAGCGATATTTAAGAAAGGCTCAGGTTTCTGGTAACCAGGTACCGGAGAAAGCATATTCATTTCTTCATCTAAAAAAATAGTGGTTGGGTAACTCATTCGGCCTTGCATAAGCGCAGCAGCAAATTCATGATACCCTTTTTTACCTGATGGAATAAATTTATAGGTCTTTCCTTTAAAATCAATTGGATCTTTGCCTTCACCATCTAGCTTCACCATATAAAAATTATCGGCCATGTAAGCGGCTACTTCAGAATCTTGAAAAGTATCCTTGTCCATTTTTTTACACCATCCACACCAATCTGTATAGACATCTATAAAAATTTTCTTCGGATTCTTTTCCGTAGCTATCAACTCAGCTGCTTCGTTCCAACTCAACCATTTTACCTCTTGGGCATTAATGTTTGTTGCTGTTAGTCCTATAAAAAGAAATAGAACAAATTTTAAAGCGTATGTGGCGGGTATTTTCATCTTGATTTTTGCGGTATTAGTCCAACTAATGTACCAAAACTAACGAAAATCTAACAAGTTTATTTTGCTAAAGCTTTTTCCTTATTCTGAGAAAAGAGATTTTTAACATCTATCTGATGTTTAGTAAGATCTTCAAAAGTCTCTCGTTCCCTAATTAATATAGCTTTGCCCTCATGCCATAGAACCTCTGCAGGTCTAAATCTTGAGTTGTAATTACTGGCCATAGTAAAGCAATAAGCACCTGCGTTTTTAAAACATAGGATGTCTCCTTCACTTATTTCGTTAATTCTTTTGTTGCTAGCAAAAGTATCGGTCTCGCATATATAGCCTACAACAGAATAATAACGCTCTCTTCCCGTAGGATTAGAAATGTTTAAAATTCTGTGAGTAGCTCCATAAAGCATAGGTCTGATCAAATGGTTGAAACCGGAATCTATACTAGCAAAAACGGTAGAAGTTGTTTGTTTAACCACATTTACTTTTGCAAGAAAGTTACCTGCTTCACTAACCAAAAACTTTCCTGGTTCAAAAGCCAAGGTAAGTTGCTTTCCATATTCTTTGCAGAACTCGTTAAAACGAGTACCTAATTTTTTACCCAATTCTTCAACATTGGTTTCAATGTCACCTTCTTTATAAGGAACTTTAAATCCACTTCCAAAATCGATAAAATCTAGATTTTTAAAGTTTTTAGCGGTATCAAAAAGTATTTCGGAAGCATAAAGGAACACATCAATATCTAAAATATCACTACCGGTATGCATATGTATACCGTTAATGTTCATGTTGGTAACATTAACAATACGCAACAAATGTGGAATCTGATGAATGCTGATACCAAATTTTGAATCTATATGACCTACTGAAATATTTGCGTTTCCACCAGCCATAACATGCGGGTTGATACGAATACACACAGGTACATCTGGATGCTTGCTACCAAATTGTTCTAAAATAGAAAGGTTATCTATATTAATACGAACTCCCAATTTAGAAGCTTCCTCTATCTCCTCTAGAGAAACACCGTTAGGGGTGAAAATTATTGATTCTGGTTTAAAACCAGCAAGTAATCCTAATTGAACTTCTTGAATAGAAACTGTATCCAGACCACTGCCTAAACTATTCATTAGTTTAAGTATGGCAATATTGGACAATGCCTTTGCGGCATAGTTAAGTTTTAATTTCTTTACGCTACTAAAAGCGCTTGTAAGTCTCTGAAACTGAGAAATTATTTTTTCCGAATCGTAAACGTAAACGGGATCTCCATAGGTTTTTGCTATATTTAGCAAATCGGCATTATTCATATCCTTCGGTATTTAGTGCAAATTTAATCCGTTAATCCCATATGGGCAAAAAATCCTCCACAATTATAAAAAATACAACAAATTGTTATTTTTAAAACAAACAAGGTTTTAAAATTTGTTTGTGGTTAGTCAATTCAGTTGTATTTTAGACCAAATTTTATATTATGAAGCTGGCATTATTACCCTTACAATCTATTTTTTTTCCAGGAGAAACAGTACCCCTGCATATTTTTGAAGATCGTTATAAACAATTAATAGTAGACTGTAGAAAAGAGGCAGTTACCTTTGGTATTCCAGTTTATATTAATGATAATATGATCTATGGTACAGAGGTACAATTGGTAGAGATAGTTAACACGTATGATAATGGTGAGATGGATGTAACTTGCGTGGCACGCCAGGTTTTCCGTATTCTTAGTTTTGAAAAACAAATGAAAGGGAAACTCTATGCCGGTGGTACCATTCAGTTTTTAGACAGTGTAAATGATGCTGATAAAGAAACAAAACAAGAAGTACTAGATAAAATACATGAACTATATGAGCTTATGGCCGTTCCTTATACCCCATTACCATTAGAGAAGTTTAATAGTTATGTATTGGTGCATAAGATGGGACTTTCATTTAATCAGGAATATCAATTATTGCAAATGCCTAGTGAGCGAGATCGATTATTATTTATGAAATCTCATTTAATTTCCACCATTTCTATGTTAAGCGAAGTAAACCGGACCAAAAAGACAATAGAAATGAACGGTAATTTCAAGAATTTTGATCCGTTAGATTTTGAGGACTTTAACCTGTAGATCTTTTTTTTATTGATTGGAGGTCTATGTTTTAGGTTAATAATAGTGCTATATTACATTGGTTACAAAGAAGTATTTATTAAATAAGATTTTCTTTGCTTACAACTAACTCCATATTTCATTAGTCTAAATCCTCTGGGTTTGCTATTTTTGCTTCTGAATCTAAATATACCTTAATATATGAATCTTCACGAGTACCAAGGAAAAGAGATTTTAGCCAGTTTCGGTGTGCGCATTCAGCGCGGTATCGTGGCCCATAATCCAAAGGAAGCGGTTGAGGCTGCAAAACAGTTAACGGCAGAGACCGGAACAGGTTGGCACGTTATAAAGGCCCAGGTGCATGCAGGTGGTCGAGGTAAAGGCGGAGGTGTAAAATTGGCCAAAAACCTTAAAGAAGTAGAAGAAATTGCAGGGAACATCATAGGAATGAACTTAATTACCCCACAGACATCTGCAGCGGGTAAAAAAGTACACCAAGTTTTAGTTGCCGAAGATGTATACTACCCAGGCGATAGTGAGACCAAAGAGTTTTACATGTCAGTTGTACTAAATAGAGGTACAGGTAGAAACATGATTATGTATTCTACAGAAGGTGGGATGGATATTGAGGAGGTTGCCGAAAGCACTCCTGAACTTATTTTTACTGAAGAGATTGATCCTTCTACAGGTCTTTTAGGTTTTCAAGCTAGAAAAATAGCCTTTAATTTGGGCCTTTCCGGTACGGCATTCAAGGAAATGACAAAATTTGTTACCGCCTTGTATAAAGCTTATGTAGAGAGTGATTCAAGTATGTTTGAAATCAACCCTGTGTTGAAAACATCAGATGACAAGATTATGGCAGTAGATGCTAAGGTATCTATTGATGATAACGCACTTTACCGTAGAAAACAATATGCAGAAATGCGTGATTTACGCGAAGAGAATGCAATTGAAGTTGAAGCTGGAGCATTAGGTCTAAATTATGTTGATTTAGATGGAAATGTTGGTTGTATGGTAAACGGAGCCGGATTGGCAATGGCCACTATGGATTTAATTAAAATGGCAGGTGGTGAACCAGCTAACTTTTTAGATGTTGGTGGTACAGCTGATGCCAAAAGGGTAGAAGAAGCTTTCCGTATCATTCTAAAGGATGAAGGTGTTAAAGCAATTCTGGTTAATATTTTTGGTGGAATCGTACGTTGTGACCGTGTTGCAAATGGTATTGTAGAAGCTTACAAGAATATGGGAGACGCTATTAAAGTTCCTATTATTGTTCGATTACAAGGTACTAACGCAGAAATTGCTAAGGAAATCATTGATAATTCTGGTTTAGCAGTACATTCTGCAGTTCAGTTTCAAGAAGCTGCTGATATCGTAAAAGAAGTATTGAGCTAGACTCTCACACTTTTTATAATTTTTAAAGAGGGATGAACCATTTGGTTCATCCCTCTTTTTTTTCATTATAAATAAAGAATTTTATAACCGGTCTTGACATGCACGGAAAGACTTTAGGGTAAAAAGCTGAGGTTTCGTTAGTTTTTAGCTCTATTTTATGACATTACTGTTTTGTAGTGTTAAAATTTATTAAATTAACAATATTAGAGCTTTGTATTATGTTATCTTTAATATGAATTAATTATCTGATTATCAAAACAAAACAAAATATCATGAAAAAATCAGTTTATGCACTTATGGTGATGATGGCGTTGAACATAGGCTTTGCATTTGCCGGCACTCCAGAATCACATCAGCCAAAAGCAGTACAATTACTTACATCTCAAATTTATGAGATGTTAAGTGAAAATGTAATTCCTAACGAAATTAGAGGCTCTAAAGCAGAGGTTAGAGTTGCTGTTGATGAAGGAAATTATTTAAAAATTCTTTCTATCGAAACAGATAACGAAGCACTAAGAACATATTTGAAAGGTGCTATCGATTACGAAAAATTATCTAAAGGTACTTTCCAAAAAGGTATTGTATATCGTATTCCAATTGAAGTTGCAAAACGATAAAAAAAGCTTCTCATTTTATAATTGAAAAACGGTCTCTTTAGAGGAGACCGTTTTTTATTTATGGTGTTTACAGTAAGCACTAATTTTTAGAAAGCTTCCATTAATCCGTCATAAACTACTTCTCCATTAATAATATTTAACCCCTTCTTTAATGCTGGGTCTTTATCAGTGGCAGTTGCCCACCCTAAATTTGCCAACTTTAATACATAGGGTAAAGTAACATTGGTAAGTGCTACGGTAGAAGTGTAAGGCACCGCTCCGGGCATATTTGCCACAGAATAATGAACAACATCATCAATAATATAAATAGGATCTTCATGAGTGGTAGGTCTGGTAGTTTCTACGCAACCACCTTGGTCTACTGCAACATCTACAATAACCGTTCCTGGTCTCATTTCTTTAAGCATATCCCTAGTAATAAGATTAGGTGCTTTTGCTCCTTTTAAAAGAACACCACCAATAATAAGGTCATGTGTTTTTATGTACTTACGAATATTGAATTCGTTAGAAAATTCGGTTATTACATGAGGAGGCATAACATCGTTTATATACCTCAAACGTTTCATGTTAATATCTAATACGGTTACTTGAGCACCTAGACCAGCAGCCATTTTTGCGGCTTGTACACCAACGACTCCAGCACCTAAAATAAGAACTTTTCCAGGAGCAACACCAGGTACGCCACCTAATAGAACTCCTCTTCCTTTTGCAGGTTTTTCTAGATATTTAGCACCTTGCTGAATTGCCATTCTTCCGGCAACTTCGGACATTGGCGTTAAAAGGGGTAGGGTGCCATCTTCATCTTCCACGGTTTCATAAGCAATACATATAGATTTGCTTTCTATCATTGCCTTGGTCAATGGTTCACTGGATGCAAAATGAAAGTATGTGAAAATTATTTGATCAGGTTGTACCAGATCATACTCTTCAGCCATAGGCTCTTTGACCTTCACGATCATTTCGCTAATGCCATAAACTTGGCCAATGGTGTCTAAAATAAGGGCACCGGCTTTTTTATAATCATTATCAAAAAATCCGCTGCCATCTCCCGCACCGGATTGCACATAAACGATATGACCGTTTTTGGTTAGTTCAAATACACCGGCAGGAGTCATACCTACACGACTTTCGTTGTTCTTAACTTCTTTGGGGATACCAATTGTCATGTTTTGTTTTTTTGATAAATTTAAGCAAGTTATTTTTTTAAACTAGCTTTCCTCTGAAGTTTGTGAATCAATTCCTACATACGTATTGAACTGACTGGACAATTCTGATTCTTTATTTTTCTTTACTTTCTCAATTATATATGGGATAAATGAAACGGTAACCATACCAAATCCTATTAAGAGTAAGATTGTAGGGTTGATAAAGAAATCACTAAAAGAGAATATACCAATAGCTAACATGGTTGAAAATGGTAATGACAATGCTAAAATATTTACAGCAAAGTTGATGTCAAAGGTTGGTTTGTCCTGTTTGTCATTTTCTTCCATAGAGCTAATGGCACTCATATGAGCAAAGGGCCAAAAGCTACATGAGCTTTGCGGAAATACGATTAGTAAAAGTACTAATGGTGCTGATAGGGCCGGAAATAATAAAATAAAAATAGCGGATAGACAGAATGTAATGCCTGCTCTTCTTGTAAGAAGAGAAAGAATCAAGCCAAATTCACCTGACTTTATGCGAACTGCCATACCAATGAATAAAAGTACCAAAGGTGTCATTATCACCTTAACACTTAGTGCTGTATTTTTTATGAAACCAGGTAAGGAATCTAAGTTAAGGCCAAAAGACAATAGTAAGAGACCTACAATGATTACCATATTAATAGGCTCTTTTATTAATGCCAATCCCAAACCTTTAAGCTTACTGGAAGTAGATGGTTTTAAGTCTTTTAATGCTCTTTTATGGTACCAATGAACGGCAAGCATGTAAAGGAGGATAAGTACAAAAATTTTGTTTCCAACATCAGCTAGAGCAGCTAATGCCAAAGAATCATCGCCTAAATAGATAGCAATGAAAGGAAAACATGATAGACCTGGTGCCAAAGAGGGCATCAGCATCATTATAGTTCGTTTTTTTGAATTTTCTTTTTTAGATATTGTTGTATTTAATAGATATTTTGTTGCTAAAAGCATAACTAGGTTAAATACTAAAGCAAGCAAGGGGAAAATCAATAAAGAACTATCTAATTTTATTTTTAAAAGCGCAACGAAAATTACGGCTGGTAAGGCAACACTTAGAATAATAACCTTTACTCCTTTAAGGTCTTGCTTCGCTACTTTTTTTTGTAATAGTAACCCTAGACCAATAATGAGTAATAGTTCTAGCGTATTTTGAAGGGCGAAATTCATAGGGAGATTAGTTTAAGAGTTATTGATATGAGTAGGTAAAAAGAGTTAAATAACCCGTTGAGAGCCAGCGTCTAAAATATCAAGGCAATTGACTATAAAAACCGACTCTCTGGGGGCATTGCATAATTTTAAGCTAGTACTTTTTGTAAGGCAGTACCAAAAAGTTTCATTTCTTCCATAGTACCCATACTAACACGACACCAGTTTTTGTCCATAATGTTGAAAGCACGAACACCAACACCTTCTGCGGTCATTTTTTCTAAGAATGCTTTTCCTTCCATTTCAATAGGAAAGATTATAAAACTTGTAGATGATGGTACATAGCTATAGCCCATTCCGTCTAATACAGAATAAACATACTCCCTACATTCAGAATTCAATTTTCTTGTTTTGTTTGAAAATTCAATATCATCCATACTTGCCATTGCAGCATAAACTGATGGTAATGAAATACCCATACCACCTCTTGTTATCTTTTGAATGATAGCCAATGTTTCTGGTTGAGCAACCATGTAACCTACACGTAAGCCGGCCATACCTTGAATTTTGGAGAAAGTACGTGCAATCATTACATTCTTGCCTTCGTTTATTAGAGATACCATACTTTTTTTAGCAGCATCATCTAAAAATCCTAAATAGGCTTCATCTACAAAAATTGGAACTTTTTCAGAAACTCTTGAACAAAAATCTACTAGCTCTTCATGGTCTGTCATACTTCCCGTTGGGTTGTTCGGGTTACAGATGTATACCAATTTTGTGTCAGCATCTATTGCAGCTTCCATAGCTGGTAAATCATGAGACCAATCATCTTTTAGTTTGATGGGCTTCCATGTTGCTCCTGTAGCTTCAGCTACTTTTATCAATGACATGTATGCAGGGTCCGCAGAAACAATATTTCCTCCATTTTGGAAAAATACCATCGCAGTTTTTTCTAAAAGGTCAGAAGAACCAGGCCCCATCATAATAGTTTCGGCTTCAACTCCTTCTAATACTGCAATTTTATCTATTAGTGTATATAACTCCTTCCAGGCATATCTGTTACCTTTTGGTGCATATTTTTGCATAGCATCAACTGCCATAGGAGATGGTCCGTAAGGGTTCTCATTGGCATTTAATTTTGCAAGAAGTTCAACAGGTTTGTCTACTTCATAAGGCAAATACTCTTTAAAAAAGGGAGTATATGGAAGATTGCCTTGAGCATCTATGGTCACTGGCTCGTTACCAAATGCCCCATAACTCAAATACGGTGCAGCTATTGCCCCAGCAGCTGTAAGTGCTCCTCGTTTCAACCAAGCTCTTCTGTCTAATGTTTTCATAATAATATGTGTTTTAAGTTAAAAAGTTTAAGTTTAATTTGATTCCACAGGTTCTGCGTTTAAGCCTAAATCACTAGACGCTACAATAGTATCGTCGGTAGGGCTTAAGTAAATGTTTATGTGAGCATCCATGGTCTCGATAGCGTCATAATAAGACTCATCGGTAATCACGAAAAACTTACTTGATGCAAATTCACCAGTAGATCCGTCTACAGTATCTAAAGTCGTTAGAGTGGTGGTTTCTGTGCCAATTGCGCCATCTAGAATGAGTGCGGGGTGCATTAAATCGTCTACTGTATTATACAAGGAAACCTGAACCAAAGTTTGGTCTAAAGTTGTTTTGTAGAAAACTATTCTACCATATACATTTGATCCTGATGGGTCAGTAGATTCAATCGTGTATGCCAGATAGGTGCTTAAAGTACCGCCACCTTCTGCTGTAGTAAGTACGGGTTCTAGTCTCTCTTGCTCACAGGATAAAAGTCCCAGAGCTACGGTAAAAATTAAGATAATAGTTTTATATGTTTTCATAATCTTCTTCTTCTTAATTGTTAGTTGAAATCATTACAGGGTAATAGTTAATCTTCCAAAGTAATAAGCCCCTGCAGATCCTTGCTGATATTGTGAGTAAAGATTGAAGCTACGTAGTTCATATCTTAAGATTTCTGGGTATTCATTGAATATGTTATTTCCTCCAACAGTAAGACTTAATGCGTCTGTAAATTTATAGGTAAGCCCTATATCTGTTGTAAACTCAGGTGTGAAAAACTGATCAGCATAACCTAGGGTTCCTTCAGGAACCAATGTTCGTAAGTTGTTATCTCTAGTTTGAACCGACCCAAAACGTGTACCTCTAAGCATAGCAGAGAATTTGCCAATAGAGTAATTAAGAGTTCCTATAATTTTTGAACTTGGCGTACCCGTTTCAAATTGACCGATAAGCGAACGACTTACGTAGTTTTCTTCTAATTCAGCATCTGTTAGGTTGGTATTTAAATCAGGTAAGTTTACACCTTCAAATTTGTTTTCTCTAAAAGTACCGGCCAATACCAATCCAAGCTTTCCAGCTCCTAAGTTGGTGTTATAGTTAACAACGGCTTCAATACCTTGGGTACTTATATCACCACCATTGATTCTAAACGTTGCTAAACCACTACCAATAACAGGTTCGAGCGCAGGTGAAGACGAAGCATCAAATTCTCCTGTTTCAAAAATTCTATCAAATATGTCAATTTTATAGGCGTCAACTGTTATGTCAACTTTTCCAATTTTGGTTGTGAAACCTAAACTATAGTTTCTAGATCTTTCTTCGGTTAAAGCACTAACGCCCAAAGCGCGAGAGGCAGAACTATTATTAGGATAAAGGGTGCCATCAAAAGGAACAAGGTCTACGAAGAATGTGTAACTATGCGAGTAGTTCAGTTCTTGTAAAGAAGGAGCTCTAAAGCCACTACTGAACGAACCTCTGAAAGAGAAGTTTTCACCTATTTTATAACGTCCGGCGAATTTTCCAGTTAATACGTTACCGAAATCAGAATAATTTTCTACTCTAAGTGCACCTGATACTAAAAAATTACTAGTAAGGTCTAGTTCCATATCTACGTAAGCAGCCATAACTGATCTCCAGTTATTGCCTTCGTTTTCTGGGGCATAACCTCTAAAACATTGACAGTTTAATGCGTAATTCTTTACCAATTCTTGACTTACACCTGCATACTCAAGAGATAACGGATTTCCGAATTCGTCAACGTAAGGGCTTCCGAAAAGATCTTCCAAAGGAAAACCATCTGGTCCAACAAGTGCTTGGTTATCTTCTGTAGCGGTAATTACACCGGCATCGCCAGCTGTATAACTTTCTTCTTGACCCGCTCGAATAATATAATTTTCAAATCTCAATTCTCCACCAAACGCAACGTTTAATCCAGATAGGATATCTTCATAAAAATGAGAAGCGTCTAAGTTTATAGTGTTTTGTAAAAAACTATGCGTACCAAGATTCATATCTGTAGGAGATCCAGAGCCAATACTTGCATTCCATGTATTGAACATTCCGTATTTGGCCCAGTTAGTACCAAATGTGTTACTTAAATCAAAATCATAGTCCCCAATCATTCCGGTAATTCCAGTAGCAAGGGAGATGTTATATTGATCATTATAGATTTGAGGTCTAAAACCGTTAGGGTATAGATCATAACTAGATCTGTCCGCTTGTGCGGATCTTCTATAAAAACAGCTGTATGCATCAGAATATTGATAGCCAATATCTCCAAAAGCATAAAAATCCGATGTTTCTGTTAAGGGAGTTTCCATATTGAAAGCTAAACTCATGTTCGTTTTAGCTGGTAAACCAGAATATGAAGCCACATCAATTTGTTCAATATCTCTTGCAGACATAAGCCCTTGTACCGTTTGCAGGGAACTAATAAGGCCAGCATCTCCGCTAGCTTGTGCAGCTATAAGCTCAGGGTTTGTAATAATTGGTGTCCCATTTGTTTCCGTTCTGTTGTTTGTTAAATAAGATTCATCATATAAAGGAGCACGCTCTAAAGACAATACACTCGGTCTCACTGTACGTTCCGCTTGAGCTAGCATAACGGATGCATTAAAGTAGCCATCATTCTCGAACGCAATACCGTAATTCCCATCAAATTGAAAGTTTTGACCATCCCAGCCATCAAAAGATCTGTTTAGAGACCTTTCATCTGCTGTTAATTCTGAATCTTCGTAACCAGGCTTGTTGGTATATGCGCCGGCAGTTAAACTACCTTTAAATTCGCCTGTTCCTTTTTTCATAACCATATTAATCACCCCTGCTATAGCATCAGAGCCATATTGGGCAGAAGCACCATCCCTAAGTATTTCAATTCGGTCTACTCCTACAGAAGGAATAAATCTCATATCTACACCGGGACCAGGAGTTCCCGTTTGATTACCAGCTAAAATAGCTGAAGAGTGTCTTCGCTTACCATTTACAAGAACAAGCATTTGACTAGATGCAAGCCCTCTAAGGCTTGGTTGACTAACAAAAGAGGATAAATCACCCCCGCCACTGGTAAATGCAGTAAATGAAGGGGCTGCCGCGGTTAGCATTTGAGATATGTCTTGTTGTGGCATGTTTATAGCTGCTTCGGAAATGTTGATTACATCAACAGGAACAGGAGTGTCTAATTTTGTCCTCCCTTGTCTTCTTGAGCCCACTACAATAGTTTCAAGTAGTTGTTCCGCGGCCATGACCAATGTTATTTTAATTGAAGTCTGGCCGTTTACAGGGACCTCTTTGGTGGCATAGCCTAATGATGATACTACAAGGATAGCATCTGCTGGAGCATCTAAAGTGAAATTACCATCAAAATCTGTTAGTGTTCCTTTGGTTGTGCCTTTAATTATTATATCTGTGCCAGGCAACACGACACCGACTTCATCTATTACCGATCCGGTAATGGTTGTCTCTTGACCGTACGATACATACATACAGTTTAAAAATAAGAGTGATAGTATTAGAGCGTTCTTCATAAGTACAAGGTTTTGGTTGATACTAAACATTGTTCATTTGTCCAACCACACCTTCTCCATTTCGTGGGGGGACGGTGGTCAAATGCAGTTCTAAAGAAAAGTTCCGGATACTTTACTGCCGATAGTCATTTATTTATGACGTAACGACATCACAATATTAGTGCGTCTTTTTGATAAAAAAAAATTTGAAAACCCCTGTGAACACTGTGTTTTAGGTAGTTATAGTAGTTTTATCTAACGAATAGGTAGGTTTATTTAATTATATAACCAATATGATAGATTTACCTTTTTTAAGATTCTAAAATCTATCAATCTGGAGAATTACGTTTAAAAAACCATTTTTATGACATCGAAAATTACCAGTGGTATAAATTTAATTATATTCATAAAAAAACGGATTTAATTAGTGAATTATATCTGTTTTTTCAAAATCATTAAACTATTTTTACTAAAATCATTCAAACGATGAAATATATTAAGGTATTATCAGTTAAGTAAGGTTGGCTGTTGATGGATGAAGATTAAAATGGAACCCTAAATAACCAAGAAAAAGACTACAAATGAGAGATAAACTTGATTCAGTAGACCATAAGATATTGACACTGCTATCCGGCGATGCGCAGATGCCATATACGGAAGTAGCAAAGAACGCCGGTATATCTCCGGGAACAGTGCATATGCGCACCCGAAAGATGAAGAATATGGGGGTTATAAAAGGATCGACCTTAAGTTTGGATTATAGTAAGATGGGGTATAAGATGACTGTCTTCTTAGGAATCTATTTGCGTGAGAGCTTTTTGTATAAGGTGGTGATAGAAGAATTGACAAAAATTCAAGAAGTGGTTAAAATTCACCATAGCACTGGTAAGTATGATATATTCATTAAGGTACATGCTAAGGATAGCTTGCATTATAGGAATCTGTATCAAGAAGCAATACTAACCATAGAAGGTATTAGAGGTATAGAATCTTTTATATCCGTAGAAGAAAATATGAGTAGGCACATCAATTTTGAGAGTTGATGCAGATTAAACTCCGTATTCTTATGTAGTGCCCAGCTCAAATCACAAGAATATGTTAAAATAAATGCATTTCGGTAACGATCTTATGTCCCTGTCGTCTTTAAAGTAATTCATCAAATCATTTAAAGCGATAAATCATGAGAAAAATTAGTTTAGTCTGGGTAGCTGCAATGCTACTTTCAGTAGGTAGTACTTTTGCTAATGACGGAGAAAATGAAAATCCTTCTAAAAGCCTATCAGTCCAAATTTCGGAACTATTAAGAGATAATTCTTTGTCTTCAAAACACGTAGACATGACCGCTTTTGTGCGTTTCACGTTAAATGAAAAGCGTGAGATTGTAATTCTTACCGTTAATGCGGATAATGAGGTTTTGGAAATGTTTGTGAAAGAGAAACTTAATTACCAGAAAGTAAATGTACAGGAATATAAAGTGGGAAGGGCTTACACCATGCCTGTACGAATAGCGGGCTAAACCCTGTTGAAAGAACTTTAATCCTGAGTACGACTCATCATCGAACTCAGGATTTTTTTTTGTTCTTGTATTTTACGTTCGTAATATCCTTATTAATCTTCCTTTCTTGTTGGGTTTTAAAATCAGGTCTTTTTGTATGATTGACTTTAGCTTCAGGCTTAGCTGTTTTCTTAGAAAGGACTTCTCCGGGAGTTTTAGGACTCTCTTTGGTACCTCTTAAATATATTACTAAACCATTTAAAAAGTTACGTAATACTTGATCTCCGCATTCCATATAATTAGGATGGTCGTCTTTTCTAAAAAAGGCTCCTAATTCACTTTTACTGATTTTGAAATCTACAAGCTTTAAAACATCAATTATATCATCATCCCTAAACATTAGGGCTACTCTAAGCTTCTTGAGCACGTCATTATTAGTCATGGCCTTGAATTTTTTAGCAAGGTATTACAAATAACACTTAGAACCATACCCTTGCAAAAGAATCATAACTGGTTAAGTGTTAGCTAAACGCAATGATTAGACCTGAAAAAGTAAAAATGTCATATTAAAATAGTAGAAAATGACATTTAGTCATGCAAATAAGCACTAAATATGTCAAAAAGACATGTTTTTGTAATTGGTATATAATTTGACTTTTACCACCTGAAATTAAAGTTTAATTCAAAATATAAAAATCATGAGTGTAGTAAAAAGAAATAATTTAGCGTTCCCAGCATTAATGAATGAAATTTTCAAGCCGGATTGGTTTGGAGGCATGGAGAATACAGACGGAAGCTCTCCTGCTGTAAACATTAAGGATAATGAAAAGAGTTTTGATCTTGAGTTAATTGTGCCGGGTAGAAAAAAAGAAGATTTTAATATTGAGGTGGATAATGAGCTTTTAACTATTTCATCTGAATTTAAAAATGAAGAGGAAGTAAAAGAAGAGAATTATACACGCCGTGAATTCAGGTTTTCATCTTTTAAAAGAGCTTTTACGCTTCCAGAATCAATCAATGTAGATGATATAAAAGCTGATTATGTTGATGGTGTTTTAAAGGTAGAATTACCCAAAAAAGAAGAAGCTTTGCCAAAACCTAAGCGTCTTATTGAATTAAAGTAATAGTTAGATTGGTTGTTTTATCGTCAAGATAAAACGTTTCATAATCCCGATTTGATCGGGTAGATTTAAGTTTGGTTGGTTAGTTGAAGAAGCGCCTTGGAGTCATTTCTAAGGTGCTTCTTTTTTATTGATTTAAGAATATTAATAATGCTAGTATTGTCGGGAAAGTTTTGACCATTTTGATTTTAAGGTGACCATCTTAAAATCAAAATGCATGAAGAGCGTCTAGAAAAAAACATATTTTCATTTATATTTAAGAAGAAAACTAGAGTAGTGCCAAGAGGTGTTTTTAAGCGTAAATATGACTTTGAAACCTAATTTAGTCTTGTCTAAAAATAGAGGTTATTAATTTGTAAATCAGTTTCTAAAGGTGTGTTAAGTAAATATAATATTTAGCGTGTAAGGAAAATTCATAATTTTAATAAAAAGGAGTAAAATTAGACCTTTTCCTGAAGTAATTTAATCTCATCTCTCAGTTTTGCGGCATGCATAAAATCAAGTTCTTTTGCAGCTTTTTCCATTGCCTTTCTTTTTTCTCGAACCATTTTTTCAACTTGATCTTTTGTCAAATAATCGAGGTCCGGTTCGGCAGCTCTCATCTCTTCTTTTTGGAAATGATATGTAGAAACTGAATTTTTTGAGAGTACACTATCCAAACTTTTATTCAATGATTTTGGTACGAGACCATGTTTCGTATTATAGGCAATTTGCTTTTCACGACGGTAGTTTGTTTGATCAATGGTCATCTGCATACTCGCCGTAATTTTATCAGCATACATTATCGCTCTACCGTTTAAATTTCTTGCTGCTCTACCAACGGTTTGTGTTAGCGATCTATTGCTTCGCAGAAAGCCTTCTTTGTCCGCATCTAAAATTGCTACCAAAGAAACTTCTGGTAAATCCAATCCTTCACGAAGGAGGTTTACTCCTATTAACACATCAAATATACCTTTTCTAAGGTCTTGCATGATTTCTACTCTTTCCAGTGTATCCACATCACTATGAATATAACGGCAACGAACATTTATACGTGTTAGGTACTTGGCAAGTTCTTCGGCCATTCTTTTGGTCAAAGTGGTTACCAAGGTTCGTTCATCTTTCTCTACCCGTAACTGAATCTCTTCTACAAGGTCATCAATTTGGTTTTGGCTTGGTCTTACCTCAATAATAGGGTCTAAAAGCCCCGTTGGCCTAATAACCTGTTCTACAAACACTCCTTGGCTTAGTTGTAACTCGTAATCTGCAGGTGTGGCACTAACGAATATTGCTTGATTTTGAAGTGCTTCAAATTCTTCGAACTTTAAAGGGCGGTTGTCCATAGCGGCAGGAAGTCGGAATCCGTAATCTACTAAATTCACTTTTCTAGAACGGTCGCCACCGTACATCGCGTGTACCTGTGGTATCGTAACATGACTTTCATCAATCACCATTAAATAATCATCAGGAAAATAATCCAAAAGACAGAAAGGTCTTGTACCAGGTAGGCGACCATCTAAATAGCGCGAATAATTCTCAATACCAGAACAATAGCCGAGTTCACGAATCATTTCTAAATCAAAACTTGTGCGTTCTTCAAGACGTTTTGCTTCAAGTGGTTTCCCTATTTCCTTAAAATAATCTACCTGCTTTACCATATCTTCCTGAATCTGATGAATAGCACCTTGGAGGATGTCAGGAGAAGTAACGAACATGTTGGCAGGGTAGATGTTTAAAGTTTCATAAACCTCAATCACATTGTTGTTAAAAGGGTCAAAAGCTTCTATTTCTTCAACTTCATCACCAAAAAAGTGAATACGGAAAGCATGATCGGCATAACTAGGAAAAACGTCAACAACGTCTCCTTTTACCCTAAAATTACCATTTCTAAAATCAGCCGTGGTTCTAGAATATAGGCTCTGTACCAATTGATGTAGAAACTTGGTGCGGGCAATTACTTGGTCTTTTTTAATTGTGATGACATTCTTTTGAAATTCCACAGGGTTTCCAATACCGTACAAACACGAAACGGAAGCCACCACTAAAACATCACGACGCCCCGAAAGTAAAGACGAAGTGGCACTCAAACGTAGTTTTTCAATGTCTTCATTTATAGAAAGATCTTTCTCTATATAGATTCCAGATGAGGGTATAAAAGCTTCCGGTTGGTAATAATCATAGTAAGAAACAAAATACTCAACCGCGTTTTCTGGAAAAAACTGTTTGAATTCAGAGTACAACTGTGCTGCTAATGTTTTGTTATGGGCAAGCACTAGAGTAGGACGTTGCACCTGTTCAATTACGTTAGCGACGGTAAAGGTCTTACCCGAACCCGTAACTCCCAAAAGGGTTTGGTAGCGCTCACCGGCATCCATTCCTTCTACAAGTTGCTTTATGGCTCCTGGCTGATCGCCGGTTGGTTTGAACTCTGAGACTACTTTAAATTTCATCCTTTAAAATTACGAAAGAAGAGTGATTTAAAGTGACTGGATTGAAATATTCTGGGTAACTATCGCTTTAATGCAAAATGGCCAGTTATTACTTCTTTGTTTTCAATATTTTCAAATCGGTACCAATAATCTGAAGATGGTAAAGGTTTGCCATTGTAAGTCCCATCCCATGTATTGTACAGTGAGTTTGTTTGGAACACTAATTTTGCATAGCGGTCAAAAATACTTAATGTACCTCTTGGAGAACAGACATCTGTAATGGGAACATAATTGTCATTCGCTCCATCATTATTTGGTGTAAAGAAATTGGGGAAATCAATTGTACATGAGATTTCAGGTTCTGGTTTTTCTTCGCATAATAAGGGGTCTATCAATATAGTAAAACTGTTTTCATTAGAACAAGATGCAGATTCATTGTAAATATAAACGGTCAGTGAAACGTTTATGATATCACCTGCAAAAAGCTCGGTACCTGTACCGTTGGTTTGAGTAAAGTAATTGCCATTGTTGAGAATAGGTAGAGCGTAGTTCTCGCAAACCTCCACATCTAAAATGCTATCGATTAGGGTAGGACTATCTATTTGAATATTAAAGTTATTCTCGTTTGAACAACCATTTGTTCTGGTATACACGTAAAGTGTTTGTGAAGCTGTTATTACATCCCCTGCATTTAATTGTGTGCCACCTGTATTTGTATCGGTATAATAGTAATTGTCAACTGAAAGGGGTGGTAATGTATAACTTTCGCAAGTAATAACATCATCAGGATTATCAACGGTTGGCATTACGCAATTAATAATTATAGTAATATCATTTCTTTCTAAAGTAAGGTCGGACACGATATCACTAGTAATTTCTGCGTAATATACCCCCGCATCGGCAGCTTGTATGTTATTTAATGTAAGTGTAGGGCTGTCGGGTGCACCTATAATAGCGACACCGTCTTTGAACCATTGATAGTGGTTTTGAGTGCCGCTAACTGTTGTTATTAAGGTGATGTTATCGCCTATGTTACGGGATAAATTCTCTATTTCGTTAACTTTTGACTGAGGATTATCACTAAATATTGAAAGATTCATACTATACTGGTCGAATTGACTTTCAAAATCACCAAATTGATATTGGTTATTGCTGAAAACTAGCGTTCTGAAATCAGGCAGCGATGTGAAATTAGGTATTGTTCCTTCCAGTTGATTGTTTTGTAAATATAATGATTGGAGATTCGTTAATGAACTAATTCCAGGGGGTATAGTACCAGTCAATTGATTATTGGAAACTGAGAAATTAATTAAACTAATGAGGGAAGTAATACTATTTGGAATACTACCTGTAAATTTATTGAAATCTAAAAATAAGATTTCGAGTTGAGTAAGATTTGAAAAAATATCAGGTGTAGTCCCAGAAAGCTGGTTATTTCTCAAATCCAACCATTTTAAGGAAGTTAGATTGCTAAAGGAATCTGGTATTGGCCCTGTTAAATTATTTTCAGAGAGGATAAGTAGTTCTACATTAATAAGTTCACCATATTCTGGAGGAATTTCACCACTTACGTTAGTATGATCGATACTAATATTTGTTGCCCTTACCAAATTGCGTAAAGAAACTGGTAGTGTTCCTGTTAGGTTTTGATTTCCAATTCTGAAATCAACTATATTTATAAGATTGCCAAGTTCGGTAGGAATAGTACCAGTTAACAAATTACGCTCTAAACCAAAAATAGTAAGGTTTATTAAATTACCATATTCTGGGTATACATAACCCGTAAATTGGTTACCATCCAATTGTAAAACCGTTAGTGTTACCATATTGGTAATCTCAATCGGAATTTCACCAGATAGATTATTATTTCGTAACGTTAACCATTGTAAATTAGCAAAAGTTGTTAATGATAATGGAATTTCGCCCGTCAGCTCGTTTTGTGCTAAATGGAGAATTTGCAATTGTGTTAGATTGCTGAGAGCAGCTGGAATTGTTCCCGTTAAATCATTATTAAAAAGGTTAAGGGTTTGTAAATCGGTAAGGGTCGTAATACTTAAAGGTATGGGGCCAGTTAATTCGCCAATAGCCAAATCAAGAATAGTTAACCATTGTAGGTCTCCAATTTCGTTTGGTATTATTCCCACTAGATTATTGCTTCCTGCTAAATCGTTAGTTAGATTTAGATCAAGTGCGGTTATATTACCCCCATTAATTGTTATACCAAACCAATCATCTGTCACGGGACCCGTAAAATTCCAATCATTAGTCAAGTCGGCATCATTTTCACTTACCCAATTTGGCCCATCAGTTGCATTGTAAAATGCTAAAAGTGCTGCTTTTTCAACAGGGGTTACCTGGGCAGCTACGAATTGAACAAATACAGACAGGAATAAAAAAACCTTGATTTTCTTCATTTGTTAAAAGTGAACTTTTCTTTAATGGTCATTTAAAGTATGCCATTTAAGTAATTTGCAAATAGTATGTTTTAATTAAATTTGGTGAACAAAATTAACTAAGTAATTCATTTTGGATACTTTACTTCAGCTAATACCTTAACACTTGAACGAATAAAACCTAATTTAATTATTGCGCTTATTTTTGGGTAAATAATCCATATAGACTTTTTACTTGAGAATGTGTCGGTTTCATTTATTTAATAAATTGAAAGGATAGAGTGCTCAATCGCATTTTCTGGAAGAAACTGTTTGAATTCAGAGTACTACTGTGCTGCCAATATTTTGTTATGGGCAAGCACCTGGGTAGGACGTTGCACCTGTTCAATAACATTAGCGACGGTAAAGGTCTTACCCGAACCCGTAACACCCAAAAGGGTTTGGTAGCGCTCACCGGCATCCATTCCTTCTACAATTTGCTTTATGGCTCCTGGCTGATCGCCGGTTGGTTTGAACTCTGAGACTACTTTAAATTTCATCCTTTAAAATTACAAAAGAACTATGACCTATTGTAGCTGGATTGAAATTTTTGGTGAAGCTATCGGAGTATTGAAAAATGACCTGTAAATGTTTTACCGGAATCAGAGTTTTGGAATAGGTACCAATAATCCATTTCAGGTAGTTTTCGTGAGTTGTCAGTGCCGTCCCAGCCCAAGGATAAATCGTCAGTTGCATAAACAAGTCTACCATATCTGTCAAGAATATGCAATTTACCGGATTGCCCGCAAGGATTTTTTCTGGGTTTGAATACATCAAATCGGCCATCTCCATTAGGTGTTATAAATTGTGGAAATTCAACCAAGCAGGGATCAACTGGTTTAATCTCAATATCGCATAAACTTCTGTTTATTGTAATTTTAAAAGTATTCTCGTCATAACAGTCGCCTGAGCCCGTATGGATATACAGCGTTTTACTGTTGTAGATAATATTACCTCCTTCAAGTTTTTCTCCATTAGCATTGGCTTCCGTATAGTAGAAATTGTTTTTACTTAGTTCTGGTAATGTATAATTAGTACAGCTCAATGCAGACTCTAAATTATCGGCAATTGGATTTTTACAAATAGTGTTTAATGTAAGCTCAAAGCTTTTCTCATCATTACAGCCTGATGTACTAGCGCCACTAAAATCATAAATGTATAGTGTTACGGGATAGTCTGGAAAATCACTTGCGTAAAGCGTTGTACCAAAAGAAAAAAATTGACCGGTGCCAGTAGGGCCTGTATAATACATTTCGTTTCCGGTTAAGTTTGTCCCTGTAATCGTCGGAAGAGTATAGCTGTCTGTATGTTCTTGGTTAGGTAATTCAGTTATTGTAATACCTAAAAATCCTTTGTCATTAATTTTCCACCCATAGGTATTAATCAACTTGTTTCTGGCTTTCTCTCCGGCACAGTACGTACTATTATCTGCCTCAAAATCTACATTGGTTTTAAGATTGTGTTCACTCCAACCTATTAAAAGGGCGTCGTAATTGGCGGTGGATAGTGATGAATAGTTAAACATATAACAGGCAGAACGTAAACTAGTGGGTTTCCATTTACTTAGGTTTTGGTCAAATGACTCAGCGAGAAGGAACATACCACACATGTCCAAGACATTGCTCACATCCCAGTCTCCTATGTCTTGATTAAAACTAGTTGCTCCGCCGAACATATCCCACATTTCTTCCACTTTCCCAACATTCCAATTCCCGATAGTTTGGTTAAATGAGGTAGCTTGGCTAAATGTACCGGTCATATCTTTAACATTGCTTACATCCCATTTTCCTATTGGTTGGTTGAATTGTGATGCGGCAGCAAACATACCTTCCATTTCTATAATCATGCCCATATCCCAATTATTGAAAGACTCATTTCCTATAAGGGAGGAACAACCGGAAAACATACCATTTACTATGGTAACCTCCGATAAATTAGGAGAATCTGTAGCTCTTACATCTAAATTTGTACAACCGCTAAATGCGCTACGCATTGATTTCCATTCAATATCTCCCCATTGTACGACCGATATAATTTTTTCTTTGTCCCCCAAATCGCGAAAATTTATCTGTGGAAATTCTCCAGAGATAGAGACTTCATATGTTCCTGCCGTGGAATAAGTATGTGTTATGTCGCCAGTCACATTAGCATCAGTATTACCATCACCCCAGTCAACTGTATAATTATAAATTTCACTAGAAAATGTAGGAATGGTAATCTGATTATCATCTGATGTACCAGGGTTATCTGTATTCCATGTGGTAATAAATGGTTCGTTGCCAACTAAGGGGTGAGGGTAATTGTCTATTGCATTTCCTCTAAAAAATACGAGAAGGACACCTATAATAAATAGATGATAGCGAGGGAGTTTCATATAGCTCTAACGTTTGAGAGCTAATATAGTAGGCTATATATTGGTTATTGTATAATTTCTTTGAAAGGCCGATTTTATCCTTTAAAAGGGAAATAATCTGTGCAACTATCGCTTTAAAGAAAAATGGCCTTTAAACTCTTTGCCATTCTCTAAGTTGATTCTAAACCAATAGTCTGAAGAAGGCAGTGGCTGTCCGTTCATTAATCCATCCCAGCCAATAGAGTTAGAGTAAAGTTGTTTTACAAGTTTTCCGTAGCGATTATAGATGTTAATTACTTGGTCTCCAAAATTGGCATTTACCCCAATTACCTGCCACATATCGTTAGCACCATCTCCGTTAGGGGTAAAGAACTTGGGGAATCCAATAACCGAAATTTCTCTTTCAGAAATACTGCAACCGTTTTTATCACGAACAAAAACGGTATAGAGCCCAGCTTCTACATTGTCAAACCTAGCTTCATCTTGATAGGTTTCGCCATCAAGGGAATATTCATAAACGGAGTCTCCCCGTATTTCAACCTCTACAGTACTATAATCGGAGAGTTGTTTAATTTTTATATCCTCAATCACTACAGGGGTTGAAGGTGTAACTAGAAAATCAGCATAATTTAAACAGCTTGAGGGCTGATTGTTGCTTTGATATTGAATTTCAACTTCTAAGCTGTAATTTCCGGGCTCTGTAATCGTTACTTGTTGATCGGTGCTAATTTCCAGAGGTATTCCTTTATCAATCTTAAGCCAACTATATCCATCAAAACCATCTGGAGCATCAATAATTAAAGGGTCTTGATCAGCGCATATTTCATAAAGTTTTTCTAGAGATATTTCCGGTAAACTGTTGACAATAAGTTCAATTTCTTCTATGTCATTACACTCATTATTAGTTTCAAGGCGGGTGTACAAGAAGGTTGAAGTGGTTCTATAATTCCCGTCAAGCGGATTTTTTTCTAAAGAAGCATCCTCTAAACTTTCATAGAAAGCAACGTCCATTCCCGCATATGTATTCTGGCGGATATTTTCTAGATCAAAAGTAGCCGCTAAAACTCCGTCTTCGGTATCATCATCACATAACTGTACTGGGCTCGAGGTGTTCAAAGCAACAGTTGTAGGTTTTATTTCAATATATATTTCACCTAAACTTCCACAGGTGCTAGTATTTACTTTAAAAAATATCGTTGTAGAAAAGGGGACAAGGTTGGTATAATTGCTAGGGTCGGCAATGGGATTATTGGCGTCACGATTGGCATTCGTCTCGTAAAATAAAACGGCATTGTCCTGTAAATCTGGAAAGGCTTGATTTAAATCTATTTTGGTAATACCATCTAGCGAATTATCTTGGTCAATATCGCATTGAACTAAATTAACGGAAGCTGCAAATTCGGATGAATTAACAGTTAATGAAATTGGATATGTAATATAACAATCATTGAATAGGGTAGACGAAACACGGGCATATAACGTTGTGCTTGCGGAAGATAAATTTGGATTAGTGATTGTATTGGAATTCAGTATTGCGGAGTTTATATCCGGGTGTATGGTCAATTCCAAGTCAGAAGCATTGTTAAATACATTTTTACCATCTGCGATAATATCATTTATTGGAAAATCTGCTTGCCCATCACCATCTGGATCACAGGACGAGTAGTCAAAATCTGGTGGGCTATCAAATAATATGGATTGTATTCCAAAATCAACAATCTCGAAACAACCATTGGGATTCGTTACTCGAACATAAATATTATTCTTAGTACCATTGTACATAAATTGAGTTGGGTCGGTAATTGCGTTTACACCATCAAAGGCATTATTATATGAAGTGTAATATAAAATAGTTGCAGTGGTACTAGTGGTTATGGAGGCTTCATTTTCTGTCAAATCAACTACCGTATCCGCTTCTGATAAACACACTTCAAGATCATTTGGTTGGGTAACATTAGGAGATGGCAGAAAACCGGCGGTACCTGTCCATTCCAAATTAAAACCACCATCACCATTAGGTCTGTCAACGAGAATGTAGTACTGTTCTCCTGCAGTAACGGGAATAGGGGAAACAAAGCTATTTCCGTCTGGCCCTGGGCCTTCGTTTTGATCTAATTCAATTTCGCTTAGCCCTGTAATGTTATAGCCTAAAGAGGCTTGAAGTGGGTTTGTGGTAGAACATCGTATGGGGCTTACTAAATTCTGACAATTACTATTTGGACCAAAAATAAAGAAGTCGTAATCTACTTCTAAATCATCAACCTTAGGTTGAATTGTGAAAGCAAGTGTGCCTCCTACTGCAATACTAACACTTATCCACAAACTATTGACTTCTTGGTTTACACATTGGTTTGTAGTGGGGTCTAACTCTTGTGTGCCAAAACCTGAAGCATTACTGGAAATATCACTATTGCCACAAACTACTATGGCATCAAAACAATCATTTGCTTGCTGAGAAATTCCCGAGAAACAGGTAAGGATAATTAGTAGTGTAAAGAAGAATTTCATAGCGTTCAATTATATTCTAGGAATGAATATAACTTAAAGGGTAATCCGCTAATAATTCCGACTAATAAATACTAGAAAACAGCGACTTATTTCTACTGGATTACCAGTAGAAAACTATGTAAAGAATGCTCTATAAATCTCTTTTTTTCAAAAGAGCGTAAGACCCATAAATAAAAATGGCCGTCCAAGCTAGGACAATCAATATTTCATACCAATGCACGTGATAATTTAATACAACTTCTTCGCCCATTTGGTTTACGGCAGTTTGTACGGCACTTAATCTGGTAAAAGGTTCTTTAATTAGGTTCCACATGGCATTTAGCGGAAAGAAACCCATAATGATATCCGTAGTCTCTCCATCAAAAAAACGCCATCTAATAATGCCGCGGATAAAAGATTCAAATACTTGCCATAGGATTAGAAAACCTAAAGCGAAGGCAGAACGTTTTACTAAAATACCAAGAAATAAACAGAAGGAGAAGAAACCGACTAGCTTTACGAAAAAAGCCAAAAGGAACTCTAAACCGGAGAAAATGATGCTAATTTCAGTAAAATTGGAGTAAAAAAGACCTAAAACGAGCGAAACTCCAAAAACAAAAACTGTTGAAATTAAAGAAAAAGTAACGACGGTCAGAAATTTTGAAAGGATAAATTCCTTTTTGGAAAGACCGTCAATTAAATTCTGTTTAATAGTTTTGTTACTGTATTCGTTAGCCATCATGGATACAATTACAATAGCCAGAAACAATTTAAAAAATGCTGTTATAAAAGCATTGAAGTGCCATATGTATGGAAAGTTGAAAATTCCCTGTTCTGCTAAATGGAATTTTATTGGGCCAATATCAAACTTAACCGCGGCAACTAATGCTATAGAGGTAAGCAATACAAAGTACGCCAGAATCAAGACTTTGCTAGCCCTGTTGTTCCACAATTTTATGAATTCTATTTGAAGGAGTCGTCTCATGGCTTTTAGTTGGATTGGTTTTTGGTCAAGGTCAGGAATTGCTCTTCTAGGCTTTCTTTTCTTTTTACTAGGTGAGATAGTATTATACCTTGGTCAAAAAGCGTTTTGTTCAGTTCACCCGCATTCATCTCTTCTTTTAAAATTGCAGTGATGCAGCCGTTTTCCAACTTTATTCTTCCGAAACTTGCATGTTTTTCTAAAAAGGTTTTTAAATTCTCAAGGTTATCGGTCTTTAATTCAAAAAAACCATGACTTGCTAACAAGCCATCTACACGGCCAGAGTATAATTTTTCTCCTTTTCTTAGGATAATAACATGGCTACAGACTTTTTCAACTTCGTCCAAAAGGTGCGATGCCAATAAAATAGTCGTGCCTTGAGAAGCTATTTTTTTAATGATCTCCCGTATTTGATGAATTCCCTGTGGGTCTAATCCATTTGTGGGTTCATCAAGAATTAGAATTTCAGGGTCGTTGAGAAGGGCAGAGGCAATGGCCAGGCGTTGCTTCATACCCAAAGAATAGGTTCTGAACTTGCTGTTTTTTCGGTCTAACAAACCAACAAGCTCTAGTTTTTCCTCTATTTTATCTTCGCTAACTTCCTTTATTTTACAAACCAATTTCAGGTTTTGAAGCGCGGTCATATAAGGATAGAAGTTGGGTCTTTCAATAATAGCGCCCACTTTCTTTAAGGCTTGATGGGTAGTTGTAGTGCCGTCAAACCAAGCAAAATTACCTTGTGTGGCGTTTACCACGTTTAGAACAATACCTAGAGTAGTAGATTTACCGCTTCCGTTCGGTCCAAGAATGCCATATACATTTCCTTTTTCAATGGTGAAAGAAAGGTCTTTGACAGCCGTTAGATATCCAAACTTTTTGGTGAGATGATTAACTGTTAGAATAGTGCTCACGTCAAGTGTTTTTTGATTGATTATACCTACTTGACGAGATACTTCATACAATGTTACACTAAAAGATTAATTTCTATTTACGCGATAGGTAATTCTTCTATTCGTTATTACAGTAGTAGGGGTGTTTTTGCTTACCGTTACGGTTTCGGAAGGGTCGTCCATCGTGATGTTGGAGTCTACCTGGTCTTGGCTGTTGGTTACCGTATTCGTGTAGTTGGCGGTTGTAGAATAAATATTTTCTAGACTGGCCCTGGTGACCAAAGTCAAAGTTTCTAGATCACCGGAAGTCATACCTCCAACATTCCAATCGGGATAAGTGAACGTTCCTTTGGATATAGAGGAGGAAATCAATTCTAGGCCCGGTGGTAAAACATCGGTCAAAACTAAGTTGGTGACCGGATCTATTCCTAAAGTTTCAACAGTAATTGTAAAAGTGACCGTATCTCCTTCGGTAATCGTATTTTGGTCTGCATCCTTGCTCAGAATGATATCGGGATCGCAATAGTAAGCGGTTAAAGGTTGGGAATCATAGGTGCACCCTCCCTTTGTAACCCGTACGTAATAATCGCCTGCATTAGTTGGTGTATAGGTAGAATTATTTGCACCTACAATAAGGACACCGTTTTCAAACCATTGGTAATCATCAAAATTGGGGTCGGTAACCTCTACTTCTGCGGTAGGCAAGCAACCACCACCTGTAACTTGTAGATCTACTGCAGGTACGGTATCAAAACCAGAAAAATAACCAGCAATACCTCTGGCACCACTAAAGCCTATAAAGCCAACTGCTATTGGTCCTGTTGATTCTATGGTTACATCTCCAGTTAGTCCTGCAACATAATAGGTTTTCCATAAGCTCGTTCCGGCAACTGCCGATGGTGCGGGTAAGGCTATTGGACCACTACCATCCGTTACGGTAATGTTTGCATCTGGGGTAGTGGTAGAGGCAATTAGAGTTACTCCACCGGTCATGGTTACTCCAGCGGCATCTTCTATGTGTGTAATGTTATCTACTGTATCTGGTAATAAGCAATTTACAGGGGCAATAAAATTTAATCCCTGGGTATAAATAGCACTTGCACCTGCCATTAACTGATAGGCGTAAGCATCTTTTGAAGTGGTTACATACATATTTCCTCCTGCCGAAGAAACCGAGTAATTGCTTTCAGGTATTTCAAAATAATCACCATCGTTTATAGTAGCGATAGCTGTTGTACTTCCGTTTACATAAATATTCGTGCCGTTTTGAGTACCTATAATTATTGGTATTTCTGTTTCACTTGTTCCGTTTCCTCTAATAAAGACATATTCTTTTCCCAATTTATTCTGAGGTACCGGCTGATCAATTGCAGCATCTCTACCACTGTAACCAACTCTTGCCCCAGTGTTAAGGCCCCCATTACTTATGACTATAGGATTATTGGAAACTACATCCGCTCCTAACCAACCGTCTGCATTAGCAGGAGTTTCTCCAACATATGCCTCAAACACAAAAGATTCGTTTGCATCTAAATTTATGGTGTAGGAATCAGCTGTGAGACCGTCTCGATCACTTCCTAATCTAAACTCACAATCTGGATCATAACCTGAGACGGTTACCGTAGTACCATCTTGAGTAGCCATTATTCCCAACGAATTTGTCAAACTGTTTTGAGTACCTTTATTTGGAGTTCCTCCCCATTTAAAATGATTTCCCATTGCCTGCCTTCCTTTACTTGTAAGGGAAGTTGCTTGTGACCCGGATCTACCTCTATAATTCACATAGAATTTTTCGCCACCTGGAGCTTCCAATCGTAAACCTCCAGTTGTAATAACAACACCAGTACTGTCATTTTCCATCATGGTAATGTTGTTATCACCATTAGCTAGTGCTATTTCTTGAGGAGTAGTTTTAGATAACGTAGTTGTGCTATAAAGGGTTGTAGATGTGCCTTGATAAATATTTACAGAAAAGGCTGTAGTTTCTGGGCTGGATAAATAAATACTCTGTTGGGTAACTGCTTGGTTGTTGCCACCTTGTTTTAATGGCGGCAAATAATGAAGGTCACTCAACTGGGAAAACCCAGATACGGAAACCATCGTGAATAAAATAAATAAAATTAACTTTTGCCTCATTGTAAGTTTAGGTGGTCATTAGGTACCTAAGAAACTCAAACATTACTAAAAGCACAACTATAAGTTGTAAAACTCTAGTATTAAGTGGTTTTTGTCCGTAAAATAGAGGTAACTGAATTAGCCACCTCTATTAATTTACTTATCTATATAAGGTGAAATGTCCAACAAACTCTCTTGTGTCTGCTTCACCATTCAATTTAATTACATACCAGTAATCACCTGAAGGCAATTCTGATTTTTGATAGAATCCACCCCAACCGTCTTCATTATCTCTGAACTTATAAACTGTACGGCCGTACCTATCATAAATGCTAATGAAGATGTCTGGATAGATTTCTATGTTCTTTGGTTTCCAGATGTCATTTGCTCCATCGCCATTTGGTGTAAAGAAATTTGGAATCTCTATATCAATGAATTCCATGAAAATACTTTCTGTAAATTCACAACCATTTTCATCAACAACTCTAACCAAATAGGTATCCGTTTTGGTGATGTAAAATACATTGTCGGTGCCATTGTTCGTATCACCAAAATAGTAGGTGTAGTTTTCTCTACCGCCACCTGCCACTGCAGTAATTTCATTAATATTAGTTTCTGACACCGTTAAGGTTAATGGGTCAAAAGCTTCTATTTCAAAACTGTAGGTTGTCATACATCCATTTTCATGAGAAATAGCAATGTAATGTGTACCAGGGGCAATATCACGGAAGAACGGGTTCAGCTGCATTTCAGACGGGTCCGTTGTATCCAGTCCAAAAAGTACATCGTTTTCAATACTTAAATCATCAAGTACAATGTTCACATAATTGTTAGGAGTGTTTCCATTACAACCATAGACAGGCTCTACCTGAGCTCCAAGGTTAACCCCCGGATCAACAGTTACCGTAATAGTCTCCTCACAACCTTGCGCATCTTCAATATATATAATGTACAACCCAGCGGCCATATTCGCAAAACTGGTTCTATCTAGAACAAAATTAGATTCATCTAACAGGCGAGTACTATATGGGGCAGTACCACCGGTAATAGTTAATTCAATAGTACCATCTTCTTCGCCAACACAAATTTCTGGTGTAGCTATAGCGGATACTTCTAATACTTCAGGTTCTTCTATGGTAGCTTCAAAAAGTTCAAAGCATCCGTTAGAATCTTGTGCGATTATGGTGTAATCTCCTGGAGCAAGCTCGTCAAAAGTATTGTCATCACTAAATCTATCCAAATTTGGAGAGATGGCATATTGATAAATACCAGTTCCTCCAAGCATATTTACCGTAATGCTACCATCATCAGCTCCGTTACAGGTTACATCATTAAAAATGGTGTTACCGGTATCTATTAGAAGAGGGTCTGGCTGGGTAATTGTTATTGCCGAAGATGTTATTTCACAATCATCACTTTGAACTCTAACAAAATAAGTACCTGCCAATAAATCTGTAAATAAACCTGTTGGTTGATTCGGACTTACTTCGTTGGTTAAACCTGAATCTGAGAACAAAGCATATTGGTAATCACCTAATCCTCCTGCAGCTTCTGCATTAATAACTCCAGAATTATCACCATTACAATTAATCGTTGGATTAGCATTATCCAATGTTATCGCTAATGGGGTAATTGGATTAATAGTAATACTGTTCGTGAGTATAGAAATACAACCTTCACTATCCTGTATATAATATTGATAATTACCTGCTGAAATACCAGTAAACAAATGGGTGTTTGGTCCACTAGTTTCGTTCATGTTGTTGAACGGAGGAATACCAGTGGTGTTCCACGCGTATGGGCCCGTACCGCCAGAAGCGGTTAACAATAGCTCTGCATCGGACAAACAGCTCAACCGTTGTGCAGTTACTATTGAACCTTCTACTTCGGTAGGTTCAACAATTTCTACAATATTGGTTTCGTCAGAACAATTTAAATCGTCTAAAATAGTAACGCTATAGAAACCAGATCTTAAGTTGCTAAAGGTAGCTGTAGTTTGAGAGTTTGAAGTCTGTAACAGATTGGCACCTGGAGCGTCACTGTCATAAGTTTTAAGAATATATCTATAACTTGGTGTAGGGTTGCTAATAGTTCTTGGTGTAAATTCTGCAGTTATTTCTGCATCGGTACCACCTTCGCAAACTAATTCTACAATTGATAGAATACTTGCGACTATTGGCTCTGGTGGAGACAATACAAATGCATTGTTAAAAGGTACCGTACAACCTAAGTTATCTGTTACTTCAACAGAATACTGTCCATCGCGTAAACCTCTGAACAAGTAACTATTTACTTGATTGGCTGGGTAAGTTGTGCCAGAAGGAACGTGGGTTAATATAATATCATAAGGCGCTTCACCACCGTTAGGTGTAATATTAGCACTACCCATATCATTGGAACAACCAACATCCTTAGTTTCTATAGTAGCCAAAGTAATTGGTGCGCTTGGCGTTGTGATAGTAATTGCACGTTCTTGGCTACATTCTGGGAAACCAACTTGTGCAACTCTAACAATATAATTACCCGCAGCTACTGGAATAGATGCGGTTGTGCCTGTACCATTAAAAATACCTTCGTCATCCGTTCGGGTTGTTGCTGTGCCATCGGCATTTAAAACTTCCCAATCAAAATTACCAGTATAAGTAGCATCGGTAAAAGTAATTTGAATACTTCCATCAGTTCCGTGACAAACAACATCAGATAATTTATCTACCACTACATTAAATGTATTTGGATCTTCTACGGTATGGCTTCTTATAATTTCACAACCCGTGGTAATATTTCTTATACCTATGGTATAATTACCTTCTAATCTATTCAAGAATTCATTAGATGCTTGGTAGGTAGAGGAAGGCAAGATTCTGAATTCATAGTTGCTAAGGTCAGTAGTAGAATTAGTAATAGAGCTAGTTACGTCTATTCTTAAATCTTCACCACTATTAACACAATCAATTTCGCGTGTTACTACAACTGTAGCATCAACTAAAGCATCATAAGCATTTACTGTAACCGTTTGTTCAACTGAACAACCTTCATCATCATATACGCGAACAATAACATTGCCACCCGCAACATCTGTATACTCATAAACTAAACTACTGCTATTTTGGAGTACATTAGAAGTAGCATCATCTATGAATTCAAAACGATTATAAGTACCACTTCCGTTAGAAATACTACTCAAATCAATAGTGATGGTTGCGTTGTTGGTATTATTATCACTAGTACAACCAAATTGGTCTACAACTGGTAAGGCAAAAGTAATAAGCGCGTTTTCATTTACTATTACAGATTTTACTGTTGGACAGTTGTTAGGGCCTCTAGCTTCCACATCATACGTGCCACCGGGTAGGTTTATGTATGATTGGGTGGTAGCATCCCAAGATGCACCAGCAGGCATTGGCGTTAATGTATAGGTTAATGGATTATTACCATTGTTGGTTTGAACCAATTCTATACTACCATCATTTGCTCCAGAACAACTTACATCTGTAGGGTTAGCTGTAAAATCTGGTCGTATTGCTGCCGGAATTTTCACAGTAAAAGTCCTACTACAATTTGGTAAAGCGGTTCCTATGTCATAAACGTTAACTGTGTAATCTGTATCTATAGTGTTATCCGGAACACTTACTGCTACGTTCATTGCACCACCTGTTAAGGTTTGACGTGTAACTACATTAGCTGAGGCGCTATCTAAGATTTCAAATTCATAATTTCCTGAACCTGCAAGACCTTCTATTGCTATTTCTGCTTCAAAGCCAGCATCACAACCTAATTGTTTATCTAAACTTGCCGAAGCTTGTAGAGTAGGGTGTACGTCTATATTTAAAGTGTCTATACAACCAGAAGCATCTTTTATGAATACATCATAGTTACCCGCAGGAACAGTATTGTAAACACCTCCATTGTTTTGATATGTACTTCCGCCATCTAAAGAATATAGAATTGTACCTGTACCAGTTGCATTAATGGTAACAGATGCATTGGTGTCGCAATTAGCTATCACCACATCCGTAATACTTGGTGCGGCCATAAAATTCATTGAAACATCAATTAGATTGTAAGAACAACCATATTGATCTTCTACGGTAACAGTATATGTGCCGGCAGGAGAATTTGCTGCTATTTCAATAGGGTTGTCACTTGTCGTTGTTATAGTAGTAAAAGGACTAGGACCGGTAATGGTATAGAAATAAGTACCTCCACCACCTTGAACATTATCTATTTTGATTAAGCCAGGGTTTTCACAAGATATATCCTGAATTGAACTTGTGTCTCCTGTGATGATTTCTAACTCATCTAAGATTTCGTTTTCACTGGCGCTGATACATTGTTGTGCACCACCACCATCTATTTGTCTTACTTCTATGTAATATTCGTCTGGTGCTAGATTGGTGATTGTTATCGTATTGCTATATACAACCGTACCTGCACTATCTCTAATAAGCACGCCATTAACATCATATAAGAACCATTCCATATTTGGCTCGGTAATACCATCTTCATCTACAATTGTATATGTAATGGCACCATTATTTGAAGTGCTACAAGACGGGGTAATATCTGCAGTGATGACCATAGGTAGACCACCTGCAATCTCATTTACATTTACAGTACTTTGTCTTGTACAACTAGGCGTATTGCTGTCCCTCACGTAGAACACATAAGTTCTACCTGGAATTAAGTTCGTGAATTCATAACTACCATGCCCTGGCGTAACAGCAGTACCATCAAGATGAGTGCTACCACCAACATGCCATGTAGCTGTTGTAGCATCAAAATTTGAAGGGTCATTAGAATATGCATATTCATATCCAGGTATTCCCTCACCACCTTGTACTTCCACTTTTAGTTCATCACAGTTTTCAACTACGGAAGAAGTAGTTATATCTAAATCATCTAAAGGATAAGGTATAATCTCTCTAGGAAGATCTGTCTGACAAATTAAATTGCTACTAATATCTACTGTACGAAGAGAAGGATAAACTTCATCGCCGGAAGTATATCCTCTAAATACCGGAGATGATACCCAAGTAGTACCACCATCAGCACTATATTCAATTGTACCAACCAGTCCAGTTGTAACACTTGTAAAATCGAAGCCAAAGTCGGCTACTCCACCTGTACAATCGCTAGCATAGGCTAAAACTATATCGGCAGTTAATTCAGCTGGTTGATTTATGACTACTGTTTCATTTTCTGAACATCCAGCATCATCTGTAACAATTACGTCATAGGTGCCTGGTGCCAAGTTGTAATAGGTTTTGGTGTTACCCGTAACATTAGTTTGAACTTGATCCGGAGTTCCGTTGGTCATATCTACCAAACGATAATCGAAAGGAGATAATCCGTCACTAATATTCACTGCAATACTACCAGTACCATCATGACAGTCAGGGTCTGTTGGTACAGCGGTCATTGCTAAAACTGGATTAGCGGCAATGGTCTCCGTTACCATAGTTTGGCATGCATCGGTACCGTTTGCTTGATCCCTTACATAAATATCGTAATCTCCAATATTAGCTAAAGCAATAGAGGTAGTGTTAGAAGCAATGAAATCACTGTCTACAACTGTATTACCTGAAGGAATAAAGGCATATACAAAATTACCGTCACCACCAGATGCCGTTGCTGTTAAAGTACCATCCGCACAAACACTAGCATTTGTTGGAACCACACTAAGTGTAATTGTTGGAGCAATAGTAATTGATTGTATGGTAGAAATACAACCATATTGATCAGTTACTTCAACATCAAAAGTTCCTTCTGATAAGTTATTAAAAGTATATGCTAAACCTGTAATAGGAGTAGGGGTTTGCCATGCTCCACTATTTATTCTAAATGAATAATTTCCATTTCCGTCAGTTACGGTTGCAGTTACTGTTCCATTGCTAAGTCCGTCATAACATTGTGTAGCGGTTAAATCAAAACTTACCGTATTTGGTTGGGCAATGGAAACTGTCGTAGAAGACAAAGTTTCACAGTTATTTAAATCGCTAATTCTTACATAGTAGTCTCCTTGTGGCACATTTAGGAATTGTAACGAATTACTAAAAGGCCTAATTACTGTTCCATCAGTTAATTCTAACTGATATTCATAACCAGGAGTACCTCCAGTAGCTGTTGCTTCCAATGTAGCACCGGTATTAAAACACGTAAATTCAGCTTTCTGTTGTAAACTTGCTGTTAATACGTTTGGAGAAGTTAGGGTAACAGTAGTAGCTGAGGTATCAGTGCACGTATTGTCGTCTATTTTTTCGACCATTACATTGTATGTACCATCGGCAAGGGTAGAAGAGGTAGTTATTGGAGAAGTTGTCTCCGTTACCCAAGTAGTACCTCCGTCAATAGAATATTGATATCCAAAAGCAGAATCAAAATTAGTTACTTCAAAACGAATATTACCATTATCTGAACCGTTACAAGTAGGGTCTGTACTTCCCAAAATTGCTAGTTCAAAAGTTTTACCAGATTCTACAACAACTGTAACATCTTGTGTTTTTTCACATATTTCAGGAGTTTGGATTGCCTGAATATCATCTAAAACCAAGAAGTTTCCGTCATCGCTATCTAGATTGGTACGTAATAAAACACCAGCAACCGTATTTGCCCCAGGGTTAAAGGTTACCTCTCTTAAGTGCCAGTCATCTGCATTGTTATTTTTGTCAATAGCAGTTGTTGCCATACTGTTAATAACAGTTCCAGAGGCATCAACTAGCTCTACAAGCACTTCCGGTTCGCGACCAGGAGTACCATCTACTTGTAAGTTATAGGCATAAAAGGAAATTGTAATATCTTGATTTGCTAGTACATCTAATCCTGTTCTAGACCAAAGAATGTTATTATTTCCTGCGGAGACACTCACACCTATTGCCATAAATCTACCATCGGTCAAACCAGTATGGTCGTTAGGGCTTCTCCACGTAATATTAGGATTGGTTACTCTATCGGTTACCGCATATTCTGCATTTACCAAAATACCGGCAGGGCCTAAATTACAATCGGTATCTGTGCCATCTTGAGGTTCAAAACAATATCCAGGACCAACTTCTGCAATTTGAGTAGTACCCCCAGTTCCAAAGTTCTCAAGAAACAATGTACTTTGGTTAGCTGCTATAGTACTTGTATATCCAACGGTTACAGTTTGTGTACCCGGAGACACAGCATTAAAAATATTGCTGTCTACAGGCACATTATCGGTACCGTTTAGTTGGTATTCGTATAAGAAATCTGTTGTATTAGATGGTGTAATGGTTATAACGCCATTACCATCGCAAGTATATGTAACATCATTACCAAAACTAGGGTCTGCAATTATGTTAGGAACCGTAATTTCTAAATCCGTAGAACATCCCAAAGCATCTTTTACTACCAATTGGTGAGTACCAGAAGCCAAACGTTTTTGATCAATTATATCAAAAGTACTTCCGCCATCAAAACTATACTCATATGGAGCTTGACCACCAGTAGTATTCAGTATTTTTACTAGAGCGGTTGGAATTGCAGCGCCAGAAGTATCACAAGAAGCGTCTTCAATAATTGCTGGAGATGCTGTAAGTCTAAAAGGTTGAACAACCTCATATGGTATAGATTCTTCACAACCAGTTCCGCTAGTACCACTAGAGTCCATAACGGTAATCGTGTAATTACCAGCAGCTATATTGTTGAAGAAATTTTCAGTTTGGTAGGTTGTGCCACCATCTAAGCTATATTGATAAGGTGCGGTACCTCCCGAAGCATTGATAGTTAATACGGAAGTAGATGAATCTGCGCAAGTAATTTCTGAATTAGAAGCAGTGATACTTACCGTACCTAAATCGTCTATATGTACACTATTGGAGAATCCAAAACAACCATTATCATCCGTGACAACAAAGACATAATCGCCATCAGCATTAGGAACATAGGTAGAAGGACTGCCTTCATAACCAAATAAAAATGTTGTGTTAGGCGTATAATCCGCATCAGGAATACTAGCTTCGTCAGTATAATTAAGGACGCCATTTTTACTCCAAATAGCATATTTATAGTTTGTTGTTCCTCCTGATGGAGTTAGGTTGATAACACCTGGTGTACAGGTAATATCTTCTTGGGTTGCAGCAGTTAATATCAATTTAGGAATTTCGGCTACGGTAATCGTATCAACATCTCTACAGCCATCTGTTGTAGTAGTTACAACCACATAGTCTCCTTCGGCAACTCCTGTAAAAGTGTGGGTGTTGTCTGTAGAAACCAAATTGTTTTTAACAAATGCACCGGCACTTCCGCTACCGTTATCAAAGAACAGCTCATAGCTGTACTCTGGAGAAACGTTTAATGCCTGAATACCTACGGTTCCAAGTTCATCGCAATCTTCAGGGGTACTGCTAAGGGTTACTTCAAAAATTCTTTCTTGAATTCCGATATCTTCAGTTTCAAACACACAGCTATTGGCTATTGGAGCCCCAGTTGATGGATCAAGTTGCGTAATTTGAACCTTGTAAGTGCCGCTAGTAGTAATGTCAAAGTTTGGACCTTGGCCAGCAGTAAAAGGAATAGTAATAGTGTTGTTCGCTACATCAAATAATTGATATCCATATCCTGGACCTAAATCAATAACTCGTATTGAACCATCTGTATCACAAATAATATCAGAAGAATCGGGCTCCGGAATATCAAGAGTATTTTGATATGCATTAAAATAGAATCTACTAAAACATCCACCTTCATAGGCGATAACCACCCTGAATTTTCCACTTTCGGTAATGGTAAAATTATTTGAAACAGCCTCTTGAGTCCAAGTCCAATTACTATCAGTATTGGCACAGTCATCGCTAACTTCGCCACAAGTTGCTTCATTGCAACTACTTTCATCTAATTTTTGCCAAGTAATACTTTGTGCATCTGTAATACCTAATTGTATAAATGCACTATCACTAGTGCCACAAAGAAAAATATTAGGCATTGAGTTTCCATCTATAGAACAAGTAACGATTTCACCTTGAATATTGTTATCAGGATTACTATCACCATTTACTTGATTAAAATATTCAATAATTGGGTTGGTCTGGGTTTCACCATAACGTTCTACGGAAATTAATTCTGTATGGTTAGAGCAGCCATTACTCACTGTTTTTTCAACAATATAGTTGCCTACGGTAGTTATAGTTAACGTACTTGGGTCACTGTCAGGATCTCCATCGTTTAATAAAGTATCTCCTGAATCAATTGTTCCATTATTATTTAAATCAATTGCCCAATTGTAAGTTTCAAAACCAGAACCTGCGGTAAGTTCGGCATCCGCACCACATAGCTGTACGGATCTGGCCACGTTACAGTTAATTAAGGCATCGGCAACATTATTAGCAGCAACTTCTAGGTCGGAAACACAAGAACCTGCCGTATTACTCCCATCTTCATCAGAGAAGGTGTTTGTATTTAAAATACCTTGGTAAGTAGCAAAAGCGTTATTCTCTAATTGAGAAGCGCAAACCGCAACAAATTCAGAACAATCACCGGATATGGAAACGGTAATCTTAATTTTGTACTCAGGATCATCAATTTCAACCAGATTGTCAGGAATAGTAAATTCTATGGTATTTGTGCCTGCATTGTAAATATTGGTTACTCCGGGAGCGTCATCAACATTGATGTCGTCCAGCGTTACATTATTAGGTAAAACATCTCTTATAGTGAAATTGGTTGCATCATCATCACCGGTATTTTGAAATCGTATTACATAATTAAAAGTATCTCCTAAACTTACATCTTGACCATTAATATCCGTACCACCTAGTTCCTCAGTAGTATTACCCAGAACAATAACCGGAGCAAATACCTGATTGTAAGACGCTGCATTTACGGTTCCATCAGTAGGGTCAACTACAGGAACTCCTGTACCATATTCTCCGCCATCGCCACCATCGGCAGTATCACTTTTATAAAACTCGTTCGCATCGCTACAACCATCATCATCACTATCTAAGTCCAAATGATCCGGAAAGCCATCCATATCAGTATCCAGATTCGCACAAAATCCTGAAAATGACGAAGTATTGTAGGATAAAAATGCAACATCGGCATTTGAACCAAGTTCTAATCGTAGGTAGGCCACGTCACTCAAACTAGCGGTGGGTATATTAAATTCTGACAATTCTACGGTGGCCAAGCGGTAATCTCTTGTGGTATTATGAAAGAAGACGCTGCCGTTGGCATTATAAATATCTAGTCTATAGGAACCAACAACACTTGCTAGAGCTCCTCCACTTGAGGCCTGCACCCTCACAGCATTACCAAGCGGTGCACCTGTGGCATCATAAAAACTTACTATATGACCGACACCATTCGGATCTGCAACCTGGGTCAATAATATATCAGGCATACCATCACCTACGTTAGTCGCTACTATAGGGTCTATTTCATAAACCCATGTATCACCGATGTTAACAATACCGGTACCTAGGTCCAATCCGTTTTGTCCGTGGGTCAACAAAGGATTTAATAGGTCTGTAGTAGGGTCATTTACAACGGTCAATCCCAAAGCATTATCAACATTCCCATCATTTAAACTGGTTTCAAAAGTTGCCTCGCTATAAATGTTATTCGAAGGAGTCAAGGCCATCCAGTTAGATTCTGTGGCCGAAATATCCGCAATTCCATCATTATTTGAGTCTATGCCGTCTATTAAACCATTCCCGTTGGAGTCATATACGTCATTGTCTGCAACCCCAGTACTAAAAGTGGTGCCTCCGGAGGTAAATGCCAATAACTCATGTGATAAGTTGGGCAATACTGGATTTTTTGAAGAAGTAGAACTTCTCCAAAAACCATTGAAATTTGTAAATACCTCAGTAACGGCGCTACCACCTAACACCGTGGAAGATGGCGAAGAGAAGGCCACATCATTAGAAATGATACACATTTGTTCAACGGCATCTAAAACTCCGTCATTATCATCATCCAAATCAACACTATCCACTACGCCGTCATTATCAAAATCGTTATGTACTATAATTCGGGCAGAAGGCTCATCTCTTGTAGTATTGGCATCCGTTTGGTCTTGAGAATTGGTAGCTGTATTTACGAGATTGAGTAATGGCAAGATGTCTATTTCGTCTCCTCGTACCTCAAGCTCTAGAAAAACAATATCTCCTGGTTCTAAAGTTCCAATGTTCCAAACTGTTCCGTTCCAACTTCCTGTAATTGTATTGGCGTTAACTAAGGTTAATCCGGCAGGGATATTATCGGTAATCTGCAAATTAGTAATGTCACGAAAATATTTATTTTCAGCCCTAATGGTGAAAGTTGCTGTTTCGCCTTCATTTATTTCAGGTTTGTCTACGGTTTTTTCAATCAAGACATCCGGTTCACAATAGAAAACTGTTATAGATTGCGAATCATAGGTACAAGGACCCTTGGTTCCCCTAACAAAGTAATCACCGGCAATAGTCGCTGCATAATCAAACGAGTTTGCTCCTGGAATCAAAACTCCATCAAAATACCATTGATAGGCATCAAAATTATCATCTGATGCTTCAAAAATACTTGAACCTGCAAAGCAATCCCCAACGGTACCTCCATTGATTTCTAGCCTTACTTCTGGTACGGTATCAAACCCAGAAAAATAGCCGGCTACACCTTGTGCTCCGTTATAACCAAAAAAACCAATGGCCATAGGACCAGTTGATGTAACACTAATATCCCCGTCTAGATTGGGAATAAAAAATGTTTTCCATTTGTCGGTTCCGGTTACTGAGTCAGATGCTGGTTTAGATACCTCAACTCCGTCTTGAAATACTTTAATGTTTGCATCTGGAGTAGTTACCGAGGCTGTAATAGTTAATCCACCGGTCATTATAGATCCTGCCACGTTTTTGATATCTGGAATATTATCCATTATATCGGGTAACAAACAGTTTACAGGAGCAACAAAATTCAACCCTTGCGTGTAAGCAGCGGTTGATCCTGCTAAAGATTGGTAAGCATATACGTCTTTTGAGGTTTGCACAAACATATTTGCACCTGCAGAGTTGGACGAATAATAAGTGCTAGGAATTTTAAAATATTCACCATCATCTATGGTTGCTAGTGGTGTTGTATTACCGCCAACAAATATTTGAGTATTATCGGCAGTTGCAATGATTAAAGGAAATTCCGTAAGACCATTAGCATTACCGTTACCTCTTATAAATACATAATCTTTACCTAATTTATTTACGGGTACAGGTTGATCAATACCAGCATCTCTATGACTAGCACCATCTTGGCTACCAAAATTGATAGAACCATTACTTATAACAATATCATTAGTAGCTACAATGGAGGCACCGATCCAACCGTCTTCATGAGCTTGGGTAGGAGCTGTACCTATGTAGGTTTCAAAAACAAATGATTCGTTCCTATCTAATGTTACCGTATATGAATTTGCTGTTATACCCGCTCTGTTAGCCCCCACTCTAAATTCACAGCCAGGGTCATAACCAGATAGGGTAACAGTAGTGTTATCCTCAGTAGCCATGATACCTAAAGTGTTGGACTTAGAAATTTGACTACCCTTATTTGGAACACCACCCCATTTAAAATTAGTTCCAAGGGCTTGTCTCCCCTTTGCAGTTAAAGAAGCTGCTTGTGCTCCCGATTTACCTCTATAGTTAACATAAAATTTTTCACCACTAGGTGCTTCAAAACGCAATCCACTATTTGTAAGTACTACCCCGGTATTGTTATTATCTACTAAAGTAATGTTGTTATCCCCATTTGCTAAGTTCCAAGCAACTGGGTTTAAATTATCGATAGAGAAAGTTTGTAAAGGAGTGGTATTTGTACCTTGATATACATTTATCGTGAAAGCTGTGGTTTCCGGAGTAGACAAGTGTACTGCCTGGAATTGAATACCCTGATTATTTTGACCTTGCTTCATCGGTGGTAGATAATGCAAGTCACTTAATTGTGAAAATCCAGAAATTGTGCTAAATGCGATAAGGAAAAAAACAATCGCTTTAAAGTAGGGCTTAAACAGATTAATCATTGGGTTGGTTTCAAGTGGGGCTAGCTTCAAAATAACTAAGGTTTACTCTCATAAATAAATAAATGTTGCAAACAGCCCAAAATATGTTGTTTTAAGTATGAAATCTATTAGGAACGATTACGTTATTAGATTGAAATGAGTAATTTGTAAGTAAATTTGTAGTATGTCAGAAGAACGATTAATGTCTAAGAAAAAGCCGGCTTATCCAGTTTGTAAAAAATTGGACCAATATTTAGAGCATTATAGCCGTAAAACTGAAATACCTATTTTCTATGATGATTTATTGCGATTTGCTGGCTCGGTAGTAGTTTATGATGACGATGATATAGATACCTTATGGGTGCGTGTTTATTATTCTGAGTTTGATAGAATAGAAATAGACAATAGTCTTAAAAAAGTATACTCTATTCTTCTCTCTGATGGGAATGAGAATATTCATAAGTATTTAAATGTTGATTCAGTAGACTTCTGCACTTTTGGTAATTCTAAGCCTTTTAGGATTAAGGTTAGAAATATTCTGAATGACAACTTTACGTATTTCTATGTAAAAAAAACCGATGCCTCACGTATTTATGGATTGGAATTAGAGCATATGCTTTCGCCTTACAACCTTCACTTTTTGGTTTATAAAGACACTTTGATCGAGGAACATATTGCAGGTATTCCTGGCGATGTTTTTATAAAGGATATGTTACCTAATTGTACGGAAACCGAAAAATCACAATTGGCCAAAGGGTTTGTTAAATTCAATGAGCGTTGTATGATACGCTTACTTGGAGATATGAGGTCTTATAACTATGTTATAGTACCGGTACACGATTTTGATCATGTGGTTTATCGTATTCGTGCTATAGATTTTGATCAACAGTGTTTTGAAGGAAAATTAAAAGTATACCGGCCACAATTTTTTAAGGAAAACTACCAGATGGTAGAGCTAGTTAGAAAAAAATTGACAAGAGACTCTATAGATCAATATAAGTTGGAAGAAAGGTCTATTGTAGCTAAGCGAATCCTAAGTTCGGGAGCCCGAATAAAACGCTTAATTGCGATAGCCAAAAAAGATCATATTTCTACTCAGGAAAATATTGAAACGTTACGGGATGCAATTTATGAATTGACACTAGACATGCAGTTTAAAAAAGCTAAAACTATGGGAGAAATATTAGGTTTGGCCTTAAATTTTGTACGTCGTAACTATGAAGATGTGAGTATGAAACAAATATTGGAACAAAACATAAAAATAGACCACTAAAATAAGATAGTTGGTATTTAAAAGAGGACTTTTCTTTTAAATACCAACTAATATTAATACTAGTTTTTCTCCTCTTTATTGAAGTATACTAGGTAGTAGTACATTTGGCGTTCTTCATCCCAGCCTTTTTCTACAAACTTCTCCGCAGATTCTGGGTTTATGAAATCCAACTTAATTTGTATGTTGGTGTCAAGGTTTATAACATTCTTTATTTTCTTACGTGCATCAGATACTGCCTTGTTGGCAATATCAAAGTTAGACACATCTTCAATACTGTATTTAGGACCTTTTTCCTCTTTGTAATGTTTAAATTCCGGTATTAATTCTGGGTTTTCCATTACTTCATTTAAGAAGCTAGTTTCTTCAAACTCATCATTCTTGGCAAAATGGTTCACCGCACGGTTCATAAACAGAACCTCTTGCTGCTTGTCTTCAGCTGGTAGCACTACGTCTTTGGCAAAATTCTGACAGAATTTCAAATAGTTTTTAGTATAGAAATTTTCATCCGCCAGGGCATCTACATCCAAGAAATTTTCAAGCCAATATTTGGTGTCGTAACGGTTACTGTCTACAGAAAGAACTTTGTAACCTTCTTCTTTATTTACATTAAAAATTAGACAGCCTTTGTCTAATTTATTAATGTTTATACCTTGTTGAATTACAATGTCTAAGTTGCTCCCTTTTTCTTCAAACTGAAGAAAATCGTGTTTAAGCTCACTCTTGAAAATACCAATTGCATCGGTCTTAACATTGTCTAACATAACGTTAGATAAATGTGCAACATAAACCTCTCCACTTTTAATATGCGGGTGATTAGATTGCTCAAAAAGATGCTGTGCAATTTTCTTAGAATTTGCGTGCATACTCTCCGGGTCAGCAAAAATGTCTGAAACTATTTTGTGTAGTTCGTTAAACTCCACATCTACATCATTTACAAGCTTAAAATAGTTCTCTTCCTTTTCACGAAAAGGCTTAAAGAAATATTCTTTTAAAAGACCAGTGGTCTCGTCGTTCAAGGAGAAAGGCTCTTCAGAAAGAAAAAGACCTTCGCTTTTGTTTTTATTCCCCACGCGATGAAGGGAAATTGTTTCGATTTGGGTAGGGTATAGGTTAATCATAATTCAATAGCTTTTTTAATTCTTGATAAGTGTAGATTGCTGTTAATCAGAATGCTAAATAGATTTATTTTTTGATGTTCGATTTGCTGAAAAAAGGAGAAATCCGCAATGGCTTAATTCCAATTCTCATCAAAATCAAGGTCGTCATAGTTATCATACGTGTCGTCAAAATCATGAGCAGGTTTCGACTCAAAATTCTTTTCCGGAGGTGTTTCCGGAAGCTCACCAAAACTGAACAATACGTTAGGATATGATATGCCAGACTCAGGTTCAACCTTATCGGCAAGTTCTACGAAGAACGTCCACATGCTTAAGAAATCATAGACGTAGATAAGCTTAGGGCTGTCCTCTGTCATGACATCTTCCAGAAAAGTTTCGTTCATCAATTTAACATCAGAACCATTATCGCTCATGTCAAAAAGTGCGATTTCCTCATCTTGAATCCACTCTTCATCACAGGTGTAAAAAGAGGCCATTTCGTTACCTAAAAATCCAAAAGACTGAGCTATAGCATTGTGAAACTCCTCCATAGAGGTGCTTGCCTCTATCTCAAGGTCTCTGAATATATCTTCCTTGGCATCTAAGATGATACGTATTTTGTAAATCATAACCGGAATTTTTAAGGGTTGACAAAGTTACAAAGATTTATAGCTTCTTTTGGCACTTATAGCTTCTAAAAGCAAATAAAACTGGACTCCAAAAAGCAAGCTGGCCAATACCAGATGTATAGGTTGTGAAGTGAATGGAAAATGGAAGTAATACATAGCAACACCGGACATGGCTTCAATAAACAAGAAAACCAAGACCCAGTTAATTTTTGGAAAATTAAGCTTATACTTATAGATACGCTGCGCTAAAAAGATGTTTAATAATACAATGACTATAGAAAAAGAGCGGTGTACGTAAAATTGCCAATCCGCATCTGACAGCCATAAATTTTTAGCCGCATCGCCTAAGATATCCATTCGATCATCTACAAATTGCCTAACCTGTGTACCCAGAATAACTTGAACTAAGGTCATGAAAAGCACAAATGATAAAAGCGGAACAATATCCTTATAATTCTTCACCTTTTCAGTTGTAGCTTTGGTTATATGTATAATGTAAAGAAGGAAAGCCACAATAACTAGCGCCATTACCATATGTACGGTAATTTTTACAGGCTCTAAAAGGGAATATACTACGGTTGCACCCAACCAAGCCTGAAAGCCCATACCAAAAACTACCAACCAGGATAAGATAGTTATTGTTTTATTGGTTTTAAACAGGCGAATGGACATTATAGCTAGTACTAGAGTAGCCAAGCCAGCCAGAGCCCCAAACAGACGGTTAATGTATTCTATCCAAGTGTGTGCCGCGTTAAATTGGGCATAATCGTGTTTGGTATAGGTTTCCCACTTATTTTTATCGAAGGTATTGCTCGTTCTAAAACTTTCGGAAGCAACCTGAAGGGTTTCATCTACAATGATTATTTGGCCTTTCTTAATATCGGTATCCGGCTTCCATTGTAGTTCAGAAATCTCTGTTGGAGGAATATAGTGGCCAAAGCATTTAGGCCAATCTGGGCAGCCCATTCCGCTACCTGTACCACGTACTACGGCGCCGGCAACAATAACGAGATATACGAGCACTAGAGCAACTTTTGCAACCTTTCTGAAATTTTTCTGCATAGCTGAATTTCCTTTATGCAAAAATAAGGCTCCTTGAAGAATTTTAGCGCTTCATACGGTTTTTCTTGAAAGAGAAATCGCTTATTTTTCTATCACGATGAACTCTGAACGTCTATTCAATTGGTGTTCACTTTCCGAACACTTAACGCCATTGGTACATTGGTTTAATAATTGAGTTTCTCCATAGCCTTTTCCTGAAATCCGTGATGGGTCTATACCTTTGGATGTAATATATTGAACCGTTCTCATGGCTCGTCTTCTGGAAAGCCATACATTGTATTGGTCTCCTTCTCGGCTATCGGTATGTGAACCTACGGCTATTTTAATATCCGGTCTTCGGCTCATATAATCCACTACTTTATTTAGTTCCGGATAGGCACTTTTATTAAGGTAAGAACTATTTAGATCAAAGTAGATAGGAGTAAGTTTTAAAACCTTGACCAAGTCGGAACCAACGTCAACAACCTTGGTAGATTGTTCTAACTCCAGACGGGTCTCTTTAATTTGTTTTTTGTCGCTGGTGGTTAACATATAAAGCGTTCCCACTTCGTAACCTTCTTTTTTGCCGGACAATTGATATTGTTTTTCTTGACAAGGTATTCGTATGATATAAGAACCATCGGAAGCTGTTACGGTTTCTGCTAATTTTTGACCGTCATAATCAAGGGCTTCAACTATGGTTTCTGCCAAGGGTTTGTCAGAATCCTTATCATATGCATTACCTTCAATAAAGGTAAAGCAGTCGGTATCACTTCGTTTTAATCCGTAGATATCATCACTACCTTTTCCTCCTTTTCGGTTGGAAGCAAAATAACCGATTTCTTCTGAAGAATCCAAGACCAAAGAAAAGTCGTCTTCGGAACTATTAATTGGGCTTCCCAAATTGGTAGCCTTGTTTTCTTTATTCAGGTCTACTTTAAAAATATCAAGACCGCCAAGACCTGGATGACCGTTAGAGGCAAAATATAAGATGTCTGAATTAGCAATATAAGGGAAGGTTTCTTTTCCTTCTGTATTAACAAGAGCTCCCATTTTTACAGGGTCTCCAAAGGTTCCGTCAGATAAAACGGTAACCACATAAATATCCGAAGCACCTTTCCCTCCGGGCATGTCTGATGCAAAATAGAGTTTGGTACCATCACTACTTAAAGAAGGATGAGCAACCGAGTAATTGGTGTTATTAAAAGGGAGGTCTTCTGGTTCGCTCCAAGAGTCACCTTTCTTAAAAGCTCTGTAAATTTTTAATCTGCTTACACCATTTTTGTCTCTTTTGAATGATTTTTTTGAGAAGTTATTTCTTGTAAAATAAACCGTTTCTCCATCTTCAGAAAAGGAGGTAGAGGATTCATTGGCCTTGCTGTTCAACACTTCTGAAAGAACAGAAAGCTGACCCGTTTTGCCTTCTTCTGAGATTTCAGATTGATATAGGTTGAGGTAGGGCAGTTTACTGTATTTCTGCACATCAAGATCTCTAGAAGTAGTAAATACTAGATTTCCATTAAAATACGAAGGAGCAAAATCCGATTCTTTGGAGTTGATGCCGTTGAGGTTCTCAATAGTATATTGTTCCTTTGGAATCTGTATCTCTTTTAAATAATCAGGGTTACTTGTAAAAAGGTTAGCGCGTGTATCGTTGTTCTTTATTTTTTGGAATTTTTCCATCCATATATCAGATTCTTCATATTTTTTTATAGATTTTAGAGCTAGGGCATACCGGTAGAGGTAGTCTGGAGAGACCGCTACTTCATCATTTTCTAACAGTTTTTCGTACCAGAATGTAGCAACATCGTAGTTGGCACTATGGTAATTGGCATTTCCTAATTTTTTATGGATTGTGGTCTCGTCATATCCTTTTTCCAATAAAGAGGCGTAGGATTCAATATCCTGCATGTAAGCGTAATGATCAAAATTATCAGTTTTCGCTTTCTTGTTTTTTCCTTGTGAGAAACAACTAGAACCCCAAGTGATGAAAATGAGTAGAATTATTAGATATGTGGGCTTTATGCTCATTTCTAAAAGAATCTAGGGGTTAGGTCAATTTTATTATTCTTAATGAATTCATACCTGAGAAATATTTCAAAAGAACCATCATTAAATTGTGAACCACCTAATGAAGATATTTCTCGGTCATAGGCAAGTCCCAGCATAAATTGCTTTCCCATGTGGAAGCCAAATAGCGCACTCATGGCAGCATCCCATCTATAGGCAGCACCCAAGGTAAATTTTTCGTTGATTAAAAAATTAGCGGAAAGATCAACCTGAAGAGGAGCCCCGGTAACAGCTTTTATAAGATATGCGGGCTTAAATTTCAAAGATGGAGTTAGGTCAAAGACATATCCGGAAATCAGATAAAAATTCATGCGCTCAGAAGCTATTACAGAACCATTATCATCTGGATTTTGAAAATGTTCGGTTTCTAAGATATTAGGTGCAGAAAGACCAATATAAAATTTATTGGAGTGAAAGTATACTCCGGCTCCCACATTGGGCGTAAATTTTTTATATAATTCTTTTTCTACGGATGGTGCCAGACTAGCACTATAATTTCTCAATTTATTAAAATCGATATTTAACAACTGCCCACCAGCAGAAAGACCAAAGGATAGTTCGTAATTCTCGGAGGTAGGCACACTGTATGAGAAAGCAACATCAAAGTTGGTGCTTTGGTTGGTGTTATTTCCAATTTCGTCATGTACGATAGAAAACCCTAATCCTATTTTGTCATTGTAAGGACCTTGTATGTTGAAGGTTTGTGTACTAGGAGCTCCGTCCATTCCAACCCATTGCGAGCGGTGTAGTAGCGAAACGCCGAGAACATCTCTAGAACCGGCATAGGCAGGATTTACCGTTAATGTGTTATACATGTATTGGGTGAATTGAGCATCCTGCTGCCCGAAGCTTAATTGCATCGTCAGAAGTAAAAACAAGATTTTTAGTATCGTACCTTTCATGTTTACTTGCTCTGTTTAATCTTGTAGATAGAGGTATCCTTCTTTCATCTTATCCTCACCTTTAGCTACATATTTTATTTTATAGAAATAAACACCAGATGGTAATTTTTGGTTTTCTATAATGGTAATTCTTCCTTTTGATAATCCTTCAAAAGCATTATTGTTGTTGTCATATTTAGAAGACTCCCAAACTAGAATACCCCATCTATTAAATATCTCTACCTGATGATTAGGGTAGCGGTCAATATTAATAATCCTAAAACTTCCGTTTAAAATATCTCCTTGTTTAACGAGGTCTAACTCAATAAATAATTCACAGGAAATGTTGTTAGGTGCTGTGCCACCAATTGAATCGCAAGGGTCAAGCGGATCGGTATTGTCCATCACCTCTTGTCCGTCATTTATAGTATCACCGTCGGTATCAGGATTGGTAGAATCGGTTCCCCTGTCTATTTCTTGTTCGTTCGTGAGGTTGTCCATATCACAGTCCGCATCATTCCAGATTCTACTCGGAGCAAAAGTTTGACTTTCCAATAAGAAATCACAATTGTCCAGCGGATCAGTACTGTCAATTACTTCTTGTCCGTCTATTACTCCGTCACCATCAGAATCTGGATTCATTGGGTCTGTGCCCAATAAAGATTCCTCTTCTTCCGTGAGTTTGTCATTATCACAATCGCTGCTGGCCAATGGTTTCCCGCCTATGGAATCGCAGTCGTCAAAAGGATCGGTACCATCTATTATTTCATCACAATCTAATATGGTATCACCATCCGAATCTAGATTAGAAATAGTAACCGCAACTGTTGCTGTTGAATCACCACCACATATGTTTCCAGTAATACTATAGGTATACATTCCTGCACTGGCTCCTTCAGGATTAGGATTCCATGTACCGCTAGTATTATCAGTTCCTAAGAGCAAAAAGAGTTCTGCCTCTGTTACAGTTGAACCCGGGCATATGGTAAGCGTTGCATCTGTTCCGGCATTCGGCTGAATTTCTTCATTAACGATAATATTTGCAATTGCGTTTGGACAAACATTACCTTTTACGATATAAGTATATGTTCCTGCACCAGCCAGAGTAGGTGTCCAATCGCCACCAGTATCGGGAGTTCCGTTAAGTTCATCAAAGAGTTGTGTTTCGGTTACGATAGTTCCTTGGCAAATAGTCAAAGTTCCGTTTGTTCCTGCATCTGGAATTGGTTGTTCAGATACAACTACTTCGGATATATCATCTAGAGTACATGGAGTAATCGCCATTACGGTATAAGTATATGTTCCTGCGCCAGCCATTGCGGGTGTCCATACTCCACCAGAATCTGGAGTGCCAAGTTGGGCAAGAAGTTGAGTTTCGTTTACGGTCTCGCCCTCACAAATGGTCAAACTTCCGTCTGTACCCGCATTTGGAGTTGGCTGTTCTGATACGATTACTTCTGAAGTACTATCCACAGTACACGGTAATGTTGCAATTACGGTATAGGTGTACGTTCCAGCGCCAGCCATTGTTGGCGTCCAGCTTCCACTAGAATCAGGTGTTCCGCCAAGTTCATCAAAAAGTTGAGTTTCAGTTACTGTGATTCCTTCACAGATAATCAATGTTCCATCGGTACCAGCATTAGGCGCAGCTACTTCAGTTACAATAATTTCAGAAGTATCATTTCCTGTGCATGGCGAAGTTGCCGCAACGGTATAAGTGTATGTTCCTGCACCCGAAAGGGTAGGAGTCCAGTTTCCACCAGGGTCTGGTGAGCCTCCAAGTTCCGCAAAAAGCAGGGCTTCGGTAAGACTATTGCCTTCGCATATTTCTAATGTCCCATCCGTACCTGCATTTGGTGGTGCCTGTTCTGTAACAATAACTTCTGAAGTATCATCAATAGCGCAAGGTGAAGTTGCAGTTACGGTATAAGTATACGTTCCAGCTCCTGCCACAACCGGTGACCAGGTTCCTCCTGAATCTGGTGTTCCACCAAGTTCGTCAAAAAGTTGAGCTTCAGTTATTGTGATTCCTTCGCATATAATTAATGTTCCATCGGTACCCGCATTAGGCAATACCTGCTCGGTAACTACCACTTCTGAAGTATCATCAATGGCACACGGCATAATTGCTGCTATTGTATAAATGTACGTTCCTGCACCTGCCATCATGGGCGTCCATGTTCCACCTGAATCAGCACCTCCAAGTTGAGCAAAGAGCTGTGTTTCGTTTACGGTTTCGTCCGCACAAATGGTCAATGTTCCATCGGTACCCGCATTAGGTAATACCTGCTCGGTAACTACCACTTCTGAAGTATCATCAATGGCACATGGTGAAATTGCTGTTATTGTATAAGTGTACGTTCCTGCGCCTGCCATTGTCGGTGTCCATGTTCCACCAGAATCAGCACCTCCAAGTTGAGCAAAGAGCTGTGTTTCGTTTACGGTCTCGCCCTCGCATATGGTCAATGTTCCATCGGTACCCGCATTAGGTAATACCTGCTCGGTTACCACGATTATTGAAGTATCATCTACGGTACAAGGCGAAGTTGCAGTTACGGTATAGGTATATGTTCCTGCACCGGCCATTGCTGGTAACCATGTTCCCCCTGAGTCAGGATTGTTACCAAGTTCTGACAAAAGTTGACTTTCAGTAACAGTTGTGCCTTCACAAATGGTCAAAGAACCATCAGTACCTGCATTCGGATTTACTTGTTCTGTTACCACAACTTCCGAAGTATCATTTGCTGTACATGGTGAAGTTGCCATTACGGTATAGGTGTATGTTCCTGCACCCGCAAAGGTAGGCGTCCAATTCCCGCTGGAGTCCGGCGAACCGCCTAGTTCATCGAAGAGTTGTGTTTCGGTAACAGTAGTTCCTTCACAGATAGTCAATGTTCCATCAATACCAGCATTTGCAGTCGGTTCTTCTGTTACGACCACTTCCGAGGTGCCATCTACAGTACATGCAGAAGTCGCTACAACGGTATACGTATATGTTCCTGCACCAGCAAGGGCAGGCGTCCAGTCTCCACCAGGATTTGGGGAGCCGCCTAGTTCATCAAAAAGTTGTGTTTCGGTAACAGTAGTTCCTTCGCAGATGGTTAATGTTCCATCAATACCGGCATTAGGTAAAACTTGCTCGGTAACAACAACTTGAGAAGTATCATCTCCAGTACACGAGGAAGTTACCGTATAAGTATATGTTCCAGAACTCGCAAGGGCAGGTGTCCAACTTCCGCCAGGGTCCGGACTTCCACCAAGCTCATTAAAAAGTTGATCTTCAGTTACGGTCGTACCTTGACAGACGGTCAAAGAACCATCGGTACCTGCATTAGGATTTATTAGTTCTGTTACCACAATTTCCGAAGTATCATCTACTGTACATGGCGAAGTTGCCGCAACGGTATAGGTGTATGTTCCTGCACCAGACATTGTTGGTGTCCAGTTCCCACCAGGTTCCGGCGAACCGCCGAGTTCGTCAAAAAGTTGTGTTTCTGTTACAGTGGTTCCTTCGCAGATAGTCAAAGTTCCGTCGGTTCCTGCGTTCGGAGTTGCCTGCTCGGAAACAACTACCTCGGAAGTACTATCAACAGTACAAGGCGATGTTGCCGTTACAGTATAAGTATATGTTCCAGCACCTGCAAGGGTCGGTGTCCAGTTCCCACCAGTGTCTGGCGAACCACCAAGTTCGTCAAAGAGTTGTGATTCTGTTACGGTGGTTCCTTCGCAGATGGTCAATGTTCCGTCGGTTCCTGCATTAGGTAATGCTTTTTCTGTAACAACTACTTCTGAGGTGTCGTCTCCTGTACAAGGCGAAGTTGCCGCAACGGTATAGGTGTATGTTCCTGCACCAGACATTGTTGGTGACCATGTTCCACCAAGGTCTGGCGAATCAGTAAGTTCGTCAAAGAGTTGTGATTCTGTTACAGTGGTTCCTTCACAGATGGTCAATATCCCATCGGTTCCTGCGTTCGGAGTTGCTTGCTCGGAAACAACTACCTCGGAAGTACTATCAACAGTACAAGGCGATGTTGCCGTTACCGTATAAGTATATGTTCCAGCACCTGCAAGGGTCGGTGTCCAGTTCCCACCAGGTTCCGGCGAACCACCAAGTTCGTCAAAGAGTTGTGTTTCGGTTACGGTGCTTCCTTCGCAGATAGTCAAAGTTCCGTCGGTTCCTGCATTCGGAGTTGCCTGCTCGGAAACAATTACTTTGGAAGTACTATCGACAGTACAAGGCGAAGTTGCCGTTACAGTATAGGTGTATGTTCCAGCGCTTGAAAGAGTGGGAGACCATGTTCCGCCGGATTCCGGCGAACCGCCGAGTTCGTCAAAAAGTTGTGTTTCGGTTACGGTGGTTCCTTCGCAGATGGTCAAAGTTCCGTCGGTTCCTGCGTTCGGAGTTGCCTGCTCGGAAACAACTACCTCGGAAGTACTATCGACAGTACAAGGCGAAGTTGCCGCAACGGTATAAGTGTATGTTCCTGCACCAGACATTGTTGGTGACCATGTTCCACCAAGGTCTGGCGAATCAGTAAGTTCGTCAAAGAGTTGTGATTCTGTTACAGTGGTTCCTTCACAGATGGTCAATATCCCATCGGTTCCTGCGTTCGGAGTTGCCTGCTCGGAAACAACTATTTCGGAAGTACTATCAACAATACAAGGCGATGTTGCCGTTACGGTGTAGGTGTATGTTCCTGCACCTGCAAGGGTCGGAGTCCAATTCCCACCAGTTTCTGGCGAACCACCAAGTTCGTCAAAGAGTTGTGATTCTGTTACGGTGGTTCCTTCGCAGATGGTCAATGTTCCGTCGGTTCCTGCGTTCGGAGTTGCTTGCTCGGAAACAACTACCTCGGAAGTACTATCAACAGTACAAGGCGAAGTTGCCGTTACGGTATAAGTATATGTTCCAGCACCTGCAAGGGTCGGTGTCCAGTTCCCACCAGTTTCTGGCGAACCACCAAGTTCGTCAAAAAGTTGTGTTTCGGTTACGGTGGTTCCTTCGCAGATGGTCAAAGTTCCGTCGGTTCCTGCATTCGGAGTTGCTTGCTCGGAAACAACTACCTTGGAAGTACTATCGACAGTACAAGGCGAAGTTGCCGTTAAGGTGTAGGTGTATGTTCCAGCACCTGCAGGAATAGGTGTCCATGTTCCCCCTGAATCAGGAGTTCCGTCTAGTTGGTCAAAGAGTTGTGTTTCGGTTACGGTGGTTCCTTCGCAGATAGTCAAAGTTCCGTCAATACCGGCATTTGGAGCCGCGGTTTCTGTAACGGATACTATTGCATGTTGGGTATATCCTTTGCTATCTGTTATTCCATAAACGAAACTATCTGAACCTGTATATCCAAGAGCTGAAGTATATGTTATATAATCATCAATAGGATTGGACGGGGTTGTATTGTCATTAACTAAAGCACTTCCAGAGCTGGCAGGACTAACAATAAATATGCTTCCGGATGAAGGTCCGTTTCCTCCAAAATCATCATTTGTAAGAACATAAATATCAACTGTCCCTTCTTCACAGATGTTAACCGTATCATCATCGGTCGTAGGAAAATAACTGATGGTGGCGTCATCCTCGACATTTCCATCGGTATCAACACCATCGTCAGAAATATCATCTACATCATCTGTTCCGTAGGGACTATCGGCAAGAACACTTATTTGATTAATGATTCCTCCTGTTTGCAATACAGGTGTGGTCAGTGAAAAGCTTGCTAAATAGGTTGCAGTTTCCCCAGGAAGGAGTGTGCCTTCAAGCGAGCTTAAAGAGGAACTACTAAAAGCAGGGGGGCTTGTTAAAGTTAGATTATTTGAATCTATATCCGAAAAAGTATCAGTTAGATCAATATTATCTAAAGTGACATTTCCTGTGTTTTCTACGGTAATTGTGTAATTTACAGTATCTCCAATACTGACAGGATTTGAAAAATTTTCGACAACTGTTTTGGTTACTTCAATTTTAGGTTCGGCAATAATAAGATTGGTAAGCACGAATTCTACTTCATCCGGAGCGGCCAAAAAAGGGAGCAGGCCACCAGTTACATCTACATCCATCTCGATTGACTCAGTAACTTCTTCAACACGCAAACTTCCTCCTCCTGTTCCTATATTCGAACCGTTTCCACATTCATCAGTTCCAAAACCACTAATAATTAATGCATTATCATCAATATTGAAAAGGGTAGGAGTAGATTCAAATATAGGTCCGTTAGAACTTAGTTCCGTCCATGTACCATTAGTAATATTAAAGTTTCCTGTTGCCGCTTGAAAGCTTAATAGAACGAAACCCACGGTTCCTACTTTATCGACATGCACTATAGGATTTACAATGTGTACAGGATTTCCGGTTATGGCATCAAAGAAAAAGAAGTTTAAATTACCTGCATCAGCTGAAACCTCTAAAGAAGGACTTCCAAAAACTGCAGGATCGCTATAAGTTGCAGCACTGGTGCAACCCATTGTTTCCGGACCAGAGATTGATACGCCGCCAGATACAGTACATTGAACGCGCACTAAACCATCATTGGTTACGGATTCCCATACTGTGGATGATACCGACGTCCAATTTGTGGTTTGTTGAGCGTTTCCCGCATGGGCAAGTAATACTAAGAGAATTGCCCCGAAAATTTTTTTAAAACGATTCGCCAATAGGGAATGTATTTTATAAAGTCTTTGGAATAGCAAGATGTAGCTATTGTAAATAAAGACCTACAAATTTGTGAGGTAAATTTAATAAGGTCAGGAGACCTTGCAAACTATATGTTGTATAGTGTAAAAAAGTAGATGTATAGACCCCTTAATGTGTAGGATAACTTAGTCGTAATATTTATTTATGCAATGTTTCGGGTTAAACCCAAAATGAAGAATGGAGTGAACAAATTTAAATCATATAAAAACCGCGGTTAGAGCAAGAGTAAAATAATCTAAAACTTAGAAGAACCTTGGCGCTATACTTCTTCTATTACGTGAGCGAAATTCATACCTTAAAATTACTTCAAATGATCCGTCATTAAATCGTGAACCACCAAGTTCAGTAACTTCTCTATCGTAAGCTAACCCCAATAATATTTGGTCTGAAGCTTGAAACCCAAAAAGGGCACTAAGAGCAGCATCCCACCTGTAACCAGCTCCTAAAATAAATTTATTTCGGAACATGAAATTGGCGGAAACATCAATTTGTAATGGAGCTCCGTTAACAGCTTTTACCAGTAGCGTTGGTTTAAATTGCCATATTTGATTAAGGTCGTAAACATACCCTGTCATCAAATAAAAGTTCATACGTTCCTTTGCTAAAAAAGAAGAACTAGTTGCATCACCGTCAAAATGCTTGGTTGCTAAAAAATTAGGAACGGATAGACCTACATAGAATCGTTCATTGTAATAGTAAACCCCCGCACCAAAGTTTGGAGAAAGCTTGTTATCAATATTAGTTAGACCTGTACCGGAAGTTTCATCTTGGTAGTTAGCAAGTTTACTAAAATCTAGGTTTAATACGTGTGCACTAGCCTTTAAACCAAAAGCGAGTTTTGCTTCTCTTGAAAGGGGTACGGTGTAGGAAAAAACACCGTCAAAATAAGTTTCTTGACTTGTTCCGTTTCCTATATCATCATTCACAATAGACAGACCAACACCAACTCTGTCTGAGACTGGCGTGTGAAAATTAAGTGTTTGTGTTGTTGGGGCACCTTGTATACCAACCCATTGTGATCGGTGTAATGCCGCTATACTGAAAACACCTCGAGAACCTGCATAGGCAGGGTTAATAGGCATTGGGTTATACATGTATTGTGTATACTGGGCATCTTGTTGAGCTCTAAGGCCACATAGTGTAGTAGTGGTAATGAGTGCAATCAGGAGGAATTTTTTCATGACTTTTTAATTGGATAAAAAGGGGGACAATCTTGAATCTGCCTATGTAAAGGTATCTATTTTTATCATTTGTGACTATTCTAATCGTTGACTACCAAAATAAATCGGCACAATTGATAAATATGTCGTTGATAAAAAAATCACATGAACGATGCGATTGTCTTTTCATTGTGTCTCAACAGTAAAACGTTAGAATATGAGGTCTATTGTTAAAATAGCCTGGTATCTTTTTTTAATATAAAGAAGTATCCTAATGTGCTGAATTTAGGACGGTGTAAGACCAATTGCTTTTCCTTTTTTCAGCATAAATTCTTTTGCTGCTTCATATTCATTGGGAATTTCACCTTCTAAAATGGCTTCTTTAATTGCTTCTTTGATAATGCCTATTTCTTTTGAAGGTTTTAAGTTGAAAGTTTCCATAATTTCTTCGCCACTTACTGGAGGCTGGAACTTACGAATGTTATCACGCTCTTCTACTTCAATAATCTTTTGACGAACAACTTTAAAGTTATTTTTATACTTTCTCTGTTTCTTTGGGTTCTTTGTAGTAATATCTGCCTCACACAGGGTCATTAAATCTTCAACATTTTCACCTGCATCAAAAACTAGACGGCGTACTGCAGAATCTGTTGCATAATCCTCGGACAGAACAATTGGCCTGGAACTCATTAACACCATTTTCTGGACGAACTTCATCTTATCGTTCAGTGGCATGCGGAGTCGCTTAAAAAGCTTGTACACCATTTTTGAACCAACGAATTCATGTCCATGAAATGTCCATCCAATTTTTTTGTGGAATTTTTTAGTCGGCGCTTTACCAATATCGTGTAACAATGCAGCCCAACGCAACCAAAGGTTGTCTGTGGTTTCCGAAATATTATCAACTACTTCTAACGTATGCCAAAAATTATCTTTATGGCGTTGTCCTTCAATTTCTTCTATACCCTGCAAGGCAACTAACTCGGGTAAAATATAAGGGAGAAGGCCTGTCTTATTAAGTAGGGAAAAGCCCAAAGATGGGACACTACTTTCTAAAATTTTATTTAGTTCATCTACAATACGCTCTTTGGAGATAATTGTAATACGCTCTTTATTATCCGTAATAGCTTGTAAAGAAGCCTCCTCAATCGTGAAATTTAGTTGAGTAGCAAAACGAATGGCGCGCATCATTCGCAACGGGTCATCAGAATACGTAATTCCTGGCTGCAGGGGCGTGCGAATAATTTTGTTCTCTAAATCAGAAATGCCATCAAAAGGGTCTAGCATTGCTCCGTAATTACTAGAATTCAATGAAATCGCTAAAGCATTGATGGTAAAATCGCGTCGGTTTTGGTCGTCTGCTAGAGTTCCATCTTCAACCACTGGTTTCCGACTATCTCTGTGGTAACTTTCTTTACGGGCACCTACAAACTCTAATTCAATATCGTCATGGCGTAACATAGCGGTCCCAAAATTTTTGAAAATACTAACTTTTGGTCTCCCATTTAGTAAAGATGCCACTTTTTTTGCCAGATCTATACCACTTCCTATAGCTACAATGTCTATATCTTTATGTGTTCCTCGTTCAAGTAGATAATCCCTGACGAACCCACCAATTACATAACAATCTACCCCAAGTTCATCCGCAGCTTGTGAAACGATTTTAAAAATAGGGTTGGCGAGCGCTTGTGTGTGGTTCAAAAGTTTAATTTTTAGACTCTAGGTTATGGATTATTGTCATCCTATAAAAACCTAAATATGTATTTTATTATAAATTAGTGCCGTATAACCTTGACCGTACCATCGTTACTCAGTTTTATAATGGCTGAGGGTACTGCGGATTTTTGTTCGGGCTGCAAATTTACCACATAGTCTACACCTTTTAAAATAACGGCGTCTATTTCATCAAAACTTTTGGGAGTTGGTCTTCCAGAAATATTAGAAGAAGTGGAAACTATAGGTTTCTTGAACTTATTAATTAAATATCTACAAAATTTATCCGATGCGACTCTAACGCCCAAAGTATTGTCGGCAGCAACTAGATTTTTCGCAACACCTTTAGGCTTATCGTAAATGATGGTAGTTGGTTTTGTAGAAAGGTCTATTATATCATAAGCCACTTCAGGAACCTCTTCAATCGTTCGTTCCAACATAGCATCATTGGCAACGAGACAGATAAGAGCCTTGCTGTCTTTTCTTTGTTTCAGGTCGTAGATTTTCTGCACAGCTACCTCGTTAGTTGCGTCACAACCTATTCCCCATACGGTATCTGTAGGGTAGAGAATAAGGCCACCGTTTTGTAGCACCTCTATGCATTTGTTGATTTCTGTATTCAGATTTTGCATATCAAAAAATTAGCGCTGTTTTCTAAGGCGTTTTAGTTCTTTGTAGCGCGAATAAACGCCAAGAGCATTCAGATAACAGATGATAACACCTTTTTTTCCATCTAGAATACCAAGCCTTAAAATGTAATGGTTTATAAATTTATATGAAGGTCTAACAATGAAGTGATAGGCATTAGGACTATAGTTTTTAGGGAGTTCTTCAATAGCCTTCATCTGACCGTATTTGACCATCTTACTTTTGTAGTCTTCGTAATTTTTATAGGAATAATGGATAAGTCTATTTTTCAATACATCTGACTTACCATTAACAACTAAGGTTTCATGAACAATACGGTCTTTTGTAAAATTGACTTTACTCTTCTTGAAAAGACGGTAATTTTTATCGCTTTGCCAGCCACTGTAACGTAGCTCTTCCTTTTTGAACATGAAGGTCCTGTAGAAATAGTATGCGGAAATTTCGTCATCATTTGTATTTACAGTTTCAATGACTTCAGCACGTAATTCGGGGGTTAGCCTTTCATCGGCATCTAAAAAAAGTATCCAGTCGTTTGACGCCTGTTCCATGGCGTATGCTTTTTGATCGGTGTAATTTTTGAATTCCCTTTGAATAAGTTTTACTCCAGAATGTGCTTTTATACGTTCCACAGTTCCATCCGTACTAAATGAATCTACAACTATAATTTCATCTGCAAAGTCAATATTTTCTAGAACGGCATCTATATGTTCAATCTCATTATAAGTAATTAGCAAAGCCGTAATATTATTTGTTTTTGGCTTTTTTGAAATCAGATAACTTTCAATTTTTTTAAGAATGTTATTTGCATTAAATGCGTTTTGAGCATACTCAAAACCGGTCTGGCCCATTTCCTCTCTGAGTTCGGGATTGGTTATTAGTTTTTCAACTTTATCAGCAAAGGCTTCTACGTCATTTACCTTGGTTAGATAACCTGTTTTTTCCTGTAATACAATTTCAGGATTACTACTTGTATCAAAAGCTACGACAGGTTTTTTACAGAGTGCAGCTTCTGCTAAAACATAGCCAAAGCCTTCCCATAAGGAGGAGAGAAGAAAAATATCGCCAGATGATATGAAGCTTTTAGGCTCTTCAATAAATCCTAAGAAAAGAACATCTTCGGTAACATTCAGTTCCTTTGCTTGTTGTTGCAACGTTTCCTTTAACCGGCCTTCGCCACCTATCAATAATTTAAAAGGAACTTGTCGTTTTTTGAGTTCGCTAGCCAGTAAAATTAAGAATTGTTGATTCTTTTGAGCCTCTAATCTACCCAAGTTGACCAATACGACCTCATTTTTGTTTTTGGAACTATATTGGGGTACTACTTCCTTGCTAAGAAATCCATCTATATCAATTCCATTGTAAATAACGGTAATGTTTTCTTTTGGAAACAGCGTTGGGTTATTGGATAGAACCGTGTTTTTAGTAGCTTCTGAATTAGCTAAAATATGCGTTACTACATTTTTAAAGTAGTAACGATTAAGAACAGAATCCTTAATAGGTATAGCACTACCCCTTCTGTAGATAATTTTTTCTGTACTCGCTTTTTTTGCAGCAAGTCCCGCTAATTTTAAATCACGAGAAAGATTGATGATAATGCAGCCCACCTGATGCTCTACAAGAATGTTTTTTATTTTATCGATTTTAGCCTGATTCAAAAAGCTTAGGTTACCAACCTTTAAACCAATAGTAGGCACTCCCGTGCCTTTTAACCTATTTAGAAGTTCACTTTTTTCATGCGTGATAACAAGAACCTGATGCCCTTTTTGGTGCATATACAGGCTGGTGTCAAAATGCCATTTTTCGCCACCGCCCCAGCTTTCTACACTATTAAAGAAACAGATAGTTCTCATTAAAGCATAGATTTATAAACCTTAAATAGGTTTTTAGCAACTTCTTCATCAGTAAAACGTTGTACATAAGTATAGCCTAAATCCGCTATACGTTTTCTTTCATCTTCGTTGTAATAAAGATTTTTGAACGCTTCTTGTAAGGCTTCTTCGCTAGATGGGTCTATGTATACCGAATTAGGTCCGCCTGCTTCGGGAAAACAATTTCCTTGTGAGGTTATTACGGGAATTTTACTAAACAATGCCTCAATAATAGGGATTCCAAAACCCTCGCAAAGCGAAGGATAACAGAAGATAGTTGCCATTTTGTATATCACGGCAAGTTCAGTAACAGAAACATTTTTTAAAAAGGAAACTTGATTCCCAAGGTTGTTTTCTTTGATGTAAGAATGAATTTTTTGAGCATATTTCTTTTCACCGCCTACTAATACCAGCTGATAGTCCGTGCCTTTAATAGCTTTTACGATAAGTAATGCGTTTTTTCTTTCTTGAAGTGTACCTACATTTAATATATACTGTTCAGGTAAGCTATATTTTTCACGAACCTTATCTTTTTCCGATTGCGGATATGCTTTCTTAAATGCTTGATTACAACCTTGATAAACAACTTCAATTTTAGAGTCTTCGGCTTTTAAATATTTTATGACGTCCCTTTTAGTCTGTTCGCTAATTGCAATAATTTTGTCCGCATTTTTTGCTGCATGTTTTGATTTTATCGAATAAATAATTCTATCAAAAAACGAGTAGTAATGAGGGTGACTAAAGAAAATAAGGTCGTGAACGGTAACTACGGTAGGTATGGCTCTTCGTTTTAATCCGGATGGTATCTCTCCCGAGAGACCATGGTATAAATTTATTCCATCTTTTTTAATCTGATTGGCCACAGGCCCTAAGCGCCAAATAGAAGATAATTTTTTCCAAAGCCCACTTTCTGGTAGTTTTACAACAATTTTGTCAAAGGAATCAAATCTTTTTTGAGATGAAACAGATGTAGTGTACAGATAAAATTGATCTATTGGGGTGAATTTCTTAAGAATTCGGATAACATCCCGTCCGTAATTACCTAGACCGGTATTGTTATGGAAAACTCTTTTTGCTTCGAAGCCAATTCTCATTTTTAAAATCTGTTTGATCGGGCAGCTAAAATAGCGTTTTTAGGTTTATTTAGTGTTTTACGGGCTATGCTTGTTTAATATAAACTTTCTAGACCGTGAAGACATTTTATGTGGTTAGCCTTTTTCTTTTGTTCTAAGAGTTCATTATTCTTTCTTACTCCCTCATCAGCATAGCTTCTTTTATGATGTAGATGATAAACAATGGCCTTATTTTTCATCGATTTTTTATGGAGTCCGTTCTCTTTCAAACGCCATTCTATATCATCATCTTCGCCAACCCCGGCTCTTACGTAATCTTCGTCAAAACCATTTACTGCAATTAAATGTTCTTTGCAAATCCCCCAATTACAACCTTTTAAGCCTTTTTCTTTTAAAGAGAGACTTAGTTTTGGGGAATAAATGGCATCTTTAAGTTTATCACTGTCTGAGTTAGCAAGAGCAAAAAGATCAAGCCCGGATAAGGATTTGTTTTTGAGAATTTGCATAGACTTTTTCTGGCCTAGCATTACACGTCTTCCCCAAAGGATATAGCCCATTTCGGCTTTATCTGCATATTGTTTGGCAAAATGTTTATGAGGTACACAGTCCCCATCTATAAAGACTAAAAAATCAGAATTTGAAGCTTTAATTGAAAGGTTTAGCATCATATTCTTACGGAATCCTAAATCTTCTTGCTGGTTTAAGTGTTGAATAATGAAAGGGTAGTGGTCTTTATTATCAACCATAAACCCTACCGTTTCAGGATTGTTATCATCTTCGGAAACAATAACCTCAAAATTTTTAAAACTCTGTTCGCCAAGCGCTTTCAGAATCAATTTTAGATTCTCCAAAGCCTTGTAATATGATATGATTATGGTGAGTTTTGGTTTACCTTTCATGCCTTTTTTCCGCGAAAGGGTAAAAATAAGCATACAAATCGATCAAAAGAAAATTGTTGCTATAAATTAAGAAATATAGGGGTAGAGCTAATACAAAATATGAAAAGCGACTATTTATAACAGTCTATTAAAGTCTTAGAGTAGATGTAAATCGAAAAAAAATTAAGCAGCTCTTTCCAAAATAGTACTGATAGGCGCTGTAGAAGTTCTAGTTTCTGTTTCTAAAGCTTTTAGGGCCTTATAATGTTCTACTACACCACGAGCGTGAATATAGGAAAGAACAAGTCCTTTAAATCCGTCAAATAAGCCAAGACGAATTATGTAACGGTTGAAAAACTTCCAAATAGGCTTAATCACAAGTTTGGCGTAAGAAAATCTTCTGCCTTTACGAAGCGATTCAATAGCCTTCATTCTTCCGTACTTTAAAATTTTACCTTTAAAATCAGAATAATCTTTATAAGAATAATGAATCAATCTAGTTTTTAACGTACCTGATTCCCCAATTACGTTAAGGGTTTCATGTACGATTTTGTCTTTGGCAAAAGCAACCTTGCTTTTCCGGAAAAGACGGTAGTTCTTATCGGTTTGGCAGCCGCTAAAAAATACCTTTTCGTCTTTGAACATAAAAGTTCGGTAAAACCAAAAGGCATTTTTCTTTGTGCCACTATTAATTGTATGCTGAATTTCGTTTTGAAGTTTTGGTGTCAAAACTTCGTCTGCATCTAGAAAAAGTACCCAATCATTAGAAGCTTGGCGCAAGGCAAAAGACTTCTGGTCGGTAAAATTTTCAAATGGTCTTTGAATAACTTTTACCTTTGGATGATTTTCTAAATATTCAAAAGTACCGTCCGTACTGTATGAATCAACCACAATAATTTCATCTGCAAATACCATAGATTCAATACATTTTTCAATGTACCCAATCTCATTATAGGTGATTATTAATGCTGAAATTTTTTCGCTTTGGCTGTTCATAAACTGGTAAATGTATAGAGCTGTGCTTTCGATTAACAAAACTATAACTATAAAAGCTATAAAAAAGTATACAAACCAATAAATTTCCTACAAAATTTAAACAGCAACGTCATATTCACGCAACGCATCGTTTAGAGAGGTCTTCTTATTTGTACTCTCTTTTCGTGTTCCGATAATCAAGGCACATGGCACCTGAAACTCACCGGCAGGAAATTTCTTTGTATAACTCCCTGGTATAACAACTGAACGTGCAGGAACCCTACCTTTAGTTTCAATTGGCTCATCTCCAGTAACATCTATAATTTTGGTTGATGCTGTAAGTACTACATTGGCACCTAAAACAGCTTCTTTTTCAACGCGAACACCTTCAACAACGATACATCTAGAACCAATAAATGCATTATCCTCAATAATAACAGGGGCCGCTTGTAATGGCTCAAGTACGCCACCTATTCCTACACCACCACTTAAGTGAACATTTTTTCCTATTTGAGCACAACTTCCTACAGTTGCCCAAGTATCTACCATTGTTCCTTCATCTACATAAGCACCTATATTTACATAGCTAGGCATTAAAATAGTACCGGCAGAGATATAAGCACCATGACGTGCAACGGCATTAGGTACCACACGAATACCTTTTTCTTTATAACCTCTTTTTAGTGGAATTTTATCATGATATTCAAAAATACCGGCTTCAAGTGTTTCCATTTTTTGAATAGGGAAATAAAGCACAACACCTTTCTTTACCCATTCGTTGATTTGCCAACCGTTTTCAGTTGGTTCAGCACAGCGCAGTTTACCTAGGTCTAGTAAGTTTACAACTTCTCTTATGGCTTCTTGAGTAGCAGCTTCTTTTAGAAGTTCTCTGTTTTCCCATGCATTTTCTATGGTTTTTCTTAACTCGGTCATTTTTCTATAGAATTATAGTGTTATGTACAGCGCAGATAGTGCGATGTATTCTAATCTTATGATTATTTGTCTGGAACAAATGATGTTTTTTGTATCCCTGTCCATTCAAGTACAAATATAAGAGTCAAATATGATTTGGGGTTTCAATTTTACGGTTATAACAATTTATAGGTTATTTTTGCAAAAAATAAATTAGTATTGGGAAGATTGTTGGCGTTAGATTATGGAAAGAAGAGAACAGGAATTGCCATTACAGATGAGTTACAGCTAATAGCATCAGGTTTAACCACTGTCCGTACTTTTGAGCTGATAGATTTTTTAAAGGAGTACACCGAAAAGGAAAATGTACAGAAATTCATTGTTGGTGAACCGCGCCAAATGGATAATACTCCAAGTGAGTCGGAAGCTTTAATAGCACCATTTTTAAATCGACTAAAAAAAGTTTTCCCTCACATACCAGTAGAACGTCATGATGAGCGTTTCACCTCAAAAATGGCATTTCAGACTATGATAGATAGCGGTCTAAAAAAGAAAAAGCGAAGAGATAAAGCATTGGTAGATGAAATTAGTGCTACGATTATTCTTCAAGCCTATTTAAATAAAATTTAGATGATATTACCAATTATCGCCTATGGCGATCCCGTATTGCGAAAGGTAGGCAATGAGTTGCCTAAAGAACATCCTAAGTTAAAAGAGTTGATTGAAAATATGTGGGAGACCATGTATAATGCCAATGGAGTTGGTTTGGCTGCTCCCCAAATAGGGTTGCCAGTGCGTCTGTTCTTGGTAGATACCACTCCTTTTTCAAAAGACGAAGACCTTTCTGAAGAAGATCAAAAGAAATTGGACGGTTTTAAAAAGGTATTCATCAATGCCTATATTGAAGAAGAGACGGGTGAAGAATGGCCTTTTAGCGAAGGGTGTCTTAGTATACCGGACATTCATGAAGACATTAAAAGAAAAGATACCGTCACAATTACTTACGTAGACGAGAATTTTAAAGAACATACGGAAACCTATGATGGTCTTTTAGCAAGGGTTATTCAACATGAATATGACCATATTGAAGGTATTTTGTTTACAGACAAGCTTTCGCCCTTAAAAAAACGCTTACTAAAAAGCAGGTTGAACAACATTTCTAAGGGAAACATCAGAGCAGATTATCGCATGCGTTTTCCTAACCAGAAAAAAGGACGTTAAAGTTTTATTGAAATCCGTTGAAAAGTGCAATATTTGCGCTCCTAAAATGTAAATTTTTATATGAGTTTAGATAAGATCTTATCCATTGGAGGAAAACCAGGCCTTTACAAACTGGTAACACAGACCCGTACTGGGTTTGTTGCGGAATCGCTTATTGACCAAAAACGTATTACTGTAGGTATGCGCAGTAACGTAAGCATTCTTTCTGAAATAGCAATTTATACATTAGATGAAGAATTGCCGTTAAGAGATGTATTTTTAAAAATACAGGTAAAAGAAAAAGGTGGTAAAACCTCAGTAGCCCACAAGGCAGAAAAAATTAAGTTGGAAGAATATTTCTTTGAAATATTACCTAACTACGATGAAGATAGAGTTTATGCAAGTGATATTAAAAAAGTGATGCAATGGTATAACATTCTTCATGAAAATAATATTACAGATTTTTCTGCAGACAAAGATGGTACTTCAGAAGAAGAATAAAGTCAACTTTCATAGGTTATGATGAATTAAAACCCTCTTTATGAGGGTTTTTTAATATGGTTTTTAAACTCAAAAGTGAGTCTGATGCTCTTGATTTTTAGTTTTTGTAAGATAAATCTTTAACATTGTAAAAGAATAAACTGTATGTAGTTCGATTGCAAGTTTTTCGATATCTATTTCATGATTTAATTACTAACTTAGTGATACCAAGACAACCAAACACATACCAAATTACATGTTCTGTTTAGTATATACCTCTATAGCAAATACTGATTTTAGCATTAAGGAAATTCAAGAAATGCTTGGAAAAGCACGAGAATTTAATAATCAAAATGGCATTACAGGATGTTTACTTTTTTTCAAAGAAAGGTTCATACAATACATTGAAGGCGAAGAAATTGTTGTAAGAGAACTTTTTGATAGAATTAAAAATGACGACAGACATTCTGAAGTTACGCTGATCTCAGAAAATAGAATTCATAATAGGGAATTTCTGATTTGGTATATGGCTTTTGAGCATTTAAAATCAGAAAATAGTGATCTTCAATATCTCAAATTGTTAGTGTCTACCTTTTTTGAAAGCCCTGAAAACTCCTTGTCTCCAAATCCAAGCTCACTAGAGTTTTGGAACGCTACTAAGTTGCTTCTATCTACGAAATATGCTAATAAAAGCGCATAAGAACCTTTAATTAGGTATAGTAACTAGAGAAAAGTTCTTTTCTCCTATTTATTTAAATAGCTTCTCTTAAAATTATGTAAGCCCTTTACTTCTTATTTAGAGTTTAAGATTAGTCGTCGCGTATCAATTCCAAACATTTTAATGAACCTTATTTTTTATGGGTATCATATTATATTAAACATCTGTTTTCTAGTAGTTTAAATAAAATAGATAAAAAGTCTTTTGTTTTTCGTCTATAGATAATTGTCATTCACCTTTAGTTTTCTCCTTTACAACTTTTTTCAGTTAATTTTTTTATAAACAACTATAAATTAGGAGTCTAAGTCCTCATTAATTTGTTTTAAATAAAAAAAATATGAAAAAATACGTAACCAAAATTAATAACGAATTAAAGAGTGCTTTCTTTGAAAATGCGCATTCTCCTTTTGTTATTCTGGATGATCAAATGAATTTCGTGGACGTTAACCATGCGTCTGTGACTACAATGGGTATTACCAAAGAAAGTTTTATTGGAAAAAATCTATTGGATGTATTTCCGTACCTAGAAGGTACAGATCGCTATGAATCTTACAAAGATGTGCTTAATACGGGAATTCCTGTTGCGTATGATGAACTTGCTTTTGCGAAAGGTAACCTTCATTATAAGTGGACATGTAGGGCATTTAAAGTAGGTGCATATCTTGGTATTTCTACACTGGATATTACAAATTTAAGTGACACTATAGATAAGTTAAAGAATGCGCAGAACTCTTTGGAAAGCGTTAATAATAATTTAATAAAATCTAACCGGGAATTGGAGGAGTTTTCCTATGTGGCGGCACATGATTTAAGAGCGCCACTCACAAATTTAAAAAGTCTATTCTCAATGTTTTTAAAGGCTGGCCCTGTAAGTGATGAAGTAGCACCTATAGTAGATAGCATGCAAAAGGTAACTAAAGTAATGTGCGATAAAATTACGGCTTTAAATAAAGTAATTGCAATGAAGTCTACTTTTAATGGTGTTCGTGAAGATGTAGTTTTTTCAGAGGTGGTGGCTAAGGTAAAAGCAGGTCTTTCTGACGATATTATAAAAAGTAGAACTATTATAAAAGAAGATTTTTCAAGCTGCTCAATTATCAATTATAACCCTATTCACATAGAGAGTATTATACAAAACCTTATGTCCAACTCTCTTAAGTACAGACACCCAAAACGGAAACCAATAATTAAGATATCAACTAAAGAAGTTAATGGTAGAATGCAACTGACTTTTAAGGATAATGGATTGGGCTTTGACCAAAGTGTGTCCAATAAAGTTTTTGGATTGTTTAAGAGGATGCATACTCATGTAGAGGGCCTAGGCATCGGGTTATATATTATTCACTCAATTGTTACTGAAAGTGGTGGTGAAATTGAAGTGGAAAGTCAAGTTAATAAAGGAACAGAGTTTAAGATTCAATTTTAGAAATAATAAAATCAACCAAAATGATAGATATACTAATTATTGAAGATGACGAAGTAACCAACTTTATATCAAAAACTAAGTTAAATAGCCTTGGATTTCAGAATATAGCAATTGTAACTAATGGTCAATTGGGAATAGACTATTTAAAGGGCAATGAATGTCCAGATTTAATTTTATTGGATATAAATATGCCCATTTTAGACGGCTGGGAGTTCTTGGAAGCTAAAAATGACATGGGTTTATGTCCAGATATTCCCATAGTAATAACCACTTCTTCAGGAAGGCCAGAAGATAGATACAAAGCATCCTTTTTTAAAGAAATTATCACCTATTTAGAAAAACCTGTAGATTTCAATGATTTGCGTACAGTGCTTCAGGGATTGGTGGAAAAAAAGCTTCAATGTTAAGTTGTAAAAGTTCCAATTTCAGGTTCACTTTACCGAACACTTCAATTGGAACTTAACAAATCAATCTTTCTGAATTTCTTTGTAGGTATATTTACTTTTCTTCCAATCTATTAATGGTGAAGGATAGTATTTTACATTCATTTGGTCTAGGAACGGTGCTTGATTGGCCAAACGGACTTTATATTTCTCCCAATCTCTGTTTTCTGGTGTAGACCAACTCAATTCGGCATAACCTATAGCACGTGGGAACGCAAGATATTCTAACTCATCTATATTGCTAATAGTTTCAGACCAAAGCGGTGCTTCAATACCTAAGATGTTTTCTAATGGAATACCTTCGTAGGTTTCTGGCGACCAAACGTAAGCTGTATCTGTTGGTATGTATCCTGCCCAATGCAACCCATGTTTTGAAAGGGTATCGTACTCCATGTCTAAATAAGCTTTCTTTGCGGGAGACATGATAATTTTCATTTCTTTTTTTACGGCTAGGTCCGCATTCTCTTTACTGGCCCAAAATTGAGATATGGAAGAAGAATCCATATCTGCTGTGGCAACTTCGTCCCATCCAATCATTCGCTTGCCATACTTTTGAACTATTTTTTCTACTTTCTCAACAAAATAGATATAGTCTTTTTTCTTGGTAACATGGCTTTCATCTCCTCCAATATGAAAATAAGGTCCTGGAGTGATTGCAGATATTTCTCTAACTACATCGTCAATAAATGCGTAAGTGGTATCTTTTCTTGTGTCAAATGTGCTGAAACCAACACGCATACCAGTGTAAAGTTTTACTTTTTTGCCATTTCCATTTAAAAAAGGGTATGCAACAGATGCTGCGTTCGTGTGTCCTGGCATATCAATTTCAGGTACAATCATCATGTGGCGTTCAGCTGCATAATTCACGATGGCAGTATATTCTTCTTGAGTATAAAAACCACCGGATTTTCCGCCAACTTCAGTACTACCACCAATTTCAGTAAGTTTTGGCCAAGACTTAATTTCTATTCGCCAGCCTTGATCATCCGATAGATGCAGATGAAGCACGTTGTATTTGTAATAGGCTAGAACATCTATATATTTCTTTACGTCTTCTACGCTAAAGAAATGACGGGCCACATCTAGCATGCTTCCACGGTATTCAAAAACAGGGTTGTCAATAATCTTACCTGTTGGTATGTTCCAAACTTTATATGCCGCAACAGTATCGTTAGGGATTTCAGGAATAATCTGGCGGATGGTCTGCACACCTCTAAATGCACCTGCCGCTGTATTTGAGTTTAGAATTATAGAATCTTTGGTAATATAAAGTTGGTAGGCTTCAGGAGCGTTTAACTCTAGACTGTCAGATTGATTGATATAAATTACACCTTCTCGTTCGGGAATTTCTTTAGCATTCACAGAAATGTCCAATGTTGTCTTAGCGTGAATTTTTTCAGAGAGAAATTTTCCCACTTCAGGAAAACCATCAGCATTTTCTGAAGTGTAGATGGCCGTAAATTTATCAAGCGCAAAACCTGAATTGGTAGGAACGACCTTCATGGGTAGTGGAATTAAGTTTTCCATGGCCAAATCTGTTTGTGGTAGGTTCAGGACGCGTTTCTTTTTCTCAGGTTCGCAAGAACATAAGGTTATAAAAATACAGCTGATAAACAATGCTTTGATCAAGTTAGATTTCATTTTTGGAATTTTTATTGTTTGGGATTACTTCTGGTCTAATTGACGTAATTTTTTAGTGTGGAGTACCATATTTCGTATCCTTTTGAATTCATATGTAGACCGTCTTCTACGAAAATATCTTTTTTCACCTTTCTTCCGTCAAGCATAGGCTTCCAAACATCAACATATTTTAACCGTCCGTCTGTTAGGGTCATTTTATCCATCTTACGGTTCAGTTTCTTATACTTTCTTCTCAGTTTCCATCTAGAGATACTGGGTTTAGCAGAGATGAGTATAATTTCGGTCTGTGGATTGTCCTTAAAAATAAGGTCACTTATTTCAGCAATGGTACTTATAATTTCTTTTGGTCTTTTTTTGCTTTGGATATCATTATCGCCTTCATAAATAAAAACTTTCTTAGGCTTGTAACGCAGAATAAGGTCATTGGTGAATTGAAGTAAATCTACAGCCTGTGAGCCTCCGAACCCTGAATTTATAACTTGATGTTCAGGAAACCGTTCTTGTAAATCTTTCCAAACTCGGATACTGGAACTACCTGTAAAGACAATACTTTCTTTTGAAGCATCATAAAGGGTGTCATATTTTTGACCAATAGCCTTTACTTCATTTGTAAACCCACTTTGTGCGTTTGAGATAAAGCTGGTAAGCAGGAAGATAATAAAATATACTTTCATTTATTCTGATTTTGAAGTTGTGGTAATTCCTTGTGAAACTGACCAATCATAGAAACGCTCGATCCAATTATCCGATGGTAAACCTTGTTCTTTCATTCCAAAACCATGACCACCTTTTGCGTACATATGTAACTCAGGTGTATGACCCGCCTTCATCCAGGAGTTATAAATTTCAATACTTCCCGGGGCAAGACCTAGTGGGTCATCACTAGCACAGATTATCAACATTTCCGGTGCATTTTCAGGAGCTTCTTGAACAGGGTAGGCACTCGTCCAAGCATAGACGGGAACAATAAAATTAGGACGGTCTTTTTCTGTGTAGTTATAGGCTACACCCATTGTTACAGCACCTCCGGCAGAAAAGCCCATAAAGCCTATTTTGTTTGGATCTAGTTGATGTTTTTCTGAGTTTTCTCTAACATAAGAAATAGCAGAAAGTCCATCGGCAACGGACAGTGGTAATACAGGGGCTACTCTTTCTACTATTCGGGCAGGATTGTTTTGTCCTTCATCACTAACTTCTTGTACGGCATCCTCACCAGTTGGTACAAGACGGTACTTTAAAACGAATGCGGTTATTCCCTTAGATGCAAGCCATTTAGCTACGTCTCTTCCTTCACTGTTAATACTATGCGCGTATAAAGCACCACCAGGAGCTATTATAACAGAGGTGCCATTAGGGTTTTTAGGTTGAAAAATTTGCAGGGTGGGAACGGACACATTAGTGACTACTTCTGTATTCCAAATTTTTGAGAAGTATTGCTTTTCTTCATGCGTCCATTTTATGGTCGTACTTTTTTCATAGGGTATTTCTATGAATTCTTGGGCGTGACCAATCTGAACGATTAGAAAGAAAATAAATACAAAGTCTAATTTTTTCATGAAATAATACTTTATTACTTAAACAGAAACAGCAAGATAAGCCAAAGCTGCAACAAAACCTCCAAACAAAGGAGCTACTACGGGAATCCAAGCATAGCCCCAGTCGCTGCTTCCTTTTCCTTTTAATGGTAAGATAGCATGTAACAATCGTGGACCAAAATCCCGCGCAGGATTAATAGCATAGCCTGTTGGGCCTCCTAAGCCAAAACCAATACCCATTACTAATAAAGCTACAGGAAGTGCATCTAACGAGCCAAGTGAAATAGCTTCTTCGCCAAATGAACCACCGGCAATAAAAAAGACACCAAAAACTAAAGTAAAGGCTCCAATAGCCTCTGTCATAAAATTCCAAAAAGGACTTCTAATGGCGGGGCCAGTGCAAAAGGTAGCTAAAATAGCTCCTTGGTCTTCGGTGGCATCGTAGTGTTTTTTATAAGTAAGCCAAACCATAAAGTTACCCATCATGGCACCTAAAACTTGGGCTAACATATAACCGGGTACTAGTCCCCAACTGAATTTTCCTGCTGTTGCTAACGCAAGGGTCACTGCAGGATTTAAATGGGCATGGCTAACATCTGCACTTACATAAACTCCTATAAAAACAGCAATACCCCATGCTAATGAAATACCCGTCCAGCCGGTATCAGGACCCTTGGTGCCTTTTAATACCAGATTAGCAACAACACCATTTCCAATAAGGATGAGCAAGGCTGTTCCTATAAATTCATAGAGGTAAACGATCATAGTTGAGTTATTTAGTTGGTTAAAAGATAGTAAAAAAACAAAATTTCCTGACTGTTGAGCGTGCAGGAAATGATTAAAATAAGTTCACAAAAAGTCTAATGGATTTATTTTAAAAGGCTTCCCTTAAAAAGGAGATCAAACATTAAATTGCTGAAGGTGGTGGTCCAAGTGCTTATAGAAAAGAACATTCCATTCTTGTGAGGTAAGTGGCCCAAAAGCATGAGATTCTTTATTTTGAAAATGTGCGGCACCCAGTTGCTGTGTCTTTTGTAGATGTGCAACCAGTTTTTGTTTTTCTAATTCAAAATCTCGTTCGTCGGTAATTAGAAACTCAGGAGCCGTACGGATATTTCTTTTATAAGGTTTAGGCCCCACAACCATTTTTTTAGCAATGAGTTTAATCATAAACTTTTTGAAACCCGTAGGTTTAGGATATTGATCCGTATAAGTCATGTCATAGGCAACGTTGCAGTGAGCCATCATTTGGCCTACACTCATTCTGCCCCATAAATTATTACTTTTTGAGTTGAGGTTATTAATGCGCGAAACTAGTTCGTTCACATCGGTTTGGTCAAATACATTTTTCATGTTGCCTATGGTTTTAGAGAGGACCTTAGTCTCAAAGGCCTGACGGAAAGATATTAAAAAAATGAACCTTTTTGTTCTCTTTTGATTGATATATTCAGGCAAGAATAACAATATGAAAAAAAATAAGGGAGTTAACAAACATTTAAGATGATACAGTTTGTGCACATTAAAGGTGTGCATTAGTTTTGCAGCCAGATGAAAAAATGCTTCTCAAAATATTTTTTATCTCTAGGTATACTTATTCTAGGCGTTTGCGGACAATTAATTGCAAATACAGCTTATAGCGCCCTCACAGATATAAGTATTGAGCATCAATCGGAAAGAAGTAACACTACCGTTCAGCCTGAACAGTATATTCCATCTGGTTTAAGGTCTTCGTCTTCTGAAAAGCAACGTAACAGTAAAATTGAAATTATTGACGAACAGGAGGAAGAGGAGGAAAGCGAGCCAACGCTATCCGAAAAACAATTAAAGGAGTATACTTCTTTACATTTACTTTCTACATTTTATCAAACAGGTTACTTTTTTCACCTGATTAAAAATCAATTTACTTTTTATCAGCATATTACTTACCTGTCTACTTATAAGACACTTCACCTTATGTTCAGCGTTCTACAGCTGTGATTTGAGGCTACGTTCGACAAATACTTCTGTCGGGCTTTTCTTTTTTAGTGCCGTGCGGAAAATAAGGCACTTTAAAAAATTACCTCAATGATGTTCCAAGAACATCTACATAAACCATTATCAAAACTAAAAATATTAAGTTATGAGAAGAATTTTCATGCTCATGAGCTTGTCTGTGTTGTTATTTCACTCAAGTTGTAAATCAGAAAAGAAACACAAAGAAGCAGAAACAAAGTTCCTGGTTACCAGTCCATTAAAAAAAGATACTGTTGTTACCAATGAATATGTTTGTCAAATACAATCTATTCAGCATATAGAATTGCGATCACAAGAAAGAGGTTTTCTACAAAAAGTATTTGTAGATGAGGGCCAGTTTGTAAAGAAGGGGCAATTGCTTTTTCAAATTATGCCTAAGCTTTATCAAGCAGAGCAACAAAAGGCAAAAGCAGAAGCAGAAGTTGCCAATATTGAATACCTAAACACAAAATCGTTAGCAGATAGTGATGTTGTTTCTCAGAATGAGTTGGCCATGGATAAGGCTAAGCTGGATAAAGCTAATGCAGAATTGGCCTTAGCACAAGTACATTTGGGCTTTACAGAGATACGAGCTCCCTTTGATGGTATAATTGACCGTTTTCTTGTGAGACCAGGTAGTCTTGTGGAAGAAGGAGAGTTACTTACCAGCCTATCGGATAACAGTAAAATGTGGGTGTACTTTAACGTATCCGAACCTGAATATTTGGATTATAAAACAAATCTAAAAGATGATACCAAGGCCACAGTAAATTTATTGATGGCCAATAACAGGCAATTTGAACATTCTGGATTAGTTGAAACTATTGAGGCAGATTTCAACAATGAGACCGGTAACATTCCGTTTAGAGCTACTTTCAACAATCCAGACGGCTTGCTTAGACATGGGGAGACAGGTAATGTTTTAATGCCCGTACCATTAGTAGATGCCTTAATTATTCCGCAAAAAGCCACTTTTGAAGTGCTGGATAAAAAATATGTTTTTGTAGTTGATGATGAAAATAAAGTATCCTCTAGAGAGATTACCATATCTGCAGATATGGAAGATCTTTACGCGGTAAGCGAAGGATTAAAAGAAGGCGACAAAATCTTGCTAGAAGGTTTGCGTAAGGTTAGGGATAACGATGAGATATCCTTTGAGTTTGAAAAGCCCGATGAGGTTATCGCTCATTTAGAACTGTACTCTGAATAATCTAACGCAAAAAATAGCAAGAATATGTTTAATAAATTTATAGAAAGACCAGTGCTATCCATTGTGATATCACTGTTCATAGTGTTCTTGGGCATGCTTGCCATCAAGACACTACCCATATCGCAGTTTCCCTCCATTGCACCACCAAGGGTAAATGTAAGTATTGCCTACCCAGGTGCCAGTGCAGAGGTATTGGTTAATTCGGTGTTGATTCCTATGGAGAAATCCATTAACGGAACGCCCGGAATGAAATATATGACTTCTGATGCTACGAGTGCAGGTGAAGCTACTATTCAGGTTATTTTTGACTTGGGTGTAGATCCAAACCAGGCCGTAGTGAGTGTCAAAAACCGTATAGAACAGGTTACCAGTAGGCTGCCTGAACTGGTACAACGGGAGGGTATTATTATTTCTAAGGCACAGCCCAACATGTTAATGTATGTAAACCTTTATAGTGAGGATGAACATGCAGATGAAAAGTTTCTATACAACTATGCTAACGTAAATATCCTGCCGGAATTAAAACGGATCAAGGGTATTGGTATGGCAAAAATTCTCGGTAGCCGTCAATACGCAATGAGAGTTTGGTTAAAACCGGATAGGATGCGTGCTTATAACGTTTCTACCGAAGAAGTAATGGAAGCTTTGCAAGAGCAAAGTATCATTGGTTCACCTGGTAGATTGGGTCGTAGCTCCGGTAAACGCTCACAATCGCTAGAATATGTGTTAACCTATGAAGGGCGATATAATGAGCCAAAACAGTATCAGGACATTATAATTAAATCAAATCCTGATGGAGAGATTTTGTACTTGAAAGATGTTGCCGATGTTAATTTAGGGAGTGAATTTTACGATATCTATTCCAACCTAGATGGGCATCCTTCTGCTGCAATTACCCTAAAGCAAACAGCGGGTAGTAACGCGAACGATGTAATTAAAGCGGTAAAAGAAAAATTAGAAGAGATAAAAGGCGATAATTTCCCTAAAGGGATGAACTATGAAATCAGTTACGATGTTTCTAGTTTCTTAAATGCATCCATAGAAAAGGTAGTGCATACCCTTGGTGAAGCTTTCATATTGGTTGCTTTAGTAGTGTTTATCTTCTTGGGAGATTGGCGTTCAACCTTAATTCCAACTATTGCGGTACCAGTTTCGTTAATTGGAGCCTTTTTCTTTATGCAGTTATTTGGCCTGACGATTAACCTTATTACGCTCTTCGCATTGGTTCTAGCTATTGGTATTGTGGTGGATAACGCCATTGTGGTGGTAGAGGCGGTCCACGTAAAAATGGAAGAGGACAATCTCTCACCATTTAAGGCTTCAAAAATGGTGGTTCACGAAATTAGTGGAGCCATTATAGCCATAACCTTGGTAATGACCGCAGTGTTTATTCCGGTATCATTTATGTCTGGTCCTGTTGGGGTTTTCTACAGACAGTTTGCAATAACAATGGCGACTTCTATTGTTATTTCCGGGATTGTAGCCTTAACGCTTACTCCGGTTCTCTGTGCTATGATATTGAAAAATAACCACGGTGTAGCGAGGAAGAAGACTCTTTTGAATAGGTTTTTAGATGGATTTAATAATAAGTTCGAAAAAGTAACGGGCAGGTATACTAACTTCCTTAAGGTGATAGTGAACAGACGATCGGTAACTTTTGGCCTGTTGATTGCTTTTTGTGTGGGTATATTTTTTACAAGTAAGACATTGCCAACAGGGTTTATTCCTAATGAAGATCAAGGAATGATCTATGCTATTTTGCAAACTCCTCCAGGATCTACTTTAGAGCGTACAAACGAAGTGTCTCGTAAACTACAAATGATAGCGGAAGAAATACCGGGAATTAAATCGGTTTCTGCATTGGCGGGTTATGAGGTTTTAACAGAAGGTCGTGGTTCTAACGCAGGTACCTGTCTAATTAACTTGGAAAACTGGTCTGATCGCGAAATGTCATCGGTAGAAATTATCGAAGAACTAGAAGAGAAGGCGAAAGACATACCAGGAGCTACTATTGAATTTTTTCAACCACCAGCGGTGCCAGGTTATGGAGCGGCAGGCGGATTTGCTTTGCGTTTGTTAGATAAAACAAATTCTAGCGATTATAAGGCTTTTGAAAAAGTGAACGATGATTTCATGGCCGCACTTAGAGAACGAAAAGAGTTGTCAGGTCTGTTTACCTTCTTTGCTGCAAACTATCCGCAGTATGAACTAAAAATAGATAACAAACTGGCCATGCAAAAAGGCGTTTCTATTGCCAAGGCAATGGATAACTTATCTATTCTTATCGGTAGTACCTACGAACAAGGTTTTGTACGTTTTGGTAGTTTCTTTAAAGTATATGTACAGGCATCTCCGGAGTTTAGAAAGTTACCGGCAGATGTGATGAAAATGTACGTGAAGAACGACCATGACGAAATGGTACCTTATTCGGCTTTCATGAAAATGGAGAAAAAGCAGGGTCTAAATGAGATTACTCGTTATAACCTGTATACAACTTCTTCCATAAACGGTTCGCCAGCTCCAGGATTTAGTAGTGGGGAGGCAATTGAAGCTATACAACAAGTTGCGGCAGAAGTATTGCCAAGAGGTTATGGTATTGATTGGGCAGGACTTTCAAAAGATGAGGTAGGCCGTGGTAACGAAGTCCTGTACATTTTCTTGATCGTACTGGCATTTGTATATATGATCTTGGCGGCTCAGTATGAGAGTTTCTTATTACCGCTTGCGGTTATTCTTTCATTACCAGCGGGTGTTTTTGGGTCGTTCATACTATTAAAGGTTATGGGACTTTCCAACAACATTTATGCGCAGGTAGGTTTGGTAATGCTGGTTGGTCTGTTGGGTAAAAATGCGGTACTGATCGTAGAGTTTGCGGTTCAGAAACATCAGCAAGGTTTATCCGTTTTCAATGCTGCTATTGCTGGGGCCAAAGAGCGTTTCCGTCCAATTTTAATGACATCTTTCGCTTTTGTTGCAGGTCTTATTCCATTAGTGTTTGCAACCGGCCCAGGTGCAATTGGTAACCGTACTATCGGTACAGCTGCTGCTGGTGGTATGATTGTAGGTACTATTTTCGGTGTAATCGTTGTTCCCGGGCTTTACTATCTATTCGGAACAATTGCTGCAAAACGAAAACTAATCAAGTTTGAAGATGAGAATCCATTGTCGGAAGATTATGTACACAATGATCCACAACATCCATTGATGGCCGAATCTATAGCGGATAAATAAACCACTAACGAAATTCAGAAAAATGTATAAAAGAATAATATATATGGGTTTGGGTATAGCATGTCTATCCCTGACGTTTACGTCATGTAAAAGCCCTGCCGCACTGCAAAAAAAAGCCAATATTACAACGCCGGATACATATAACGGTTCGCAAGATTCTACTAATACCGGTACCATTGCTTGGCGAGAGTATTTTAAAGATCCCAATTTACGCACGCTTATAGATACGGCTTTGGGCAATAACCAAGAGTTGAATATTGTCTTGCAGGAAATTGCGATTGCAAAAAGTGAGGTTAGAGAAAAGAAAGGGGAGTATCTCCCCTTTGTGGGCTTGCGAGCAGGTGCCGGACTTGAGAAAGTTGGAAGATATACCAGTCAAGGTGCCAGTGATGCGAATACTGACATACGGCCTGGAGAAGAATTTCCTGAGCCGTTAGGCGATTTTCTAGTTGCTGCTGAAATTGATTGGGAAGTTGATATTTGGCATAAATTAAGGAATGCTAAAAAAGCTGCGGTTACACGGTATCTATCTTCTGTTGAAGGTCGGAATTTTATGGTAACCAATCTTATTGCTGAAATAGCAAATTCTTATTATGAGTTGCTGGCTTTAGACAATCAGATGGCTATTATAAAGCAGAATATTGGTATTCAGAGTAATGCTTTAGAAATAGTAAAACTTCAAAAAGCCGCTGCTAAAGTAAATGAGTTGGCAGTTAAGAAGTTTGAAGCTGAGGTTTTTCATACCAAAAGTTTGCAATTTGAAATACAACAGGAAATCGTGCAGACTGAGAATAAGATCAACTTTTTGCTAGGTCGTTATCCGCAAGCAATTGAGCGTGATCATAAAGGTTTTGAAGATTTAGTTCCGGAAACTGTGCATCTGGGTCTGCCATCCCAGTTATTAGATAATCGCCCTGATATTAAAGAAGCAGAACTTGATTTGGTAGCTGCAAAATTGGATGTAAAAGTGGCGAAGGCGCGTTTCTATCCTTCTTTGGGTATTTCCGCAGGTATCGGGTTTCAGTCCTTTGATGCAAAATATTTGCTAGAAACACCGGAGTCGCTGCTCTATTCGTTAGTTGGGGATTTAACTGCTCCGTTGATTAATAGAAATGCGATTAAAGCCGCATATTATGGCGCTAACGCCAAACAATTACAGGCAGTCTATAATTATGAGCAGACTATTTTGAATGCTTATGTTGAAGTGGCTAATCAATTAGCGAAAATAGATAACTTGGAAAAAAGCTATGATTTAAGGTCAAAAGAGGTAGATGCGCTAACGGCTTCAATAGACATATCAAATCGACTTTTTAGATCTGCCAGAGCAGATTATATGGAAGTTCTGTTAACGCAACGTGATGCGCTAGAAGCAAAAGTTGAGCTTATTGAAACCAAGCAAAAACAGATGAGCGCTGTGGTTAATGTATACCGTGCTTTAGGTGGCGGATGGAATTAACTCTTGCTTACTATTGCATAAATCCACTTCAATTGAAAAAGCCATTTCACAACTATGTGAAATGGCTTTTTTTTATTTTTCGTATTAAGAATAGTACTATCGCACGCCGTTTACATTCATTTTTAAAGTATAGGCAGAATCCATAGCGGTAATGAAAAGTGTTTTCTGATCAGCCCCTCCAAAAGTTACATTGGCAGTCCAATTTTCCGGAACAGCTATATGTTCTATTTGCTCTCCTTTGGAATTAAAAACAGTAACACCATCCCCCGTAAGGTATACATTGCCAAGATTATCTAACGTCATACCATCAGAACCCATATCAGTAAAGAGCTTTTTATTAGATAGGTTTCCACTGGCATCTACAGTGTATACAAAAGTCTTCTTTGCACCAATATCAGAAATGTAAAGTGTTTTGCCATCTGGAGAGCCAATAATGCCGTTAGGTTGTTCAAAATTCTCCGCAACTATTCTTGGAATAGAGTTTCCTTTTGAGAGGTAGTATACTCTTCGGGCAGTTTGCTCTGGTTCTGAATGTTCCCACCAAGGTCTCTTGTAGAAAGGATCGGTAAAATAAATTCCACCAGCCAAATCTACCCAAAGATCATTGGGGCCGTTTAATTTTTTTTCCTCATAATCATCTATTAAAACAGTTACTTTTTTATCGTGGGAGATGCTCCACAATTCATTTTTGTCATCTGCAGCGGCCAAAAGGTTGCCGTCATGGTCAAAATAGAGTCCGTTGGCACGCCCTGACGGTTTCATGTAATCAGAAACCGTATTGCTGGCAGCATCCCATTTTACAATACGGTCATTAGGTTGGTCTGTAAAATAGATATCGCCATTTTTGTCAACAGCTGGCCCCTCTGTAAATTCATATTCATCTGAAACCAAAGTTAGTTTTGCGTCTTTGGCAATGATTCCTTTAGAAATATTCTGTTGTGATTTACATGAGGAAAGCCCTAACAAAATAAGAGCTGATAAGAGAAAAGGAAGTTGATTTCTTTTCATGTTTATAAGGTTTTAAGGTAATTCATGTTGTGTTTCATGCTTTCCATAGGGGTACTGGCATATTCTTCTTGTTCTATAAAAATATGTTTAACACCAGAGTCGGATTTGTGCTTCATTATATTGGCAATATCAAGACCTCCTTTACCAAATTCAGTACTTATTTTTTCGTGCATATTCATATCTTTCAAATGCCACAACGGAAAACGTTTGGGATATTTTTTAAAATAATGTAACGGGTCTTTTTCTGCAACAACAACCCATCCTAAATCCAGCTCCATGTGAACTAGGTCTGGGTCCGTATTATCCATAAGAACATCGTAAAGTACTTCGCCTTTATCAGATTCAAATTCGTATTCATGATTGTGATACCCGAATTTTAATCCTAAATTTTTACAGAATTCACCAGCTTTATTAAAAGCTTCAGCTACCTTTTTGTAATTATCAATGTTTTGACCATTGCTAGGAAGTGAAGAACAAATAACATATTCCTGACCTGACTCTACTGCTTGGCGCATGGTATCCTCAAAATCCTTGTCCAAAGCAACATGTCCGCTACAGAGTTCCATGCCCAAACTATCACAAGTATCTTTCATTTCTTTTGGTGAGAGACCGTAATAGAGACCTTCTTTACTACGAGCCGATTCTATTTTTTTAATGCCGATGGAAGCAATTTGCTCTAATGTGCCTTTAGCATCTTTGGCCATTTCATCACGAAAGGAGTAGAGCTGGACTCCAAATTTTTCGTTGGGAGCAATGGCGAAACTCATGGATGGTATTAACAAGGTTCCAGCAGCAGCCAAACCTGACTTTTTTAAGAAATGTCTTCTGTTTATATGAATCATAATTAGGTATAGGTGAATCTTAGTAAAGACTTCTAAAATACTCTAAATTTTCGACACGTTAAAAGAAGGGTCTTTGTACTTTTACGCAAATTTTCAGGAATGAATACAAGACAGCAAAAACTAGAGGCCTTTGACCGTTTATTGACCATTATGGATGAGTTGCGTGAGCAGTGCCCGTGGGATAAAAAACAGACTATGAAGACTTTGCGTCATCTAACTATTGAAGAGACGTATGAACTTGGTGATGCTATTCTTGAAGATGATTTAGAAGAGGTGAAAAAAGAACTTGGTGATGTATTGCTCCATATTGTCTTTTATTCAAAAATAGGAAGTGAGACCAATAATTTTGATATAGCCGATGTCTGCAATGAAATATGTGAAAAGTTGATCAACCGTCACCCTCATATTTATGGTGATGTAAAAGTAACCAGTGAAGAAGATGTAAAGCGCAACTGGGAAAACATTAAACTTAAAGAAGGTAAAGGTAAAACCAGCGTTTTGGAAGGTGTGCCCAAGGGCTTGCCGGCATTGGTAAAGGCTAGTCGAATTCAAGAAAAGGTTGCCGGTGTTGGTTTTGATTGGGAAAAGCCAGAACAGGTCTGGGAAAAAGTACAGGAAGAACTTTCTGAGTTACGGGAAGAGATCAAAGCACAGGACCAAGACAAGATGGAAGCCGAGTTTGGTGATGTTATGTTCGCCATGGTGAATTATGCCCGTTTTCTGAATATAAGTCCGGAAAATGCCTTAGAACGCACTAATAAAAAATTTATTGGTCGTTTTCAGTTTCTAGAGGCAAAAGCCAAGGGAATAGGGAAAGAATTAAAGGAGATGACATTAGGCGAAATGGATATATTTTGGGAGGAAGCCAAATTGGCCGAGAAATAATTCCTGAAAAATAATAGAAAATAGGTGAGGAGGGAACTCCGTTTTTACCATGAATTTCATCAAATAAATCAGTTTTGTTTCAGCAATACACTAAAGAATTTAAATATAATATTAAGCTTTCCGTACCCGTAATATTGGGAATGTTAGGCCATACTTTTGTACAATTGGCCGATAACATTATGGTAGGGCAACTAGGTACGGCAGAACTGGCAGCGGTTTCTTTGGGTAACAGTTTTGTGTTCATAGCCATGTCTTTAGGAATAGGTTTCTCTACAGCAATAACTCCTCTGGTTGCTGAGGCGGATGGCGCCGGGAACAAGGCAAATGCTAAAAGTGCCTTAAAGCATGGTTTGGTTTTATGTACTGTTCTTAGCTTGATGTTGTTTGGAGTCATATTAATTGCAAAACCCTTAATGTATTCTATGCGGCAGTCCGAAGAAGTGGTGGCATTGGCCATACCATATTTGGATTTGGTCGCTTTTTCGTTAGTTCCGTTAATTATATTTCAAGCTTTCAAGCAGTTTTCTGAAGGACTATCTCAAACTAAGTACCCAATGTATGCAACAATTATGGCCAATGTGGTAAACGTTGTGCTTAATTATTTGTTGATTTTCGGTTCTTTCGGTTTTCCTAAAATGGGTATTGTAGGTGCGGCAATCGGTACATTGGTTTCACGAATTTTAATGGTAATATATATCTGGTATATACTCAAAAGCAAAAAGAAATTTCATGATTATGTCACTGGATTTAATTTCAAGACTATTGAAAAAAAGGTAATCAAAAAAATCATCAATTTAGGTTTCCCTTCGGCATTACAAATGTTTTTTGAAGTGGCGATTTTTACAGCTGCTATATGGCTTAGTGGTGTACTAGGAAAGAATGCCCAGGCTGCAAATCAGATTGCGCTAAATTTGAGTAGTATGACTTTTATGTTTGGCATGGGATTAGGTATTGCGGCCATGATTCGTGTGGGAAACCAAAAAGGATTGCGCAATTTTGTAGAGTTGAGGCGTATTGGTAAATCCATATTTTTTCTCACATTGTTGTTAGAAATATTTTTTGCAGCTCTATTTTTATTAGGTAGACATTGGTTCCCAACTATATATTTAGATTTGGACGATGTTATGAATGTTGCCGATAATACGGAAGTAATCGCCTTGGCTGCGGAACTATTGCTGGTAGCTGCCTTTTTCCAGATTTCGGATGGAGTACAAGTAGTGGTCTTAGGTGCGCTCAGAGGATTGCAAGATGTAAAAATACCAACATTAATAACCTTCATAGCCTATTGGGGTATAGGTTTCCCGGTAAGTTATTATTTAGGATTATATACAGATTTGGCAAGCACGGGCATATGGATAGGATTGCTTACCGGGCTTAGCGCATCGGCGGTTATGTTGTATATTCGCTTCAATTATTTGACTAAAAAGTTAATAGTAAATTCATAAGATGGAATTCCCAAAATTTTTGTTAGGAGATAATACAGATTATCCCACAGCCATATTTGTTGTACATACTGAATATCCAAGGTTCATAATCAACCTGGAAAACGATGAGGTAGAGTGGTTAGAAGACTTTTCTACTGAAGATGAAAAAGAATTGGAATCTGAAGCAGAGACCCTTATAGAACAGGCCGGTGAATTTTATGATCGTGAAGTTTCTAGATACGAAGAATAGCAAAAATCATGTGGCAAGAACTTATTCAACAAGATAAAGAGCTCTTCCTTATTCTGAACAATTTGGGCACACCCCAATGGGATGGTTTTTGGTTGTTTATTTCAGACAAATTTAGCGCCATACCGTTATATGCGGTCTTATTGTTCTTGGCGTATAAAACATATGGGATTAAAAAGACCTTGGTTCTTTTGGTTACTGTTATACTATTAATTGTGGTTACCGATCAATTAGGTAATTTCTTTAAATATGGGGTTCAGCGTTTGCGACCTTGTCATGACCCTGATTTGGATGGCTTGGTAAGGTTAGTTAAATCATCCTGTGGAGGTAAATTCGGTTACTTTTCTGCACATGCAGCAAATAGTTTTGCCGTAGCATCTTTCTTTACCTTAGTGCTAAAGCACAAATATAGTTACATAGGAATTTTCTTGATGTCTTGGGCACTTCTAGTCGCTTATAGTAGAATCTATTTGGGCGTTCATTTTCCGTTAGATGTGTTAACGGGGGTTCTAATAGGACTGTTTTTTAGCTGGTTATTTTCAAAGTTGTATATATTTGCAATAGAGAAATATCTGTATGATATCAAACTTTAGATATTGGTCTTTATTGGTGTTAATTGTTTTGGTTTACGTAGCCGGAATGTTTGTTACCCTAATTGAACCAGATTCTGCCCAATTTGCTGTAATGGCAATGAGAATGGTTCAAGAGAACGACTTTGTCAATCTTATAAAAGGTGGCGCTCAGTATCTTGATAAGCCACATTTACACTTTTGGCTTGCTGCTTTTTCCTTTAAAATTTTCGGATTATTTGACTGGGCCTATAGAATACCGGCTATACTAGTTACTTTATTAGGAGCTTATAGTTGTTACGGTTTAGGTAAGCTACTCTATAATACAAATACGGGGAAATTGGCAGCGTTGATTTTCCTAACTGCACAAACTATAGTATTGTCGGTGATAGATGTTAGAACTGATGCGGTTCTTACAGCTTTTACCATTTTATCTATTTGGCAGTTTGCTACTTATATTGAAAAGCGGACGTTGCTTTCTATTATTTTGGGAGGATTAGCAGCAGGTTTAGCCTTTTCATCTAAAGGCCAGATTGCACTTTTTGTAATTGGCGTAGCCATTATTTGTCATTTGAGCTATACCAGGAAATGGGAGAGTTTAGTTAGTTGGAAGGTTTTGGTAGGACTAGCTTTTTTTGGAATAGCCATAGCTCCAATGCTGTATGCTTATTACCACCAGTTTGATCTACATCCAGAAAAGGTTATTCGCGGAACTGCGAACCGTAGCGGTATTCTTTTTATTTTTTGGGAACAGAGCTTAGAGCGCACAGGTGGAGCAATGGGGGAGACGTCTAAAGACTATTTTTTCTTTTTTCATACCTTTTTATGGGTTTTTATACCGTGGACCATTCCTGCTCTTTTTGCGGTTGGTTCTCGGATTAGAGCATTATTCAAACTGAAATTTTCGTATAATCCAAAGTTTGAGTTTTTGACTTTAGGTACAATTGTTATCTTTTTTATAGTGGCCAGTCTTTCTCAGTTTAAATTACCGCATTACCTGAATATAGTAATTCCTCTATTTGCTGTCCTAACTGCATCGTATATAAGTGATTTAATCAGGTTTGATAAGAAAAAGACTCTCAAGATACTTTTAGGTTCGCAATATTTTGTTCTTAGTATAGTCTTTACGGCCATTTTGTTCATTTGCTTTTATGTTTTCAAGTTTCAAAGTTTTATAGCTTCGGTTCTTTTGATTGTTTTACTAATGGTCATCATTTATTTCTGTTTAAAAAGAGAAGCTCGTTTTCTACGAATTATTACGATATCTATCTATAGTTCTTTGCTTTTAAATTCTGTATTGAATCTTCATTTTTACCCTGAGCTTTTGAAATACCAGGCAGGATCTAGCATGGCTAATGTAGTGTCAGAAGAGCAAATACCTGTAGACCAAATTTATCGCATATCTGATTTTAATACATGGGCACTAGATTTTTATAACCACCACCCTGTAAGGCATAAATCATTAAAAAATATAAAAGAGAAAAAAGATATTTGGATTTACGTAAATGATATAGATTTACGAAGGGTTAAAGATGCCGGTCTTGATTGGGACCAGCAGTTTACTGAAAATGATTATCAGGTTTCAATGCTTAGTAAAGATTTCTTGAATCCATCTACCCGAAAGAGAGCATTAAAGAAAATGCACCTTATTCATATTCGTTAAAAGTAGTTTTAGGAGTTCCTTAAAATGAATCTACGATTTTATTTGGCCACCAACGGTAACGTTCTTTATCCTATAAGGACGCTTGTTTTGTGACTCGTAATAGGTTCGTATCAATAGTTCCATAACAATACCTATGGTAAACAACTGAATCCCTGCCAGAATGAACATCATACCAAATGTTAGTAATGGCCTAGAACCAATATCTTCTCCCAACCCAAATTTAACCACCAATAAATGTGCATTTATAATTATCCCAATTAATATTAGTACAAAGCCGAAAATACCAAAGAAATGAATGGGTCTTTGAAAATATTTTCTAATGAAGAGTAGTAACATAATGTCTGCTACAACTTTAAAGATGCGTTCTAAACCATATTTTGATGTTCCTGCATGTCTAGCATGATGTTTAACGGGCACTTGTTTGATGCGCGCTCCCTCAAAATGTGCCAACAAAGTAATAAACCGATGCATTTCTCCGTAAAGGTTTAATTCTTTTGCGGTTTCTTTAGTAAATATTTTAAGTGCACAGCCATTATCTTTAATGTCAAGTTTTGCGGTACGACGTATTAGAGCATTCGCTATTTTAGATGGAATTTTTTTTACGAAAGAATCTTTTCTTTCAGCACGAATACCAGTAACAAGATCATAATCTTCGTTGACTACATACGTCAACATTTTGGGGATATCACTTGGATCGTTCTGCATATCGCCGTCCATGGTAATGATATATTCACCCTCGGCATAATCAATACCTGCTGCCAATGCTAAACTTTGACCATAATTCCGTTTAAGACTAATGAGGTGTACTTTATCGTCTTTCATGTTTTTAATAATCTTTCGGGTGCCGTCAAACGAAAAATCATCAACATAAATAATCTGGTAGTCGTAACCAACCAAGCTCTCGTGTATACTCTCTGTAAGTAGCACAACATTTTCGGACTCATTAAAGACCGGTATAACAATAGAAAGAAGGGATGTGGTAACTAAATCCATCAGATCAAAAGAAGTTTAGCTCGCAAATTAAGCTAATTATTTAAGAGCGGGTTTTAAAAATTGTTATCAATTGGTCTGCGGCATAAAAAGGTGAGATTTCTTTGGAAATTACCTGTTCAACATAACTGTCTATTTCTTTTGATATTTTGGAGTCGCTAAAAAAATCCGACTTAAGTCTTTGCTCAATAGCTTCAAACAGCCAGTTCTTATTTTGTTGTTTTCGCTTTTCATTAAAATAGTCGGTTTCTTTACTTTTATCAATATAACCGCTAATAATATTCCAAATTTCTACAATGCCTGTATTCTCTATAGAAGAGCAGTAAGACACTTTTGGTCTCCAACCATTTTCTTTTGGCGGGAATAACTGTAAAGCCCCTTCAAAATCCATTTTGGCAATTTTTGCTTTGGCCAGGTTATCTCCATCAGCCTTGTTAATGACAATACCATCAGCCATTTCAATAATACCTCTTTTTATGCCCTGTAGCTCATCGCCTGCACCTGCCAATTTTAAGAGTAGAAAAAAGTCTACCATGCCATGAACAGTAGTTTCATTTTGACCGACCCCTACTGTTTCTATCAAAATAATAGAAAAGCCTGCTGCTTCACATAAAATAATTGATTCTCTTGTTTTACGCGTTACGCCGCCTAACGATAAACCAGAAGGAGATGGGCGTATAAAAGCATTAGGGTCTTTTGCTAAAACTTCCATTCTAGTCTTGTCTCCTAATATACTGCCCCTACTTTGGCTACTTGTTGGGTCTACTGTAAGTACAGCCACGTTATTTCCTTGTGACGTTAACAGTTGGCCAAACGTTTCTATAAAAGTACTTTTGCCAACGCCCGGTACCCCGGTTATACCAATACGAATGCTTTTAGTTGACCGTTTTAAACACTGGGTAACGACCTCGTTGGCCTCCTCAATATGTTTTTTATTATTACTCTCAACTAGCGTAATAGCTCTACCAAGAGCGGTTTTATCTCCTTTGCATAAAGCTTCAACCAATTTAATGGGGTCAATGGTGTTTTTTCTTTTTTTCTGAATTTCAGAAATTCCTTTTGGATATGTATTTTTATTTTTTTCCAAACTTATTTGCTAATAGGTACTTTAACTAGCGTTCTGTCCCAAGAAATAAGCATGTAAAGTTGATTTTGCATGTCAAAATCTATGGTGAAATTTTCTATCGTTTCTGCGGTTTGCTCTGTAGGTATTTCAATTTCAACCACATCTTCTTTAGGAACTCGGTTGGTTTCTTTTCCTCCGCTCAGAATACTTACACCCCAGTCCGGTATGTTTTTATTAAATATTACAGACCAACTTTGGCGGCTTGGTCTAGTCCATAATGAATAGGTTCCTGTAGGAAGATTCTCACCGGCTATTTTTATATCACTAGTTGTAGAAAAGGTTGTAGGTTCGTTTGCTCCTGTACGCCAAACGACATCGTAAGGCACAAGTTCACCAAATATTATTCTATCTTTTTTTGATGGACTGGAATAGGTTACTGACAGGTCCATTCCATTTTTTACATATGCCACTGTTTTCTCAGGGCTATTTTTTTTTGTTTGCGTTTTCATATAAGGACTTATTACAAAAAAGAAGAGAAGGCCTAATACTGCAAATGTGATAAGAGTCCACTTTAAAAATTTCATTGTTTTGCTATTGGTTGATCTAAGTTACGCATTAGGTGTGTAATCCATTCTTTTTTTGACGGTAAAGATGCTTTTCACATTAATTTAATAACTCATTCTATTATTTCACAATTGCATAGCTTAACTTCATATTGTAATCATAAACTTATACGTAATGAAAACTATTTTTAAAACGGAAGCAACGAATACAGGAGGTAGAGCCGGTCATGTAAAAAGTGATGACGGTGCCGTAGATTTAGATATTAAAATGCCTGGCGTAAACGGAAAAACAGATGGTAAATCTACCAACCCGGAACAACTTTTTGCAGCGGCATATTCAACCTGTTTTGCAGGAGCGCTTCAAGCAGTTTCAAAAGACCTTGGGGTGGATGATTTAGGTGATTTTAGCGTAACGGCTATTATCGGTTTTAATAAAGATGAAGATGGCTTTTTTATAGATGCGACATTAGATTGTCTTCTGCCTACCGTAGATAAGAAAAAAGGAGAAGAGCTTATTAATGCTGCTCATGAAATATGTCCTTACAGTAAAGCTACAAGAGATAATATTACTGTAGAACTTAATTTAATGGTAGAGGCATAGAAAGTGCATTTTATATTTTTAAGCCCTAAGAAGTCATACTTCTTAGGGCTCTTTTTTGCTATGTAACCGAAAAGTGATATTTAGATATATTACTATATTCTTCACCAGGTTTCAAAACCGAACTAGGAAAGTTTGTTTGATTGGGAGCATCGGGAAAATTTTGTGTTTCAAAACAAATACCAGGGAATTCTGGAGGTGTATAAACAACAAGGGCAGGTTGGTTGGTTTGCACGGTCATGGTAATACCTGACCTTTTAGATTTAACACGGGCCGCCAAATTGGTTTTGGGATGAATAGCGAACGGTACATCTAACGGGGTGTTTCCAATAGGTCTTTCTTCTAGAAAATTATAAGGAGTCCCTTTCACTGACACAAAATTTCCAGTAGGTAATTGGTCCTTGTCGCTTTCTGTAAAATGTGTACAGTTCATTTGCAATAGGTAATCTGTTATGCCATCTCCGTAGTCTAATTTAAAATAAGTATGATTGGTTAGATTCAAGACTGTTGTGCGATCAGTTTCCGCCTTATGCTCAATAACCAAGGCATTGTCTTGTATTTTGTAGGTTACGGTTACTTTTAAGTTGCCAGGATATCCTTCTTCTAAATGTTGGCTTACATAAGATAATTTTATAAAAGGTTCTGGGCCGTGGTTGACTTCTTCAAATTTCCAGGTTTTTTGAGCAAAACCTTTTTTTCCACCATGTAAATGAACACCGTTTACGTTATGCAAAGGATAGGTTTGCTGGTCTAAAACAAAACCGCCTTTAGAAATTCGCCCGGCGTATCTTCCCACACAGGCTCCTAAGCACTTTTTATCGTTCTCATAAGCACTAGGGTAGTTGAAGCCAACAACTACATTGGTATAGTTTCCGTCCGTTCCCTTAATTAATAATTTTTGAATTACAGCACCGTAATCTAGGACGATTAGGATAATGTTTTCGGATTGTATTGTAACTTGTTTCAAATGTATCTAATTAAAATCTTTACAAAATTATGTGTTTTTTGCAACACATGAGTATTTCTTTCGTCCTTATAATAGAATAGACCCAAAACAGACAACGAAACCCGACCAATGTTTCATATTGACGTAGTAGAGCAATGTAAAAATAATAACAGAAAGGGACAGCTGAAACTGTACCGACAGTACTGTGATGGTATGTTCTGTGTGGCGATGCGGTATGTGAAAAATGCGGATGATGCAGAAGATGTTTTACAAGAATCTTTTTTAAAGGCTTTTCAGCATATAGAGCAGTATAAGGGCAACGTTACTTTTGGTGCGTGGCTTAAAAGAATAGTAATCAATAAATGTATTGATTTCTTAAAGACCAAAAAACATGAAACTATTGAATTTGAAGAGCGTCATCTGCCAGTGACCGAAAATGAAGATTGGTCTATAGATAATGGTGTTACAGTAAAAGAGATTAAGGCAGCGATGCAAGAATTACCAGAAAAATATAAATACGTGGTAATGATGTATTTGTTAGAAGGTTACGATCATGGCGAAATATCGCAAATATTAAGTCTCACCGAAAACACCTGTCGGACTAGGCTTTTAAGAGGCAAAGGGTATTTAAAACAATTGCTAAAGGAAAAGAATTATGGCGCAAGATATTAGGAAAATTTTTGGGAATGAAGAGGAGGAAGGCAGACCAAAATTAAAAGCTGGCCATGAACAACGATTTCTTAAACGACTGGAAGCAGAACTCCCGCAGCAAAGAAAAAAGAAGTTTCCATATTTAAAAATCGCAGCTTCAGTTGTATTACTGTTAGGCTTTGGAAGCTATTTTTTTTGGCAAGGTAACTCATCTGTTTCCGAAGAAACCGTAGTTGAAAAACAAGAAAAAGTTACAAGCGTAGAAAAGTTGTCTTTGGGAGACCTTTCGCCTGACTTAAAAAAAGTAGAGAATTATTATATGGCTAGTATTAACCTAGAAATATCAGGACTGGAAGTTTCGGATAAGAATAAAGAGCTCATAGATAGTTTTATGGGAGAGTTAAGTGAATTGAATTACGAATACGGAAGGTTGAGCAAAGAGTTAAACGAAATAGGTCCAAATGACCAGACGATTACCGCAATGGTTAAAAACCTACAATTACGCCTACAATTATTACATAGGCTTAAAGAAAAGTTGAATCAATTAAAATCATCAAAAAATGAAGCAGTTACAGAGACTAGTGTTTAAGTCCCTAACGGTTGCCCTATGCCTCATCAGCATAGGGGCCAATGGGCAAAAAAAAGAACGAGTAAGTATAGAGAGTTTTAGGGTTGAAGATGATGCTATTCTAGATATCAATACCAGTTACACAGATATTGAGTTTGATACATGGAATAAAAACGAAGTTATCATTGAAACTACTATTCAGTTGGAAGGATCAACAGATAAAGAGGCAGAAGCCTATTTTAAAAAAGAAGGTTTCTCTATCATGGGGAACAGTAAAAAAGTTGTTGTTACTAGTCATAACGATAACTCATGGTTAACGAATTCATTTATTGATATTGAGGATTTACATATTGAAATTCCCGAAGTACAGGAGTTTGATGCATTTGAATTCGATTTTGATCTTTCAGAATTGATTGAAATGCCAATGCCTCCCGAACCACCTATGCCCCCAGTTCCAAATCCAAATTTTGATCATGAAGCTTTTGAAAGAGAGGGAGATGCCTATCTAAAAAAGTGGCAAGAAGATTTTCAGAAAAATTTTGGAGATCCGTATGAAAAAAGAATGCAAGAGTGGCAGCAAAAAATGGAAGCAAAACATGAAGAGGTCCGTGAGAGGCATGAAGAAGAGTTAGAACTGAGAATGGAAGCCCAACAGGAACGAATTGAAGCAAGACTGGAAAAGAGAGCAGAGCGGGAAGAAAGGAAAGCAGAGGCCATGGAAGAGCGAATGGAAGACGAAATAGAACTAAACCATAGGCATCCTTCAAATACCTTTTATTATAAAAGAGGAGGGGAAAGTAGAAAATACAAGGTAAAGAAGACTATAAAGATTAAAATGCCCAAATCAACTAAAATAAAAATGAATGTGCGTCATGGAGAGGTAAAACTTGCGGAACATACCAATAACATGAACGCTACTCTTTCTCATGCAAAATTATGTGCAGCTACAATCGATGGGGATGAGACCAAGGTTACCGTTTCGTATTCCCCTATAAGCGTCCAAAAATGGAACTATGGGCAATTGAGAGCGGACTATTCTAAAAACGTTGACCTAGAAGAAGTTTTAAATCTACGGTTAAGTTCTAGGTCCTCTGAGGTGACAATTGAAAACCTAATGAAGACGGCTTTTATTACCCATAATTTTGGTTCACTATTTATTCATAATATGGATGATAATTTTGAGACTCTTGATATTACCCTTCAAAATGCAGAGCTTACGTGCAGTCTACCTAAAGTAGAAGGAAATATTTATATGAACGGAACTACATCTGAATTCGTAGTTCCGGCTAAACTGAATTTAGATAAAACTACAAATCAGGGTAGTGTAGTCTATAAAGGTAATGTGGGTAGTGAGAATTCAAATAAGTCCATAAGTATCAACACACAATACAGTAAAGTAATTCTACAATAGGCTTAACATTGGATATATAATACCTCTACAAAAAAAAACAGCCTCAAAGGGCTGCTTATTTTTTTATTAGAATATAAGGCACTCAATTAATGAGAGTCTTCCTTTAAGTATTCTTTAAAATTTTCTTTGAAACGATTTAATCTTGGTACAGACACATTTGTAATGTATGAGTTTTTCGGATGCTTACGTTCGTAATCTTGATGATAATCTTCCGCATCATAAAACTTTGTAAATTCGATTACTTCAGTTGTAATTGGAGCACCATCGTAAACGTTTTGGTCTTTCAAGGCTTTTATATAACCTTCAATAACCTGTTTCTCTTTATCGGTTTTGTAAAATGCAACAGATCTATATTGAGTTCCGCGGTCTGGTCCTTGACTATTTAGTGTAGTAGGGTCATGAGAACCAAAAAAAACTTGAACTAGCGCTGTAAACGAAATAACTTTTGGGTCATAAAAAACTTTAACAGCCTCTGCGTGGCTTGTCATCCCTCCTCCAACTTGTTCATAAGTCGGATTCTTTTCGGTCCCACCGGAATAACCTGAAACCACTTCTTTAACTCCTTTTACACTTTCAAATATAGCTTCTACACACCAAAAACAACCACTAGCGAAATATGCAGTTTCAAACTGGTCTAAATCTTGACTTGTCAGTTTGACAATCTGTTCTTTTTTCTGTGGTTCTTGACTAGATTCTTTCTTTGCAACATGAGATTGGCAAGAGGTGCCTATAAAAAGTGATATGGTAATAAGTATAGCTTTAAACATCATTCTATTATTTTAATGGATTAGTATGGTTTATATACGTTTCCTTACTCACAAAGGTTCAAAAAAAAATAGGTCTTCAGAGCATATGCTCTGAAGACCTATTACTAATTAGCATTAAGTTTTCTTACAATTAATCAATGCTTCCTGTACCGAAAACTTCGATACCAGAAATTTTTGGTTTATTGACTGTTGCTTCAAAAGTGATTGTTAACTCACCATCAGCTACTTCAATATCGTACATACGACTACCTGCATTTCCAGCTCCGTGTTCTTTAAAAAGATCATATCCAGTAAATATTTCCTGGTCTTCCATGGAAATATTGAAGATTCTACTTCCTACCCCACCTTCAAGGCCTTCAGGATTTGCAACACCCCAGTAAACCTCTGCAAAATAAAGTTTTACTGTATAAGTTCCATTAGTAACAGGAATTTTATAAGAGAATGGTCCCTTAATAACTGTGTTGTCAGTAATTCTTTCAGTCAAATAAAGAGCATCCATCTCCGTATCAGCTACTTCTGTAACAGAAGGATTACTATAGGCTTCGGTAGGACCATCAAAATATTGGTCTTCCAAAAATGTAATATCTCCAAAAGTTACTTCTGGACCACCACAATTAATTCTAAGTAAAGTAGGGCCAACTGCCTCAGTAGATTGATCTGCTTCTTGAGCTGGGTTAGATTCGTCCGGGTTGAAAGTTATTTCGACAGTGCTGGTGATAGCTACTCCGTCTAAAGTTCCAGATACAATTATAGTTTCTTCTTCAGTACCACTTACTGTTGCGGTATAAGTACCGTCTGCATTGTCAGTAACATCAGATAAAGTTGATGATCCAGTAGCTAATAAGGCAACTACGCCACCGCTTGCAGTTAATAGTTTTCCATCGGCATCAGCTAATTGAACAGTTACTGTGGAAGTGCTTACCCCGTTAGCGTGAGCAGCAGCCGTAGCATCTATAATAGTATTCTCATTAGTTGGGTCAGGCACTGGAGCTGGCTCCGGCTCTGGTTCAGGCTCCGGGTCTGGATCTGGTGTTTGTTCTGTTTCGGTTCCTCCATCATCACTGCTACAAGCTACCGGTACCATAATAAACGATACAAACAACATTGAAAACAAAAACCATTTTGTAATTAAATTACGTCTCATAATTTAGGGATTTTAAATTTATCTATTTTCTTTTTCAAAAGAAGGTGCAAATTATATATTTAGATGTTTCACTCCAATAATATTAACTAATAATCGTCAAAAGTATGCTCTTGATCGTTGGTACATCAATTTTTGATGTAAGCGGAATAGTACATAGACTGAAAATCATGGTTTTTTATTGTAGGATACCTATAATAAACGAGTTAAGGAGTCTTTGCTTATGTATAGATATTTTTGTAAATCTCAGGGTTATTGACTCTTAAGGAATAACTTCTATGTAAAACCTATGTTTTACTAGTTTGAGAAAGCATAGCTACTATATATTATCAACTACTAAAATTTTTATCAAAGCTATAGTATTACAAAAAGACAATTCTTCAATACGGTAAAGTCATTAATTTCGGATTAAAAACACTTAATCCCGTTAAGGTGTTTTGAGGTCGTTCACGTTCACCGATGGTTTTTTACACTTGAACCGAAGTTGTACCGATAACCGAAAATAAGGGGTTTTTCAGCGAACGGAACCTCGGTACAATGGGGTCTGCGGCGTTTTATATATATAAACGCCCAAGTCATGAAAACTATCGCAACTTTAATTTTTGTTCTTTTTATCGGAGTAACTGCTCAAGCTCAAACAGCAACTGAAGAGGTGAAGGTTAATACTATTGAAATGACTATCGTTACTGAAACGTCTACTGAAGAAGTTAGTTTTGAAAGCACTTTGGAAGTTGCTCGTTTATACAAGAGAGATAATGCTAGAGTAACTAAGGCACTTTCTTTTACAACAAAAAGAAACAAAGCTAAAATGGCTTAATCATTTGTTCTTCAACGACCACTCTACCGCAGAGCACTAAACTAATTCTATATTTCAGAAACTGACTTTCTAAAATCCAAGAGGTATATTACACTGTAATTGTGTTGATTCTTATTCTAGGCAAAAGCCACCAATAAATCGGTATGCACAATTGTGAAAATAAACTTTAGGTTTAGTTTCATCTTTTACAAAAATCATTATTACAACCAACGGAGCGTAGTACTCTTATATCCTAGAAAAGGGAACTACTGTACGAGTAACTAGTTCCTTTAATACTATTAAAGGAAGAACTGTAATGTGTACGGAGTTGACCTTTGATAGATAAACAGCTTTTTCTTTTTCTCTACGGTCATATTTCTGGATGGGTTTCAGATAATTGCTAATCAGAATTTGGCAAGTTATAGTAATTACAACTGAATATAGTATTGCATTAGCTGTATTCTAGTTTTTCGTAGTAATATGAAACAGGTTGTTTCCGGATTAAAAACACTTAATCCCGTTAAGGTGTTTTTGAGGTCGTTCACGTTCACCGATAGTTTTTTACACTTGAACCGAAGTTGTACCGATAACCGAAAATAAGGGGTTTTTCAGCGAACGGAACCTCGGTATAATAGGGTCTGCGGCGTTTTATATATATATAAACGCCCAAGTCATGAAAACTATCGCAACTTTAATTTTTGTTCTTTTTATCGGAGTAACTGCTCAAGCTCAAACAGCAACTGAAGAGGTTAAGGTTAACACTATTGAAATGACTATCGTTAGTGAAACGTCTACTGAAGAAGTTAGTTTAGAAAGCACTTTGGAAGTTGCTCGTTTATACAAGAGAGATAATGCTAGAGTAACTAAGGCACTTTCTTTTACAACAAAAAGAAACAAAGCTAAAATGGCTTAATTAATTGTTCTTCACCAATCACTCTTAACAAACATTCTTCAACAACCAAGATTCCATAATAAACGAAACTAGTTTTTACTTCTAAGAACTACCTTTCTATAAACCTGAAAAGCCTAATCGGTTTCAGGTAATCAACTATAATAATGTAGTAAATGATAGCAATCATAACTTAATGATGGTATAGCATTAATTGTATTATAGTTTTAGTAGTAATGGGAAATAGGTTCTTTTCGGATTAAAAACACTTAATCCCGTTAAGGTGTTTTTGAGGTCGTTCACGTTCATCGATAGTTTTTTACACTTGAACCGAAGTTGTACCGATAACCGAAAATAAGGGGTTTTTCAGCGAACGGAACCTCGGTGTAATGGGGTCTGCGGCGTTTTATATATATAAACGCCCAAGTCATGAAAACTATCGCAACTTTAATTTTTGTTCTTTTTATCGGAGTAACTGCTCAAGCTCAAACAGCAACTGAAGAGGTTAAGGTTAATACTATTGAAATGACTATCGTTACTGAAACATCTACCGAAGAAGTTAGTTTGGAAAGCACTTTGGAAGTAGCTCGTTTATACAAGAGAGATAATGCTAGAGTAACTAAGGCACTTTCTTTTACAACAAAAAGAAACAAAGCTAAAATGGCTTAATAACAATTAGCTTTTCCCTTTAAGTTATTTACTTCACTAAGCATAATTTTTTTTATAGATGTTCTAACAGAATGAATGTCACACTTTAAACTATTCAATCTATTTCATACATTCTTTAAATTATAGTTTTTTTATATCCTTCTCTTTTTTCTGTCGCTATTTATTAAGGCAAATCCTTGTATGGGTAAACTCAAAAACTATTTAAACTCGGAATAAAGTTTGGCTTGTTTATTTCATTTATCGAAGATAACAAACAGTTTGTCAGAAGTTATTTCAAATGTCTAGTATTACTGCTGTTCAGCGATTTATGGTAAGGTATATGCCATTTTAAGATTATCTTTATAGAGCCCAAATCTTTAATTATGAAATCTATTTTAATCTTGCTATTTGTTTTAAACTTCGGAGTCACTGCTCCCCCTAATACAATAGTTAATGTTAAAAATCACGTTTTTGAAATGGGTTCTGTTCTGGCTTTTTGCTCTAGTGATGTTGAGACTACTGAGAAAGTTGAAATTAGTGCCAAAAGCAGCTTAGCACGATTATATAAGTTGAAAGAATATAGAGTAAAGAAGGCTTTGGCTTTTGTTGCCAAATTGGATAAACCACGTTTTGTATAACTTTGAAAATAATTATTATGATTGTATTTATTCTCGTAACGGCTCTAGCTTTAATTTTGAGTCATATTCTATTATTTCCCAAGACAAAAGGAGTATTACGTTCTTTGAAGCTGCCTTTAAAAAAATAATTTCATGATCCGGATGAAATTTATGCCACACTAGTTATTTGATCTCTTATTTCCTTAAACTTTATGGTATAATGGGTTCCTTTTTGAGTAAGGTCCCGTATAATGGAACCTTGTAACTGTCTTGACAGGTTATGTATCAATTTCAGGCCTAGTGATTTTGAATTTTTATGAGTTACATCTTTGGGAAATCCTTGACCGTTATCACCCATATTAAGAACAAACTCATTATCGTCGGTTTTTCGAAGCTTAATATGTATCTCTCCTTTATTTTCATCTACAATGCCATATTTTAGAGCATTGGTGACGGTTTCGTTTATTAATAGGCCAAGAGGTATAGCGGTGTCAATATTCAATTTAACATTAGGAATATCTATATTCAATGTAATATTACTACTTGTTCCTTTTATAGATCGCACTAAATATTCTGCAAGCTCTTGTACGTAAGATTTATATTCAATTTTAGAAAGGTCTTCACGCATATAGAGCATTTCATGTACTATAGCCATTGTAATTACTCGGTTTTGACTACTTTTCAATAGACTTTTGACGTCCTTGTCCACAATACTTCTTGATTGCAGACTTAACAAACTAGAAACGGTTTGTAAATTGTTTTTTACTCTGTGGTGTACTTCTTTAATTAAGGTTTCTTTTTCTCGTATTTTTTCTTCAAGTTCGTTTTTGGTTTTGTATAAGTTGTGATGTGCGTGAAGTAAGTTTTTACCAAAAACACCTCCTAGCAGGTAAACAGAAAATAAGACGCTTAGAAGAGCGAATAGATTTTTTGAAGATTCTGGAACAACATCATCAACAAAACTAAAATCTGCCACACTCTGTGAATATATCAGTACTATAATCAACAGATTTAGATATAAATAAAGTGCGCCATAGGCTCTTGTAGTAACATACCCGGCAACTACAATAAGAGCAAGCACAAAAATAAACGGGCTATTGATGCCGCCACTATATAAGGTTACAACACTGGCTCCGGCCAACGTCATCATGGAAACAATGTTGTAGGTCAGCGTGAGACTTTTGTGGTATTTATAAAATAAAACGTTTATAATATTTAGGATACCAAAAGAGAGGAAGACATAGGGGATAACTTCAACAATGTCTAAAAGAAAAAAACATAGTCCGCCAAAAATAAGAGAAAGAATAGATGAGTAGTAGTTAACTTTTAAAACCAGTCTAACCTTGCTCTTCAGTTTTTTTTCTAAATCGGTACTCTGCTGCATTAAGGGGTTATTTTTTTTTCTCTTTTATATTTAGGTCGGACTTCTCTAAAATGGGAAATCTAAATATGTTTTATCGCACAATCAAAAAAGTAAGCAAAATACTACTTTTAAAACTAAGTATTTAAATTTCACTATCGTTTTTTTTGAGGTTTTAAATCGGTCAGCTCTGAAATCTGTACGGGCTTTTTCTGTTCAATACTTCGTCTTGCACCAATACCAATGAGAATTGACATGGCACCATCCCGTATACCCGCGGTTCTGCCGTAAGGGTCTTCTATGTCTGAGGTCTTGAATATTTTGTCTTGCAAACGTTTATCGCCACCACCATGGCCCTTTTTCTCCATAGGTACTTGTATGGTTTCATGTTGCTTCCAGAGTTTATGCACAATGATGGGCTCATAGGATAGTTCTTCCTTGTTGGTCTGATCCATTTCATTGGTATGCTTTTCGGCTTCAGATACAGTAATGTCATTATGGTAAGGAATGTCTTGAGAAGCTTCAATACGCCCTTTTGTACCATTAAGAGCTACTCTCCAGCCCTCAAAAGGGGAGTAGGTGGTAAGGGAGTAATTGAGAGTGGTGTTATCGGCATATTTTACCTGTGCAGACATTTTATCATATATATCTATGTCTTTTCGGAACAGGCAGTTGTCTCTTATGTAACCGTCTTCTTGTTCATGGTCTACATAAAGTTCTTTCATAAATTCATTTTGGGTTATATCCCAATAAAAATCACATTCTTTACTATGCTTACAAGTACGGCAATTATCTCCTCTGAAAGGACCATTTTTTCCGTAGAACTCCAAATCTCCATAAGCGAATACTTCACTTGGTTCAGAATCTATCCACCAATTAAGTAAATCAAAATGATGTGTAGATTTGTGTACCCAAAGAGACCCACTACTTTCCATTTCGCCATGCCATCTTCTAAAATATGAAGCGCCGTGGTAAGTGTTAAGGTACCAGCTGAAATCTACCGATATCAAATCACCAATAGTTTTGTCCATCAAGAGTTCTTTAATCTTAGTGGCGTAAGGGCTCCACCTATAATTGAAACCTACAATTAAGTTTTTCTCGGATTTTTTCTCAGCATCCAAAATTGCCTGGCATTTTATTTCATCTACGGTAAGGGGCTTCTCCGTTAGTACATCGCAACCCATGTTTAAACCTTTTATTATAAATTCATGATGGGTTGAATCCTTAGTAGTAACAATAATAAGGTTTGGGCCAGTATCCTTCACCATTTTCTCAAAGTCAAGAAAAACAGGACAGGCGGCACCAATGTACTTTTTGCCATAAGCTAATCTACTGGCATTTATATCGGAAAGTCCCACAAATTCAATAATATCTGAGTACTCGTCAACTAATCTTTTACCCCAAAATGTGATCCCTCGTATTCCCGTTCCAACAAGGGCTACTTTCAGTTTTTTTGATGAGCCAAAATCAAAAGCATGTAATGGCATAGCAGAACTGGCGGCAAGCATACTTATGGAAGACAAGAACTTTCGTCGAGAATTTTTCATATTATATTTTTGGTGTTCTCTAAAGATATTGTTTTTTAAGCAATAAAAGAGGCCTGTATTTTTATCATGAATTACCCATTAATTCCTGGTAGATGTCGCTCTTTATCTTTGAAAATAATATGATAACCCGTTCCTTTTTCTGTTTTAATCCGTGATACAGAACCTCTTAATTGGCGCCCTAGATTATGCATGAGTTTAAGTCCTAGAGATTTAGTGGTTTTATGGTTTATCTCCTCAGAAAAACCTACTCCATCATCAGTAATATCAAGAAAATAACTTTGAGATTCTTCTGTATTTTCTTTTAGAAGTATGTCTATTCTACCAGTAGTATTTTCTGGAAACCCATATTTTAAAGAATTTGTAACGGCTTCATTAATTAACAATCCCAAAGGAATTGTTGTGTCCAAACCTAGGTTAACATCTGGCATATCTATGTTTACGGTAACATCTAGGTTTTTGCTATTGGCAGATTTCACCAAGAAATCAGTAAGTTCTTTTAGGTAGGGTTTAAAAGCTATCTGCGAGATATTATCCTGCATGTAAAGCATTTCATGAATCATGGCCATAGAATTTATTCTATGTTGACTACTGATAGCCAGTTCTTTTATTTTAACATTAGTAGTGTTTTTGGATTGTAAGCTTAATAGGCTGGACACGGTCTGTAGGTTGTTCTTTACCCTATGATGAACTGTTCTAAGAAGTAATTCTTTCTCAGCAATGCCTTCTTCTATTTCTGATTTTGATGTTTGTAGTCTTTCATGGGTAAGTAAAAGATGTTTACCAAAAACAATGAACAATAAATACGAGCAAAAAATAATACTTATAAAACTGAAAAGATCTCTTGAGTTTTCCGGTATTTCATTAGGAATGGAGCCATACTCACTTGCGGCATATATACCAACGGTAACAAGTAAGATTATCGTTAGGTAGATTTTTCCAAAAAAGTGGCCTGTCATATATCCGCCTAAAATAATAATACTAAAGACAAAAATAAACGAACTGTTTATACCTCCGCTCAAGAGGGTTACTACAACTGTTCCAATTAGTGATAGAGCAGAGCCTATAAGAGATGTAATCAGTAATTTATCATATTTCTTATACAGAAACATGTTGGTGAGATTCAAAATAGCGTATAAGAGAAACGTAGCAGGCAGATAACCCACAATTCCCAACATATAAAGAACTATACCTACTAAAAAGGAGAGAGCAGAAGATGAGTATGCAAAGTTAATTAACAGCTTGCTTTGGCTGTCTAATCTGCTTTGAAAGGTATTCATATTAGGCATTACTAATTATATTGAAGCCGAAGTTGAAAAGTTATGCCCCAAATAACAAAGTAGTACAACTCTGGCAACTTTAGCCATGAAATTATACTAAGATGGGGATAGTTTAAAAAATGATAAGCTGGGGCTTCTGCCAGAAATCTACAATTTTATTCCGAATTGTCTGTCATTTTTTGACAGAAAAATCTAATTTTTAATTAGGAAAAATAATTCTAGATAAGAACAGTGTTAGCTAATATAATACTTACGTATTAAATTGGCTTGCAATATCTTGAAATACTAGTTTATAGGTTGTGCCTTCAGTAGTAGGGAGGCGTTCTATTGTACCTTGTAGTTGTCTTGCAAGATTATGAATTAGTCTTAACCCCAGTGTGTTAGAGTTTTTAAAGTCAAAATCTAAAGGGAAACTGGTTCCGTTATCACTAATTTTAAGAATAAATTTGTTTTGATATCTTTTTTCAAGCTCAATCGTAATTTTACCAACTTCCATATCTTTAAAGCCATACTTTATAGAATTGGTTACTGTTTCATTGATTAATAAACCCAGAGGGATGGCAGTATCTATGCCCAACCAAGTATCAGGAATATCTATAGTAACATCTATCTTCCTGTCTTTACGTTCTACCGTTCTTAGAAGAAATTGTGTAAGTTCTTGGACGTAAGACCCAAATTCAATTTTAGAGAGGTTATCACGAACATAGAGCATCTCGTGAATCATAGCCATTGCTGTTACCCTATTTTGACTACTTTTTACTAATTCTTTAATTTGTTCGTTAGGTGTATTTCTAGCCTGCAAGTTTAAAAGACTGGAGACGGTCTGTAGATTGTTTTTAACCCTATGATGTACTTCTCGCAAAAGGTTTTCTTTTTCGTCTACACTTTTTTCAATCTTAGCTTTTGACTTATATAGATTGTGGTGGGTGTTCAATAGGTTTTTTCCTAATACACCGCCTAATAAATATACTGAAAACAATATACTAATTAGGCTAAATAAATCTCTTGAACTATCTGGAACTTCATTTACTATAAAGTCAAAATTAGCATAATCAATAAGATATATTAAGATTATAGTACCAATGATAAGATAAAGGTAAACCTTACCAAAAACCCTGGTAGATATGTAACCAGCTAGTACGATTAGGCCGAGAATAAAAATAAACGGACTGTTTATACCTCCGCTAAAAAGGGTAATTACAATGGTGCTTAAGAACGAAAGTGTAGAAGTGCAAATTGCCATTGCTAAAAGGTTCTTATGCTTATTAAAGGCAGCTACGTTCAATAGATTTAGAACAAAGTAGAAGTAGAAAACATAAGGTATGGTGCCGTCCATATGAATGACATATGAGCATATTAGACCTATGATTAGACTAAGAACAGAAGATATATAGTTGAACTTAAGTAATAACTTTGTCTTATCGCTAACCCTGTTCAGCTGTATTTTTGGCTTTCGCATGTAAACGTTTTCGGTATTCAATTAAAAAAAAAGAAGTGAATCCGCGTGTTAAATGCGACACTTCCACAAAAATACAACACACCTTATTTTTAAAGCGGAAGCGTTTCTGGAAGTTAAATTCTGAACAAACTAGGTGTATAACTGCTTAACTAGCAGCAATTTTACCTTGGGGGTAATTTATTCATAGCCCTGCAATAGTAGATACAATTGTATTTAAGTAGCGTTTTACTCGTCAATCGGGCAAAAAAAACGGCAACTTAGAGATAAGTTGCCGTTGAATATTATGATAAATGCCGGTTTTTAACCTTCAGTAAGCACCCAATCTCCGTTTTCTATAAGCGGTTCTGCTTGTTTATATTTAACAGTTTTACTTTCACCAGAGATTACATTCTTAATAGTAACTCTGTCATTACGGCCAATCTTTGGTCGCTCACGAACGATAGTTTCAGTAACCTGAGGGCGTTGGCCCTGTGTTTGACCTGCAGCTCTGTTCTGAGCTGCTAATTCGTCGCTATTTGGGATTTCTTCTTTACTGGTCTGAAGATTTTCTTTAGGTCTGCTAACACTTTTGGCTTCCTGAATCTCGTTTGGATTCTCACTTGGTAGCTCGCCTTTAAACAAGAAAGAAACAACTTCTTTATTCACCTTGTCTATCATCCCTTTAAAAAGTTCAAAAGCTTCGAACTTATAAATCAATAAGGGGTCTTTCTGCTCATGAACAGCTAGCTGTACAGACTGCTTAAGCTCATCCATCTTACGTAAATGCGTTTTCCATGAGTCATCAATGATGGCCAAGGTAATGTTCTTTTCAAAATCGGTAACCAATTCTTTTCCGTTGCTTTCATAAGCACGTTCTAAATTGGTAACCACATTAAGTGTTTTAATACCATCTGTGAAAGGCACTACAATACGCTCAAACTTGTTGGCATTATCTTCGTAAACCTTTTTTATGACAGGAAATGCAGTTGCTGCATTACGCTCCATTTTACCTTGATAGTATTTGTAAGCTTCTGAATATACCTTATTGGCAATATCCTGCACGCTCATTTTACTAAATTCATCTTCTGAAATAGGAGATGTTATGGAGAAATATTTTATAAGTTCAAATTCAAAATTCTTGTAGTCGCTTGCCGCTTTATTGGTATCTGCAATAACTTCGCAAGTGTCATACACCATATTGGCAATATCCACTTTTAGGCGCTCACCCTGTATAGCATGACGTCTTCTTTTGTAGACCACTTCACGCTGGGCGTTCATAACATCATCATATTCCAAAAGACGTTTACGAACTCCAAAGTTGTTTTCTTCTACTTTTTTCTGCGCACGCTCAATAGATTTGGTCATCATGGAGTGTTGAATTACTTCACCATCTTCTAAGCCCATCTTATCCATCATTTTGGCCACACGGTCAGAACCAAATAAACGCATTAGATTATCTTCTAAAGAAACATAGAACTGCGAGCTTCCCGGATCACCTTGACGACCAGACCGACCTCTTAACTGTCTATCTACACGTCTTGAATCATGTCTTTCTGTACCTACAATTGCTAGACCGCCTGCTTTTTTGACTTCGGCGGTAAGTTTAATATCCGTACCACGACCAGCCATGTTGGTAGCTATAGTTACAACGCCAGGGTTACCAGCTTCGGCAACTACATCTGCTTCTTTTTTATGAAGTTTCGCATTCAGTACGTTGTGATTTACTTTTCTGATGGCCAACATTCGTGATAACAATTCCGATATTTCAACAGATGTTGTACCGATCAATACCGGTCTGCCTGCTTGAGAGAGTTTGGTAACTTCATCAATTATAGCATTATATTTTTCACGCTTGGTCTTGTAGATCAAATCGTGTCTATCATCACGGGCAATAGGTCTGTTGGTTGGAATTTCCATAACATCCAACTCATATATTTCCCAGAATTCACCTGCTTCGGTAACGGCCGTACCGGTCATACCAGAAAGCTTATTGTACATTCTAAAGTAGTTCTGCAATGTAACCGTGGCGAATGTTTGAGTAAGCGCTTCAATCTTTACATTTTCTTTAGCTTCAATAGCTTGGTGAAGTCCGTCTGAGTAACGACGACCATCCATAATACGGCCGGTTTGCTCATCAACTATCATCACCTTGTTTTCCATTACCACATATTCCACATCTTTTTCAAAAAGCGTATATGCTTTTAAAAGTTGGCTCATGGTATGGATGCGTTCACTCTTAATACCAAATTCTTTAAAAAGCTCTTCTTTGAGTTCAGCTTCTTTTTCAATATCTAAGTTCTGGTTTTCAATCTTGGCAATTTCTCCGCCAATATCTGGCATTACAAAGAAATCTCTGTTTTGCTCACCTGAAATGTAATCTACACCTTTCTCGGTTAGCTCAATTTGATTGTTTTTTTCATCAATAACGAATAACAGGTCTTCGTCTACTTTAGGCATTTCCCTGTTGTTATCTTGCATGTAGTAGTTCTCTGTTTTTTGAAGTAACTGCTTAACACCTTCTTCACTTAAAAACTTAATAAGTGCTTTGTTCTTTGGTAGACCTCTGTGCACACGTAGCAATAAGAAACCACCTTCTTTTGTGTTTCCTTCTTGAATTAGTTTTTTTGCCTCGGCTAAAACCCCTGTTAAGTGGTGTCTTTGTTGATTTACAATATCACCAACTTTTGGCTTAAGCTCATTAAATTCATGACGATCTCCTTCAGGTACGGGACCTGAAATAATTAATGGAGTACGAGCATCATCAACTAAAACTGAATCTACCTCATCTACGATTGCGTAATGTTGTGGACGTTGTACTAGATCTTTTGGCGTGTGTGCCATATTATCTCTTAGGTAGTCAAAACCAAATTCGTTATTGGTACCATACGTAATATCTGCATTATAAGCGGCTCTTCTTCCTTCTGAGTTAGGGCGGTGATGATCAATACAATCTACTGAAAGACCATGAAATTCAAAAATAGGAGCCATCCAAGCGCTATCCCTTTTTGCTAAATAGTCATTTACGGTTACTAAGTGTGTACCGTGTCCTGATAAAGCATTAAGGTATAAAGGCAATGTTGCTACAAGGGTTTTACCTTCACCAGTATGCATTTCTGCAATTTTACCTTGGTGTAGTGCAATACCGCCTATTAGCTGTACGTCATAATGAATCATATCCCAAGTGACCTCTTTTCCAGCGGCGTTCCATGAGTTTTTCCAAATGGCACTGTCTCCATCTAAAGTAACATAGTCTTTTGAGCCGGATAATTCACGATCGTATTCTGAGGCGGTAACTTGTATGGTTTTATTTTGAGCAAAACGCTTAGCCGTTTCTTTAACTACGGCAAAAGCTACGGGTAGAAGCTCGCTAAGAGTTGCTTCACTTACTTTATATGATTCTTCTTTGAGCTTATCTATTTCAGCATAAATATCTTCGTTCTTGTCAATATCCGTAGACGCTTTTACTTCTTCTTCTAATTCACTTATCTTTTTGGTGAATTCACTGATGTCTTCGGCTATTTTAAGTTTAAAAGTATTAGTCTTCTCACGGAGTTCGTCATGACTAATTCCTTCTAACTGCTTTTCAAAAGACCTTATTTGTGCTACAAGAGGCTGTAGTTCTTTAACGTCTTTTTCAGATTTATCACCTACGAATACTTTTAATATCGAATTTAAAAAACTCATTTCTAGCTATTTAGTATTAGACCGCCTTTAAGATATTGTAAGCGGAAGGGCACTATAATTACAATTGTGCATATGGCGTAGTTCTTTGCAAAAGGTATTCCAGTTTGAAGTCTATGTACATTTCGCCTAAATGCCTGCCAAAATTACATAAAAAAAAAGCCTCGATAGAGACTTTTTTGTTTCAATTAACGTAATATATTTAATATTCGTCCTCGTTCCAGAGATAATCTTCTTCTGTTGGGTAGTCTGGCCAGATTTCTTCGATGGATTCGTAAATCTCACCACCTTCTTCTTCCATAGACTGAAGGTTTTCGACGACCTCTAGAGGCGCGCCTGTACGGATTGAGTAATCTATCAATTCGTCTTTTGTTGCCGGCCAGGGTGCATCACTTAAATATGATGCTAGTTCTAATGTCCAATACATTTCAGTTGTTCAATTTAAATTTTTGCAAAAATAATTTTTATAACGATATAGCCAAGGAAATCAGGCTATTTTATTACTATTATTTTTGTATTAATAGTTTGATAACGATGAATTAAACAAATTATTAGAGAAAAACAAATTAAAAAGGAGCAAATATTATTTAATTGGCCGCTAGTTGTCTTTTTCTGTATTCTCTGGAATCCATTTTATTTCTTCCGCTTGTAAGTTTTCTGACAATTTTCGTGCCAGTACAAACAAATAGTCGGAGAGTCTGTTCAAAAATAACAGTACGTTCTCGTTAAAGGGTTCATTTTCGTACAGAAGTGTGCTCATACGCTCCGCTCTACGACAAACAGTTCTGGAAATGTGACAATATGACACTGTTGTGTGTCCGCCAGGAAGAATAAAGTGAGTCATTTGGGGCAAAGCTTCATCCATTATATCAATTTCTTTTTCAAGCAATTCAATATCCTTTGCCTTAATTTCAGGAATATTCAGACGTTTCTTTCCATTTTTAAGGATAGCTTTCTCTGGGTCAGTCGCCAAGATTGCACCTACAACAAATAATTTCTCTTGTATTTTGGTCAAAACCTCCTTAGACCTACTATCTATCTTTTGATCTCTAACTAGGCCTAACCAAGAGTTTAGTTCGTCTACCGTACCATAACTTTCTATTCTTACATGGTGTTTTTTTACCCGAGTACCCCCAATTAGAGCGGTAGTACCTTTATCACCTGTTTTGGTGTATATTTTCATTTTAAGAAATTTACGGTGGTTTACAGTGTCTTAGTAGATGAAATTAACGGTCTCGTTCTTTTTCTTCTTTTTTGGGACTTTCGTAGTTGTCCATAAACTTTCGGCTTTTACGGTCTTTTGACTGCCGGCGACTGATCATTGATGATAAGACATATATGACGGCCACAACTCCCAGAATAATATAAATAGTATAGTTGCCCATAATTGCAATTTAATCTAAAATAAGCGTTTAAATCCGAATTTTAAAATGCTCCTTAGCCTGTTCTTCTCTAAAGAAAACAGCTCCGCAATAGAACATATCTACTGTTACCGTTACTTTGGGGTGCTTTTTTAAGGCATCCCAAATGATTTCGTTTTTTTTTGATTCATAAATACCATTCAATAAAAGCATGGTATTGTTGTGAATGTTCGTTTCATTGGATAAAAGAGTTTCTGCTTTGGAAATATTTTGTTTTGAAAGGTAAATTATATCTGCATCTGTTAATACAAATTTGACCTTAGGGATGATTTTATTAATCAATCTTTTAGGTTCTTCTTCATTTTCCCGAAGCATAACTCGCTCTGATCCAAAATAAACAATACTTTTTAAAAGTACATTTAAGCTTTTAGAACGGCTGTATTTCTTTTTGCTGTATAGACATTTGGTAACGTAGCCATAGATAAAAGGGGAGTGTACCCCATGTTGATTGGTTGCCGATAGCAAGAATTTCAAGAATTTCAACAACTGTTGCACGAGTAACTATTTGTTATTTTTATAAGACAAAAAAGACCATGAGAACCTGTCTTTGCTTTTGAACAGGTCTATTCCTCCATTAATGCAGAAAGTTCAAACCAACGCTCTGTTTTAGCTTCAATGGCTTCGTTCACTTCCTTTAACTCTATAGAAAGTTTATCTATGTCTTCACCGCTTAGAGAGCTATCTGCAAATTGATTCTGTACTTTAACTTTCTTTGTCTCTAATTTCTTAATATCCTTTTCTAAATTGTTATACTCTTTCTGCTCTAAATAGGGCAGTTTATTCTTAGGGCTACTCTTCTTTGTTTCGGTTTTATTTGCCGTTACTTCTTTTACATTGGCTTTCTCTTCGCGACTTTCCAACACTTTACTATCCTCGTAAGTACGAAAATCTGAATAATTCCCTGGGAAATCTTCAATAACTGCATTTCCTCTAAAAATAAAAAGGTGGTCTACAATTTTATCCATGAAATACCGGTCGTGAGATACCACTATTAAACATCCTGGAAAATCTAAAAGAAAACTTTCAAGAACATTTAGGGTAACAATATCTAAATCGTTGGTAGGTTCATCTAAAATTAAAAAGTTTGGATTTTGAATAAGAATGGTGCACAAGTAAAGTCGCTTCCTTTCACCACCACTTAATTTATCTACAAAATCATATTGTTTTTTTCTATCAAAAAGAAAGCGTTCCAACAGCTGTTGTGCAGAAATTTGTCTTCCCTTCATTAACGGAATGAAATCGCCAAATTCGCGAATAACATCAATTACCTTTTGACCCTCTTTGATATTTATTCCCTTTTGGGTGTAATAACCAAACTTAATAGTGTCGCCAACTATAACTTTGCCTGAGTCTGGTTGGTCTGACCCGGTTACAATATTTAAAAACGTAGATTTTCCGGTACCGTTCTTGCCTATAATTCCTATACGTTCTCCTTTTGTAAAAGTATAATCAAATTTCTCTAAAATAGGTTTGTTAGGGTATGATTTTGTAAGCTTGTGGAGTTCTAGAATTTTACTGCCCACACGCTCCATGTTTATTTCTAGCTGGATCTCATGCTCATTTCTCCTTTGGCTAGCTTTGTCTTTTATGGCGCTAAAATCGTCTATTCGAGATTTTGATTTAGTGGTACGTGCCTTAGGCTGCTTTCGCATCCATTCCAGTTCTTTCTTGAAAAGGCGTTCAGATTTATGTTGTTCTACCGATTCTTGCTCAATACGTGCCTCTCTTTTTTCTAAGTAGTAAGAGTAATTGCCTTTATATGGATAAAGCTGACCATTTTCTAGCTCTATAATTTCATTACATACCCTTTCCAAAAAGTAACGATCGTGAGTTACCATAAAAAGACTCATGTTCTCTTTGGCAAAGTATTCCTCCAACCATTCGATCATTTCAAGATCCAAGTGGTTGGTTGGTTCATCAAGAACTAATAAGTCTGGTTTGTTAATTATAGCATCTGCGAGTGCCAAACGTTTTTTCTGTCCACCAGATAGTAGACCTACGTTCGCATCTAAATTGTCTAATTTTAATTTAGATAAAATTTGCTTGTAGAGGGTTTCAAAATCCCAAGCATCAAAACGCTCCATAGCTTCAAAAGCTATTTGGTATGCATCTGCATCCTCAGTATTATGCAACGCTTTTTCGTAAGCATTTATAACTTGCAGTATTTCATTGTCTGATGCAAAAATAGTCTCCTCAACCGTTAAGTTAGGGTCAAGATCAGGTTCTTGATCAAGAAATGAGACACGAATTCCCTTTCGGTAATTCACTTGCCCTGAATCTGGACTGTCCAGTCCAGACATTATATTTAGAATAGATGTTTTTCCGGTTCCGTTTTTGGCAATCAAAGCAATTTTCTGGCCTTTATTGATGCCAAAGGAAAGGTCCTTGAAAAGGACGCGCTCGCCATATGACTTGGAAATATTTTCAACAGTAAGTAAATTCATGCAATTATGCGATTTTTGGCTTGTGATATGACCAGAATAAAAATAAATATCGTGCAATAAGGGCGGCCCAAATGGCCAATATCAAAGGAGAAAAAAGTTGTAATCCAAACATCCATAGAATACCGGAAACAACAACTAAAATAGCTAGAAAAATAGCATACTTCGCAATCCAATTAGGACCTCTCTTTTGAGCAACAATAAAAGCAATGATCAAGTTTGGCGGAAACGCCCATAGTAAATTAAAATTACCTGCTGTTGTACTATGATCCGTAAAGAACCATAGAAAAATAATAAGTAAACCTATTAGGCCTGTACTAAAGAAAAGTATAAAGTCTAACCAATTTCTGCGGGTATTATTCTTAAAGTCGAAATAAGTTAGTACCAATATAATAATTAGAAGTATTATTAACCAAAATTCTGGTGAAGCAAAGAAGCTAGAAGAGTTGTCTTCTGAATTTGCTTCAAGTAAAATTTTGGATTCAGCTACTAAAGGCTGCCCGTTTATCTGAGCAACATCTAATTGTTCCATAATATAATCCGGTAAAAACATATGCTCTTTAGGAGTAGCAACGTCATCTATTACGGAGCCCAAAGCTAAATCAATACCAAAACCAGACCATGAATTTATTTTAACCTTTTGCCTTATTAACTGGCGATGGGTATGTAACTCTTTTAGGTAATTTTCATTAAAAACAAGTTTATTACCGTATACTTCTTTTAAGATATCCCAAATTTTGGTCGCGCAATTGTTGTAGAAGAAATCGTATTTATAATCTCTGTTTTCCGGAAGGTAATTGGTTTCCAGAAAATTGAAAAGTTCTTGGCGTTCGGCCAATGATAATTGTAATTCTTGACTTTTTACCCATCGGTTTTCGTACTCATATTCCTTTAGGAAATAAGGAAAACTTTGTCTGGCAAGTGTATAATCTAGCTTTCCGCGAACAAATTTCATGTAGAAATTTGGCGTGGTAAAGTCAAAAGTGCCATAATTATATATTGCATTTATACCTAAACTAGTATCTTCAATACGAATGGCACTATGCCCAAAGGTAGAATATAGTTCACTTCCAGGGCCGCAGGTAATGACACTTATCTTAGACAGGGGTGTCAATTCAGGAGCTTGGGCAGAACCTAAAACTGAAAAGCTGAAAAGTAATATGAATAGGATTTTTTTCAATTGCATTTCTGATTTTACTGAATTTCGTTCGGCAAATATCCGAATAAATAATGGTCTGACCTGATTGATGTTAAATTGTATTATTTTTACGCAAAAGCAAATCATTTCATGAAAAAGTATATTCCCAATTTAATCACTTTATTGAATGTTCTATGTGGATGTGTCGCTACGGTTTTTGCGGTCTCTAACCAGCTAGAAATGGCCGCATTGTTCGTGTTTTTAGGAATTTTCTTTGATTTCTTTGATGGATTGGCAGCAAGGGTGCTGAATGTCCAAAGTGAACTTGGCGTACAGTTAGACTCTCTTGCGGATATGATTACCAGTGGCCTTGTACCTGGAATTGTAATGTTTCAATTATTAGGAATGTCTACAAGTGGTGGTTGGAATGCTAGCGATGGTGCTATTTTTTCTTTTGAGGGTATATCTGGTTTACTTCCTTTTCTTGGTTTTCTAATTACCCTTGGTTCGGCATATAGATTGGCGAAGTTTAATATTGATGAAAATCAGGTTTCTTCTTTTGTAGGTTTACCAACTCCCGCAAATGCACTTTTAATTCTTTCGCTGCCATTAATCTTATTGTATCAGAACAATGATGCTTTAAATGGTATTATTTTAAACGAATGGTTTTTGATTTTTATGACCGTATTAAGTACTTATCTGCTTAATGCAAATATTGAGCTGTTCGCATTAAAATTCAAAACTTGGAATTTTAAGGACAATGCGGTGCGCTATATTTTTCTTATCGTAAGTGCGGTACTTTTATTGACGCTGAAGTTTTTGGCCGTGCCTTTTATCATCGTATTTTATGTGGTAGCCTCTTTATTATCTAATCTAGGCACTTCTAAAAGTTAAACTTAGAAGTCAAGTTTCTTTTTACGAAGCTCAAAGTTTTGTCCTAGATATACTTTACGAACCATTTCATCTGCAGCTAGGTCTTCTGGAACACCTGATTTTAAGATGCCGCCTTCAAACATAAGATATGATCTTTCCGTAATTGCTAAAGTCTCTTGTACGTTGTGATCGGTAATAAGGATACCAATATTCTTGTCTTTTAATTGCGCTACAATACGCTGGATATCTTCAACTGCTACGGGGTCTACACCTGCAAATGGTTCATCCAATAAAATAAATTTTGGATCTGTAGCAAGCGCACGTGCTATTTCCGTACGTCTACGCTCTCCACCTGAAAGCAAGTCGCCACGACTTTTACGAATATGTCCTAAACTGAATTCCTCAATAAGCGACTCCATTTTCATGAGCTGCTCTTTTTTGCTGAGCTTGGTAAGCTGCAATACACTGAGGATATTTTTTTCTATGCTTAATTTTCTAAAAACAGAAGCTTCTTGAGCCAAGTAACCAATTCCGTTCTGAGCTCTTTTGTACATGGGGAAGTTGGTAATATCCGTTCCGTCCAAATAAATCTTTCCTCCGTTTGGTTTTATGAGGCCAACAATCATGTAAAAAGAAGTGGTCTTACCAGCACCGTTAGGTCCTAATAAACCAATGATTTCTCCTTGGTTAACTTCTAAAGAAATACCCTTCACCACTTTTCGACCGCGGTAGGATTTCATTATATTTTCAGCTCTTAACTTCATATTAGAGGTTTCTTATTTTGGGGTTTGGAGGTCTTTAATTAGGGACGACCAAAAATTAAAGAAACGGCAAACTTTTGGAACAGCCTTGCGTTTACGATTTCTTTAACCCTTTTTCTCTTGCTTTCTTCTCGCGTTTGGCTTCTTTTTTAAGTACAATTTTTGAAATATAAATACTTACTTGATATAACACAAGCACGGGAACAGCTACAATAATCTGACTTGCAACATCCGGAGGGGTAATCACTGCAGAAAGAATCAAAACAACTACTAATGCAATTTTTCTATACTTCTTAAGTATTTCTGGTGTTACAACACCTACTTTGGTTAAGAAATAAATAATTATTGGTAGTTCAAACAGAACGCCACATGCTATTACTGCGGCCCTTACGGTGCTTATATATGAGTCAAGGTCAAATTCGTTTAATACAATCTCACTTACTTGGTATGTACCTAAGAAATTGATTGATAATGGAGCTACTACATAGTATCCAAAAAGGACGCCCATGAAAAAGAGAAAAGAAGCTATAAAAATGAAGCCTTTTGAATGTTTTCTTTCATTAGGATGAAGTCCAGGACTAATAAATTTCCAAAGTTCATAAAGAACATAAGGGAAGCCAACAATGAAACCTACCCAAATAGCGGTCCAAATATCGGCAGAAAACTGTCCGCCCATAGTTCTACTCTGTATTGTAAACGGAAGCTTTTCGGCACAAAATGCAGAGTCAAAACCTAAGGAAGTAGCTACATCGCAAAAGAATCTATAGGTAGGAAAATCCATTTTTGAGGGGCCGAAAATGACGGTGTCAAAAATAAAGCCGCTCATTACAAATGCTACAGTACCCAATATTACTACGGCTAAAACAGACCGTATTAAATGCCATCTTAGTTCTTCTAAGTGGTCTAAAAACGACATTTCGTCGGGAGTCTTCGTGTTTTGGTTTGCCATTATAATATGCCTTCGTTGATCAAGTTGTGCAAATGTACAACACCCATGTATTTTTTACCGTCTACACCCAATAATTGTGAGATGCCCTTTTCTTGCATGAGCTCTAGTGCTTCAATGGCCAAAACATCTACAGAAATAGTCTTGGGGTTCTTGCTCATGATATCTTTGGCGGTAAGGCCACTTATGTTATCGTACTTGTTCAACATACGACGAATATCGCCATCCGTTACGATGCCTACTATTTCATTACCATCAGTAACAGCGGTCACACCAAGCATTTTTTCCGATATCTCTACGATTACTTTTTTAACATCGGCATCTATATGTACTTGAGGTTTTTGATTTGTAGCAACAATGTCCGAAACTCTTAAGTATAAACGTTTTCCTAAAGATCCACCAGGGTGATATTTGGCAAAATCTTTACTACTGAACCCTTTTAGTTTTAATAGACATATGGCAAGTGCATCACCCATAACCAGTTGGGCGGTAGTACTGGTTGTAGGTGCCAAATTGTTTGGACATGCTTCTTTCTCAACATAGGTGTTCAATACAAAATCTGCTTCATTAGCCAAATAAGATTCTGTATTACCGGTCATGGCTATTAATTTGTTCGTTCCTCTTTTTATAAGCGGAATCAACATTTTAATTTCTGGAGTACTACCACTTTTTGAAATACAGATAACAACATCATTTTCTTGAATGGTTCCTAGGTCACCATGAATGGCATCACCAGCATGCATAAAAATAGAGGGAGTACCTGTTGAATTTAATGTTGCAACAATTTTTGAGGCAATAATGGCGCTTTTTCCTATACCAGAGACAATGACTCTGCCTTTAGATTCAAGAATACAGTTTACCGCATCTGAAAATTCTTCGTTTAATAAAGTGCCCAAGTTATGTATGGAAGCACTTTCTGATTCTATCGTTTTCTTGGCTACCGCAAGAATAGCTTTGCTATCTTTCAAACTATGAAAAGGGTTAAGATTCTGTTGTTGTTATGTGCTTGTAATCGACAAATAAGGTCGTTTTGAATAAAACTATTCAAAAACCCGAATAGTTTCTGAAACTTTGTTTTATATTTAAGATTACAAAATTACATAATCTTGACGTATAGCTAATTTAATACCCTTAAATATATTTTGACTAAATTAGAGTCCCCCGCAACGAAAAGTATGATGTTAAAAAAATTAAGATATAGTTACCTAAAGTTTTTTATGAGATATGGCAAAAGATAAAAATGTTTTGAAAAAAACTGATTTGCATGCCTCGTTAAAAAAATATTTCGGTTTTTCCGAATTTAAGGGTCTTCAAGAAGGTGTTGTAACCAGTCTATTGCAAGGCAACAACACGTTTGCGATTATGCCTACCGGTGGTGGTAAATCGCTTTGTTTTCAACTTCCCGCATTAATGAAAGAAGGCACCGCTATTGTGGTTTCGCCATTAATTGCATTAATGAAGAACCAGGTAGATGCAATTAGAGGTATATCTTCTGAATATGGTATCGCTCACGTGCTCAACTCCTCTTTAACAAAAACAGAAGTGAGACAGGTGAAGCAAGATATTACAGACGGTGTTACCAAACTCCTGTATGTTGCACCGGAATCATTGACTAAAGAAGAGTATATTGAGTTTCTTCATTCTGTAAAAATATCATTTGTAGCGGTAGATGAGGCACATTGTATTTCTGAATGGGGCCACGATTTTAGACCCGAATACAGAAATTTACGAAGTATAGTCAACAGGTTAGATGAAGATATTGCAATTATAGCACTTACAGCTACGGCTACTCCAAAAGTACAAGAAGATATTATTAAAAACTTGGGCATTACTGATGCTACAACGTTCAAAGCTTCTTTTAACAGGCCCAACCTTTTTTATGAGGTACGACCCAAAACAGCTAATGTAGATTCTGATATTATTCGTTTTGTTAAGAAAAATAACGGAAAATCGGGTATTATTTACTGTTTGAGCAGAAAACGGGTGGAAGAATTGGCACAAGTGCTTCAGGTAAATGGCGTTAGCGCTGTGCCTTATCATGCTGGTTTTGATGCAAAAACCCGCTCAAAATATCAAGATATGTTCTTGATGGAAGATGTAGATGTGGTTGTTGCCACCATTGCTTTTGGAATGGGAATAGACAAACCAGATGTTCGTTTTGTAATTCATCATGATATACCTAAAAGTATTGAGAGCTATTATCAGGAAACAGGTAGAGCAGGTAGAGATGACGGAGAAGGGCATTGTTTAGCATTTTATGCGTACAAGGATATAGAAAAGTTAGAAAAATTTATGTCTAACAAACCCGTTGCCGAACAAGAAATTGGCAATGCTTTGTTACAAGAGGTTGTTGCTTATGCAGAAACATCTATGTCTCGTAGAAAATTTATGCTCCATTACTTTGGAGAAGGTTTTGACGATGTCAACGGTCTTGGTGCAGATATGGATGACAACACCAGAAATCCAAAAGAAAAAGAAGAGGCCAAAGAAAATGTGATTAAGCTTATTAAGGTGGTGAAGGCTACCCATGAAAAGTTTAAGTCTAAAGAAGTTGTAAGAACGCTTCTTGGAAAAGTAAATGCATTGATAACATCTCATAAAACAGATGAAAAGCCTGAGTTTGGAATAGGATCAGATAAAGATAAAGAATATTGGATGGCCTTAATACGCCAGACATTGGTGGCAGGTTTCCTTAAAAAGGAAATAGAGCAATATGGCATATTGCGCGTAACGGATAAAGGGAATGCTTATTTGGAATCACCAGAATCTTTTATGATGACAATGGACCACACGTATACTAAAGAGGGTAACGATGCCATTGTAAGTGCAGCAAAATCGGGTATTTCCGATGAGAAGTTGTTAAAGCAATTAAAAGACCTTCGTAAAAGCCAAGCGAATAAACTTGGTGTACCCCCGTTTGTAGTTTTTCAAGATCCTTCTTTAGAGGATATGGCAATGAAATACCCCGTTACCCAAGAAGAACTTACTACCATTTATGGAGTAGGTGAGGGTAAGGCAAAAAAGTACGGTAAGCCGTTTATATCATTTATAGCGAGTTATGTTGAGGAAAATGAAATCATTAGACCAGACGATCTTGTAGTAAAAAGTACGGGAGCAAAGTCAGCTCTTAAACTTTATATTATACAAAACGTTGATCGTAAACTTCCTTTGAGTGATATTGCATCGGCCAAGGGAATTGATATTCCACAGCTTATTAAAGAAATGGAACAGATTGTTTTTAGCGGAACAAGGCTAAACCTGGATTATTGGATTGATGAGGTGCTTGATGAAGACCAACAGGAAGAAATTCATGATTACTTCTTAGAAGCAGAAACTGATGATTTACAAGAGGCCATGAAGGAGTTTGATGGGGATTATGAAGACGAAGAACTGAGACTATACCGATTAAAATTTATTAGCGAAGTAGCGAATTAACTATATAAAAAAAAGACCTTCTTATAAGAAGGTCTTTTTAGTTTAAAACGATTAAGTTTAGTAAACGTTTAATATAATTGATATTGCAAAGGTTTATTAGAATTGAAATTCGAAAGTGTACACACCATCTACAATAACAAAGTCTACTACATCTTTATTTCCACGAACTAAGAAACTTCTATACATACGCGTACCATCAGGTTGCGTTATAAGTACAGTGGCTTCTATATCACCAAAAACATCGTCATTTCTTTCGATATTTAAAAAATAACTTCCGTCTGATTTCCCTTCTAATACAAAGGACTCTGAATCTTCATTAGTTGAGTAGAATCCAACACTTGCACTTGTTTGGCCTGTTTCTCCAAGATTTTTGAATAAAATGGCATTTATATCTGCATCTGGATTACTCCAAGTAATATCTACCCTAGGTCCATCTGGAGAGGCAGCTGGTAAATCTTCTTCTGCAGTTCCGGCAATAATATAAGTTGCTTCATCTTTCGTTTCATCTAACTCTGCACCTTCTACAGATGTGATTGTTACAGTGAAACTCTCATCATTTAGCTCAATCATTGCATCCGTTTTGATTTCCAATTTTATCTCTGTTTGAGTCTCTCCTTTTTCAATGGATAATGGAATCGGGGTTCTAAGACTATAATCATACTGGAAGGCGTCATTAGATTCAATCTTTATCTTAACGGTAATATCTGTTGGCGCCGCAATGGGCTCACCATTATCATCTGTTAATTTAACTGGTATAGTCAAAGTGCCATAGTCCTCTTCTAATGTTGGAGTGTCCGTGGCTATGTTTGCTTCTCCTAAAGAAACATTAAGTCCTGCGGCCATTTCTTCCTCTTTGGTCGTAATGTTGGTGGTAACTTCTGAAGTTAGGCCTTCATCATCACTAGCTACTATTTTTATATCGTAGGATGTGTTTGGGGCTAGTTCCGTTAAGGTGAATTCTGATACCTGAATATCTGTAACGATTTCTTCTTCATCAATAAATAATGTGTAGGAGACGACTTTTTCTTCTGGGTCTGTAGCATCGCTCCAATCTAGTTCTATTGAGGTGGTTTCAGCATCTGATGAAGAAATCTCAAATGTACTTGGAGGTGCATTTTCCGATTCCATTTCTTCTTCTTGTTCTTCTTGTTGTTCTTCTTGTTGTTCTTCTTGTTGGGATTCTAAGTCTGATACTTCAACATCGTCACTTGAACACGATTGGGTAAGGACTAGACTTAACATAGCGAGGGTTAATACATTTTTTTTCATGGATTTGTTTTAAAATTAAGAGGTTAATAGACAAATTCAATTTTTAAGGTTGTTTCCTTTTATTAACAGATGTATCAACGGAAAAGTAAGTTTTGAAGTATTTATTTTCGACGAACTACGATATAGTTTTATTGTAGAAAAGTGTAGTTATATGTTTTTTTTTGCACATATAATTACATATTTTATCTAAAAACTAATGTTTTGTAATGAAATATGTAGAATATTGCTAACTCTTTCTGGGAGTGAACAAGTATATATTGTTTGATTTTGTTCGAAGAATTTTATAAAACAGCCTTCTCAAGAAGCTGAAAGCTCATTTTTCTGGCATCCATTTTAGCTGAAATACCAATGGGAAATGTAAAATTATTTTCTACATGGCCAAAGCTCATGCCATATGCTGCGGGAATTCCTAGAGGTCTAATTCTATCAATGATTACTTCCTTTAGTGTAAAGGAAATAGGGTTTGTAGATTCGTTGCAACCAGCACAAACACCAAATAGAATACCAGCGGCCTTTTTGAAGGTTTTACCTTCTATCAACTGGGTTAGCATTCGGTCTATTCGGTAAGGAGCCTCCTCCACATCTTCTATGCATACAATAGCATCAGTAAAGTCAATTTCATGTGGCGTGCCAATTAAAGCATTAATTAGGGTTAGGCTACCTCCAACCACTTTTCCTGTAGCGATACCTATGGTAATGGTGTAGCGTTCATATTCTGGATTGGTAGTAAATTCGGGTTTTAGAATTTTATTATTTTGAATTTCTAGTTGCTCTGTTGGAAACATAATAACCTTTTCCAATTGCTTAATACTGTACGGATCGTTTAAAGTGCTACCAACTGGCCCGTGAAAGGTAATAAGTCCTGTTTCTTGGTGAATACCATTCAAAAGAGCAGTAATGTCACTAAAACCAATAAAGGTCTTAGGGTTTTCTTTGATGCATTCATAATCTATCATATGCATGATTCGGGTACATCCGTAGCCACCACGAGCGCAGAGGATGCCATCAATTTTTGGGTCAGCGAACATCTCATTAACGTCTTTTGCCCTTTCCTCATCTGTATTGCTCAGATACCCGTAATTAGCAATTAATCGGTCTGTATGATAGGGTTTGAATCCCATTGACTTTAAGGTCTTTTTAGCCTCTTCTAAAATGGAGGGTTGAATAGCGTAGCCGGGAGCTATAAGTCCAATGGTATCTCCTTTTTTTAACCTTTTAGGTTTTACTGTGGTAGGGTTAACGGAGAAGTTGTTGTTGGCTATTCCTAGATTAGGTAGTAATGTCGCTACCGTACTACCTAATGCTGCACCTATAAACTGTCTTCTGTTAGCCATACTTTTAATTTTAGAGTATGAATTTAAATAGAATCACAAAAAAAAACGGCCATTTGGCCGTTTTTGTAAACAATGTTTTTATTTTTTATTAAGGAATGGAGGTACCTCCATCAGAATTTGCCTTTCTCAACTGGCGTTGAATCTTTTTAATTGCAGATTCAATAGATTTTTCTGGTTCAATGATATTATACTGTCCCCAAAAATCAGGGTCTGAAAAACCAATGGCCTCGTCACTTAAAATAATAGAGGTCTTAATTCTATCCTTAGTCTTTGGAAATTCAGTGCTAAGATTCTTTTTCCAATCGGTAATAGCCATTTCGCAGGTCATGCTATAAACAGAGTTAAAAAGACGCTTGTCCCAATTCACTTTAAATTCCAAGAGCACATTGCTATAGGAGTAGTACCATTTACCATTTTTCTCACGATAATCTACTCTATAAGCAACATCGGTAGGCCATACCTGTGCGTTTCTCGGTTTTCTTCTAACGAATAATCTTGCCGCCAAATCTTTGTCTGTTATGTTAAGGCTATAAATGGCACTGGTAAGAATCTTATTCTTGGCATCTATATAAAGCTTGCCTTTGTACAATGGGTCTATAACTTGTGAATTTTGCTCAAAACTAATCACGTATATCAATTTGTCATTTACGCGTGTTGAGTGGTCAAATTTAAATATATAATGGTCTAGTGTTTCAGGCGAGAATATATACTCAGGATACTTCATGATATCTACAAAGAGTGCATTAAAAGGTCCTCCCTGCAGTTTTAAAGCTACTGTGTCTAGTTTGTCATAATCTGTACTTTTCCTTGCCTTGTATAACTTAACGCCATCTTTTTTAGGAGAAGTATACGGTGTTTTATAAATGTTTACAACAGCCTCTGAGAGCGATACGTTCTTTCTACGTTTTTTGATTGTTTCCCTATAGAAGGCAGTCATAAGAGTAGGGTCGTCAAAATAATTCTCGCCCTTTCTTTTAAGAACATCACGTACCAGGGCTTCTGCGTCTTTTGGTACTTCAATATTAACACCGGGAAGTTCGGTGATGGAAATATCCATCATAATTTTATTCTTCTCTTTATTGAGTTGTGTTAGTGATATGGTTTTTGTGCTATAGCCTAAAAAGGATACAACTACATTTGCGTTTACGGCATCTTTAGGAATTTTCAGAGAAAATTCACCTTCCGCATTCGTAATTGTACTTATGTTGGATTCTTCTATGGCAAGTGAAGCAAATACCAGAGGTTTTTTTGTTTTGGAATCTAGAACTTCACCTTTGTATAAGTTGAATTCTACTTCTTGTTGCATATTATCCTGAAAGAACGCTGAGGCATTTTGAGTGCCTGTAACCATGCCTAATAGCATTATAAAAAATGCCGTGACCATGAAGTTTTGAGTATTCTTTTTTTGCTTTTGTATCATGACGTTAGGTTTTAAGGGCATGTTTTTTGTCGTTCTCTCTAAGTTAGTGATTTTTAGCTAAATACGGATGCTCAAGCTAATTTATATTTTAATATATAAAGTAATGAAATAGGGTTCTTTAACGCTTAGAAAGAATATCGCTATTGCTTTTTGGTCTATATGATGCTTAGCTCTTTATGAAGGAGGGATGACTTTGGACGGAAATATACTAATTTCTAGAAATGTGTTTTTGACGAAGAAGATACAAGTCTATCTATTTCTTTTAGCTCAGCTTCGGTCAAGTCTCGCCACTTGCCAACGGGAACATCTAGTTTTATGTTCATAATGCGAATACGTTTTAGCCGCTGTACATTATAATCTAGATACTCGCACATGCGTCTAATTTGTCTATTTAGACCTTGCGTTAGTATAATCTTAAATTCGTACTTGCCAATTTGCTCAACCTTGCACTCCCGTGTAACGGTGTCTAGAATAGGAACACCTTTTTGCATGCGTTCTACAAAATCTGGGGTTATAGCTCTATCAACAGTAACCAAATATTCTTTTTCGTGGTGGTTACGGGCCCGTAGAATTTTGTTGACGATATCTCCGTCATTGGTGAGAAGAATGAGACCTTCACTGGGTTTATCTAATCTGCCAATAGGAAAAATACGTTTTGGGTAGTTGATGTATTCAATAATATTGTCTTTTTCAACTTTGGTATCTGTAGTGCAGACAATGCCAATAGGTTTGTTAAAAGCAAGGTAGACCGGTTTTTCTTTAGGTTCAGATATTAATTTACCATCAACATGAACTTCATCCCCTTCGGTAATTTTTGTGCCCATTTCTGGCACTGTACCGTTAATAGTTACACGGCCTTGGTCAATTAATTTGTCCGCAGCACGACGTGAACAATAGCCAACTTCACTTAGGTATTTATTAATTCGGGTCTGTTTGGGTTCTTGCACGCTTTTGTGTTTTAAGAATGCAAATTTACAGGATTCTAGATTGGTAAACTAACAAGAAGTATTTTAGGTTGATTAGTATTTCAATTCAACTTTTATTAAAATTATCTTTTGGCCATCATCCTTAGAGTAAACCATCCTAAAACCACGATAACGGCACCCATAACTAACCAAAGCCATACTTTGCTTTCAAAAAGTGGTTTTTTTAATGTCTTTTTGGGCTTAGTTATTTCTTGCACATTTCCCAAATCTATAGAAGATGCATCTTGGGGAACTGCAGACGTTATTTGCTGAATATCATATTTAGGAAGTCCAGCATTTTTATTACCGTAAACTAAAAAATAATCAGCAGGATTATCAAAGCGGACTAGTAGCTCATGCCTATACCCTTTTGCTATTGCCGATTCTATTTGTAAAGCTTGATTATCATTATTTTGAATAATGATTCTTAGTTTTTGTGCTAGGGTGCTGGCAAATTTAAAGCCTTTGGTATCTACAGATGATAAAGTGCCGCGATAAAGGTTATTGTAGGTATATTTAAGGCCTTTCTCCGTTGTAACGCTGTCCGATATATATTGAAGCGTCATAGGTCTGTAGTAATCAACCTTGTCAGAAATATTCAATTTTAAGAAGCTTAGTGGTAACCTTTGGTTTAAGTCAATATCCACCACTGTGGTCTTGCCTTTTTGCTTTATATTCATGAAGGTAGTAGGGTAGGTATTATATGAAGCACCTACAGAACCGTCCAAACTTATTTTTGCTTGTTTTAATTCTGGCTTTACTTTGCTTTTAATGAGCAAGCGGTAATACTTGTATCTAGATTGGGGTAAGTTTAGGGTGCTATACGTGTAGTTGGTTTGCTCGTTTTGTATGGAAAGAATACGATAATCATCTAGTATTTGAAACCACTCATTTTGTGTTTGACTTCCTTCAAGAACAATGTGCCAATTAAAATTGGTTTGATTGAATTTTAGGTCGATTTTATTTATGGGTTCCGTAGTGGGGACTTCATAAGTAAAGTAATAACCATCTTTGTTGGAAGCAGTATTCAATAGTTTAAATGCAATCTCTTTTTTACTGTTTTTTTCGGAAGCTACTTTTAAGATGTAAGGAGCTTCAAGAGTATCACTTTCTGTAAGACCATAAACGCGAATATCCGAAAGGTCGTCATTTGTATTATGGAATACCTGGTTAGGCAAGGTCACGGTATGCCATTGCCCGGAGATTCCTTTTAATTCTTGTTTATACTCATATGTAGAGAGTTGGCCAAAAGCTATAGTGCAAGAACACCATCCGAAGAAAATTAAAAGTTTAGTTTTCAGGTTCATCCGAAATAACATTTTTGTATTTATTGTAAAGAAATGAGATGATAAGTAATAGCACACCAAGCAAAACCAAAACAATGGTTTTTGAAATAGTATTTAGCGATGCAATGTCATATAAGAATAGTTTAGCAAGTGTGACACCAAATAATGAAATAGCACCAATGCGAAGGTATTTTCGTTGCTTGTAGATACCCAAGCCAATAAGGAATAGGGCATAAACACCCCAAAGTATGCTAAGACCTAATTTGTAAGATTGGTCAGAACCGGCAAGGTGCATCCAATTCAACAATTCACTGCTAAGAATCCATAAAATAGAAATATGTGTTATAATTTCAACTGGTGTCTTTAGGTTCACATTTATAAATGCTTGCTTGGAAAGTTTTATCAGTGTAATCAATAAAACTGCAAAAAAGGCAAATGAGGTGTAGCGTATACCAATGTTCATGATGCCAATTTCATAATATTCAGAAAGTGCACGGTCTATATAACTATCGCGAAGTTCACTTAAAATATACAACCCTGCAGTTAGAAAAAAGAAACTTACCGCTACGCCCATCACCAAGTTACTAATACCTAAAACTCTATTTTTAAGTTTTTTGATGTTAACAAAAGCCAATATGGTCAGGAATAAAAAGGTGTAATTGAAAAGCCAGATAGACCCAAAATCTTGAAGGTCATAGTTGTACTCTCCATAACTATAAGTGTCGCTCGGATTCAGATTTACTTCGGATTCAGAGAACAAGTTTTTCCAATACTGCTCAATTTCTAGGTAAAAGGCCATGTACGAAACAAACAGTAGGATAACCGGTATTACAAAAGACATTACAACAGGTATTTTAGAAGCAGGTTTTTCTCCTGAAGAAATTTTATGGTTATGATTTATCCAATTGATAAAGCCAAAAGCAGCTAAAAATAATGCAGAAGTTAAAAAATAGCTGTTAAAAATAGGGCTCAATTCGGTAGTGGAATAGTAACCTCCGTAACCCATTCCCCAGTCCTGGGTCAGACTTAAGAGTGCTAGTATCATCAGTGGGTATGAAAGGTATTCGTAAAAGGATACTCCTTTGGTACGACCAATAAAGAAAAGCAGTGCAGCCTGTAATGTCCACAACAAAGTAACCCAGTTGCCATCTAACTGTACTGGCGCAGCAATTGTGATAAATACAAGTACTAATCCAGAAACGAGATGAAAAAGGTTTCTGTCCGCTAGTTTTTTCTTGAATAGCATAATGCTAACGACAAAGTGAATTATAGCATTAACCAATGTGAAAGCACCCAGTAAGTCTTTACCGGTTTCATGGTTAGCTAAAAGGCTATACCCAAGACCATAGAAAATAAAAGAATTTAAAAGAAGAAACACAATATCGCTCTTCAAGAACTGTTCTTTTCTTATAAGTTTATAGGCCAAAATAGCAGTATAAAAAATAGCAAAGAATATAGTAAGATAAATAAAAGCCAGTGCAAAATGTTCTTTTGTTTCATAGGAGAAAAACATCCATGAACTGTAGATCAAATAAGTAAAGACAAATGCTGAATAGAAAAGGGGTTTCCAGTATTTTCTAAAGGAAATGACCAAAATACCCACATTAATAATTGCCATGTATGCAAATAATGTGGCTACATTTCCTGAGTTATTACTCAATAAAAATGGAACAGCATAAGCACCTACCAGACCAATGTGAGCAATAACCTGTTTGTTGTAATTCAATGCAGCAACAACTCCAAAAATTGTAAAAACAACCATCAAGGCAAAAGCCATTAATTGCGGGAACAGGTTATAGAAACTGTAGGCGGCAAAAGTGATGAAATAAAGAATGGCAAGGGCCCCGCTCACAAGAACGGCACTGTAATTTTCGTATTTGGCTTTTAGTTTTATTCCAAACCCCAAAAGGCCTAAACCTGATAAGTACCCTAAAATGATACGGGTAAGTGGACTAATCAATTCATTCTCAATAGAATATTTTGCACCTATGGCAACACCTATTACGGTAATGGCTATACCAATTTTATTGATGAGGTTTTCTCCAATAAATTTTTCAAGATTTGATTTACCTTTTGGTTTTTTAATTTTTTGTGGAGCGGCCGGTTGCCTTGCGGGAGCTTCAAAGGGAGTTTCAACCACTTCATGAGCTACCACTTGTTCAATTTCAACAGTTTCAACAACTTCCTTAATTTCTGGAATTTCAGAAACGGGTTCAGGTATTATTTTTTTTGATACAAGTTGGTCAGGTCGAAGTTTTTTTAGGTCTTCAATTTCCTGGTAAAGTATCATTAATTCCTTGGCGAATCCTTCTTGTTTACTGAGAAGTAGTTCAAGCTTTTGGTGAAGCTGATCAATTCTGTCTTGGTGGTCTGACATGATAAGATTACTTTTTTGTAAGCTCAATAGGCTGTTTTTAAGCTATAGAACTAGCTTACATAACGAAAAATGAGGTAATTTATTGACAGGAACCCAACATATATTCAAGAACAATTAAAGTAGGTGCGCTCTGCTTATAGTTAAGAAAACAGCACATCGTTGATCAGGCTAGCGGAAAAGGGGTAGTAAGTGCTGGAGGTTATTGTTTTCGCTTTAGCTCATAAGCATACAATTGCCTACCTAGTTCTGCTAAAAACGGTATGCCAACTTCGTCATATTCGTAGTTGTTATCATTAAAAATACCGTTGTTATTGACCAACAAAGTCGCGGTAATCATGAATTCTACGTTATTTTCTGTGTCTTTGATATAGGCGCAATCCGTTAAGGTGCCATAGGCAAACCCTACTTTATTATAAATTTTAATATTTTCTGGAATGTTCTCTTTTGTATCTCCGTAAATAAAAAATTTGCAATAACTGTCATTATATTCTTTAGGATCGTAGCCAATTTTTCTTGGAACGGTATACATAGCACTTAGCAGAAAATTACGTTGCTCTTCATTCATATTAAAACGTTCATTTTCTGCAAATGTCTCAGGAAAGATAATCCGCTTTAGAAGAGCGTCTTGGGTTTCAATAGGGTAGTAGTTTTTTAGACTAAAATCAAAAGCTTCTGTTATTAGGGAATCTTCTTCGTAGAATCCTTTCCCTTTTTTAATACTATTAAGTTCTAATGGTTCTGGATACGAATTTATTTTTTTTGATAACATACGAACAGTGCTATCATTCTCATAGATAATCAAGGGTTTCGTAGTTGCGTTGTCATCATCATTACCTAATCTTTGCCATATTCTTATAGGTGCAACTCCTGCTCGTCTTAAAACGGTGTTGATGGTATCTTGCCCTAAAAACTCAATTAATCTATTGTTTGCATCGTTATCGCTAACTGCAAATATCTGAGAAATAACTTCAGAAAAGGTAGTTTCAATAGAATCGCCCTCAACATAAAATCGGGTATTGAGACTTAGAGAATCCATTTGGTTCAAACGAGTAAGTGCTACAACTGCTGTTGGAAGTTTTGCGGTGCTAGCAGGATAAAAGTAATTATTTGAGTCTACCTGAAAATTATAATCAGTAAAACTAACTTCGTCACCTGTTCTATCTATTTGCGTATATCTTATTTGAACTTCATGTTGATCAAGGCTGTCCATCACCCTTTTTATTTGCGGGGTATTAGAAGTCAGTATACCATCTAACGGATCGCTAGTTTGGTGTTTTTCTTGTTTTTGCTCTTGTTTTTGAGGTGAGCAAGAAACAGATATTAGTAGACTTAAAGCTATAAAGAGACCTTTTTTAAACATGCGTTTTAATAAAATTTATAAATAAGGGAGATAGTCTTTTAGCTCTCTGCCGGTTCAACATAGACTTCTCCACGATGCGGTTTAAGGGCATCTCTAACTGGTATCATTTCTGCTTCATCAACCACCATAAAGGCTATGCTGTGCATATCATTATAATCCTGAGAACCAGTAATGTCAAGATTTGTTTTTTCAATTGCGATAAATTCTTTTAGGTGAATTACATGGTGTTCCGCAGTTTTTTGTGCGGCCGGACCCCTAAAATCCCAAATCAGTTTTAACTTTCTGCTCATAAAATAAGTGTTCTGTGTTCTAAATATTTATTAAAGCGATTCCAATTTAGGTTTTTAGCTCTGATTCTAAACCAAGTTTTCGACGAAATTGAAATAACCACTGGGCAAAAGTAGTATCGTTTAAATAAAAACAAGCTTTCCAAGAAAGCAATTATAAAAACAAGCTCTAAAGTGTAGGTAATGGATTACAGGTAAAATTAAAAGTCTGTTAAGACCTAAGAGTCTATTGCCCACCATAGTAGATTTGCTATTTTTGCCCCATGAAATTAAATATAATACCATTGCGCTATCTGGTTCGTTGTTCGGCTATTATGGGTTTTGTTACCCTTTTTGTTGGCTGTGGTTCTTTCTTAACAAAAGACGAACCTGGGTTTTTAGCCCGTGTTGGTGAGAATTATTTGTATCGCGATGATGTAGCTAAACTTTTGGCTAAAGGAATTTCAAAAGAAGATAGTGCTTCTTTTGTGACGAATTATATTAACAATTGGGCATCAAAACAATTATTGCTCGATAAGGCTAAAATTAATCTTCCGGAAGAAAAACTGGCGGAATATGACGAATTGGTAGCAGATTACCGCATTGACCTATATACAAGGGCTTATAAAGAAGCTTTGGTACAACAGGGAGGTGATACTGTAATCAGTAGTTCCCAGTTAAACGGTTTTTACGAAAGGGAGAAAGAAAATTTTAAGCTGAAAGAAAAAATCGTAAAACTTAGGTTTGTAGAGCTACCCAAACAATTCTTGAACCAAGATGCTGTCATAAGTAAATTGAAGCGTTTTAAGAAAAATGATATCGCATATTTAGATTCTATTGGGGTGCAGTTCAAGAAATTAAACTTCAATGACTCTATCTGGGTAAGCGCTACTAGAATTATACAAGAAATACCTCCATTAACCTTTGAAAATGCCAATAAACACCTAAAAAAATCACAATTTTTTGAGTTAGAGGATGCAAACGGGGTATATTTGGCAAAGGTTACCGATGTGCTTGATGTTAATGACGTCGCTCCACTGTCTTTTATTGAACCTACAATTAAACAGGTTCTGTTAAGTAGAAGAAAACTTGATTATTTACGAAAACTGGAAACAGAAATTATAGATGAGGCTATTAAAGAAAAAGAATTTGAAGTTTATGAGCAAGGTGAATAAGTTTGTTGCCATTCTAGGATGCTTTTTGATTACAGGAAGCATGTTTGCTCAAGAAACAGAAGAAGAAGTAACTGAAACAGAAGAGGTAATTGAAACTGTGGAAGAATCTGCAGAACCGTTATTAGAGGCAGAAGCAAGTATAGAAAAAGATTCAACCAAGCCTGCCGTAAATTTCAAGAAAATTAAGTTAGATGGTATTTCTGCCGTTGTAGGTGACTATGTTATTTTGGAATCGGATATTGAAAAAACTTTAATCGATTTAAAAAGTCAAGGTGTTTCTACTGCAGATGTTACGCGATGTGGACTTTTAGGTAAGTTAATGGAAGACCGTTTGTATGCCCACCAGGCCGTACAGGATAGTCTTTTAGTTTCAGATGATGAGATTGCCGCTACTACCGATCGTCAAATTCAATCTTTTGTGCAGCAGACCGGTTCTATGGAAAAGTTGTTGAAATTCTACAAAAAGGAAGATGAAGCTAGTCTTCGTGAAGACATCAATAAAATTAACAAATTACGCATGCTTTCTGAGAAAATGCAGTCTAGTATTGTTGAGAAAATAGAAATTACCCCAGAAGAAGTTCGTCAGTTTTTTAGTAAGATTCCAGAAGATGAACGCCCTGTTTTTGGTGCGGAAATGGAAATCGCACAAATCGTAAAGTCTCCAAAGCCAACAGAAAAAGAGGTTGAGGAAGTTCTAGGTAAGTTGAACAAGATAAAATCTGATGTTGAAGATAATGATGCAAGTTTTAGTGTAAAAGCTATTTTATATTCTGAGGATCCAGGTTCAAAATCAAAAGGTGGTTTTTATAGTATAACTAAAGAAACAGGGTTTGATAAAACCTTTAAGGATGTAGCTTTTAGTTTAGCAGAAGGAGAAGTTTCAGAACCTTTTGAAACTCAGTTTGGTTATCATATTATTTTCATCGAAAAAATAAGAGGTCAAGAATTAGATTTGCGTCATATTCTTATGCAACCTAAAATTTCTCAAACAGCTTTAGATGAAGTAAAGACTGAGTTGGATACGATTCGTAAGCATATTATGGAAGGTAAATATTCTTTTGCAGATGCAGCACGTAACTTCTCAGATGAAAAAGAAACCAAGTTTGATGGTGGTCTTTTGAGAAACCCTACCAATTTTGATTCTCGTTTTGAGTTAACAAAAATGGATCCGGCGCTTTACAACCAAGTACGTAGTCTTAAGGATGATGAAATTTCATATCCTTTATTAGAAGAAGATCCAAGAGGTGGAGGTCCCAAGTATAAAATATTAAAGGTTACTAATAGGTATGATGAGCATACAGCCGACTTTTCTAAGGATTATATCAAAATTCAGCAATTAGCTAAAACGGAAAAGCAGTACAATGCCATTAAAAAATGGATGGACGACCATATAGAAGATACCTATATTAGCGTGAACGAGGATAACAAAGACTGTGATTTTGCCAATAACTGGGTAAAAGATTAAGTTTATGTCAGACGTTCAGGCAATTAATAATCTCGTAGAAAAACATAAGGCACTCAAAAAGGAAATTGCCAAGGTCATTGTTGGCCAAGATGCGGTAATAGACCAAATTCTTTTAAGTATTTATACGGGTGGACATTCTTTACTTATTGGTGTTCCTGGATTAGCAAAAACCTTAATGGTGAATACTATAGCCCAAACTTTGGGTTTGGATTTTAAACGTATTCAGTTTACTCCGGATTTAATGCCAAGTGATATTCTTGGTAGTGAGGTTCTTGATCAAAATCGCAATTTTAAGTTTATTAAAGGACCTATTTTCGCAAATATCATTTTGGCAGATGAGATCAACCGTACGCCACCTAAAACTCAGGCTGCTTTGCTTGAAGCAATGCAGGAGCGTTCGGTAACCATTGCCGGACAACAACATAAACTAGAACTTCCCTTTTTTGTTTTAGCTACCCAAAACCCTATAGAGCAAGAAGGTACTTACCCACTTCCTGAAGCGCAGTTAGACCGTTTTATGTTCGCTATAGAGTTGAAGTATCCTTCTGTTGAAGAAGAAATACAAGTTGTTAAGAATACAACTTCAGACCGTTCTGTACATATTCAGGCGTTGTTTAGTGCACATGAAATATTGGAAGTTCAACAACTGGTTCGCCGTATTCCTGTGCCGGATAATGTTGTGGAGTACGCTGTTAAATTGGTAAACTCTACCCGGCCAAATCTTGAAACGGCAAGTGATTATGTAAAGCAATATATAGATTGGGGAGCAGGTCCAAGAGCTTCGCAAAATCTTGTTTTGGCAGCTAAGGCACATGCCGCAATACATGGTAAATTTTCACCCGATGCCGAGGATATTCAAGCAGTTGCAACAGGTATTCTGAGACATCGACTTATCAAAAACTACAAAGCAGAGGCCGAAGGTATTTCTGAAGAAGCCATTATAGGTAAGTTACTCTAGCGAAAAATTAACATATCTGCTATAAATTCTTAAGTTTTCTACCTTTCTTCCCCAAGTTAGTGCAAGGAGAAAGCAATCTACTGATCAATTTCTAAAAAAGGTGTGAATCCTAAGGTAAAAATTTTATTACCGCTCTATATTTTCTTAGTTTTACGGGATTGAAACAACTCAAACTAATTCGGTAATGGCATTTAATATGGTAATGGTCAAAGGGATATTATCTCATGTGATACAACATGTTAATAAGGTGAGGTCAAAGCTGTTTTTAACCTTTAATTTTAGCTGTGAAATATAGTATATGTTTCGTTACAGAAAATTCTGACTATTCTGCAACAGCTAATTAACACTCAAACCATTTTTTAAATGAGCATTTACAAAGATTACTTAAAGGAAATCGAAGAGCGTAAAAGTCAAGGTCTTCACCCAAAGCCAATTGATGGAGCTGAATTACTTAGTAAAATCATTGAGCAAATTAAAGATGAAAATAATGAGTATAGAGAAGATTCTCTTAACTTTTTTATTTATAATGTTTTACCTGGTACTACCAGTGCTGCTGGTGTTAAAGCAAAATTTTTAAAGGAAATTGTTCTTGGTGAATCAGTAGTGAAAGAAATCACACCTACATTTGCTTTGGAACAATTATCTCATATGAAAGGTGGTCCTTCAGTAGAGGTATTGTTGGATGTAGCTTTAGGAACTGACCTTACTTTAGCAAAAGAAGCGGCTGAAATTTTAAAAACGCAAGTTTTTCTTTATGAAGCAGATACGGCTCGTTTAGAAGAAGCATTTAAAAGTGGTAATGCTATTGCTAAAGAAATCATAGAAAGTTATGCTAAAGCGGAATTCTTTACTAAACTTCCTGAAGTAGAAGAAGAGATTGAGGTAGTAACGTATATTGCTGGTATTGGTGATATTTCTACAGATTTATTATCTCCAGGTGGCGATGCTCACTCGCGTTCAGACAGAGAACTACATGGTCAATGTTTATTTGAGCATAACAAAGAAATGCAAAAGGAGTTGTTGGCTTTAAAAGAGCAACACCCAGATAAACGTGTTATGTTAATTGCTGAAAAAGGGACCATGGGAGTTGGTTCTTCAAGAATGTCAGGAGTAAACAACGTTGCGTTATGGACAGGTGTTCCTTTTAGTAAATATGTGCCATTTATTAATTTTGCACCAGTAATTGCGGGTACAAATGGAATTGCACCAATTTTCTTAACAACAGTTAGTGTAACTGGCGGTATTGGTATTGATTTAAAAAACTGGGTAAAGCAAAAAGATGCTGCAGGAAATACTATCGTAGATGAAGATGGCGAACCAGTTTTAAAGCAAACGTATTCGGTTGATACAGGTACAGTGCTAACAATTAATACAAAGACAAAAAAACTATACAAAGACGGTGAAGAATTAAAAGATATTTCTACTGCATTAACGCCACCAAAAATGGAGTTTATAAAAGCAGGAGGTTCTTACGCTGTTGTATTTGGTAAAAAATTACAAACCTTAGCTTGTAAAATATTAGGAATAGATATTCCGGAAGTTTATGCTACTTCAAAAGAAGTTTCTATTGAAGGACAAGGTTTAACGGCTGTTGAAAAAATATTCAATAAAAATGCTGTAGGAAATACACCAGGCAAAACGTTACATGCAGGTTCTAATGTTAGAGTAGAAGTAAATATTGTAGGTTCACAAGATACAACAGGATTAATGACGTCTCAAGAATTAGAGATGATGGCAGCTACGGTTATTTCTCCAATTGTTGATGGTGCATACCAATCAGGATGTCATACAGCTTCAGTTTGGGATGATAAGTCTAAGGCTAACATTCCAAGATTAATGAGTTTTATGAACGATTTTGGTTTAATTACTGGTCGTGATCCTAAAGGGAAATACTTTCCAATGACAGATGTTATTCATAAAGTATTAAATGATATTACTGTTGGTGATTGGGATATTATTATAGGTGGAGATTCTCACACCCGTATGTCCAAAGGAGTTGCTTTTGGGGCAGATTCAGGAACAGTTGCCTTAGCACTTGCTACAGGTGAAGCTACTATGCCTATTCCAGAATCGGTAAAAGTGACTTTTAAAGGACAAATGAAGTCTTATATGGATTTCCGTGATGTGGTACACGCTACACAATCTCAGATGTTGAAGCAATTTGGCGGAGAAAACGTATTCCAAGGCAGGATCATTGAGGTCCATATTGGAACACTTACTTCAGATGAAGCCTTTACTTTTACAGATTGGACCGCAGAGATGAAAGCAAAAGCATCTATCTGTATATCTGAAGATGATACATTAATTGAGTCATTAGAGATTGCAAAAGGTCGTATCCAAATCATGATTGATAAAGGAATGGACAACGCTAAGCAAGTTCTTAAAGGTCTTGTTAATAAAGCAAATACAAGAATAACTGAGCTTAAAACAGGAATTAAACCTTCTTTAAGACCAGATGCAAACGCTAAATATCATGCAGAAGTTATCATTGATTTAGATGAAATAGCAGAGCCAATGATTGCTGATCCGGATGTAAATAATGAAGATGTTTCTAAGCGTTACACGCACGATAACATTAGACCATTATCTTATTATGGTGGCACTAAAAAAGTAGATTTAGGTTTCGTTGGATCTTGTATGGTTCATAAAGGCGATATGAAAATCTTGGCTCAAATGTTAAAGAACATTGAGGCACAACAAGGTAAGGTTGAATTTAAAGCACCTTTAGTTGTTGCTCCTCCAACATATAATATTGTTGATGAGTTAAAAGCAGAGGGAGATTGGGATGTTTTAGTTAAGTATTCTGGTTTTGAGTTTGATGACAGTGCTCCAAAAGGTTTAGCTCGTACTAAATATGAAAATATGTTGTATTTAGAGCGTCCAGGCTGTAACTTATGTATGGGTAACCAAGAGAAAGCAGAACCAGGAGATACTGTAATGGCTACTTCAACACGTTTATTTCAAGGAAGAGTTGTAAAAGATTCCGGTGAGAAAAAAGGGGAGTCTTTATTATCCTCTACACCAGTAGTAGTCTTGTCTACAATTTTAGGTAGAACTCCAACTATGAAAGAGTATGAAGCAGCTGTAGATGGTATTGTGTTGACTAAATTTAAGCCATCTCAAAAGCAATTGGTACAATAATTGAAATATCTTATTAAATTCTTAAAGCCTGAGTCATGGATTCAGGCTTTTTTTATTTAACCTTTTTGACCCTTAAAAAACTATTTATAGACTAGTTTCTTACGACTGTTTTCTAGAAAAAAAATCTTTTTTATAATCATTCTATATTTCTTAGGCCTTTCCTTTTAATTATTGTACATTTTGTATCTTGTACTATCAAAAATAGAATTACAAAATTTATAAATAGACTTTATGGCATTTGATATTGATATGATCAAAGGGGTGTACGCGAATATGGCCACGCGTGTGGATAAAGCACGTGAGATTGTAGGTAAACCGCTTACCCTTTCAGAGAAGATTTTATATTCCCACTTATGGGACGGAAACCCTAGCAAAGCATTTAAAAGGGGAAAAGACTATGTGGATTTTGCTCCAGATCGTATTGCTTGTCAAGATGCTACGGCGCAGATGGCTCTTTTGCAGTTTATGCAAGCCGGAAAGCCAAAGGTAGCTGTGCCTACTACCGTTCACTGTGATCACTTAATACAAGCTAAAAACGGCGCCGTTTCAGATTTAAAAGTAGCGAACTCCACAAGTGCAGAGGTTTTTGACTTTTTAGAGTCTGTTTCTAATAAATATGGTATTGGTTTCTGGAAACCGGGAGCAGGTATTATTCACCAAGTAGTACTTGAAAATTATGCATTCCCTGGTGGAATGATGATCGGTACCGATTCTCATACAGTTAACGCTGGTGGTTTAGGTATGGTGGCTATTGGTGTTGGTGGTGCAGATGCTGTAGATGTCATGGCTGGTATGGCTTGGGAACTTAAATTTCCTAAACTAATAGGTGTTAAATTAACTGGTAATATTTCTGGGTGGACTTCTGCTAAGGATGTTATCTTAAAAGTTGCAGGTATCTTAACTGTAAAAGGTGGTACAGGGGCAATTGTAGAATATTTTGGAGAAGGTGCTAAAAACCTTTCGTGTACTGGTAAAGGTACTATTTGTAATATGGGAGCAGAAATAGGAGCTACTACTTCTACATTTGGTTATGATGAATCTATGGAGCGTTATCTGCGTGCTACGGACCGTAATGATGTTGCAGATGCTGCTAACCAAGTAAAAGAACACTTAACTGCAGATGCAGAGGTGTACGCCAATCCAGAGCAATATTTTGATGAGATTATAGAAATTAATTTAGATGAGTTAAGACCTCATTTAAACGGTCCTTTTACTCCAGATTTGGCTACGCCAGTTGGTGAGTTGGGAGAGAAGGCAAGAGCTAACGACTGGCCTTTAAAAGTAGATTGGGGATTAATAGGTTCTTGTACTAACTCTTCATACGAAGATTTAACAAGAGCAGCATCCATAGCTAAACAAGCAGTAGATAAAAAAATTAAGCCAAAGTCGGATTTTGGTATCAACCCAGGTTCAGAAACGATTCGTTATACTGCGGAGAGAGATGGTATTTTAGAGATTTTTGAAAATCTAGGAGCTACAATCTTCACCAATGCCTGTGGGCCATGTATTGGTCAATGGGATAGAAGTGATGCGAAAGGCGATGAGAAAAACACTATTGTACACTCATTTAACCGCAACTTCTCTAAAAGAGCAGATGGTAATCCAAATACACATGCATTTGTTGGTTCTCCAGAAATGGTAGCTGCCATAGCAATATCCGGTCGTTTGGATTTTGATCCAATGAATGATACGTTGCTTAATGAAGATGGCGAGGAAGTTAAATTAGATATGCCATTAGGAATAGAGTTGCCTCCACAAGGTTTTGCTGTAGAAGATGCTGGTTTCTTAGCTCCAGATGCAGACGGTTCTGGTATAGAGGTTAAGGTTTCTCCTGATTCGGAAAGATTACAATTGTTAGAGCCGTTTACTCCAATTAAAGACGAAAGTTTAATGGGAGCTAAATTACTGATCAAGGCCTTTGGTAAATGTACAACGGATCACATTTCTATGGCAGGTCCTTGGTTACGTTTCCGTGGTCATTTAGATAATATTTCTAATAACTGCTTAATTGGTGCAGTAAATGCATTTGGAAAGAAGACAAACTTTGTCAAAAACCAATTGACAGGTGAGTATGCAGGTGTGCCAGATACAGCACGTGCGTACAAAGCAGCAGGAGTAAAATCTGTAGTTGTTGGTGACCACAACTATGGAGAAGGTTCTTCTCGTGAGCATGCAGCTATGGAGCCAAGACATTTAGGTGTTGCGGCAGTAATAGTAAAATCATTTGCTCGTATACATGAGACAAACCTAAAGAAACAAGGTATGTTAGGTTTGACATTTTCTAATGAAAGTGATTATGATTTAATACAAGAGGATGATACTTTCAACTTCTTGGATATAGCTGAATTTGCTCCAGACAAGCAGTTGACAATAGAAATAGTTCATGCAGATGGAAGTAAAGACACTATTAAAGTGAATCATACCTATAATGATGCACAAATAGCTTGGTACAGAGAAGGATCTGCATTGAATGTTATCAAAAAGGAAAATGCAGCTTAAGCAATATTGATATAGTATCTAAAAGCTCCCGTTAATTAGCGGGAGTTTTTTAGTTTTGGACCTATTCACAATTTATATGAAAAGAAAAACTTTTTTCACGCTCATTATAATGGCCTTTGTGCTTTCTTTTTTTGTTACACCAGTTGGATATTGGGGCAAGATTTGGCTTATGCGCTTATTTGCTTCTCCTCCAGACATCATTAATGTAGATGATAGACAGCAGATTGATGGATATGATTGGGAGTTGAAGGATGCAAATTGGAACTTATTCAATTTTAAAGTATCAAAAGGTAAAGTTCTGTTCGTCCATTTTTGGGCTTCTTGGAATACGCCTAGTGCAGCAGAGTTAAAAGGTATTCAACAATTATATGATAGGTATTCTGATCAGGTAGACTTTTATCTAGTAACCAATGAAGAACGGGAGCCTGTGGAAGAATTCATGGTAAAGAATAAATATACCTTTCCTGTAACCTATAGAATTGTTGGGGTAGAAGCCCCCTTTAAAATTCCTAAGATTCAAGGAACTTATATTATTGATAAAGAAGGAGCTATTGTAATAGATGTAAAAGAACCATGTGATTGGGATAACAATACAGTAACTCAATTATTAGATTCACTTTCTCATACGCCTTGAAACCTTCTGTAAAATATATTGCCGTAGGAGTATTGCTGATTGGCGTCGGCCTTGTTTTATTTACACCTATACTTCCTAAATTAAGAGCTTATACCGGGCGGATTATTTCTTATAGTTCAATTAAGCTGAAAGCAGATAAGACCATTCCAGAAAATACATACGATTGGGTAGTAACGGATTTAAATACCCAAACATACTCTTATCAAAATGCAAAAGGAAAAGTAGTTTTCTTAAACCTTTGGGCTACTTGGTGTAAACCTTGTCTAGAAGAAATGCCCGTTATTCAAGCATTATATGATGACTATGGAGATAAAGTAAGCTTTATGTTAGTGAGCGAGGAAAAGTTTAGTAGAGTTAATAATTTTATATTGAAAAAGGGATATAGTCTACCTTTTTTTATAGCTGAAAATAAAGTGCCGGAAATATTTAGTTCCTCTACAATTCCTACTACTTACATTATAAGTAAACAAGGCAAAATTATTATGGCCGAAAATGGAGCTGTAGATTGGAACAGTGATAAAATCAGAAAATTATTAGATCAACTTCTGGTAGAGTAGAGGTATAGTTACAACTTGTTCCTGAAGTATTTAAAAGGAACAATGAGCATACCAAAGCATTCACCATCTCCTTTGCCTAAATGCTTATGGTGCATTTTGTGTGCTCTACGAACTCCCTTAGCATACCAATTATTTGCATTCCTGAACATTTTAAACCTTTGATGGATAAAAATATCATGTACTAAAAAATAAGCAATACCATAGGCTAGGATACCAAAACCCAAAGGCCAACCATACCAGAAAGATGTTGCTGATCCTGAGTAAAATAATATCATGCTCACAATAGCATAGAATATGAAAAAAGCATCATTTCTTTCAAACCATGAATCATGGTCTTTTTTATGATGATCTTGGTGCAAGCTCCAAAGAAAACCATGCATAATATATTTATGGGTAAACCATGCCATAAATTCCATAAAGGAAAATGTGCCGAGGAACAGGGTTATCCAAATAACTGCTTTCATACTAAACCAAATTCAATTTGTAATTTACGTACGACTTGGCCAAAACCCCAAATTTCTCGTAGTTAGGAACACGAATACGAACCGTTCTAATTTCTAAAGAAGGTGTACGCTGTAATTTTTTCAATAGTCTATAATAGTATTTGTAAGCGGTATAAACACCAAATTTAGCCTCGTTAGGTAATCTGATGATTCCTTTATAAGCTAACTCAAAATCGGCTTTTATTTCATTTACGATTCGGGTTTTTGAAGCTTCGTCCAACATGGCTAAATCGGTATTAGGAAAATAGCTGCGGTCTAAATCTTCAAAATCGCTTTTAAGATCTCTTAAGAAATTTACTTTTTGAAAAGCGGAACCTAATGCCATTGCCGTTTCCTTTAAATCGTCATATTTTTTAGTATCGCCTTTCACAAATACTTTTAAGCACATTAGTCCCACTACATCTGCAGAACCATAGATGTACTCCTTATATTCCTCATCCGTCTTGTAAACGCTTTTATACAAATCCATTCGCATACTTTTCATGAAAGCATCAACAAGATCATACGGTATCTCATACTTGTGATAGGTATGTTGAAACGAATTAAGAATTGGATTCAAGCTTATACGTTGCTCTAATGCATCTTTAAGGCTAGCTTCAAACTGATTAAAGAGTTTTTCTTTATCATACTGATCAAACGTATCTACTATTTCATCTGCGAAGCGCACAAAACCATAAATATTATAAATATCCGGTCTAATACAAGATGACAACATCTTCGTTGCCATTGTAAACGAAGTGCTGTAAGATTCTGTAACAATCTGGCTACATTGGTAAGAAACTTTATCGAATAGGGATTTCATGGTTTTGGCTTTTAGACGTTCTTGTTTATTAATTGGGAGACTAGCTTACCCGAAATTAAAGCCGGAGGAACCCCAGGACCTGGTACGGTCAACTGGCCGGTAAAGTATAAATTTTTAACTTTTTTGCTTTTTAGACCAGGTCTAAGAAAAGCAGTTTGTCGTAATGTATTGGCCATACCATAAGCATTACCTTTATAAGAATTGTATTGTTCTACAAAGTCGTTTACACAGAACGACTCCTTAAAGATAATATTATTTTTTACGCTCTGGCCTGTCCTTTTCTCAAATCTATCCATCATAATATCAAAATATTGATCGCGTAGTTCTGGAGTATCTGTCAAGTTTGTGGCAATAGGTATGAGAAAAAACCCGGTTTCAGAATTAGCAGGCGCCATGCTAGAATCTGTTACAGATGGAAAATTGGCATAGAATAAAGGGTCTTTAGGCCAACTTGGTTGGTCATAGATTTCCGTAGCATGTCGCTCAAAATCAGTGTCAAAGAAAAGATTGTGATGTTCTACATTTTTCAACTTCTTATCAAAACCCATATAAAACAACAATGAAGAAGGGGCAAAGGTCTTTTTGTCCCAATAAGATTCCGAATATTGACGATATTCTGGGTCCAGTAAAGTTTCTGAGTGGTGATAATCAGCTCCGCTTAGTACAACATCTGCTTCAATATCTTTTCCATTAATATTTACGCCAACGGCTTTTTTATTTTTGACGTTTATTTTTAGTGCAGCAGATTTGGTATGTATTTTAACTCCAACTTCTTCGGCCAAGTTTTTCATGGCCTTAACAATTTCATACATTCCACCTTTTGGGTGCCATGTACCCAAACCAAAATCTGCATAGTTCATAAAACTATAGAAAGATGGAGTATTGCTAGGTTTTGCACCTAAAAACAAGACCGGAAATTCTAGCGTGGATATTAATTTTTTGTTATTGAACTTTTTTCGAACTTCGCCGCTAATAGTCTTAAAAAATTGATCTACACGCAGGGCCGTTTCAGGAGTTATAAGTTCTAATGGGGAAAGGCCAGGTCGCAACACTACCTTGTTGATGGCAATATCATAGTTTTTCTGGGCTTTGAACATAAAGTTCCTGAGGTGCTTGGCACTGCCGGGTTCGATACGTTCAAATTCTTGGCATATGTCGTCCATACAGTCACCAATGGTGATATTGTCATCAGAGAAGAAAATTTTATACGCCGGGCTTAACTTGTCTAATTGATAATAATCGAAAGTTTTCTTCCCGAAGTCATTGAAGAATTTATCAAAAATATCAGGCATCCAGTACCAGCTAGGGCCCATGTCAAAAGTGAAACCTTGTTTGATTAGTTGTCTTGCTCTGCCGCCAACGGTGTCATTTTTCTCATACATAGTTACCTCATGACCAGCTTTGGCTAAGTAGCACGAAGCGGACAGTGAGGAAAAACCTGAACCAATTATGACAATCTTTTTTTTCATTATTATTTTAATGGTGTAAGGTTCTATAGTCGTTCAACAATTTTATCGATTGAAGAGAAAATTTCAATTGTTTGAGGTAAATTATCTTGATTTATGTGTTGGGTCTGATGACCTAATAACCAAAGTTGAGTATTCGGGAAATTTGCCGATAACGAACAAAATTTGTTGATATAGTCGCTAATCTTATCCTTTGAGGGAGAGACTGTGAAATAGGATAGAAAGGTTGTGTTTTCAAAAGTCTTCATAACTTCTTCCAAACTTTCTAAAGGAACTGTTTGCCCTAAATACACAGATTTGTATCCTCTAGAAACAATTTCATAATTCAAATAGAGAAGACCAATTTCATGAATTTCGTTTTCTGGCAAATAGGCAATAAATGTTGTCTTTTTATTAGAATCTTCCTCAACGGATAAATCTTGAGTACTAATCAAGATTTTTTGTTTTACGAGGTTTGAAATAAAATGCTCATGCGCAGGACAGATGGTATCTGTTTGCCATAATAAACCAAGTTCATTCAAAAGAGGGATAAAAACCTCTTTAAAAACTTCTGAGAATGATTTCTCAAGAAGTAAAGTCTTGAAAGTGCGGGTGAACAGCTGTTCGTCAAAATTAATCATCGACAGCTTAAAAGTGTTTATAATTTGACTGTTGTTGTTTTTTGAAACTAGTTCATTAACAATCTCAGGAATTTTACCCTCTTTAAGATTCGCGATTTTAGATATCTTGTGGCCATTACTATATAAAAGGGTAATGTTTAGTAGCTTTTGAAGGCTTTCTAAACTATATCTTCTGATATTAGTATCCGTTCGTTCGGGAGAAAGCAGATTGTATCGCTTTTCCCATATACGTATAGTATGGGCTTTGATGCCCGATAGGTTTTCTAAATCACGTATACTGAACGTCTTTTTTGTAGTGTTCATCTTTTTGTTGTAAACATTAAACAAATCTAATAATTTTATTCTTAGTCAGGGGAGTGAAATGTGCTCTTTTACTAAAAAAAGTAATATTATAATAAATAAGAGACAAGATACGTATATAAAAAAAACCATCAACTAGGAAGTTGATGGTTTAATGTGCGCACGAGAAGACTCGAACTTCCACGGCCTAGTGGCCACCAGCCCCTCAAGCTGGCGCGTCTACCAATTCCGCCACGTGCGCATGAGAGATTTTTGTTTAGAATGTAGTGTGTAAAGGTGGTAAAAGTGCAATAAATAGACTCCCACTTCATCTGAAACAGGCTGCAAATATCCGCAAAATTTATAATGTTTTCAAAGAAGTTTTGGAATTACGGTATATAATTAGTTTAATCTATTGAAGCGTAGTGAGTTATTGTCTAAAAAGATGATGTAACCTTCTGTATGGGGAGTTATAAACTACTATTACTGCAATGACTAAAAGTAAGTAATGGCTAAGAACGTCGTTGATACGTAAATCGTTCAACTGCCATAATTTTCCATTCGTCTACAGTTAAATGTCATTGGTCTACACCTGGTCAAAATTCTATTATTTAATTCTAAAATTTGTATTTCACTAAAAATTACATGTTATGGATATTTTATTGATTGAAGATGATGCCATTGAGGTAATGAAATTACAGCGAACGGTAAAGAAGTTAGATCTTAAACATAATATTATAGAAACCAAGAATGGTGAAGATGCGTTAGAAATCTTAAAATCGGGCAATAGATTGCCGGATATTATTCTACTAGACCTTAATATGCCAAGAATGAACGGTATAGAATTTTTGAGTATTCTTAAGGCAGATGACGTTCTAAAATATCTTCCTACAGTTATTCTTACAACATCAGAAAATAGAGCAGATTTATTGGAATGTTATAAGATTGGAGTAGCCGGTTACGTTATCAAACCATTGAAATATGAAGATTATCAATCTAAACTTCACAAGGTTCTTGAGTACTGGGACATCAACCAATTGGTGAAAGGCTAACAAAATAGTGCGTTTCACAACAAAAATTCTTTAAAGTATACTACTTTTCCTACTTTTAGTTAATAAATTATGCTATATGAAGGGTGTTGTATTTACAGAGTTTTTAGAAATGGTCGAGATCAAGTTTGGTCTTGAGACTGTTGATAATATAATTGAAAATGGTAATCTACCGTCTGAAGGTATTTATACTTCCGTAGGAACGTATGAATTTAATGAGATGGTTACGCTAATAAACAACCTTAGCGCAGAAACCAAAATTCCGGCTGGCGATCTTATTTATGCTTTTGGTCTATACCTATTTGCAGGTCTAGCCAATTCTCACCCCGAGGTCATTAAAAATTACAATACTCCATTAGGTCTTCTGTATTGTATAGAGGATCATATACATGTACATGTAAAAAAGCTGTATCCAGATGCAGAACTGCCTACTTTTAAGATTCTAGACAAAACGGACACAAAAATAGTAATGGTATACTCTTCTTCTAGAGGTCTATACCGTTTGGCGCATGGTCTTATAGAAAAGGCTTTTGAACACTTTGGAGGTTCCGCTACAATTACTTACGAATTATTAAAAGAAGACGGTACTGAGGTTAAATTTGATATTGTTCAAAATGGATAATAAAGAGGTAGAACTTCTCAAAAGAGCACTGGAAAGGCAAAAGAAAGCTAGGCAACAAGCTGAAAAAATTCTTGAACAAAAATCTACAGACCTCTACGAAACTTCGCAGCGCTTAAAAGAGGCTAATGGCACTCTTGAAAACTTATTGAGCGAAAAGGTTTCTGAGCTGGATAATGTTTTTGTAAATATTATAGATCCTTATGTGGTAATGGATATGTATGCCAACGTGATTAATATGAACACGTCGGCCAAAGAGTTTTTGGGGTATGATCATACCAAAGAACAGGTTAACCTTACTGACCTTGTACACAAAGACTATCTTCAATATACTGCTGAATCCTTTAAATACCTTTTGGAAGTCGGTACTCTTAAAAACTATCGTGCTAAAATTTCTGTAAAAAATGGCGATGAAAAATGGATAGAAATCAACGCCAGTTTGATCTACAATACAAAACGTGAACCTATTGGAGCTCAGGGTATTATTAGAGATATTACCCAAGAAATGGAAATTAAAGAGCTGCTTGAGCAACAAAGAAAGCAGCTAGATATCATAGTAGAAAGTTCTCCTTTGGGTATTATATTAAGTGTTGGAAATCAAATTATCAAATCTAACAGAATTTTTACAGAGCTTCTGGGTTATACAGAAGCAGAGTTTAAAACAATGAAGTTTGAGGAGTTTTCAAAAGTCATAGAGGGACCTACTGCCAACGAGATTATAACGCAAATGTCCGAAGGTAAAATAGATAAGGATATTGTGATAAAAAGATATTACAAAAAAGAAGGCGGTTGTTTAATAGGAAAGACTTCGGTTAGTGCTGTAAGAGACTATAAGGGTAATTTAAAATATGTCTTAGCAATGGTTGAAGACATTACAAGAGAACGCGAAGCTGAAGAGCGGTTAAATTACGAGCGGGAAAAATATGCAAGTATTATTGCAAATATGAATCTTGGTCTGGTAGAAGTAGATACAGAAGACATTATACAATTTGTCAACCAGAGCTTTTGTTTAATGAGTGGTTTTAAGGAAGATGAATTAATAGGTAAAAAGGGGAGCAATGTTCTTCGGGTACAAAATAAGAATGTACTAGATAAAGAAAATGAAAAGCGAGCAGAAGGAGAGTCAGATTCATATGAACTGGAGGTATTTGACAAAACTGGTGAAAGAAAGCATTGGTTGATCAGTGGTGCACCACGCTATGACAATAATAAAACCTTAATTGGTTCTGTCGGTATTCATTTGGATATTACAAAGCAAAAACTCCTTGAGTTTCAGAAAGAACAATTAGTAAAAGAACTTGAACAAAGTAATCAAGGGCTTCAAGAGTATGCACATATCGTTTCTCACGATTTAAAGTCGCCTTTACGAAGTATAAGTGCATTGGCCACCTGGATTCAAGATGATTATAAAGACGTCTTGGATGAGGCTGGACAAGAGAATCTATCGCTAATGCAAGAGAAAGTTGCCTCAATGGATAAACTTATTCACGGTATTTTAGAATATTCGACTGCCAATAATTCTGCGCTAGACAATTCTAAAGTTGATTTAAACGAGGTAGTAGAAAGTATTAAGGAAAGTATATTCATACCAGAGCATGTGGCAGTTGTAGTGCCTGAAACTTTACCGACAATTCTAGCGGATCGCACAAAAATTCATCAGTTATTTCAGAATATACTCTCTAATGCCGTTGTACATATCGAAAAGGAAGTAGGCCTAGTAGAGGTACTTTTCGTTGAAAATGCAACACATTGGCAGTTTTCAATAAAAGATAATGGTGTAGGCATACCAAAAGAGTATCATAAAAAAATATTCGAAATTTTTCAATCTATAGGAGCAAATGAACGGTCTACCGGTATTGGCCTTTCTATTGTTAAAAAAATAATTGACCGCTATGAAGGCGAAGTGTGGGTAGAGAGTGAAAAAGATTTGGGTACAGAATTTCACTTTACTATCAAAAAAGAACCAACCAACCTTAATAGTTAAACATGAAAATAACGCAGGCCATAAAAGAAGGAAAACAGCCATTTAAAATATTATCTGGTGAGAACCATAATTTAAAAGAACCTCTAGTCCTGGTTTTTGGTAATAGGTATCTTCTAGAAGATGATACCCTTTTTAATGAAGTAAAGGAACTTTTTCCTAGCGGACATATTGTTATGGGCAGCACAGCTGGCGAAATTATAGATGATACCGTACTGCAAGGTGGCGTGTCATTGACAGCTATAGAATTTGAGAAATGTCACTTCTCGGTAAAGAGAAAGAATGTCTCGGAAATAGATAATGAACTTTTGTTGGGACAATCTCTTCTTAATGAGTTTTCTAAGGAAGGATTAAAGCATATTTTTTTGGTATCGGAAGGTAGTTCCATAAACGGTAGTGCATTAATCGAAGGCTTTGAAGGTGTTAGAATAAATAATATTGGACTTTCAGGTGGTTTGTGTGGAGATGATGATCGTTTTGAAAGAACGCTTGCCTCTTACAATGAAAGCGCCAAAGAAGGAGAGGTAATTGCTATTGGATTTTATGGAGAATCTTTAGAAATAACAAGCGCCAACTATGGTGGTTGGACGCCTTTTGGGCCTCAACGAATCATTACAAAATCTAAAAATAACATACTGTATGAGCTAGACGGACAACCCGCCTTGGATCTCTATAAAAAATATTTAGGGGAGAAAGCAAAGGAGTTGCCAACATCTGCTTTGCTATATCCATTAAGTGTAAGAGTTAATGAAAATGATGAACCTTTGGTTCGTACAATACTCACTATTGATGACGCATCCAACACAATGACTTTGGCCGGAGATGTTCCAGAAGGTGCTCGTGTGCAGTTAATGATGTCTACGGTAGATGATATAGTTGACGGGGCCAGTATAGCGGCACAGTACGCTATGAACGGTAGGACAAATAAACCCGAGCTGGCTATTTTAATCAGTTGTGTGGGTAGAAAGTTGGTCATGGACCAGCGAACTGAAGAAGAAGTAGAGGAGGTAATATCTGTTATAGGAACTGGCGCAGCAGTCACTGGGTTCTATTCTTATGGAGAAATGGCTCCATTTGCCGGTAAGGATGCCTGTAGGTTGCACAACCAAACAATGACCTTAACTTTATTTAGCGAATAATGCATTCTCTATTAAAACGACAACTTAAAAAAACGTTACCTGATCATCTTAGCGGAGACCCTGAGATGCAGAAGTTTTTGGCTGCCGTAGAAATGTCTTATCAGAATCATGATGAGAAGCTGAGTATGGTACAAAGGGCTACAACCATTAGCTCAGAAGAATTGTTTACAGCAAATAGAGAGTTGACCAAAGAGGCGGATAGGCAAAAGAAAATTTTGGTATCCTTGGAGTTGGCCATGAATAGCTTAAGTTCAAACTTAGGTACGGAAAAAAAATATGATGGGGATGCTTCAAAAGTATTCGATGTAGAAAAATTAGCAAAACATATTAGCCACTTGGCTGCAGAAGTAACAGGAATTACCGCAGAGAAAAACCTTCTTTTAGAGGATTTAGAAGCACAAAATGAGTCTCTTAGTAATTACATACAATTGGTGTCCCATGATTTAAAATCCCCAATTCGTAATGTAAATGCGTTGCTAAGCTGGGTTCTTGAAGATGACCAAAATAGCTTAACGGAAGAAAATAGGGAAAACTTGGATTTAGCTTCGAGCAATCTGGCTAAAATGGATAATTTAATTAATGGAATACTAGAACATGCCACTATAGGTACTAGTATGGAATCTAAAATGAATGTTGATATCAATATTCTTTTAAAGGAAATAGGAAGTTACGTGCCTTTACCGGATAATGTTAGTTTAAATTATGGTTCTAATTTTCCAAGAATACATATCGAAAAACACTTGATAGAGCAAGTTTTTACCTATTTAATAACCAACGCAATTGAGGCTACCAGCCATTTAGAAAAAGGAATAATTGATTTAAATTTTCAAGAAGATAAAGAATATTGGAAGTTTTCTGTAATTGACAATGGAAAAGGAATACCCATTAAGCATCAATCTTCAATATTCGAAATGTTTAAAAAACTCGAGAATAATGATAGCGCCGCAGGAGTTGGTTTGGCATTGGCTAAAAAAATCGTCAAATTGTATGATGGTTCTATAGAATTGGTGTCAGAAGAAAATATGGGTGCAAATTTCACGTTTACCTTAAAAAAATAGTGCTATGGAACAACCAAACCTTAAGTACATTAAAGAATTATCTGGAGACGACATTGAGTTTGAACAGAAATTTATTTCTATATTGAAGGACGAATTCCCAATGGAAAGAGCTACCTACAAAGAACATATAGATAGCAAGGAAACAAACGAAGCCGCAGATGTTGTACATAAATTAAAACATAAATTCAACATCTTAAGTATGGAAGATGCTTACCGCTTTGCTGTTCAATTTGAAGAGCAATTACGAGCGGGAAAGACAGATATGGATTCAGATTTTAGAGTTATATTAAACCAAATAGACGATTTTCTTAAAACCATTTAATAGTATGACCTGTATTATCGTAGATGATGAAGCAACAGCACGTGCCATAGTAGGAAAACATTGCTCTGGGGTGGCAGATTTAGATGTTGTAGGAGAGTTTGATAATGCCATAGACGCTATTAAATTTTTAAACCAACAAGATGTAGATGTTGTGTTTTTGGACATTCATATGCCAGGTTTTAGTGGAGTGGATTTTGTCCAAACCTTAAAGAATTGTCCTAAAGTTGTCTTGACTACTTCAGATACCGAATTTGCAATTGCAGCGTATGAGTATGAGTCCATTGTAGACTATATGGTAAAACCCATAACCGCAGATCGTTTTCAAAAGTCCATACAAAAAGTTAAAAGTGCACTTAAAAAACAGCCTGCCGCTGTTCCGAATGTTAGCACTAATCCTGGGACCGGTGCGCAAGCTGAGCAGGACCTGTATATCAATATTGATAAGAGATTGATAAAGCTACACTTTCATGAAATATTAGTGGTGAAGGCGCAAGGAGATTATATTGATATTACAACAGAAAATAAAGAATATCGTGTACATACAACGCTCAAAAAAATAAAGGATAAATTACCTGAAAAAATATTTCTTCAAATACACAGGTCATACATCATTAACTTCTCTAAGATTATTGATATTGAAGATAATAGCGTTCTTATTAAGAAAATGGTTATACCCATTAGTCGATCAAATCGACCAGAACTCATGAGACGATTAAACTTGGTTTAAATCTCTTCTACAATTTTATACCATTCATCTATAGCTTAAGGTAATTCACCGTAAGTGCTTTCCTATTTTTAAATATCAGATGTAAATTTGTAGAGAATACTAAAGACATCTACTCATGAAAGCAAATCTTTTATATATTTTAAACTCCAAAGGTGCCGCTATACGTTTGATAGGTATACTTGTTTCAGTAATAATTGGCATTGTTTTGGCCGTAATGAGTATCTGGAACTATTAGAATATTAACTACTTTTTTATTCTAATCACTACACTTTTTTAAATCGTACATCTTTTCATAATCTGTAAGATATAAATCCATAATAGGAGCGAGTGCTTCTAGAAAATATTTTCACTTTAATGGGTTCGTGAAAATACAATTTGTCTCAAGACAACCTTACTTAATTGAAAGGTTGTCTTTTTTTATACACTTTTGTTAATATTCTTAGGAAGAATTATTTAGCAATTTTTTTGTAGAACAATGGTTTCTTTGTAATCAACCATTTTAACTTTAATCCTATCTCTGTATACTCAAAACCAGCTGCCGTTGCAGAGGCAATGTTACTATACTTTCCATATAGGTTACCACTAAAACGTTTTGAGAATTTATGCGTTATTCCGGTCTCTGCCCTAAATATTACTGTATTTGGGTCGTCTTCTACTTGTTGTAAACCTGTTGCAGCACTCATCATATACTGCGTGTTTTTGGAAAAATCACCTCTTAAGTCTGCAAATATTTCTACTGCCTGGTATTTCTCTGGACTAAAATAAATGGTAGGTACTTGCTCGGCAAAAGAAAGGTACTGGTAGTTAAGACCTACTTTTAAAGCAGGTTTACGCATTAAATTATAGTATAATGAGGTAAACAAAAGGTTTCGGGTGTTATTATCACTCTGGGTAGTATGTATAGCTTGTGTATACCACCCTAAATTGAAATTGGTCCCCAAGTTATAATTGAAGCCAAAATTGTTCATGATAATTTCGCGTTCAATTAAGTCGGCATTAAAACTTTGAATTTCTCGCTTATAACCAAGTTCAAGGTTCTGTAGTTTAAATGGTTGTAGTAATAACTTTGTGTCTATTACTGGCTGGGTATAGGACTCTGCACCAAAACTAGATTTGTTCAAGCCTACCACCGCTTTAAATGTGGTTTTAGGAAGGAATTTGTAATCAAACCCAGCAGAAAGTACATGAGAACTCGCTTTATTATCCGTAATGGTATTTTCGGTAGTTCTGTAATAATAGGCTAGGTTGGTGCTAAACTTTGTAGATAATGGCACGGTTGCAGTTGTATTGGTCGAAAAAGCAACATTATTACCATTATCAAAAGTATAGGCTAGGTGTTCGTCTAGGGTTGGCGTAAAGGATACGTTTAACTTATCAATAAAACTAATGGCATCTTTCTGGTCTTTAAAGACTTTAAGGGTTCCAAAGGCGGCATTGTAAGCAGGAACGATTCGGTCAGCGGCAAAAAGTGCGTTGGCCTTTCCTAAATTTCCATCAAAAGAAGCGCTGTCATTTTTTAGAATAGCATCATAATTAACAACACTCTTTTTCGGCGAACCGGTATAAAGACCAAGCATAGCTTTTAGTGCATACAGCCAATTTTGGTTGGTGTATTGGGTTTCTAATTCTGCTATTTCAGTTTTAGCTTTAATATACTTTCTGTTCCATATTAAGGCTTGAACATAACGGTCATACGTTTGTTCTTTTATTGTTGCGTCACCCAATGCATCTGCCTTTTCTTTTGCAGAGGTAGCAACAATTAATGCTTGTTTATCATTCTCTCCAATATGTTCGGCAAGAGCAATACCATTGAGAGATGTTATGGAGTCTTTTTCAGAGGTAGCCAACCTTTTGTAGATTGCTTTTGCGTCATCTACTTCCTTTGTAATTAAATAAAGGTTGGCAAGATTTAATAAAGCATCTCTATCTTCTGGAAAATCTATAAATATTTCTTTTAATAAAGTTTCTCCTTTTTTATAATTCTGTGCGTTCACATAGGCATTTGCATAACCTAATCGCATATATTTTCTTGAAGTCTTAGCACTTAGATTACCGGGTTGTATGATCAAAGCCCTTTCTACCCATTCTAATGCCTTTTCATATTTCTTTAGATTACTTAGTGTGTTTGCGTAACCCAAAACTGCACCAAAATTTTCTGGATACTCTTTTACTAGTTGAGCATATAAAGGCTCTGCTTCTTGAAATTTCTTGTCCCAAAGAAAAGATTCGTTGTAATTTATCTGTATTTCAAAATCACCAGGGTATTCTTCTAAAAGTGAAGAGAACATTCCTGTAGCTTTTTCAGGTTCGCCGCTCAATCCAACAGCACGTCCGTAGCAAATTAAGGCAGTTTTGTTTTTTGGATCGTCTGCAAGATAACCCTCAAAAAAAGTTTCTGCTTGTTCAAAATCACCTTTTTCTAACAAGGTAAAACCGGGTTGAAGCGGACTTTGGGCCATCCCATAGAAAGATAGGAGCAGGAATAAACAGAGTGTATTTAGTTTTAACATTAAAGTAGGTTTTTTACCACAAGAATATAACGCCCATAAAATAGATTTATTGGTACTTAAGTGTAAAAACTTTAGGTCTTATGTTTAATGCGATACAACAATAAAAACTACTCATCTACAGCTATTTACTATTTATCTACAGTACATTTCTTTTCGTGTGTTCTATACGTCATTTCGTATTGCAGAAAAGAGAAAAATAAACCTATAAAACTTTTAATTATGTCTTTACAAATTACAGAAGCACGTGGAATATTTAGTGTTCACGGATCTTTGAACAGCACTAGTGCAACCATTCTTAACCGGCATATAAGTAGATACCTTGGTTCTGATAGAAGTATAGTTATTAATTTAGACCGAATAACACGTTTATAGGAGGGTAGTGGGTGTACTGTTTATTAATTCAAGTGGTTTTACCATTTGTCATGGTTTCTCATTAAAGAAGATATTATAGACCGGTTTTTTCTGACCTTTAGAATCCAGAAGCCCAAAATGACGCTGCCGTATTTTTCGCCATGGTAAGCGGCCAACTACGGAAGTAGGAATGTTTCTGAAATCATAGAGCGTCCATATCATGTGAGACAGATTCTCCTTTTCCACCACCTTTTGGATAGTTCCCATATATTCCTTTTCTTTTTCATCGGAGCCTGAAAATCCGTTCCAGATTCCGTCATATGAAGAATAGCCATATTCCTGTAGTAACAATGGTTTATCAGTTACCTTATTTTTCAGAATAGTAAAAGCACTTTCAAACTCTTCAGCCCCGCGGTAATAGTGAAAAGAGACTAGGTCTAATTTATATGTAAGATTAATAGCGGCTTCAGGACTAGACCATCCAATAGTTATAGCATGTTTAGGGTCAATTTTACGAATACGATCAACGGTCTGTTCTAACCATGAAAGCACTCTTTCTTTACCCCGAGATTCAAAATCTAGGTCTGGCTCGTTTTTAACATCCCAAGCAATAATAGCATTGTGGTCTTTTAAGGCTTTAACTACTTGTTCTACATGACGGTTGGTCATCGTCCAATCATGAACGCTGTAATTGCCATAAAAATCAAACAAGGTTGGCATGATGTCCAGTCCGGTTTTTTCGGCAATATCAAGAGTTAATTTTACCTTTTGTATTTTTTCTTGGTCAACGTATTCCTTACCGAAAGATTCATAAGGAATGAAAATACGTAAACTGTTGATGCCCATTTCTGCCATGAGCTTAAAGTCATGTTCAATTATTGATTCATCAAAATTACTCCCGAACATATCCCAAGGGGTATCCTGTGGATAATAGTTGATTCCTTTAAAATGAAAATTATCAAGATTTTGAACTTGTGAGGCTGCTTCTAAAGTTTCTTCGGGCAAGGAGGTTTCTACCAGTTGCCTAATCCTCCAAAAACCATCCTCTAAAAGCAACATGACTTTATAATCCGATAAGAGTTTTCGTTTGGTAATTAAGTTTTCGTTCAGGTAAACCTCTTCATAGGCCGAAACATTTTTATCGGTAAAAACAACTAGTTTGCCATCAGTACTATAGAATTCCAATTTAGGATGGTGTTCTAGCGTAGTAGTTTGCAGCGTTACCTTATTTTTTAGATTGAGGTCCGTAATTTTAAAGAGTTCAGTACGCATACTATCCGTATAATAGTCAGCTATGCCATAGGGTACATTATTAGCGTAAGCCGCATTACGCACTTGCCACGCACTGAGGTAATCTCGTTCAATTTCGCCTAAAGTCTGTTCTTCCATAGGGCGGCCTTCGTTCATGGCAATTTCCCATTGCACTTTGGGAAGGTACGTAGCCGAAATATCTTCATGCAAATGAAGCATAGATGTCCGGTCTGCACCCGTATTTAAATAGGTCCAAGCACTACTGATACCAAACAGAATTAATCCGTTCAAGGCCAAAAATGACGCCAGTAGAAAAATGCGATACAAGGTTCTGTTTATTTTCATTTTAGTTCTACTGATTTTGTTTTTGTTATCCCTGCAGTCTTAATCTGTAACTCGTAACTACCAGTCGGAAAGAAATCCGGAGATAATTCGAATTTACCTTCACCTTGCATTGATGAGGTTCTTAGTACATCTAGCACTTTGCCGCTTTCATCTTTAACAGTCAACGCAATGGGCATACCGTCTGGTACTAATTGGTTCATAAAACTTTTTAGAGGGCCTACTGAAATAGTTCTAAAACCATCTGAAAATTGTATGTTATATTCTGTTACCGATGCTTTGAAAGCAACTTTAATAGGTTTACTTCTTGCTGCGCCCGTAACAAAAGCTTCTATGGTCCATGACGCTTTTTGTTCTGGGTGTAAAAGGCGCGCCTCGGCCTTACCGTTCAAGGTAGTGCCTTGTGCCTGCAGTTTTGCACCTTGGTCATTGGTTATAATAAATGATACAAGTGTACCTTCACTTACTGAATTACCAAATGCATCGTAAAGTATACTAGTTCTAAAAGTAATAACCTGGTTACCGTCTGCATATTCATGGTTACGTTTATAAGAAATGGTAAAATCTACTGGATTTGCAGGGTATATAATTGTGGTGAATTCTTTACTATCCGTTTCATTACACGCTGCAGAAATCAACATCCGGCCAGATTTTTCTGGTGATCGGACCTTAGTCCAAGCAATTAGATTTTTAGAGAGTAAAACCTCTTCTGTTTCACTGTCTTTAAACTGTACTTTACTTGTAATAGAAGTGCTATCGTTTAATGGGTTGTCATAAAAATCGGTCGCTACCATTACGAACATGGCATAATCTTTTGGTCCTGCGGTAAGACTTCTAGGACCTAAGTAGGATTCTAAAAAAGTACCATTTTTATTGTTTACATGAATGGTTAAAGTGCCTTTCATTTTCTCTTCAGAACCAGAAACCAGAGACCAATAACAAATGCCAGATTTCTCATAGAAGTTTTTCGGAATATCAAATTGTAAAACGTCATTACTATTAGAAGCCTTAAGTATTGTTGTGCCTACCGCATTTCTAAATACTAGAACAGGACTAGATTCTTCCGAAGCCTTAAATTTTAAAGAGAAAGGCTCTCCAGCTGTAAAATTGTCTTTAGATGTTACCAATTCAAAATTGGCACTAGATACTTTCTTTACCTCAGGTTCCTTAGAACACCCCGAGAAAAGCAGGGATAAAATAATGCAGATATGTAGTATGTGCATTTTCATTTAGGATTACCAATATAACTGTTCAACTCAAATTTTAAATAATCAAATCCATTACCAGAATAGGGTTGTAGCTGGTCTTCGGCATGAGACTTGTCTCTATTAGGAAATAGCTTTTTACCTATTTCCGAGTTTGGACTTCCGTTTACGAAGCAATTTTCAAGACTACTATTAATAAGTTTTATATCTGTCAAACAGGCTGGTTCATATTCAAAATAGCGCTTCCTTTGAATGCGGACACCGTCGGTCAAGAATTCATGTTCTACCCATAAAAGATTTTTGCTCTCATCATAATATGAAATCAAAAGTTGAGGTATGGTCACTTCCTGAATACCGGAATTGAAAAGTGAACCGCTTATTTTATCATCTTCAAAAATGAGTTCTTGTAAACTTACCTGTTTGTATAAATCTGTGTTAGCTACATTGCCTGCACATTGCAAATTAAATTTGGTAGGTTGCTCTTCGAACGTCATAGGTGTAAACTGATCAGGATCAAACGTTGGAGGCAGGGTATCTTTTGTAGATGACCATGCTATACCTTCAAAATCTATCCTGAAAGTAGTAGTCTCTTTGGGCATTAATTTATGTTTGGCTACATCTTTTGCGTTATAAGTCGCCAATTCTTTATTTTGATCATTATACAATGTACCCTTAATGACCACATCTGCAGGAACGTGGTCTACATTTTGAAGTTCGCCAATGATACTATAACTGCCTTGATACTTTACCAGCTTAGCCCTTAAAACCTCCAGAACCGGTTGTTTTAGAACATCTTCATGATGGGTTTGCTGGGTCGTAACCTTTCGTCTACCATGATTAAAGAAAGTTGTATTGTTAGAAGTAAACAATTGATCCGGTGGTAAATCGTTATCTAATGAAGAGGGTTCAATATACCATTTACCTTTCTTCTTAACGAGGCTATGATAGTAGTCCTTATCAATACTTTCTAAAGGGGTAATCCACCTTGTAGCAGCTTTTACCCGCGCAGTGGTATCATTTTCTTGTAAAAATTCAATACCTAAAGAATCTAACTTTGCGTACGAACTAAGAATTCCGTCTGTTACGGATACTTCCAGCATGTATTGCGCAATAGTTTTGTCACTATCTGGATTCAAAAATGAATATGCTTTATTAAATTCTTTAAAATCCAAAGCATCATAATACGCTTCAACCACATTAGTAGGGGCAATTTGATCTACATTTTTAATGTAGAATAAATAGATGCCATACCCCAAAACAATTAATATAATAACAGCCCAAATATGATTGATGATTATCAGTTTTTTAGGAAAATTCTTGAACTTAATAGCGTATTTCATAAACTCCCCTTGGGGTAGTTTTTTTGCTTTTAAAGCTCTGACCCATATCCACTGAATGTTTATAATAAATGCAATAAGAACAGTAAGGATAGGTATGATTCCCCACATAACTTTTAGGGCTACATGTACATCTTCTTTGGGTATTATGGTAGGGAATGGAGGGACATTTAATTTTTCCCAGACCATAATTCCATTCTCTAGTTGCTGTAACCTCTGCCAACCACAGAAGTAGAGTATAGGATCATAGAATTTATCGTTGGAAAATATGTATTTAAGGTTGTATTTCTCAGGTACGGTCAAAAATTGCTGTAGCGAACCAATACCCTCAACACCCCTAAATTTTGAGTTCTCAAGTCGTTCTATTGCTCTTGTAGTAAGCTCGGGCAACCGCCGTGCGGAATGGTAATTTCCGTCTACAGTCATGGCTTTTGTCTGTGCCGATAACCATGCCATTTGATCACCAAACCCTAATGGTAAATAACGCCAATGGTCATGTGAATCTTGACTTAGAAAGTTAATGATGGGTTGCATCTTTATTTTCTGTGGTTGCGATGGTCTAAAATAGCCAAGACTCATGGTGAAAATGACCATGAATAAAATACCTCCCATAATTAATCCACCTAGAATACGATGGTACACCCGGCCCCAATTTTCTTGAATAAGGTCTTTAAGATCTCCTTCTACCATACGGTAGGCAAACTCACCAAAAAGAGGTAATGCCATAATGGTTGCCCAGAGGGTAAAACGGTCTAAAGTTAATATGTTGAAAGCTGTTTCACCAAGTAATATAAGGGGTAAAGGTGTGGTGCCTCCTGTTCCCAAAAGGGTTAACATAGAAAATGACAATCCAAAAAAGATGAATCGTCTACTATAAAAACGATAAAACAAAAACGGTAGAACAAAAGTCAAAATTCCCCAGGGAATAACAAAAAATACAAGTCCTGATGAGGTTACCTCAAGAAAATTGTCCCTAGACCCATGGGGAATGGGGACTTGGGTAATTGGGTTTTTCTTGGAATTGATCCAATAGGGAAGGATGCAAGTAACAATTAAAAATAACGAAGAAAATCCAAAAATAACAATGCGCCAAAAACACTTTTTGAATTGCTTAAAAAAGACTCCAAAACGTACTTCCTTAAAACTATTGACTTCATCTCTGGCGGAGTCCATTACGGCCATTCCTAGCAAAGGAAAGATAAAGAATATCATTCCAAAAATAGGTGTCACATGATGGGACGTTACCGTTACAGCGATTAATGAAAGACTGGTAGCTATATACCTGAGTTTTCCGGTTTTTACCCAGAGATATATTTCCGGCAAAGAATGTAAAAGCACAGATAGCCCAATTATACTGGGCAATTGCCCAAAAATATGTAAAGTCTCTACAAAGGTTGATGAAAACACGGCAAGCAAAGCTGTATACCCAGCTATTTTTCTATCACCGGTCATTAAAAGACCAAATCTATAGGCACCGGTTATAAAGAGAACTATGCCTATCATAGCTACACTGAACATTCCAAATTTGAGTCCGCCAATATGGGAAAGAATACCAATAGACTGGTGCACCAATGGAGGATAAGCTTGTACAGTGAAACCCGTATACCAACGGTAATCCCACGGTTCAAACCAACTATTGGCGTAATGATCGGCAAAAAATAAATGAATCAGGGCGTCATAGGTAGTCTCAAGAGTAAAGAAGATACTCGACCCATGAAATGCTATACCTATGACCAGTGCCAAGATCAATAAAACATTGGTGCGTTGCATTGGTAGTTAATTGTCAGAAAATATAACATTATAAAGGTGTTTATATTGTATTTCATCGATGGTATTGCATATCTATTGATTTGAGCCGTTGGTTTACAATTGAGTGGATATGAACTTTTCTATCTCAAAAAATACCGTAGATACATATAAATTTGAGTATTGAAAGATGCCATAAACTTCATCCTTTTTTAATGGATAAAAGAATTGTAATACTATGATGCGTAGTAATTTGAATAGATAATAGAAGTTGAAGGAGAAGTCGCGATAGAGGGAGTTTAATGAAAAGAAAAGAGATTAAGAAGGTATAGGTTTGGTGTAAATTGACTGCGCTCATAATCGATGAAGTGCAGAATAATTCTATGAAACGCTACGTTTTATCGATTATAAGTTAAATCCTACAATATTATAACAAAATATCGTTTAGGTATCATGTTCGCCATTCCAGCTAAAACCCGGTACTACATATTTGACATACAGATAAGTATACTTTTTAAAACCAAAACTAGCGCTGGAAGAACATAATACTATAGATAAGAATCAAAACCTAGATATCACCAACTATGACCGCCATAAAGTTAATGTTTAAGAAAGTATCTCAAGAGCAGTTGTTCATGGGAAGCGTGCTCTTAGTAAATGGTGGCAACTATCTGTACAACCTTTTGTTAGGTAGATTGCTAGGTCCCGCAGCATTTTCGGAAGCTGCACTTTTAGTAACCTTGCTATTGGTTTTGTCTTTTATGGGAATGACCTTTCAACTGGCTACGGCAAAATTTGCAGTAATTTTTTCTGGTAAGGAGTGGGAGATTTTCAAGAACATAAGTTACCGTCAAGCGAGTATTGTAGGTCTTATTATAGGCGTACTCATTCTTATTTTTTCAAAACAATTGCAATCACTTTTCAATACAGAAAGTCATTGGATGTTCATCATCTTTGGTTTAGGCATACCTATTTACTTTTTTATGAGTGTAAATAGAGGTGCGTACCAGGGCAAACAAGAATTTGGTAAGTTATCTATCACCTATCAAACAGAAATGTGGAGCCGGTTGTTACTCACCATGATATTACTTTTCTTGTTAGACATAGAGCCAGGAACATTGGTGGCATTAGGTATTTTTCTATCTTTTCTTTTTGGACTTTTTCCTTCGGATAGTACATCAATATCTTTTAAAGAATCTAGAAAACTAAGTCCAGATAATGCAAAGCGGGTCTCACAATTTATATGGTTGACCGCCTGTTATGAGTTTACTCAAATCATCATAAATAATAGTGATGTTCTATTAGTAAAGCACTATTTTGAACCAACCGAAGCTGGTCTATATGCCTCTTTAGCTTTAATAGGCAGGGTAGTGTATTTTGTAGCTTGGATGTTCGTAATGCTCTTACTTCCTGTAGTAGTACAGAAACAAAAAGATGGCGAGCCAACAGCACCAATTTTGTTTAAATATGTATCCTATATAGGGTTGCTTTCTGCTGGCATTGTAGCAGCATGTTACCTATTCCCGGAATTGATTATAACTCTAATGTTCGGCGATTCGTATGTAGCCATGTCCAGTTTGTTATGGCAGTATGCATTGGCTACTTCCCTGTTCGCTATATCCAATATTTTCGCATATTACTTTTTATCGTTAGACCATTATGTACCGGTTATTCTATCCGGCGTATTAGGTCTTTCGCAAATAGTATTGGTGGTATTGTATCATGACAACTTGGAAAGTGTTGTGCATATGCAACTTATAGCCATGTCAATATTACTGGTCGTTCAGTTGGTATATTTTGCAAGCAAAGAATTGGGTAATAAGAGCGTGCCAGAAAGTTGATAATTTTAGAAAATCAGTATAAAAACATAAGATAACTTTTCATTAGATAGTCCCAAAAAATTAAACCTATAGTATGAAACTAGCCATTGTAACCGCATATCCTCCTAGTAAAGTCACATTGACCGAGTACGGATATTATCTTGTAAAACATTTTAGATTGCAAGAAGAAGTCACAGAAATTATTTTGATGACAGATAAAACGGAGGAGCCAAAAGACCTTTCTTTTGAAGGAGAAGGTTGTAAAATTACGGTTTCAGAATGTTGGGATTTTAATAGCTATTGGAACTTATTGACAGTTAATAAATCTATTAGTATCCATAAACCAGATGCTGTACTTTTTAATTTGCAGTTTTTGAAATTTGGTGATAAAAAGATACCAGCAGCTTTAGGGTTGATGTTGCCTTATGCAACCAAATTTAAAGGTATTCCTACCATTTCATTATTGCACAATATATTGGAGCAAGTAGATTTGGATAGTGCCGGGTTTACTAAAAGTAAAATACTTCAAAAGGTATACGGTTTTATTGGAACCACTTTAACGAAGTTTGTTTTGGCGTCAGATATTTTGGCGGTGACCATTAGCAAGTATGTAACTATTCTAGAAGATAAATATAAAGCGAAGAACATTGCATTAATTCCGCACGGTTCTTTTGAAACACCTCCGGAACCAGATTTTAACCTTCCCGCAGGACCTAAACAGGTTATGGCTTTTGGAAAGTTTGGTACCTACAAAAAGGTTGAGGTACTTATAGAGGCTGTAGAAGTAATCCGGAATAGAAGCAATGAAGATATTGAAATTGTAATTGCAGGTACAGATAGTCCCAATACTCCTGGATATTTAAAGAAAATGGAAGAAGTTTATAGCCATGTACCTCAAATACGTTTCACTGGTTATGTAGCCGAAGAAGATGTACCCGTTATTTTTGGTCAAAGTGCTGTAGTGGTCTTTCCGTATACCTCTACTACAGGTAGTTCTGGAGTTTTACACCAAGCAGGAAGCTACGGAAAAGCAGTTGCTCTTCCAGACTTAGGGGACTTAAGTGTACTTGTTCAAGAAGAAGGCTATAGAGGCGAATTCTTTTTACCAGAGAATAAAGCGTCTTTAGCAGATGCCATAGAAAAAATACTTACTGATGATGCTTATAGAACAGAGTTGGCCAAAACTAATTACGAGGCCGCTTGTTCGCTACCAATGAGTACCATCACCCAAATGTATTTAGATTATTTCAAAGCCATTCAGGTTCAAAAATCCAAAGGCGAAATAATAGACGTAAACGCAATTGGATTAACGCACGAAAAAGTAAAAGCATAAACAAAAAATTAGGATCCCACATCTTATAAAAAATACCACCATGAAAATATTAACCATTGACGACCAGCAATTGATTTTGCTTTCAGTTGAAAAGAGATTATTAGAACTAGGTTATGAGGTTAAAACAGCCAGCTCTGGTGAGCAGGGCATAGAAGTATTTGATAATTTTCAGCCAGACTTAGTGCTGGTGGATATTAATATGCCAGGCATGTCAGGACTACAAGTGGTAAAACACATTCGGCTTGAACAGAAATCCGAAACACCAATATTGGTGATGTCCGGTAATACCGATGAGAAAATCATTGTAGATGGTTTTGATTTAGGTATCAATGATTATATGAAAAAACCGGTTAGCTTGGATGAAATGGCTGCACGGATAAAGCGAATTATTGGTGCACCGGATGTTCAAAAAGAAGCGGTAACAAATGATAATGCCCGAATGCTGCAAAAGAATTGCGTAGGTGTAGTAATACCATGTTATAATGAAGAAGACCGTTTGTCAGGTCCAGAATTCAAAGCCTTTGCGCAAGAGAATTTAGGATATCATTTGTGTTTCGTAAATGATGGAAGTACAGACAAAACTCTAGAGGTGCTACATGAGCTTCGCAAAGGGAACGAGTCTAATATAAGTGTATATAATTGTGAGAAGAATGGTGGTAAGGCAGAAGCGGTACGCCAAGGTATCTTACATATGATTAAAGATGAACAATTGGATTATCTAGGATATTTAGATGCCGATCTTTCAACAGATTTTAGAGACTTTGACGATTTAGTCAAAACAATTGAAAATTCTCAATTTAAGATTGTAAGTGGTTCTAGAATTAGTAGAATGGGCGCGAATATCACAAAAGAATCTGCCCGTAAAATTATAAGTATGACCATTAACATGATCATACAGACCATTTTGGGTATGCCGTTCAAGGATACGCAGTGTGGCGCCAAAATAATGGACCGTGAGATTGCTTCAACTATGTTCAATAAAAAATTCATTACCAAATGGCTTTTTGATGTTGAGATTTTCATGCGTATGAGAAAGCATTACGGTAAAGAAGAAGCAAAGCGCATAATTTGTGAGCAGCCACTTAAAAGATGGATTCATGCAGATGGCTCTAAATTATCCATGAAAGACTCGGTTAAGATTGTTGGCCAACTGGCCAAGATTGCCGTTTCTTATAGGTAGATAAAAGTAATAAGTAGTTTTATTGGCAGCTCAAACGTCTGGTTCGCAGGTATATGAACAAGACGTTTGAGCTGTTTTTTTAGACTCAAAAGCTAAATTATTCTTAAAAAGTTTGTAATAACAAAGCAAGTGCTTAGTTTTGTATCGTAGTTTAGAAACAATGGCTAGAAAGAAGCAATATAACGAAGAGGAAGTAATAGAAAAGGCCACCGCTCTTTTTTGGAGAAATGGTTATGAGGCTACTACTGTTCGTATGCTGGAAAAGGAAATGGGTATCAACCAATTTTCTATTTACTCTAGTTTTGGAAATAAGCAGGGTGTTTTTCTTGAAAGTATTAATGCGTACAAAAAGAGAATACGGTCTATAACTGATAAGCTTTCTAAATCTAATAATGGAAAGGAAGGCATTAAGCAATACTTCTATGATTTTTTAGAATTTGCTAAAGAAAAGGATAAGAACAGAGGTTGTTTAGTAACCAATACGGTAAATGAGATAAAAGAAGACGGAGACCCTATAATCATGGAGCAGTTGTTGGATTTTGCTAATGATATTAAACAATTGTTTGTAGATAATCTTTTGCAGGAAGAAGGTAATACGGCAGAGGAAGCCGCACGACAATCAAATTATTTAATGAATAGTTTATTAGGTTTGTCAGTTTCATCAAAAGTTTTCGACCAAAGCCAACTCAACGACACAATTGAATTTACATTTTTGAACATATAAAAATTTTTTACACCTAAACTAAGCATTTGCTTAGAAATAAATTTAAGAATAAATCAAAATAGAAACTATGAGCACATTAACAATACACACTTTAGAAACAGCACCAGCAGAAAGTAAGCCATTACTAGAAAATTCAGTAAAGAGTTTTGGTAGCATTCCAAACTTACATGGCGTATTAGCTGAATCACCTGGTTTATTAAAAGCTTACCAATCTTTACATGAGCTTTTCGTAAACTCATCTTTCAACAATGATGAACTTACAGTTGTATGGCAAACAATTAACGTAGAACACGCTTGTCATTACTGTGTACCTGCGCATACGGCCATTGCAAAAATGATGAAGGTAGATGATGCTATTACAGAAGCGTTAAGAAACGGCACTAAATTACCATCTGAAAAGTTACAAGTATTACATGAAACTACATTAAAAGTAGTACGTGAAAGAGGTAACATTAGTGAAGAGGATATCCAAGCTTTTTACGCAGCTGGTTATGAAAAAAGACAACTGTTAGAAATTGTATTAGGTCTTTCGCAAAAGGTAATCAGTAACTACGTGAATCACATAGCAGAGACTCCTGTTGATGCACCCTTCCAAAAATTTGCTTGGAAAAAATAAAAAGAACATTGCCTAATGTTGTTAGCTAATGAAGCATGATGGCAATAAATAAGCCTTCCGTATAAAGCGGAAGGTTTATTAATTCTAGTCATTTTAATAAATCGACCTTAAATAGTTCGGTACAAAAAAATATAAACTATGAGCATTTCAATAGAAAATAAAGTAGCATTGGTAACAGGAGCCAATCGTGGTATTGGTAAAGCAATTGTAGAATCTTTTATAAACCACGGCGCCAAAAAAGTATATTTGGCAGTACGTGATACAAGCTCTACCAAAGAATTGGAAGAAAAGTATGGTAACAAAGTAGTAACCATTAAAGCAGATGTTTCTAATTCACAATCTATTAAAGATTTAGCTCAGAAAGCCAATGATGTAGATGTTGTTGTAAACAACGCAGGATTGGGAACTCCATACGCTACAATAGGGGAAAATGTAGAAGAAGATTTTAGACAACAACTAGAAGTCAATGCTTTTGGATTATTGCGTGTAGCTAATGCTTTCGCCAAGACTTTAGAAGATAAAAAAGGAGCTTTGGTACAGTTGAATTCTATTGCTTCCATTAAAAACTTTTCACAATTGTCTACATACTCGGCATCTAAGGCAGCTTCCTATTCTCTAACCCAAGGGTTGAGAACAGAATTAGGCGCTAAGGGAGTTAGTATTCTAAGTGTTCATCCGGGTCCTATTGATACGGATATGGCTGCAAGTGCTGGTTTTGAAACAGATTCAACTACTGAAGAGGTTGCAGAAGGTATTGTTAGCGCATTAAAAGCAGGTGACTTTCACTTGTTTCCAGATGTTATGGCAAAGCAAGTTGAAGGGGCTTACCAAAGCTTTTCTGATAATGTGGTATTGGCAGATATGAACGGATAGTTCTAGACTAGCAGTTCTTAGGTATATCATTTAATGGTCTTGCCCGTATGTTCGGGCAAGTTCTTTTGTTCCTAGTAAACCCTACTTAACCATGAAAAAATTAAGTAAAATTGTACTATCTGTATTTGCGATACTTGCTGTGTTTATGGCAATCAGTGCATTTGTCCTAGCCGATTTGAGAACCGATGATGTCAAAGACAATAATCAATCTAAAGAAAAGATAGCTTATGCTAAAGAGTTATTAAATAAGGCGGTACTAAAACAAGGTTTAAATAAACTCAACCAGTTTTCAACTTACGAAGCAATTGGAAAAGACTATTGGACTGGATTGATGGGTAAAGTGGGGTCACCGTATACATGGGAGAATCCCAAAGTAGCTTTTCGGTTCAAAGTTGGTAATTTTGATAGTCAGCTGGAAGTTTTGGAGGGGGATGAAAAAGGATACATAGCTGGAATAATTGCTAATGATTATTATGAAAAACAACATATAAAGTATCATACGGAAGTAGAGGACGATGCTGGAATTATTTTCACCCTTGGTGAGTTACAGTATTTCTTTGAATTTCCTGACCGTTTATCAAAAGCTCCGTTTATAAGGTATGTTGGTCAAGATGAGTTAAGAGGACAAAAAGTTGACAAAATTTTTGTGAGTTGGGGTAATAAAACTACTAAAGATTACGACCATTATGTGGTATGGATAGGTAAAGAAAGTGGTCTTGTGGAAGCGGCCACGTTTACTACAAGAAATAATCCTAAACCCGCACCAAATTTTTTGTATGGTTCCATGCAATTTGAAGACTATAGAAACGTAAATGGTGTTTTGGTACCGTTTGTGTTGACAGCGCAAATTGGTGAACCTAAAGATGACACCAGTGAGAACGTACATAGAGTAACTGTAGAAAGTTTTAAATGGAATCATTTTCCGGCTGATAAGTTGAATCCCATAGGTAAGAATTGATATTATAGAAATAGGAACAGAATAAAAAATAAAATAATGATCAAAGTAGCAGTACTATATCCAAATAGTAAAAATGTAGAGTTCGATTTAGCATATTATGTAAATACACATATACCAATGGTTAAGAAATTGGTAGGGAGCTCGCTTAAAAAAGTTGAGGTAGAAAAAGGGGTGGCAGGAAGAGAACCTGGTGAGCCTGCACCTTATGTGGCAATAGCTAACCTATATTTTGAGTCCGTAGAGGAATTTCAAAAGTCTTTTGGACCCCATGGGGCAACATTTGCTGCAGATGTTCCTAATTATACAAATGTTAAGGGTGTAATTCAAATTAGTGATATAATCTAATTATTTCTTAGACGGTAGATTAAGAAAAGCACCCAGTATAAATTCAGTGTTTCAATTAAATTAAAATTTACGTTATGGCAGAAAAAATAAAATTAGATATTGTTTCAGATGTGGTTTGTCCTTGGTGTACCATTGGCTATAAACGCTTGCAAAAAGCCATTTCTGAATTAGGTATTGAAGATAAGATAGAGATTGAGTGGCAACCGTTTGAGTTGAATCCGCAGATGCCACCAGAAGGAGAAAATGTAATTGAGCATATTGCCAATAAATATGGGTCTACTATAGAGCAGCAAAGAGAGTCTCAGCAACGTATGGTAGAAGCTGGTGAAGAGCTTGGTTTTACTTTTGATTATTTTGATGAGATGCGTATGGCTAACACTCGTGAAGCTCATGTACTTCTTGATTATGCTAGAGAAAATGGTAAACAAACAGAACTTAAGATGCGTTTTGTAACCGCTTTTTTTAGTGAACGAAAAGATGTTTCGGATAGAGAAGTTTTAGCTCAGGAATTAAAAGCGGTAGGCCTAAATGTAGAAAAAGGTATGGCCAGATTAGATGACGATACCGCTGTTTATGAGGTTACTTCCAAAGAGCAGTATTGGCAAGGACTAGGTGTATCATCAGTGCCTACTTTTGTATTTGATAAGAAGAGTGCATTAACCGGTGCGCAACCAGTACATGTTTTTAAGGAAGTATTAACTGAGATGTTGCAGGAAGCTTAAATTGTTCCCGGTTTATTGAATCATTTAAAAGCATTAAATATACTTATTAGGCTCAGGAAATTAGGTGAGATTTGTTAATCTTGCTGTAGAAAGTTTTATTAAAAAATATAGTTTTTAAGATGGAAGATTTAAAAGGTAAAAAAGCTATTATTACCGGAGGGAGTAGGGGAATAGGCCGTGCCACTGCAATTGCTTTTGCAAAAGAAGGTATTGCCGTTGGAATAACGGGACAAAATGAGAATACTCTAAAAGAAACGGTAGCTGAACTTAAGAAGTTAGGTGTAAATGCCACCTATGCGGCATTTGATGTAAGTAGTTATAAAGCCGTACAAAAAGGAATGGCAAGTATCATTCAAGATTTAGGCGGAGTAGATATTTTAATGAACAACGCCGGTATTGGAAATTTTGCCCCTTTCAATGAAATGGAAGTCTCCGAATGGACGCGCATGATTGAGGTTAACGTATTGGGAGTGTATTACGCAACCAAGGTAGTTTTACCGCACTTAATAGCGAATAAAGAAGGAGATATCATCAATATCTCGTCTACAGCTGGGTTAAGTGGTAATGCAAATACTTCGGCTTATTCAGCATCTAAGTTTGCCGTTATTGGCATGTCTCAAGCATTGACTAAAGAAGTTCGTAAAGACAATATTAGAGTATCTACGTTAACACCAAGTACCATTGCCACAGATATGACTTTGGATTTAGGCATTACAGACGGTAACCCGGATAAAGTTATGCAACCAGAAGATTTTGCAGAATTGATTACTGCAGGTTTAAAATTACCTAGAAGAGCCATGTTAGCAAATGCATCTATTTGGTCCACTAATCCATAGGACATAAAGATTATCTTGACGATCCCATTTTGTATTGGGTAAACGAAGTAAATAAAACGCTCTCCTGTATTCATAACTATTGAATGCAGGAGAGTTTTGTTTATATAATCTTTAGTAGAGACACCTTAATAAATAGGCTATAACACAAAAACAGACTTTGGGTATATTCTTGAACAATGCACTAGTATAGTTTACTTATGAATTTGATTAGTTTATACTATTAGTTCCTCTTTTATTTAATTCTGTGCTACACGGTATAAAAACTTGGTAAAGAAATAAATAGGGTGCCTTTAATACAAATTAAAATGTTGAATATGGCAATATTTTAACGATACTCCGTTTTGTAATTGTAGGGTTTTTCTTTAATAAATTACAATTATCCATTAAAAATTCTACCCTACATTAATTATTATCATTATCTTAAATAAAATTCCTACAAAATTTTAATAATTGGGGACATCTAAGAACAAATCAAAGTCACAGGAGGAGTATCAGAAAATGTTTATTGAACAGGCCTCTACTGCAATGGCTATGGTGGATAATAACATGTGCTATATTGCCGCGTCTCCATCATGGGTGAAGGATTACGGCTTAGAAGGAATAGAAATAATAGGTCGTTCCCACTATGAAATCTTTCCCGAAATAGGTGAGGATTGGAAAGATATGCACAATAGGTGTTTAAATGGCGCAACGGATATTTGTGAAGAAACGCCTTTTGAACGCACAGATGGTTCCGTACAATGGATTTATTGGGATGTTAGGCCTTGGTTCATATCAGAGGACAAAATTGGCGGTATTTTAATGCATACCGGAGATGTTACACGTAGAAAGGAAAAAGAGCTAGAGCAGGCTAGAATTGACGAGATACTAGAAAAAACAAATGAAATTGCCAGAATTGGAACCTGGGAAATAAATCTATTAACAGGTGAGGTTTATTGGAGTAAAATAACTCGCGAAATACACGAGGTTTCAGAAGATTTTGTCCCGACTTTAGATAGTGGTGTCAACTTTTTTAAAGAAGGCGAAAGTAGAGAGAAATTAGAAAATGCAATTGAAAAAGCTAGGGAAGACGGCACTCATTTTAATTTGGAATTAGAAATCGTAACTGCCAAGCGTAATATTTGTTGGACTAGGGTAGTAGGGAGAGTAGAATACTTGGAAGGAAAACGAACTAGGCTTTTTGGGATAGTTCAAGATATCAATAACACAAAACTAGCGGAACAACAATTAAACAAGGCCCACTCAGAACTTCAAGCTATATTCAATTCAAAAGCCATTGCAATCATCACTACTGGCAGAGATGGTATTATTAATAATTTTAATAGAGGTGCAGAGGTTTTGTTAGGCTATACGTCTGCAGAAACTGTTGGAATCAACAATCCTTTGTTATTTGTTGCAGAATATGAACTAGTAAGGTTTAAAAATGAATTAAAGCAATTGTATGGGGAAAGGTCATCTAGCTTGAACCATTTTGAAGATATCTCAAAATATATAGATCTTTCAAAAAAAGATATGGATGATACCCGGGAATGGACACATCGCAGAAAAGACGGGTCAACATTTCCATGTCAAACAACGGTCTCATCTATTAAAGATGAAAACGGTGAGCATACGGGCTTTATCGCTGTATTGTCCGATATTTCGGAAATTAAAAATGCAGAGGAAGAACTTCTGGAAAAAAATGATAGATTAAATTTTGCCGAACAGATTTCAATGTTGTCCAATTGGAAATGGGATACGATCGCGGATAAAGTACAGTGGTCGCAAAATTTTTATAAAATTCTAGAGCTTGATGAATCCATAACGGAACTAAAGTTTGATTCGTATTTTAGGTTTGTTCATCCAGAAGATATAGAGATTGTCAATCAACATTTTGAGAAAGTAGAAAAGGATAAAAAATGGGAAAGTTTTACACATCGTGTTATTACCACTTCAGGTAAGGTAAAAATAATTCAACTTTTAGGAGAGGTCCATACCAACGAAAAAGATGAGATTGTTGAAATGGTTGGTACGTGCCAAGATGTGACCGAAAGTAAAATGGCGGAACGTAATTTGCAAAAAGCCCATTCTGAATTGACAGCTATATTCAATTCAAATTCTATTTCAATCATAACAACAGATAAAAATGGTGTCATTAATCGATTCAATGAAGGAGCGGAGGCTATATTAGGCTACTCCGCGGCTGAAGTAGTAGGGAAAGAAAAACCTGAACTCTATCTTCTTAAAGAAGAGCATTCCAAATTTAAAAGTGATATTGCAAAGCAAAATGGTAAAGACCCTGCTACATTTAATTATTATGTAGATAGTTTAGAGCACGATTTAAATGATACCCGAGAATGGATGTATCGCCGGAAAGATGGCGTTATTGTTCCGGTACTTGCTACAACATCGGCTATTAAAAATATAGACAATAGTAATGAAGGTTATATAGCAATTTCCAAAGATATTTCTGAAATAAAAAATGCGGAAAGTGAGCTTCTGAAAAACAATCAGCTTTTAAATTATGCCGAACAGATTTCAAAGATGGCCAATTGGCAATGGGACCCTGTTGCCGATAAAGGAAAATCTTCAAAAAATCTATATAAAATTCTAGAGCTTGACGAAAAAATCACCGACCTACAGTTAGACATATATTTAGATTTTGTTCATCCAGAAGATAAAGAGATTACTGCTCAACATTTTGAGAAAGCAGTAAACGATAAAAAATGGGAAAGTTTTACGCATCGTATTATTACAACTTCAGGTAGAGTAAAAACAATTCAGCTCTTAGGAGAAGTTTTTACTAACGAAAAAGGTGAGGTAATAGAAATAACCGGTACCTGCCAAGATGTGACCGAAATTACAATGGCGGAACGTCATTTACAAAAAGCCCATTCTGAATTGCAAGCTATATTCAACTCAGAATCTATTTTAATTATAACAACAGATAAGAATGGTGTCATTAATCGTTTCAATCATGGTGCAGAGTTGTTATTGGGGTATTCTGCGGCAGAAATGGTTGGGATAGAAAAACCTGCAAAATATATTCACGAGACTGAAATTACAAAATTTAGAAATGATATTGCTGTAGAAAATGGTGAAGATCCAGGTACATATGATCATTATGAAAACCTTTTTAAAAAGGAGTTAAACGACACTCGTGAATGGACCTATTACAAAAAAGATGGTTCGCCAGTTTCCGTACTCTCTACAATTACCACTATTAAAAATGGAGACAATGCCAATGAAGGATTTATAGCAATCTCCAAAGATATTTCTGAAATTAAAAATGCGGAAAGTGAACTTCTGAAAAAAAATGAGCAATTAAATTTTGCGGAACAGATTTCAATGATGGGCCATTGGCAATGGAACACCGTTGCCGATACCGTAAAGTGGTCACAAAATCTTTATACCGTTTTTGAATTGGACGAGACCATAACCAATCTTAATTTTGATACGTATTTTGGTTTTGTTTATCCAGAAGATAAAGAAATTGTTACTCAATATTTTGATAAAGCAATAAAAGACAAAAAGCTTAATAGCTTTACTCATAGAATTATAACTACTTCGGGTAAGCTAAAAACAATTCACGTTTTAGGAGAAGTTCATACCAACGAAAAAGGTGAGATTGTTGAAATGGTAGGTACTAGCCAAGATGTGACGGACATTAAAATGGCAGAAAAGAAGTTTAGAGGACTTTTAGAATCTGCTCCAGACGCTATGGTCATCGTAAATGATAGGGGAACTATACAACTAATAAATAAACAATCTGAAAAATTATTTGGATATACCCCCGAAGAATTAATTGATAAACCAGTGGAAATCTTAATTCCCACAAGATTTTATCCTGAACATCCCACGCACCGCAGTAGTTTTTTTCATACCCCAATTAATAAAGAAATGGGAATTGGCAAGGATTTATACGCATTAAAGAAAAATGGAGATGAAATACCCATTCAAATAAGTTTGAGTCCACTTCACACAGAAGAAGGGTTGTTGGTTTCTGCAGCCATACGTGACATTACCAAAAGAAAATTGGCCGAACAAAAAATTAATGAGGCAAAAGAGAATTTAGAACTTGTAGCACAAAAACTATCCAGTCAAAATAAGCAACTTGCAGATTTCACTCATATAACCTCCCACAATTTAAGGGCGCCTGTAGCCAATCTAAATGCGTTGCTGGAGATATTTAATCACACAGAGAATGAAGCAGATCGTAAAGAGATATTCGTAAAGTTCAATACGGTTATTCAACATCTTACTTTAACGCTTAACACTTTAGTTGATGCATTAAAAACAAAAATCAGTGATTCAAAAGAAGATTTAGAAGAGATTGATTTAGACGATGTATTAAAGCATACCAAAGAAATTTTGAGCGGAGCAATATTGAATTCCGGAGCTATAATCAAAAGCGACTTTTCTAAGGCTTCAACTATTCGCTATAACAGAATTTATATGGAAAGTATTTTCCTCAATTTGGTAGGAAATGCTATAAAATATAAATCGGAAGCACGTATACCGGAAATACTGATTACCTCAGAGGTTGAAAACGAAAAACTTATACTTAAATTCCAAGACAACGGCCTTGGTATAGATTTAGAACAACATGGGCATAAGTTATTTGGATTAAACAAGGTTTTTCACAGGCACCCTGATGCAAAAGGTGTTGGTTTGTTTTTGACGAAAACACAAATTGAAGCCATGGGAGGTGCGATTTCTGCGTGCAGTACGGTAAATGTAGGAACCACTTTTACAATACATTTTGATTAAGGCTTTTCTTTTTGCACCCAGTAAAATATTAGGTTTTACCTTAATTTCTATTACCTCTCGGTAACAGGTGTTCAGTACTTCGTTAGTGTTTGAATCACCTCATTGAACAATTCCCACTTCATATGCATAATCTACTGCAGCAATATAGGAACTATAGCGACTTTCAATTTTATGTGTTCACAGATCATAGGACAGTATAAGCAAAAGGAGTTTTGCAATACTACACAGAAATTCTGATAAATAGGGTTCGTACAGCCCTATCTGGGTCTCATGCTCTATTTACCTAATTAAGCATTTAGAGAAACAGGAAGTTCAAAAACCTCCAAATCAAAATAGGGTAAAGCAGCTAATAGGTGGTCAAAAATATCGGCCATGATATACTCATAATTTTCCCATCGTTTGTCTGAGCTAAAAGCATAGATTTCCAAAGGAATACCTTGCGGTGTTGGTGCTAGTTGACGTACCATTAAAGTCATACCCTTATTTATAGCAGAATTATTTTGGAGGTAATCATTTACATACTTACGGAATACACCAATATTGGTCAGGTTTCTACCATTAATAGGTAGTTCCTTATTTATTTCATGAGTTTTATTATACGCACTTATCTGTTCGTTTCTTGTAGTAAGATAGGGTTGTATGAGCTGTATCTTTTTAAAAGATTCTATATCCTCATCTGTTAAGAAACGAATGCTTTTTTGACGGATAATTAAAGCACGTTTTATGCGTCTTCCGGCAGAAACCTCCATTCCCCTCCAGTTTTTAAAAGAGTCAGAGATTAGCGAGTAGGTGGGAATAGTGGTAATGGTTTTATCAAAATTTTGGACTTTTACCGTGGCAAGGGTAATTTCGCTTACATTACCATCTGCTCCATATTTTTCAAAAGTAATCCAGTCGCCAATGCGGACCATGTCATTTATACTAACCTGAATACTGGCTACTAAACCTAGAATAGAATCTTTAAATATCAGAAGTATTACAGCGGAACCGGCTCCAAGAGCGGTAAAGAATTTCCAGATTAGAACATCTGTAATTATGGCTACTATAGTCAAAATACCGATAAACCAAGCAAAAATCATGAACACCTGAATATAGCTGTCCATTGGTTTATCTCTAAACCTAGGTTTGGTCTTTAAATAGTCATTTATACTTTTGAAAAGACTTTTAACTATATAAAGAGTTAATACAACAAAGAGTATCTGTAGCCCCTTAAGAGCTACCTGAGCTCCATATTCAAAATGAAAAAAAGCAAAAGGAATAAACCTAAATAAGATGAATAATGGAATGATGTGAGCTAGAAAACGAGGAGCCTTATTGATAACAAGAAAATTATCAAAATTAGTTTTTGATTTTCTGGCCAGCTTTAAGGATATGGAGCGTAAAACTTTCCAAATAATTAAATCTAAGAAGTAGGCTAAAATTAAGGCAACTACTAGTACTATAAATAGATTTAGATATGATGCGAAAGTATCGCTCATTCCAGTTTTTAGTAGATAATCGTATAATACGCGGTGTAATCCCTTTTCCATGAATCTCCTTCTAAATATTTCCACCGCAAAATTAAGTCATAGAAAGAACAAAGGAAGGTTATGTTTAGAATAATTGTCACGTTTTAGTAGTAAACTGCTGCAACGGTAGATTGTTCTTTTTAAATAGGGCACATATGAGACACGATCTGCATGTACCATTAGGATTAGGTTTGTTTCTATAGTTTTAAATAAATGTAATTATACCTGGTAAAACTAACTGGTGCTATAGGATTTTTCTATTTACCGTTTATAGCAAGTACAGGAACATCCTCAAAATATCCCAACCGGCTCAGGGTATGTTTTCCAAAACCCATCCTTTCCCAAAAGGTGCGTTTTTTATTAATATAACTAATCATATTACTAGACCTCATTTTAACAAAGCAATTTAATGCGGTGTTCATCTCTACATTGTGTATGATGGTGAAGTTGTGATCAATATTTTTGAAATAGGTAGTAAGCAGTGTTTTATTTTTTTCCTGCTCCGCATCCAGCTTATTCGTATCTACTAAACTTAGTATTTGAATGCTGGAGTTACTTAGTTTTGCTATTTCTGCCAAGTGTTTAATATCAAAAAAATTAAAATCGTTTTTAAAGTCGGTAGCTAACACAATTTCTTTATTGGAATTGAAAATTGCATTTTTTGGAACTATGAGAACAGGACATTTTCTAATATTTTCTATAACGGATATAGCCATCTTACCGTAGTTTGCCATTCTTTTGTTGGTCGTTCCCTTAGCACCCATTATAAGGATATCTATCTGCATGTCTTCAATTATATCTTTCACGGCGTCTATAAAGAGGGTGGAACGGGAAAGGACATGAAAACGATGCCTAAGGTTTTTATTTCCAAAAGTTAAACGGGTGAGTATTTCCCCAAGACCTTGTTTTGAGCGTTTTTCAGATAGCTTGTTAAAAGCTTCGTCGGGATCTAAAAGAGTAAGGCTGTCCAGCCCATGCGTATCTTTTGCATACGTATTTAGGATATAAAAATCACAGTCTTTGTTTTCATAGAGTTTAATAGCGTATTGAATAGCGTTCAATGAATACTTTGAAAAATCTGTTGGCAATAGAATCTTTTTCCCCATGATTGTTTTTTTAATGTTTTTTTATTCTCAAATAGATTTGCTAGGCCGGCAGTTAAACTTCCTTTCCCGTTATTCTTTTCTGTTCATTATTCTTCCCCTAATTGTTTATGCAGTAAATATTGGTTAGAGTTTAAAATTTAGCTTTTCACATTTAAAATAATTTGCGATAACACCATTCTTTTTAAAGTCCTGTATCTTCTTATATGCTCCAGATAAACCAACCTATTTTTTTCATGTTTATGCAGATAGAAGGCATCACACTGTACAGTGTCACATTCTACTATATGGCGCATGTTGCCACCATAGCTTTGTAATGTTCCTATTTGTGATTTGTTCTCTTTCTTTATTTCTTTTAATTTTTGATACAGTTGCGTGTTGTGTAGCATCCGGTCCTCAATATCTATAAGGTAATCTAATTCCTCGCTTATATATTCAAGGTCATCCGTCCAATTGGCGACTTCTACTTTATCTTTTTCCATCATGATGCGGCTATCGGATTCATGAGGATAAAATGGTTCTATTGCGTTCATATGATGTTCTTTTAACGCTTGCGTTCTTTCCACAGTTAGTAGTTCATAAATAGGAGAGCCTTTTTAAAACTTATAACTGTTATCTGTTTGATTAACAGAAAATTATCTCAAGCGTTTTAGGTTGATGTTGTTAAGCGCAAAGAGTATGCCTGTAAAGGGAATTTAGGTGCTAAGTGTATATAAATTTCTGAATATCAACACATAACGTGTTAATGGTGTGCGGTGAAGATGTTTTAAGGTGAGGAAAATTTACTCGGTTGATGAATTTTGGACCATTGAATCAGCTTAACTAGCAACTACATATTTTTAAGACTTACCATCTTTTATTCGCTTAGCAATACAATTTAACTAATCGAAAAGCACACTCAAATACAATAAAGTAAGAATAGGAAGGGTGGAAGAATTTAATAATAATATATAAATAGGAGAAGAGGTAGTATAAATAGCGAAACAATCATTTGCAAGCTTTTTTTTATGTTTTTTTAATAGGAGTTACTAACGAAATCAAATTAAAGAATAATTCATAAAAAGATGAATTTATGAGTTATCATAATTGGGAACTACCTATAGTATTTAATCTATCTAGGACGTCTAATTTTAGCAATTTTTATTTTTTGAGACAACTATCTAGAAGACAATTGGTTTTGTAGCTTTTTTAATGGTTGTTAATAAAAGTCTGAAAACATTACTTTGATTTAAGATAAATACGAGGAATAAAACAAGACCTTTATACTTCTTCTGTAGAAGAATTTTAAGATCCATTTCCTATGCAAATAACACATCTTATAAAAAGAGATTTTACTAAGAAACCGTTTCAGTTATACAAAATAACCGAAGCTGTAATGAAAGCTATGACGGCGGCGTCACATGGTGGGCCTAACGATGCAGAACGTATAGCCAACAATGTTCATGCGTCACTTCTGGAAAGAAGTGCATTAGATGAGAATTATGTACCAACGGTAGAAGAAGTACAAGATTTTGTTGAAAACAGACTCATGGAAGGCGGGTTTTTTGATGTTGCCAAAGGATACATCCTGTATCGAAACGAGCAGGCTCAAAAAAGAAAATCTAACATCTTTGAGAAGCGTATTAACTTAAAGCCATACGAGTATCCTCAGTTATATGAATACGTGCCGGCTATTCGTCATTCTTACTGGATACATACGGAATTTAATTTCACAAGTGATATTCAGGATTTTAAAACCGGACTTGAAGAATCTGAAAGAAGCGCTATCAAAAATACCATGTTGGCTATTTCTCAGATAGAAGTTGCTGTAAAGAGCTTCTGGGGAGATATCTACCATAAAATGCCTAAACCAGAAATTGGTTCGGTAGGGGCTACTTTTGCAGAAAGCGAAGTACGTCATGCAGATGCGTATTCCCATCTACTTGAAATTTTAGGACTCAATTCAGAGTTCAAGAATTTGAAGAAAAAGCCGGTTATGATGAAGCGAGTGCAGTATCTAGAAACCGCACTTAAGAATGCAAAAAGTGTAGATAATAAGGAGTATGCAGAATCAATTTTGTTGTTTTCCTTGTTTATAGAACATGTTTCCCTTTTCTCTCAGTTTTTGATAATTATGGCTTTCAACAAGCACAAAAACATGTTTAAAGGTATTTCTAACGTGGTTGAAGCTACCTCCAAAGAAGAACAGATTCATGGGGATTTTGGTATTGATGTTATTAAAATAATCAAGGATGAAAATCCAGATTGGTTTGATGATGAATATCATGATATGATACAGAAAATGTGTCATGAAGCATTTATTGCAGAAAGTGAAATAGTAGATTGGATTTTTGAGCAAGGTGAACTGGACTTCTTGCCAAAAGCAGTAATAAATGAATTCATTAAAAATAGATTCAATAATTCCTTAAGTAGTATAGGCATCGATAAAATATTTGATGTAGACGAAAAACTATTGACGGAAACAGAATGGTTTGATGATGAAATTATAGGAACCAAACATGGCGATTTCTTCGTAAAACGCTCTATCAATTATAGTAAACGAACCCAAAGTATAACTAGTGACGACCTTTTTTAAATGAACGAATTAAACACTACCACCTCACAAATTAAAGAAACAATCTCAGAGCAAGACCAACTTGTAAACGCAAGAAGAGAAGCTCTTAAAAACAGTAAGAAAGAACCGAATGGCGGTTTTGAGTGGCTTACCGACCACAGTCTTAACTTTTTAAATTCAGGATATTTAACCAAAGGTGTAACTGCTGAGCAACGTATTCGCGAAATCGCGGATAGAGCAGAACAGCTATTGGGCATGCCTGGTTTTTCCGATAAATTTTTTGGTTATATGTCAGAAGGGTTTTTCTCTTTGGCTTCTCCAGTATGGTCAAATTTTGGAAAAGAAAGAGGGTTGCCTATCAGTTGTTTCGGTTCGCATATTGGCGATGATATGGGTAATATTCTTTATACCCAATCAGAAGTTGGTATGATGTCTAAAATGGGTGGAGGTACTTCTGGCTATTTTGGAAAAATAAGACATCGTGGTGCTGAGGTTAAAAATAACGGTCAAGCTTCAGGAGCTGTACATATTATGCAGCTTTTTGAATCTATGGTAGATGTTGTAAGTCAAGGTTCAGTTCGTCGTGGTCGTTTTTCACCATACTTACCTATTGAGCATCCAGACATTATGGAGTTCTTAGAAATTGGTACGGAAGGAAATCCTATTCAGGAGCTTACCCATGGGGTAACGGTTACTGATGATTGGATGAAGGCAATGATTGATGGCGATACGGATAAACGTTCTATTTGGGCTAAAGTATTGCAACGTAGAGGAGAGATGGGGTATCCATACATATTCTTTACGGACAATGCCAACAATGGTGCATCAGACGTATACAAAGAGAAAGATTTACCAATATATGCAAGTAACCTTTGTACAGAGATAATGTTACCGTCTAACGATGATTGGTCGTTTGTATGTGTATTGTCTTCAGTAAACGTTTTGCATTATGATAAGTGGAAAGATACCGATGCTGTTGAAACCATGGTATATTTCTTAGATGCAGTTATTACTGAATTTATTGAAAAACTAGAAAGGTATCGTGATTCTGATTCTCGAGAAGACAAACAGACTTTTCTTTTTATGGAGCGTGCTTATAATTTTGCTAAAGATAACCGTGCCTTAGGTCTTGGTGTTTTAGGATGGCATTCATTATTACAATCAAAAAGATTGCCTTTCAACAGTCAAGAAGCATTTAACTTAAATAGTGAAATATTTAAGGGAATAAAGGAGAAATCATACAAAGCGTCAGAAGAGTTGGCAGCTAAGTTTGGTGAGCCAGCCGTTCTTAAAGGATATGGTAGACGTAATGCAACTTTAAATGCAGTAGCGCCAACAACATCTTCTGCTTTTATTTTAGGACAGGTATCACAAGGTATTGAGCCAATTTGGTCAAATATTTATGTAAAGGATATTGCTAAAGTAAAAACGACTATCAAAAATCCATTTTTATTGGATTTATTGGAAGAAAAAGGAAAGAACACTACAGAGGTTTGGCACAGTATTCGTGAACGCGATGGTTCTGTACAGCACCTAGAGTTCTTGACAGAACTAGAAAAAGATGTGTTCAAAACCTATTCTGAAATAGACCAGATGGATATTATCTATCAAGCGGCAAACCGTCAAAACCATATTGACCAAGGTCAATCTGTAAATATTATAGTGCATCCAGATATGCCAGTTAAAGAAATCAATAAGATTCATGTTACCGCTTGGAAACTAGGGTTAAAATCTCTCTACTATCAGCATAGTATGAACGCAGCGCAAAAATTTAAGCAGAAAAAAGATTGTGCTAGTTGTGAAGCTTAAGCGTGCAGCGGTAATTGTCTAAAGCTTAGTTTTTACTTTGTTCAAATCCAACCCTATTCTATAGAAATTAGAATAGGGTTGGATTTTTTTGTAGCTGTGTTTTAATGCGTGTGATTTGGATTTTTTAAGTATGTGGTAATACACATATAAAAGCCTTGTAGATTACTTTATTAAGGGACAAAGGCACACTGTTCAAAAGGATGTAAATCGTCTCTTAAACGAGCGCATAATAAATGTTTTATGTTGTTGAGTAATAATACGGTGAGGACATCCAATTCGGATGGAGATAAAACTACTTAAAGTTGTTTTAATACTTTTTGACAAGCCCTGTTTTTATGCCAAAATAAAAAAGCCCCAAAACAATTATGTTTAAGGGCTTTCTGTTTGAATTATGAAGATCTTAAAGTGACCTGGCTGGGGCTCGAACCCAGGACCCTCTCCTTAAAAGGGAGATGCTCTACCAACTGAGCTACCAGGTCATAATGTCAAAAACTAATACTGTTCAATTAAAAAAAACAGCTCACATAAATAAATAAAAAAGCCTCTTTTTTTGCTGAAGAGGCTGTTATTTAATTGGTGACCTGGCTGGGGCTCGAACCCAGGACCCTCTCCTTAAAAGGGAGATGCTCTACCAACTGAGCTACCAGGTCAATAACAAATCAGGATTGTTTCCCTCAATGCGGGTGCAAATATAAGTCGATTACTTTATTTTCCAAGCGCTTTTTAAGATAAATTTCTTTTTTTTTGAAAACCCCTGAAAATAAGCCACTTTTACATCAAAATAAGATTGTGAAAATAGTATTGTTAGGTTATATGGGTAGTGGTAAGAGTACAATTGGTAAATTATTATCCCATAAAAAAGGTTTGGAATTTATAGATCTTGATAATTATATAGAGGAGGCAGAAAGCATGTCTGTTTCTGATATCTTTAAAAATAAAGGCGAGCTTTATTTTAGAAAGAAGGAATATGAATACCTTAACGAGGTACTTGCTCAAAAAGATGATTTTGTATTGTCTACTGGTGGTGGCACGCCATGTTACGGAAATAATATACAAGCAATTCTAGATCATACGGAAAATGCTTTCTATCTAAAAGTTTCCATACCTGAATTAACTAAACGTCTTTTAAAAGAGAAAGATGAGCGTCCCTTGGTAATGAATATAGCCGAAGAAGAACTGCCTGAGTTTATTGGTAAGCATCTTTTTGAACGTAGTTATTATTATAATCAAGCAAAAAAAGTTATTAGCTGTGATGCTAAACAACCGCAAGAAATTGTAGCTGAAATGGAAATGGTACTAGTCTAAATAGACCATATCATTTTTAGCCTGAAACTGTACATGAACATGCTCTTGCAATGAAGTAGATAATGAAATGCCTTTATAGTCTGCTTTAACAGGATATTTTTTATGGTTTCTATTAACTAGAACGGCAGTCTTAAGTTGTTTGAGCGGTGTTTTCAAGAAATGGTGTACGCCATAGATTAGCGTAGTACCTGAGTTTAGAACATCATCTACCAAAACAATAGATTTATTCATGTATTCCGATTCTGGAATAGAAGTCTTTACACCACTTTTTAAAGGGTTCTTTTTATCCATTAAAACCTTACAAAGGGTAATCTCGGCATCGGTTACTTTCTTAAGAACACGTTGTAGTTTTTTCGCAAAATTAAGTCCTCCGCCATCAATACCTGCAATTATGATTTCCTTTTCTTCAACATTGGCTTCGTATATCTGGTAGGCAATACGTTCTATTTTATGTTGAATTTGCTGGTGCGTAAGTATTTTATTTTCCATAAACGGGTATTTTCATTTCAAAGATAGCCAACCAAGTATAAATTTGCTCTTTTTTATTCTATGCTCTTCAAATCGTCTGACGCTGAATCTGGATCATCTAAATAGTCTTCAATGTCACGGCGGTCTTTTTTGGTAGGTCTACCTGTTCCTTGTTTTCGGTAGTGTTGCTTAGCTTGTTTAAGAAGCTCATTATGTTCAAAAGCTTCTTTTGGAGTGGTATCCGTTCTATAAATAGGGACCAATTTGGCGCCCACTCTGCTTTTTGGAATGTCTAAAACCGTAAGCTCAAGATTTATCTGATCCTTTCTTACGATAATTTTATCCATTGGATACACTTCTCTGGACGGTTTGGCTACTTGTTCATTAATTCTAACCTGACCTTTTTTACAGGCCGTAGAAGCAATGTTTCGGGTCTTAAAGTAGCGGGTACTCCACAAGTACTTATCAATTCGCATAACTATTAAAAATCTTTGTTAAGGCTCTCTACAAAAATAAGGGAAAATTGTATCTTGCCGGCTGTAAAAATGAATTGATGAAATTGAATCGAATAGTTGCCTTATTGGCGTTAGTAGTTGTATTAGGGTCTTGTAATAATGATGATGGGGGTACTACTATTGAGCCGCCACAACCTTTAAGTGGTATATTGGCGGAAGATGAAGCGGAGATTCAAGAGTATCTTAAAACACATTATTACAATTACGAAGAGTTTGAAAATCCGTCGGAAGATTTTGATTACAAAATTGAGGTGATGGAAATAGGAGAAGGGGATGCTGATAAAAGGACGCTTTTGGTAGATGCTGTTCCAGTCCAAGTAGATGTACCTTCAAGCCATTTTTTGATTTCAGGTGAAGAAGAAACGGTTACGCATACCATGTACTTCCTAAATGCCAGACCTGGTGTAGGTGAAACCTTAACCGTTGCGGATTCTGCTTTTGTTCGATATTCAGGAAATCTTATTGATGGAACTGTTTTTGATGATAGTAATGAGGATAATCCTATTTGGTTTGATTTGGCCATTTTACAAGCTCCATCTACTTCAACGTTTACAGGTACAGCTGCAAGGGGTTTTTCAGAAGGAGCTTCCCTGTTAAAAGGAGGGGCGCCAGCAGTTATTAATGATGATGGAACGTACTCGGTTGATGGTTATGGTGTTGGTATGTTTATTTTTCCATCTGGATTAGGATATTATAACATCGAAAGAACATCCATACCTGCTTACAGTCCACTTATATTTAAAATGGATATGTATGCTGTTAATCAGACGGATCATGATGGAGATGGTATTCCATCAATAGAAGAAGACACCAATGGTGATGGTTATTTGTTTAATGACGACGCAGATGAAGATGGTCTTCCAGATTATTTGGATGCTAGTGATGACTAAGTGAAATGATTTTTCCATATAAAAAGAAAGCCCGAAACATATGTTTCGGGCTTTCTTTTTATAATACTATTTCTTTATAACGTCAAAGACAAACTTACGATTAGTTGGTCTGGTCTCGTATCTACGCGACTTGGACCCAACTCAGTAATATTAGTATTAATAAAGCTAGCTTCGTTACTGTTAAAGCCTCTTTCGTATCTAATATCAATACCTAGTTTACCTAGATCTACTCCAGCACCTATATTGGCACCTACACTAAAGTTGTTTTCAACATCATCTATAGAGATACCGTCAAACTCAGTATCAAGAATATATTGAAACGAAGGACCCGCAAAAACTCGTAACGGACCAATTACTTTAACGCCTACTAATAAAGGCATATCCAATTTGCTGATGTCAAAATCATCACCGCTATAATCAGACTTAGTTTTGGTATACACCAATTCAGGTCTAAAGTAAATACGGTTTAAGCCAATCTTCCCGAAGAGGCCTACATGGTAGCCCATTTTTCGGTCAGGATCTTTAGCGGCATCGCCTATGGATTCAAAATAGTCGCCATTAGCGCTGTAGTTTAAACCAGCTTTTACACCAATTTCTACCAAATCTTTCTGCGAAAATGCAGCAATGCTTACTAAAGCAAAAACTGCTGTAAGGAGTGTTTTTCTCATATGTTCTCGTTTTTTAATACCACAACAGTATCAAAAACGATACCATTGTTATTTCCTTTTCAATACCTTTAAAACGGCCTTTTCAATAGCTTTATTGTTTAGTCCGTATTTCTCCATAAGTTGTTCTGGAGTTCCGCTTTCACCAAAAGTATCTTGCGTTGCAACAAACTCTTGTGGTACGGGATTATGAACGGTAAGGGTTCTAGCAACACTTTCGCCAAGTCCTCCTAAGAAATTATGTTCTTCAGCAGATACAACACAACCTGTTTTTTCAACAGATTTTAATAACGCTTCCTCATCAAAAGGTTTGATGGTGTGAAAGTTGATTACCTCTGCAGAGATACCTTGTTCCTCTAATCTTTCGGCAGCTATTAAAGCCTCCCAAACCAAATGTCCTGTAGCAATGATAGTAACATCTGTACCTTCACTAAGCATAAGGGCTTTGCCAATTTCAAACTTTTGATCAACAGGGGTGAAGTTAGCTACTTTTGGTCTCCCAAAACGTAAGTAAACAGGGCCTTCATGTTCAGCTATTGCCAATGTAGCGGCTTTAGTCTGGTTAAAATCACAAGGGTTTATAACAGTCATGCCAGGAAGCATTTTCATCATACCTATGTCTTCTAAAATCTGGTGTGTAGCTCCATCTTCACCAAGGGTTACGCCTGCGTGAGATGCACATATCTTAACATTTTTACCAGAGTAAGCAATAGATTGGCGAATTTGGTCATAAACTCTACCTGTAGCAAAGTTTGCAAAGGTACTTGCAAAAGGAATTTTACCTCCAATAGTAAGACCGGCAGCAATACCCATCATATTGGCCTCGGCAATACCTATTTGAAAGAATCGCTCTGGATTCTCATCAATAAAAGGTTGAATTTTTAATGATCCAATTAAATCAGCACAAAGGGCTACGACATTAGGGTTGGTTCTTCCCAACTCTGTCATGGCTTCTCCGTAGCCACTTCTAGTATCATTTTTTCCTTGATCTATATATTTTGTCATTTTGTTTCGTTTTTGTCGTTTCCGTCAAGCGGAAATCTAAAATTTTAAGATAGTTGCGGAATTTTAATAATCACCTAAAGTTTCAGGATTCTGCCCTAAAGCATTTTCCAGTTGCTCATCGCTAGGCGCTTTACCGTGCCATGCGTGTGTATGCATCATAAAATCTACACCGTTACCCATCATTGTATCTAAAATGATACATACAGGTTTTCCTTTACCTGTTCTGCTTTTGGCTTCTTTAAGTGCGTTGATTATTGCTTCAAGATTATTTCCTTCTGCAACTTCTAAAACATCCCATCCAAAAACTTCGAATTTTTCTTTTAGGTTTCCTAACGGAAGTATTTCTTCAGTAGGACCGTCAATTTGTTGCCCGTTTCTGTCAATAGTAGAAATTAGGTTATCTACTTTATTACCGGCAGCATACATAATAGCTTCCCAGTTTTGGCCTTCTTGAAGTTCGCCATCGCCGTGAAGACTGTATACTAATTTGTCATCTCCGTTCAATTTTTTGCCTAATGCAGCACCTATTGCTACAGACATTCCTTGGCCCAATGAACCAGAAGCTACACGAATACCAGGTAGGCCTTCATGTGTAGTTGGGTGCCCTTGTAGGCGAGAATTCAATAAACGGAAAGTGTTTAATTCTTCTACTGGAAAATAGCCTTTTCTGGCTAAAACACTGTAAAATACAGGTGATATGTGACCGTTTGAAAGGAAGAAAAGGTCTTCGCCTATACCGTCCATATCAAAACCTTCTTTTAGATCCATTGCTTCATTATAAAGCGCGACCAAAAATTCAGTACAACCCAAAGAACCTCCTGGGTGGCCTGAATTTACTTTATGTACCATACGTAGAATGTCCCTTCGGGTCTGTACTACGATATCTTGTAGTTCGTCTAATTTTGCCATTTGTAAATGTTCGTTTTTAGTAGTTTTCAAATGTAATCGCAATCTTTTGGGAATACAAATTGCACCTTGTTTATTTTTGCCCTGAAATTAAAAAAAGAGTGATAAAAGCAACAGATTGCAATGTTTTGAGCATTAGTGGTTTATTTATTAAAAAAAATAGCAAAGTTAGAAGTGTTTGCCACTCAAAAGTATTTTGGCAAGTTCAAGCAAAAACGAGCGGCAAACTTTATTTTTTCGTTAAGGCTTTTATGCTATGCAGTTGTTTATCTTTGCGCCCATAAATAATATTTTGAAATTTAACTTACACCACACAGACCCTAAGAGTAAAGCCCGTGCCGGAACAATGGTTACCGATCATGGAGCTATAGAAACCCCTATATTCATGCCTGTTGGAACCGTTGGTTCCGTAAAAAGTGTGCATCAGCGCGAATTAAAAGAGGATATAAACCCAGATATTATTTTGGGGAACACCTATCATCTTTTTCTTAGGCCTAAAACAGAAATTATAAAGAAGGCAGGTGGCCTACATAAATTTATGGGGTGGGATAGAAATATTCTAACAGATAGTGGAGGGTACCAAGTATACTCTCTTTCTGGAAACCGTAAAATTAAAGAAGAAGGTGTAAAATTTAAATCGCACATAGATGGTTCTATGCATCTTTTTACGCCAGAAAATGTAATGGAAATTCAGCGTGTTATTGGTGCTGATATCATTATGGCTTTTGACGAATGTACACCGTACCCATGCGATTATCGATATGCGGAACGGTCAATGCACATGACGCATAGATGGTTAGAACGTTGCATTACACATTTGGAAAAGACCCCTTTTGAATATGATTATTCACAAACGTTTTTTCCTATAGTACAAGGTTCTACCTATACTGACTTAAGAAAACGTTCGGCAGAATATATTGCTGGAGTAGGTGCTGAAGGTAACGCCATTGGCGGTCTATCTGTTGGTGAACCTGCAGAAGAAATGTACGCAATGACAGAAGTGGTTTGCGAAATTTTACCAGAAGACAAGCCAAGGTACTTAATGGGAGTAGGTACTCCCATTAATATTCTTGAGAACATTGCTTTGGGAATTGATATGTTTGATTGTGTGATGCCTACGCGGAACGCCAGAAATGGAATGTTATTTACCGCTCATGGCACCATCAACATAAAAAATAAGAAGTGGGAGGATGATTTTTCTCCTGTAGATGAAATGGGCATTACGTTTGTAGACCTTGAATATTCAAAGGCGTATTTGCGTCATTTGTTTATTGCTAAAGAATATTTGGGCAAGCAGATAGCTACGATTCATAACCTGGGATTTTATCTTTGGTTGACTCGTGAAGCTCGAAAGCATATTTTAGCGGGAGATTTCACAGAGTGGAAAGACCGTATGGTGAAGCAAATGGATAAAAGATTGTAGTGTTAACAATACTGGATAAATACATATTAAAGAGATATCTAATCACTTTTTCAGTGATGATATTGCTATTTATTCCCATTGGTATCATGGCGCATTTGGCCGAGCAAATAGGAAAAATGCAGGCCAATGAGGCCCCTTTAGATGAAATATTGGTCTATTTTGGGAATTTTACCATTTACATAGGCAGTCTGCTGTTTCCTATTTTTCTTTTTCTATCCGTTATTTTTTTTACTTCTAAACTAGCCAGTAATACAGAGATTGTTGCTATTCTAAGTTCTGGGGTTTCTTATTCTAGGTTTTTACGGCCTTATATTATAGGGGCATCTATCATTGCCGTTCTTATGTTTTTCATGGGGATGTTCATTGTTCCCAATGCTAGCAAGGGCTTTAATGAGTTTAAGTACAAATATCTTAAAAAGGGGAAACAAGACCGGGTTACCAACAACATTTTTACGCAACTAAATGCCAACGATTTTATCTACGTAAGTAGTTTTGACCCTGCAAGACAGATTGGTTACAATTTTACTTTTGAAAGGTTTAATGAGAAAAATGAACTGGATTTTAAGATTTCGGCAGCTAATATTAGGTATGTAGATAAGGACAGTATGTACCGTTTAACTACCTATAAGAAACGACAATTAATCAATGATACGGCTCTGGTAGAAACCAAACGCCGTCTTGATACGGTTTTTTCTTTTCAAATAGGAGATCTTACTCCTGTGTCTTATGCAGCGGAAACCAAAAATATCTTTGAGCTCAACCGTTTTATAAAAGACCAAAGACTAAAGGGAGCGTCTAATATCAATGCTTATGTATTGGTGAAATACAAACGTTGGGCATTACCTATAACCGCTTTTATCTTGACTATCATAGCTGTGGCCGTTTCTTCTGTAAAAAGGCGTGGAGGAATGGGTATTAATCTTGCCTTTGGTATTATAGTGGCCTTTGTCTTTGTTTTCTTCGATAAAGTTTTTGGTACACTTGCGGAGCAATCTGGTTTTTCTCCACTCATGGCCGTGCTTATTCCTAATACTATTTTTGGTATACTTGCTGTAGTTTTATTACAGAAGGCAAAACGATAACGCTACGGCGTCTAAAAAGGCTTTTATGGGGGCACAGCTAAAAAACTACCTGCACTTACATTTCATAGTTTTCATTTGGGGCTTTACAGCCGTTTTAGGCAAGTTAATAACCCTAGACGCAATGCCTCTGGTCTGGTATCGTATGCTTATAGCTGCGATACTTATATTCTTCTATCTGTTTGCTAAAAGGTATTCCTTAAAAGTATCACGTAAAATGCTACTGGCCTTAATAGGAGCGGGAATAGTAATTGCGCTACATTGGGTCACTTTCTTTTTGGCTATAAAAGTTTCTAATGTATCCATTGCATTAGCTACCATGTCTACAGGGGCATTTTTTACTGCAATTATAGAGCCCTTTTGGTATAAGCGAAAAATGATTTGGTACGAAATTCTGTTCGGAGTTATAGTTATGTTGGGGCTTTATTTGATTTTTAAAGTGGATACGCAGTATCTGTATGGTATTGTTTTGGCCCTTGTTTCCGCGTTTCTTTCAGCACTTTTTTCATTAATTAACGGTAAGCTTATTCAGAAAGAAAGGCCATCCGTAATCTCTTTCTACGAGTTATTGAGCGGGGTAGTACTATTAACTATTTTTCTAGCTTTTCAGGGGAGCTTTAACGCAGAGTTTTTTCATTTGTCATCAGATGATATATTTTATCTATTTATATTAGCATCCATCTGTACGGCTTATGCTTTTATTGCATCGGTAAAAATATTAAAGTATATCAGTCCTTATACAGTAATGCTTACAATCAATCTAGAGCCTGTGTACGGGATAATTTTGGCATATTTTATCTTGGGTGATTCAGAGAAAATGAATCCCTTATTTTATGTAGGTGGTGGCATCATCCTAATGACGGTTCTTGCCAACGGAATAATGAAAAATAAGAGAAGGTTTAAAAAACCCTTCAAGAGATAAGCTTAAAGTTCTATATTTGCCCATCAAACTAAACCTATTACACTAATGGAATATCTCGATTTTGAACTCCCGATAAAAGAGCTTGAAGACCAGCTGGATAAATGTATGATTATTGGAGAAGAAAGCGATGTAGATGTATCGGAGACCTGTAAACAGATCGAAAAGAAATTAGCCGATACCAGAAAAGACATCTACAAAAATCTTACTGCTTGGCAACGGGTACAGTTATCTAGACATCCTAATAGACCTTATACTTTAGATTATATCAATGCCATATGTGGCGATACTTTTCTAGAACTGCACGGAGATAGAAATGTGAAGGACGACAAGGCTATGATTGGTGGTCTTGGTAAAATTGGTGATCAGAGCTATATGTTCATTGGGCAGCAAAAAGGGTATAATACAAAAACAAGGCAATACCGTAATTTTGGTATGGCCAACCCTGAAGGCTATCGTAAAGCATTGCGCTTAATGAAATCTGCAGAGAAGTTTGATATTCCTGTAGTATGTTTTATTGATACTCCTGGTGGTGCTGCCGGTATTGAGGCAGAAGAACGTGGACAGGGAGAGGCTATTGCTCGTAATATTCTAGAGATGACCCGTCTTAAAGTGCCAATTATTGTTGTAATTATTGGTGAAGGGGCTTCTGGAGGAGCTTTAGGGATAGGTGTAGGTGATAAGGTATTGATGTTAGAAAATACGTGGTATTCCGTAATATCACCAGAATCTTGCTCTTCAATTCTTTGGAGAAGCTGGGAATACAAAGAAGTGGCAGCAGAAGCATTAAAACTGACTGCTACGGATATGAAAAAATTAAAACTTATCGATGAAATTGTACGTGAACCAGCAGGTGGAGCGCATGCAAATCGGGAAAAGACCTTTGATGTGGTAAAAAACAAAATTACTACTCAATTTGAAGCTTTAGAAAAGTTATCCCCAAAGGAATTGGTAAAAATAAGAATGGAAAAATACGCCCAAATGGGTGTTTTTAACGGTTAACGTACGCTTTTAACAAGCTGACTAAAATCTGAGGAAGACTTTCCTCAGATTTTTTTTGTTATCAACATAAAATCGTAACTTATTAACAGGGTAATGTTCATTACCTGTTAACTATACTTCGCTTTGTTTTTTAGTTAATTGCATAATTTCGTGAAATGGAAAAAATTAATCCGGTCGTGGCCAGAAAAATAGATAAATCTACCCTAATCAATTTAGAACGTGGTAAAATACCACCACAATCTGTTGATTTAGAGGAGGTTGTTCTTGGTGCGATGATGATAGATAAGAAAGGTGTGGATGAAGTGATCGATATCCTACACCCGGATGTTTTCTATAAGGATGCCCACCGTCACATCTATGAGGCTATTTTTAAACTTTTCGAAAGTTCAGAACCGGTGGATTTATTAACGGTTTCTTCCCAATTAAAGAGAGACGGACGGTTAGATACTATTGGAGGTGATTTTTACCTGATTAAATTGACTCAAAAAGTAGCTTCTTCGGCGCATATTGAGTTCCATGCACGTATTATACTTCAGAAGTACATTCAAAGAAGCCTAATAAAAATCTCTAATGAGATTATTGAAGAGGCTTATGATGAATCTACAGATGTTTTTGACCTTTTGGATAGTGCAGAGTCTAAACTTTACGATGTTACACAAGGTAACTTAAAGCGCTCTGCCGAAACAGCCATGGATCTTGTGATTCAGGCTAAGAAAAAGATTGAAGAAATATCCAACAAAGAGGGGATGAGCGGTATTGCTACCGGCTTTGATAAACTGGATAAGTTAACATCTGGTTGGCAGCCTAGTGATTTAATTATTGTTGCGGCACGTCCTGGTATGGGTAAAACAGCTTTAACCTTATCTATGGCAAGGAATATTGCGGTAGATGGTGGTCAAGGTGTAGCATTCTTCTCGTGTGAGATGTCTTCCGTACAGTTAATTACCCGTTTAATTTCTTCGGAAACCGGGCTTTCATCTGAAAAGCTGAGAACTGGTAAACTAGAAAAACACGAGTGGGAGCAATTAAATGTAAAAGTAAAAGCATTAGAAAAAGCGCCTTTGTTTATTGATGATACACCATCGTTATCCATTTTTGATTTACGCGCAAAAGCGAGACGTTTAGCTTCGCAACATAATATTAAGATTATAATCATTGACTACTTACAGTTAATGACCGCTGGTGGAACTGGTAAAGGGGGTAACCGTGAACAGGAAATTTCTACCATTTCGCGAAACCTTAAAGCACTGGCAAAAGAATTGAATATACCGGTAATTGCCTTATCTCAGTTATCTCGTGCGGTTGAAACGCGTGGTGGTAGTAAAAGACCTTTACTTTCAGATTTACGTGAATCTGGTGCAATTGAGCAGGATGCGGATATTGTATCATTTATTTTCCGTCCTGAGTACTATAAAATTGATGAGTGGGATGATGAAGAAAGAAGCCCAACACAGGGTCAGGCGGAATTTATCGTGGCAAAACACCGTAATGGTGGTCTTGAAAGCATTCGTCTTAAATTTATCGGTAACCTTGGTAAGTTTGATAATTTAGATGATTTTGACTCTCCATTTGAGTTTCAGTCTAAAATGAACGAGAACGAGGATAATCCGTTTATAACAAAAAATCTACCGGATGCTAACCAAGCTTTTGGTAGCTCTATGAATGATTTAAGTGCAGATGAAGACAATGATGTGCCATTTTAATAGAAGATGTATCAAAAAAATTGGGTAGTTTTCTAATAGCTTTAACTTTGGCTATCATAAAAAGCGTACTTTTTCAAGTATCTTTAGAGAAAATCAAAGAGCTATACATATGATGAAATCGCTTTTATCAACTCTTTTCTTCTTCATAGGTGTTTTGCAGGTTTGTGCATCTTCCATTTTAATTCCTATGGATGTTGATGGGCAGAAGGATCATCTAAAAGCTTACGGAATCACCTATTGGGTGTTAAGCAAACAACAAAAAGTACAGTGGCTTTTAAATTATAGAGGGGGTTCATTTTTACTTCCTGATGGAGACGTTATTCGTAAAGAATGTCAAATACGCGGTGTTTCTTTTGAAATTTTATCCGATAGTCAAACTCAAAGTATTTTAACTGACATCAGCAGTCCTTCAAAAAATCAAGATGCGGTAATTCTTGAAAAAGCGCCTAAAATTGCCGTCTACTCTCCAAAAGGAAACCAACCTTGGGATGATGCCGTAACTATGGTTTTGACCTATGCTGAGATTCCTTATGTAACGATTTATGATGAAGAAGTTTTAGGTGATAAACTGGCACTATATGATTGGTTGCACCTTCATCATGAAGATTTCACGGGCCAATATGGTAAATTTTATGGAGCTTATAGAGCAGCGCCGTGGTACATTGAACAAAAAAAATCTGCTGAAGCTCTGGCTAGTGAGCATGGGTTTTCAAAAGTATCGGAGGAGAAAGGAGCGGTAGCTCAAAAAATACGAAAATATGTGATTGGTGGTGGTTTTATGTTCGCCATGTGTTCGGCTACAGATAGTTTTGATATAGCACTTTCTGCAGAGGGAGTTGATATTTGCGAGCCAATGTTTGATAATGACCCTTCTGACGCAAATTATCAGAGTAAGTTAAATTACAGCAAGACTTTTGCATTTACTGATTTCACTTTAGAAAGAAATCCGCTTAAATATGAGTTCTCTTCAATTGATATGACCAGTAAGAGAGGCAACGTACCCAAAGAGTCCGACTACTTTTCATTAATGGATTTTTCTGCTAAATGGGATGCCGTACCTACCATGCTTTGTCAAAATCATACCGCATTGGTAAAGGGTTTTATGGGGCAGACAACCGCTTTTAATAGAGATGAAGTAAAGCCGACGGTAATGGTTTTAGGAGAAAATAAGCTGAATGGCGAAGCGCGTTATATTCACGGAGTTAAGGGTAAGGGCTTTTTTACGTTTTATGGTGGGCATGATCCTGAGGATTATCAACATAGAGTAGGGGACCCAAAAACGGAATTGGAATTACATCCTAATTCTCCCGGATACCGTTTAATACTGAACAATGTGCTATTTCCTGCAGCAAGAAAGAAGAAGCAGAAGACGTAAATAGAGTTTTGATTCCCTTAATTCAATAGCAATCCATCTTTATTTGTTTTCGATTTTGATAGTAGCTTAAATCTTTGTTAAGGTATTTGTTGCTGAGTTGCTGCAATTCTTGTAAAACTTCTTTTTGCATAGCTATGGATCCACAAATCATAATGCAACCCTTCTTTTTTAAAACTTCTAAAAACAAGTCTTTATCTCGTTCAATTAAGTGCTGCACGTATATTTTTTCTGATTGTTGGCGAGAATAAGCGGTTTTAAAATCGGTCAATTTACCTTCTTGTAGTGCCGTTTCAATGTAATCTTTATAAAGATTGAACGCATCTTTAGTTTTAGCTCCCCAATACAAATGAATTTCAGTTCTTTTGATATTTTCCTGTATCATTCCTAGAAAAGGACCAATACCTGTTCCCGTAGCTATAAATACCGTTTTCCTAGAGTGCTTTGGAAAGTGGAAATTCCGGTTGTTTACTACAATAGCTGTTAGTTTTGCGTCTTGTTTAAGTTGATATAGATAGTTAGAGCATAATCCTTTTTCGTGTCTTCGGATGCTGATTAAAAGTGTATCCGAATTTAACTTGCCAATGGAATATAAGCGCTCACGAGCTCCTTCGGCTGGTACTACAGACAATAAATCGCCTGAAACAGGTTTTGACCCATTAAGATTTTTGAGGCTTAAAAGAAAAGTATCATCTTCAGGTAGTTCCGCTTTATAAATAACTTTAAAAGTTGATGCAGGTTTTGAACTTGTAATCAGCTTAGGTTTTTTCAACTTAATAGGCAGACCCATTTGTTTTGACCAAATGGAACACCAATTAGTGAAAGACTCAAAAGATTGGTCGTTAACCGTAAAGACTTCTTCCAGTGCAGTACTATTATTTGAGGCTTTTAAGACCTCATGGGTTTCGTAAGCAAACTGACAGAAATTCGGGTAGGCCGTAGAGCCAAAACCTACTACGCTAAAATCAAAAGCTTGTTTCTGTTGATTTTTTTTGACCAGTTGTATGAACTTCTCTCCGGATGCCGGGGCTTCTCCTTGTCCGTATGTGGCCGTAATGACCACTAAATGTTCCATTTTTTTGAAAAGCGAATATTGGTTCATCAGTGCCAGATGACTTTTTTTACCCGATAGTAAAAGCTGTTTGTGTAACTCTTGAGCAAATTGAAGTGTGGTACCGCCTTCGGTACCTACCAAAATAACATATTCACTTTCATTTTTTGAATATTCATTGGCAACCTTGGTTTTAGGTCTTTTAAAATATACCATAAATCCGGTAACCGTTAGAAAGGGAATTGCTAAACTTCCCAAACCGAGTACCATTGACCATAAAATACTCCCTTCCCCGGTATGGAGGACTGTAGCCCAAGATGACATTACTTGAACTATAGGGTGTTTTTCTTCGGCAAGAATGTCTCCGGTAACTTGGTTCAGATATAGCTCCTTGTCCTTTAACCGTATGATATAATAATCTTCTACAAATTCAGAAAATGGGTATTCCAGTTCCCGAAGTTCTGATAAGGGTGTAGTTTCAAAAAGGTCGAATTCTGTGTATTCTTTAAAAGGTTCCTCCTGAATGGAATCAAAATCGACTTGTAACGATACTTGAGAATCTGGGATAACATCAAAACGAAGTAAGGAAAGATATACGCCAGTGATCGCTAATACCAAAAGTGGAATCAAAGAAAATCTTGCATATACAACATGGTTATATTGAGAAAAATTTTCACGGACAACAGGTGCAAAGAATTGCTTGTATCCTCCTTGTCTTTTAGCAATAAGAACAATGCCAGAAATACTTATCAGAATAAGTAAAAAGGAAGCAAATCCGATTAGAAAACGCCCCGTAGATTTTAAAAAAAGAGATCGGTGGAGGTTGGTAGCAAATTGAAAAAGAGGCTTTTTTTGAATAAGATTTCCCAATTTATCACCGGTAAATGGATCAATGTAGAATTCATCATTATTGCCATCTATAATAACCGTAGCACTTACAAAACCGTTTCGGTCTCGTTTTACAGCTAATACCTCTTCATATTTTGTATTGATATTCTCTAAAGTCTCTGCCAAAGAAAGTTCATCGGCTCCGGAAATGCTATAAGATTCCATTTTATTAGAAATAGGTTCTACAGCGAGAATCACTCCGGTTACCGATGCTATCAAAAGAAAAAGAGAAGATATAATAGCAAATAGTAAGTGGCTAAACCTCCATACCGATACAATCATAAAAACTATTTGTTAGGTACCATTCTTATGTAGCGGATGTAACCTTTACCATCTACTTTCTCTTTTAGAGTAGCCGAATTCAGTTCAACTTCAGCGTCTACAACATAGTATTCCTGATTCTCCACCGCAGATTCAAAACGTAATTTGTAACCTGCATCAATATGAATAGTGTTGAATCCTAAAGAAATTATATTTCGTTCACCGTTACCAATGGTGGCACCAGAAATAGCATCAACATTTTCACTTGAGCCATCATTAAATTTCCACCATTCTTTTAAATCAGGAAACCATTCTTTATCATCGCCTTGAATGTAAAGCGTCTTTTCGTATTTTCCTTCCGGGTTGATCAACGAGACCACTACATAGGCTTTTTCACCAGTGTAGTTCATCATCTGAATCATACATTTGTAACTTACTTCAGGTTCTTTAACAAAGGCGGAACAGAGCATAATTAAAGAAGCTAAACCACAAATACTAAGCGTTTTTACTATGTTATTTTTCATCATGTACTAGTTTAAAAATTCTAAATCTACCTTGTTCTTGACCAATAGCTCGTTCTCTTTTGCCAAATCTAATGCGGTCTCACCAAATTCTGTGGTAGAAGCGGTATCCGCACCATTTGCTAATAAATATCTAAGCACTCCTGCATTTTCCGTTATCATGGCTGCATAGTGTAACGGCGTATTTCCGTCAGCATCTTTGGCATTGATATCAGCACCAAAAGCATTGACTTTTTTAAGCAATTTTAAATCGTTTTTAGCTACTGCCAAATGCCAAACCGTGCTTTTGTCACCTTGTGCTTTTTTGAAATCAAAGCCTTTTTCGGTCAAAGCGGCTACTTTTGCATCGTAGTCACGAATTTTCCCTCTGGTTCCAAATAAATAAGCCGCTAGGTTGTTCCCTTTTTCGTCTATAACATTAACATCTGCACCTATAGAAATGAGATAGGATACTACATCCGCACTATTGTTTTGAACGGCAATGGCAAGAGCCGTACGCCCTCCTTTATCTTTTTGGTCAATGTTTTTAGATTTTTCGGCAAAGAACGTAATTGCTTTAAGCGAATTTCTTTGGGCGGCATTAAGTAGCGCAGTGTTACCTTCGTTATCCACGGCATTTGGATCAACTCCTTTGGTTACTAAATATTCAAACACTTTGATGTCTTCTGAAGAACGTGCTAAGTTATGAAGAGGGGTTACGCCATTTTTGCTGCTCACATTTGCATTTAGCCCCAAACTTTCTAAATATTTAAAAACTTCAATACCGTTACTAGCACCTCTTCCGCCTCTACTGGCAAATAAAATTGCGTTTTCACCGGTTCCTTCGTTTTTTTTAATAGAAACACCTCGTTCTACCAATTTTTTCAAAACATCAATATTACCTCCCTGCGCAGCATAGTTAAAAATACCATTACCATGCTCGTCCGTACTGTTAAGTTCCAATCCTTTGCTAATGAAGTAGTCAATAATAGTGAGGTCTTTGATCTTACCTGCGGCAATTAAAAGTGCATTTTTACCATGGTGGTCCTTTTCGTTTTTTACATCGACACCACCTGCAATAAATGCATTATAGATGGCAGTATCTGTTTGTCCTGTAGCTGCAGTAAATGAAATTGGGCCGTAGCCGTGAGAGTCTACCAAATCTAACTTCGAGCCTTTGTTAATCAAATGTTTTACCATTTCAAGGTCTCCACTGGATGCGGCCCAGAAAACGTAAGTACGTGAATCGTGGGTTCGCTTGTTGATATCGTTCCCCTGATCAATCAGATATTGAACGGTACTCACCGGATTTTTAGCAAAAATGGCATAGGTAGTTGCGTCAAAACCACCTCTATTGGCAACGGTTACTGAATGACCATCTTTAATGGTAGATTGAATGGTGCTTATGCTGGGTTGTTTTTCCCAGTAGTCCTTATTTAAGAAAGGATTTGGGTCACGTGGGGCATTTCGCTGCGCTATTGCTCCCGAGGAAACCAAACTAAAACTAAGTACTAAAATGATAGTGTTAAGAATATTATTTTTCATGATCAAATGGATTATAGGTTCTAAGTGGATAAAACCATTACCGAACAGAATGTCCGATAATGGTTTAAAATCTGCTATTTTGTTGTTCTACCAGGCTCCGATAAAGTGGCTTCCCTCTGCGTTAATAAGTTCTGCACCTTGTATTACTTCACCGGTTTCAGTTTCTACAACGTAAATGTTTCCATTTTGGCCAACAGGCGCTTGCGTTAGGTAGATTTCCGTTCCTTCAACCGCATAACCTTGGTATTGGAACAAGTAGAAATCAGGATTATAAGGTATGTCGTCTATTCTTACTGCAGTTTGTGCGTTTAAATCAACAAGAGCAAAAAATCCTTGAGCTCCCGCAACACCTTCTACAGACCCATCATGACGGTAAGCTAAAACGGCTTTGCCATTGGCTGCTGGTCTCCATGCCAATACATAAGCACCGGTTATTCCCAAAGCATCGTCCAAATTAAAAGCGTACGAATCATCATACTGATTGTCTGCTCCAATTTTTAGGATGTAAGAGCCTTCTGGATCATTTTGATTGGCTTGGTAAACACTACCGTCATATTCAAAAGAGTTAATACTACGGTACCCATTTGTATCACCATGACCAACTGTAGAAGTTATTATAGTTGGATTTTCCAATGAAGGATAGTCCACAACAATTGTTTTAGAACCTAAAACTTCATAGTCGCTATCACTTTCAAGATCTGCTGCATTCTCTTCATCTCTAGATAAAGTTGCTGGGTCAACTTTATTCATACGAGCACCAATATATAATTTGTCTCCGGCAGCATTTAAGGTTGGCATGTCAATTCTACCAATATAATACCCTTGCGATTCTAGCTCTTCGCCTATTGATAAATCAATTTGTTGGTATTTGTTTATTTGAGAATCAACTAAATTCAACGTAACAATACCAACAGTTTGGCTTGTACGTATGTAAGTGTCATCTGTAATATCATCTGGAGTATCATTTTCGTCTACAATGTGTTCAACATCCACTCTTACCGCACAGCCGGTGTTATCTCCATCAAATAATTTAATCCATCTTGGAGCTGTTCCTACATAAGGTGCAATACTTATTTCTGTACCGGTTTGGTTAAAAACGCCTGCACCCTCTACGGAGTATTTTGTGTAGTTTCCTCCGGTATCACCCGCATAACTAATGTTGAAAATCGTATTTCCATCTTCTGAAGCCTGCAATCTTGCCGTTCTGTTAGACGGAGCAACAAATCCATTGTTGAAAGGGTCTATCTGAACGGTAGGGTCTTTTGCGTCTTCACTAGTTACTGAATAGATCAAAGTCCCTCCATTTCCGTCTCCTGGTTCATCGCCCATTTTGGCACCGGCAATGGTAATCCATCTAGCATTTTCGGTTGCTTCTTCTTCTGTTTCCGTCTCGGTTTCCGACTCTGCCTCCGTAGTTACATTGTTATCGTCACTGCTACAAGCGGTAATAAGTCCGGCCGCAAGTAGTATTGAGGCAATAGTATTAAGGTTTAAAAAAGTACGTTTCATTTTCGATTTACTTTAAGAGGTTAAAAATTGTTGATGATATAGTTTAATTTTAAATAAAATGCCCTTCCGGGTTTTTGTACGGATAGGTTGTCATAAATGGCCTGGTCAAATATATTTTTCACATCGAAGCTCAGGACAAAACAAGTTTTAGGGAATGTATAGCTGAGTCCAAAATCGTGGCTGATCTGTTCCGGAATCAAGAATACTTCTTCACCTGTTGTGTTCGTTCCTGCTGCGAACTTAAAGGCAAATTCATCTGTGTAGTAGGTGTTGTAAAATAGATTCAGTGTTGATTTTGACTGAATAAAATCTTTAAAAGTGTAGCGTAAACCTGCATTCATAGTAAACAAAGGAGCGTTGGGGACATTTGCTTCAACTCCCGAATTGACCGTCGTTAAACTCATACGGCTTATGTTGAAGTTGAACCCTAGGTTGTTATCGTAGCTATAAAATAATTCGGCTTCAAATCCTTTAGATTCTGCTGTATTCTCTAGGTTTGTATATTGTATGAATTCATCACTTTCCTTTAAGCCATCTGCATTTGCTGGTAATCCTATCCTATTTTCAATATTTCTGGCAAAGAAGTTGGTGCTTAATGTTATTCCGTGTTTCTTCAGGTTGAATTTCCCCAGTCTGAAACCGATATTTATATTATTACTTGTTTCAGGTTGAATGGTTAAATTGGGAAGTAAATTATCACCGGCATCACCAAACACCTCGCTCTCGCTGGGCAGACGAATCGCTTTTTCTGCAGATGTCAATAAAGTTATTGCTGGGGTGACTAGGTAAGAAGCTGCGAAGCCATAACCCGTATAGTCTTTGTCGCTCTGGTAAACTTCATCAATTACCGCTGTATTGTCTTCATTAAAAACGGGTTGGGTATTGAGTACTTTTTGGATGTAATGTTTGCCAAAAGCATTCAGTTTCAGCTTTTCGTTAAAGGCATTTAGTTCATAGCTTAAAGAAACAATATGCTTGTAAAGATCGCTTGTTTGTTGAAATGTGTTTTCTAACAACGATATCATTTCATCGCTATCCTCCCTATCCACACCACTATACACATGGTTTAATAGCACTTTATGGTGGTCATTGAAGGTATAAGACAGTCCCGACCGGATTGAAGATACGTCTCTAGCTATTTTTGCTAGGGTAGGACCATTTTCATTTTGCGAGCCCCATGCATACTCAAGCGGTTCCCCATCAAAACCTATCAATCTGGTACCTGCCCATGTATAAGCTTCAGCAACCGTGTCGTTTATAATACGATTACGTTTGCCGTATACACCGGTTACGTTTATATCAAGTCCTTTGACAAGAAAATTCTTTTTTTGATACGTTAGGTTTGCAAGTAGTGCATCGGACTCCAAAAAGCGACCTTTGTATGGGGATACGGTTACGAAAGTACCATGTTGTACCTCATTGTATTCATCTGATGCCGTAACACCTATAAAAAACTGATCGGCCCAGCTAACGTTCGTAAACCCTACTTGTGCCATACCACCGGTAGATCTATAAGCGTCATTAAACCTTCTGGCTACTATAGGCGTTTGTACCCCATTTGGGGCGATGTCAACTATAGTCCTACCTGATATTTTGTAATCGTTATCCGAGTAGTTGTGAAAAGCCGATGCTTTTAAAGTGAAGCCTGATTTTTCTGCTCGGTATGCGCCATTTAAATTAGTCTGTAAGGTGTTGAAGGATCCATAGGAAATGGAAGCGTTCAGGTTGTTCTTTCCTCCCTCATGAAGTACAATATTTATGGCTCCCCCGATGGCGTCACTGGATAAATGTCCGGGAACCACACCTTTATAAACTTCAATATTTTTGATCATTGAGGGCGGAATACTGTTCAAGTTAAAGGATGATCCATAAATAGAAATTGGAATTCCATCAATAAAAATACTGACCGAACTTCCTGATAAGCCGTTCAGGCTATATTCTACATTAGAACCCAGGCCCCCATTTTGCCTAATTTTTACACCTACTGTGGTATTCAAAAGTTCATTGGTCTGAATACTTCTAAGACCTGCCTCTTTGGTTTCAATAGAGTTTGCGGAAAATCCTTTGGTCTCAAGAGCGGTTTTATGTGTTTTTCCTTTTACCGTAACTTCATCTAGATTTTCAGTAGTTTCCTTTAATTGAAAATTTATCTGAACGTTTCTGTTCTCTTCTTTTATTTCGATTGTTTTAGAGCGCGTACCATAACCGATAAAGGAAACGACAAGCTTATGTTTACCCTCGGGCACGTTAGTAATAGTGTAAAAACCATCGTTATTAGATAAAACACCTTTGTTAAGCCCTGTTATTACAATGCTAGCGAATGGCAAGGATTCGCCGTTCACATCCGTAACGGAACCAGTGAGAGTACCAGAGGTATCTTGACCATAAGCGGTTATAAAGATGAAGAATAAGGACAGGGTAAATAAATGCTTCATAGGTCAAAAAAGTCGGTTCTTTTTATTAAGATTAAGTCTAAATAAATATATTTGCAAAACTAACCTAGGATTTCAGGTAGGGATAACGCAAAGAGAAGTTTTAGTTACGAATTAAGAATTAATGAGAATAGGTCTTTTCCCATCAGAGGAGTACAGCGTAAAAAATGGTGTTGATTCAATAGAATTAATACATGAAAATGCGTTTAAGACTGAAGTCTTTAAGATAGGAAAGAGTATTAACGGAAGTAAGCATGAGCTTCGGGTAGATGGGGCTACAGTCCTATTGCGGAAGTTGAGTTTCGGTAATTTTTCTGACGTGCAATATGAAAGTTCTTGTTCTTGTTTTGGTATTCATTTCTTGTTAGAAGGAAACTATGAATTTACTGGTTTAGAGAATAAAGCCAAAGTGAATATTGATTCTGGTTTTTATAACATCATTCAATGGCCCAACATTTTGGGAACTCAAAAGTTTAAAGGCTTAGATTATATTTCGGTAGAAATATTCTTTATAAAGGAGTTCTTAGAAGATTTATTGGGAACGGAGCACATTACTTTCAAGGATTTTTTAAATTCCTCTGGGAAATACCCTAGAAGTCTATGGGAAAAGGGACAACCAATACCCGAAAGATTAAGAGTACTGCTTCTTGAAATTTTAAACTGTCCGTACACAGGAAAGGCTAAAACGAATTACATAGAATCTCAAATGCGTTGCTTGGTAATAGAGGCGTTTTTAAAGAAAGAAAATTGTATAGACGAAATTAAGAAGGCACAATTACCCGCTATGGATTATGAAGCTATTGAAAAAGTAGTTTCGCATATCCAACAGAACTTAAAATTAAAACTTACAATTAAAGAACTATCCGAAGTAGCTGGTTTTAATACAACTAAGCTAAAAAATTGTTTTAAAAAAGTGCATCAAACTACGATATTTAAATTTATTACACAGCTGCGTATGGAAAAGGCGAAACTCTTAATTCTTGAGCAAAATTTTACAATTGCTCAAGCGTCGTACGAAGTAGGGTATTCTAACCCACAACATTTTACGGTGGCGTTTAAAAAATCAATGGGGTATTTGCCAAGTAAACTACTGGGTACAACACTCTAAGCTGTCTACTTTTTAGCATCCATTCCAGTTAGCATTGCTTGCAGTATATTTTCTACACCAAAATTATCGTTATTATCAGTAAGGTAATTAGCAGCTTCTTTTACGTTAGGATGTGCATTTTCCATAGCGAAACTGAAATGAGCAAGGCCAAGCATTTCCAGGTCGTTGTTATAATCTCCAAAAACCATGGTTTCTTCTGGGGTAATATCATATAAATCCTGAACCTTTTTAAGTGCATAGCCTTTATGTGCATTAGGACTAGAGATGTCTACCCAGTTCTCTCCAGATACTTTTACTTTTAGGTTCTCTTCTAAGTGAGACACAGAAGGATAAATGTATTTTTCGGAGCTTTCAAAGTGATAAATTGCAATTTTAAGTATTTCACCATCAAAATCTTTTAGGTCATCAACAACCTTATAATCGGTATAATATTCCCTCAGTTTTGCTTCAAACTCTTCAGAGTCACTTTTTATGTACGCACTGTGTTTGCCGCAAAGCACAGGATGGATATTCTCAATAGTATCCAATACGTTGAGAACCGTATTTTTAGCTTCATTTGGTAAAGGGGTAGCCAGTAGTTCTGTATCCTGCTTCATGGCAAAACCACCATTTTCAGCAATTACAATGATGTCGTTTTTAATGGGTTCTAATTTATCTACAATACTATGGTACTGTCTGCCGCTAGCGGCAACGAAAATGATGCCCTTCTGTTTCATTTTCTCAAAAAGCTCAAAAAAACGACTGCTTACTTCGTGATTAGAATTCAATAACGTGCCGTCCATATCTGTGACAACCATTTTTACTTTTGATGTATCCATGTGTGTTTTTTAGAAGAAGCAAAGGTATCTGTTCGTAATTTAATTAGGGTTCGTATTTAGAAAGTTTTACATTTATTTGATATACAAAATTTATGAAATTTTTTCAAAAGGAAATAAAGCTTAAAGCTCGTAGACGTGGGTTTCATCTAGTGACCGAAGAGCTTCTAAGCTCTTTTCCCGAACTTAGTGTTATTAGAACTGGCATGTGTCAGGTATTTATAAAGCACACATCTGCTAGCTTAACAATTAATGAGAATGCAGATCCTACGGTTAGAACAGATTTTGAGAGCCACATGAATAAAATGGTACCTGAAAATGCGCCTTATTATATTCATACCTATGAAGGGCCAGATGATATGCCTGCGCATATTAAGGCATCTTTGATGGGAGCGTCTGTACAAATACCAATAACTGGAGGAAAGTTGAATCTTGGTATTTGGCAAGGAATTTATTTATGTGAGCATAGAAACCATGCTTCAGGAAGGAACCTTGTGATTACTGCTTTTGGGGAATAAAAAAACCCGTTACACTAGTGTAACGGGTTTTTTATAAGTGAGATATATTCTTAATTTATTTAACCTGGTCTACGATTGCTTTAAAAGCATCAGGATGATTCATTGCTAAATCTGCAAGAACTTTTCTGTTCAATTCAATTCCGCTAGCTTTTAATTTTCCCATAAACTGAGAGTAAGACAAACCGTGTAAACGGGCACCCGCATTAATACGAGTGATCCATAGAGCACGAAAAGTTCTCTTTTTATTTCTTCTGTCACGGTAAGCATATAACATTGCTTTTTCTACCGCATTTTTGGCTACTGTCCAAACGTTTTTACGTCTTCCAAAATAACCTTTGGCTTGCTTTATCACCTTTTTTCTTCTGGCTCTAGAAGCAACTGCATTTACTGATCTTGGCATAATTTTAATTTTTTGTAGTAGGCGATGCTTTTATTAGCATACTTGTGAGCCTAACTCCAGGGTTAATACTTTTTTACCGAAAGAACTTTTACTTTAAACGTAATTGTTCTTTAATACTGTTAACATCTGCTTGGTGAACCAAGCCGTCATGTGTTAACTTTAGCTTACGCTTTTTAGACTTTTTAGTCAAAATATGACTTTTGAAAGCGTGCTTCCTTTTAATTTTACCAGTACCGGTAAGCTTAAAACGCTTCTTGGCACTCGATTTTGTTTTCTGTTTAGGCATTTTTCCTATTTATATGAATCTCACTTATTTATGCTGAAACTGTCCGCAAATGGCGGACAGAAGTCAGTATCTCTTTTGTTAACATAGTATAAAACTATGTTACCTTTATTTTTTCGCTTTAGGGGAAATAAACATAGTCATACGTTTACCCTCTAATCTTGGCAACTGCTCTACTTTTCCCCAGTCTTCTAAATCTTGGGCAAGTTTTAAAAGTAGAATTTCACCTTTGTCTTTATATACTATAGAACGTCCCTTAAAGAATACGTATGCCTTTAACTTGGCACCATCTTGCAAGAACTTTTCTGCATGTTTCTTTTTGAAGTCGTAATCATGGTCATCCGTGTTAGGCCCAAAACGGATCTCTTTTACGATCACCTTCGTAGCCTTGGACTTCATGACTTTCTCACGCTTCTTTTGTTCGTAAAGAAACTTCTTGTAATCTATAATCTTACATACCGGTGGTTTTGCATCTGGTGATATTTCAACCAAATCCAAACCCATTTCTTCCGATTTATCTAGAGCTACCCTTATAGGGTATACGCCTACTTCAACGTTGTCACCCACCAACCTTACTTCAGGTGATAGTATTTTTTCGTTGATTTTATGAGGGTTTTTGTTCTCCCTCCTAGGTTGGGGCCTAAATCTTTTACGTATTGCTATGACTAATTATTTTTAGTTAAACTTAAATTTTTTAAAACGACTTTAAGGTACTATTAATTTCTTTAGTTACCAAGTCAGAAAACTGCTCAAGGGAAATAGAGCCTAAATCTTCACCACCATGTCTGCGAACAGAAATAGTGTTCGATGCTTCTTCATTTTCCCCGACGATTAGCATAAAAGGAATTTTATTCATTTCTGCTTCACGTATTTTCTTGCCGACGGTCTCATTCCGAGCATCAACAAGGGCGCGAATTTCGTCATTTTCTAAGGATTTTAAAACTTTTTCCGCATATTTTTCATGTTTCTCGCTCACAGGCAATACAATAGCTTGTTCTGGGATGAGCCATAATGGGAAATTTCCTCCTGTATGTTCTAGTAACAGGGCAATGAAGCGCTCCATGCTACCAAAGGGTGCACGGTGTATCATTACCGGTCTATGTAGCTCATTATCGCTGCCTTTGTATGTAAGATCAAAGCGTTCAGGTAGATTATAATCTACTTGTATGGTTCCTAATTGCCATTGTCTACCAAGGGCATCCTTCACCATAAAGTCTAATTTTGGACCATAAAAAGCTGCTTCACCTTTTTCAATTACGTAATCAAGACCTTTTTCTTTAGCTGCATTGATGATTGCATTTTCTGCTTTCTCCCAGTTTTCTACTGATCCAATATACTTTTCGGGAGTATCTAAATCTCTTACGGATACTTGAGCGGTAAAATTGTCAAAGCCTAATGAACCTAAAACATATAAAGAAAGATCTATTACATTCTTGAATTCTTGATCTAACTGCTCAGGGGTACAGAAAATATGGGCGTCATCTTGTGTGAAACCTCTAACCCTTGTAAGGCCGTGAAGTTCACCGCTCTGTTCATACCTATATACTGTACCAAATTCCGCATATCTTTTTGGTAGTTCTCTGTAGCTAAATGGGCGTACGTTATATATTTCGCAATGATGAGGGCAGTTCATAGGTTTTAGCAAGAACTCTTCATCTTCTTTTGGAGTGTGAATAGGCTGAAAGCTGTCAGCACCATACTTTTCATAATGACCAGAAGTAACATAAAGTTCTTTTTGGCCAATATGTGGGGTAATCACCATTTCGTAACCCGCTTTTTTTTGTGCTTTCTTAAGGAAATCTTCTAGACGCTCTCTTAAAGCAGCACCTTTAGGTAGCCATAATGGCAAACCTTGACCAACTTTTTGAGAAAAAGCAAAAAGTTCAAGTTCTTTACCAAGTTTTCTATGGTCACGTTTTTTTGCTTCTTCTACTAAGGCAAGATATTCGGTAAGTTCTTTCTGTTTTGGAAAAGAGATACCGTAAATCCTGGTCAATTGAGGTTTCTTTTCATCACCTCTCCAATAAGCACCCGCAACGTTTAATATTTTTATAGCTTTTACAATACCTGTATTAGGTATGTGGCCACCACGGCATAAATCTGTAAAAGTATCATGGTCGCAAAAAGTAATAGTACCGTCTTCAAGATTCTCAATAAGTTCTACCTTGAATTCATTTCCTTGACTCTTATATAAAGATAAGGCTTCAGCTTTGGATATAGGGCGCATTTTAAAATCATGCTTGCCACGAGCAATTTCCAATGCCTTTTTTTCTATCAAAGGAAAGTCTTTTTCAGAAACGGTGTGCTCACCAAAATCAACATCATAATAAAACCCGTTGTCAATAGCAGGGCCAATAGTTAATTTTATGCCTGGGTATAATTCTTCAAGTGCCTGTGCAACTATATGTGAAGAAGAATGCCAAAATGCTTTTTTACCTTCCTTGTCTTTCCAAGTATAAAGAACTAGTGCCCCGTCTTCATTAAGAGGGGTAACGGTTTCTAATACCGTATCGTTAAATTTTGCCGAAATCACGTTTCGCGCAAAACCTTCGCTGATACTTTTGGCAATGTCCATAGGAGTGCTTCCTTTTTCATACTCCCTAATACTTCCGTCCGGTAATGTAATTTTCATCATGCCCATTTTATGTAATAAGGATGCAAAGATAGTATACCGGCACAAGCCATACAATATATAAGACTTAAGTTTATGGGATGTCTCATATATAGTAGGACATAGGTTTTAAGTAAAGCGATGAGCATAATACTTTTCTGCTTCTATTATGGTTGTATGTAGGTTTGATTTGAGCAGATGAATTATACGTAAACAAAAAATTAATAAAACATTAAGAGTGAAACAGGGGTTTGAAGCTTGTGAGAGTGAATAAAAAGTTTTAATTTTAAGGCCGCTCTTTTTCGCAGCGTGTGTAATTTACTGAAAACAAGGAGTTTGAAAAAAACTTTAATTTTTCTTTAAAAAAATCCTTTAAGAATTAAAAAAGGGTGTTACATTTGCACCCCGCTAAACAGGCACGAAGATGTTTGTTAAGTGTGGGTTAATAAAGAGTAAACGTTCCTTGTAAGTTGTTGTTTTTGTGGTCGGGAAAAAAGATTTTGA